>NZ_PJRS01000015.1 GCF_002858925.1 Caulobacter zeae
CTGGCGGACGCGCCCTTGCCGGATCACGGCCTGTGACGCCTGGGACCCAACGAGCTGCGCCCGCCAGCCATCAGGCGACCGCCCGACCTACATCGCAATACACAGGGACCCAGGGGACTGGGCGCGGCGGGCGGATCAAGCGCCCAAAGCGCTCGCCGGGGCATTGCGGCCGCCCCTGGGTCCCGGCTCTTCGCTTCGCGGAGCCTGTCCTCGGGCGCGCTTCGCGCGACCCGGGGGGCCGGGATGACGATTGAAGGGAGGACGGGAAGTCGCCCCTACTTCTTACCCTTGTACGCCTTCACCGCGTCCATGGTCTTGGTCACGTGGCCCTGGAAGTTGAAGTCGCTGTAGGCCAGCAGGATCTTGCCGTCCGGCGCGATGACGTAGGAGGTGCGGTTGGACATGTTGTCCTTCAGGGGCAGCTTGACGTCGTAGTCCTTGATCAGGGCCGGGCTGGCGGCGGCCACCGCGAACTTGTCGCGGCAGTGCTCCTTCGAGAAGTCCTTGATCCGGTCGACATTGCCGCCGGTGACGCCGATCACGGTCGCGCCCAGCTTTTCGAACTCGGGCGTCGCCTCGGCGAACTCGTGGGCCTCGGCCGTGCAGCCCGAGGTATAGGCGGCCGGGAAGAAATAGAGCACCACCGGCCCCTTCTTCAGGGCCTTGCTCAGCTTGAACTCGAAGTCCTTGCCGGCCAGGGCGCCGGGGGCGGTGAAGTCGGGAGCCTTGTCACCGGGCTTCAGGGCGGCGAGAGCCGGAGCGGCGGCCAGCAGGCCGAGGGCGGCCAGCGAGGCGGCGAGGGCGAGGCGTTTCATCGTACGGGCTCCGAGAGGGATTGCGCGTTCAGCTACGGCGTGGCCCGCAATGTGGACGCACCCTTACGGAAAGCAAGTATCGGCAAAACAGCGGTCCGGCTTGCCCAGTCACCGGCTTTCCCCTAACCCTCCGCGCCCAAGACATTGAATTTTAGAGGAGCGGGCCGTCATGAGCATCGCCTTCATCTTCCCGGGACAGGGCAGCCAATCGGTCGGCATGGGCGTCGAGCTGGCGGAGGCCTTCGCGTCCGCCCGCGAGGTGTTCCAGGAAGTCGACGACGCCCTGGGCCAGAAGCTGTCCCAACTGATGCGCGAAGGTCCCGAGGGCGACCTGACCCTGACCGAGAACGCCCAGCCGGCCCTGATGGCCGTCTCGCTGGCCGTCACCCGCACGCTGGAGAAGGAATTCGGCGTCGGCATCGACCGCGCCGCCTTCGTCGCCGGTCACAGCCTGGGTGAATATTCGGCCCTGGCCGCCGCCGGCGCCATCAGCCTGGCCGACACCGCGCGCCTCCTGAAGCTGCGCGGCCAGGCCATGCAGCGCGCCGTGCCGGTGGGCGAGGGCGCGATGGCCTCGCTGATCGGTCCCAAGACCGACATCGCCCTGGCCGAGGCCGCCGCCGCCGCCGGCTCGGAAGTCGGCGTCTGCGTCGTGGCCAACGACAACAACAACGGCAACGTCGTGATCTCCGGCGCCAAGGCCGCCGTGGACAAGGCCATCGAGAAGGCCAAGGAACTGGGCGCCCGCGCCATTCCGCTGAACGTCTCGGCGCCGTTCCACTGCCCGCTGATGCAGCCGGCCGCCGACGAGATGGCCGCCGCCCTGGCCAGCGCCACGATCCTGGCCCCGCGCGCGCCCTTGGTGGCCAACGTCACCGCCGCCCCGGTCCACGACCCGGACGTCATCCGCAAGCTGCTGGTCGAGCAGGTCACCGGCCGCGTCCGCTGGCGCGAAAGCATGACCTGGCTGGCCGGCGAGGGCGGCGTCACCCGCTTCGCCGAGGCCGGCGCCGGCAAGGTGCTGTCGGGCATGGCCAAGCGCATCGCCCCGGACGCCGAGGCGACCCCGCTGAACAGCCCGGCCGACCTGGAAGCGTTCGCCCAGTCGCTCTGAAGTAGACGTCGTGGTTAGCCCTCGCCCTTCGACAAGCTCAGGGTGAGGGCTAATGTCCACGGCGGATCATTCGGGTCCTCATCCTGAGCCTGTCGAAGGACGAGGATCACGCACCCCAATCCCTCCGAACCGGAGAACTCAAATGTTCGACCTCACCGGCAAGACCGCCCTCGTCACCGGCGCCACCGGCGGCATCGGCGGCGCCATCGCCCGCGCCCTGCACGGCCAGGGCGCCCACGTCGTGCTCTCGGGCACCCGCGAATCGGCGCTGACCGAGCTGAAGAACGAGCTGGGCGAGCGCGCCTCGTTCGTCGTGGCGAATCTGTCGGACGCCGAAGCCGTCGACGGCCTGGTCGCCAAGGCCGAGGAAGCCGCAGGCAGCCCGCTCGACATCGTCATCGCCAACGCCGGCATCACCCGCGACGGCCTGATCGTGCGCATGAAGGACGAGGACTGGGACACCGTCATCAAGGTGAACCTGGAAGGCTACTTCCGCCTGGCCCGCGCCGCCGCCAAGGGCATGATGAAGCGCCGCGCCGGCCGCATCATCGGCATCACCTCGATCGTGGGCGTCACCGGTAATCCCGGCCAGACCAACTACGCGGCCTCCAAGGCCGGAATGATCGGGTTTTCCAAGGCCTTGGCCCAGGAACTGGCCAGCCGCGGCGTGACCGTCAACTGCGTCGCCCCCGGCTTCATCGCCAGCCCGATGACCGACGCCCTGAACGAGCAGCAGAAGGCCGGCATCCTGTCGACCATCCCGGCCGGCAAGCTGGGCGAAGGGAGCGATATCGCCGCTGCCTGCGTTTACCTGGCCAGCGATCAGGGCGGTTACGTCACCGGTCAGACCTTGCACGTCAACGGCGGCATGGCCATGATCTAGGCGAACGCCCGCCTTGGTCCACAACGGCCATGCTTCTTGGCGGCTGACCCGCTGGTCACCCGAAAAGGAACGTGATAGGCGGTGACCCGACATCTCACGGACGGTGAAACAGATTTCATACCGTCCGGGGGTAAACAGATTTCAAAACGAGGGACTAACAGAATGTCCGACATTCTCGAGCGCGTGCGTAAGATCGTCATCGAACACCTGGATGCCGATCCCGAGAAGGTCACCGAGAAGGCCAGCTTCATCGACGACCTGGGCGCCGACAGCCTCGACAACGTCGAGCTCGTGATGGCGTTCGAAGAAGAATTCGACATCGAAATTCCGGACGACGCCGCCGAGCACATCCAGACGGTTGGCGACGCCGTGAAGTTCATCACGGAAAAGACCGGCGCCTAAGGGCGTCGGGTTCGTACCCTTACGGGCGAACAAGACTATCAGCCGCCGCGCAGCACGGGCTATTGCCATCGTGCGCGCGGCGGTTTTCGTATGTGGCCAAGATTCGCGCCGCAACCTGGCCTAGGGCTTTCGCCTTTCGTCCAGGCCGGCGCGTCGGAAGGTTTGGGAGCAATCCATGCGTAGAGTCGTCGTCACCGGGCTGGGCCTGCTGACTCCTCTGGGCCAGGGCGTCGAAGTGTCCTGGAAGAACATCGTGGCCGGCAAGTCCGGCGCGGGTCGCATCACCGCTTTCGACCCGACCGACTACGCCTGTCAGGTCGCGTGCGAAGTGCCGCGGGTCGATGGTCGTGGCGGTGGCGGTCCGGACGTCGAAGGCTCGTTCGACCCCGACCAGACCATGAGCCCGCGCGACCAGAAGCGCGTCGACGACTTCATCCTGTACGGCATCGCCGCCGCGGACGAAGCCGTGAAGGATTCGGGCTGGGTTCCCGAGACCGATGAGCAGAAGTGGCGCACGGGCGTCATCCTCGGCTCGGGCATCGGCGGCCTGTCGAGCATCGCCGACACCGCGCTGGAACTGGAAGCCAAGGGCCCGCGTCGCGTCAGCCCGTTCTTCATCTCCTCGGCCCTGATCAACCTGATCTCGGGTCAGGTCTCGATCAAGTACGGCTTCAAGGGCCCCAACCACGCGGTCGTCACGGCCTGCGCCACGGGCGCCCACGCCATCGGCGACGCCGCGCGCCTGATCAAGTACGGCGACGCCGACGTGATGATCGCCGGCGGCGCGGAAGCGGCCGTCTGCAAGCTCGGCATCGCCGGTTTCATCGCCTGCCGCGCCGTGGCCACCGACTTCAACGACACGCCCGAGAAGGCCTCGCGTCCCTATGACAAGGATCGCGGCGGTTTCGTCATGGGTGAAGGCGCCGGCGTCCTGGTGCTCGAGGAATACGAGCACGCCAAGGCCCGTGGCGCGAAGATCTACGCCGAAGTGGTCGGCTATGGCCTGTCGGGCGACGCCTATCACATCACCGCTCCGTCGGAGAACGGCGAAGGCGGCGGTCGCGCCTTGGCGGCGGCCGTCAAGGATGCGGGCCTCCAGCCCTCGGACATCGACTACATCAACGCCCACGGCACCTCGACAATGGCCGACGGCCTGGAAGCCGGCGCCGTGGCCGCGTTCCTCGGCGATCACGCCAAGAACGTGGTGATGTCGTCGACCAAGTCGATGACCGGCCACCTGCTGGGCGCGGCCGGCGCCATCGAGTCGATCTTCTCGATCCTGGCCATCCGCGACCAGATCGCCCCGCCGACCATCAACCTCGACAATCCCGACGTCGACGTGCCGATGAACCTGGCGCCCCACAAGGCCGTGCCGATGAAGATCGACGTGGCCGTGTCCAACAGCTTCGGCTTCGGCGGCACCAACGCCTCCGTCGTGTTCCGTAAAATCTCGTGAGCCAAGTCTCGTGAGCAAGCCGCCGCGTCCGCAAAAGAAGGCCCAGGCGCCCAAGCGGGCGTCGAAGGCCCGCAAGCGGGAGACCGCCACCCTGGGACGTCGCCTGGCCGCCATGGCCGGCGGCGGCCTCGTGGTCGCCGCGGTCGCGGCTCTCGCCGTCGGCGGCGGGGCTGTCTGGCTCTACAGCGGGCCGGGCCCCAAGGCCAAGAACGGTGAATACACCTCGGTGGTGCTCCGCCGCGGCGCCAGCGTCTCGGAAATCGCCGGGGCCCTGGAAGCCGGCGGCGCCATCAACTCCTCGTCGCTGTTCCTGACCGCCGCCCAGGTCACCGGCGCGGCGCGTCGGCTGAAGGCCGGCGAATACGAATTCCCCAATCGCGCCTCGCTCTCCACCGTCCTGGCCATGGTCCGCGACGGCAAGGTCGTGCGCCACCAGGTCACCGTGCCCGAAGGCGTGACCTCGGAAATGGTCGTCGAGATCCTGCAGCGCTCGCCCGTGCTGGTCGGCGACGTGCCGACCCCGCCGGAAGGCGCCGTCCTGCCCGAGACCTACCAGGTCGAGCGCGGCGAGGAGCGGGCCGCCGTCCTGCAACGGATGATGGACGACCGCGACAAGGTGCTGAACGCCCTGTGGGAGCAGCGCCAGGCGGGCCTGCCGTTCCAGACCAAGGACGAGGCCGTCACCCTGGCCTCGATCGTCGAGAAGGAGACGGCCCTGGCCAGCGAGCGTCCGCGGGTGGCGGCGCTGTTCACCAACCGCCTGCGCTTGGGGATGCGTCTCGATACCGATCCGACGGTGATCTACGGCATCACCCGCGGCCGGCCGCTGGGCCGGGGCCTGCGCCGCTCGGAACTCGACACCGTCACGCCCTACAACACCTACAAGATTACCGGCCTGCCGCCGACGCCGATCGCCAATCCGGGCCGCGAGGCCCTGGCGGCGGTGATGAATCCGCCCAAGACCGACGAGCTCTACTTCGTCGCCGACGGCACAGGCGGCCACGTCTTCGCCAGGACCTACGAAGAGCACGAGCGTAACGTCGCCCAGTGGCGTCGCATCGAGCGTGAGGCCAAGGCTTCGGAAGCAGCAGGGAACTGACCATGGCGCTGTCGGGCATGACCGGGTTCGCGCGTGTCGAGGGCGCTCTGGGCGACTGGAGCTGGGCCGTCGAGGCGCGCAGCGTCAACGGCCGCAACCTCGAGACCCGATTCCGGGGCCCGCCGGGCCTGGAAAGCCTCGACCGCGCCGCCCGCGACGGAGCCCAGGCCCGCTTCCAGCGCGGCCAGCTGACGCTCGGCGTCCAGGCCCGCAAGGCCGAGGCCGCCGCCGCGCCTCAGGTCAATGTCGAGGTGCTGGAACGCTACCTCAAGGCCGGTTCGCCCTATGTGGCCACCGGCATGGTCGGCAAGCCCAGCCTCGACGGCCTGCTGGCCCTGCGCGGCGTCATCGAGGTCCGCGAGGACGACGAGGATCCCGAGGCCCGCGCCGCCCTCGAAGCCGCCATAGCCGCCAGCATCCACCAGGCCCTCGACGGCCTGAAGGTCGCGCGGCTGGAGGAGGGCGCTTCGCTCTCGCCCGTGCTGACGGGCCTCGTCGACCGCATCGAGACCCTCACCAGCCTCGCCGCCGCCGAGGCCGAGGGCCAGCCGGCCATCCTCAAGCAGCGCTTCGAGCGCCGCATGGCCGAACTGCTGGGCGAAAGCGCCTCGCAGGACCGCATTCTTCAGGAAGCCGCCGCCCTGGCGGTCAAGGCCGACGTCCGCGAGGAGCTCGACCGCCTGGTCGGCCACGTCGCCGCCGCCCGCACCTTGCTGGCCAGCGACGGCGCTTCGGGCCGGCGCCTGGACTTCCTCTCGCAGGAGTTCATGCGCGAGGCCAACACCCTTTGCAGCAAGTCGGCGCTGACCGCGCTGACGGCCCACGGCCTCGAGCTGAAGGCCACGATCGAACAGTTTCGCGAACAGGTTCAGAATGTCGAATAACCCGGCCGAAAAGCACGGGCGCAAGCACCGCGGCCTCCTCCTGATGGTCGTGGCCCCCTCGGGCGTGGGCAAGACCTCGCTGACCCGCCGCCTGGTGGCCGACCATGGCGACCTGCACCTGTCGATCAGCGCCACCACCCGCGAGCCGCGCCCCGGCGAGCACGACGGCCGGGACTACCACTTCGTCTCCAAGGACAAGTTCAAGGAGATGATCGAGGAGAACGCCTTCTTCGAGTGGGCCGAGGTCTACGGCAACTACTACGGCAGCCCCAAGGCCCCGATCATGGAGGCGCTGGAGGGCGGCGAGAGCGTGCTGTTCGACATCGACTTCCAGGGCGCCATGAAGGTGCACGAGCAGGCCGGTCCCGACAGCGTGCTGGTCTACATCCTGCCGCCGTCCCTGGCCGAGATGAGCCGCCGCCTGCACGCCCGCAGCCAGGACAGCGAGGAAGTCATCGCCCGCCGCCTGTCGCGTGCCAAGGACGAGGTCGCCGCCTGGGAGAAGTTCGACTACGTCGTACTCAACGACGACTTCGACAAGGCCTACGCCGACCTCGCCCACATCTACCACGCCGAACGCCAGAAACGCTCGCGCAACCCCTGGATCGGCGACCTGGTCGGCGACCTGCTGGCGGAAGATATCTGAGCAGATTCATTGCGTGATCCTCGTCCTTCGACAAGCTCAGGATGAGGATCAGGGTAGGCCTCGGCGCCGGAAAAACCTCACCCTGAGCTTGTCGAAGGGTGAGGTTTTCACCCCAATCAGTAATGAAAGCTGCCGCTCTCGCGCGGCTGGATCAGCTCGCGGGCCCGCAGCACGATCTGCACTGGCGTGAACGGCTTCATCATGTAGGTCGTCGCGCCCGCGCTCATGGCCTCGACCACGCGGTCCAGGCGCCGCTCGCCGGTCATGATCACCACCGGCACCTCGCGGCCCCAGTCGCTGACCCGCAGGCGGCGCAGCACCTCGATCCCGGTCTCGCCGGGCATGCGCACGTCCAGGAACACGATGGCCGGATGGCGGTCCTGGACGTCAGCCAGCAGCCGCTGGGCGTCTTCGGCGGTCTCCACCTCGAAACCGCCGCCTTCGAGCGCGGTCGACACGAACTCCAGCATCAGCGGGTCGTCGTCGATCACCAGGGCCAGGGGGCGCGAGGTCATGGGGAACTCCGGGGACGCGTCACAGCCAGACGCGGGACTGATTCTTGGTCGCCGCCCGCACCCGCGCCAGCAGGTCGGTGACGGAGAAGGGCTTGAGGACGTAGCCGACGGCGCCGGCCTCGACGGCCGCCTTGACGTTCGCCCCGTCGGCCGAGGCGGTTATCATGATCGCCGGCACGGCCTTCAACCGCTTTCCGGCCGCAGGCGGCGCAGCAGCGTCAGGCCGTTGATCTCAGGCATGGCGACGTCCAGCAGGAACAGGTGCGGCGGCCGGCGCAGGGCGGCGGTCAAGGCGTCCTCGGCGTTGTGGGCGACCTCCACCGCGAAGCCCTCCATCTCCAGCCGAAACCTGACGAACTCGGTCACCAGCGGGTCGTCGTCGACGACCAGGACCAGATGTTGCTGCTCAGGGGCGGGCTGCATGTGGTGAAGATTCCTCCACCCGCCGGCGAATGCAAGCCGTGGTCGAGCCTGCTCAGGCCTTCAGCAGGGCCGCGGCCAGGGCCTGGAAGCCTTCGATGGGGATCGTCTCGGCCCGCGCGTCGGGGTCGATGCCCGCCGCCTCGCACAGCGCGCCGCCGCCGATCGGCTTGAGACTGGAACGCAGCATCTTGCGGCGCTGGCCGAAGGCGGCCGCCGTCACCCGCTCCAGGGCGGAGACCAGGGCCTTGTCCGGCGCCGGTTCCAGCGGCACGAGGCGCGCTACGGCCGAGGCCACCTTGGGCGGCGGGGTGAAGGCGCGGGCCGGCAGGTCCATGACCACCTTGGCGCTGCACACCGTCTGCGACAGCACCGCCAGGCGTCCGTAGGCGTCGTCGCTGTCCTGGGCGGCGATGCGGTCGGCGACCTCCTTCTGGAACATCAGGGTCATCGACAGCGGCCGGAAGGGCCCCGTGAGCCAGTTGATCAGCAGCTGGGTGCCGACGTTGTAGGGCAGGTTGGAGACCATGTGCGCCGGGCCGCCATCCGCCAGCGCCGCCATGTCGGCCCGCAGGGCGTCGCCCTCGACCAGGGTCAGGCGGCCGTCGGCCGCGTCGGCCAACTCGCCTAGCAGCGGCAGGAAGCGGCTGTCCTTCTCGACCGCCACCACCTTGGCGCCGGTTTCCAGCAGGGCCCGCGTCAGGCCGCCGGGGCCGGGACCCACCTCGATCACCGTGTCGCCTTCACCCACCTCGGCCAGGCGCGCGATCTTGCGGGTGATGTTGAGGTCGAGCAGGAAGTGCTGGCCGAAGCTCTTGCGCGCCAGCAGGCCATGGCGCTCGAGCGCCTCACGCAGCGGCGGCAGGTCGGCGAGGGAAGGGGACGTCATCGCCTCCCTCTAGAGCCAAACGCCTCGAAAGCCTAGCCGGCTCTAGGCGTTGCGGCGCGCGGCGATGTCGGCGGCCAGGCGGATGGCGGCGATCAGGCTGTCGGGACGCGCCAGGCCTCGGCCGGCGATGTCGAAGCCGGTGCCGTGGTCGGGCGAGGTGCGCACGATCGGCAGGCCCAGGGTCACGTTCACCCCGCCCCAGAAGTCGAGCATCTTCACCGGGATCAGGGCCTGGTCGTGATACATGCACAGCACAGCATCGTAGGTCGCGCGGGCGTCGGCGTGGAACAGGCTGTCGGGGGGCGCCGGGCCGCGGGCGTCGACGCCGCGTTCGCGCAGGGCCGCGACGGCCGGGATGATCGTCTCGATTTCTTCGCGACCGAGCGCCCCGCCTTCGCCGGCGTGGGGGTTCAGCGCGGCCACGGCCAGGCGGGGCGCGGCGATGCCGAAATCGGTCTTCATGGCCTGGGCGGTGACGAGGCCCGCCTCGACGATGCGCTCGATGCTCAGCGCAGCCGGCACGCTGCCTACTGACTGGTGGATAGTCACCAGCGTGGCGCGCAGGTCGCCGGCGGTCAGCATCATCACGGGGCCCCGGGCGCCCTCGAAAGGGGCCGGCGCCGTCAGTTCGGCGAGGAATTCGGTGTGGCCGGGAAACTTGAAGCCCGCCTCGTAGAGCGGGGCCTTGGCGATCGGCGCGGTGACGAGGCCCGCCACGGCGCCGGAAAGCGCCAGGCCGACGCCCGTCTCGATCCAGCGGATGATCTGGCCGGCGTGGGCGCTGGAGGGCTTGCCGGCCACCACCGGCGACTGCAAGGGCAGGTCCAGCACCGGCAGGGCTTCGGAGAACACCTGGGCGGCCTCGACCGGACCGGTCACCGGTCGCACCTTCACCCCGCCGCCGGCGGCGGCCAGGCTCTGCAGGTCGCCGACGGCCATGAACACCGGGCCGCTCTCGCGGAGGGCGGCCCAGGCCTTGGCGATGATTTCGGGCCCGACGCCGGCGGGATCGCCGACGCTCAGGGCCAGGGTGTCTGTCTTCACCGGGTCTCGATGGTGGCGGAGTTGCGTAGGTCTCGCAGGTAACGTTTGGAGATCAGCGCAAGTTGCTGACCCTTAAGGCGATTTTCGATCTGGTCGTGCGACGGGGTTCCGCCGCCCGACTGGCGCTTGCCGCACACGGCGATCAGGTGCAGCCCGGCGTCGGTGCGGATCGGATCCGACACCTGGCCGACGCTCAGGGCGTTGGCGGCCTCTTGGAACGACGGAGCCAGGTCGCCGATCTCGGCTTCGCCGAGGTCGCCGGCGACGACGCCGTTCACCTTGCCGGCCTCGGCTTCCAGGGTCTGGCAGCTGGTCAGCTTGGGCTTCAGGCCGGCCAGCAGGGCCGTGGCGGCCTGGACGTCGGCTTCGGGGGCGTCCTTGGGCAGGCCGACGGCCACTTGCTTGAGGTCGACCAGGGTCGCCTTGGCGCCCGAGCGCTTGTCGCGCAGATAGACGATGTAGACGCCGTCCTTGACCGCGATCGGGGCCGACAGCTGGCCGGGGCGCAGCTGTTCGAGCGCGGCGTCGACCTCGGCCGGCATTTCGCCCGGGCTCACCCAGCCGGCGTCGCCGCCGTTGGCGGCCGTCGAGGCGGCCGAGAACTGACGGGCCACGGCCGCGAACGGCGCACCCTGCTGCATCTGCGTCACCAGCTGGCGAGCGCCGTTCAGCGCCACTTCCGAGCCGCCGACACGCACGGCGTCGATGAACACTTCGCTGACCTGGTACTGCGGCTTGCTGGCCGAATCGGCCAGGCGGCGCTCGAAGGCCTTGATCTGGTCTTCACCGATCCGCAGGCGCGAGCCGTAGCGGCCGCTGATCCAGTTCTGCCAGCTGCTTTCGGCGCGAATCTGGGCGCGCCAGGTGTCGGCGCTGACGCCCTGGGCGGCGAGGCTGGCCAGCAGCTGCTCGCCGGTCATCTTGTTGCCCTGGGCGATGCTGGCGATCTCTTCGTCGACCTCCTTCTCGGTCGAGATGATCGTGATCTTCTGTTCGCGCTCGACGCGACGCAGCTCCTGCATCTGCACGTGCTCGTCGATCAGCGAGCGCAGGGCTTCCTGTTCCAGCTGGGGCAGGTTTTCCTGGGTCGGCTGCAGGCCCGAGGTCACCATCAGCAGGCGCATGCGCTGCATCAGGTCGTAGGACGAGATGATGTCGTCGTTGACCACGGCAGCGACGCTTTCCGACAGCGGATTGGCGCGAGGCTCGGCGGCGGCCGCCGGCGGGGCGTCGACCAGCGGCGCGGCCTGTCGGGCCTGGGCGGGAAGGCCCGCCACGGTCAGGGCGAGGATGGACGCGGCGCTGGCCGCAAAAGTCGTCACGCTACGCGCAGACCGCATGGGTAGTGTCGTTCCTCTGGAGCCCGGCTTGGCCGGCCGGTCTCGATTTCAATGTCTTTGACGCGAAGAGCTTCGGGCAGGCCTTCGGCGGTCGCGTCTGGTTGCGCCGCGGGGACGCGTGCGGACGCCCGCACGTCCCCCCGGACGTAGGATTGCTTAGTCGCTGTACCCTGTATCACCCAATGTGGCGAGCGTTAGGCGCACGACGACCGAACGGTCAGGCTGGAGCCTGAGACCGCTCACCGTCGAGCTATAGCGGTCTTCCTGTTGGTAGATGATGTCGATGCGGATGCAATCGTCCGTATAGGCCACGCCCAGGTCGCGGCGACGCCAGGTTTCGGCCACCAGGTCCAGCTGGCCGAAGGCCGTCAGGGCCCACTTCTTGGTCAGTTGCAGCTGTCCGCGGGTTTCGAAGTTCTCCTGCCGCTCGCCGTTGGAGTCGACATTGTCCTTCAGGTAGCGGAACGAGCCCTGGATCCGCGAGGTGTAGGCGTCGGCGCCGGTTTCCAGGCGATTGATCTTGGTGGTGTCGGAGTCGAGACGCGTGCGGACATAGGCGCTGATGCCCCGCACCGGGGTGACGGTGGCCGCCACGATCCAGTCGGACGACTTGTCCCGCAGGCCCGTGCGGTCGGGCAGAAGGGGATCGTACTCGGTGCGGAAGCTGCGGCCGACCAGCACGCTGCCGCCGCGTCCGTCGGCCGTGTTGAAGGTAGCCCTGCCGCCGACGTTCATGCGGGTGCCGCCCTCGTAGAGGTCGAAGCCCGGCGACTTGTTGGTGCGGAACAGGTTGGTCTCGTCGAACTCGAAGGCCGAGCTGTCCTCGTTGTAGAGGTAGGTCGTGGCGCCGTTGCGGGCGACGACCACGGGCACGCTGGAGCTGTCCGAACCGGTGGCGATCTGCACCAGCGGTTCGAGGACGACGCTGCCGCCCTTCTTGAGGCCCTTGTACAGCGGCAGGCTCAGGTCGACCCCGGCCACGCCCATGGTGCGTGAGTAATTGACCTCGGCGTCGTCGCCGGCCGCCAGGGCCTCGGTCGTCAGGTAGACGCCCTTGATCTTGTAGGCGTCGCCGCGAACCTGGGCGAAGGGCTGGATGCGCAGGCCAGGTCCGACGACGGCGCTGGCGCGCCAGTCGGCCTGGGCGCTGGCCCGCGCGCTGTCGGCGCCGTCCTGGCCGCGATAGGCCGGCAGGCCGTAGGGCGACTCGCCGAACTGCGATTCCGAGCGATTGAGCAGCACGCCCGAGCCCTGCAGCCGCAGGCGGCCGAACAGCACCGGGGATTCGGGCTCCCAGCGGCCTTCCACCAGCGGGCCGATCAGCGGGAAAGCGCCGCTGTTCTCGAACTTGTTGCCCAGGCCAGTCGTGGAGTCGGTGCCGACCACGCGCAGGCCCTGCACCGAGACGGCCGAGATCGACAGCCATGAGCGGTCGTCCTGCCGCGACGCATAGATCTGCGACGTCAGGCGGTGATCCTCGCTCGTGAACAGGCCTCGCTGCTCATAGACGTCGTTGATGTCGTACTTGTCGAAGATCAGGGCGTCCGAAGCGCGCTCGGCGCTGAAGCCCCACTTCCACTTGTCGTCGATGTCGAACGCGCCCTTGGCCAGGATGTAGCTGCGCGTCGTGGCGTCGCCGAAGCGATTGCCGCGGTTGTCGAACTCCTTCTCGTACGTCGCCCCCATGCGCGCCTCGAGCATCCCCGAGTAGAAGCGCTTGCGGTAGTTGACGTTCAGGAAGGGGTTCACCTTCGTGTTGATCTGCGGGCTGATGATCACGTCCTGCGAGGGCGAGATCACCTGCAGGTAGGGCTGCTGGTAGGACAGGCCGCGGCGTTGCGACAGGCCCACCTTTGGCGTCAGGAAGCCAGAGCTGCGCGGCGCCTGCGGGTCGGGGTGCCAAAACAGCGGCAGGTACAGCAGCGGCGCGCCCCACAGGCGAAGCTTGGCGCCGTGATAGTAGACGATCTGACGGTTCTTATCCTGGACCACCTTGTCGGCCTCGATCGACCAGGTCGGGGTGGGCTTTTCGGCGCAGACGTCGCAGGGCGTGTAGATCGCCTGGTTGAGCTCGGTGACCTGTTCGTTGCGACGGATCGCGGTGGCGGCCGCTATCTTCACGTTCTGGTCCATGCGCGTGGAGAAGTTGCGCGCGAAGCCGGCGCGCATGTCCTTGTCCAGCGTCAGGTCGTCGGCGAACTGGGCCGTTCCATCGGCGTTGATCATCGAAACCTTGCCGTGGGCGGTCACCACGCCGGTCTTGGTGTCGTAGATCACTTCCTGGGCGCGCAGGGTGCGGCCCTGGTAGCGGACCTCGACCGAGCCGCGCGCCGTCATGGTCTGGGACGCGTCGTCGCGGATCAGCAGGTCGGATTCGAGATAGTAGCCCTGGTCGCCCAGGCCATCGTCGGGCGCCGCCGGCTTGGCCGGGACTTCCGGAATCGTGGCGAGCGGCTGCTGGGCCTGGGCGACGCCGTTTGCGGCGGCCACGGCCAGCCAGGCGACGCCGGCCATCAGCAGCTTGCGAACAGCCGCGCCCGGCGCTGGGCTTATATCGATCATCAGGGGCCTCGATGCCGGCGTCACAGACTCAACCATCCTCGGTATAGCAAAGCAGGGTCAGCCCCGCCAAAAGCGCCGCGACCGGAGGGGTCCAGGCGGCCAGGATCGGCCCCAGGACGTCGGCCTTGCCGAGCGCGCCGCACAGTTCGTTGAAGAAGAAGAAGCCAAAGCCGAGCGCAACGCCAGAGCCGGCGAGGGCCGCGAGGCCCCCCAGTCGCATCAGGCGCAGCGAGAAGGCCGCGGCCAGGATCGACATGGCCGCGAAAAGCAGCGGCGTGGCCAGCATCTGCTGCAGGCGCATCTTGAACGGCGTCGCCGAGAAGCCGGCCGCTTCGGTGCGGGTGATCGTCTCGGGCAGGCGCCAGAAGGCCACGGCCTGCGGGTTCTTGAAGCGATCGGCCGCGGTGCGCTCGTCCAGGTCCGACGGCACCGAGGCGCTTTCCGAGCGCAGGGCGCCGGCCCCGGGCGTGGCCTCGCTGACGCCGGTCAGGCGCCAGAAACCGGGCTCCAGTCGGGCTTCGGCCGCCTCATAGCGGCGGGTGAACACCAGGCTGCCGTCCGGCTTGACGTCGTAGACGAAGAACGAGACCCCGCGCAGGCGCACCGCGCCGTCGACCATGTCGCGCATGCGGGCTCGAATGACGATCTGGCGCTTGTCGTCGCCCTGGCGCAGCCAGGCGCCCTTGGGGGCGTTCTTCAGGTAGCCGGCCAGCAGGGCGTCGCGCTCGGTCTCGAACCGCGCGCTCATCGCCGAGGTCAGCGGGTTCAGCAGGGTGACGGTGACCACGCCCATGGCGAAGGCCGCGAAGGCCGCCGGCAAAATAAAGCGCCAGGCCGAGACGCCGGCCGCTCGCATGGCGATCAGCTCGCTGCGGCGGTTGAGGCCGACGAACGCGCCGAGGGTGCCGAACAGGAAGATGAACGGCGTCAGGGTCAGCAGGGTGGCCGGGGCCTGCAGCACGGTCAGGTACAGCAGCTGGCCAAAGCCCGCGTCTTCCGAACGCGTGCCGACGTTGCGGGTGATGTCGACGAAGGCGATCAGCATCACCAGCGCGCCCAGCACCGCCAGGGCCGCGCCCAGCGAGGCCAGCGTCTTGCGCAGCACGTAGCGCTCGAGCATGCCGATGCCGATCACGACACGCCTCCCAGCGGCTGCAGGCCGCCCCTCGTGCTGATCGGGACGTAGCGCTGGACCTTCTGGCGGAAGATCTGCGCCAGGCCCCACCAGGTGGCGGCGATCGGCACGGCGTATTGCAGGATGTTCAGCCAGGCCTGGTCGTCGCAGGCGGCCTGGACGCCGAAGCCCAGGATCCGCACCACGGCGGCCGCGGCGCCGACGGCTGCGATGCGCTTGCCATAGCCCATGCGGCTGAATGAGCCGCCGATCACGGCGGCCAGGGCCATGGCCATCATGGCGATGTTGTAGAGCGGACTGGCCAGCCGCGAATGGCCCTCGGCCAGCATCTTCACCCGGTTATGCTGCTCCCAGTCCTGGGTCATGTCCGGGAAGAACAGCTCGTGCGGATAGCGGTCGGCGATCTTGTAGTGCAGCAGCTCGTCGCTCTGGAACAGGGTCGACAGGTCGAAGACGTATTCCTCGAACGACAGGTAGTTCAGCACGCCGGCGCTGGAGAACTCCTGGTTCGAGCCCTTGCGCATGATCAGCACCGGCAGGTCGTTGCGCTTGGCGATCACGCCTTCGCGCGCCGTATAGGTGACCGAGCCGCCGTTGGGCTTTTCCTGGTGGATGAAGAGGTTCTTGATCAGGTTGTCGCGGTCGATGGTCTGGGCGTAGACCGTCAGGCCGGGGCCGGGTTCGGTGAACTCACCGGGCCGAACCAGGGTCGACGCCAGGTCCGTCTTCATGTCGAAGGCCGTTTCGCGGATCAGCCGCGCCGACCAAGGCTGCGCCCAAAGGCCCAGGGCCAGAGAGATCAGCGCCGCGAACACCGACAGCCGCATGGCCGGCGAGATGACACGCCAGCGGCTCATGCCGCCGGCGAAGCAGACGACGATCTCCTGCTCGGTGTGCAGGCGGTTCAGCGCCACAAGGGCGGCCACGAACAGAGCGATCGGCATGATGATGTTCAGGAGCTGCGGCAGGGCCAGCAGGATCATCTTGGCGAAGATCAGCGCCGTCTGGCGCTGCTCGACCAGGATGTCGAATTCCGAAAGGCTGCGCGCCAGCAGCGCCAGCGCCGCCAGGGCCGCGGTGGCCAGGATGGTCGGCCCGACCAGCTGTCGGAAGAGATAGCGTTCGATCAGGCGCATGCAGGGGGTGATTTCGGGGGCTTCACGGATTCGCGCGGCGAACCCCGGCGTTGGCGTGTTCTACACGTCTGGCTCGGCTTGGCACAACCGAAGACATCATGTGGGACGGCGTGACGGGGCTGTGAACGGCGACGGTCTTTTCCCAAGGATCGGCATGGACTATGCCGGGCGTTCACGTCCTGTCGCGTCGGATCGCGGCCTTCTTGAGGCCGCGCCGTGATCGGATCTCCCGCTTCCTGAGGAGCGCTCAATGCGTATCGAGTTCGTCCCCGCCGACAGCCAGGCCGGCGCCACCGCCGCCCTTGCGGTTCTCGCCTACGAGGCGGCGGCCCTTTCGCCCGAGGCCAAGGCCGTCAACGACGCCGCTGGCGGCGCCATCGCCCGCGCCGCGGCCGGCGGCCGATTCATCGGCGCCAAGGGCCAGGTGCTCGACATCGTCGCCCCGGCCGGCCTGGACGCCGCCCGCGTGGTGGTGATCGGCGTCGACGGCGCCGGCGTCGTCGAGCCTGAGACGGTCGAGATCGCCGCCGCCCACGCCTACAACGCGGTCAAGACCTCGGGCGTCACCGAGCTGCTGCTCAAGCTCGGCGGCGACGCCGAGACCGCCGCTCGCGTCGCCTTCGGCGTCAAGCTGGCCGCCTATCGCTTCGACAAGTACCGCACCACCGAAAAGGCCGAGAAGAAGCCCTCGGTCGCCACGGTCAAGGTCGCCGCCGCCGACCCGGCCAAGGCCCAGAAGGCCTTCGCGGCGCTCGAGCCGATCGCCGACGCCATCCTGTTCAGCCGCGACCTCGTCTCCGAACCGGCCAATATCCTGCATCCGGAAGAGTTCGCCGCCCGCGTGAAGGGCCTCGAAAGCCTGGGCCTCGAAGTCGAGATTCTCGGCGAGAAGGAAATGGCCGCACTGGGCATGGGCAGCCTGCTCGGCGTCGGCCAGGGCAGCGTCCGCGAAAGCCAGCTGGTCATCGCCAAGTGGAACGGCGCGGCCGACAAGTCGGCCCAGCCGATCGCCTTCGTCGGCAAGGGCGTCTGCTTCGACACCGGTGGCATCTCGATCAAGCCGGCCGACGGCATGGAGGACATGAAGTGGGACATGGGCGGCGCGGCCGCCGTGGCCGGCGTCATGCACGCCCTGGCCGGCCGCAAGGCCAAGGTCAACGCCATCGGCGTGCTCGGCCTCGTGGAGAACATGCCCGACGGTAACGCCCAGCGTCCCGGCGACGTCGTCACCTCGATGTCGGGCCAGACCATCGAGGTCATCAACACCGACGCCGAAGGCCGCCTCGTTCTGGCCGACGCCCTCTGGTACACGCAGGACCGCTTCAAGCCGAAGTTCATGGTCGACCTGGCCACCCTGACCGGCGCGATCATCATCTCGCTGGGCAACGACTATGCAGGCCTGTTCAGCAACAACGACGGCCTGTCGGAGAAGCTGCTGGCCGCCGGCGACGCCGAGCGCGAGCCGCTGTGGCGCCTGCCGCTGCCCAAGGCCTACGAAAAGCAGATCGAAAGCCCGATCGCCGACATGAAGAACATCGGCGGCCGCCCGGCCGGCTCGATCACGGCGGGCCTATTCCTGCAACGCTTCGTCAACGGCGTGCCCTGGGCCCACCTCGACATCGCCTCGACCGCCTGGCGCAAGGGCTCGTCCGACCCGACCGTGCCGGACGGCGCGGTCGGTTTCGGCGTGCGCCTGCTCAACCGCCTCGTCGCCGACGCCTACGAGGGCTGACCTTCTTGAGCGCCGCGCCCTGCGAGATCTGGTTCTACCACCTGGAGCGAAGCAGCGCCGAGCAGGTGCTGCCCGAGCTTCTGGAAAAGACCTTGGGGCGCGGCTGGAAGGCTCTGGTCCGGGGAGCGGACCCGGCGCGCCTCAACGCGCTGGACGCCCACCTCTGGACCTTTCGCGACGACAGCTTCCTGCCGCACGGCCTGGCCGAGGAGCCGCTGGCCGAACGCCAGCCGGTGCTGCTCAGCGCCGCCCTCGACAACCCGAACGGCGGCGATGCGTTGTTCCTGCTCGACGGCGCCGAGCCGGGGGATCTGGGCGATTTCGCCCGCTGCATCCTGCTGTTCGACGGTCGTGACGAAGAGGCCCTGCGGCTGGCGCGGGGCCGCTGGAAGGCGTTCAAGGCGGCCGGCCACCCGGTGTCCTACTGGCAGCAGGCCGAACGCGGATGGGAGAAGAAGGCATGAAGCGGCTCCTGATGGTTCTGGGCGCCACGATGGTCCTGGCGGCCTGCTCGACCAGCACGCCTGAGCCCGCGCCGCCGCCGCCGCCGGAAACCCCCGTGGCACCGCCGGCCATCGCCCTGCCCAAGCCGCCCGAGCCTGAAAAGGACCAGTGCGGCCTCAAGGAGGCGCAGGCCTTCGTCGGCAAGAACCGCACCCAGCTGCCGGCCCCGGTCGATCCCTCGCGCTGGCGCGTGGCCTGCACCACCTGCCCGGTGACCATGGACTACCGCGCCGACCGCCTGAACATCCTGTTCAACCCCGACACCGGGGTGGTGCAGCAGGTGAAGTGCGGCTGAGGCTGTTTCCACCATTCCCTCAAAGGTCGTCATCCCGGAAAGCGCGCAGCGCTTATCCGGGGGCCAGGGGGGGGGGCCGGGCGCGGCGATGAGGTTCGCATTTTCGGCGGTTGCCGCGTCGTTGCGCGCCGCCTCTGGGTCCCGGCTCTCTGCTTCGCTGCGGCCGGATGACGAGCACGGTGGATGCTTAGCATTTTCGCCTAACCATTTGTCCTGATGGACAAATGCGGAGTCCATCTAGACAGAATCCAAGTCCCCGGGCCAAGTCTCCGCGCGACGTCGCGGCGCTCCCAACCAGCCGTGCGCGCCTGGGGAGTTTGAGCATGAAGTTCGCCGCCGTCCTGGCCGCCGCCGCCTCGTTGCTGGCCGTTTCCTCCGCCTTCGCCGCCGATCCCGCCGCGCCGCCGTCCGGGCTTCAATGGCTGAAGGCGAAAGACGGCCGCATCGTCGACGAGACCGGCGCGCCGGTGATCCTGCGCGGCATGGGCCTGGGCGGCTGGATGCTGCAGGAGGGCTACATGCTGCGCCTGTCCAAGCTGGGACAGGAGCACGTCATCCGCGGCAAGGTCGCGGCCCTGGTCGGCGCCGACCGCGAGGCGGCGATCCACACCGCCTGGCTCGACAACCACACCACCAAGGCCGACATCGACTACATGGCCGCCGCCGGCTTCAATTCGGTGCGCCTGCCGATGCACTACGCGCTCTTGACCCTGCCGGCCGACCAGGAGCCCGTTCCCGGCGCCGACACCTGGAAGGAGGACGGCTTCAGGCGCATCGACGACCTCCTGGCCTGGACCAAGGCCGCCGGCATGCACCTGATCCTGGACCTGCACGCCGCGCCGGGCGGGCAGGGCAACGACCTGGCCATCTCCGACCGCGATCCGGCCAAGCCGTCGCTGTGGGAGAGCCCGGAGAACCAGCGCAAGACCATCGCCCTCTGGAAGAAGCTCGCCGACCGCTACAAGGACGAGCCGGCCATCGGCGCCTACGACGTCCTCAACGAGCCCAACTGGGACTTCGACAAGCCGGCTGCGAAGAACGGCTGCGGCGACGAGAAGCAGGACCTGCTCTGGGACTTCCAGCGCCGCGTCACCGCGGCCATCCGCGAGGTCGACCAGCGCCACCTGGTGATCATCGAGGGCAACTGCTGGGGCAACAACTACAAGAGCATGGGCAAGCCGTGGGACGGCAACATGGCCCTGTCGTTCCACAAGTACTGGAACCGCAACGACGAGGCCGCCCTCGAGCCGTTCCTGAAGCTGCGCGAGGAAACCGGGTTGCCGGTGTGGCTGGGCGAGTCGGGCGAGAACTCCAACGTCTGGTTCGCCGACGCGATCCGGCTGGTCGAGAGCCACGGCGTCGGCTGGGCCTTCTGGCCCCAGAAGAAGATCGGCTTCAACCAGCCCCTGCAGATCGAGGTCGGCCCCGACTACGACGCCGTGGCCGCCACCCTGACGGGCGAGGCCATGGCGCCCGTCTCGGCCGACAAGGCCTATGCGGTGCTGATGAAGCTGGCCTCGCACGACGTGCGCTTCGAGAACAACACCGCCTATCCCGACGTGCTCGACGCCATGCTGCGCCAGCCGCACGATGCGACGGCCCGGCCGTTCAAGCCGCATCGGATCGCCGCCAAGGGCGGGACGATCAGGGCCGTCGACTACGACCTCGGCCCCATCGGCAAGGCCTACTGGGACAAGGACGCCGCCAACTACCACGTCGCCACCGGCGGCGAACGCACGCTCTGGAACAACGGCCGCACCGGCCGCAACGACGGCGTCGACATCGCCCTCGACGGCAAGGGCGTCACCGATTTCACCGCCGGCGAATGGCTGCGCTACACGGTCACCGCCGACCGGGCCGGGACCTATGCGGTGCGTATCGAGGGGCGGGGACCGATGACCGTGTCGGCCAATGGCGGCGCCGGCGCAGCCTCAGGCGGTTCGGTGGGCCTGCTGGCCGGGACCAACGTGCTGGTGCTGAAGTCCGACGGCGCGGCGGAGGCGGTGTCTGTGAGCCTGAACCCTCTCCCATAGGGAGAGGGGCCCCCCCTGCGACGTCCATATCGCCTTCCAGCGCAGCTGGACGGCCGTTGGCGGCATGCAATACGAGTTTCAGCGCGATCGATCGCCGGCTTGGCCTGGCATCGCCAAGGCGCTCGAGGCGTACGAAGCGGAGGAAGCTCGGCGTAAGCGCCGCTAGCGCTTGCCCAGGCCCGGGAACATAGCCGCCTCGCCGTCGAAGACGCCCAGATAGCCAAGCTCGCCAAGCAGCGGCGTCAGGTCTTCCAGCTTGTCGGCCTGGGCGCGCGCCGTCGCCAGTTCGCTGGGGCGGCCGGTCTGGTCGTGCAGGCGATAGACCGTCCACATCTTGCCCTTGGGGGCAGCGGCGCCCGGGGCGAGATAGCGGTGCTCCCAGCCCACCAGGGCGGGCGTGCGGCCGATCTCGACGTCGAACGGACGGTCGCGGAAGGCCAGGTCCATCTCCAGCCGCGTGGCCTCGGCCAGGCGCTGGTCGAGCCAGGTCGCGAAGGCTTCCAGCACGGCGGCGGCCGACAACCCTTCGGGGTTGGCGACAACGTGGTTGCGGCTGGAAAGGGCTGCGGTCATGGCCGCATTGATAGGCCCGAAGGTCTGTCGGAACGGCTAAAGCTCTTGGTTTACTGGCGTTTACCGAGAGTTGCGGATCTAGCCCTCGGCCTCGGCCAGCTGTTCGGCCAGCTCCATCCAGGCGGCCTCGGCCTCGTCGAGCTTGGCCTTGGCGTTGTCGCGACGCTTTTCCAGCTCCGGAACCTTGGCCGGCGTCTTCACATAGAGCTGCGGGTCGGCCAGCTGGGCTTCCAGTTCGGCCAGGTCGCGGGTCTTGCGGTTCATCACCTGCTCGGCGGCCTCGACCTTGCGGCGCAGGGGCTCGACGGCGACCTTCTTCGGAGCGGCCGGGGAGGCGGCCTCCGTCTTGGCCGGTTCGCGCGCCACCTGGGTGGGCTTCACCGCCTGCTTGGCGCGCTCCAGCACGAACTTGGCGTAGTCGTCCATGTCGCCGTCGAACGGCACGACCTT
The DNA here is from genome assembly GCF_002858925.1 of Caulobacter zeae. Lineage (GTDB taxonomy): Bacteria > Pseudomonadota > Alphaproteobacteria > Caulobacterales > Caulobacteraceae > Caulobacter > Caulobacter zeae. The sequence goes on from NZ_PJRS01000015.1 coordinate 21,928, forward strand.
GCCGTCGGCGGCCAGCCACAGGCGATCGGCCACCAGCTCCATCAGCGAGCGGTCATGGGTGATCAGCAGCACAGCGCCCTCATAGTCGTTCAGCGCGTCGAGCAGGGCCCGGCGGCTGTCGATGTCGAGGTGGTTGGTCGGTTCGTCCAGGATCAGGACGTGCGGGGCGTCCATGGCCACGAGATTGAGCAGCAGGCGGGCGCGCTCGCCGCCCGACAGGTTGGCCACCGTGGTGTCCTGCTTGTCGAAGTTCAGGCCCCACTGGGCCAGGCGCGAGCGGCGCGAGGATTCGCTGGCGTCCGGCATGGCCCGGCGGACGATCTCCAGCGGCGTGTCCTTGGGATCCATCGCCTCGATCTGGTGCTGGTGGAACCAGCCGACCTTCATCTTCTTGTCGCGGTGCAGCTCGCCCTTCTGGATGTCCAGCGCGCCGGCGATCATCTTGGCGAAGGTCGACTTGCCCGCGCCGTTGACGCCCAGCAGGCCGATGCGGTCGTCCAGGTCCATGCGCAGGTTGAGGCTCTTGAGGATCGCGCGGCCGGCCTCGTAGCCGACGTCGGCCTTCTCCAGCCGGATCAGCGGCGGGGCCAGGGGCTTGGGCGGCGAGGGGAGGGTGAAGGGCGCGACGCGCTCCTCGATGGTGGTCGCCACCGGCTCCATCTTGGCCAGGCGCTTCATGCGCGACTGGGCTTGGGCGGCCTTGGAGGCCTTGGCCTTGAAGCGGTCGACGAAGGCCTGCAGGTGGGCGCGCTCGGCGTCCTGCTTGGCTTTCGCCGACAGTTGCAGGCGAGCCTTTTCGGCGCGGCGCTTTTCGAAGTCGTCGTAGCCGCCGACATAGAGCTCCAGCTTGCCGCCGGCCAGGTGCAGCATGTGCGTGCAGCTGTTGTTGAGCAGTTCGCGGTCGTGGCTGACGATCAGGGCGGTGTGCGGGTACTTCTTCAGCCGCGCTTCCAGCCAGAGGGCGCCTTCCAGGTCGAGATAGTTGGTCGGTTCGTCGAGCAGCAGCATGTCGGGTTCGGCGAACAGCGCGGCGGCCAGGGCCACGCGCATCCGCCAACCGCCCGAGAACTCGCTCATCGGCCGTTGCAGGTCGTCCTGGGAAAAGCCGAGGCCCGCCAGGATTTCCGAGGCCCGGGCCGGGGCCGAGTCGGCGTCGATCTCGATCAGCCGGCCCCAGATCTCGCCCATCTCCTCCGGATCGGCGGTCTCCAGGCGCGTCAGCAGGGCATGGCGCTCCTCGTCGGCCTCGAGCACGGTGTCGAGCAGGCTGACGGGCGTCGCCGGGTGCTCCTGGTCGACCGAGCCGATGCGGGCGTTCTTGGGCAGGCTGATTTCGTCGCCGGCGGCGACCAGATGGCCCAGGATCAGCTTGAACAGCGTCGACTTGCCCACGCCGTTGCGGCCGATCAAGCCGACCTTCGCGCCGGGCGGCAGGCTGACGGTCGCCTTTTCGAAGAACCGGCGTCCCCAGGCGTCAAAAGTAAGGTCGTTGATCTGAAGCATCTGGGAACGCGGGGTTGGCGGGGAGGAGGCGCACGGCTATAAGCCCGCAACCTCCCAATTCACAAACTTTCTCTGTGAGATTTTCGGAATGACCGAACGCACCTTCTCGATCCTGAAGCCCGACGCGACCCGCCGCAACATCACCGGCAAGATCAACGCCGTGATCGAGGAAGCTGGTCTGCGCATCGTCGCCCAGCGTCGCGTCCACCTGACCGAAGCTCAGGCCAAGAAATTCTACGAAGTCCACGCCGAGCGCCCGTTCTACGGTGAACTCGTCGCCCAGATGACCGCCGAGCCGGTCGTCGTGCAGGTCCTGGAAGCCGAAGGCGCCGTGGCCAAGTACCGCGAAGTCATGGGCGCTACGAACCCGGACAACGCCGCCGAAGGCACCATCCGCAAGCTGTTCGCCCTGTCGATCGGCGAAAACTCGGTCCACGGTTCGGACAGCCTCGAGAACGCCGGCATCGAAATCGCCCAGTTCTTCACCGACGCCGACATCGTCGGCTAAGGCTTTCGAGCTTTAGGTTATGAAAAGGCCGGCGGGGCGACCCGCCGGCCTTTTTGTTTTTGGAGCGCGGGAATGATCGACGCCAAGAGCCTGAGCGGGCTTGTGGAGCGCGAGCTGGAGGCGATCGCCGACGCAAGGGTCAGGGATCACGTCAGGAGCCTGCTTGTCGAACCCAGGCCGATCCTGCGCGACTGGGACTATGGCGAACCTGGCCAGCAGTACGTCTGCTGGACCATCGTCGAGGACCTCGCCCGTTCCAGGGTGGCCATCGCCTATTGCGAACAGGGTTTCGGCCCGGCCAACCCATGGGGTCTGGTCTGGACACGCGACGACGGGGGCGGCGAGGGATCGATCGGCATGGACAGCGCCTGGTTCTTCACGCTGGAAGAGGCGGTCTACGAATCCGTGGCGTCCGCGCTGCCCATCTGGCGGTTTTACGGGCGAGACGGTGCGCTCAGCGAGGAAATGGATTGGGAGGCCGCCTGGAAGGCGTGCGCAACTCTGCGAGCAGCGGACCCGGACGGGCTCTACGGCGTGGATCGCGCTTGCAAGGGGCCTCCGGCGGACTGAGCGCCTTAAAGCCCCCGCACGAACGCGCTCAGCACCGCCGGATAGAGCTTGTGTTCTTCCACCAGCACCCGCGCCGCCAGGGCATGATCGTCGTCGCCGGTCTCGATCGCCACGCGGGCCTGGCCTAGAATCGGGCCTTCGTCGACGCCCGCCGTGACCAGGTGCACGGTGCAGCCGGCCTCGGCCTCGCCGGCGGCGATGGCGCGGGCGTGGGTGTCGAGGCCCGGATACTTGGGCAGCAGGGACGGATGGATGTTCAGCATCCGGCCTTCCCAGGCGTCGACCAGGAAGGGCGTCAGGATCCGCATGTAGCCGGCCAGGGCGATGACCTCGATCCCGCGCTCGCGCAGGGCCGCATCGACCGCGCGTTCATGCGCCTGCCGGTCCTTGCCGTACGGCTTGCTCTCGACGCACAGCGCCTCGATCCCGGCGGCCTGCGCCGTGGCGAGGCCTCCGGCGTCGGCCTTGTTGGCCAGAACCAGAGCGATCTCGAACGGGCAGGCCGGGTCCTGGGCGGCGCGGACCAGGGCTTCCATGTTGGAGCCCCGGCCCGAGATCAGGGCGGCGACTTTTGTTCTGGTGGTCACGCGGCGGCTTTCGTGGAACCGCCCTCGTCCTTCGACGGGCTCAGGATGAGGGCTACTGAGGCGCTTGAACTGAAATCCTCATCCTGAGCTTGTCGAAGGACGAGGATTTCACTCAGCCGATCAGGCCTTGGCCAGCTGGCCGCAGACAAACGCGTCTTCGCCGGCGTTCAGCAGGGCGGCCAGCACCGGCTCGACGTCCGACTGGGCGACGATCAGGATGAAGCCGACGCCGCAGTTGAAGGTGCGGCGCAGTTCATGGGCGTCGATCTGGCCGACCTCTTGCAGCCATTCGAACACGGGCGGCAGGGGCCAGGCGTTCCAGTCGAACTCGGGAACCAGGCCCTCGGCGATGCAACGCGGCGGGTTCTCGATCAGGCCGCCGCCGGTGATGTGGGCGCCGCCCTTGACCCGACCCGACTGAAGGAGGGGCAGGATCGACTTCACATAGATGCGGGTCGGGGCCATCAGGGCCTCGGCCAGCGTCTTGCCGTCTTCAAACGGGCAGGGGGCGTCCCAGGCCAGGCCCGAGCGCTCGACCACGCGGCGCACCAGCGAATAGCCGTTCGAGTGCGGGCCCGACGAGCCGATGCCGATGATCACGTCGCCGGCGCGCTGCTTGTCCAGCTTGGGCAGGACGCCGTCGCGCTCGACCGCGCCGACCGAGAAGCCGGCCAGGTCGTACTCGCCGTCGCCGTACATGCCCGGCATTTCGGCGGTTTCGCCGCCCACCAGCGCCGCGCCGGCCAGCTTGCAGCCTTCGGCGATGCCGGCGACGACGCTCTTGGCGGTCTCGACGTCGAGCTTGCCGGTGGCGAAGTAGTCCAGGAACATCAGCGGCTCGGCGCCTTGCGCCAGCAGGTCGTTGACGCACATGGCCACCAGGTCGATGCCGACCGTGGCGTGCATGCCCGCGTCGATGGCGATGCGCAGCTTGGTGCCGACGCCGTCGGTGGTGGTCACCAGCAGGGCGTCCTCGTAGCCGGCGGCCTTGAGGTCGAACAGCGCGCCGAAGCCGCCGAGGCTGGCTTCCGCGCCCGGACGGCGAGTCGCCTTGGCCAGCGGCTTGATCGCGTCGACGAGGGCGTTGCCGGCATCGATGTCCACGCCCGCCTGGGCGTAGGTCAGGCCGCCGGATTGGTCGGTCTTCGGATCGCTCATCGGGTCGCTCATCTGTGGTTCCAGGCCCTCGGCGACCCTTGTTCGGCGCTTTGGGACAGAAAAGTGGCTGCTCCGCAACGCTTGACGCTTGCAGACTCGGGGGTGCGCGAGGCTATTAGCAGCCGATGACGCCGATCACCACCACCGCCGAGCTGGCGGAGTTCTGTAATGGTTTGAAGGGGCAGCCCTTCATCGCCGTGGACACCGAGTTCATGCGCGAGACCACCTATTGGCCCAAGCTCTGCCTGATCCAGGTCGCTTCGCCCGTTTCCGACGCGGTGATCGATCCGCTGGCGGAGGGCATCGACCTCGAGCCGCTGCTCGAGCTGATGCGCGACGAGACCCTCTTGAAGGTGTTCCACGCCGCTCGTCAGGATGTCGAGATCTTCAATAATCTCAAGGCGATGCCTACGCCTCTGTTCGACACCCAGGTGGCCGGCATGGCTGCGGGTTTCGGCGAGCAGATCGCCTATGACGCCCTCGTGCGCCAGATGCTTAAGATCGAGATCGACAAGTCGAGCCGCTTCACCGACTGGGCGCGCCGTCCGCTGACCGACGCCCAGCTGGCTTACGCCCTGGCCGACGTGACGCATCTGGCGCGCTTGTTCCCGGTGCTGCGCGATCGCCTCCAGGAATCAGGCCGCCTGGCCTGGGTGGAGGAGGAGATGAAGGCGCTGAGCGATCCGGCCGCCTATGACGTCGATCCGGAGAAGGCCTGGCGCCGCCTGCGTCCGCGCAAGACGCAAGCCAAGTACCTGGCCGTCTTCAAGTCGGTCTCGGCCTGGCGCGAGCGCACGGCTCAGCAACGTGACCAGCCGCGCGGCCGCATCCTCAAGGACGAGGCCATCGACGAGCTGGCCACCCAGGCCCCGACCTCGCTGGAGGGGCTCAACACCCTGCGCGGCGTGCCCAAGGGCTTCGGCGGCAGCAAGTTCGGTCCCGACCTGATCGCCGCGATCAAGGCCGCCCTGGCCGATCCCGAGGGCTACGCCCCCGTGGTCGACAAGCCCGGTCCGCCGCCGCCGCCTTCGGCCGGCGCCGTGGTCGAACTGCTCAAGGTGCTGCTCAAGGCCCGCGCCGAGGAAGCCGGCGTGGCCTCCAAGCTGATCGCCACCGTCTCGGACCTGGAAAAGATCGCCGCCGACGACGAGGCCGATACGCCGGCCCTGCAGGGCTGGCGTCGCGAGGCCTTCGGCAGCGACGCTCTCAAGATCAAGCGGGGCGAACTGGCCCTGGTGCTCGACGGCGTCAAGGTCCGCGTCGTGGAAGTTCGCCGGACCCCGCGTCCGGCCTGATCGAGACCTGTCGGCGGCGCGACTCAAAAGAGGGTTGCGCCGCCGTCGTCTCCGGCGCGAAGTGCAAGCGACGTCTTTGTGCAAGACGCCACAGGCGCCTCATGGCCGACATGCTTTGAAAAATGATTGTTGACCTCCGGGCGCTATAAGCGTCGCGGGGGCAGTCGGCTGTGGGGACGGCCGAAGACTGGGGAACTAGGTCGAGTTGGCGTACGCGGAACCGGATCCGTGGCTGGTCAGGGCCGCGCGTAACTATGCAAGGCCCGCCAAGGCCCTGCGGCAGCAGATTCCGCTGCGCCTGTTCGTCATCGCGATGGTATGCGCGGCGGTCGGCGTGCAGCCGCGTTTCGCCTTCATGCTGCCGTGGACGCTGGCCTGCCTCGCGGCTCAAGGCCTGCAAGCCTTTGTCCTGCACGCTTTCGGGCGCAATCCGCGCGGCTGGGTTCTTCCTTGCCTGGCCGCGGACTTCCTGCTGGCCGTCACGTTCGGCTGGCTGGCGGTGCCGCTCTGGCGGACAGGCCTGCCTGCCGGCGCGGCGGGCGCGGCCCTGTTGCTGGCCGGCTCGGTGATGACCGCCCTGATGGGCGCCAAGGGCTCGCGCCTGGCCTTCGCGGTCACCGCCACGCCGCACCTGAGCTATCTGTTCGTGGCCCCGATCCTGGCCGCCAACCACGAAGACGTAGGCGTGAAGGCGTTCCTGATCGGCAGCGGGCTGATGGTGCTGGTCACCTCGCTGGTCTTCGGCTGGTCGCGGCAGACCCTGCTGGCCGAGCGCGAGGCTCGCGCCGCCGCCGAGATCCGCCGCGAACAGGCCGTGACCGCCGACGCCGCCAAGAGCGCCTTCGTCGCCATGGTCAGCCACGAACTGCGCACGCCGCTCAGCGCCATCCTGGCCGGGGCGGGCGAACTGGCCCGCGGGACGGGGGGCGCCGCCAAGGCCAAGGCCGAACTGATCGCCGACGCCGGGGTGATGATGCGCGCCCTGCTCAACGACCTGCTCGACCTGTCGAAGATCGAGGCCGGCCGCATGACCGTCGAGACGATCGATTTTTCGCCGCGCACCCTGATCTGCGACACCCTGCGGTTCTGGCGCGCCGAGGCTCGCGAGAAGGGCCTCGCCTTGCGCTTCAAGGGCGGCCGTCGCCTGCCGCGCTGGATCAAGGGCGACCCGGTGCGCCTGCGCCAGGTGCTCAACAATCTGCTGTCCAACGCCATCAAATTCACGCCCGAGGGACGGGTCTGCATCGAACTCGTGATGACCCCCCGAGCCGAGGGCGGGCTGATGCTGAGCCTGGCGGTGACCGACACCGGGCCGGGCCTTGGTCCTGAACAACTGGCGCGGCTGTTCACGGCCTATGACCAGTTGGGCGCCGACACCACGCGCACCTTCGGCGGCACGGGCCTGGGTCTGGCCATCAGCCGCGACCTCTCCCGCCTGATGGGCGGCGACCTGACGGCGAAATCGGCCGAGGGGCGCGGCGCGCGCTTCGTGCTGACCCTGCCGGCGCCCGAAGGCGAGGAGCCGCCGACGCCCCAGCCGCTTGATGCGGCCACGGATGGCTTCTCCGACACCCCGGCGGTGCTGGTGGTCGACGACCACGAAATCAACCGCCGCACCCTGGCTCAGGTTCTGGAAGCCTTCGGCCTTGAAGTCGTTCTCGCCGCCGATGGCGAGACGGCGCTGCTGCTGGCCGGCGAGACCCGTTTCGACGCCATCCTGATGGACGTCAACATGCCGGGCCTCGATGGATTGGACACCACCCGTCGCCTGCGCGCGCAAGGGCTGAACCGCGCCACGCCGGTGATCGCCGTCACCGGCGCCGTAGCCGAGGGCGACATCGCCGCCTGCCGGGCCGCCGGCATGCAGGACTTCGTCGAGAAGCCGTTCGAAGTCAGCGCGCTCTACGCGGTCCTGCTGCGGGTGCTCGGCGGCGAGGAGGCCGCCTAGCCGGCGACGTGGCCGAAGGTCTCGGCGGCCGCCAGGACAAGGGCGGACAGGATCACACCGTGATAGGCCGCGCCCAGCACGACCGTGCGTCGCACCGACCATCCACGCCTGGCGCCGAAGGCCGCGGCGACATCGCGCTGCAACTGCCTGGCCGGACTGTCCACGGGCTTGGCGGCGGCGCCGGCCAGCCGGACTGCCGCGGGCCTCGCCGGCGGGTGTTGGGCTGTGTCGATCTCGTCTTGAACGTCGTAGGCGACCTGCTTCTGCATGTCGGTTTTCTCCCCGTGCTGAGGGGGAGAAGCTTCGGTGTGGCGTGGCTAACAAACCATGCTGGAAGAACGTTGTTCGCCTGCGACCCGCTGTCGCGGCCTAGAGCGGCAGGACCTTGAGCTTCAGGCCCAGGACCTGGGCCAGGGTGCTGGCCCGCTTGGCGGTCTGTTCGCCCAGCAACAGCGCCGCATAGCCGGGCTCGGCGGACAACTGCACATCGGCCTTTTCGATCGCCAGCCGGGAGCGCGACAGCAGCGCGGGACTGCGGCCCGACAGGTCGCAGCCCAGGCGGATCGCCGCGCCCAGGGCCCGGGCGCGCTTCAGGCGGGCCGAGGTCAGCAGCCGTTCCAGCACGTCCATCTCGGGCGGGTTGAACGGCGTCGAATGGCGGGCGAAGGCGGCGGCGGCCAGGAAGGCGCGCTCCACATGGGTTTGGCCGGCGATCGGGGCGCGCAGCACCTGCTCGAACACCAGGTCGGCCCGATGGTCGGGGTGCAGGCGCGCGCCCAGGTCGGCCAGGCGGCAGGCGGCCGCCGTCAGCACCGCGTCTCGGCCGTCGAACAGGCTTTCCAGCTTGCCGAAGGCCGGCTCCAGCCAGGTTTGCAGCGCCACGCCCAGGTCGTCGGCCACGCCTTGGCGGGCGGTCAGCGAGGCGCAGCCCTCGATCAGCGGGTCCAGGCCCCGCACGCGCGGCGCCATGGCCTCGAACAGCAGGCCCTCGCGCACGCCGAAGGCCGAGATCTCGATGCGCTTGAGGTCCAGGCGCTCGATCAGGCTCTCCAGCACCACGGCGGCGTAGGGCAGGGTCTCGATGCGCTTCTTGGACATGCCCTCGATGCGCTCGAGCGAACTCCTGGACTGATGCGAGACCAGGCGCGCGGCCTCCAGGGCCTCGCTGCGGCCGATCTCGTACTGGTGCACCACCTGTAGCGGATAACCCGACAGTCGCATGTGCAGCAAAGCCAGGTTGCGCCAGGCGCCGCCTACAGCGTGGAAGGCGTCGGCCTTGAACACCTCGGCCACCGGGGCCAGGCGCTGGGCGGCCAGGCGGCGTACGCGGTCGGCGTCGAAACCCTCGGTCAGGCCCAGGCTGAACGGACCCAGCGGCAGGGTCACGCCCTGGCCGGCGCCGGTCGGCTCCAGCCGCACCAGTTCCAGGCTCGCGCCGCCCAGGTCGCCGACCACGCCGGTGGCGTCGGGGGCGCCGGCCAGCACGCCGAGCGCGGCGTAGCGGGCTTCTTCCTCGCCGGAGAGCACGCGGATGGTGAGGCCGGTCTCTTCAGCCACGCGCTTGACGAAGGCGGCGCCGTCACTGGCCTCGCGCACGGCGGCGGTGGCGGCCACGAAGGTCTCGGCCGGCTGCACGGCCTCCAGCACCGCCTTGAAGCGCTTCAGCGCCGCCAGGGTCTGGGCGACGCCGTCCGGCGCCAGGCGGCCCTTGGAGCCGAGCTCACGGCCAAGGCCGGCCAGCACCTTCTCGTTGAAGACGGTCCAGATGGCGCGACCTTCCAGCCGGTACACCACCAGGCGGACCGAGTTGGAGCCGATATCGATCACGGCCGCGTCGCGCGGCGCCGAGAGAGGCATGAGGCTGGTTTAACGCATTCGTCGCGCAGGGGAAGCGGCGGCCTTGGACGAAACCGCCACGAAAGCCGTCGCTCCCCAGATTTTCAGCGTTTCCGCTTCGGGCCGACGTGGTCAAAGGCGCGCGGCAGGTCCTGCACGTGATGACCGCGGCCCGACAGGCTGGGATTGGTCATGAAGTACTCGTGGGCCGAGAATGCGCCCTTGCTGTCCCAGGCCGGATCGCGGGCGTAGTGGCCCTCGCTGTCGAGGCGCCAGCTCTGGGCCTCGTCGTTGAGGTTGGCGACCATGATCTGGCTCAGCACCTGCTGGTGCACGGTCGGGTTCTCGATCGGCACCAGGCTTTCCACCCGGCGGTCGAGATTGCGCGGCATCCAGTCGGCCGAGCTGATGAAGGCGCGGGTCTGGGCGCTGGGCATGTCGGCGCCGTTGGCGAAGGCCACGACGCGGGCGTGCTCCAGGAAGCGGCCGACGATCGACTTGACCCGGATGTTCTCCGAAAGGCCTGGAATGCCCGGGCGCAGGCAGCAGATGCCGCGCACCACCAGATCGATCTGCACGCCGTCCTGGCTGGCGGCGTAGAGGGCGTCGATGATCTGCGGGTCGACCACGGCGTTCATCTTGGCCCAGATGCCGGCCGGCTTGCCGGCGCGGGCGTTGGCGGCCTCGGCGGCGATCATGGCCAGGAGGTCGGGCTTGAGGGTCTGGGGCGAGAACGACAGCTTTTCCAACGCGCCGGGCTGGGCGTAACCGGTGATGAAGTTGAACAGCTTGCCGCCGTCGCGGCCCATGGCCGGGTCGCAGGTGAACAGCGAAAGGTCGGTGTAAACCCGGGCCGTCTGCGGGTGATAGTTGCCGGTGCCGAAGTGGCAGTAGGTGCGCAAGGCGTCGCCCTCGCGGCGCACCACCACCGACAGCTTGGCGTGGGTCTTCCAGTCGACGAAGCCGAACACCACGTGCACGCCGGCCCGCTCCAGGTCGCGCGCCCACTTCAAATTGTTTTCTTCGTCGAACCTGGCCTTGATCTCGACCAGGGCGGTGACGTTCTTGCCGTTGTCGGCCGCCTCGATCAGGGCCGCCACGATCGGGCTGTCCTTGGAGGTGCGGTACAGCGTCTGCTTGATGGCCAGCACGTTGGGGTCGCGGGCGGCCTGGCGCAGGAACTGCACCACCACGTCGAAGCTCTCGAACGGGTGGTGGACCAGGATGTCCTTCTCGCGGATCGCCGCGAAGCAGTCGCCGCCGTGGTCGCGCACGCGCTCGGGGAAGCGGGCGTTGTAGGGCTTGAACTTCAGGTCCGGACGGTCGGGCGGGATCAGCTCGCTCATCTGGGCCAGGCCCAGCTTGCCGTCGACCAGCACCACGTCCTCGGGCTGGGCGCGCAGGCCCTCGATGATGAACTCGCGCAGGTCGGCGGGCATGGTGGTCTGGATCTTCACCCGCACCACGCGGCCCAGGCGCCGCTTCTTCAGGCGCGCCTCGAACTCGCGCACCAGGTCTTCGGCCTCTTCTTCGATCTCCAGGTCGCTGTCGCGTATCAGGCGGAACAGGCCGCGCCCTTCGACCTCGTAGCCTGGGAACAGGTGGTCGAGGAACAGGATGATGAAGCTTTCCAGCGCCACGATCTTGCGTTCGCGCTTGCGGCCGCGGGCGGTGCTGGCGATCTCCCAGAAGCGCTGCACCTGATAGGGGATCGGGGCCAGGGCGTAGAGATGCTTGTCATCCGAAATCCGGCGCAGCTTCAGCGCCAGGCAGAAGCCCAGGTTCGGGATGAACGGGAAGGGGTGGGCCGGATCCACCGCCAGCGGCGTCAGCACCGGGAAGATGCGTGACTTGAAGATCTCCTCGGCCCGCTCGCGGTCGGCGCCGACGATGTCCTTGGCGTCCAGCAGCTTCAGGCCCTCGGCCCACAGCTCGGCGCGTACTTCGCGCCAGATCTTCTGCTGCTCGCTCATCAGCTGGAAGGCCGACGCGTTGATGCGGGTCAGCTGCTCGCCAGGGGTCAGGCCGTCCTGGCTGACCACGCGCACGGCCTCGCGCACCTGGCCCTTCAGGCCGGCCACGCGGACCATGTAGAATTCGTCGAGGTTGTTGGCGCTGATCGACAGGAAGCGCAGGCGTTCCAGCAGCGGGTGGCGCGGGTTGGCGCTTTCCTCGAGCACGCGCTGGTTGAAGGCCAGCCACGAGAGTTCGCGATTGAAGAACCGTTCCGGCGAGGCCAGCAGGTCCTCGTCCAGAGTCAGGCGCACGCAATCCTCTGGCGCGGGCTCCACCTTGTGAGGGGCGGGCGCGAGGGCGGCGGCGTCTGTCATCGTCTACTCCGGGGCAATGCCCGACATGGTGGACGAGCCCGATGACAGTCGCAAGACAAACGCTGATTTCTTAAAGAAAAGCCGGGCTTTCGATCAGTCTCGTTCAGTCCTCGAACGCCTCGTCTTCGCCGAAGGCCAGCACCTGGGCGACGAAGGCGCGGGTGATGCCGCGATTGCCCTCCGAGGCGGCCTCGTCCAGCAGCGCCACCAGGGCCACGGCTTCCGGCGCGCTGCGCGGAATGCGACGCAGCAGATAGGCGTAGACGTCGTCGGCGGGACGGATCAGGCGGTCGGCGAAGGCGCGGCGCAGCACGGCCTCCAGCACCACGTCGTCGGGCTCGTCGATGACCGCGGCGGTCATGGCGTTCAGGCGCGAACGCAGGTCCGGCACGATCGTCTGCCATTCCAGCGGCGCGGTCTGGGCGGTCAGCAGCAGGCTGCCGCCGTCGACGCCGGCCATGTTCAGGAGGTGAAACAGGTCCTCGTCCGACACGACGCCGCCCAGGGCGCGGCGGTCGGCGTTCTCGACCAGCACGGTGCGGCCGCGCAGGGCCGGCAGGTTCAGCGGCGCCTGGTGGGGATCGGTGGCGTCGATGATCACCGCGCCGGCCTCCGCGGCCCAGGCGCGCGCCAGGTGCGTCTTGCCGCTGCCAGACGGGCCGATCAGGGCCAGGCGGCCGTTCGGCCATTGCGGCCACGCGTCGACGGCGCGCACGGCGTCCTCGTTGGCCGGCGAGACGGCGAAGTCGACCCGCTCGAAGGTGGGCAGGCGTTCCAACGGCAATTTCAGCTGGCTCAAGGTCGTCGCGAAGTCACATGGTGAATGGGTAAGCAAGGTATAGGCGGCGGGCCGCTGCGCCGCGAGACGGCGGGCGGGCGGTCTTGGGGATATAGGCCACTATAGGTGTGGACGCAGGAAGCGCGTGTGGATGCTCGTGTGGACGCCGGTGTGGACGGCCGTGGTCAAATGATCCACTGGCCTGTTGAGCGTTAATCTTCTGGGGACTTCGACCGTCTCGCCGACTGCGGCATGATCCGGCGGCGAACGCTTCGGCGCCGCCGCGATTCACTTCGGAGCTTCAACCTGGCCCAGACCGCCGCCACCGCCGACCTCGCCGCCTGGCGAGCCGAGATGACCAGGCCGCCCGGCGCGCTGGGCATGGCCGCTCGCGCCGTCCAGCTGAAGGTCAACCGGATCATTCCGGAAAAGGTCCATGCCGCCATCACCACGGCGATGCAGGGCATGACCCGGGCGATCCTCACCGGCTCGGACTTCGCCACCGGCGCGCCGCTGGTTCAGGCCACCCTGGACGAGCGGCTGGAGCGCGTGCGCGCGGCGATCGACAACTGGAAGAAGACCGCCGCCGCCGAGGGCGGGATCGCCGGAGCAGGGGGCTTCGTGCTGGCCGCCGCCGATTTCCCGCTGCTGATGAGCTTCAAGATAAAGCTCCTGTTCGAGATCGCCGCCGCCTTCGGTCACGAGGGCTCGGAGCTGTCGGAACGGCTCTACATCCTGCACATCTTCGAGCTGGCGTTCTCCGACGCGGCCCATCGCGCCAAGGTCTTCGAGGCGATGGACGGTTGGGACGCGCAGACGCATCCGACCGATCTGTCGGGCTTCGACTGGCGGGCCTTCCAGCAGCAGTACCGGGACCACATCGACCTGGCGAAGCTGGCCCAGCTGCTGCCGGTCGTGGGCGCGCCGGTGGGCGCGATCGTCAACTGGCGCCTGGTCGAGAAGCTGGGCCACACGGCGGTGATGGCCTATCGGATGCGGCTGGAGGCGCAGCCGCCGCTGGCTTAAGAACCTCCCCCTCTGGGGGAGGTTCCCTAGGCCAGTGCCTGCTCGATGGCCTTCTGAACGTTCTCGGGGCTCTCGGCTCCAACCACCGCCACCTTGCCGGCGAAGATCGCGACCGGCACGCCGGTGACGCCGCCCTGCACGGCCATGGCGTGCTGCTGGGCGATCACGTCCTTGTCGGCGCCCTCCGACAGCAGTTGCAGCACGGCGACCTCGTCCATGCCGGCGGCCTTGGCGATCTGGCCCAGCACGACGGGATCGCCGATGTCGCGGCCTTCTTCGAAATAGGCGGCGAACAGGCCTTCGACCACGGCGTCCTGCACGGCCGCGCCGCGCGCCCAGCGGATCAGGCGGTGGGCGGCGCTGGTGTTGGGCGACAGGGCGATCTTGTCGAAGGCGAAGTCGATGCCTTCCTCGGCGCCGGCGTCTTGCAGCGCCTTGTGCACGGCCTTCAGGCGCGTCTGGTCCTTGAACTTGCCGGCCATGTAGGCGGCGCGGTCGACGCCTTCCTCGGGCAGGGTGGGATCCAGCTGGTATGGGCGCCAGATGACGATCGGCTCGAGGTCGGGCCGCGCGGCCAGGGCGCTCTTCACCCGGCGCCAGCCGAGATAGCACCACGGGCAGACGACGTCGGCGACGACGTCGACGGTGATCGGCTGGCCCATGGGGAAACTCCTAGACTAGATGGCCTTCTGGAGGGCCTGGGAAGCGGCGCGCTCCAGCGCGTGGATGGCGGTCTCGCCCGGCTCGATCTGGGCGACGCCGATGTCGAACTCGCAGACGAACGGGCTGCGGTCCTCGCCGGCGTCGAAGGCGGTGCAGCCGATGACGGCGGCGATGCGTTCGGCGGCGGCCTTGGCGGCCGTCAGGTTGGTGGCCGGCAGGGCCAGGGCGAAGACTTCCGGCGCCAGGCGCGCGGCGGTGTCCTCGACGCGGACCAGGCGTCCGACCATCGAGCCGATCTGCGGGATGGCGCGGTCCAGCCAGCCGTTCTGGCGCGCCCAGACCACGTCGGCCTTGTCGGCCACGCGCAGCACGCCGATCGACAGCGGGCGTCCGCGTTCGCGCGCGGCGCCGGCCAGGCGGGCCAGGTGGGCGGCGAACAGGTCGCGGGTGAACAGGCCCGTGGCCGCGTCCATCAGGCCAGAGCTGCGGGCCTTTTCCAGCGCGCCGCGAATGGCTTCGCCGCGACGGTAGTTACGGGCCAGTTCGATCACGCGGCGGGCGGTGTCGCCCTCTGGCGTCTGCGGCGAGGCCACGTCCGACACGCCGCGATGGAACGCCTCGGACATGGTCACGTAGCTCTCGGCGTTCATGTAGAGCAGCGCCGGGATGTGGAAGAGGCGGGTGTTGCGCCGCATGCCGGCGGCGATCGACAGCGCTTCCTGCTGGTTCTCGCCGGCCCACAGCACCACCGCGTCGAAGGCCCGCTCGTGCAGGTAGTCGAAGGCGGTGTAGGCGGTGAAGGCGCCGACCACGTCGGCTCCGCCGCGGGTCAGGGCGTTGGACAGGGCCAGGAACTGCGGGGCCGGCTCACCGATGGCCAGCACGCGATAGGGCGCGCTGGAGGCTTCCGGGAGGTCCAGCCGGCGGCCGCGATCGCCGAAGGTGGTCAGGCGAAGCTCGAACTCTTCCTCGGCGATGGCCGTGCGGACCAGCGATTCGAGGCGCAGCACTGCCTGCGAGGGATGCAGCGGCGGCGACAGGGTCAGGTCGAAGGCGCTCTGGCCGACATCCGTGCCCGGCTCGCCGATGGCGATCACCGGCAGGCGGCGCGGAGCGACAGCCGCCTTCAGGCGTCGGGCCAGGGTCTGGCTGTCGGGGCCGGCCGCGTCCAGGTCGACGATCACCGCCTCGATCTGCAGGTCGCCCAGCGCGGCGAGGGCGGCGTAGGGGCCGCGCGCGGTGATGGTGCGCCAGCCCAGGCGGTCCAGCCCTTCGGACAGGGGACCGGCCCGCGTGTCGTCACGCGCCACGATCAGGATCCGGGCGTTCACCGCCAAATTCGTTCTCCGCTGGCGCAGGCCTTCGATTCGCGAGCCAACATAGCAGAGGCGAGGGTGCGGCAAAGGGATGCGTGGTCGCAGTCTTTACCTTGTCGACAGGCGATTTCTCCCGGGCTTGCCTGACCGGGCGTCAACCGGGTCCTACTGCCGCCAACAAGATCGAAACGGGAGGATGCGATGGGCCAGGGACCGCTGTCGGGGCTGAAGGTGCTGGAGTTCGCCGGGATCGGCCCCGGGCCGTTCTGCGGCATGCTGCTGTCGGACCTCGGCGCCGACGTGGTGCGCATCGACCGCAAGGGCTCGGGCCGCTCCTCGCCGGCCGACGTCACCGCACGCGGGCGCCGCTCGGTGGCGTTGGACCTCAAGCAGCCCGCCGCCGTCGAGACCTGCCTTAAGCTGATGGAAACCGCTGACGCGGTGTTCGAGGGCTTCCGTCCCGGCGTCATGGAGCGCCTCGGCCTCGGGCCCGACGCCGCCCTGGCCCGCAATCCCAGGCTCGTCTATGGCCGCATGACCGGCTGGGGGCAGACCGGCCCCTACGCCAAGGCCGCTGGCCACGACATGAACTACATCGCCATCACCGGCGCGCTCGACGCCATAGGCACGGAAGACAAGCCGATCCCGCCGCTGAACTTGGTCGGCGACTTCGGCGGCGGGGCGCTCTATCTGGCCTTCGGCCTGCTGGCGGGTGTCATCCATGCGCGCGAGACCGGGCAGGGCCAGGTCATCGACTGCGCCATGAGCGACGGCGCGGCCTCGCTGATGGCCATGTTCTACGGCTTCAAGGCCATGGGCATGTGGCGCGAGGGCCGGCGCGGCAACCTGCTCGACGGCGGGGCCCATTTCTACGACACCTACCAGTGCGCCGACGGCAAGTGGGTGTCGATCGGCTCGATCGAGCCGCAGTTCTATCTGCTGCTGCTGGAGAAGACTGGCATCACCGATCTGCACTTCCAGGCCCAGATGAGCCGCGACGACTGGCCGGCCCTGCGCGAGAAGCTGGCCGCCGTCATCGCCACCAAGACACGCGACGAGTGGTGCCAGATCATGGACGCCACCGACGTCTGCTTTGCGCCGGTGCTGTCGATGGACGAGGCGCCGGGCCACGCTCACAACAAGGCGCGCGAGACCTTCGTGGAGGTCGCCGGCGTCATCCAGCCCGCGCCTGCGCCGCGTTTCTCGGCCACGCCTGGGGTCATTCAGGGCCCGCCGCCCAAAATTGGAGCCGACAACGCCGCCGCGCTCGGCGATTGGGGCTTCGATCCCGAAGCCATCGCGGCGTTGGAGGCCGTGGGGGCGCTGTAGTCGTCCTGCGCGATTCCCGTCCTTCGACGAGCTCAGGATGAGGATCAAGGCGCAGGCGGCGCAGTAGAAACCCTCACCCTGAGCCTGTCGAAGGGCGAGGGTTTCGCTATCCATGCGCAAGCTGACAACCGCGTTCAGATGCGGTTCAGGCGGCGAATCCTACCTTCGAATTGTGACCGGCCGCTGCGCCAACCCGTCCCTCGATGTGGCGGCCGGTTCAGGCAAGACCTGCGGAGACGCGTCGCTTTCCCTGAGGCGGCGCGTCTTTGACTATCCAGGCAAGCGCGACTTTCTGGAGAGCGGCGCCGTCCAAGGGTTGCTTCACCGGGCCGCCGGGGGCAGTTTCCGCCGAATGCAGCCCCCCAAGGCCCCCATTCGCTGGCGAGACCTCGATCTCGACCCGATCCACTGGGTTCAGGAAATCCTTCGCGTTCTCGGCCTGGCCTTGTCCAGGCTGTGGGGGCGTGACGTCATGCTCTATGTGGGCGGCGTCTCGTTCTTCGCCCTGCTGGCGGTGTTTCCCGGCCTGGCCATCCTGATCGGGCTCTACAGCCTGCTGCTCGACCCCAACACCGCCGCCCGCCAGGCCGACGCCCTGGCCTTCATGATGCCCACCGGCGCGCGGCCGATCTTCCAGAGCGAGATGCAGCGACTGGCCCACGCGCCGGTCTACACCGTCTCTCTGCAGAGCCTCGTCATCCTGGTCATCGGCGTCTATGCCGCCCATCGCGGCTTCAAGGCCCTGCTGGCCGGCCTGTCGTTCATCCACGACGAAGAGGACCAGCGCGGCTTCTTCGGCTTCAACCTGATGGCCCTGTTCGTGCTGATCGCCGCCTTCGGCCTGCTGTTCCTGATGTCGGGCGTGTTCCTGACCTTCCGGCTGCTCTCAAGCACTCTGAACCTGCGGCCCCTGGAAGGGGTGTCATGGATCCAGAGCGAGTGGACCTGGGCGACCATGGGCCTGATCGTGGGCATGACCCTGATCTATCGCTACGCCATGTCCCGCCAGCCGGTGGGCTGGCGCGCCTCGCTGACCGGCGGCTTCGCGGCGGGCCTGTTCTGCGTCTTCATGTCGTGGGCCAGCGCCTTCTACGTCGAGAAGGTGGCGCACCTGGGCGCGACCTACGGCTCGATCTCGGCCGTGATCATCTTTCTGATCTGGCTGTCGTGGAGCGTGAACGCGGTGTTCTTCGGCGGCGCCCTGGCCACCGAGGTCGAGATCGCGCTGGACGAGCGGCCCCAGGCCCTTGTCGACGGCCCCAAGGCCATCGCCCTCAAGGCGCCTTCGTCACCCGAAAGCTGATCACGCCGCCAGGCTGGTCCTCGACGCTTTCCAGCGTCGCGCCCAGTTGGCGGGCGAAATGCGGCACGTCGATGCGCGCCAGCGGGTCGTCGGCCAGGAGGCGCACCGTCGCCCCCGCCGGCGCGTGCTCCAGCGCCCGGCGCAGCCGAAGCGTCGGCACGGGGCAGCGATGGCCGCGCGCGTCGACCTCGATGTCGCTCACGAAAACACCTGCTCGGCTTCCTCGGCGCTGAGGATGCGGTGCTTGCCGGGCTCCAGGTCGTCCGGCAGCGTGATGCCGCCGATCCGCTCGCGGTGCAGCGCCACGACGTGGTTGCCCATGGCCGCGAACATCCGGCGCACCTGGTGATAGCGACCCTCGGTGATGGTCAGGCGGGCGGTCTTGTCGTCCACCACGTCCAGCTGCGCCGGCAGCAGCGGCTTTTCCTCGCCTTCCAGTATCAGCGTTCCGCTGGCGAAGGCCTCGGCCTCCTTGCCCGACAAGGGCCGATCGAGGCTGGCCAGATAGGTCTTGGCCACATGGCGCTTGGGCGAGATCACCCGGTGCAGGAAGTCGCCGTCGTCGGTGATCAGCAAGAGGCCCGAGGTGTCCTTGTCCAGCCGGCCGACGCTCGACAGGGCCGGATCGCGGATCTGCCAGCGGCGCGGCAGGAGATCGTAGATCTTGGCGCCGTCCTCCCGGTGCGAGCACACCACGCCCAGGGGCTTGTTCATCAACAGCACCAGCGGCGCGGGCGGATCGATCGGTACGCCGCGAACGAACAGGTGCTGGGGCAGGTCGGCGGTCACGGCGATGCGCTTGCCGGCGTCCTTCAGCGGCGCGCCGTCGAAGGTCACCTTGCCGGCCGCGACCAGGGCCTGGACCTCGCGCCGCGCGCCATAGCCCAGATTGGCCAGCAGACGGTCCAGCCGCGCCATCAGCGCCTTGGTCATTTCACGGCCTCAAGCACCTTGAAGCCTTCCTGGTCGACCACCGGCTTCACGCGGGCGAAATGATCGGCCAGCACCGCCTCGTAGGGCAGGTGACGGTTGGCCACCAGCCACAGCACGCCGCCCTTCTTCAGCAGCGCGGCCGCGCCCCGGATGAAGGCCTGGCCCAGCGCCTTGTCCTCGCCGCCGCCCTCGTGGAACGGCGGGTTGGAGACCACGAAGTCGAGGTTCGACAGTTCCGGCAGGCCCAGGCGGATATCGGCGTGCGAGAAGCTGACCCGCGCGTCGTCGACATTGCGCTGCGCCGCGTCCAGCGCCCGGCGATCGATGTCGATCAAGGCAAGCTTGGTCACCTTGGGCGAAGCCAGCACCTGGTGGGCCAGCACGCCGATGCCGCAGCCCAGGTCCGCGCCGGCGCCGGAAAAGGCGGGCAGGGCCTGCATGAGGAGGGCGGTGCCGGTGTCGAGACGATCCCAGCTGAACACGCCCGGCTGGGTCCACAGGCCCTCGCCGTCGATGCGGCGCGGCGCGCCTTCGGCCAGGGCTTCGGAGAGGCCCGTCGGCGCTTCGGGGCGCAGGGTCACGCAGATGCGGTGGTGACGACGGGCGTCCTCGCCGATGGCGCAGCCGAAGGCCGACAGCTCCTTCTTCAGGCGCAGGCCGCCGCGATCCTTGGGCGCGGCGACGGTCAGGCGGCCACCGGGCCTAAGCGCGCGGAGGGCCTGGGCCAGCACATAGCGGCGCTCCACCGCGCCGGCCGGGGCCAGGACGACGAAAGCGTCGAGCGAGGCGTCGGCCAGGCCCTCCAGCGGCTGCGCGCCCGGCACGGTCGGCGCGGTCTGCACGGCGCCGCGCGGCGTCTCGATCACCTCGCGGGGAGGAAAGCCATAGACGGCGGCGGAGGCAGTGTCGGTCATGAGCTAAGGATCTTGGGCCGTGGAACGCAAAGGGCGGGAAAGGGGCGTTGGTTACCTTGGGCGGGCCTCCGACGCCAGACTTTCACGCTTTGACCGCTCGCGCGCCATTGCCTGGCGTAGGGCGTCGAAGCAAGCTTTGGCCATGAACGCCACGGCCCTCATCCTCATCGACCTGCAGCGCGGCATGCTTTCGGAGAACACCGGGCCGCGCAACAACCCGCAGGCCGAGGACAATGCCGCCCACCTGCTGCACGCCTGGCGGGTTCGCGGCCTGCCGCTGGTCCATGTGCGCCACATGAGCCGCTCGCCCGACGGCTCGTTCTGGCCGGGCTCGTCTAACTGCGAGTTCCAGCCGCGCTTCGAGCCCCTGCCGTCCGAGCACCGGATGGAGAAGAACGTCCCTGACGCCTTCGCCGGCAGCGGGCTGGAGCGCTGGTTGCGCCTGCGCGACGTGAATCACCTGGTCGTGGTCGGCGTGGCCACCAACAACTCGGTGGAAGCCACCGTGCGTTCAGCCGCCTGCCTGGGATTCGACGTCGCCGTGCCGGCCGACGCCTGCTTCACCTTCGACAAGGCCGATCTCGAAGGCGTCGTCCGCGGTGCGGAGGAGTGGCACCTGATGGGCCTCTCCAACCTCGACGGCGAATATGCGGTGGTGAGACGGACGGACGAGATCCTGGCGAGGCTGGGCTAGAACGTAAAACCCTCTCTCATCGAGAGAGGGAGGGGCCCACGCCAAAGGCGTGGGAGGGTGAGAGGTTACACCCTCTCAGAACTAGGCACGGTCGTTTGGCTGGTCAGTTTGAACATTCGAGCCGCCCGGGCAGGATAGCGCCAAGGGGATGTTCTCGGCTGGCGCTGAAACCTCTCAACCTCCCACCGCTTCGCGGCGGGCCCCTCCCTCTCTCCAAGAGAGAGGGTCTATATGCGGCTCTCTACGGCTCCCGCCGCTCCAACAGCAGGATCTGAAGGTCCTTCTCCGGCCGCCAGTTCTTGCGGCGCACCTCGAATTGGGTCGGGCCGATCTTCTTCACGCCATCGGCGCAGAAGCTGACGAGGTTCCTCGGCGCGCCCTTGTCGACCACCAGCCGGAAGTCGCCGATCGGCTCGCTCCAGTTGCCGCCGGTGACCAGCACGTAGTCGATCCACTTCTCGATGAAGGCGCCGTCCTCGCCGCCGGCGCGCTTGACCGCGGCGACCATGCCGGGATCCACGCAGTACTTGGCCTCCGTCTCCGCGCCATAGGCGCTGCCCACCGAGGTCGCCACCGTCGCGCCGACCGAAGGCGTGTAGGCGTGCTCCACCACGATCGGCTTGCCGGCCGGGAAGGTCTGGCTCCAGTGATAGGTGGTCTTCAACACCCAGATCGGCCCCTGGTCCTCGTCGTAGAGGCCCAGCGCCTGAGCCTCCTTCAGCTTGGCGGGCGGCAGGGCCTCCATGGCCTTGGTCGCCGCGTCCTGGTGCACGGCCAGCGGGATCCTGTTGGCGACCAGCCAGCCGGTGCGGTCGACGCCGCCGGCGAACGCCTTCTGCTCGACCTGGGCCTTCACAGGCTTGCCGTCGACCTTGGTCGAGAAGCCCAGGATGTTGGCCGGGTCGTCCACCGGGATCGACACATCGCCCATGAAAAAGCCGTCGCCGCCGATGTCGGGCATCGGGAAGGCCACGCGCAGGGTCACGTCCTTGCCGCTGGTGTTTTCGAACACGTAGCGAACCCGCACGGCCGTCGGCGAGATGTAGAGGTCCTCCGATCGCATGGCGACGGCGGCGGTCCTGGTCAGCACCAGCCCGCCGGCGGCCAGTTCGGCCGAGCTGTCGTTGGCCATGGCCGGAGCCGCGCAGGCGAGCGCGCCGGCAAGAAGGGCTGAGCGGAGGAGGGGGCGAAAGGTCATGTCGTCGGGATAGCACGGCGACGACGACGAAGGAGTGGCGGACAGGGTGGGATTCGAACCCACGGTAGGCTTTCACCTACGGCGGTTTTCAAGACCGCTGCCTTAAACCACTCGGCCACCTGTCCGGAGCGGGCGGCTATATCAGCGCTTGTGCTTCGGCTCCAGAACGATCTGTCGCAGGCATCCTTAACCAAGCCTAAAAACATCTGAACGAAGCTGAAACCATGATGGGGGACGAACCATCCGGAGTTTTGGCGACGTATGCGGCGCGAGCACAGATCTGAAATCCGGGCGCTGAAGGTCCTGGGCCTTGTGGCGTTGGGCGCCGCGGGCCTGGCCGCCTGCGCCACGCCGACCCCGCGCCTGCCGATCGCCAAGGGCGTTCCTAAATCCACGCCCGACCGCGAGTATCACGGTCCGCCGCCGCCCGGTTACGGCCAGGGCCTGCGCGGCACCGAAAAGCCCTATCAGATCAAGGGTATCTGGTACTATCCGAAGGCTGATCCGAACTACGACGTGGTCGGGACCGGCTCGTGGTACGGCGAGCAGTTCCACAACCGCCGCACCGCCAACGGCGAGGTCTTCGACATGGACCTGCCGTCTGCGGCTCACAAGACGCTGCCGCTGCCGTCGATCGTCGAGGTCACCAATCTGGAGAACGGCCGCAAGATGCGCCTGCGGGTCAACGACCGCGGGCCGTTTGTCGGCGATCGCCTGATCGATCTGTCCAAGGCCGCCGCCGACGAACTGGGCTATCGCGGCAAGGGCCTGGCCAAGGTGCGCGTGCGCTATATCGGCCCCGCGCCCAAGAACGCCGCCGACCAGCCCCGTCGCTATGCCTCGGCGCCCGCCACGCCTCCGCCAGCCGCGCCCTATCGTCCGCCCGTGGCCCCGCCGCCGCGCGAGTCAGAGATCTTCACCGTCGCCGCCCCGCCGTCGGGCGCCTACCGCGTCCAGGCCGGCAGCTTCGCCAATCGCGACAACGCCGAGCGCGCCGCCGAACGCCTGTCGGGCGCCGGCCGCGTGACGGTCGAGCCCATGGAGCGCGCCGGCGGCACGCTCTATCGCGTGCTGGTCAGCGCCGGCGACGACGAGGGCCTGGCCTGGGGCGTTCGCGACCGCGTCGCTTCGCTGGGCTTCGGCGACGCCACGGTGCTGCGGCCCTAACCGGGTCTGGACAAGCCTCGCGTTCCGGCCGATTTGAGGCCGATGGCCAGCGGAACGTTCATCAGCTTCGAAGGCGGCGAGGGCGCCGGCAAATCCACCCAGGTGCGCCTCCTGGCGCAGCGCCTGGAAGCGCTTGGCCGCGAGGTGGTCGTCACCCGCGAGCCGGGCGGCAGCCCTGGCGGCGAGGCGATCCGCGAGCTGCTGGTGCATGGCGCGGCCGACCGCTGGTCGCCGGTCACCGAGACCCTCCTGATGTACGCCGCCCGCCGCGACCACGTGGAGCGGGTGATCCGTCCGGCCCTGGCGCGCGGGGCGGTGGTCGTCTGCGACCGCTTCGCCGATTCGACCCGGGCCTATCAGGGCGCCGGCGGCGACGCGCCCGCCTCGCTGATCGCCAGCCTGGAAGAGCACGTGCTGGGCGCCACGATCCCGGCCCTGACCCTGGTCTTCGACCTGCCCGCTACGGTGGGTCTTGAGCGCGCCAACGCCCGGGGCGGCGCCGCACGCTTCGAATCCAAGGGGCTGGATTTCCACGAGCGCCTGCGCGCCGGCTTCCTCGAGATCGCCCGCCGCGAGCCCGAGCGCTGCGCGGTCATTGACGCCACCGCCTCGATCGAAGAGGTCTCGCGCGCCGTCTGGGGCGCCGTCAGCGAACGGCTGGACCTGGCATGAGCGACGCCCCTCCGCACCCCCGCGACGTCTTCTCGCTGGACGGCCAGGAGAAGGCCGAACTGTCGTTCCTCGACGCCCTGGGCCGAGGCCGCCTGCACCACGCCTGGCTGCTGACCGGGCCCGAGGGCGTGGGCAAGGCCACTCTGGCCTACCGCATGGCCCGCCGCCTGCTGGGCGCGCGCGAGGACAGCTCGTTCGGCGTGCTGGGCTCAGCCCCGTCCGACTTCGTCAGCCGGCAGGTCGCCGCCCGCTCGCATCCCGACCTGATGGTGCTGGAGCGCGCCACCGACGACGGCAAGGCCCGCAAGTCGATCCCCGTCGACGAGGCCCGCCTGCTGCCGGGCTTCTTCGCCAATTCGCCGGCGACCTCGCCCTACCGGGTGGCGATCATCGACGCCGCCGACGACCTCAACGTCAACGCCGCCAACGCCGTGCTCAAGACGCTGGAGGAGCCGCCGCCGCGCGGGATCATCCTGCTGATTAGCCATTCGCCCGGCAAGCTGCTGCCCACGATCCGCTCGCGCTGCCGCCGCCTGGCCGTACCCGCGCCTGGCGTCGAGCGCGCCGCCGAGATGGTCGAGCACCGCCTGGGCCTGGATCGCCGCCAGGCCGAGCGCCTGGGCCGCATGGCCCACGGCGCGCCCGGCAAGGCCCTGCAACTGGCCGCCGCCAAGGCGCTGGAGGCAGACGACACCGCCGGCGAGATCCTGCGCAAGCTGCCAGAGATCGACGAGGCCGCGCTGCTGGCCCTGGCCGACACCTTCAAGGGCGCCGAGGGCCAGGCCCGCTTCGAGCTTTTGTTCGAGCGCCTGGCCGACCAGATCCACGCCATGGCCGTGGGCATGGCCGGCGAGCGCACGCCGTCGGGCCTCGACCGCTGGGCGGCCGCCTGGGAGCGCCTGGTGCGCTGGCCGATCGAGGCCGAGGCCGTGAACCTCGACCGCGCCGACGTGTTCTGGACGGCGATTGCGGACTTGCGCGCCGCGGCGAAGGCCTCCATCTGACCGCATGCTCATCGACAGCCACGTAAACCTGCACGCGCCCCAGTTCGCCGAGGACCGCGACGCGGTCATCGCCCGCGCTCGCGAGGCCGGCATCGAAATGATGCTGACCATCTGCGACAAGATCCCCAACTTCCCGGCCGTCCACGCCATCGCCATGGCCGAGGCCGACATCTGGTGCACGGTCGGCGCCCACCCGCACGAGGCCAAGGACCACACGGATCTGACGACGGCTCACCTGGTCGAGCTGGCCGGCAAGCCCAGGGTCGTCGGCATCGGCGAAACGGGTCTGGACTTCCACTACGACCTGTCGCCGCGTGACGTGCAGGCCGCCGTGTTCAAGGAGCACGTCGCCGCCGCCCGAGAGACCGGCCTGCCGCTGGTGGTCCACACCCGCGAGGCCGACGACGTCATGGGCCAGATCCTCGAGGAAGAGCACGCCAAGGGCGCCTTCAAGATCCTGATGCACTGCTACACCAGCGGCGCGGATCTCGCCCGCCGGGCCGCCGCGCTGGGCGCCTGGTTCTCGGTCTCGGGCATCGCCACCTTCAAGCAGGCAGAGGACGTGCGCGGGGTGATCCGCGACATGCCCGCCGACCGCATCATCGTCGAGACCGACTGCCCCTATCTGGCCCCGGTGCCGATGCGCGGCCGTCGCTGCGAGCCGGCCCACCTGCCGCATATCGTCGACAAGCTGGCCGAGATCCGCGGCTGGACACGCGCCGACGCCGAGAAGCGCTCGGAAGACGCCTTCTTCGCCCTGTTCGACGCGATACCGCGTCCATGACCGGCGGCCGGCTCGAGTTCACCATCCTCGGCAGCGGCTCCTCGGGCGGGGTGCCGCGCGCCGACGGCAATTGGGGCGACTGCGATCCGGCCGAGCCGAAGAATCACCGCAGCCGCTGCTCGATGCTGGTGCGCCGGCTGTCGGGCAGGGATCCGCGCGGCGACACCACCGTGCTGGTCGACACCTCGCCGGACCTGCGCCTGCAGACGGCGCGGGCCGGGGCCGGGCGGATCGACGCGGTGCTGTTCACCCACGATCACGCCGACCAGGCCCATGGCATCGACGACGTCCGGCCGTTCTTCCTCAATCACCGCTTCAAGATCCCGACCTACATGGATCCGGCCACCTATGACGGCCTCCTGGCGCGCTTCGGCTACGTTTTCGAGACCAAGGGCGGCTATCCGGCCATCTGCGAGGCCCGCCACCTGCCGCCGCACGGTCAGGGCTGGGTCGTCGACGGGCCCAGCGGCGAGATTCCGGTCGTGAGCTTCGACGTCGACCACGGCGAGATCCGCGCCGCGGGCTTCCGCTTCGGCGGCGTGGCCTATGCGCCCGACGCGCTACAGATCCCCGAGGAAAGCTGGCCGGTGCTGGAGGGTCTCGACGTGCTGATCGTCGACGCCCTGCGCTGGACCCCGCATCCCACTCACGCCAATGTCGAGCGAGCGCTGTCGTGGATCGAGCGGGCGCGGCCAAAGAGGGCGATCCTCACCAACCTGCACATCGACCTCGACTACAACGCCCTGGCCGCCAGGCTGCCGCCGGGCGTCGAGCCGGCCTATGACGGCATGCGGTTCGAGGTCTCGATCTAGGCGCTAGTGCAGCGTCGCCGTCTGCATCGGCCGCGCATCCTCGGCCGGTTCGCCCATGCGAACGGGCAGGGGCGCGCCATCCAGCGCCATGGCGTGGTTGAGGGCGCGGGCCAGCACCGCCGTCACGTCCGGGCGCGCCACCAGCGGCGACAGCAGGCGCGAGGCCAGGCCCGGCGCCGCCGCGGCCAGGCCGCAGGCCGTCACCAGCCGTTGTTCGTCGATGGCGTAGCCCGCGCAGTGTGGGCACTGGATCTGTAGCGGGCGCACCAGTTCGCCTTCGATCAGCATCATGGTCTGAAGGAACAGCGAGGCCGTGCGGGGCGAGGCTGCGCGCGCGAAGGCGGCTCCTATCGTGGCGTCGGCCGGCTTGCCTTGCAGGCGCAGCGCGGCCCAGGTGCGCAGGCCCCACAGCAACAGCCGTTCGCCACGCGCCAGGCCTTCGGGGCCGGTGTCTTCGAAATCGAGGTCCAGTCCGCAGGCGCAACTCATCAAGGGCTCCGGGCGGGAAAAGGCGTCCGGCGGAGGGGAGCCCCGCCGGACGCAGTCGATGTGGGTGAGGGGAGGAAACCCGACATCGGATTTGAGAATTGATCGCAACAAGATCTAGGTTGGCTGTTGTTGCGAGTCAATCTCATAAAATCATATACATCCTATGCGATAGTTTGTGCTTCTATCGACGCGAACCGGTCGTGTTGGGGGTGGCATGGCGCGACGATCGATGATGCTTGCCTGGATGACTCTGGCGATCCCGCTGGGCGTGGCCGGACGGGGCGAGGCCGCGGCCTGGACCCAGGCCAAGGGCGACAAGGAGGTCATCGTCAGCCTCCATCGCCAGGACAGCACCCATGGCTTCGGCCTGGATGGCGAGGCGGTCGACATCGTCGATTATCGCAAGGACGAGTTGCAGGCCTTCGCCGAATACGGGTTGTCGGACCAGCTGACCGTCAGGGCCCAGGGCTCCGTCCGGCGGCTGCGTACGCGCAACGCCCGCGACACCGAGCCTGGCCACGTGGAGCTGGCCGCTCGCTACAGGATCCTGTCGGGCAAGACCTGGGTGTTGTCTGGCGAGAGCGCCGTGCGGCTGCCGGGCGGCGACGGCGATCCGGGCGCGGCCCAGCGCGGTTCGCCCGACGCCGAGTACGACGCCCGCTTTCTATTCGGAAAGAGCGGCAAGCTGGCGGGGCGGCCCGTCTTCCTCGATCTGCAAGCAGGGCTGCGCCGCCGCGAGGGCGACGCGCCGGACGAGCGACGGCTCGACATCACCGTCGGCGGGCGGCCCGGCGCGCGGTTGATGCTGCTGGGCCAGCTCTTCGATGTTTCCTCGGCGGGCGCGGGTCAGGGGGTCTTCGAGGCCTACCGCTATCGCAACCTGCAACTCACCGCGGTCTACGACCTGCCGGCCGGCTGGTCGGTGCAGGCCGGGGCCGTCGGCACGGCCTCGGGCCGCAACGCCCTGCGCGAGCGGGGCGCGGTGCTGGCGGTGTGGCGGCGCTTCTGACGGGTCAGGAAGGAATGCGCCGGGCCAGTTCTTCCAGCCGGCGGGCAGGGGCGTCCGAGATCGCCGACCACAGCAGGCGGGCCAGTTCCAGGCGATAGATGGCGGTATAGCCGGCCGTGAACGGCGAGGTCGCGCTGCCGGGCGGTTCGGCCGCCTTGGCGTTGGCCAGGTCGCGACGGGTCAGCACCAGATCGCGGGGAATCGGAACATCGCCGGCCCCGGTGGCCACCCAGCGATCGGCTTCGACGGCGGCCAGCGCGGCGGCCTGGACCAGGGCCCGGGCGCCGCGCACGTCGCCCAGGGCGCCCGTCATCACCGGGGTCCCGATCGTGGAGTCGCGAGTCACCTTGAAGTCTAGGCTGGCCACGCCGCGCTGGAGCGTGACGGACCACTGGTCGTCAGGTTCGTTCATCATGAACGCTTTAGCGACCGAGTCGCGCCGCGGGAAGGGAGCGGCGTACCGCCGTTACACATTGCCGCGACGGTCGCCGCCTGGGGTGCGGCGGCCTGCGACCTTTTGGCAGGGGTTGTGGAAATTAAGGTATGATTAACCATGATTGGCGAGCTTGGGGCCGTCTTCTTTTGAAGGCGCCCCACCATCACTCAACTTTTCACAGCCCGGCTTTCTGGCCGGGCTGTTTTTTTGTCAGAAGGCGCTTGCGCCGAGTCAGTCGGGCGGCTATCAACCGCGCCTCGACAGAGAGCGACCTGTTCCGCGGTAGCTCAGTGGTAGAGCAGCCGGCTGTTAACCGGCTGGTCGTAGGTTCGAATCCTACCCGCGGAGCCACTCTTCCTTCGATCCTTCGAAGTCGCCTCGTCGAGATATTCCTCCACAAGAACATAAGCTTTTGTTTTCGATGCGGCGTTCATGCGTCTTGCGTCGAGTCGCGGCGGCCGCTATCAACCGCCTCCTCAACAGAGAGCGACCTGTTCCGCGGTAGCTCAGTGGTAGAGCAGCCGGCTGTTAACCGGCTGGTCGTAGGTTCGAATCCTACCCGCGGAGCCACTCTCCTTCGTTCGCGAAGGTTTCGTCGCGGTGAAAGATATCCCAGCATTCGACTTCGTGGCGTGAGTTCTCGACGCGCCTGTCTCAGGCGGTCAGGAGCTTCTGAAGTTCCCGATAGTACGTCTCGGTATATTGGTGCTGGCGATCCAGCGCCTCCAGCATCCCGGGGCGGGTGAACACCTCTGCGGGAATCGTCACCCCCTTGCGGCCGTGCCGCACGCACAGGCCGTCGGCGATCAATGCGCTCACGTGGCGACGCACCGTCTCGGCCGGCATGGCCAGCGAGTCGGCGACCTGCACGACCGTGATCGGCCGCCGCTGGCCGTCCTTGGCCAGTTCGTCCTTGGCGTCGAAGCCGGCGTTGGGTCGAATGTGGGCGACGTTGGCCACCCAGATGGTGGTGAAGACGATGGCCCGCACTGGGTCGTCCTGGTGCAGGCTCTTGGCCACGTCCAGCGTGCGCAGGAAATAGCCCGCCGATAGGCGGATGACCGCGCGCCGAACATCCGTGCTCATGCCTGCTCCCAGAGAAAGCCGCTCGGTGCAGGCTGAGGCCGAGTCGTCTCTGTGAGAAAATTCACCATGTCCCCATTTTGGGGACAGTGTGCTTTTCGAGGAGGCGCCGCGCCGCGATTTGCGCCATACGGGCCGCCGATTCAGGGGAAAGCGGACGCGGGGGGCGCGTTGGGGCATGAGTGAAATCGAAGCCAGATTGCGAGAAGCGGCGGCCGCCGTCGGTGTGGCCGAGCGGATCGAAGCGCTGCTGAAGAGCGTAGAGGAAGCTATCGAGGCCTATCCGGACGACGCCGACCCGCGTTACCTGACCCGGCTGATCGACCAGCGCACGGCCTTGCTGGAGCCCGATCTGCCGCTGATCGCGCGCATCGCCGTGCAGCTTTGCGAGAACGACGCCTCGCGCGCCGCCGTGCTTGGTCCGCCGCTCGCCACCGCCGCCACCGTCTGCCCGCTGATGAAGCCGGCGGTGAACCAGTTGCGCCGCCTGCTCGGCGAGACGGCCTGAGTCGGGCAAATCCTCGGCGTGATTGGATGCACGGGCCTGATTGCCTTCCGGCGAGGCCCGGACCTATAAGCCTCTCGAACTGCTGTCCGAGGAAGTCCATGAGCTCCGATTTCGCGGCTGCCCGCCTGAACATGGTGGAAAGCCAGATCCGCACCGCCGACGTGACCGACCTGCCGTTGCAGGACGCCCTGCGGGTGGTTCCGCGCGAGAACCTCGTGCCCGCAGGCAAGGCCTACCTGGCCTATGCCGACGCCGAGGTCGAATACGCTCCGGGCCGCACCCTGATGCGCCCGCGCGACATCGGCAAGCTGCTGCAGAACCTCAAGCCGCGCGCCGGCGAGAAGGCTCTGGCCATCGCCGCGCCCTACGCCGCCGTGGTTCTCGAGACCATGGGCCTTCAGGTCACCCGTCTCGACGGCGACGACCTGACGGCCGTTCAGGGCGGCGAGTACGACGTCATCGTCTGCGAGGGCGCCGTGCCGAAGGCCCCGGCGTCGTGGACGGGCGCCCTGGCCCTGAACGGCCGCCTGGGCGTCGTCGAGCGTGAAGGCCCGGTCGGCCGCGCCGCCATCTATGCCCGCGCCGAGGACGGCGTGGCCCGTCGCGCCGCCTTTGATTCGACCCCGTCGCTTCTGGCCGGCTTTCCGGTCGAGGCCGGTTTCGCGTTCTAGTCTTTTGAAAAATGGGCGTTCGGGTGCTGAACCCGCCCGGACGCTTCATTCAAGTCCTTGAAGCCAGGGATTGCTGCCCAGGGTTGGGTATTCCATCCAAGCTTGGCCGGGCCTAGTCTGGCGTCTTCGGTGACAAGCGCGCAAACTCCGCGTGAAAAAAGCTTAACTAGCGATGGTCCACGGTGGGCCTTACAGCGCTTGGGTGTAAAGCGCGGACTTCGCGTGTGTTGGGGAATGAGGGATGTCGAAGAGCCGTCGGGCCGGGTTGCTGGCCGCTGCTTGCTGCATGGGTTTTCTGGCCTCGGCGGCTAGCGCCGAGACCCTGACCGACGCGGTCGCCCTGGCCTACCAGACCAATCCCACCATCCAGCAGCAGCGCGCCGTGCAGCGCGCCGCCGACGAGGGCGTGGTCCAGGCCAAGACCGGATTCAGGCCGACCGTGGGCCTCGACGGCTCTATCTCGGGATCGCGCACCGATCTGGCCCACCCCCGCACGTCCGTGGTCGGCGGCCAGGTGGTGACCGGCGACGTCACCAAGTCCGCCTCCAGCGGCGCCACGCTTTCGCTGTCGCAGCCGCTCTACACGGGCGGCCAGGCCAGCGCCCGGCTGTCGGCCGCCGAAGCCGACGTGCTGGCCGGTCGCGAAGACCTGCGCGGCGTCGAGCAGGGCGTGCTGGCCAATGTCATCACCGCCTATGTCGATGTCCGCCGCGGCCAGGAAAGCCTGCGCATCGCCCAGGAGAACGTCAGCGTCCTGACCCGTCAGCTCGACGAGTCGAACGCCCGCTTCGAGGTCGGCGAGATCACCCGCACCGACGTCGCCCAGTCCCAGGCCCGTCTGGCCGCCGCCAAGGCCAGCCTGTCGTCGTCTCAGGCCAATCTGGCCGTCGCCCGCGCCAACTACGCCCAGGTCGTCGGCCAGAACCCGACCGATCTGGCGCCCGAGCCGTCGCTGGCCGAGTTGCTGCCGGCCTCTGTCGAGCAGGCTTTCGACGCCGCCGAGGCCAATAACCCGACGGTCCAGGCCGCCCGCTACAGCGAGCGGGCCGCTTCGGCGCGTGTCGCCCAGGCCAAGTCGGCCTACCTGCCCACCGTCTCGGCCGGGGCCAGCCTCGGCTACTCGGCCAACGAGGTGAACGGCGAGTACAAGCAGTTCGGCGAGTACGATCGCGCCATCAGCGGCTCGGTCACCGCCCGCGTGCCGCTGTTCACCGGCGGCCTCAACGCCTCGAACGTCCGCACCGCCAAGGAGCGCGAGAACGCCGCCCGCATCGCCGTCGAGGGCGCCAAGCGCAACGTGGTCCAGCAGGTCTCGGCCGCCTGGAGCACTCTGCTGGCCGCCCGCGCCAACCTCGTCTCCAACGAGGAGCAGGTGAGGGCGACCAAGATCGCCTTCGAGGGCGTGCGCCAGGAGCAGCAGGTCGGCCTGCGCACCACGCTGGACGTGCTGAACGCCCAGCAGGAGCTGCGCGCCGCCGAGCTGGCGCTCGTTACCGCCCGTCGCGACGAATATGTCGCCAGCGCCGGCGTCCTGCAGGCCATGGGCGCGCTTGATGTCGCCAAGCTGGCGCCCAGCGTCGAGCGCTACGATCCGAAGACCTCGTATGATCGCGTGGTCAATTCGGGCTGGGTGCCGTGGGAGCCGCTGGTGCGGACCATCGACAAGGTCGCCTCGCCGGCGATCGCGACCTCGCCCGGCGGCAAGTAATCTCGTCCAACTTCAGGACGAATCAACGCGGCGCGAATCCTTGGCTTGCTTAAGCCGTGCAAGTCTGCACCATCGGCGGCACGCGTCTTGCGAGAGGCGCAAGGATTCGTAGCCCTTTCAAGACGGCCCAGCCCACATGTCCGACCAGAGCTCCCAAGAACCGACGATGGAGGAGATCCTCGCCTCGATCAGGCGGATCATCTCCGAAGACGACGCTCCGGCCGCCGAAGCGGCGCCGCCGCCTGCGCCTGCGCCCGAGCCGGTTCCCGAGCCCGAGCCGCTGATCGAGGACGACGTCCTCGAGCTGACCGACCCGATCGAGCCGCCGGCCCCGGTCGAGACGCTCGGCGACCTCGACCTCTACACCCCCGAGCCCGAACCGGAGCCGGCCTATGAGCCGCCCCCGCCGCCGCCGGAACCCGCCTACAGCCCCCCGCCGGTGTTCAACCGCGACGAAGTGGCCGAGACTCTGGTCGGCGACCACGCCGCGGGCCTGGCCGCCAGCGCCTTCGGCAGCCTGAGCTCGGCCCTGCTGATGCCGGCCAACGGCCGTACGCTGGAAGACGTCGTGCGCGAGCTGCTGCGCCCGCTGCTGAAAGAGTGGCTGGACCAGAACCTGCCGCGTATCGTCGAGAACAAGGTCGAGGAAGAGGTCCACCGGATCTCGCGCGGCCGCGGCGTATGACATCGGCGTCGGGTCGCCCTTAAGCGGCCTTCGACGCCCGGACTTTGAAAAGGCGGTCGCGCTCGCGGCCGCCTTTTCCCGTTCAAAATCCCCGATAATCCCGTCGCCCGGTTTCGCCCGGCGGCCGCAGATGGCATATCCCCTCCGCCATGCTTGAAAAGACCTTCGATCCCAAAGCCGTCGAACCGCGCCTGTACGAAGCCTGGGAGGCCTCCGGGGCCTTCAAGCCGTCCGAGGATCCGAACGCCGAGCCGTTCGTCATCGTGATCCCGCCGCCGAACGTCACGGGCAGCCTTCACATCGGTCACGCCCTGAACAACACGCTGCAGGACGTGCTGACCCGCTTTCACCGGATGCGCGGCAAGGCCGCCCTGTGGCTGCCGGGCACCGACCACGCCGGCATCGCCACCCAGATGGTCGTCGAGCGCCAGCTGGCCGCCGCCGGCAACATCGGCCGCCGCGACATGGGCCGGGAGGCCTTCGTCGAGAAGGTGTGGGAGTGGAAGGCCGAAAGCGGCGGGGCGATCACCAACCAGCTGCGCCGCCTGGGCGCCAGCTGCGACTGGTCGCGCGAGCGCTTCACCCTGGACGACGGCCTGTCGGCCGCCGTCCGCAAGGTCTTCGTCCAGCTGCACAAGCAGGGCCTGCTGTATCGCGACAAGCGGCTCGTGAACTGGGATCCGCAGTTCCAGACCGCCATCTCCGACCTCGAGGTCGAGCAGAAGGAGGTCGACGGCGCCTACTGGCACTTCGCCTATCCTCTGGCCGACGGCGTGACCTACCAGCACCCCGTCGAGTTCGACGACGAGGGCAAGCCGACCCAATATGAGACACGCGACTACATCGTCGTGGCTACCACCCGTCCCGAAACGATGCTGGGCGACACGGGCGTGGCCGTCCATCCGTCGGACGAGCGCTACAAGGACCTGGTCGGCAAGGACGTCGTCCTGCCGATCGTCGGCCGCCGCATCCCGATCGTCGCCGACGACTACGCCGACCCGACCAAGGGCTCGGGCGCGGTGAAGATCACCCCGGCCCACGACTTCAACGACTTCCAGGTCGGCAAGCGCGCCGGCCTGCCGTCGATCAACATCCTGACCCCGGAAGCCAAGCTCAACGACGCCGTCCCGGCCGAGTACCAGGGCATGGACCGCTTCGCCGCGCGCAAGGCCATCGTCGCCCGCGCCGAGGAAGAGGGCTGGCTGAAGGAGATCGAGAAGACCAGGCACATGGTCCCGCACGGCGACCGTTCGGGCGTGGTCATCGAGCCCTACCTGACCGACCAGTGGTACGTCGACGCCTACACCCTGGCCCAGCCGGCCCTGAAGGCCGTCGAGAACGGCGACACCGTCTTCGAGCCGAAGCACTGGGAGAAGACCTACTTCGAGTGGCTGCGCAACATCGAGCCCTGGTGCGTCTCGCGCCAGCTCTGGTGGGGCCACCGCATCCCGGCCTGGTTCGGCCCGGAGATTGATGAGCTCGGCAACCCTGTTGTCTCGGCTGAGCGGCCGTTCGTCGCCGAAACGGAAGAAGAGATCATCGCCGAAGCGAAGGCCTTCTATGGCGACAGGCCGATCAAGATCGTGTCGGTTGCCGACCTCACGGCTGCCTACGAGACTGAGCCGGGCACGATCCATCTGTATCGCGACGAAGACGTCCTCGACACTTGGTTCAGCTCGGCCCTGTGGCCGTTCTCGACCCTGGGCTGGCCGGAAAAGACCCCGGACGTCGCTCGCTTCTATCCGACCAGCACCCTGGTCACGGGCTTTGACATCATCTTCTTCTGGGTCGCCCGGATGATGATGATGGGCATCCACTTCATGGGTGAAGCCCCGTTCAAGCAGGTGTTCATCAACGCCCTCGTCCGTGACGAGAAGGGCGCCAAGATGAGCAAGTCCAAGGGCAACGTCATCGACCCGCTGGCCCTGATCGACGAGCTGGGCTGCGACGCCGTGCGCTTCACCCTGACGGCCATGTCGGGCCAGGCGCGCGACATCAAGCTGTCGAAGCAACGCATTGAAGGCTATCGCAACTTCGGCACCAAGCTGTGGAACGCCACGCGCTTCGCCCAGATGAACGGCTGCGTCCGCGTCGAGGGCTTCGACCCGGCGTCGGTGACCCAGCCGCTCAACAAGTGGATCCGCGGCGAGGTCGTCAAGACGCTCGGCGAAGTCACCAAGGCCTTCGAGGCCCCGGCCTTCGACGAAGGCGCCAGCGCGCTCTACCGCTTCATCTGGAACGTGTTCTGCGACTGGTACCTGGAACTGGCCAAGCCGGTGCTCAATGGCGAGGACGAGGCTGCCAAGGCCGAGACCCGCGCCATGACCGCCTGGGTGCTCGACCAGATCCTGATCCTGCTGCACCCGGTGATGCCGTTCATCACCGAGGAGCTGTGGGACAAGACGGCCGAGGAGGGCGGTCCGGCTCGCGACGCCATGCTGATCTCCACCCGCTGGCCGGAAATGCCGGAAAGCTGGATCGACGCCGAGGCCGCCGCCGAGATCGGCTGGCTGGTCGACACCGTCGGCGAGATCCGCTCGCTGCGCGCCGAGATGAACGTGCCGCCGTCGGCCAAGCCGGCCCTGGCCGTGGTCGGGGCGGGCGAGGGCACGCTGGGCCGCCTGGAGCGCCAGCGCGACCTCTTGGTCAGTCTGGCCCGTCTGGGCGAGGTCGCCATCGCCGACGCCGCGCCCGCCGGCACGGCGCCGGTGGTGATGGGCGAAGCCACGGGCGCCCTGGGCGTCGCCGAGTTCATCGACGTCGCCGCCGAAAAGGCCCGCCTGACCAAGGAGATCGCCGGCCACGTGTCGGAGATCGAAAAGACCGGCAAGAAGCTCGGCAACCCCGACTTCCTGGCCCGCGCCAAGCCCGAGGTCGTCGAGGAAAACCGCGAACGCCTCGCCGAGGCAGAAGCAGCGAAAGCCAAGCTGGAAGCCGCGCTCGGTCGTCTCGCGGCGATGGGGTGACAAAAACCCTCCCCCTGATGGGGGAGGTGGCCGCGAAGCGGTCGGAGGGGGAAGTGTCAGCGGCGGCAGGGCCTTCCCCCTCCGTCGCCTGACGGCGCTGCCTCCCCCTTCAGGGGGAGGGTCTCTCCCAACTAAACATTGTTCCCCTATCGTCCAAACGACCGTTTACATCGGCCGTGCGGGCGTGCTTACTCGACGGAAACGCGCCGCTTGAACGAGCGCGATCGACACCGGGAGAGTAACGAATGACCCAGGCCGCTCACGCGCCCAACCCCGTCCCATGGCCGGCCATGTCGGTGAAGCAGGCCTACGCCCTGATCACCGCGCCAGGATCGGTCGGCGAGATGGAGGAGGTCGAGATCCGCGGCGTGCCGACCCGCACCTGGAAGAACCTCCCGCCCACACTGCGCCACACCTTGCAGGTCGGCCGCACCCACGGCGACAAGATCTATCTCGTCCACGAGGACGAGCGGGTCAGCTTCGAGGCCTTCTATCGCGCCGTGACGGCCTTCGCCGCCGAGCTGGAGGCCAAGGGGGTCAAGAAGGGCGACCGGGTGGCCCTGATTATGCGCAACCTGCCCGAATGGCCTGTGGCCTTCTATGCGGGCCTGTCGATCGGCGCGATCCTCACCCCGCTGAACGCCTGGTGGACCGGGCCCGAGCTGGAATACGGCCTCACCGACTCCGGCGCCTCGGTGGCGGTGATGGACGTCGAGCGCTTCGAGCGCCTGGCCGAGCACTTCGACAACTGCCCCGAGCTCAAGCGCGTCTATGTCTCGCGCAGCAAGGAAGACATCGCCCATCCCTATGTCACGCGCCTCGAAAGCGTGATCGGCTGCCCCAACGACTGGATCAAGCTGGAGGAGCGCCCGCTCTCGACCGTCGAGCTGGGCCCGGAAGACGACGCGACGATCTTCTACACCTCCGGCACCACCGGAAAGCCCAAGGGGGCGCTAGCCACCCATCGGGCGGTCAACAGCAACATCTTCGCCGCCGCCGCCGCTTCCGCCCGCAGTTTCCTGCGCCGGGGCGAAGCGCCGCCCCAGCCCGATCCCAGCCTGCCGCAGAAGGGCGCCCTGATCTCGGTGCCGTTCTTCCACGCCACCGGCTGTTTCGCGGTGATGAACCCCTCGCTGTTCGGCGGGGCCAAGATGGCCATGATCCGCAAGTGGGATCCCGAAAAGGCCATGCAGCTGATCCAGGACGAGAAGCTGACCCAGATGGGCGGCGTGCCGACCATCGCCTGGCAGATCATCGAGCATCCCAGCCGCGACAGGTACGACCTGTCCTCGCTGGAGGCCGTGGCCTATGGCGGCGCGCCCTCGGCGCCGGAACTGGTGCGCAAGATCAAGGAGATCTGGCCAAAATCCTCGCCCGGCAACGGCTGGGGCATGACCGAGACCTCGGCCACGGCCACGTCCAACTCGGCCGAGGACTACGAGAACCGCCCCGAAAGCTGCGGTCCGGCCGTGCCGGTCACCGACCTGAAGATCATGACCCTGGAAGCCCCCTACGAGGAGCTGCCGATCGGCTCGGTCGGCGAGCTGTGGTGCAAGGGTCCGCAGGTGGTGAAGGGCTACTGGAACAAGCCCGAGGCCACGGCCCAGACCTTCATCGACGGCTGGGTGCGCACCGGCGATCTCGCCCGTCTGGACGAAGAGGGCTTCTGCTACATCATCGACCGGGCCAAGGACATGCTGATCCGTGGCGGCGAGAACATCTACTGCATCGAGGTCGAGAACGTCCTCTACGACCACCCGGCGGTGATGGACGCCGCCCTGGTCGGCGTCGAGCACAAGACCCTGGGCGAGGAGCCGGCCGCCGTCGTCACCCTCAAGCCCGGCGCGACCGCCACCGAAGACGAACTGCGCGCCTTTGTCGCCGACCGCCTGGCCGCCTTCAAGGTGCCCGTGAAGGTGATCTTCTGGCCCGAGACCCTGCCTCGCAACGCCAACGGGAAGATCCTGAAGACCGAACTGAAGAAGGTCTTCGTGACGGGGTGAGGGCGTTCTTGGTCCTCCCCCTGAAGGGGGAGGTGGCCCGAAGGGCCGGAGGGGGAAGTTCCCGCAAGGCCTGCGACAGCTCCAAAGCCAGCAGTCCCTTCCCCCTAAGTCGCTCCGCGACAGCTCCCCCTTCAGGGGGAGCGTCTTGAAGGACGGGCCGCAGGGGTGGGCGCCGCCAGACGGTCCAGATCCACCAACGCCCTCAGAATCCTTGACATAAACGCCCCCGCATGCGCCTTTCCGCGCCTTGCAAATCAACGCGTTTCGAAGCCTTTCATGACCACGATGCACGCCTATCGCACCCATAACTGCGGCGCTCTTCGGGCCAGCGACACCAACGCCAATGTGCGTCTGTCGGGCTGGATCCACCGCAAGCGCGACCACGGCGGCCTGGTCTTCATCGACCTGCGCGACCACTACGGCCTGACCCAGCTGGTCCTGCACCCCGAAACCCCCGGCTTCGCCATCGTCGAGCGCCTGCGCGCCGAGAGCGTCATCCGCGTCGACGGCGTCGTGATCGCCCGTGACGCCGCCGTGGTGAACCCCAACCTGCCGACCGGCGAGATCGAGATCCGCGTCACCGACGTCGAAGTGCTCTCGACCGCCGACGAGCTGCCGCTGCCGGTCTTTGGCGAGCCGGACTATCCCGAAGAGATCCGCCTCAAGCACCGCTATCTCGACCTGCGCCGTGAGACCCTGCACAAGAACATCGTGCTGCGCTCGCGCGTGATCCAGTCGATCCGCAACCGCATGTTCGCCCAGGGCTTCAACGAGTTCCAGACGCCGATCCTGACGGCGTCGTCGCCGGAAGGCGCGCGCGACTTCCTGGTGCCCTCGCGCCTGCACCCCGAGAAGTTCTATGCGCTTCCCCAAGCGCCCCAGCAGTTCAAGCAGCTGCTGATGGTCTCGGGCTTCGACCGCTACTTCCAGATCGCCCCGTGCTTCCGCGACGAAGATCTGCGCGCCGACCGCTCGCTCGAGTTCTACCAACTCGATGTCGAGATGAGCTTCGTGACGCAGGAAGACGTGTTCGCGGCCATCGAGCCGGTGATGCACGGCGTCTTCGAGGAGTTCTCGAACGGCAAGCCGGTCTCGCCGATCAGCGAGACCCACACCTTCACCAACGACTTTGGCCAGGCCTTCGAGCACAAGGGCTTCGAGCGCCTGACCTACGCCCAGTCGATGGCCTGGTACGGCAGCGACAAGCCCGACCTGCGCAACCCGATCAAGATGGCCGACGTCTCCGAGCACTTCCGTGACGGCGGCTTTGGCCTGTTCGCCAAGATCCTCGTCGCCGACGCCAAGAACGCCATCTGGGCCATCCCGGCCCCGACCGGCGGTTCGCGCGCCTTCTGCGACCGCATGAACAGCTGGGCCCAGGGCGAAGGCCAGCCGGGCCTCGGCTACGTGTTCTGGTCGGAAGACCAGGGCGGCTGGGGCGGCCCGATCGCCAAGAACCTGGGTGAACCGACCCAGGCCCTGATGGAAAGCCTGGGCCTGGGCGCCGGCGACGCCGCCTTCTTCGTGGCCGGCGATCCGGCCGTGTTCGCCAAGTTCGCGGGCCTGGCCCGCACCCGCGTCGGCACGGAGCTGAAGCTGGTCGCCGAAGAGCAGTTCAAGTTCTGCTGGATCGTCGACTTCCCGATGTTCGAATGGAACGAGGACGAGAAGCGCGTCGACTTCTCGCACAACCCGTTCTCGATGCCGCAGGGCGGTCTGGAGGCCCTGGAAGGCCAGGACCCCCTGACCATCCGCGCCTACCAGTACGACATCGTCTGCAACGGCTACGAGCTGTGCTCGGGCGCGATCCGGAACCACAAGCCCGAGATCATGCTCAAGGCTTTCGAGCTCGCCGGCTACGGCCCCGAAGTGGTCGAGGAGCAGTTCGGCGGCATGCTGAACGCCTTCCGCTTCGGCGCCCCGCCGCACGGCGGCCTGGCCCCCGGCATCGACCGCATCGTCATGCTGCTGGCCGAGCAGGTCGCCATCCGCGAGGTCATCGCCTTCCCGCTGAACCAGCAGGGCCAGGACCTGCTGATGAACGCGCCGGCGAACGTGCTCGACAAGCAGCTCAAGGAGCTGCACATCCGCACGGCTCCCCCGATCAAGGTCTAAGGACCTGGCGGCAAGCGCCTGAAAGACAAAGCCCTCCGGCCGCTCGGCTCGGAGGGCTTTTTCGTGTTATGGTGCCGCTGTCGGGGGTGCGCCCTGGGAGGGTTCCCGATGTTCAGGACCGCGTTCGCAATGTGCCTCTGCCTGTCGGTCGCGACGGGCGCCTACGCCGCTTCCCCGCCGACCATGGCGGACCAGAAAGCCATCGATAGCGCCATGTCGGCCGCGCCGCCGGCGTTGGCCAAGGACGCGGCGATCATGACCTTCGCCGCCGACGGCTCGATGCGCCACCTGCGCGACGGGACCAACGGCTACACTTG
This sequence comes from Caulobacter zeae, assembly GCF_002858925.1. Lineage (GTDB taxonomy): Bacteria > Pseudomonadota > Alphaproteobacteria > Caulobacterales > Caulobacteraceae > Caulobacter > Caulobacter zeae. The sequence goes on from NZ_PJRS01000015.1 coordinate 62,246, forward strand.
CATGCCCGACATCCCGACGACGCCCGGCGTCGACCCGATGTGCGCCGACGCCAACGCCATGGAATGGGCCATGGCCATGTTCGGCCGCAAGCCGCCGCCGGAAGGCAAGCCGGGCTTCATCTACATGCTGATGGGCGGCTCGGATCCCAGCAACCTCGACCCCTACGCCACCAAGCCGATGGACGGTCACGACTGGGTCAAGACCGGTCCGCACGTGATGGTCGTCGGCGCGCCGGGCATGCTGGCCGGCTATCCGGGCGGCGCGCGGCCGGACACCTCGAAGCCCTATGTCATGTTCCCCGACACGCCCTATGCGCACCTGATGCTGCCGGTGCGCTGAGCTCGCCAGCTCAGCGGCAGCGGGGGATCGACAGGCCGCGCGGCAGGGTCGTCGAGGGATCGCCACAGGCCCGGTTCAGCTGGGCTTGGGTGAGGCCGCTCGCGCGGTCCATCTCGGCCCCCGAGAAGTTGACGCCCGACAGGTTGGCCTGCGCGAAGCTCGCGCCTTCCAGATAGGCGCCGACGAAGGTGGCGTTGGTCAGGTCTGCCTTGGCGAAATTGGCGCCGCCGAACACGCCGCCATAGGCGTTGACGTCGCGCAGGTCGCCGCCGGCGAAGCGCGTGCGGCCCATCACCGCCAACGACAGGTCGGCCTGGCGCAGGCGGGCGCCGGATAGGTTCTTGGCCCGCAGGGTCAGGCCCGACAGGTCGGCCTGGAACAGGTTGCAGCGCGGGCAGTCGGCGCCGCGACGCACGCTGGCGATCTGGCCGGCGTTCTGCGCCAAGGCGGGACCGGCCAAGGCCAGGGTCGACAGCACTGCGGCGGCGAGAAGGGCCAGCGGTTTCATTTCGGCACGCGTCCTTGGCGATGGAAAGGGCGGGATACGGGACTCGCCGCGATCACAGCAAGTCCCGCGCCGGAAACTCAGCCGCGCGGCGAGGGCCGCTCGGCCTGGCCGTTGCAGCTTTCGCAGACCACCAGGCCGCCCTTGCGGCTCAGGGCCACGTCGCCGCAGGCCGGGCAGATGTCGGCCTGGTCGGCGGGCGCGCCGGTCTTGGCGGCGTCGTCCTTGCGGCGACCAAAGGCGGCGAAGACCAGGTTGTCGGGCGTGGCGCCGCGCGAGAAGCCCTTGGAGATGAACTTTGAAGCCGGCAGCGGCGCTGGCTCCTCGGCCTCGTCCTCGACGTCGTCGGCCTTGCCGCGTCCCAGGCCGTCGGCGTTGAACTCCTGCGGGTCGCCGTTGGCCAGGTCGTCGCGACCCAGGTACGAAACCCCCAGTTCGCGGAAGATGTAGTCGAGGATCGAGGTCGCCGACTTGATCGAGTCGTTGCCCGTCACCGGACCGGCCGGCTCGAACTTGGTGAAGACGTAGGCGTCGACGAACTCGTCCAGCGGCACGCCGTATTGCAGGCCGATCGAGATTGCGATGGCGAAGTTGTTCATCAACGACCGGAAGGCGGCGCCTTCCTTGTGCATGTCGATGAAGATCTCGCCGACCTCGCCGTCCTCGTACTCGCCGGTGTGCAGATAGACCTTGTGGCCGCCGACGGCCGCCTTCTGGATGTAACCCTTGCGGCGGTCTGGCAGCTTGCGGCGTTCGCGCTGACGCTCGACGACCTTCTCGACCACGCGCTCGGTGACGATCGCCTCGGGAGGCCTGGCGCGCGGCGCTTCGGTCGGAGCCTCGGGCAGGTCGAGGGCAAAGTCGGCCGGCGCCGGAGCGCGCGACAGCTTCAGGGCGCGGACGCCGGCGCGGGCGGCCGAGGCCTGCAGGCGCAGCAGGTCGGCCGGACGGGCGTCGAACGCCGCGACCAGGGCCAGCGGCTGCGGCGCGCAGGCAAAGGCCTCGACGGCGGCGGTGAAGGCGATGCGATCGGCCAGGACCGGCGCTTCGAAGGCGCGAAGCAGGTCTCTGGTTTCGGCAGGCAAGGCCGGAGAATCGGACAGTCGGCCGGACCCGACCGCATGGGCCTGGGCCTCGGCGATGGCGTCAGGGGTGAAGCCGGCCAAGGCCAGGGTGTCGAAAGCCGGATCGGCCAGGCTCTCGCGGGAAGCGCCCAGGACGTCGCCGATGAAGTCGGCGCCGACAACGGCCGGGGCGAAAGCGGCGCGCAGGTCGCCGCTGGCCCGTAGGGCGGCCTCGGCGAGGGCGATCTCGTGGTCGGTGAAGCCGACGGCTGTCAGGGCGCGGTGATCGATGCCTGGCGCCTCTTCCAGCGAACCGGTCCCCAGCGCGTGCACCCGCACCGCGTCCAGGTCGACATCGATCGACTGCAGGGCGGCCTGGCCGGCGCCGGAAAGCTGCGGCACGGCGACGCCGTCGCTGGTTTCCGAGGCCTGGACCAGGCTCCAATTGGCGTCGAGGCCGGGACGGGCGCCCAGGCGAAGGGCGGTCTCGGCGTCCTCGAAGGCGGCCACGACGCCCGTTCCGCGCAGGCCATAGGCCTGGACGGCGGCGAGGGCGGCCTGCAGGGCCGCGGCGGCTTCCGCCGCCAGAGCGCCGCTCAGCGTCGCGGCGGTCGCTGCGCGCTTGGCGAGATCGACGATGATCCGGTCGGCCTCGGCCTTGTAGCTCTCGGCGGCTCCCAGTGCTTGCGCGACCGAGGCGGAGGCGGCCAGCGCCTCGCCGGCGGTCATCGCCCAGAGCGCGGCGGCGGCGTCGCGTCCCGCGTCGTCGGCGGGCGACAGGCCCTGGGCCAGCAGCCAGTCGCCGACGCCGGCCAGGCCGAGCGTGACGCCGCGGTCCGCAGGGCGTTCGAGCTCGAGGGCGACGGTCCAGAGGCGTACGGCATGGCGGAACGAGGCTACGTCGAAGCCATCCGCGCCGAGGAAGGCGGCGGCGTTGACGGCCGCCCGGGCGCTCGCGCCGACGGCCAGGGCTTCGGCGTCGGCGGGCGACAGGGCCAGCACGACGCCCCCGGTCTCCCAGCTGGCGCGGGCGGCGAGGGCGGCGAACTCGTCGCCGGCCGCCACGTCGGCCGGTTCCGCCAGCGCCAGCAGCGGCGCGATCGGCGCCGGCGCAACGGCGGCGGCGGAGGAGAAGCCCGGAGCGCCCGCCGAAGCCACGGCGTCGGCGATGCTGGCGTCGCTGGCGCCGGCGGCGCGGGCTTTCTGGGCGGCGCGGGCCAGGGCGACGTTACGGGCAGGGTCCGAGCAGGCGCGGGCGTCGCCTTCGCAGCGCAGGACCGCGTCGGAAACCGCCGTCAGGGCGGCTTCCAGCTTGGCGGCGGCCTCGCGGGCCAGGCGATCGGCGCGGGCGCGGCCTACGTGCTCGGCGGCGGCGGCGCGGAATTCGATGGCCGAGACATGCAGCGGCGCGGGCAGGGCGGGCGCCGGGCCGGCGGGCGCGGCATAGCCGGCCAGCATGCTGTCGACCAGATCGGCGGCGAAGGCGCGGGCGTCGGCCTCAGAGGCGAAGAGCCCGGCCTCGCGGCCGGCCTTGGTCAGCCGGGCGGCGTGGCGCTCCAGCGCGCCGTCGAGGGGGCTTTCAGGATCGGGCTGCCCCGGGGTGGCCCAGTCCAGCCAGGCCTCGACGCGGGCGTCGGGCCAGCCGAGCGGCGCCAGGGTTTCGACGAAGCGGTTGGGCCGCTCGATCTCGCGCAGGTCGGATTCCGGCGCGTGTCCGGCGAAGAGTCGTTCAAAGCGCATGGGCCGATTCCGCGGCGGGTGCTTCGTCATAGTGTCAACCCTAAACCGGAGGTCGGTAACCATCAATAGATGTTGGGTCTGTGGGGTATGCTGTCCACAACATCTTGAAGCACGGTTCGGTGACGGCTTTGCTGGACGCTGAGGGCGCGGCGACCTATAGTCCGCCCGCTTCGCGCCGCGCTTTTTCGGTCGCGAAGGCCTTTGCTAGATTGGGTGCCGCGCAGTGCTGAAAGCGATCTTCACGTGGTGGAACGGGGTGACCATCGGTCAGCGTTTCCACATTTCCCGCCGGGGCGTGTTCGTTGGTCAAGACGAGTTCGGCAACCGCTACTTCGAAGCGCGCGACAACAAGGACAGCTACGACGACCGCAAGCGTCGCTGGGTGATCTATGACGGCTACGCCGAAGCCTCGAAGGTTCCGCCCGATTGGAGCGGCTGGCTGCACTACACCTTCGACGAGCCGCCGACCCAGGCGCCGCTGCCGCGTCGTGCGTGGGAGAAGGATCACCTGCCGAACCTGACCGGCACCGTCCACGCCTGGCGTCCGAAGGGCGCCATCGGCCGCGGCGGCGAGCGCGCCGTCGCCACCAGCGACTACCAGTCCTGGTCGCCGGAATAAGATGAGCCTCAAGCGGCGCAGCCTGCAGGGCGCGGCGATCCTGGTCGCCGCGGTTCCGTTCGCCGTCGGCGCCGCCTGGGCGCTGCAGGCCGCTCCGCAACAGGCGCGGCCCGCGCAGCAGGCTCCGGCCGCCGCGACGCCGCCCTCGGCCCAGCCCGCGCCGGTCGCCCCGGCGCCCAAGCCCGTTCAGCAGCCGGCGCCGTCCAACGCCGCGCCGCCGCCGGAACCGGCCCCGCCGCCCGCGGCCGACCCCGTTCCCGCCAAGCCGGTCGCCACCGCGCCGGCCAAGCCCGCCGAACCCGCCAAGCGCGACCGCTATGGCGTGGCCATCATCCAGGCGCTGGACAAGGTCACGACCGAGACCATGCGGTTCGAGGTCCCGGTGGGCCAGCCGATCCGCTACAAGACGCTGGTCTTCACGGCGCGGGCCTGCGAGGTCACCGCCGCCGACGAGCTGGCGCCCGACCAGATCGCCTACCTGACCATCGACACCCAGCCGAAAGCCCTGCCTGGGCGCGCCGCGCCGGCCGGACGGCAGGTGTTCAAGGGCTGGATGTACGCCAGCTCGCCGGGCCTGAACCCGCTCGAGCATCCGGTCTATGACGCCTGGCTGATCGCCTGCAAGACGTCGGCTCCGGTCGCCGCCGGCCCCAGCAAGTAGAAATCCGACTCGGCCGTCAGGGCCTTGGCGAGCCGGCGCTTGTAGTCGGCGCGCGAGATCTCGACCGTGCCGAACTGCGCCAGGTGGTCGGTGATGAACTGGGTGTCGAGCAGCTTGTAGCCGCCGACATTCAGGCGGCCGACCAGGTGCACCAGCGCCACCTTGCTGGCGTCGCGGGCGGTCGAGAACATGCTTTCGCCGAAGAAGGCGCTGCCCAGCGAGACGCCGTAGAGCCCGCCGACCAGCTCGCCGTCCTTCCAGCACTCGACGCTGTGGGCGCGGCCGGCGGCGTAGAGCATGCCGTACATCTTCTGGATCGGAGCGTTGATCCAGGTCTCCAGGCGACCAGGACGCGAGGAAGCGCAGGCCTCGACCACGGCGTCGAAGGCGGTGTCTACGCGCACCTCGAAGGGCTCGGACCGCACGGTGCGGGCCAGGCGCCTTGGGATGTGCATGGCGTCGAGCGGCAGGACGCCGCGCCACTGCGGATCGATGAGGAAGAGGCGTTCGTCATGGCGCGCGTCGGCCATAGGGAAGACGCCGCGTTCGTAGCAGGCGACGAGATCGTCGAGGCCGAAGGCGTCGTCCATGCGCGTCAGTGGGTTCCGATCGTCTCAGTCGGCCCCGGAAGGGTTCCGGGGCCGACCAAGATAAGGCCTTAGCCCTGCGACTTGATCCAGCGTTCCAGCCAGTGGATGTCGTAGTCGCCGGCCAGGATGTCGGGCTGAACCAGGAGGTCCTGGAACAGCGGGATCGTGGTCTCGACGCCGCCGACGACCATTTCGCCCAGGCAGCGCTTGAGGCGCGCGATGCACTCGGCGCGGTCGCGGCCGTGGACGATCAGCTTGCCGATCAGGCTGTCGTAGTACGGCGGGATCGCGTAGCCGGTGTAGATCGCCGAATCCAGGCGCACGCCCAGGCCGCCCGGCGCGTGGAAGTCCGTCACCGTGCCCGGCGAGGGCGTGAAGGTGCGGGCGTTCTCGGCGTTGATGCGGCATTCGATGGCATGGCCCTCGAACACGACGTCTTCCTGGGTGAACGACAGCGGCAGGCCCGCGGCGATGCGGATCTGCTCGCGCACCAGATCGATGCCGGTGATGGCTTCGGTGACCGGATGCTCCACCTGCAGGCGGGTGTTCATCTCGATGAAGAAGAACTCGTCGTTCTCCCACAGGAACTCGATGGTGCCGACGCCGAGGTAGCCGATGGCCTTGACCGCATCGACGACGATCTTGCCGATCTTGGCGCGACCCTCGGCCGACAGGGCGGGCGAGGGGGCTTCTTCCAGCACCTTCTGGTGGCGGCGTTGCAGCGAGCAGTCGCGTTCGCCCAGGTGCACCACGTTGCCGTGGCTGTCGGCGATGACCTGAAGCTCGATGTGGCGCGGCTTCTGGAGGTAGCGCTCCATGTAGACCGTGTCGTCGCCGAAGGCGGCGCGGGCTTCAGCGCGGGCGGTGGAGACCGCTTCGGCGAGGTCCTCACGGGTCTGGGCGACCTTCATGCCGCGACCGCCGCCGCCGGCGGCGGCCTTGATCAGCACCGGGAAGCCGATCTTGTCGGCGGCCGCGAAGGCCTCTTCCTCGGTCGACACGCCGCCGTCCGAGCCGGGAACGACCGGGATGCCGGCGTCCTTCACGGCCTGCTTGGCGGTGATCTTGTCGCCCATCATCCGGATGTGCTCGGGCTTCGGGCCGATGAAGGTGAAGCCGTGCGCGCCGACGATCTCGGCGAAGCGCGCGTTCTCCGACAGGAAGCCGTAGCCCGGGTGTATGCCTTGCGCGCCCGTGATCTCGGCCGCGGCGATGATCGACGGGATGTTGAGGTAGCTCTTGGCGGCCGGGGCGGGGCCGATGCAGACGCTTTCGTCGGCCAGGCGCACCCACATCGAGTTGCGGTCGGCCTCGGAATGGACCGCCACGGTGGCGATGCCCATTTCCTTGCAGGCGCGGTGAACGCGGAGCGCGATCTCGCCCCGGTTCGCGATGAGGATCTTGTCGAACATCGCGCTTACTCGATGATGACCAGCGGCTCGCCGAACTCGACCGGCTGGGCGTCGCTGATCAGGATCTCGACGACCTTGCCGCCCTTGGGCGCGGCGATCGGGTTCATGGTCTTCATGGCTTCGACGATCAGCAGGGTCTGGCCGGCGTTGACGGTGTCGCCGACCTTGATGAAGGCGTCGGCGCCGGGCTGCGGCGAGAGGTAGGCGGTGCCGACCATCGGCGACTTCACGGCGTCACCGCGAACGGCGGCCGGGGCGGCGGCGGGAGCCTCGACGGCGGGCGCAGCGGCCGGAGCCGGGGCGGCGACCGGCGCGGCCACGGCGGCCGGAGCGGCGACGTAGGTGGTCGGGGCGACGGTCAGTTCACGGGCGACGCGGATCTTCAGGCCGCCGTGCTCGACCTCGATCTCGGTCAGGCCGGTGTCCTTGAGGATATCGGCCAGCTTGCGGACCAGGCGGGCGTCGATCGACGGGGTTTCGGCCGTCTCGGCGGGGGCCTTCGGATTAGACATTGAAGCTTACCTTATCAGTTGGGGCCGGGGCGCGGACGTCAGTCGACGCTGATCAGTCCGGCGGCGGCCTCGATGGCCAGTTCATAGCTTGCGGCGCCGAAGCCGGAGACCAGGCCGGTCGCCGCGAGCGAAACGAAGGTGTGGCGGCGGAACTCCTCCCGCGCCGCAGGGTTCGACAGGTGACACTCGATGACCGGGATATTCAAGGTCTTCAAGGCGTCGAGGAGGGCGATGGAGGTATGTCCATAACCCGCCGGATTGATCACGAGCGCGCTGGCCTCGGTGCGGGCTTCCTGCACCCAGTCGATCAGCACGCCTTCGTGATTGCTCTGCCGGAACACGACGGAAAGCCCCCTGGCCGCGGCCCGCGCCTCGCAGCGCACGCGCACGTCATCCAGGGTGTCCTTGCCGTAGATCTCGGGCTCCCGCGTTCCCAACAGGTTGAGATTGGGCCCGCTCAGCACATGGATCGGTTTGACCATTCGGCTCCGCCGTCGATTCCGGAGGTCTTGTATAGCCGGTTCCGCCGCGTCACAAGCAGGGCTCGCTTCGGAGGTGAGATGAGACTTCTACTGAACGGCGAAGACCGCCAATTCGACGGCGTCGCCAGCATCGCGGACCTGGTGGCCGCCCTGGGCCTGGACGCGCGCAAGGTGGCGGTCGAACGCAACCTCGAGATCGCGCCGCGCTCTCTGTACGCCGACACCGCGCTGGCGGATGGGGATCGCATCGAGATCGTGACGTTTATCGGCGGCGGGTGAGCCCACTGGGGACCTCCCCCTGTGGGGGAGGCGATCGCGTCAGCGATCGGTGGGGGGAGCTGGTGATGAGTTTCCGACGCCTTGAGAGCTGAAACCGCCCCCCTCCGTCCGCTTCGCGGACACCTCCCCCAGAGGGGGAGGATCTTTGGGCGTGGCTTTGCGATCTCGCGCCTTGGCTGCGAGTTGATCGAAGGGGTGCGGGGCGCCCGGGCGACGCCCGGAAGCTGTTTTCAGCAAGTTACCGTTTCGACGAAGCCGAGCGCTCCGCGCCGCCGTTTTCCATCAGCCTCCGGCCGGCGGCGCTGTTGACGCCTTGCCGGAGCGCGCCCGCCGGTTTCCCGGAAGGCGCGCCGCGGGGCGGGGATGTCCTGGGTAGGAGCGTCTCGCCCGTTTGTCCCCGACGAAGCCGACGGCGGGCGGGCCTGGCCAGCGCCAGGTCCCCGAGCGTCCGGTTTTCCCGACCGGACTCTTTCCCGCTCGACTGCATCCCGCCGCCGCATGGTCGCTGGCCGTGCGCCCCTTCGGTGCGGCGAGATGGGTAGAGTGTACAGTGGGTCTGAGCGCGTCTGATCGGCGGGCTTGAGAAAGTTACAAGCGTTTGTATTGGTTCAGGAGTTTTTGGCGAATGCCGGGGATCGACGCTGCTCTATCCCCGTAAGCCCTTCCAACTCCTCCCCCGTTTCTCGGGGGAGGAGTTGGCTCTCCGATCGCACAAGCGCCTCTACGGATTTGAAACCCAGGCTGCCCAGGCGTAAACCGGCCGCATGAACGCGCACGTCTCCCCCGAATCCGCCGCGCCGGCCGACTCCGCCGACGAAACCTGGACCGTCGCTGGCCGCACCTTCCGCTCGCGCCTGATCGTGGGCACGGGCAAGTACAAGGACTATGCGACCAACGCCGCCGCCGCCCGCGCGGCCGGGGCCGAGATCGTCACCGTGGCCGTGCGCCGCGTGAACCTGACCGATCCGAGCCAGCCGCTGCTGGTCGACTACATCAAGCCGACCGAGTTCACCTATCTCCCCAACACGGCGGGTTGCTTTACGGGTGAGGACGCCGTGCGCACCCTGCGCCTGGCCCGCGAGGCCGGCGGCTGGGACCTGGTCAAGCTGGAGGTCCTGTCGGATCCCAAGACCCTGTTCCCGGACATGGAAGAGACCCTGCGCTCGCTGAAGCTGCTGGTCGCCGACGGCTTCCAGGTGATGGTCTACTGCTCTGACGACCCCGTCTACGCCAAGAAGCTGGAAGAGGCCGGCGCCGTGGCGATCATGCCGCTGGGCGCGCCGATCGGCTCGGGCCTGGGCATCCAGAACCGCGTCAACCTGCGGATCATCGTCGAGAACGCAGGCGTGCCTGTGCTGGTCGACGCCGGCGTCGGCACGGCCTCGGACGCGGCGATCGGCATGGAGCTGGGCTGCGACGCCATCCTGATGAACACCGCCATCGCCGAGGCCAAGGACCCGATCCGCATGGCCAAGGCCATGAAGCACGCGGTGATCGCCGGTCGCGAGGCTTATCTGGCCGGCCGGATGCAGAAGCGCCTGTATGCGGATCCCAGCTCGCCGCTGGCGGGGCTGATCTAGCGTTCCAAATCTCGTCATCCCGGAAACGGCGAAGCCGTTATCCGGCGACTGTGTTGGGTCAAGGCTGTTTGAGCCAGGGCTGGCCGGCCTTGAGCATGCTGTTGGCGGCGACGACGAGCTTCCTGGCGATGGCGACGAGGGCGACCTT
>NZ_PJRS01000037.1 GCF_002858925.1 Caulobacter zeae
ACTCCGACCGGGCTGTGAACGTCGCAAAGAAGCAATTTTGCGTGGTGTTGGGCTTCTGTCTCAAGGAAATTGAGGCTCTGGCGAGGGCTTGCGAACTTGCATTTTGTGAAATAGCAAAGTTGCGAAATGGGAGAGAAGCTATTCATCGGGCCGCGTCTGCGGCTGCTGCGCCAGGCCAAGGGCTGGAAGCTGGAGGCCTGCGCGGCCCAGCTCGGCCTTTCGGCCAGCTACCTGTCGCAGATCGAGGCCAACCAGCGGCCGGTCACCGCCCGGGTGCTCATCGACGTCATGCGGGTGTTCGAGGTGGACGCCGCTTCGCTGGACGCAGCCGACGACCAGCGGCTGATCGCCGACCTGCGCGAGGCCACGGCCGACGCGCCCGTCGGCGGACCAATGGGGAACGATCCGCCGGCCCTGTCGGAGATCAAGGCGGCGGTGGCCAATACGCCCAACCTCGCCAAGGCCTATCTCGACCTGCACCGCGCCTATCGCCGTCTCGACGAGCGGCTGAAAGCGACCGAGGAGGCCGTATCGCTGGACGAGCGCGGGGCGGCCAGCGCACTCTTGCCCTACGAAGAGGTCCGCGACTTCTTCCACTACAAGAACAACTACATCCATAGCCTGGACGTCGCCGCGGAGGCTCTGGCGGTTGAGATCGGCGGAGGCGGCGAGCGGGCGCTGGAGGCCTATCTCGCCGACCGCCTGGGCGTGCGGGTAGTGCGCGGCGACGAGCCTGACCTGCTGCGCCACTGGGACGCCTCCTCGCGAACCGTGACCATCGGCGCGGCCCATCCGGAGGCGACGCGCAGCTTCCAGCTGGCCTATCAGATCGCCGCGCTCACCTTGTCTGACATCGTCGAGGCCGAACTGGCGGCGGCGGGCTTTCGCAGCGACAGCGCCGCCAAGGTCTGTCGTACGGGCCTGCTCAACTACGCCGCCGGCGCGCTCGTTTTGCCCTACGAGCGCTTCCGCGAGTCGGCGCGGGCGGCGCGGCATGACATCGAGCGCCTGGCGCTGTCGTTCCAGACCAGCCTGGAGCAGGTGTTCCACCGGCTCTCGACCTTGCAGCGACCGGGCGCCCGGGGCGTGCCGTTCTACTTCGTGCGGCTGGACCGGGCCGGCAACATCACCAAGCGCCACAGCGCCACGCGCCTGCAGTTCGCGCGCTTTGGCGGGGCTTGTCCGCTTTGGAACGTGCACGACGCCTTCGCCCGGCCCGACGCCTGGCTGGTGCAGCTGGCGCAGATGCCCGACGCCGTCCGCTATGTCTGCATCGCGCGGGGGGTGGTGAAGCCGTCGGGCGCCTATCGCCAGGCCGAGCGGCGCTATGCCCTGGGCCTGGGCTGCGAGGCCCGCTATGCCGACCAGCTGGTCTATGCCGACGGATTGGATCTTTCGGGACCGTCGGCGCCGATCGGGGTCAGCTGCCGGATCTGCGAGCGCGATGACTGCTCCCAGCGCGCCTTCCCGCCGGTGGACCGGGCCTTCGAGGTGTTCGAGGACGACCGCCGCTGGGTGCCGTTCTCGCTGAAGGGGTAGGCTTCAGTCGATCGCGTTCAGCAGGTCCTGGCCAGCCTGCGTCCAGGTTCCGCCGCGTCCGGACGGGGCGAGGAGGCCGTAGCCGACCAGCAGGTCCACGGCGCGTTCCCCGGCCGACATGGATTGATGGTCGAGCTCGCCGTCGCGATCCTCGAGATACTGGGCGCACATCCAGGCGAGGGCGGAAAGCAGGCGCTGTTCTTGATGGGTCATCCGCAGAGGATGTCGCCCGCGAAAAGCGCCCGCAAGCCGGTCAGGCCTCGATATCGACGTCCTTGGTTTCCTTCAGGAACAGCATGCCGATGATCGCCGTCACGGCGGCTACGACGATCGGATACCAGAGGCCGTAGTAGATGTTGCCGGTGGCCGCGACCATGGCGAAGGCCGTGGTCGGCAGGAAGCCGCCGAACCAGCCGTTGCCGATGTGGTAGGGCAGGCTCATCGAGGTGTAGCGGATGTTGGTCGGGAACAGCTCGACCAGCATCGCCGCCACCGGGCCGTAGACCATGGTGACGTAGATCACCAGCAGGGTCAGGACGAAGATCACCAGCGGCTTGTTGATCTTGGCCGGGTCGGCCTTCTCGGGATAGCCGGCGGTTTTCAGGGCTTCGGAGAGCTTGGCCTCCCAGGCCTTCTTCTCGACGGCGAACTGCTCCTTGGAGAGGGTCTCGCCGCGGAACGAGGGCAGGGTGGTCTCGCCGATGCGGACCTCGGCGATCTCGCCGGTCGCGATCGGTTGGTTCTCGTAGCTGACGCCGGCCCTGGCCAGGTAGGACTTGGCCAGGTCGCAGGAGGAGTTGAACACCGTCTTGCCCACGGGGTCGAACTGGAACGAGCAGTCGTCCGGGTCGGCGATGACCGTCACCGGGGCCGAGGCCGTGGCGGCGGCCAGTTGCGGGTTGGCGGCGCTGGTCAGGGTCTTGAACAGCGGGAAGTAGGTGAGGGCGGCCAGCGCGCAGCCCAGCATGATGATCGGCTTGCGGCCGATCTTGTCCGACAGCCAGCCGCAGACCACGAAGAACGGCGTGCCGATCAGCAGGGCGACGGCCACCAGGGTGTTGGCCACGGCGCCGTCGACCTTGAGCATCTTCTCCAGGAAGAACAGGGCGTAGAACTGGCCGGTGTACCAGACCACGGCCTGGCCGGCGGTCAGGCCGACGAGGGCCAGGATGACGATCTTCAGGTTGCCCCAGCGGGCGAAGCTGTCCTTCAGCGGCTGCTTGGTGCCCTTGCCCTCGCTGACCATCTTCTGGAACGACGGGCTTTCCGACAGTTGCAGGCGGATCCACAGCGACACGCCCAGGAGGGCGATCGAGATCAGGAACGGGATGCGCCAGCCGAAGGCCTGGAAGGCGTCCTCGCCGACGGTCGAGCGGGTGGCGAGGATCACCACCAGGCTCAGGAACAGGCCGAAGGTCGCGGTGATCTGGATGAAGCTGGTGTAGAAGCCGCGCCGGCCATGCGGGGCGTGCTCGGCCACATAGGTCGCCGCGCCGCCGTACTCGCCACCCAGCGCCAGACCTTGCAGCAGGCGCATCAGCACCAGCGCGATGGGGGCGGCGACGCCGATCTGCTCGTAGCTGGGCAGGAGGCCGACGACGAAGGTCGACAGGCCCATCAAGAGCATGGTGACGAGGAAGGTGTTCTTGCGACCCCATAGGTCGCCGAGGCGTCCGAACACCAGGGCCCCGAACGGGCGCACCGCGAAGCCGGCGGCGAAGGCCAGCAGGGCGAAGATGTAGCCCGTGGTCTCGTTCACGCCCGAGAAGAAGTGGTGGGTGATGTAGGTGGCCAGGGAGCCGTACAGGTAGAAGTCGTACCACTCGAAGACCGTGCCCACCGACGCCGCGCCGATGACCAAGGCGTCCTTGCGCTGAACGGTCTCTCCGTTCTTCGCGCCTGACGTCGCTACGGCGTCCGCCATACTCGTATCCTCCTCAAAAGCGTCGCCGCTTTGCGCGGCTGATCGTTGCGGGGGATGATGGCAGGCGCCTCGCGACTTACGTAAAGGGGAACTTTCGTGGAACGCAGGGTTGCGAACGACGATTTTCGGGGATTGAGCCGGCCGATGCTGCCACCGGTGGCATGACGAGCCCGCCAGGAAGTCAGGCCAGGACGTAGATCCAGGCTTCGACGGCGCCGGCGTCGGTTTCCACCGTGAGGCTTACCCTGCGGTAGCCGGCGCCCTCGAAGGCGTCGAGGCGGGCCCAGTGGGCCTCCAGCGCGCCGCTTTCCAGCACCTGCACCGCGATGGCCTCGCCGTCGGGATCGGGCACGAGGCCGGGGAAGCCGATGGCCGCGCCCCAACCCTCGGCGACCAGGCGGCCGCGCACGACGCCGGATGTCCAGGTCCCGCCCAGCGGCGCCAGGTGATGGTGGTTGGGGCGGCCGGGCGCGAGCGAGCCGTAGACCGCCAGACGTTGGAGGGGGCGCTCGGCGTAGCGGCTGATCTCGATCAGGTTCTGGTCGGGATCGCGAAAATAGACCGAGGTCATGGGCCCCAGTGCGCCGTTGCGATCCACCGTGCCGAGCTCGATGGCGACGCCGCAGCCGGCGAGGTGACCGAGCACGGCATCGAGCGGCTGGCGGGTTATCAGGCGGAAATCGCCGGCGCCGGCCAGGGCCCGCGCCGCCTTGGGCGTGAAGGGCGCGTCGGCCGGGTGGAGATTGATCTTCCAGCGGCCGAAGCGAACGGCCGTCGGCTTGCCAGGCGTGACGACCCGCTCGGCGCCCAGCACCTGCTCGTAGAAGGCGGCGCTGGCCTCGACGCTGGCCACGGTCAGCACGAAGTGGTCCAGACGATCGATCTCGATCATAGCTCAGGCCTCCGTCAGCCAGGCGCGCAGCAGGGCGGTCGTTTCTTCGGGGCGCTCTATGGCCGGCAGGTGGCCGCAGGCCTCGAACACGTGAAGGCGCGAGCCGGGGATCGCCTCGTGGATCGCGCGGGACTCCGTCGGCGGCGTCAGCTGGTCGGAATCGCCGACGGCCACCAGGGTGGGCATGGCGATGGAGGGCAGCAGCGGGCAGGAGTCGGGACGACCGAGAATGGCGTGCTGCTGGCGCAGGAAGGCCTGGCCGCCGACGCGGGCGGCCATCTCCTTGACCTCGGCGCCCAGCGGCTCGTCCAGGCGCGAGGCGTGCAGCAGTTGCGGCAGCATCCGCTGGGTGACGCCCAGGAACCGGCCGACCTCCAGCGCGGCCATGGCGCGGCGGCGGTTCTCGGCGCGGGCGGGGGTGTCGGGCGCGGCGCTGGTGGCCAGGAGGGCCAGGCGCTGGACCCGCTGCGGCGCCTGGCGCAGAATCTCGAAGGCGACGTAGCCGCCCATGGAGAGGCCCGCGAGGGCGAAGCGTTCTGGGGCGGCGGCCAGCACGCGGGCGGCCATGGCCGCGACGCTGTCGTCCAGGGTCAGGTCGGCGATGATCGGCTCGGCGATGTCGGCGAGGCCTTCTGCCTGGTCGCGCCACAGGCGGGCGTCGCACAGCAGGCCGGGCAAAAAGACGAGGGCTTGGCGATCGGTCATGACGGGTCTTCCCGAGGAATGCGCAAGGCCAGGGCGGCGCCGGCCAGGACGAGAACGGCGGTGAAGCCGGCGACGGCTGGCCAGGCGCCGTGTCGCCAGAACCAGCCGCCGACGGCGCCGGCCAGGCTCGAGCCGGCATAGTAGAACAGCAGATAGAGCGCAGCCGACTGGCTCTTGGCGGGGCCAGCGAGGCGTCCGATCCAGCCGCTGGCCACGGCGTGGGCGATGAAGAAGCCGGTGGTGACCATGGCGATCCCGGCGATGATGCTGGCGAGGCTGGTCGGCAGGGTCAGGGCGATCCCGGCCAGGATGACGGCCAGGCCGACCAGCAGGAGGCGGCGACGGCCGTAACGTTCGGCCAGTCGTCCGGCGGTCGAGGACGACCAGACCCCGAAGGCGTAGACCAGGAAGATCAGGCCGACCTGGGTCTGGCTGAGGTGATAGGGCGCGCCCTCAAGCCGGAACTCGACGTAGTTGAACAGGGCCACGAACACGCCGGTCAGGCAGAAGCCCAGGCCGAACAGCGCCAGCAGGCCGGGGCGGCGCCAGGCCTCGTTCCAGGTTCGCAGGCGATCGGAGAGGCGCTCGGGCGCGGGGGCGCGCACATGGCGGGGCCGGGGCAGCAGGGCGAAGAAGGCGAGGGCGGCGACGAGATCGATCGCCCCGATGGCGGCCATGGCCATGCGCCAGTCGAAGGTCGCCAGCAGCAAGCCCATGCCGACGCGGCCGGCCATGCCGCCGAAGGCCGTGCCGGCGACGTAGAGGCCCATGGCGGCGGCCAGCTCCGAGGCTTCGGTTTCCTCGGCCAGATAGGTCATTGCCACTGCGGGCACGCCGCCCAGCAGCAGGCCCTCGGCGGCGCGGGCGACCAGCAGCAGCGGCCAGGTCGGGGCCAGGGCGGCGGCGAGGTTGCAGCCGGCGGCCAGCACCATGGAGCTGAACATCAGCGTCTTGAGGTTCAGACGTTGGGCCGCGCCGCCGGCCATCAGTATGGCGATCGCCAGGGTGGCGGTGCTCAGCGACAGGGCCATGGCGCTCTGGGCGGGCGACAGGCCGAAGGTCCGCGCGAAGGTCGGCAGCAGGGGCTGCACGCAGTAGAGCAGGCTGAAGGTCGAGAAGCCGCCGAGGAACAGCGCCACTGACATTCGGCGCAGGCGCACCGCGTCCCTGGCGGGCGAGGCGGTGATGGTGGCGCAAGCGGTCATGGCGGTGATCTAGAACTCCGCCTTCCGACAGTCCAATATATGGCGAATGGATTTTCGATAGCTTTTGGAGATGATGTGGAGCTGCGTCACATCCGCTATTTCCTGGCCGTCGCCGAGGAAGGGCACTTTACGCGGGCGGCGGCCAGGATCGGCATCGGCCAGCCGCCGCTGAGCCAGCAGATCAAGGACCTGGAGGCCGAGCTGGGCGTGACCCTGTTCAAGCGCCTGCCGACCGGGGCCGAGCTGACCGAGGCGGGCAGGGCGTTCCATGCGGCCGTGCGCAACATGCCCGATCAGGCCAGGGCGGCGGCCGTCCAGGCCCAGAAGGCGGCGCGGGGCGAGAGCGGCTCGCTGCGCCTGGGCTTCACGGGATCGGCCGTGCTCAATCGCGCGGTGCAGGCCTCGGTGCGCACCTATCGCCGGCGCTATCCTGACGTCGAGCTGTCGCTGACCGAAACCAACAGCACCCACCTGGCGGCCGAGGTGGCGCAGGGGGCGCTGGACGCGGCCTTCCTGCGGCCGGGCGCCGTCGATCTTGCGGGCCTGCGGGTGCACGATCTGGATGGCGAGGAGATGGTGGCGGTGCTGCCGACCTCGCATCCGGCGGCGGCCGGCGAGGCGGTCGATCTCAATGACCTGCGGGCCGAGGCCTTCATCCTGACGCCGCGCGGGCTTGGCCCCACCGTCTTCGACGCCGCGGTCGAGGCCTGTCGGCGCGCGGGTTTCGAGCCGACCCTGGGCCAGCCGGCGCCTCAGATGCTGTCGCTGGTGGCGCTGGTCGCGGCCGAGCTCGGGGTGTCGATCGTGCCGGTCTCGATGGCGCGGCTGGCGCTGGACGGGGTGGTCTTCCGGCCCATCGCCGGCGGAACGCCGATCGCGCAACTCAGCCTGGTGACTGGGAAAACGCCGTCACCCGCGCTGCAAAACTTTGTCAGGATCGCGCTCGGTTCCGAGGGTTGATTTGTAATATCAATACGAAGATATTCCGCGCCGAAATCCCGGCCGGGCCTTCATTGGCCGGGAAAGACAGAACGGGAGCATTCGCCATGTCGGGACATCTTCGGAAGCTGGGCCTGGGACTCATCGCCGGCCTGATGGCCTCCACCGCCGCCGTCGCAGCGGAGCCCAAGACCTATCTCGGCGTCGACATCTCCTACGCCAACGAGATGGACGACTGCGGCGCGGTGTACCGTTCGGGCGACAAGACCGTCGAGCAGTACCAGTTCTTCAAGGACGCCGGCTCGAACATCGCCCGCATCCGCCTGTGGAACGACCCCAAGTGGACGAACTATTCCAACATCGCCGACGTCACCAAGAGCATCAAGCGCGCCAAGGCCGCCGGCCTGCAGGTGCTGCTCGACTTCCACTATTCGGACGACTGGGCCGACGGTGAGAAGCAGCTGGCTCCCAAGGCCTGGGAGAAGCTGTCGACGCCGGAGCAGGCCAAGGCCCTCTACGCCTTCACCTACGACACCCTGGTCAAGCTGGACGCCCAGGGCCTGATGCCCGACCTGGTGCAGGTGGGCAACGAGACCAATGGCGAGATCGTCTCGACGCTGGAAAAAGCCAAGGACCCGATCAACTGGGAGCGCAACGCGCTGCTGTTCAACGCCGGCATCAAGGCCGTGCGCGACGCCGGCGCCAAGGGCTCGAAGAACCCGCGGGTGATGCTGCACATCGCCCAGCCCGACACGGTCGAGGACTGGTTCGCGGCCGCGGCCAAGGCCGGCGTCACCGACTACGACATGATCGGCATCAGCTACTACAGCAAGTGGTCCAAGCGCTCGATGGCCCAGTTGGGCGAGTCCATCAACCGCCTGCGTCACACCTATTCGGCCGACGTGGTGGTGGTCGAGACGTCCTATCCCTTCACGACCGAAGGCGCCGACAGCTCGCCCAACCTGCTGGGCGAGGATTCCCTAATCCCCGGCTATCCGGCGACGCAGGAAGGCCAGAAGAAGTACCTGATCGACCTGACCCAGCTGGTCTTCGCCAATGGCGGCACGGGCGTCTTCTACTGGGAGCCGGCCTGGGTCTCGACTAAGTGCAAGACCCGCTGGGGCACGGGCTCGAACTGGGAAAACTCGACCCTGTTCGACTTCAAGGGCCAGCCGGTCCAAGGGATCAAGTGGCTGTCTTCGACCTACGTCATGCCCGTCGAGACGACCTTCAAGGTGGCGGCCGGCGACAAGGCCGCAGCGTTCATCGACGGCGACTTCCTGGGCGGGGCCGGGCCGCGCCCGATGGTCCGCGAGGGCGCCGACTTCGTCTACCGCACGCGCTTGATGCCGGGCGCCTCGGTGACCGTGGCGACCGCCCCGACGGCGGAGGCGGTCGAGGCGGCTTCGGCTGTTACCGCGACCATCTCGGCCAAGCCCAGCGCCGTGCGGTTGCCCGTCCAGCCCTGACGACTTGTCAGATGTGATTGATATGATAAATACCACTGGCGCGCCGGTCCGCAGAGCCGGCGCGTCAGCGTCCGTCAGAGACGCGGTTCCTTTGGCGCGGACCGTCGCGCCCCACTGATCCGGCCGTTTGACGCCGGTCCTCTCCACAAAACCAGAAGACAGCCACGCCCGCAGAAGGCGTTGCGTCCTAATTGGGGGAACTAGATGACCCGACAATCCATGCTGCTCGCCGCCGCCAGCGGTCTGAGCCTGCTCGCCGTTTCGTCCGCCGCCTGGGCGCAGGACGCGGCTCCCGCTTCCGACACCCAGGTCGAGGAAGTCGTCGTCACCGGCGTGCGCAAGAGCCTGCGCGACGCCCTGGGCGTGAAGCAAGGCTCCGACAAGGTGGTCGAGGCGATCTCGGCCAAGGACATCGGCCAGCTGCCCGACGTGACGATCGCCGAGTCGATCGCTCGCCTGCCCGGCGTGAACGCCACCCGCGACCGCGGCAACGACAGCCAGGCGGTGGTCCGCGGCCTGGGCGCCCGCCTCGTGCTGGGCACCATCAACAACCGTGAAGTCGCCTCGTCCGAGCCCGACCGCAACGTCCGCTGGGAAGTCTATCCCTCGGAAGTCGTCCAGGGCGTGCAGGTCTACAAGTCGCAGTCGGCCGACCTGATCGCCGGCGGCGTCGCGGCCACCATCAACATCCAGACGATCGACCCGCTGGACTACCGCGGTCCGTCGGTCGTTCTGCGCGCCGGCCCCGTCTACTATGACGGCGGCAAGGACATTCCGGACTACGGCCAGACCGGCTATCGCGCCAGCGGCTCGTTCGTGCACAAGTTCAACGACGACCTGGCCATGGTGCTGGGCCTGACCTCGCAGAAGCAGAAGAACGGCTATGTGTCGTTCCAAGGCTGGGGCTGGAACGACTCCAACATCCGCACCCCCGTCGGCGCTAGCGACTACAGCGGCGACCTGAACGGCGACGGCAAGACCGACGCCACCCCGTGGGGTCTGCAACTCGAGGTCAAGAAGCTCGAGCAGAAGCGTGACGGCGTTTCGACCGGCCTGCAATGGAAGCCGACCGACAACTTCGAACTGAAGTTCGACGCCCTCTACTCGAACATCAAGATCCGCGAAGACCAGGACCAGGCCGTCTACGCCCGCAACCGCGGCAACTGGAACAACGGCAACTGGGGCGACTACAACGGCGCCGGCGCGTCATACACGCTGGAAAACAACACCGTCGTCGCGGCGACCCTGCCGTATGCCTCGATCACCTCGATCCTGGCCCGCTACACCGAAGACAAGACCCTGTTCGCCACCGGCCTGAACGGCAAGTGGACCAAGGACCTGTGGACCGTGGCCGGCGACATCTCGTACTCGAAGGCCGAGCGCGAGAACAACTGGCGCGCCGTCCGCATGGACAGCTGGCCCTCGTCGCTGAGCTATGACGTCCGCGCCGGCGCCAAGCCGTTCGTGACCGCCTCGCAGGATCCGATCTCGCTGGCCCAGACGGTCCAGAGCGGCTCGGCCGGCAACAACGGCGGCCAGAACGACGGCCTGGAGCACCTGAACGACGAACTGGTCGCCGGGGCCCTGGACTTCACCCGCGACCTGAGCGGCACGTTCAAGAGCGTCCAGTTCGGCTTCCGCGTGTCGGACCGCACGAAGGACCACAGCCAAGGCCAGTGGTTCGTCTGCGCCAACCCGTCGAACCTGAGCAACATCTACGACGCCAGCCTGCAGGACGAGTGGGGCAACTGCCTGCAGTCGACCACCGTGCCGGCCAGCCTGCTGACCTCGTACAACATCGGCGGCTTCAACGTCCCGGGCGTCATCACCGGCGACCTCGACGCGGTGGCCCGCGCGATCTACGGCGACAACGCCTTCAACTACGCCAACGCCCGCGACAACCTGGCCCAGCGCTGGAAGGTCAACGAGAAGGTCGGCGAGGCCTACGCCAAGCTGAACTTCGCCGCCGACAGCTTCGCCGGCTCGTGGCTGACGGGTAACGTCGGCGTGCGCGTGGTCACCACCAAGACCAGCAGCGACGGCTATCGTCAGAACGCCGGCGCCAGCACCTTCACCGCCGTGACGGTCGACAACGACTACACCGACGTCCTGCCGTCGGCGAACGCCAAGTTCGACTTCGGCGAAGGCAAGGTCGTGCGCGTGGGCCTGTCGCAGGTGGTGGCCCGTCCGCCGCTGGACGAACTGCGCGCCAGCAAGACCCTCAGCACCTGGGCACCGTACACCGGCTCGGGCGGCAACCCGAACCTGAAGCCGTTCAAGGCCGTCCAGTTCGACCTGTCGGGCGAATGGTACTTCCGTCCGGAAGCCCTGGTGGCCCTGGCCTACTACTACAAGGACGTCGACACCTACATCGGCTGGACCCAGACGCCCGAGACCTACAACGGCACGACCTACGCGGTGGCCACCCCGGTCAACGGCGGCGGCGGTTACATCCAGGGCGTCGAGGCGACCTTCCAGACGCCGTTCTTCTTCCTGCCGTCGGGCCTGGACAAGTTCGGCATCTATTCGAACTACGCCTTCGTCGACTCCGACCTGAACGAGATGACGCCGTCGACCAAGCCGCTGTCGCTGACCGGCCTGGCCAAGCACACCGCGACGGTCGACCTGTGGTACTCCAACGGTCCGATCGAAGCCCGCCTGGGCTACAAGTACCACAGCCCGATGACCGTGATTTACGGTTGGAACGGCTCGGAACTGCAGACCCTGGGCGCTGAAAAGACCCTGGACTTCAGCACCTCGTACCAGATCAACGACATGGTCGGCGTGCGCTTCCAGGCCAACAACCTGACCAACCGCGCCATGCGCACCTACCGCGACGGCGACGAGAACCGTCTGGGTCGCTACGACATCTATGGTCGTCGCTTCCTGATGGACGTCACGGTGAAGTTCTAAGACGTTCAGAGGCCTTGCGTGGACCTCGCCTTTCGACAAGCTCGGGGTGAGGTCCATTGCATCGCTTCGGCATTCGAAATCCTCGTCCTGAGCTCGTCGAAGGGCCAGGGTTTCGCACTCATTCCAGGACGTCACTCCTCCCCGACGATCCTTTGCTAGGGGAGGGAGCCTCGCCGCTTCCTCCCCTTTCTTTTGCTTATGAGAGGTCCCCGATGGTCGAGTTCAGCCGCCGGCAAGCCCTGGCCGCCACTGCTGGCGTCGCCGCCTTCGCCGCCGCGTCTTCCGCCCGCGCCGCCAAGCCCGCCGCAGCTCCCGCCAAGAAGGCGGCCCCGGTCGTCGTCGACCTGGGCCCGCGCGAGCGCACCAGCCTGGACTTCGACTGGAAGTTCCACCTCGGCCACGCCCAGGATCCGGCCCGCGACTTCGGCTATGGCGCCAACCAGCGCACCTACGCCAAGGCCGGCGCCGACGCGCCCAACTGGTGGGTGGCCGCCGCCGCCCAGAAGGACTTCGACGACAGCGCCTGGACCCCCGTGACCGTGCCGCACGACTGGGCCGTCACCCTGCCGTTCGAGAACAACCCCGACTACAAGCCTAGCGGCAAGCCCGATGACGAGGACCTGCGCGCCGCCCACGGCTACAAGGCCATCGGCCGCGAGTTCCCCCAGAACAGCATCGGCTGGTACCGCAAGAAGTTCACCCTGCCGGCCGTCGAGACCGGCACGCGCCTGTCGATCGAGTTCGACGGCGTGATGCGCGACGCCGTGGTGATGGTGAACGGCTATGTCCTCGAGAGCGAGGAAAGCGGCTACGCCAGCTTCCGCGTCGACATCACCGACATCGCCAATGTCGGCGGTGAGAACCTGATCACCGTGCGCGTCGACGCCAGCCTGGGCGAAGGCTGGTTCTACGAGGGCGCGGGCATCTATCGCCACGTCTGGCTGGTCAAGACCGCCCCGGTGCACGTGCCCCAGTGGGGCGTGTTCGTGAAG
Organism: Caulobacter zeae; assembly: GCF_002858925.1. Classification (GTDB taxonomy): domain Bacteria; phylum Pseudomonadota; class Alphaproteobacteria; order Caulobacterales; family Caulobacteraceae; genus Caulobacter; species Caulobacter zeae. Next base: position 12,579 of record NZ_PJRS01000037.1, read on the forward strand.
TCCAAGGTCGACGGCACGCTGGAGATCGAGACCGACCTGATCAACGAGGGCGACGAGGCCGTCGAGTTCAGCCTGGTCCACACCGTGCTCGACGGCGCGGGCAAGCCGGCCCTGGCCGTGGCCCCGGCCGCCGGGCGCTTGCCGGGCTGGCAGCGCCAGTCGCTGTCGCAGACCGTGACCCTGGCCAATCCGGTGCTTTGGTCGCTGGATAACCCGCACCTCTACACCCTGGTGACCGAGGTAAAGCTCGGCGACGCGGTGGTCGACCGCTACGCCACGCCGTTCGGCGTGCGCTCGGTGCGCTTCGACCCGAAGGAGGGCCTGTTCCTCAACGACAAGCACGTCAAGCTGCAAGGGACCTGCAACCACCAGGACCACGCCGGCGTCGGCGCGGGCATCCCCGACACCCTGCAGACCTGGCGGATCGAGCAGTTGCAGTCGATGGGCTGCAACGCCTATCGCGCCTCGCACAACCCGGCCACGCCCGAGCTGATGGACGCCTGCGACCGTCTGGGCATGCTGTTCATCGCCGAGACGCGCCGCATGTCCAGCGATCCCACCTCGCTGGACGAGATGGAGCGGCTGATCCGCCGCGACCGCAACCACCCGTCCATCATCCTGTGGTCGATCGGTAACGAGGAGCCCCAGCAGGGCACGGCGCGCGGCCGCAAGGTGGCCAAGACCATGAAGCGCCTGGTCAACCGCCTCGATCCGACCCGCGGCGTCACGGCCGCCATGGACTCGGGCTTTGGCGACGGCATCACCGCCGAGCTCGACGTCATCGGCTTCAACTACCGCCACGAGAAGATGGACGACTTCCACGCCCGCTTCCCGAACCTGCCGATCATCGGCAGCGAGAGCGGCAGCACGGTCACCACGCGCGGCGAATACCTGCGCAGCGACGCCAAGAGCTATGTCCCGGCCTATGACACCGACCACCCCTGGTGGGCGACCACGGCCGAGAAGTGGTGGAGCCACGCGGCCGACCGTCCGTGGATGGCCGGCGGCTTCATCTGGACCGGCTTCGACTATCGCGGCGAGCCGACGCCCTTCAACCGCTGGCCCAGCATCAGCTCGCACTTCGGGGCGCTCGACACCTGCGGCTTCCCGAAGGACAACTATTACTACTACCGCGCCTGGTGGCGGAAAGAGCCGCTGCTGCACCTGTTCCCGCACTGGAACTGGGAAGGCCAGGAAGGAAAGCCGGTTCCGGTCTGGGTCCACAGCAACTGCGACAAGGTCGAGCTGTTCCTGAACGGCAAGAGCCAGGGCATCCGCGTTGTAACCCCCAACCATCATGTTGAATGGTCTGTCCCGTATGTGGCTGGGACGATCGAGGCCCATGGCTACAAGGACGGCAAGGTGATCCTGCGCCAGCGTCGCGAGACGGCCGGTCCCGCCGCCGCCGTGCGCCTGTCCACCGATCGCTCGGCCCTCACCGCCGACGGTCAGGACGTCGGCATCCTCAAGGTCGAGGTGGTCGACGCCAAGGGTCGCGTGGTGCCGAAGGCCGAGGACCTGGTCGCCTTCTCGGTGACCGGTCCGGGCGAGGTGATCGGCGTCGGCAACGGCAACCCGACCAGCCACGAGAGCGACGTCGCCAGCCAGCGCAAGGTCTTCAACGGCCTGGCCCAGGTGATCGTCCGCACCAAGCGCGGCCAGGCCGGCGAAGTGCGGGTGCTGGCCTCGGCTCCCGGCCTGAAGCCGGCCTCGCTGGCGCTGAAGGCGGGCTGACCGCGAGAACGAAATCCTCGCCCTTCGACGGGCTCAGGGTGAGGATTTCTACTGCAAGGCCTGCAATCTGGTCCTCATCCTGAGCTTGTCGAAGGACGAGGACCACGCGCGAGCAACTCAGGCTGGTAAGGCGCAAGATCCTTGCGCGAGGCGCGGAATTAGGGGTGGACGCTGGGCGCTAGCGCGGCAGTATCCACCCCCTCTTTCGCAAGCTTCGCCAGGATCGCCCATGCGCCGCCCGCCCAAACTGCTGCTCGTTTCGCTGCTGGCCCTGGCGGCGGCGAGCCCGATGGCCGGCGTCGCCGCCGTTCGCGAGGCGCCCCAGGCGCTGTTCACCGGCCGCGACCTGTTCGGCCTGGAAGTCGCGTCCGACCCCCAGATCCGCCCCGACGGCGACCTGATCGCCTATGTCCGGGCCTCCAACGACATCATGGTCGACCGCGCCGTGCGCTCGATCTGGCTGATCGACGCCAAGACCGGCGCCCAGACGCCGCTGGTCTCTGGTCCCGGTTCGGCCATGTCGCCCCGCTGGTCGCCAGACGGCCAGCGCCTGGCCTATGTGCAGGTGACGCCCGACGCCGGCGCCCAGCTCTATGTGCAATGGGTCGCCACCGGCCGCACCGCGCGCCTGGCCACGCTGGTCGAGGCGCCCAGCGACCTGACCTGGTCGCCCGATGGCAAGACCATCGCCTTCACCATGCTGACCGCAGACGACGGCGCCAAGCTCGGCTCGGCCCCCGAGGGCAAGCCCGAGAACGCCAAGTGGGCGCCGCCGCTGACCGTAGAGACCCGCGTCACCTTCCGCGGCGATGGCGAGGGGACGCTGAAGGCCGGCTTCTCCAAGATCTACACCGTCTCGGCCGAGGGCGGCGCGCCGCGCCAGCTGACCTTCGGCAAGTTCGACGACCGCGGGCCGCTGTCCTTCACCAAGGACGGCCGCTACCTGCTGTTCTCGGCCAATCGCGCCGAGGGCTGGGAGCGCAATCCGGCCGAGGCCGAGGTCTGGCGCCTGACCCTGGCCGACGGCTCGCTGAAGGCCTTGACCACCCGCGTCGGTCCCGACGCCAATCCGGTGGTGTCGCCCGACGGCCGGCAGGTGGCCTATGTCGGCTATGACGACGCCCGCCGCCGGGGCTACGAAAACACCCGCCTCTATGTGATGGACATCGACGGCGGGAACAGCCGCGTGCTGACCGGCGACCTCGACCGCTCGATCGACAATCCGGTGTGGTCGGCAGACGGCCGCAGCCTTTACGTCTCCTACGACGAGAACGGCTCGGTGCGCGTGGCTCGCGTCGACCTGTCGGGCAAGGTCGAGACCGTCGTTACGGGCCTGACCGGCGCCGGCCTCGACCGCCCCTACAGCGGCGGCGCCTTCAGCGTGGCCCGCGACGGGACGGTGGCCTTCACGCAAGGCTCGACCAGCCGTCCCTCCGATATCGCCGTCGCCAGGAAGGGCGGCGAGGCCAAGCGGCTGACGGCCCTCAACGCCGACCTCCTGGGCGCCAAGACCCTGGGCAAGGTCGAGGCCCTGCCGGTGAAGTCGTCCTTCGACGGCAAGGACATCGGCGCCTGGATCGTCACCCCGCCCAACTTCGATCCGGCCAGGAAGTATCCGCTGATCCTCGAGATCCACGGCGGTCCGTTCTCGGCCTATGGCCCCAGCTTCTCGACCGACAACCAGCTCTATGCGGCGGCCGGCTATGTGGTGGTCTACGCCAACCCGCGCGGCTCGACGTCGTACGGCGAGGCCTTCGCCAACGAGATCGACCGCAACTATCCCAGCCACGACTACGACGACCTGATGAGCGCGGTCGACGCGGCTGTCGCCAAGGGTTTCGTCGACACCGACCGTCTCTATGTCACCGGCGGTTCGGGCGGCGGCGCCCTGACAGCCTGGATCGTCGGCAAGACCAACCGCTTCGCCGCGGCCGCCACCCAGAAGCCGGTGATCAACTGGTCCAGCCAGGTGCTGACCACGGATGCGTACAGCTTCATGGCCTCGTACTGGTTCGGGAAGATGCCGTGGGAGGACCCGCAGGGCTATTGGGCGCGCTCGCCGCTGTCGCTGGTCGGCAACGTCAAGACGCCTACGCTGGTGGTCGTCGGCGATCAGGACCTGCGCACGCCGGTCGCCGAGTCCGAGCAGTACTACCAGGCCCTGCAACTGCGCGGCGTGCCCACGGCCCTGGTCAAGGTGCCCGGCGCCAGCCACGGCGGTCTGGCCGTGCGGCCGTCGCAGTCGGCTGCCAAGGCCTCGGCGATTCTGGCCTGGTTCGAAAAGTTCCAGACGCCGCCGAAGTAGAAGAGAACCTCCCCTGTGGGGGAGGCGGCCGAAGGCCGGTGGGGGGATGCTTTCAGCTGCCAGAGCTTGCGCCGATATGGTCGCTACGCCCCCAACCGATCGCTGCGCGATCGCCTCCTCCACGGGGGGAGGTTCCTGCGGATTACCCAAAGAAAAAGCGGCGGGGCCTTTCGACCCCGCCGCCTGATTTCATCCTAGACCCGAAGGCTTAGAACTTGGCCTTCACCGCCACGTAGAAGCGGCGGCCGAGCACGTCGTAGGTCGACGGATCGGTGTTGGCCTGCACGTACGAGGTGAAGTACGGCGGCTGCTTGTCGGTCAGGTTGGTGACGCCGCCCCGGATCGAGTAGGTGTCGTTGATCTGCCAGCTGCCGTTCAGGTCGAAGTAGTCGACGGCGTCGATCTTCTCCGAGGAGTCGGCCGCGTCGACCATCTTGCCGATGTGGCGCCAGCGCACGCCGACGTCCACCGGACCCACGACCCAGCTGGTCGAGGCCGCGAACTTCCACTCGGGGTGGGAGACGGCCACCGAGCTGATCGAGGTGTTGCCGATCGTGCCCTTCAGCTCCTGGAATTCCTCGCCGGCCAGGCTCTGGACCTTGAAGCTGTCGAGGTAGTTGCCCACCACGTTGAACTTCAGCATGCCGTACTTGTCGTCGAGGCCGACCGCGCCCAGGCCGAAGGCCCAGTCCGCCTGGAAGTCGACGCCGGTGGTCTTGTAGCGGGCCAGGTTCAGGTTGGTCAGGGTGAGGGTGTCGATCTCGCCCGTCGAGCTGTTGCGCGAGAACAGGCTGCAATAGTAGGCGCTGTTAGCGTCGCCGTTGTAGCACTTGTCCAGCACGGTCGAGGCGTCGATGGTGCCGATCGCGTCCTTGATGTCGATCGAATAGTAGTCGACCGACAGCGACAGGCGTTCGAACAGCGGGTTGTCGAAGCGCGGCGACCAGACGAAGCCGACATTATAGGTGTTGGCGGTTTCTTCCTTCAGGTCCGGGTTGCCGCCGGTCAGGGCGTTCACCTGGCTGTTGGCGTAGGTGTAGCTGTCGAGGATCGCCGACGGCACGCCTTGCGACAGGCAGAGCGTGCGGACGCTGGCGGCGTTGGAGCCGGTCCGGTAGCTGCTGTTGTAGGCGCAGGGGTCTTCGCTGATCGACGGGTAGTCCTGGTTCTGCGGCGAATAGAGTTCGCCGATCGACGGCGCGCGGACGGCGCGCTGGTAGCCGCCGCGGATGCGGAAGCCGTCGACGACTTCCCAGTCGCCGTCGACCTTGTAGGCGCCGACGGTGCCGATGGTCTGATAGTCCGACATCCGGTAGCCGGCGTCGAGGTTCAGCGACTTGATGAACGGCAGGTCCTTGAGGACCGGCACCAGGATTTCGCCGTACAGTTCATAGACGTCGGTCGAGGCGTCGATGGCGTCGGCGGCGTTGAAGCCGACCACGTCGCCGGTCGAGAGCAGGCTGTCGGGCACGTACTGGAAGCTGTCGAACTTGTAGTCCGCGCCCCAGGCGCCGCGCACTTCACCGGCCGGCAGGTTGAACAGGCCGCCTTGGAAGTTCAGTTCGACCATGCGCTGTTCGGCGGCCGTCCAGTTCTTGGTCGTGCGCGAGATGTACGAGCGGCACGAGTCCGACAGGGCGTTGTTGCCGAACGGGTCATAACCGCCGGTGCAGATGCTGGCGCCGCCGTCGGCCGCGTCCAGCAGGGTCTGCACGGCCGAGTGGCTGACGTTGCCCGACTGGGTCTCGTTCTGCTCCGAACGACCGAACGAGGCGTAGAGGTCGTAGGTCCAGTCCTTGAAGCCGGTCGCGCCGCGGACGCCGCCGGCCAGCTGGAAGACGTTGAAGGTGGTTTCCGAGATGCGAGAGCCGACGTCGGTGAAGCGCTTGCGCAGCAGGAAGTCGGCGGTCGGGTCGGCGCGGCTGGCCAGGATGGTCGACAGGTCGGTCGGGATGAAGGGGTTGGTGACCGGGACCGAGAAGCCCGTCGAACCGGCCGCTGGCGACGGCGCGAGGATGGTGCGCGAGTCGTAGTGGGTGAAGTTGAACGAGCCATAGACCTCGGCGTGCTCGTTGACCTCGTACTCGGTGGCCGCATAGGCCGAGTAGCGGGTCAGCGGCAGTTGCAGCAGGTTCAGGGCGCCGGTGTTGTAGGTGCCGTTCACCGGGATCGTCGAATAGTCGATCGCGTCCGAGCCGGTGTAGTTGACGCCATTGTAGAACAGCGTGCCGTCGTCGTTGAAGCCGAGGTTGGCCGAGCGGCCGACGGAGCCGGCGGCATAGCCGTACTTGGCGAACACGGCGTCGATGGCGGCCTGGCTGGGCAGGTTGGTGCCGGTGGCGTCATAGCGGCCGTACGGAGTGGTCGACGAGGCGCCGGAGACCTTCGCGAAGTCGCGGGCGGCGTTGTAGACCTCGCCGCGCTGCGAGTAGCTGACCGAGAACACGGCGTGGCCCTTGTCCTCGGCGTACTTGCCGCCGGCGGTCAGGCTGAGCGAGCTTTCCTTGCCGTCGCCCTGCTCGGTGATCCCGTACTGGGCGTCCATCTGCAGGCCGGTGAAGTTCTTGTTGAGCTTGAAGTTCACCACGCCCGACAGGGCGTCCGAGCCGTAGGTCGCCGAGGCGCCGCCCGAGATCACTTCGATGTTCTGGATCAGGGCCGAGGGGATGATGTTGACGTCGACGGTGCCGTCCGAGTTGGACGGAACCACGCGGTGGCCGTCGATCAGCACCATCGTGCGCTGCGTCCCCAGGCCGCGCAGGTCGATGTTGGCCTGGCCGCCGTTCGACGGGTTGTTCGAGGTCGACGACACGGCCGGCACGAACTGCGGCATCTGGTTGAGCAGGGTGTCGACCGTGACCGAACCGGTCTTCTCGATCGCTTCCTGGCCCATGGTCACGATCGGGCTGTTGGAGACGTAGTCGCGGCGCGCGATGCGCGAGCCGGTGACCACGACTTCTTCGACGGCGGAGGCGTCGTCGGTCGTCTGGGCCTGCGCCAGCATCGGCGCGGTCGTCATGGCGATGACGAGCGCGGAAGCGCCCAGCAGATAGGTATTTCTAGCCATTCATAGTCCCCAGTATTCGCCAAGGCTTCGCGGCCAAGGCCATGGTGGCGGAATAAAATTTCGCCGTGGGGCAGGGATGGGCGGGGTTTGTTTCGCGATTGTGAGGTGAAAGTTCTGTAACGTTCGGATGAATTACCGGAACGTCGGGATGTGGTTTGTCGCCAATCGTATGCCGCAGACTTTCGGTCGGATCGGATATCTGTCGGAAACCTAGGGCGCGATCTTTGAAGCAAACCGCCGTTTTGTGTTGTGCTTGACGCAAACCGGCCGCGTGGCCCGGCAGCCACACCCCGTGTTCGTCTTTCGCCATGGCGGCGCAGGCGCCCAAACTGTAGTCTTTTGACCATGTCCGATGCTTCCGCCCGCCTTCGCCCTGCCTTGGAATGGCGCGCGCCCGGGCGCGCCGCGCCGATCGAGCGCTGGGCCCCGACCGAGGTCGCCGTGGGGCTGTCCTTCGACGGTCGACCGCACACCGTTCTGATGGCGACGCCGCGCGACGTGGCCGACCTGGCGCGGGGCTTCACCATCACCGAGGGCGTCGCCGCGCCCGGTGAGATCGCCTCCGTCGAGGTTCGGAAGGAAGAGCTTGGCCTGCTGGTCGACGTGCGCCTCGTCGAGGGCGCGGCCCGTCGCAAGGCCAGGCCGCGCAAGCTGGAAGGACGGTCGAGTTGCGGCCTGTGCGGGGTGCAGCGGCTGGCCGACGCGGTGCGGCCCCTGCCGCCGGCGGCGGCCGGCGTCGCCGTCGCCCATGCGGCGGTGCCGGCGGCCCTGGCCGATCTCGAAGCTGTCCAGGCCCTGGGGCGCAGCACCCGCGCCACCCATGCGGCCGCCTTCTGCGATGTCGACGGCCGGGTGCAGCTGCTGGCCGAGGACGTGGGCCGTCACAACGCCCTGGACAAGCTGGCCGGGGCCATGGCCCGCGAGGGGCGCGACGCCGGAGCGGGCTTTGTTCTGGTCACAAGTCGCTGCTCGTTCGAGATGGTCGAGAAGGCCGTGCGCATGGGCGCCGGCATGATCGTGGCGGTGTCGGCCCCGACCGACCTGGCCGTGCGGCGAGCCGAGGAGGCGGGTCTGACCCTGGTCGCCCTGGCCCGGCCCGACGGCCACATGGTGTTTTCCCGTCCCGACCGGCTGGTCGAGGCGGCGCGGGAGGTTGCGTGATGGCTGATGATTCCAATCCGGTCGGGGGCAAGATCCCGGGCGTGAAGCCCTATGACGCGCCGGCCGGCGGCTGGGGCGCGCTGAAGGCCGTGGCCGGGGCCCTGGCCGACCAGGAGACCATCGTCGAGGGCGGCAAGACCCTGATGCGCGCCAACCAGCCCGAGGGTTTCGACTGCCCCGGCTGCGCCTGGCCCGATCCCAAGCACACCTCGTCGTTCGAGTTCTGCGAGAACGGGGCCAAGGCCGTGGCCTGGGAGGCGACGGCCAAGCGCGCCACGCCCGAGGTCTTCGCCGCCCACACCGTCAGCGAAATGCTGACCTGGAGCGACCACGCCATCGAGGACCTGGGCCGCCTGACCCATCCCATGGCCTATGACGCCGCCAGCGACCGCTACCTGCCGATCGCATGGAGCGAGGCCGTCGCCCGCACCGGCGCGGCGATCCAGGCGCTGGAGAGCCCCCACCAGGCCGAGTTCTACGCCTCGGGCCGGGCCAGCAACGAGGCGGCCTTCCTGTTCCAGCTGCTGGGCCGCAAGGTCGGCACCAACAATTTCCCCGACTGCTCGAACATGTGCCACGAGCCGACCAGCGTCGGCCTGCCGGACTCGATCGGCATGGGCAAGGGCTCGGTCAGCCTGGAGGACTTCGACCACGCCGACCTGATCCTGTGCTTCGGCCACAACCCGGGCACCAATCACCCGCGGATGATGGCGACCCTGCGTGAAGCCTCGCGCAGAGGCGCGACGATCATGGCCTTCAACCCGCTGGTCGAGCGGGCCCTGGAGCGGTTCGCCTCGCCGCAGGACCCGGTCGAGATGGCGACCCTGTCGTCGACCCCGATCGCCTCGCGCTATTATCAGGTGAACGTCGGCGGTGACGCGGCCGTGGTGCAGGGGCTGATGAAGGCCGTGCTGGCCTTCGACCGCACTGCGCGGGGCGCTGACGAGCCGGCCGTCCTCGACGACGACTTCATCGCCGAGCACACAGCGGGCTTCGACGCCCTGGCGGGCCACCTCGACGCCCTGTCCTGGGACGAGATCGTCAGCGTCGGCGGCCTGTCGCGGGCCGAGATCGAGGAGGCCGCGGCCATTTACGCCCGGTCCAGCGCCACGATCCTCTGCTACGGCATGGGCCTGACCCAGCACCGCAATTCGTCCAGCACGGTGCAGCAGCTGGTGAACCTCTTGCTGCTGCGCGGCAACATCGGCCGGGCGGGGGCGGGGATCTGTCCGCTGCGGGGCCACTCCAACGTCCAGGGCGACCGCACGGTCGGCATCTGGGAAAAGCCGTCGGCGGCCCTGCTCGACTCCCTGGCCAAGGTGTTCGGCTTCACGCCGCCCCGCGAGCATGGCCACACCGTGGTCGAGGCCATCGAGGCCATGGGCGCCGGCGAGACCAAGGTGTTCGTCGGCCTGGGCGGCAACTTCGCCGTCGCCGCGCCCGATCCGGTCCGCACCCATGCGGCCATGCGGATGGTCGACTTCGCGGCCCACATCGCCACCAAGCCCAACCGCACCCACCTGCTGGTCGGCCGCGAGGCGTTGCTGCTGCCGTGCCTGGGCCGCACGGAAATGGACCTGCAGGGCGGGGTGCGCCAGTCGGTGACGGTCGAGGACTCGATGTCGATGGTCCACGCCTCGCGCGGCCTCAACCCTCCCGCCTCCGAGCACCTGATGTCCGAGCCGGCCATTGTCGCCGGCATCGCCCGCGCCGCCCTGGGCGTCGATGACGCCACCGACTGGGAGGGGCTGACGGCCGACTACGACAAGATCCGCGACCTGATCGAGCAGGTCTTTCCGACCCAGTTCACCGACTACAACGCGCGCGTCCGCCAGCCGGGCGGCTTCCGTCTGCCGGTGCCGCCGGCCGAGCGCAAGTGGACCACGCCGTCGGGCAAGGCCAACTTCCTGCCGCACACGGGGCTGGACGATCCGCGCCGGGGCGACGCCTCGGTGATGCTGCTGACCACCCTGCGCAGCCACGACCAGTACAACACCACCATCTATGGCGAGAACGACCGCTATCGCGGGGTCTTCGGCCGGCGCGACGTGGTCTTCGTCAATCCAGAAGATCTGGCGGCGATGGGCGTGACAGAGGGCCAGCGCATCGACCTAGCGGCCGCCTTCGATGAAACCGGCGCGCGAGTCGTGCGCGGCTTCACGGCCGTGGCGCGAAAAATTCCGCGTGGGTGCGTGGCCGCATACTATCCGGAAACCAATGCTCTAGTAGCACTTGAGGATCACGACCGGCGTAGTGGTACGCCGGCCTACAAGTCGGCGCCTGTGCGGTTAACCCTGCACGGCGGCTGACGGAGGGCCGCTGATCCACGCCCGGCGTAGTCCGCAAGGACGGGGAGCAGGGTGCTGGACACGGGATTGCAGGCACGGGTCATCGAGGTCGCCGACCTCAACGCCGCCGAGCGCGCGCGCTGGAACGCCCTGCGCGCCGCCGAGCCGGCGCTGGGCGGCCCGTACTTCGATCTCCGCTATGTCGAGGCGGCCGCGGCCTGCGCGCCCGGCTCGCGGATCGCCGTGCTGGAGCGCGCCGGCCGCGTCGTCGGCTTCCTGCCTTTCCAGCGACGCGGCTCGTCGATCCAGCCGCTCGGCGCGCCGATGAGCGATTTTCACGGCCTGATCGCCGAGCCCGACGTCTGCCTGCCCGCCGTCCTGGCCCTGCTGGGCGTCGAGCGCATGCGGGTCAGCGGCCTGATCTCGCCCGTACCCTTGCCCGAGCTTTCGGTGCGCTACGCCATGGCCGCCGACCTGTCGGGCGGCTTCGAGGCCTACCAGGCGACCCGCAGCTCCGCCTTCCTGAAGGACAAGCGCCGCCGCGCCCGCGCCCTGGAGCGCGACCACGGCCAGATGGTCTTCACCTTCCAGCGGCCGGCGCTGGACCTGCTGGCCTGGCTGGTCGCCCAGAAGCGAGCCCAGATCCGTCGCACCCACCAGCACGACATCTTCGCCTGCGGCTGGACCATCGATCTCCTCAACCGCCTGGCCGAAAGCGACGCGCCCGACTTCGGCCTGCGCCTGGCCGTGCTGCGCGCCGGCGGGACGATCGTGGCGGCCGAGCTTGGCCTGACCGCCGGCGACCGCCACCACCTGTGGTTCCCGATCTACGATCCGGCCTTCGCGCGCTACTCGCCGGGGGCGTTGATGACGCTGGAGACCCTGCGGGTGGCGGCCGAGCGCGGGATCGCCCGCGTCGACTTCGGGCCCAGCGAGGAAGCCTACAAGGAAGACTTCGCCGTGCCGATGGAGCCGGTGCTGGAGGGCGCGGTGGCCATGCGGCCGTCGCTGATGACCCACCTGCGCGGCGCACCCGGCGTCGACCGTATCGACGAGGTCGGCAAGCGTCTGGCCCGCCGTCTCGACCGCATCGCCGCCTGCGAGCCCGGCTTGATCGGCCGGGTCAAGGGCGGCGCCAGTTTCGTCACCGGCCTTGGCCGGCGTCACCCGGCCGTCGGCGCTGGAATCGGCGTCGGCATCGGTCTTGGCTTGAGTCTCGGCCTGCTGGCCGACTGAGGGAGGAGCAAGGCTTATGACCCGTCTCGTCGCGCCCTGGTCGGACGACCAGGTTGGAAGCTTCCGCAAGAGCCCGATCACCTTCCGTCACAACCTGGCGGAAACCGGACTGTTCGACGACGACGCCCTGGCGCGCCTGCTCGACGCCTATCCGGCCGAGCTCTACGACATCAACCTGTTCGACTTCGACGCTGAGGGGCAGTCGACCATGCGCACCGGCGCGCGGGGCCGGTTGCCGGGCCGCGAAGTGCTGGAAGGCGTCAAGCAGGGGCGCATCTGGGTGCAGTTGCGCCGGGCCGAGGCCTGGTACCCGGCCCTGACGCCGCTGATGAAGCAGGCCTTCGACGAGATCGGCGGGCAGGCGAGGGGCTTTTCGCCCGTCCAGCTGAACGGCCAGCTGATCATGTCGGCCCCGGGCGCCAAGGTTCCGTTCCACGCCGACGCGCCGGGCGTCATCCTGTTCCACCTGCGCGGTTGCAAGCGGATCTGGATCTATCCGGTCGACGAGGACCACATGCCCCAGCAGGGCATGGAGAACATCATGCTCAAGCAGCAGACCGAGGACTTGCCGTACCGCCGCGACATGGACGCGGCCGCGGCGGTGTTCGACCTGGAGCCGGGCATGGCCGCCAGCTGGCCGCTGCATGCGCCGCACCGGATCGAGAACCTCGGCACCTTCAACGTCTCGCTGTCGATCGACTACCAGACCTGGGGTTCGCACCTGACCAACGGCGCGCACTTCGCCAACGGCGTGCTGCGGCGCTGGGGCCTGCCCATCGCGGCCATGGACAAGACGCCGATGGCGGCGCGCGCCGGCCTCTGGGCCGCCTCGCTGGGCCTCAAGCGCCTGCGGCTGGTCGAGGACAGGATCAAGGGCCTCGAGCGCAGCTTCGAGATCGGCGACGCCCAGAAGGCGGCCTGATCGGCTTCGTGACAACAGCGTCATGACCTCGAATTAAGTCGTGCGACGCAGCCTCGCCGACTAGCGTTCCCTCAACGCAAAGCCATCCGAGGGGACTAAAAAGATGCGCGCACTTATCAGCCTGGCCGCCGGCGCGGCCGTTGTCGCCCTGGCCGGCGCGGCCGCCGCCGAGCCGACGGTGAAGATCAAGGACGCTGTCGCCCGCGTCACCATCATTCCCGAAGCCCGCAGCGACGTGAAGGTCGAGTTCCTGACCACCAACGGCGGCCTGCCGCTGGAGGTGCGCAAGGTGGGCGGCCAGACGATCATCGACGGCAACCTCCGCCTCAAGCGCATCCAGAGCTGCAACAGCCGGGGAGAGGGCTCCGCGGTCCGGGTCCGCGACCTGGGCGAGGTCCAGTGGAAGGACATTCCGCAGGTGGCGATCCGCGTGCCGCTGAACGTCTCGGTCGGCGCTTCGGGCGCGGTCTATGGCAGCGTCGGCCGCAGCGACAGCGTCGAGCTGGCCAATGCCGGCTGCGGGGATTGGACCGTCGCCAACACCCGCGGCAAGCTGGAGATCAGCCTGGCCGGCTCGGGCGACACCAAGGCCGGCAACGCCGCCAAGGCCGAGATCAATCTGGCTGGCGCGGGCGACATCAGCCTGCAGGAAGTGTCGGACCTGGAGGTTTCGATCGCCGGTTCGGGCGACGTGAAGGCCGCGGCGCTGCGCGGCGGCGACCTCGATGTCAGCATCGCCGGATCGGGCGGGGTCAAGATCGCCGGCGGTCGGGCCCGCGACATCGACGTCAGCATCATGGGCTCGGGCGACGTGAACTTCGGCGGCGAGGCCGACCGGGTGTCGCTGTCGGTGGCCGGCTCGGGCGACATCCGCGTGGCCAAGGTCAACGGCTCGGTCAAGAAGTCGGCCATGGGCTCGGGCAACATCTACATCGGCCAGTGAGCCAGTGAGCCAGTGAGCCAGTGAGCCCGGGCGCCGTTCGGCGCACACCGGTACGCGCGTATATATAAAGAGAACGCCCCCGGAGCTTTCGCTTCGGGGGCGTCTTGCTTTTCGTTGGAACCCGCCTGGATAGGAGGGGAGGGCGGGTTCCTTGAAACGCTGTCCGTGATCTTCCGGTGGGCGCCGGAAGACCACGAAGCTTCCGGCTTAGCGGGCCAGGAAGCCGAACAGGTCGCTGCCGGTGGCCAGGTCGGCGCCGGCGGCGTTGCGGGCCTTCAGGCTGCCGCCGAAGGTGTAGCGCAGGCCAACCTTCACGGCGTCCGACTTCAGGTCGGCCAGGTCATCGGCTTCGCTGTGGGTGTACTTGGCGAAGGTCGACCAGCCGGTGTTGGCGAACTTGTATTCGCCACCGACGTTGATGTCCCAGATGTCGGCGTCGACGAGGCCGTCAACGTTCGACCAGCCGAGGCCGGCGTCCAGACGGAAGTCGTCCGAGACGAAGTAGTTGGCGCCGGCGCGGACGGTCCACAGGTCGGCGTCCAGGTCGTTCGACTGACCGTAGGCGGCGAGACCCGTCAGGGTCACGTTGCCGAGGTACTTTTGGGCTTCGCCACCGACGGCCCACAGGGTGTCGTTCGACGGACGCGACAGGGCGGTGAAGCCGCCGATGCGCAGGCCGTTGCCGACGACGGTCGTGGCGTGCACGGCGCCGGTGGCGACGGTGCGTTGCGAGACGTCGCTGTCGGCGATCGAGACGTCGGCGGCGCCGGTGATCGTCCACGAACCGGTCGGGATGGCGACCGAGCCGTCGATGACGACCGAGGTGCCGTCGGCGTCGCCGGCGCGGGTGTCGAGGTTGTTGTAGTCAACGGCGGCGCCGACCGAACCGATGTTCTGGGCGAAAGCGGGAGCCGAGACGGCGACGGCCAGCACGGCGGCGGCGAACAGTTGGGTCTTCATAGTGGGTAATCCCCTTACTCATGTGGTCTCGACGGCGGTCGGTCGTTTTGGGGAGGGCCTCCCTACCGTCGAGCGGGGCGGATCTATGAAGGTTCGATGACGGCCGCAAGGCTCTGTCAGACCGTTCGAGGCGTTATGGTGCGCAAATACTACACTTGCAGGAACGAATTGAGTTTCTATACGCGCGTGTCGCGCACAAAGATTGTGTGTATCGGGCTCAGGTCGGTGAACATTGCTTTTTGGTCAGCCGCGTTTTGGCCATAAGTGTTAAGCTGTCGTGCTCGGATCGGCGGCTTTACGTCTTGTTAAACAAGCCGTCGCGAAAGCCCTCCGGGACCGCTTGACGAAACCGATTCAGGCACGTAAAAGCGCCCCTCTGTTGGACCGGCTGTGAGCTCTAGGGCTCAAACGCGGTTCGCAAGCGACCCGTAACCAGGCGTCCTTCTCATCCAGAGGAGGGTTCTCCTCGGAGGACGGCGTGGTTGCGGATCACCGGCCCTCGCAAGCGATTGCGCGGGCCAATTTGTTTTGCGGACGCTGCGTTCGGAGTTCTCGAAAGAGGAGTCCGGGTTGGTCTTTGAAATGGTTCGAGACGCGGGCGCAGCCCACTAGGAAACCGAGCGATATGGATCGTCAGAACATCCGCATCCGGCTCAAGGCCTTCGATCACCGCGTGTTGGATCATTCCACGCGCGAGATCGTGAACACGGCCAAGCGCACGGGTGCGACGGTGCGGGGCCCCATCCCCCTGCCCACGCTTATCGAAAAATTCACCGTCAACCGTTCGCCGCACGTCGACAAGAAGTCGCGCGAGCAGTTCGAGATCCGTACGCACAAGCGCGTCCTCGACATCGTTGACCCGACTCCGCAGACCGTGGACGCGCTGATGAAGCTCGACCTGTCGGCCGGCGTTGACGTCGAAATCAAGCTGTAAGGAGGGCCGAACTGATGACTCTCCCCGCTAACCGCACCGGCCTGATCGCCAAGAAGCTCGGCATGACCCGCTTCTTCGACGAAGCCGGTCAGCACGTGCCGGTCACCGTCCTTTCGCTCGACGGTTGCCAGGTCGTTGCTCAGCGCACCGTCGAGAAGGACGGTTACACCGCCCTGCAACTCGGCGCCGGCGCCAAGAAGCCCAAGAATACCTCGAAGGCCGAGCGCGGTCACTTCGGCAAGAACTCGGTCGAGCCCAAGCGGATCGTCGCCGAGTTCCGCGTCGACGAAGCCGCTCTGATCGAAGTGGGCGCGGAATTCACCGCCGACCACTACGTCGCCGGCCAGAAGGTCGACATTCAGGGCGTCACCGTCGGTAAGGGTTTCGCCGGCGCCATGAAGCGCTGGAACTTCGGTGGTCTTCGCGCCACCCACGGTGTCTCGGTCTCGCACCGTTCGCACGGTTCGACCGGTAACCGCCAGGATCCGGGCCGTACGTTCCCGGGCAAGAAGATGGCTGGTCACCTGGGTCAAGAAACCGTCACCACCCTCAACGTCACCGTCTGGAAGGTCGACGTCGAGCGCGGCCTGATCCTGGTCAAGGGCGCCGTCCCGGGCCACGAAGGCAGCTACGTGAAGATCCGCGACGCCGTGAAGAAGGCCGCTCCGGCCGACCTGCCGCGTCCGGGCGCCTTCCGTAAGGCTGGCGAGGCTGCTCCGGCTGCTGAAACCCCCGCTGAAGAGGCCCCCGCGGCGACGACCGAAGAGGGCGAAGGCTAATGAAACTCGACGTCATCAAACTTGACGGCGGCAAGGCCGGCTCCGTGGATCTCGACGACGCCATCTTCGGCATCGAAGACATCCGCGGCGACATCCTGCAGCGCGTCGTCACCTGGCAGCTGGCCAAGCGCCGCTCGGGCAACCACAAGATTCAAGTCCGCAACGAGGTCTCTCGTACGGGCAAGAAGATGTACAAGCAGAAGGGCACCGGCGGCGCTCGTCACGGCTCGCGTCGTGCGGCTCAGTTCGTCGGCGGCGCCAAGGCTCACGGCCCGGTCGTCCGCAGCCACGCCTTCGATCTTCCCAAGAAGATCCGGGCCCTGGCTCTGCGTCACGCCCTGTCGTCGAAGGCCAAGGCCGGCTCGCTGCTCGTTCTCGACAGCGCCGTTCTGACCGAAGCGAAGACGGCCGCCCTGCGCGCCAACTTCGACAAGATCGGCCTGAAGAACGCCCTGGTCATCGCTGGTCCGGAAGTGGACGCGAACTTCAAGCTCGCCGCCCGCAACATTCCGAACGTGGACGTGCTGCCGAACGCCGGCCTGAACGTCTACGACGTGCTGCGTCGCCACACCCTGGTCCTGACCAAGGACGCGGTGGAAGCGATCTCGGCTCGTTTCGCTGAGAAGGAAGCCGCGTAATGGCCGCTACCGCCCGCCACTACGACACGATCCTGTCGCCGGTGATCACCGAAAAGACGACCCTGCTCAGCGAGCAGAACAAGGTTGTCTTCAAGGTGGCCGCCGATGCGTCGAAGGACGAAATCGCCGCCGCAGTCGAAGAGCTGTTCAAGGTCAAGGTCACCAAGGTCAACACCCTGGTCGCCAAGGGCAAGACCAAGCGCTTCCGTGGCATCGTCGGTCGCCGCACCGACGTCAAGAAAGCGATCGTGACCCTGGCCGAAGGCCAGTCGATCGACATCACGACGGGGCTCTAAGACATGGCCTTGAAGCACTTTAACCCGACCAGCCCCGGCCAGCGCGGCCTGGTGCTGATCGATCGCAGCGAACTCCACAAGGGTCGCCCGGAAAAGAAGCTCGTTGAGGGCCTCTCGAAGTCGGGCGGTCGTGGCGGCAACGGCCGTATCGCCGTTCGCTTCCGCGGCGGCGGCGCCAAGCGCCTCTACCGTCTGGTGGACTTCAAGCGTCGTAAGCAAGGCACGGCCACGGTCGTTCGCCTCGAGTACGATCCGAACCGCACCGCGTTCATCGCCCTGATCAAGTATCAGGACGGCGAGCTGGCCTACATCCTGGCCCCGCAACGCCTCAAGGCCGGCGACGAAGTCGTCACCGCCGAAAAGGTCGACGTGAAGCCGGGCAACGCCTCGCCGCTGCGCACGCTGCCGATCGGTACGATCATCCACAACGTCGAGCTGAAGCCCGCCAAGGGCGGCCAGATCGCCCGCTCGGCTGGCGCCTACGCCCAGCTGGTCGGTCGTGACGCCGGCTACGCCCAGATCCGCCTGAACTCGGGCGAGCTGCGCATGGTCCTCGACACGTGCATGGCCACCGTCGGCGCGGTTTCGAACCCCGACCACATGAACGAAAACCTCGGCAAGGCCGGTCGTGTTCGTCACATGGGTCGTCGCCCGCACGTCCGCGGCGTCGCCATGAACCCGGTCGACCACCCCCACGGTGGTGGTGAAGGCCGCACCTCGGGCGGTCGCCATCCGGTGACCCCGGCTGGTAAGCCGACCAAGGGCGCCAAGACCCGCGTCAACAAGGCCACGGACAAGTTCATCATCCGTTCGCGCCACAAAGCGAAGAAGGGCCGCTAAGCCATGACCCGCTCCGTCTGGAAAGGCCCGTTTGTCGACGGGTACCTCCTGAAGAAGGCCGACGCCGCTCTCGCGTCGGGCCGCAAGGACGTCATCAAGACCTGGTCGCGTCGTTCGACCATCATGCCGCAGTTCGTCGGCCTGGTGTTCGGCGTGCACAACGGCCAGAAGCACGTCCCGGTCTCCGTGTCGGAAGACATGGTCGGCATGAAGTTCGGCGAGTTCGCTCCTACGCGTAACTTCCCGGGCCACGCCGCCGACAAGAAGGCCAAGAGGAAGTAATCATGGCCAAGCAAAAGCAAGCTCGCCGCCTTGAAGGCGTTGAGGCGATGGCCAAGGTGCGCACCCTGCGCACCAGCGCCCGCAAGCTGAACCTGGTCGCTCAGTCCATTCGTGGCCTGAACGTCCAGCGCGCTCTGAACGAGCTCGAGTTCAGCCACAAGCGCATCGCCCAAGACGTCCGCAAAGCGCTGTACTCGGCGATCTCGAACGCCGAGAACAACCACAACCTCGACATCGACTCGCTGGTCGTGTCCGAGGCCTATGTGGGCAAGAACCTGGTGATGAAGCGCTTTTCGCCCCGCGCCCGCGGTCGTGCGACGCGCGTGGAAAAGCCGTTCTCCGAGATCACGATCGTGGTCCGCGAACTGGGTGAGGCCGCCTAATGGGTCAGAAAGTCAATCCGGTCGGGCTGCGGCTCGGCGTCAACCGCACCTGGGACAGCCGTTGGTTCTCCGACGGCGACCAGTACGGCAAGATGCTTCACCAGGACCTGGCCATCCGCGCCGCCCTGAAGAAGCGTCTGTACCAAGCTGGCGTCTCGCGCATCATCATCGAGCGCCCGCACAAGAAGTGCCGCATCACGATCTATGCCGCTCGTCCGGGCGTCATCATCGGCAAGAAGGGCGCTGACATCGAGAAGCTCCGCAAGGACCTCTCGGTGATGACCGAAGGCGAAGTCCACCTGAACATCGTCGAGATCCGCAAGCCGGAAACCGACGCTCAGCTGGTCGCCGAGTCCATCGCTCAGCAACTCGAGCGCCGGATCGCCTTCCGTCGTGCGATGAAGCGTTCGATCCAGTCGGCCGTGCGTCTCGGCGCCAAGGGCGTCCGGATCAACGTCTCGGGCCGCCTCGGCGGCGCCGAAATCGCCCGCATGGAATGGTACCGCGAAGGTCGCGTTCCGCTGCACACCCTGCGCGCGGACATCGACTACGGTTTCGCTGAAGCCAAGACCACCTACGGCATCATCGGCGTGAAGACCTGGATCTTCAAAGGCGAAGTGCTGGAGCATGACCCGATGGCGCTGGATAAGCGTCTCGCTTCCGAATCCGGCCCGGCCGGTGAAGGCGGTGGACGTGAGCGCGGCGATCGCCCGGACCGCGGCGACCGCGGCCGCCGCAATCGGGACTAAGGATAGAGCGCTATGCTGTCACCGAAGAAAACCAAGTTCCGCAAGCAGTTCAAGGGCCGCATCCACGGCGCTTCGAAGGGCGGCACCCTGCTGAACTTCGGCTCCTACGGCCTCAAGGCCGTTGAGCCGGAGCGCATCACGGCTCGCCAGATCGAAGCTGCTCGTCGCGCCATCACCCGCCAGATGAAGCGTCAAGGCCGCGTCTGGATCCGTATCTTCCCCGACGTGCCGGTCACCGGCAAGCCGGCCGAAGTCCGGATGGGTAAGGGCAAGGGCGCCGTCGATTACTGGGCCGCTCGCGTGGCCCCCGGCCGCATCATGTTCGAGATCGACGGCGTGCCGGACGATATCGCGCGTGAAGCGCTGCGCCTCGGCGCGGCGAAGCTGCCGATCCGCACTCGTGTGGTCACCCGCCTCGACGCGGGCGTGGCCGTGGAGGCTTGAGGCTCATGAAGATCGCCGACATCCGGGGCCTGACCCCCGATCAACTCGCCGAAACCCTGATCAACCTGAAGAAAGAGCAGTTCAACCTGCGCTTCCAGGCCGCCACGGGTCAGGTCGAGAAGACCCACCGCGTGAACGAAATCCGCAAGGATATCGCGCGGATCAAGACCGTGCTGCGCGCCAAGGCCGCGGCGTAAGGAGAACGATATGCCCAAGCGTATCCTCGAAGGGGTCGTCGTCTCCGATAAGGGTGACAAGACCGTTGTGGTGAAGGTGGAACGCACCATCGTTCACCCCCTTCTGAAGAAGATCGTGCGCCGCTCTAAGAAGTACCACGCGCACGACGAAGCCAATGTGTACAAGACGGGCGAAACCATTCGCATCGTCGAGTGCGCTCCGAAGTCCAAGCTGAAGACCTGGGAAGTCCTTCCCAAGGCTTCGGCCTAAGTCTGGAAGGTCTAAACCATGATCCAGATGCAAACTAACCTGGACGTCGCCGACAACTCTGGCGCTCGCCGGGTCATGTGCATCAAGGTGTTGGGCGGCGCAGGCCGTCGCTACGCCAGCGTTGGCGACGTCATCGTCGTCTCCGTGAAGGAAGCCATCCCGCGCGGTCGCGTGAAGAAGGGTGACGTTCTGCGCGCCGTCGTGGTTCGCGTGAACCAAGGCCTGAAGCGCAAAGACGGTTCGATGATCCGCTTCGACAAGAACGCGGCCGTCATCGTCAACAAGCAGAGCGAGCCGGTCGGCACGCGGATCTTCGGCCCGGTTCCCCGCGAACTGCGCGCCAAGAACCACATGAAGATCATCTCCCTCGCGCCGGAGGTGCTGTAATGGCTGCTAAGATCAAGAAGGGCGACCGCGTCGTCGTTCTGGCCGGTAAGGACAAGGGCAAGCAAGGCGCTGTGACCCAAGTCCTGCCGAAGGAAAACCGGGTTGTCGTGGAGGGCGTGAACATGGTCGCCCGCCACACCAAGCCGACCCAAGCCGACCCCCAGGGCGGCATCAAGCACAAGGAAGCCGCGCTGCACGTCTCGAACGTCGCCGTCGTGGATTCCAACGGCAAGCCCACCCGCGTCGGCTTCAAGATCGAAGGCGACAAGAAGGTGCGCGTCGCCAAGACGACCGGCGAGGTGATCAATGGCTGATCAAGCTTACGAGCCCCGGCTGAAGACCGTCTACCGCGAGCGCATCCGCGCCGCGCTGAAGGAGCAGTTCGGCTACACCAACGAAATGCAGATCCCCAAGCTGGACAAGATTGTCCTGAACATGGGTATCGGCGAAGCGGTGGCCGACTCCAAGAAGGCTCAGCTGGCCCTGAAGGAACTGGAAGCGATCGCCGGCCAAAAGCCCGTCGCGACCCGCGCCCGCAAGTCCATCGCCGGCTTCAAGCTGCGCGAAGGCATGGTGGTCGGCGCGAAGGTCACCCTTCGCAAGGACCGGATGTTTGAATTCCTCGACCGCCTGGTCACGATCGCGCTGCCGCGCGTGAAGGACTTCCGTGGTCTGAACGGCAAGAGCTTCGACGGCCGTGGCAACTACGCCATGGGCCTGAAGGAGCACCTGGTGTTCCCGGAAATCAACTATGACCAGATCGAACAGATCTGGGGCATGGACATCATCGTCTGCACCACTGCGAAGTCCGACCAGGAAGCCAAGGCTCTCCTGAAGGAATTCCAGTTCCCGTTCGTCAACTAAGAGAGCGGGAAGGGAAAGAAACCATGGCCAAGAAAAGCGCCGTCAACCGCAACGAAGCCGTCAAGGCTCTCGTCAAGCAATACGCCGAAAAGCGCGCCGCGCTGAAGGCGATCGCCAACGACGAGACCCTGCCGCTCGAGGAACGCTTCGAGGCTCGCCTCAAGCTGGCGAAGCTGCCCCGCAGCAGCTCGCCGATCCGCATCCGCAACCGCTGCGAAGTCACGGGCCGTCCGCGCGCCTATTACCGCAAGCTTAAGATGAGCCGTGTGGCCCTTCGCGAACTCGGTTCGCAAGGCCTGATCCCCGGCCTCGTCAAGTCGAGCTGGTGAGGACGATCAGATGTCGATGAACGACCCCCTGAGCGACATGATCGCTCGCATCAAGAACGCCGCCCTGCGCAAGCGCAACAAGGTCTCGACGCCGGCTTCCAAGCTGCGCGCCCGCGTCCTCGACGTGCTGGCCGACGAGGGCTACATCCGCGGCTACTCGCTGGTCGAGAAGCCCGGCGCGTTCCCCGAATTCGAGATCGAGCTCAAGTACTTCGACGGTGAGCCCGTGATCGCCGAGATCAGCCGCGTGTCCAAGCCTGGCCGTCGCGTCTATTCGTCGATCAAGGACCTCAAGCCGATCAAGAACGGCCTGGGCATCTCGATCCTGTCGACGCCGAAGGGCGTCATGTCGGACACCGCTGCACGCGACGCTAACGTCGGCGGCGAAGTCCTCTGCCGCGTCTACTAGGCGCGGGAGGGAAAGAGCATGTCACGTATCGGTAAGAAAGCCGTCGCAATCCCCTCGGGCGTGCAAGTCACGCTCGCGGGTCAGACGGTCACGGTGAAGGGCCCGAAGGGTCAACTCTCGTGGACGATCGCCGACGAAGTCGAAGTCAAGCAAGAGGGCGCTGAGCTCCTGCTGACTCCGCGCGTCGACACGAAGCGCGCCAAGGGCATGTGGGGTCTGTCCCGCACTCTGGTGGCCAACATGGTGCACGGCGTCACCGCCGGCTTCGAGGAAAGCCTCGAGCTGGTCGGCGTCGGTTACCGCGCCGCCATGAAGGGCACCGCCCTGAGCCTCCAACTCGGTTTCAGCCACGACGTGGACGTTGAGGCTCCGGCCGGCGTCACCTTCGCTGTGCCGAAGCAAACCGAAATCAAGATCGCCGGCATCGACAAGCAGGCGGTCGGCGAGATTGCCGCGAAGATCCGCCGCATTCGTCCGCCTGAGCCGTACAAGGGCAAGGGCGTGCGCTATGCTGGCGAGAAGGTTCGCCGCAAGGAAGGCAAGAAGAAGTAAGCCATGGCGCTCTCTCCTCGTGAATCGGCGGCCAAGCGCGCTCAGCGCAACCGGACCCGCCTCAAGTCGCTGGCCAACGGCCGTCCGCGTCTGTCGGTCTTCCGCTCGTCCAAGAACATCTACGCTCAGGTCATCGATGATGAACGCGGCGTGACCCTGGCGTCGGCTTCCACCCTGGAAGCCGAAGGCAAGGGCGCGGATAAGGACGCTGCGGCCGCCGTCGGCAAGCTCGTCGCCGAGCGCGCGATCGAAAAGGGCGTCAAGGACGTCGTCTTCGATCGTGGCGGCTACATCTTCCACGGACGGGTGAAAGCCCTGGCCGACGCCGCGCGCGAAGCCGGCCTGAACTTCTAAGGGAAACACAATGGCTCGTGGTGACCAACAGCGCGGTGAAGGCGGTCAACGCCGTGACCGTCGCGACCGCAACGCCCCCGAAGAGCGGGTCGACAGCGACATCGTCGAAAAGCTCGTCCACATCAACCGCGTCGCCGCCACCGTGAAGGGCGGCCGTCGCTTCAGCTTCGCCGCTCTGATGGTCGTTGGCGACCAAAAGGGCCGCGTCGGCTTCGGTCATGGCAAGGCGCGTGAAGTGCCGGAAGCCATCCGCAAGGCGACCGAAGAAGCCAAGAAGACCATGATCCGCGTCCCGCTCCGCGAGTCGCGCACCCTGCACCACGACGGCGCTGGCCGTTGGGGCGCTGGTAAGGTCATGATGCGCGCTGCCCCTCCCGGCACGGGCGTCATCGCCGGTGGTCCGATGCGTGCGGTTCTCGAAACCCTGGGCGTCCAGGACGTCGTGGCCAAGTCGACGGGTTCCTCGAACCCGTACAACATGGTCCGCGCCACGTTCGAAGCCCTGAAGGTCCAGTCGTCGCCCCGCCAGATCGCCGCCAAGCGCGGCAAGAAGGTTGGCGACATCCTCGGCCGTCGCGCCGACGGCGCTTCGTCGCCGGAAGCCATCGAGGGCTAAGTCATGGCTGAAGCTAAGCAAGTCACGGTCCGCCAAACCGGCAGCCCGATCCGTCGCGAAAAGGACCAGCGCGCCACGCTCGCCGGTCTGGGTCTCAACAAGCTGGGCCGCGTGTCCACGCTGGAAGACACCCCGTCGGTCCGCGGCATGATCCGCAAGGTCGCGCACCTGCTGGAAATCGTCGAGTAAGTCTGTTACACGACGACCCAAGATCGCCACCCCGGTGAAAGCCGGGGTGGTTTTCGTTTGAAGAAACCGCCCGAAAGGGCAGCCGAGTCCGGCCTCTTGGCCGGGCGCAGATCTCCAAGGAGAGGCACATATGACCAAGCTGAACGAACTGGCTCCGGCTCCCGGCTCCACCAAGGGCCGCATGCGCGTCGGCCGCGGCCCGGGCTCGGGCAAGGGCAAGACCGCCGGTCGCGGTGTGAAGGGCCAGAAGGCGCGCTCGGGCGTCGCCATCAACGGCTTCGAAGGCGGTCAAATGCCGCTGCACATGCGCATGCCGAAGCGCGGCTTCAACAACCCCTTCCGTCTCGAGTTCGCTGAAGTGAACCTGTGGCGCCTGGAACAAGCCGTCGAAGCCGGCAAGCTGAAGGCCGGCGCTGACGTCTCGGTCGCCGACCTAGTCGCCGCCGGCGTCATCCGTCGCGAACTCGACGGCGTGAAGCTGCTGGGCAAGGGCGAAATCAAGTCGGCCCTGAAGCTGACCGTCTACTCGGCCACCGAAGCCGCCATCAAGGCCGTCGAGGCCGCCGGTGGTTCGGTCACCGTGACCAAGAAGGCCAAGGCGCAAGCCGAAGCCTAAGACCACAGAGTCATCCCGAGCCGCCCAGCCAGATCGTCCTGGCGGGCGGCCCGGGAGCCGGGCGGGGTAGGGGCCTTTGCGCACCAGCTCGCCATAAAGCCCCATCGGGATGACGTTCTTTCGAGGCTCGCCGTGACATCACGGCGAGCCTCACCTATGTGTGGCTCCGCACTGGGGCCTACGCCCAGCGATCGGCGATTCCGCCGGCGCTTCGGCCAGGCCCCGTACAATACTTGGAGCGCGCTCCGCCTCGTCGCCTTCGACGGTCGGCCGCGCTCTTGTCGTGGGGAATTGAATGGCCTCGGCCGCCGAACAGCTCGCAGCCAACATGAACTTCGGGTCCTTCCAGAAGGCCACCGAACTTCACAAGCGCATCTGGTTTACGCTCATCGCCCTGGTGGTGTTCCGCCTGGGCACCTACGTGCCGATCCCGGGCATCAACCCGGACGCCTTCGCCAGCGCCTTCGCCGGCCAGTCGAAGGGCATCCTGGGCATGTTCAACATGTTCTCGGGCGGCGCCGTCGAGCGGATGGCCATCTTCTCGCTGAACGTGATGCCCTACATCAGCGCATCGATCATCGTGCAGCTGATGGGCTCGGTGTATCCGCCGTGGGAAAAGCTGAAGAAGGAAGGCGGCGAAGCCGGCCGAAAGACCCTCAACCAGTACACCCGCTACCTGGCGGTCATCCTGGCCCTGGTGCAGTCGTTCTCGATCGCCGTCGGCCTGCAGAGCCAGCCGAACCTGGTCTATTCGGAACTGCCGGGCTGGTTCTTCGTCCTGTCGACCGTGGTCTCGCTGACCGGCGGCACCCTGTTCCTGATGTGGCTTGGCGAGCAGATCACCAGCCGCGGCGTGGGTAACGGCGTCAGCTTGATCATCTTCGCCGGCATCGTCGCGGCCCTGCCGCGCGGTCTTGGCCAGCTGTTCGTCACCGCCCAGAACACCGGCAACTACTTCCCGCTGATGGTGATCTTCGTGCTCGCCGTGGCGGTGATCTTCGCCATCGTGTTCATGGAGCGCTCGCAGCGCCGCCTGCTGGTGCACTATCCCAAGCGCCAGCAAGGCAACCGCATGGTCGGTGGCGACAGCTCGTTCCTGCCGCTGAAGATCAACACCGCGGGCGTGATCCCGCCGATCTTCGCTTCCAGCTTGCTGCTTCTGCCGACGACCGCCATGCAGTTCCTAAATCCGGCGAACCTGCCGAGCTGGGGCCAGTGGTTGCCGTCCGTGGTCGGCGCCATGCAGCACGGCCAGCCGCTGTTCATGGCCAGCTATGCAGGCCTGATCATCTTCTTCTCGTTCTTCTACACCTCGGTGGTGTTCAATCCGGACGAGACGGCCGAGAACCTGCGCAAGTACGGCGGCTTCCTGCCGGGCATCCGTCCGGGCAAGCGCACTGCCGAGTACCTCGACTACGTGCTTACCCGCCTGACGGTGATCGGCGCGGCTTACATCACCGCCGTCTGTCTTTTCCCGGAAATCCTCATGGGCGCTCTTGGCAACAAGAACTTCGCCCTGGGCGGCACCTCGATCCTGATCGTAGTGACGGTGACCATGGACACCGTGGCGCAGATCCAGTCCCACCTGCTGGCGCACCAGTACGAGGGCCTGATCAAGAAGTCGAAGTTGCGCGGCGGCCGCGGCGGTCGCTGACGCAAGCGTGAAACCACCCGGAAGCCGGATTGTCACAATCCGGCTTCCGTTTTCTTTGAACGCATTCTAGGTCTGCCCTCGGTGAGGGGCGTCAGACCCTGGGAAACGCGTGAAGGGGCTTTTATGAACTTGATCCTGTTTGGCCCTCCCGGGGCGGGCAAGGGCACCCAGGCCAAGCGACTGGTCGAGCAACGCGGCATGGTCCAGCTGTCGACCGGCGACATGCTGCGCGCCGCCATCGCCTCGGGCTCCGAGCTCGGGCAGAAGGTCAAGGGCGTGCTGGATCGCGGCGACCTGGTCACCGACGAGATCGTCATCGCCCTCATCGAAGAGCGCCTGCCCGAGGCCGAGGCGGCCGGCGGCGCCATCTTCGACGGCTTCCCGCGCACCGTGGCGCAAGCCGAGGCGCTGGACGTCATGCTGGCCAAGCGCGGCCAGAAGATCGACTCCGTCGTGCGACTCGAAGTAGACGAGCCCGCCTTGATCGAGCGGATCACCAAGCGATACGCGGAGCAGGGGCGGTCTGACGACAACCCCGAAACCTTCGTGAACCGTCTGGCCCGCTACAACGCCGACACCGCGCCGCTGCTCCCGTACTATCGCGAGCAGGGCAAGCTGGTGGAAGTGGACGGCATGGGGGCGGTGGAAGCCGTCGCCGCTTCGATCGACGCGACCCTCACGGTCGTGGCGTAAGTTTTAATGGAATCCGTTCCCAGAACGGATTCCGCCATTGACGGATGCGCAACGATCCCTATAACGGGGCGCTTCCGCGAAAGGGCGCGATCTGTGCGCGTCGGTCTGGGTCTTCGGATCGGGCCGAGCGCGCCGTTCGCGTCTTTGGTGCGTGACTAGGAGAACATTAGACGTGGCCCGTATCGCAGGCGTCAACATCCCGACGAACAAGCGCGTTGTCATCGCGCTTCAGTACATTCACGGCATCGGCCCGAAGTCCGCGCGTGACATCGTCACGACCGTGGGCATCGAGGACGCCCGTCGCGTCAATCAATTGACCGACGCGGAAGTCCTTCAGATCCGTGAGACGATCGACCGTGATTTCACCGTGGAAGGCGACCTGCGTCGCGAAAACTCGATGAACATCAAGCGTCTGATGGACCTGGCCTGCTACCGCGGCCTGCGTCACCGCAAGGGCCTGCCGGTCCGCGGCCAGCGCACCCACACGAACGCTCGTACCCGCAAGGGTCCGGCCAAGCCGATCGCCGGCAAGAAGAAGTAAGGTAGCCTGACCGATGGCCAAGGAACCGGGTCGCGTTAAAAAGCGCGAACGCAAGAACATCACCTCGGGCGTGGCGCACGTGAACGCCTCGTTCAACAACACCATGATCACCATCACGGACGCTCAGGGGAACACCATCTCCTGGTCGAGCGCCGGCATGATGGGCTTCAAGGGCTCGCGCAAGTCGACCCCGTACGCCGCTCAGATGGCCGCCGAAGACGCGGGCAAGAAGGCTGCGGAACACGGCGTGAAGACCCTGGAAGTCAACGTTTCGGGTCCGGGTTCGGGTCGCGAGTCGGCTCTGCGCGCTCTGCAGGCCGTCGGCATGACCATCACGACGATCCGCGACGTCACGCCGATCCCGCACAACGGCTGCCGTCCGCCCAAGCGCCGTCGCGTCTAGTATTTTTTAGATCCAATTCTCCTTCGCCGGCTGCGTCAAACGCGGCCGGCGAGTCGCGTTCAAGGGACACCACGTGATCGAAAGAAACTGGAACGAGCTGATCCGTCCTGAGAAGCCGCAGATCGAAACCGGCGCCGACGCGACCCGCAAGGCTCGTATCGTCGCTGAACCGCTCGAGCGTGGTTTCGGTGTGACGCTCGGCAACGCCCTGCGGCGCGTTCTCCTCTCGTCGCTGCAAGGCGCCGCCGTCACCGCCATCCAGATCGATGGCGTGGTGCACGAGTTCTCCTCGCTCGAGGGCGTTCGTGAAGACGTCGTCGACATCGTTCTGAATATCAAGCAACTCGCCGTGCGCATGCACGCCGAGGGCCCCAAGCGCATGACCCTGCGCGCCTCGGGCGCCGGTCCGGTCACCGCTGGCCAGATCGAAACCCCGGCCGACATCGAAATCCTCAACCCCGACCACGTGCTCTGCACGCTGGACGAGGGCGGTTCGGTGCGCATGGAGTTCACGGTCAACACCGGCAAGGGCTACGTCCCGGCCGACCAGAACCGTCCGGAAGACGCGCCGATCGGCCTGATCGCCGTCGACGCCCTGTACTCGCCGGTGAAGCGCGTGGCCTACAAGGTCGAGCCGACCCGCGAAGGCCAGCGCCTGGACCGTGACAAGCTGACCCTGGAAGTCGAGACCAACGGCGCCGTCACCCCGGTGGACGCCGTGGCCTACGCCGCTCGCATCCTGCAAGACCAGCTGCAGATCTTCATCACCTTCGAAGAGCCCAAGGCCAAGGCCGCGGACGAAACGAAGCCCGAGCTGCCGTTCAACCCGGCCCTGCTCAAGAAGGTCGACGAGCTGGAACTGTCGGTCCGTTCGGCTAACTGCCTGAAGAACGACAACATCGTCTACATCGGCGACCTGATCCAGAAGACCGAAGCCGAGATGCTCCGCACCCCGAACTTCGGTCGCAAGTCGCTGAACGAAATCAAGGAAGTGCTCGCCGGCATGGGTCTGCACCTCGGCATGGACGTGCCGAACTGGCCGCCGGAAAACATCGAAGACCTGGCCAAGAAGTTCGACGACCAGATCTAAGATCGAGACTTTCGCGCTGAATCCGGGCCGCCTTTCAATCCCTCGGGACCGGAAGGCGGCCTGGGCCTTTTGAAGCCGCTACGCGGCGGAGGGCCCCGGCGCATCGCTCTGAACTCGGCCGGGACGAGGCTGGGATTGGTGACCACCAGGCGCTTCATTCGCGCCGCTCGGGCTTAGAGCCCAGGAGATAGAAAATGCGTCACGGCTACGCCCACCGCAAACTCGGCCGCACCTCGGCCCACCGCACCGCCATGTTCGCCAACATGTCGGCTTCGCTGATCAAGCACGAGCAGATCGTCACCACCCTGCCGAAGGCCAAGGAACTGCGTCCGATCGTCGAAAAGCTGGTCACCCTGGCCAAGCGCGGCGACCTGCACGCTCGTCGTCAGGCCATCAGCTCGGTTCGCGACGTCGAGCAAGTCGGCAAGCTCTTCGCCGTGCTCGGTCCGCGATACAAGGACCGTCAGGGCGGCTACATCCGCGTCCTGAAGGCCGGCTTCCGCTACGGCGACAACGCCCCGATGGCCGTGATCGAGTTCGTCGATCGCGACGTCTCGGAAAAGGGCAAGGACTCGGGTCCGGTCTACGCCAACGAAGCCGAAGACTAATCTTCAGCTCAGGCTGAAACGAGAAGGCCCCGGAGCGATCCGGGGCCTTTTTGCTGTTCGGAGTACGACCCCTCTCTCTTTGAGAGAGGGAGGGGCCCGCCGCGCAGCGGTGGGAGGGTGAGAGGTTACGAGGTTGGACGATGTGCCGGGGCTCCGTCTGACGCCGTAACCCCTCACCCCGACCCTCTCCCTTTGGGAGAGGGAGCATGCAATCACCGGCTGACGATGATCCCGTCGAACTCGGGCAGCGCCAGCTTCAGCTTCTCGCGCGCGAAGGCGCCCGCCGTCAGCGGGCCGTGCATCTTGCCTGGGCCGTCGGGCTGGGCTTTGACGTAAAAGAACAGCGGCGTCTCGTCGGGGAGGTCGCGTCGGGCGATGACGACGTAGCGCTCGTCGCCGCCGTACTGGTCGATGCGCGGGCCCAGCACCGTTTCGCATGTGAGGGCGTCGCGCTCCCAGCACAGGCGCAGGGCCTCGCCGCGAGCGTCCGAGGCCAGGCGGTAGCGACCGGCGACGATCTCGTAGGTCCCCTGGAAGTCCAGCCAGCCCACGCCGCCCGCGCCGCGCACGTAGCGGGCGTCGCGCTCGACCCACTTGCCTTGCAGCTTCACCTTCTCGCGGCACAGCGCGACGTCGGCGATGGAGGTCATCCGGCAGGCGGCGGGCTTGCGCTCGGCGGGGGAGGGTGGCGGCGTCGGGGCCGGCAGCCTGCGCGCCTCGGCCAGGGCCGCCTCGCGGGCGATGGCGGCCTTCTCGATGGTCGCCTGCTGCTCGGGCGAGAGCGTGAAGTCCGGCTGAGCGGCGCAGGCGGCGCCGGCGATCGCCATGAAGGCCGCCGCCCACGAAAGCCGGGCGACGGGGAGGGAAACCGATTTCGTCATTCCCGCGTCAGGTCCTGCCGCTGGAAGAGGGCCAGGGCCGCCGCCGACAGGCCGGCCAGCCAGGCTGCGAGGAAACCAAGCGCCAGGCCCCAAGGGGCCGGTTCGTCGACGACGCTGCGCGGGGTCAGCAGCACGGTCTTCAAGAGGTCGCCCGAGAAGGCCGGGATCGCCAGGGCCTTCAGGCTGGGCTCATGCAATTGGCTTGCGAGGATCGACTGGACGGCGGCGAACACCAGCCCGACGATCAGCGCGCCCATGGTCGAGCGGGTGACGACGCCCACCACGGCCGACAGCGCCACCAGCACCATCAGCTGCAACCAGCTGACCGCGAAGGTGCCGATCAGGTCGACGCCCGCCGAGCCGCGATAGGGCACGAGAGCGCCGCCGCTGGTGGCGGCGCTGAACAGCCCGCCCAGGGCCGCGGCCAGGGCGTAGAGCACGAGGCTGACCGCCACCGCGCCCGCCACCGTCGCCAGCTTGGCCAGCAGCAGGTTCACGCGGCCGTTGCGCGGGGTCAGCAGCCGCCAGGTCTCCCAGCGGTAGTCGCCGGCCAGCACCGCGGTCGACAGGATCAGCACGAACAGGCCCACCACCGGCGAAGCGCCGCCGGCCAGCGCCTTGACCATGCGCCCGACCAGGTCGACCGGAATGGGCGGGGCGCCCTTCATCAGGCTGCGCGCGAAAAGCTCGCCGCCGATGTTGAGGGCCAGGCCCGCGATGGGGGCGAACAGCACGCCCCAGAACAGCGTGCCGCGGTCCTTGAGCAGCCGGAAGCGTTCGGCCGAGATGGCGTCAGCGAGCATCGGCCGGCTCCTTGGCTTGCAGGATGTCGAGATAGGCGCTTTCCAGGTCGGCCTCGCGCCAGCGGGCCTCGAGGATGTCGACGCCGGCGTTCACGAGCGCACGGATCAGGGGCGGGGCTTCGTGACGTTCGATATTGGCCAGAACGGCGTCGGGCCCGTCGAGCGCGCCTTGCTCGCCCAGCAGTTCCAGCACCTGGGCGACGGGACTGGCGACCAGGCGCAGTGCGGGCTTGTGGCCGGCCAGGGTCTCGACCGGGCCCTCGGCGACCAGCTTGCCCTTGGCCAGGATCGCCACGCGGTCGCAGACGCGCCGCACCTCGTCCAGCTGGTGGCTGGCCAGGATGATGGTCGCGCCTTCCTCGGCGGCCAGACGGCGGATCAGCTCGCGGATCTCCTGGATGCCGGCCGGGTCCATGCCGCTGGTCGGCTCGTCCAGGATAGCCAGGGTAGGGCGGGTGAAGAACACCGCCGCCAGGCCCAGCCGCTGCTTCATGCCCACCGAATAGGTCGAGGTCTTGCGGTCGGCCGCGCCCGACAGGCCCACGCGATCCAGCCAGCCGTCGATGTCGACGTCGCGGGCGCCGCTCTGCAGGGCCAGCATCTTCAGCGCGTCGCGGGCGGTCAGGTACGGCGGATAGCGCGGCGTCTCGATCATCGCGCCCACCTGGCGCAGCGAGGAGGCGTGGCCGGCCGGCGAGCCCGACAGCCGCGCAACGCCCGAGCTCGGCCGCACCAGGCCCATGGCGATGCGGAAGAGGGTGCTCTTGCCCGCGCCGTTGGGGCCCAGCACGCCGAACACGCCGCCGGCGGGGATCCTCAAGGTCAGGTCGTCCAGCGCCCGCACGGCGCCGTAGGTCTTGGTCAGCCCTTCGGCCTCGAGCGCGAAACTCATGCGGCGCAGGCCTGGCGCGGCGACATCGGACGACTCCCTTATGAACTTGGCGCGACTATGGGCGATGGAACGCAGGTCGGCCAAGTTGTTTGGCGACTGCAATACGAATTGTCGCCGAGCTGTCCTATAGGGGCGGGACTCCTTGCTTCAGGGCCCGGCCATGACCGTTCTTTCCCGCTTCGCCGCATTCCTGGCGATCGCCGTCCTCTCCGGCTGCGCGACCGCGCCGCGCCCCGTGGCCGAAGGCCCGCCGGTCCAAGCCTCTGCGGCCAAGGCGCCGCTGACCATCCTGATCTCGATCGACGGCTTCCGCGCCGACTACCTGGACCGCGGCGACACCCCGGCCATGAAGGCCCTGGCCGACGACGGCGTGCGCGCGGCCATGCGTCCGTCGTTCCCCTCGCTGACCTTCCCCAACCACTACACCCTGGTCACCGGCAAGCGCCCCGACCACAACGGCATCGTCGGCAACACGATGGAGGATCCAGAGATCCCCGGCGTGACCTTCACGCTCAGCAACCGCGACGCGGTGACCGACAGCCGCTGGTGGGAGATGGCCAAGCCGATATGGGTCAGCGCCGAGCAGCAGGGCGTCAAGACCGGCACCATGTTCTGGCCGGGTTCGGAAGCCCAGATCGACGGCGTGCGCCCGACCAAGTGGGCCGTGTTCGACCAGAAGAAGCCGTCCAACGACCGCGTCGACACCCTGCTGTCGTGGATCGACGAGACCAAGGACGCGCCCCTGGGCCTGGGCACCCTCTATTTCGACGTCGTCGACAGCGCCGGTCACCGCTACGGCCCGGACTCGGCCGAGGTCCGCAAGGCAGCCGCCGATGTCGACGCCGCCATCGCCCGCCTGGTCGAGGGCCTGAAGGCCCGCGGCCTCTATGAGACCACCAACATCGTCATCGTCGCCGACCACGGCATGGCCCCGCTGCCGGGCAAGCAGCGCGTGGTGCTGAACGAGGCGGTCGACCTCTCCAAGCTGCGCTATGTGGGCCTGGGCGCCATCGCCGGGATCTATCCCAACAAGGGCGAAGAGGCCGCCGTCGTCGCCGCCCTGACCAAGCCTCAGGCGCACATGACCTGCTGGGAAAAGGGCAAGATCCCGGCCCGCCTGCACTATGGAACCAACCGCCGCATCGCCCCGATCGTCTGCTCGGCCCAGACCGGCTGGTACATCACCACCGCCGAGTCCCAGGCCAAGCGCACCAGCCCCGAGCGCGACGGCGGCGCTCATGGCTTCGACAACGCCGATCCCCTGATGCAGGCGGTGTTCGTGGCCCACGGTCCGGCCTTCAAGTCGGGCAAGACCCTGCCGGTGTTCGACAATGTCGACGTCTATCCGTTGCTGGCCAAGGTGACGGGCGTGCGCCCCGAGAAGGTCGACGGCCAGCTGGCCCCGGTGGCCGGTGCGCTGCGCTGATCCATCGGCAATGATCGAAGCGAAAGGGCGGGGCATCGGCTCCGCCCTTTTTGCTTGCCCATATAATTGCGTTATGCGTTAAATATTGCGTCGAAACGCAATGGGAGGCGCGCATGACCCGCCTGACTTCGGCTCTCTGCTACAAGGATCCCAAGGCCGCCCTGAAATGGCTGGAGGCGGCGTTCGGCTTCGAACTGGTGCTGCTGATCGAGGACGGCGACGGTAATCTCGCCCACTCGCAGATGACGTTGGGCGAGGCCAACGTGATGGTCGGCAACGAGTGGAGCGCCGACCACGCCAGCCCGGCTTCGCTGGGCGGCAAGAACACCCAGACCGTGCATATCCACATCGAGGACGACGTCGACGCCCACTGCCGGCGAGCCCGCGCGGCGGGGGCCGAGATCCTGATGGAGCCGGCCACCCAGTTCTATGGCGACCGCACCTATCGCTGCCGCGACCTCGAGGGCCACATCTGGACGGTCGGCCAGACGGTGAAGGCCGTCACCCGCGAGGAGGCCGAGGCCGCCACCGGACTGAAGATCCAGGGCTGGGCGTGAGCCCCGACGACTTCCGGCGCCTGGCGCTGGCCTTGCCCGGCGTGGTCGAGGGCGCGCACATGGGCACAACCGATTTCCGCGTCGGGCGGATCTTCGCCACCCTGGGCTATCCCGACGCCGGGTTCGGCATGGTCCAGCTGACGCGTGACCTGCAGGAGATGCTGGTCGCCGCCGAGCCGGCCGCCTTCGTTCCGGTCAAGGGCGGCTGGGGCCTGAAGGGGGCGACCAATGTCGTGCTCGACGCCGTCGACGAGATCACGCTGAAGAGCGCTCTCGAACAAGCCTGGCGGCTGAAGGCCGGCAAGAGGCTGCTGGCCGAACTGGACGGCCGGGCGTGAGTCTCGACCGCACCCTGGCGGCCCTGGCCGAGCCGCATCGCCGGCGGACGGTGGAGCTGCTGGCCGACGGTCCGCGCCGGGCCGGCGACCTTGCCGAGGCGCTCGGCCTGTCGCCGCCGGCCATGAGCCGCCACCTGCGGGCCCTGCGCGAGGCGCGGCTGGTCGAGGAGAGCCACCCGCCGTTCGACGCCCGGGTGCGGGTCTACGCCCTGCGGCCCGAGCCGATAACGGAACTCAAGGCCTGGGCCGCCGCCGCCGAGGCGCTGTGGAGCGACCAGCTTCTGGCGCTGAAGGCCCATGTCGAGGAAATGAGTGAGACATGAGCGCCCGCATCCTCGTGGCCCTGCGCATGAAGGCCGCGCCTGAGCGGGTGTTCGACGCCTTCGTCGGCGAGATCGGCGCCTGGTGGCGCCCCAATCCCTTGTTCTCGTTCACCCCGCGCTCGCCGGGCGTGCTGGCCTTCGAGGGGGAAGGGGAGGGCGCGCGCCTGGTCGAGCGCCTGGCCTCGGGCAAGACGTTCGAGATCGGCTGCGTGCAGGTCTGGTCACGCGGCCAGCGGCTGGTGTTCGGCTGGCGGCAGGCGGCGTTCGCGCCCGGCATGGACACCGAGGTCGAGGTCATCTTCGAGGCGGTCGGCGCGGAGACGCGGGTGACAGTCCAACATCGCGGCTGGGAGACCGTTCCCGCCGAGCACGTGGCCCGGCACGGCTTCCCCGACCAGGTGTTCCTGCTGCGTCACGGCCAGTGGTGGACGGGGCTGCTGGAGGGATTGGCCGGCCATCTAACTCCTCCCCCGTGAAACGGGGGAGGAGCACGCAGCCCCCTTGCCGACTATCCGACACGCGGTCAAACATCCCGCCCCCGGGAGGTCCCATGTCCGAACCTATCGCCCATCCGGCCCGCAAGGCGGCGCTGGGCTTCATCTTCGTCACCGCTCTGATGGACGTGCTGTCGCTGGGCCTGATGATCCCGGTGCTGCCCAGCCTGGTGAAGCAGATGGCCGGCGGCCAGACCGACATGGCGGCCCAGTGGACGGCGGCTTTCGGCATGGTCTGGGGGACGATGCAGTTCTTCTGCTCGCCGATCCTGGGCATGATGTCCGACCGCTTCGGACGGCGGCCGGTGATCCTGATCTCGATCTTCGGTCTCGGGATCGACTACATCTTTATGGCCCTGGCCCCGACCCTGTGGTGGCTGTTCGTCGGGCGCATCATTCATGGGGCCACGGCGGCCAGCTTCTCGGCGGCGGGCGCCTATATCGCCGACGTCACGCCCGAGAAGGGGCGGGCCAAGGCCTTCGGCCTGATCGGGGCGGCCTGGAGCGTCGGCTTCATCGCCGGCCCGGCGCTGGGCGGCCTGCTGGGCAAGATCGACCTTCACCTGCCGTTCTGGGTGGCGGCGGGCATGGCCCTGCTGAACTGGCTGTACGGCCTGCTGGTGCTGCCCGAATCCCTGCCGCCGGAAAAGCGCATCGCCCGCTTCGACTGGAAGAAGGCCAATCCCGTCGGCTCGCTGAAGCTCCTGGGCTCGCACCCCGACCTGCCGCGCCTGGGCGTGGTCAGCTTCCTGATGCAGCTGGCGCATAACGCCTATCCCAGCGTCTTCGTGCTCTACACCGGCTATCGCTATGGCTGGGACACCGCCCAGATCGGCCTTCTGATGATGCTGTCGGGCATACTGGGCGTGATCGTCCAAGCCCTGCTGATCGGGCCGATCGTCGATCGCCTGAAGGAGCGCGGCGCGGTGATCGTCGGCCTCGTCTGCTTCGTCGTGTCGTTCGCGGTGTTCGCCTTCGCGCCCAACGGCTGGATCTTCGCCTCGGGCCTCGCCGTCAGCGCCTTCGCCGCCCTGATCCAGCCCGGCCTGATGGGCATGATGACCAAGCGCGTCGGCCCCAGCGAGCAGGGCCAGCTGCAAGGCGCCAACTCGGCGATCATGGGGCTGACGGCGATCATCGGTCCGGCGCTCTACGGCCTGTCGCTGGCCTTCGCCGTGCGCCACGAGCAGACCCTGCACCTGCCGGGCCTGCCGCTGGTCATCGCCGGCCTGCTGGCCCTGGGCGGCCTGATGGTGATCCTGAACACCCGCCGCGCCCGTCCGGCGGCGGTCGCGGAACCGGGCCTTGATCCCGCGCGCTGAACGCCTTGATTGCGCCTGAAAACTTCGCTGTTTAAGGGGCGAGAGCGCGTGCCTGGCTCTCGCAGGCCGGGCGCGCCGCAAGATCTGACGGAGCCATCGACTTGTCCAAGCCCGCCCTTCGCGTCCTGCTTCCGACCCTGGCCCTGCTGGCCGCCTGCTCGGATCCGGCCTCGCGCAGCCAGGCCCAGTCCATCCCGGAACTCGCCCAGCCCACCCGCAAGGCGCCCACTGATCCGGGCTCGATGAAGTCGTCCTTCGCCCCGGTGGTGAAGAAGACGGCCCCGGCCATCGTCAATGTCGCCAGCCGCCGCGTGGTGCAGCGCCAGCAGTCGCGCGACCCGTTCTGGGACTTCTTCATGGGCGGCGGCGGCGGCACGCCGCGCGCCCAGGTGCAGGGCTCGCTCGGTTCGGGCGCCATCGTCCGCGCCGACGGGGTGATCATCACCAATCACCACAACATCGAGAACATGAGCGACATCACCGTGCAGCTCGCCGACCGGCGCGAGTTCCCGGCCACGGTACTGCTCGACGACCCGCGCTCGGACCTCGCCGTCCTGAAGATCGACACCAAGGGCGAGCGCCTGCCGACCATCGCCATCGACGACCAGGAACAACTGGAGGTCGGCGACCTGGTGCTGGCCATGGGCAACCCGTTCGGCGTCGGCCAGACCGTGACCAACGGCATCGTCTCGGCCCTGGCCCGCACCGACGTCGGCGCGGCCGAGTTCGGCAGCTACATCCAGACCGACGCGGCCATCAATCCAGGCAACTCCGGCGGCCCGCTGGTCGACATGGACGGTGACCTGATCGGCGTGAACACCTTCATCATCTCGCGTTCGGGCTCATCCAGCGGCGTCGGCTTCGCCATCCCGGCCGCCGTCGTCCGCCAGGTGGTTTCGACCGCGCTGGGCGGCGCCCACAGCGTCGTGCGGCCGTGGCTGGGTGTGCGCGGCCAGCCGGTCACCGGCGATCTGGCCAAGAGCCTGGGCATGACCACCCCGCGCGGCGTGCTGGTCTCGGACGTCTATCCTGGCGCCTCGGCCGACAAGGGCGGCATCAAGGAAGGCGACGTCATCCTGTCGATCGACGGCCAGGCGGTGAACGACGAGGGCGGCGGCGCCTTTGCCATCGGCACCCACAAGATCGGCGACCGCGTGCCGGTGGTGATCCGCCGTGGCGACCGCGAGCAGACCCTGACCATCCGCGCCGAGGCCGCCCCCGAAACGCCGGCCAAGGACGAGCGCACGATCAGCGGCCGCAACCCCTTCGACGGCGCGACGGTGATGAACCTGTCGCCCGCCGCCGCCCAGGACGTCGGCGCCGACGCCTTCGCCGGCAAGGGCGTTCTGGTCACCAAGGTCGGCCAGGGCTTCGCCCTGAACGCCGGCCTGCGCCCCGGCGACTTCGTGCGCGAGGTCAACGGCAAGGCCATCAACACCACCGCCGACCTCGCCGCCGCCACGCGCGGCGACGCGGCGACCTGGAACGTCGTCATCGAGCGCAACGGCCAGCGCATCGCCGCGCGCTTCCGGACCTGACGCCTTCGACCCTCTCCCTTCGGGGAGAGGGTTTCCGAGGGGGCGCGAACCCCCTAAACCTCTCCCATGTCCGATCTCTTCCAAGCCGCCGGCATCGCGCCCCATGCGCCCGCGCCGCTGGCCGACCGCCTGCGTCCGCAAAGCCTCGACGAGGTCGTCGGCCAGGAGCATCTGCTTGGCCCCGACGGCCCGATCGGCCGGATGGCGGCCGCCCATCGCCTGGCCTCGATGATCCTCTGGGGGCCGCCCGGCACCGGCAAGACCACCATCGCGCGCCTGCTGGCCAAGGCCGGCGGCTACGAGTTTATGCAGATCTCGGCCGTTTTCTCCGGCGTCGCCGACCTGAAGAAGGCTTTCGAGCAGGCCCGCATGCGTCGCCAGTCGGGGCAGTCGACGCTGCTGTTCGTCGACGAGATCCACCGCTTCAACCGCGCCCAGCAGGACGGCTTCCTGCCGTTCGTGGAGGAGGGGATCGTCACCCTCGTCGGCGCCACGACCGAGAACCCCTCGTTCGAGCTCAATGGCGCCTTGCTGTCGCGCTGCCAGGTGTTCGTGCTCAAGCGCTTGGACGAGGTCTCGCTGGAGGCCTTGCTGGCCAAGGCCGAAGCCGCCGAGAACCGCAAGCTGCCGGTCGACGCCGAGGCCCGCCAGGTGCTGATCGCCATGGCCGACGGAGACGGCCGCTATCTCCTGACTCTGACCGAGACCCTGCTGTCGATCGGCACGGACACGCCGTTGAACCCGACCCAGCTGGGCCAGCTGCTCCAGAAGCGCCGCCCGGCCTACGACAAGGACCGGGAAGAGCACTACAACCTCATCTCGGCCCTGCATAAGTCGGTGCGCGGCTCCGATCCCGACGCGGCCCTCTATTGGCTGGCGCGGATGCTTGAGGGCGGCGAGGACCCGTTGTTCATCGCCCGTCGCCTGGTGCGCATGGCCTCGGAAGACATCGGCGCGGCCGATCCGCTTTCCTTGCTGCTGACCACCGCCGCCAAGGACGCCTACGACTTCCTGGGCAGCCCGGAAGGCGAGCTCGCCTTGGCCCAGGCGGTGGTGCACATGGCCAGCGCGCCCAAGTCCAACGCCGTCTACACCGCCTACAAGGCCGCGCGCCGCGCCGCCAAGGAGACCGGCAGCCTGACGCCGCCGGCCCATATCCTCAACGCGCCGACCAAGCTGATGAAGACCCTCGGCTATGGCGACGGCTACGCCTACGACCACGACGTCGAGGGCGGCGTCTCGGGCCAGAACTACTTCCCCGACGGCATGGCCCGTCCGAAATTCTACGAACCCAAGCCGATCGGCGCCGAGGCGAAGGTCAAGGAGCGCCTTGACCACTGGAGCCAGCTGCGCCGGGGCGGTAAGTGACGGCGATGTCCAAGCCGCCCCGCCGCCCGCCCGCCGCTCCCAAGCCCAAGGCCTCCGACACCCCGATCGAGCTGACGCCCGACGAGGTCGCCTTCACGCGCTCGCTGGTGATCCACGAGGACGACAGCGTCTTCGTACTGAACAAGCCCGCCGGCCTGTCCAGCCAGGGCGGCCGGATCAAGGCCCATACCCTGGACGACCTGCTCTGGGCCCTGGCCCGGCGCGACCGGCCGCGTCCGCGCCTGATCCATCGCCTGGACCGCGACACCTCGGGGGTGATCCTCACGGCCCGCACCAAGCCGGCGGCGACCTTCCTGGGCAAGGCCCTGATGGGCAAGCGCTTCCGCAAGACCTACCTGGCCATCGTCGCGCCCGGCGCGCCCGAGCCGCGCGGCGGCCGGATCGACAGTCCCCTGCGCCGCGAGTCGATCGGCCGCGAGGCCTATATGCGGGTCTGCGAGCCCGATCACCCGGACGCCGAGGCAGCCCGCAGCCGCTATCGCACCCTGGCCGCCAACGGCCAGGCCGCGCTCGTCGAGCTGAGCCCCGATACCGGCCGCATGCACCAGCTGCGTGTCCACATGGCCTCGATCGGCCGGCCGATCGCCGGCGACAGCCGCTATGGCGGAACGCTGATGCTGGCCGGCGCGCCGGTGCCGCGCCTGATGCTGCACGCCGCCAGGCTGGTGTTTCCGCATCCCGAAGGCGACGAACTGCGCATCGAGGCCCCGCTGCCCGACGATTTCAAGGCCGTGCTGGAAAGGCTGGACTTGGCGCTTCCGGAACGCTGAACTTGGCCGGGCCGTTTGAGAGGCAAGGGAGAAACGCCATGAAGACTCCGCTCGCTCTTGTCGCCTGCGCCCTCATCCTCGGGGCCTGCGCCACCGCCCAGCCCACCATCTATCGCCCGCAGGCCAACGCCAGCGACGTCGGCTTCACCCAGTACAAGATGGAGGACGGTCGTTATCGCGTGACCTTCCGCGGCGGCTCCGGGGCTCCGGTGGGGCAGGTGACCGACTACGCCCTGCTGCGGGCGGCCGAACTGGCCCTCGCCGACGGCTATTCCTGGTTCCGCGTCGCCGACCGCATCACCCAGTCGACCGGGGGAGGGGGCGGCCCCACCTTCTCGGTCGGCGGCGGCTCGGGCAGCTATGGCCGCCGCTCGTCGGTGGGCCTGGGCGTCGGCACGAGCTTCAATCTCGGCCCCAAGCCCGTGCTCAGCACGACGCTGGAAGTCGTGTTCGGCAAGGGGCCGCGCCCGCCGGGCGAGGCCTATGACGCCCAAAGCGTCGTCAACACGATCGGCAAGGGCATGGGCCGGATCTGAGACCGCTGGCCGGTCTCAGCGGGTTTGCTAAGC
Source organism: Caulobacter zeae (assembly GCF_002858925.1). Lineage (GTDB taxonomy): Bacteria > Pseudomonadota > Alphaproteobacteria > Caulobacterales > Caulobacteraceae > Caulobacter > Caulobacter zeae. Next base: position 53,594 of record NZ_PJRS01000037.1, read on the forward strand.
CGCGTTGCGCGCCGCGTAGGGGTGCGTGGCCCGCAGCGAGGCGTGGGTGAGGCCGGCGGTCTCGGCGGCGGCGAAGTAGCCTTCCGCCGGCAGGCCTTGCAGGCTGACCATCGGCGCCAGGCCCCGGGCCTCGCGGCCGAAGGCCATGATGTCCATGGCGATCTTCTCGGCCGGGCCGCCCAGGTCGCAAGCGTCCAGCGTCAGGCCGGCCAGGCGCGCGTCGCGCAGGTGCTTGAAGGCTTCCTTGTCGGGCGGCACGCGGGCGATGACGCCGCGGGTCAGGGCCTTGAGCAGGCCGACCACTTCCAGCAGGCGCCCGGCGGGCGTGCCGCGGGTGACGTCCACCAGCTCGATCATCACGCCGCCGCGCAGCAGGGCCAGCGACAGGCCCGAGGTGCCGGTCAGCAGGTCGCGGCCGCGCTGGGTGCCCAGGGTGCGGAACGAGGCCGGCAGCACCAGTTCGGGCTTCTCATTACCCTGGGCCGCCTTGGCGAAGGCCGCGCCGTAGCGCAGCGTCGCCTCGTCGATGAAGGCGATGTCCTTGTCGGCCAGCTTGGTGATCGCGCGGCCGCTGATCGAGCGGCCGGTGCCCAGGTGGGTGACGATCGGCTCGACGCGGATGGCGGTGGTGACGTTGCGGCGCAGGCCGATGACGTGCTCCAGCGCGAAGTCGACGCGCAGGGCCGCGCCGCCGCTGGTGGTGAAGGCCACCGGAGTGCGGCGCATCTCGTCGCTGACGTCGATGTCGGTGCGGAAAGGCGAGCGTTCGGAGTCGCGTCGGGCGCGGGCGGCCAGCACCACGGCCGGGTCGATCGGACGGCACACGACGCCGCCGGCCTCGATGCCGATCACCGAGCGCACGCCGATGTCGCGCAGCTCGGCCGCGCCCAGCAGGTGGGTCAGCACGTCCTCGAGGATGCGGACGCTGGCGGCCTGGGCCGACAGGCCCTGGTCGTTGTGCGTGGCGATCAGGAAGTCGTCCTCGCTGACCCGGCCGCGCAGGTCGGCCCGGTCCAGATGTTCGTTCAGCTTGCGCTCGACATAGGTCCAGACGTCGGTGCGCTTCTGGTCCCACCAGTCGCCGGCCCAGCGGCGGACGGCCTTGATGCTGATCACGTTGACCGCGCCGCGGCCGACCAGGTCCGACCCGGCCAGGCGGTTCAGCATCGCCGGCGGCAGGGCCAGGCGTTCGGTCGTGTCGTCCTTGGGGGGCAGGGAGGCGGGCATCTGACCGTGGGATTCGCGAGTGGAGCCCTTAGGTTGCGCCCGTCGCCGTTAACCCGCCGTGCAGGAACAGGGTTGAGGCGAGCTTTACCCTTTCGGCAAAACCTTGTCGCAAAAGGCTCTTTCTGGTTTCGGGGCGTTAATTTTGTGCGCTGCGGGATCACGGGGGACGGGCGCGGGCGCATCACCCTTGCGACGCATCGACCGCCTTGCTCGCCCGGCCTTGGCGTTCCGCGCCGCTCGGCGCATAAGGGGCCCATGAACAAGGTGCTTCTCGTCGCCGTGGGCGGCGCCGCCGGCTCCGTCGCCCGCTATCTGGTGGGCACGGCCGCGCTGCGCTGGATCGGTCCGGGCTGGCCCTGGGGCACGCTGACCGTCAACATCGTCGGCGGTTTCCTGATGGGAGCCGTCACGGGCTGGCTGGCGTTCCGTTCCGCCGGCCAGCAGGAGACCTTCCGCGTGCTGCTGGCCACCGGCGTGCTCGGGGGCTTCACCACCTTTTCGGCCTTTTCGCTGGAGACCGCGCTGATGATCGAGAAGCGCGCCTACGGCTCGGCCCTGACCTACACCGCCGTCAGCGTGCTTCTCGCGCTGTCGGCCCTTTTCGCGGGCCTCATGCTTGCCCGCAGGATGTTCGCCGCATGAAGGAAGTCCGCACCCTCTACGTCGATGGCGGCGAGGACGGGGTTCGCCTCGACCGTTGGTTCAAGCGCCGCTGGCCGCACCTGAACCACATCCAGCTCAACAAGCTGTTCCGCTCGGGCCAGGTCCGGGTCGACGGCTCGCGCGCCAAGGCCGACACCAAGCTGGCGGCCGGCAGCCAGATCCGCGTGCCGCCGCTGCCCGACGCGCCTGACCCGTCCGAGAAGGGCAAGCTGTCGGCGCGCGACATCGCCTATGCCCGCTCGCTGGTGCTGTACGAGGACGAGGATGTCCTGGCCCTGAACAAGCCGGCCGGCCTGGCCGTTCAGGGCGGCACCAAGACCACCCACCACATCGACAAGCTGCTCAGCGCCTGGGGCGAGGGCGTCGATCGTCCGCGCCTGGTCCACCGCCTCGACCGCGACACCTCCGGCGTGCTGCTGCTGGGCAAGACGCCCAGCGCCGCGGCGCGCCTGTCGGGCGCCTTCGCCAAGCGCAAGGCGCAGAAGACCTACTGGGCGATCGTCGCGGGCAACCCGCACCCGCTGGAAGGCGTCATCGAACTGCACCTGGCCAAGCGCGGCCTCAACGACCGCGAGATCGTGGTGCCCGCCGATCCCAAGGACAAGGACGCCTCGCCGGCCGAGACCGAGTTCGTCACCATCAGCCGCGCCGGCCCGCGCGTGACCTGGATGGCCCTGCGCCCGCACACCGGCCGCACCCACCAGCTGCGCGCCCACATGAAGGCCATCGGCCACCCGATCCTGGGCGACCCCAAGTACGGCGACGAGAAGTCGGCCCAGCTGTCGGAAGGGCTGAAGCTGCAACTGCACGCCCGCTCTATCCTGCTGCCGCACCCGAGCGCGGGCATGCTGCACGTCGAGGCGCCGCTCAGCACCGAGATGAAGGCCGGCTTCGCCAAGTTCGGCTTCACCGAGGACGAGGCCGACCAGGATCCGTTCGCCCGCCGCCAGACCAAGCGGCGATGAACCAAGGCCTGGTCCAGCAAGCCTGGGACCTGCTCGGCCGCGGTCAGGCCGAGCAGGCGGTCGCCTTGACCGCGGCCGGCGCGGCGCGGCCGACGGCCATGCCGGGCCTGCTGATCGTCCACGCGGCGGCGCTGAAGGGCGTGGGCCGTCACGCCGAGGCCCTGCCGTTCAACGAGCGCGCCGCCCGGGGCGCGCCGCAGGACCGCCTGGCCTGGTACAATCTGGCCGCCACCAACGGTGATCTTGGCCGCCAGGCCGAGGCCGAGGCGGCGGTCCGCAAGGCGATAGCGCTGGGCCTTGAGGCGCCCGAAGCCCGACTGGTGCTGGCCCGCGCGGTGCAGTTCCAGCACCGCTACGACGAGGCCGAGGCGATCTTCCAGGATGCGATCGCCCGCCGTCCGAACTTCGTCGACGCCCATCGCGATCTGGCCCAGCTGCGCTGGATGCGCACCGCTGATCTCGATCACGCCCTCTCGCCCCTGAAGGCGGCCCTGGCGCGGCAGTCCGATCCGCGCCTGCTGCACGTGCAGGCCCTGGTCGAGGAATTCGCCGGTCGTCTGCCCCAGGCGTTGGACACCCTGCGGCTTGGCCTGCGTCGTCACCCAAGCGACCTGCACCTGCTGGTCACAGCCTCTCACGCCGCCGCCGAACTGGGCGAGACGGCCGAGGGGCTGGCCCACGCCCAGACCGCCGCCCGCCTGGCGCCGGGCGCGGCCCCGGTGCTCAAGAGCCTGGCCGAGGCCCTGCTGGCCGCCGGCGACGCGGCCGGCGCCTCGTCGGTGGCGGGCTCGGTGTTGCAGGCTTTCCCGTACGACCAGCACGCGCTGTCGCTGCAAGCCCTGGCCTGGCGGATCCTAGGCGATCCCCGCTACAGCGCGCTCTACGACTACGACGCCTTCGTGCGCCCCTACACCCTGCCGACGCCGGAGGGCTGGAGCGACCTCGAAAGCTTCCTCGCCGACCTGCGCAGGCGCCTGGGTGAACTCCACGACCTGGAGACCCACCCGCTTCAGCAGTCGCTGCGCGGTGGCGCCCAGGTGCAGTCGCTGCACACCTCGCGCGAGCCGATCTTCCAGGCCTTCTTTGCCAGTGCCCGCGCCACGGTCGAGCGCTACGCCGCCGAGATAGGCGAGGGCGGCGATCCCCTGCGCATCCGCCGCACCGGCAAGGCGGTGGTGCAGGGCGGCTGGTCGGTCAGCCTCAAGCCCAACGGCTTCCACACCGACCACGTCCATCCGCAGGGGTGGGTGTCGTCGGCCTTCTACATCGACCTGCCGCCGGGCGTGGACGACGAAGGCAAGCGCGAAGGCTGGATCAAGTTCGGCCAGCCCGGCTGCGCCACCGCGCCGAAGCTGGCGGCCGAGCATGCCGTCAAACCCGCGCCGGGCACGCTGGTGCTGTTCCCGTCCTACATGTGGCACGGCACCGTGCCATTCAGCGGCGACACGCGCCGGCTGACCATGGCCTTCGACGCGGTTCCGGGGTGACCCCCTCCGGCCCTCCGGGCCACCTCCCCCAGAGGGGGAGGATTTAGAGCGCCAAGATGCTCCCCCTCTGGGGGAGCTGTCGCGGAGCGACTGAGGGGGCCGCGCAGCGGTCCTACACCAACCCCGTCACGGCCTTCGCCCCAGCGCTATCCACAAACACCTTCTTCTCCACCGCCGCTCGGTCCACGCCTAGGTGGTCGATCAGCACGCCCTTGAACAGGCCGCGCATGTCCAGCGTGGGGGCCAGGTCGCGGTTCTCGAACAGGGCCGTTTCCGACAACGTCGGCCAGTCGCCGATGATCCCGCCGCGCTTGAGCGCGCCGCCCATCACCAGGGCGGTCGAGCCGGTGCCGTGGTCGGTGCCGCCGGTGCCGTTGGCGCGGGCGGTGCGGCCGAACTCGGTGACGGCCACCACCACCGTGTTCTTCCACTCCGGGCCCAGCCCTTCGTGCAGGCCGTCCAGCACCGCGTCCAGATAGGTCAGGCGCGTGGCGATCTGGCCGACCTGGCCGGCGTGGGTGTCGAAGCCGTCCAGCGACAGGGCGGCGATCTGCGGGCCGTCGGCCTGGCGCATGAAGCCCGCCATGGTCGAGCCCAGCTTGCGGGCGGCCTCGCGGCCCTGGCGATTGTCGGCGGGACGGCCTCCCGGCTGGTTCATGGCCGGCTGGTTCATCCGCGAAGCGCTCATGGTCGGCGTCGACGCCATCATCATGCCGCCCTCGGCCGCCGGCGCGGGCGCAGGCGCCAGGGCTGTCATCGCCGCCTGGGCCATGGCCTCGGTCTCCAGCCCGCGGGCGAAGGCCGGACCCAGCAGAGGGTCGCCCTTGTAGAGGTCCTGCAACAGGGTGGGCAGGCGCGCGGCTTCGTCCAGGCCCTTGCCCGGCGACCAACTGGCCGCCTGCACCTTGCCGCGCAGGATCAGCGGGGCGGTGGTCCCCACCGACAGGGCCTCGGTCTTGCCGGGGCCCATCACCTCCAGCGTGCGGTTCAGCCAGCCGCTGTCGGCGCCGTAGACCTTGGCCTCGCCGGTCTCCAGCACGTCCTGGGCCTCGAAGTGCGAGCGGGCGCGGTCGGGCGTGGCTATGGCCGGGGCGATCCGGGCCTGGCCCTGTTTCGCCAGCGCGTGGACGCTGGTCAGTGACGGATGCAGGGCGAAGGTGTCGTCCAGCTTCAGCGCCTCTTCCGGCTTGATCGCGATGGCGCCGCGCAGGGCGGCATAGCCGGCATCACCGATCGGCGGGGCCACCGACAGGCCGTCCATGCCGCCGCGGCAGACCACGACGACCAGCTTCTTGGCGCCGTCGGCGGCGTGGGCCTGGCGACCGACGAAGCTGACGGCCACGCCCAAGCTGGCGGCGGCGGCCAGGAACGAGCGACGGGAAGGCGAGGGGGAGCGGTCGGTCATCGGCGTTGGAACTCCGGACTCATCACCAGCAGGGCGAAGGCTTCGCGGCGGGTTTCGGCGCGGGCGACGGCGCGGGCCGTGGGCTCAGAGAGCCGCGCGCCCAGGGCCGAACGGGCCAGGGCGTCGGGATCGTGGGTGTCGGCCACCGCGGCGGCGAACCCTTGGGTCCACTGCATGCGCTTGACCAGGCCGTCTGGCGAGGCCCAGGCCCCAGCCTCGTCGGGCCAGCCCTTGGGCGAGGGCGGATAGAACGGCTTCTGCCCCAGGCTGGTCAGGATCGGGTTCAGCCGCTCGAAGGACGCGGGCCGTCCGCCGACGGCGCGCCAGGTCGAGATCACGAACTCGTACGGCGTCTTGATCTTGGCCGGGGTCGGGTCCCAGGCCTCGGGCGCGGCGATCAACGCCTTGGCGACCTCGCCGAGCTGGCCGCCGGTCTCGATCCAGCGGGTCTCCAGCCGCTTGACCAGGGCCGGCGACGGATCGTCGGCGACGAAGTGGCCGGCGATCTTGCCGCAGACATGCCGGGCCGTGCGGGGATCGGCGGCCAGGGCCTTCAGCACCGAAAGGCCCTGGTCCTCGCCGCCCTGTGCATAGGCCTTGCCGAGGATCGAGCGCGCGCCGGGCTCGTGGGTGTTGGCGCGGAACACGAAGGCGCCGATGTCGGGGTCCTGGGCGCGGCCGATGCTGAAGCCGGTCAGGGCGCGGGCGAACTCGGTGACGTCGGCCTGGCTGTAGCCGGCGTCGACGCCCACCGTGTGCAGCTCCAGGATCTCGCGCGCCAGGTTCTCGTTCAGCCCGGTCCGCCGGCCCTTGCGCGTCTGGTAGCGAGCCGCCGGACTGCCGGGACCCACCGACTGGGCCTGGTCCAGATAGGTCAGCATGGCCGCGTGGGTGCTGGCGGCCAGCAACATGTCCTCGAAGCGGCCGAAGGCGTGCGGGCGGATGGCCTCGCGCTCGAACGGGCCGATGACGATCGAGGCGGCCTGCTTGGTCTGCGAGACCGTGAAGTGGTTGGCGAAGAACAGCGCCCAGCGCTCGCGGAAGCCCGCCTCGGTGTCGGCCGCCAGCTGGGCGCGGGCCAGGAAGTCGCCGGTGGTCTTCTGGCGGATGTAGCGCTGGACGTCCCGTTGAGCCTCGGACTTGGCGTTGGCGCCGGGCGCGTCGACCAGCGGGATCGGCTTCATGTCGTCGCCGGCGACCATCCTGGCTTCCTGCCGGGCGGCGCGGCGCTCCTGACGGAGGTCGGCGAAGGCGGCGTAGCGCACGGGCGCGCTCTCGCCGTCGTCCTTTGGGATGTCCGCGCCCTCGCGGCGGACCTGGTCTTCGAGGAAGCCGCGCGGATCGCCCCGCGCCGCCTCGATCTCGCCGGGCCGCGCGCCCAGGCCGAAGCGGGTGGCGGCGATGGCGGCCATCATGTCCTTGGACGGCAGGCTCAAGCCGGGCTCTCCCTTGCGATATGGCGTCCGATCGACCATTCAACGCACGTGGCGCGCAAGTCCGTCGCCAGCTTCCCGCGAAAATGAGCCGTTCCCGTGTCCGACAAGCCTGACCTGATCGAAAAGCCGCGCCGCTTCTACAAGGCTGCGACCGCTGGCGACGCCAAGGACGGCCTCTATCCGGTGCTGCTGGACGGCCGCACGCCCAAGTCGCCGCAGAAGAAGCCGCTGGCCCTGCCGACCCTGGCGCTGGCGCAGGTCGTCGCCGACGAGTGGGAAGCCCAAGAGAAGGTCATCGACTCCACGGCCATGCCCGCCACGCGCCTGGCCTTCACCGCCATCGACCGCATCGCCGAAACCAGGGCGGAAGTCGCTCGCGAGGCCGCCGCCTACGCCGGCTCGGACCTGCTCTGCTATCGCGCCGACGGCCCCACGCCCCTGATCGAGCGCCAGGACCGCGAGTGGGGCGCGATGCTGGACTGGGCCAAGGCCGAGCACGGCGTGGCGCTGGAGCCGATCACCGGCATCATCCACGCGCCACAGCCGCCGGCGACCCTGGCCGCCGTGGAGGCCCTGGCCCTGCGGCTCGACGACTTCTCGCTGGCGGGCGTGGCCTACGCCGCCGGCCTGTTCGGCTCCACGGTGCTGGCGCTGGCCCTGCGCGCCGGCCGCATCACCGGCCAGAAGGCGCTGGACCTGTCGCGCCTGGACGAGATCTACCAGGCCGAACAATGGGGCGACGACCACGAGGCCGTGACCCGCGCCGCCAACCTCGCCGTCGAGGCGGCCGTGCTCGAGCGGTGGTTCGCCGCCCTTCGTCGCTGAGGCCCGGCGAGTGAAGAGCGCGCTGGTCTACGTCCTGGCGGCGATCTGCGAGATCGGCGGCTGCTTCGCCTTCTGGGTCTCGCTGCGGCAGGGCCGTTCGGCGCTGTGGACCATCCCCGGCGTGCTGGCCCTGGTCGCCTTCGCCTGGCTCTTGACCCGCGTCGAGGCGCAGGCGGCGGGCCGGGCCTTCGCTGCCTATGGCGGCATCTACATCCTGTCGTCCATCGTCTGGATGCGGACAGTCGAGCAGGTTCGCCCCGACCGCTGGGACCTGATCGGCATGGCCGTGTGTCTGCTGGGCGCGGCGATCATCCTGTTTGGGCCGAGAACGGCCTAGACCCGAAGCCTTGCCAGCCCCGCCGGGGCTCTTTACGCCTTTGGGTCCAGTCCCTGCTTGGAGCCGA
>NZ_PJRS01000017.1 GCF_002858925.1 Caulobacter zeae
GGCCGAATACAAGGACCGCTTCGCCAACCCGTTCGTGGCCGCCTCACGCGGCTATGTCGACGACGTCATCATGCCCCACGGCACCCGCAAGCGCATCGTCCGCGCCCTGCATTCGCTCAAGGGCAAGGTCCTGACCAACCCCGCAAAGAAGCACGACAACATTCCGCTCTGAAGCCCGCTCCTCCAAAGGGGGAGATTGATCGGTTTGCATTCTTATGGTTGTGTAGCTTTCCGGCTCACGCTGGGCGGGCTGATGCGACCCGGGGGGGAAGCAATGATCAATCGAGCGGGTCGCTTTATTGCGGCTATTTGCCTGGCCGGGGCTCTGAGCCTCGTCGGGCCTGGCGTTATTGCCTGGGCGCAGGCCGGCGATCAGCCGGCGGAGCAACCGGCGCCGCCCCCGGGCGAGCAGAACAAGCCGCCGCCTCAGAAACCCGACCCTGACCAGGGGACCAAGAACGTCGCGGGAGATCCCGCCGAGAGCGGCATGGCACAGCTGCAGTACGACACGGTGTTCCGCATCCTGTTCGGCGCGTTGGCCATCGCCGTGGTCCTTGAGTCGGCCCTGGCCGTGATCTTCAACTGGCGGGTCTTCCAAAACCGGTTCAGCGGCAAGAGCTGGCGCACGCCGATCGCCATCGCCTTCGGCTGGTCGATCGCCACTGGACTGAAGTTCGACATCATCGGCGCGCTCTACACCGCGATCTACGGGACCTCGGTCGGCAAGCCCGAGCTGGGTTTGGTCGGAACCTTCGTCACGGCCCTGGTGCTGGCGGGCGGCAGCGCGGGGGTGAACAACATCCTCAAGGGCCTCGGCTTCCGGCAGATTGGCTCCGGCGACGGCCCAGCGCCTAAGCCGGCCAAGACCGAGGCCTGGCTCAGCGTCACTCTGCAGCGGCGCGAGGCCGTCGGCCCGGTGCAGGTGCTGGTGGATGACGGCCAGCAGACCGTGCTGGTTGGGATGATCAGCGGCGTGAAGCCGCCGCCGGAGTGGGTGACGGATTTCGTCGCCAACAAGGTGCGCTTCCCGTCCTATGGCGGTCATAGCCTGGCCCTGGGCAAAACCTACACCGTCTCGCTCAGCGGGGTCGACAAGGCCGGGAATGCGATCAGCAAGACGTGGACGCCGTTCACCCCTGGCGCCGGGGCGATCATCGACGTCGTGCTGACGCTCTGAGCGTCAGATCCGCAGGCGCGCCTCGGCCAGGTCGAGTTCGCGGGTCAGCTTGGACTGGATGGCGCCGTCCACGGCCCGTTGGCGAAGCAGCGTGTGCAGGGCCTGGCGTTCGGCCTGAACGGCGACCAGCCGAACCTCCTTTTCGAAGCCCCGGCCGCGCCGGGCGGCCAGCGCCACCTCGCCGGTCTGGGTCAGGCCGTCCAGGCGGTCGCGATAGATGTCGACCACCCGGGCCGAGGCCGTCTGGAAGTCGGCGTCGGCGGCGTGGGGCGAAGACGACTGCATGTGCTCGATCGCCTGGACGGCGGCGATCGCCAGGGTCGCCCTGGCGCGCTCGGCATCTTCCAGGCCGGCCGTCTCGGGCGGCAGTTGCAGGTTCTTCATCAGCAGCGGCAGGGCGACGCTGGAGATCAGCAGCGACAGCACGATCACGCCGGCCGCCAGGAAGATGGCGAGGTCCCGGGCAGGGAACGCCTCGCCCGCGGCGGTGACCAGCGGCAGGGTCAGCACGCCGGCCAGGGTGATGGCGCCCCGCGCGCCCGCGCAGGCCGTGGCGGTGATGATCTTCCAGTCCGGGCTGGCGCGGTCCTCGCCCCGGCGACGGGCCCGCAGCAGGGTCAGCTTCAGCGAGCCCCACACCCAGGCGAAGCGCAGCACGCCCAGGCTGAGCGTGATGACCACGACATAGATCGCCAGCCACCAGGGCTCGTGATGGCCGGTGGTGCGGACGGTCTCGACCGCTCCGGCCAGGATCGACGGCAGCTGTTCGCCCAGCAGCACGAAGATCACGCCGTTGGCGGTGAACTGCAGGGTGTCCCAGACCATGTTGCGGCGAACGCGCGTGGCCGCCACGGTCTGGCGGGCCACTTCCGAGAAGCTCATGGCCACGCCGGCCGCGACGGCGGCCAGGATGCCCGAGGCGTGGACCTTTTCGGCCAGCAGGTAGGCGGCGAAGGGGATGAGCAGGCTGACCAGGGTCTGGGGACCGGCGTCCTCGGCGCCGGCGCGGGTCAGCCAGGCGTTCAGGGTGGTGACGACCAGGGTGGTGACCACGCCGATGGCCACGCCCGCCAGGGCCACCCAGGCGAAGTTCAGCACCGCCTCGTGCAGCACGAAGCTGCCGGTCAGGGCTGCGGCGATGGCGAAGCGCAGGCAGACCAGGCCCGAGGCGTCGTTCAGCAGCGACTCGCCCTCGAGGATGTGCATCAGGCGCTTGGGGATCGGCACCCGCTGGGCGATGGCCGACACCGCGATCGGGTCGGTGGGCGAGATCACCGCGGCCAGGGCGAAGGCCACGGCCAGCGGCATGGGCGGGATCATCCAGTGGATCAGGAAGCCGACCCCGACCACGGTCAGCACCACCAGCCCCAGGGCCAGCTCGAGGATGATCGGCAAGTCCTTGAAGAACTCGTCCTTGGGAATGCGCCAGCCGTCGAGGAACAGCAGCGGCGGCAGGAACAGCAGGAAGAAGAGGTGCGGGTCGAGCGAGACCGGCGTCTTGGTGACCATCGCGATCATGGCGCCCAGGCCGATCTGCACCAGGGGTGCGGGGACGGCGAGGGGAAGGAACCGGGCGGCCGCGCCGCTCAATACGACGGCGGCCAGAAGGGCCAGGACGATCTCGACAGTCTGCACGCTCACCTCATCACCGTTTGGGTGGAGTTACCCTAGGGTGATGCGTCCAGGGATGCGACCCATAAAGCCCCCCGCTCACGGACCAGCCGGAGCGGGGGCAGGGCGCCCATGCGGATGTCAGGCGTCGACCGCCTCACGCGCCGAGGCCGAGGCGCCGAGGCCCGCGTTGATCGCGGCGGCATAGTCGGCCGGCGTCGGGCCGCCGGTGGGCTCGGTCGAGAAGATGCCGCTGCTGTTCCACAGGAAGCCGCCGGTGATCCCCGAGCCGGCCAGTTGCGAGAACATCTGCTGGATGTAGGAGGGATCGCCGCCCTGCGCGCCCTCGACGGCATAGCCGGGCACGATGAAGGCGTAGGGATTGGCGACGCCGGTGTTGGGCGTCTGCTGCACGGCCTTGGCCCACTGGGTCGGGTCGTTGCCGGCCCCGCCGGCGTAGCATTGCAGGTTCATCCACTTGACGATCTGCCGGCTGTTGTTCTGGGCGTAGACGTCGGCCAGGCAACCGGTCCAGAAGCTCGACTGCATGTAGGGGCAGTAGGTGGCGTAGAGGCCCAGCGAGCCGACATCCAGCGTCAGGGTGACGATCATCTTCTGGGTTTCGTCGCCATAGACGCCCTCGTAGTCGAAATCCACGCCGGTGATCCCGAAGGTCGATTGCAGGACGGCGAGGTTCGTCTTCACCTGGTCGCGCGCGCCGAGCCAGGCGGTGAAGTCGCTGGTGGTGCCCCAGGCGCCGACCGAGACGATCAGGTCGCGCACGCTGCCGCCGCTCATCAGCTGCTTCACCAGGGCCGGATAGTCGGGATTGACGCCGCTCGAGCCGTCGGTAGCGTACTTGATCTGGCCTTTGCTGACGAACAGCGTGTCGTTCAGATAAAGGTCGCCGCCGTCATGGATGTGGATCGACCACAGGATCACGGTGGTGATCCCCTGGTTCAGCTGCTGCGCCTGCGTCGTGTAGGGCACGGGCGGGGTGGGATAGCCGTCCTGAAACAGGCCGTTGCCGTAGATGGCGATGGGATAGGCCGACATGACGTTTGCCTCCGGCTCGGGAATGAGCGGAGCGCACGCTATGAGTGGATGCAATTTCAGGGTGTGATTTTCTTCACTCTCGCAAAAAGTTTACATGGCTCAGCTTGTCCTACAGGTCGAACCGCACGCCCTGGGCAAGCGGCAGGGCGCCGGAATAGTTCACGGTGGCGGTCTGGCGGCGCATGTACTGCTTCCAGGCGTCCGAGCCGCTTTCACGCCCGCCGCCGGTTTCCTTCTCGCCGCCGAACGCCCCGCCGATCTCGGCCCCCGACGGGCCGATATTGACGTTGGCTATGCCGCAGTCGCTGCCCCAGGGACCCATGAACGCCTCGGCCTCGCGGACGTCGTTGGTCATCACGCAGGACGACAGGCCCTGGGGGACGTCGTTCTGCATCGCCACCGCGTCGTCGAACTCGGCATAGGGCACGACATGGAGCAGCGGCGCGAAGGTCTCGCGGGCCATGCCGGCGGTCGGCGCGGGCAGGCGGGCCAGGGCGGGGCGGACGTAGAACGCCTCGGGCGCCTGCGCCTCGTTCAGCCGCTCGCCGCCGGTGACCACCGCGCCGTCGGCCCGGGCCTGGTCCAGAGCGTGGACGAAGGTCTCGTAAGCCGCCCTGTCGACCAGCGGGCCCAGCAACACGCCGTCCTGGCGCGGATCGCCGGCCGGCAGGCGCGCGAAGGCGGCCTCGACCGCGTCGGCGACCTTGTCGACCAGGCTCTCGTGCACGATCAGCCGGCGCAGGGACGTGCAGCGCTGGCCGGCGGTGCCGGCGGCCGAGAACACGATGGCGCGCAAGGCCAGCGACAGGTCGGCGGTGGGGGTGACGATCATGGCGTTGTTGCCGCCCAGCTCCAGGATCGACCGGCCGAAGCGTTCGGCGACGACGGGCGCCAGGGCCTTGCCCATTCGGGTCGAGCCGGTGGCGCTGACCAGCGGGATGCGCGGATCGCGCGCCAGGCGCTCGCCGGCGTCGCGGCCGCCCAGCACCACCGATGACAGGCCGGCCGGCGCCTCGTCGCTGAAGCGGGCGATCGCGCGATCCAGCAGGGCCTGGGCGGCCAGGGCCGTCAGCGGCGTCTTCTCCGACGGCTTCCAGATCACCGGATCGCCGCAGACTAGGGCGAGGCACGCGTTCCACGCCCAGACGGCGACGGGGAAGTTGAAGGCGCTGATGACGGCGACAGGCCCCAGCGGGTGCCAGGTCTCGCGCATGGCGTGGCCGGGGCGCTCCGAGGCGATCGTGAGGCCGTGCAGCTGGCGCGACAGGCCGACGGCGAAGTCGCAGATGTCGATCATCTCCTGCACCTCGCCGGCGCCTTCGGAGGCGATCTTGCCGGCCTCGAGCGTGACCAGGGCGGACAGATCGGCCTTGGCCGCGCGCAGCTCCTCGCCAAGCAGGCGGACCAGCTCGCCCCGGCGCGGGGCCGGAACGCAGCGCCAGGCGCGGAAAGCGCGGGCGGCGCCCGCGACCTTGGCCTCGATGGCCCTGGCGTCGTCGAAGGCGACATGGGCCAGGGTCGAGCCGTCGATCGGCGTGCGCACGGCGGTCCCGCCGTCGGCGGAAAGGCCGGTGACGCCCAGGCGAGCCAGGATCTCGCGGGCGTGGTCGGCGGGAGAGGGCAGGGGCTTGGACATGCCGCCATGGACGCGCCGCCGACGGCCGGGGTCAAGAGCCGCCGGCTGCGCGCTCGGGTTGACGCCGCGACAGGGCGCCTTCAAATGACTCGCTCCTGGAGGGGCGGGGAGCTCGACTCGCGAGATGGACGATCAGGTCGCCTTGCAACAGGGACTGCTGACGCGGGTGGAAAGCCTGCGGGCGCGCGTCGACCGCCGCCTGGCCGAGCTGGCGCCGGCGCATGGCGCCGCGCCGGACCGCCTGGTCGAGGCCGTGCGCTATTCGCTGCTGGCGCCGGGCAAGCGCTTCCGCCCGATGCTGACCCTGCTGGCCGCCGAGGCGTTCGGCGCCAATGACGGCGCGGCGCTCGACGCGGCCTGCGCCTTCGAGATGATCCACGCCGCCTCGCTGATCCTCGACGACCTGCCGGCCATGGACGACGCGGGGCTGCGCCGCGGCCTGCCGACCATCCACCGCGCCTTCGACGAGGCCACGGCCATCCTCGCGGGCGTCGGCCTCCTGAACCAGGCCTATGCCGTGATCGCCGACGACAAGCGGCTTTCGGGCGACCTGCGCGCCGAGATCTGCGGCCGCGCCGCGCAGGCCGTGGGCTTCATGGGGCTGGTGGCTGGCCAGGCCCGCGACCTGCTCGACCGCGACCAGTTGCGCGACATGAGCCAGATCGACCGCCTGAACCATGAGAAGACCGGCGTGCTGATCATCGCCGCCGCCCAGGTTGGAGCGTTGATCGGCGGCGCCGACGAGGCGGCCGTCGAGCAGGTGGGCGAGTTCGCCCGCCGGGTGGGCCTGGCCTTCCAGATCCGCGACGACATCCTCGACGCCGAAGGTTCGACCGAGGCGGCCGGCAAGGATGTCGGCAAGGACGCCGCCATGACCACAGCCGTCTCGCGCCTGGGCCTCTCCGGCGCCCGCGCGGCCATGGAAGAGCACCTGGCCGCGGCCGAAGCCGCCTTGGCCGCGGCCGGCGGCGGCGGCCTCCTGGGGGCCTATGCCGGACGGCTGTTCGCCGCGCGCAAGGCGGCGGCGTGAATCCAGAGCCTGTTCTGGCGGCCCCCATTCTCGTGGCTGAAGGCGTGGTGCGATCCTATGGCGACCGCCGCGTGCTCAAGGGCGTCGACCTGTCGCTGCGTCCGGGCGAGATCTACGCGCTGCTGGGCCACAACGGAGCGGGCAAGACCACCCTGGTGCGGGCCATCTGCGGCCGGCTGCGGCCCGACGCGGGCAGCGTGCTGCTGAACGGCGCCGACCCGGCGCGCGTCCCCGCCGCCCGGGCCGGGCTCGGGCTCGTGCCGCAGGAGATCGCCCTCTACGCCAACCTGTCGGTGCGCGAGAACATCGAGACCTTCGCGACCCTGGCCGGCGTGCCGCGCGGCAAGGTTCCGGCCGCCGTGCGCCGGGCCATGGAGCTGACCCGCACGCTCGATCGCGCCGATGCGCCGGTCCGCACCCTGTCGGGCGGCTTCCAGCGTCGCGCCAACATCGCCGCCGCCATCGTCCATCAGCCGACCCTGCTGATCCTCGACGAGCCCACGGTGGGGGTCGACATCGACGCCCGCGAGGCCGTCGACGCGGTGATCCGCGACCTGCGCGGCCTGGGCGTGGCGGTGCTGATCGTCACCCACGACCTCGATCAGGCCGGGGCCCTGGCCGACCGCGTCGGCTTCCTGCGCGACGGGTCGATGGTGCTCGAGGGCGAGCCTCGCGCCCTGGTGGCCGAGGCCTTCGGCGACCAGATGGAGATCCTGGTCCATCTCGCGGACGGCCTCGACATGGCCGGCGAGATCCACCTCGCCGCCGAAGGCTTGGAGCCCACCCGCCGTCCCGGCGTCTGGACCCGGCTGGACAGCGGCGGCTACGGGGCGGCGGGGCGGCTGGATGCGCGGTTGCGCCAGCTGGGCCTGACCCCGCGCGAGATCCGCGTGCGCCAGCCGTCGCTGGCCAACCTGTTCAGCCTGGTCGCCGAGCGGAAGGCCGCATGAGCGGGCGGCTGGCCATGTCGCTGGCGATGATGCGGGTCATGGCGCTGGAGCTGTGGCGCGACCGCGCGGCCCTGGTCATGACCTTCCTGCTGCCGCCGCTGGTGTTCCTGATCTTCTCGTCGGTGTTCGCCGGAACCTCGGGCGACAATCTTCAGCCCAAGCTGGCGGTCGCCGACCTGGCCAAGACCGACGCCTCGCGCCGGGTCGCCGCCGCGCTGCTGAAGAGCCCCGAACTGCGGGCCGAGACCGCCCCCGACGCGGCGGCGGTGCGCTCGCGCGTCAAGTCGGGCCAGGTCGACGCGGGCCTGGTGATCCGCGCCGATCCCGCCCAGCCTGGCAAGCCATTCCTGATCGTCGCCGATCCCTCGCGGGCCGTCGCGGCGCCCTTGGCCCAGGCCCGCACCCAGCAGGCCCTGGCCGCCGCCGCGCCCGACGCGGCCCTGCGCCGGTCGGTCGACTCCGTCGCGCCGGCCCTGGGCGAGCTGACGCCCGTGCAGTCGGCCCGCATCGACGCCGCCGCGGCGCAGCTGCGCGAGAAGCCTCAGCCCGTGAAGGACGACCTTTTCGACCGCGAGGACATCGCCGGCGCTCACAAGGGCGGGGCGGTGATCGCCTACTACGCCGGCGCGGTGATGATCCTGTTCGCCCTGTTCTCGGCCATGCAGGGGGCGCTGTCGCTGATGGAGGAGCGCCGCGCCGGGGTCGCCGACCGCCTGCTGGCGGGCGTGGCCGGCATGGGGCCGGTGGTCACCGGCAAGTTCCTGTTCCTGACCGCCCAGGCCTTCGTCCAGGCGGTGATGATCTTCGTGGTGGCGCAAGGCGTCTACGGCGTCGAGGCCTTGCAGCACTTCGTCCTCTGGCTGCCCACCACGCTTGCGGCCGGCGTCTGCTCGGCGGGCCTGGCGCTGGGGCTCGTCTCGCTGTGCCGCACGCGTGACCAGGCCCAGATGCTGTCGACCTTCGTGATCCTGGTGCTGGCGGCGATCGGCGGCAGCATGGCCCCGCGCTTTCTCATGCCCGCTTGGCTGCAGAGCCTGGGCTGGCTGACGCCCCACGCCTGGGTGATCGACGCCTATCAGGCCGTGCTCTGGCGCGACGCCGGGATCGCGGCCGTGTATAAGGCCTGGATCGTGCTGGCCGCCGTGGGCGCGGCGGGCCTGCTCGTGGCCCAGGCCCTGTCGCGCGATCCGCAGCGCTAGGACTTTGCGCTAGAACAAGGACGGGAGCCGAAAGCCTGTTGCAGTCAGGTCGCCGGCTCTGGAGTTAGAAAAGCGATGGTCACCTTCGGTCTCAAGGTCGCGCTGTTCCTGGCGGCCTTCGCCTTCATGGAAGGCTTCGCCTGGTTCACCCACAAGTACGTCATGCACGGCTTCGGTTGGATCTGGCACCGTTCGCACCACGAGCCGCGCCACGGCGCCTTCGAGCTGAACGACCTGTTCGCGGTGGTCTTCGCCGCCCCGGCCATCGTCGCCATCTATTTCGGGACCAACGGCTATCCCTGGCTGCTGCCGATCGGCCTGGGGATCACCGCCTATGGCGCGGTCTATTTTATCTTTCACGACGGCATGGTGCACCAGCGCTTCAAGGTGCCGCTGGGCAAGTCGGCCTACTGGAAGCGCCTGATCCAGGCCCACCGCATCCATCACGCCGTGCACACCAAGGAGGGGGCGGTGTCGTTCGGCTTCCTGCTGGCCCGGCCGATCCGCGAGCTGAAGGCCAAGCTGAAGGCGCGGGGCGTCCAGGCCTGATGCCGCCGCTGCTTGTCGAGGTCCTTTGGAAGGGGCTGCTGGGCGGTCTCGTCACCGCCCTGATCGTGCTGGCGTCCAAGAAGGGCGACGTGCTGCCCGGCATCCTGCCGCTGGCCCCGACCTTCGCGATCATCGCCCTCTTGGCCGTCGGCTCCAAGGGCGAGGCGGGCGGTTTCCGCACCGCGTGCCTGGCCGGCGCCAAGACCATTCCGGCCTATCTCGTCTTCCTGGGCGTCTCGTGGCTGCTGGTCGACCGCGTCGACTACCGCCTGGCCATTCTCGGCGGGCTGGCCGCCTGGCTGGTCGCGGCGTTGGCGATCTTCCCGGCGCCGAAGTTCCTGTGAGCCAAACCCTCCCCCCTAAGGGGGAGGTGGCCCGTAGGGCCGGAGGGGGGAAAGGGCTCCGATGGCGAGGTCCGGCCCGACCTTCGCAATCACATCCCCCTCCGTCGCCTCCGGCGACACCTCCCCCTTCAGGGGGAGGGTTTAGATTACTCCGCGCCGCCGGCCTTGCGGTAGTCGAGCGGGGGCTTCCGGTCGCCGACCATGGCCTTGTACTGGAAGCCGTCGCCGCGGCGGGCGTTCAGCTCGGTCTTGGCGTCGGCGATCAGCTTGGGGTTCATGAACAGCTCGGCGCCGGTGATCGACAGGGTCTTGGCCGCGACGGCCGCGCCCTTGAGGCCGATCGTCGAGCCGGCCGCCGCCACGTTCTGCCAGCTGTGGCCGGCCGAGCCCGGGACGAAGGTCGCGGTCGACAGGCCCACGGTCGGCGTCACCCACGAGATGTCCGACACGTCGGTCGAGCCGCCGACGCCGCCCTTGGTGTCGGCCGGAGCGTAGGACTGGACCTTGCCCACCGAGGCCAGGTCGCCGCCGCCGCCGTTCAGGCTCTTGGCCAGGGTCTTGGCGAACTCGGTCTCTTCCGGCGTCCAGGTGATGCCGCCCACGCTGGTCAGGCTGTCATGCATCACCTTGCCCAGCACGTCGTTGGGCAGCAGGTTGTAGACGCCGCCGGTCTGCTCGAACTCGACCGTGGTCTCGGTGGCCATGGCCGCGCCGTCGGCCGCCTTCTTGATGCGGTCCATGACGCTGACCACGATCTTCGGGTCGCTGTTGCGGACGTAGTAGTAGACCTCGGCGAAGTCGGGCACGACGTTGGGGGCCTTGCCGCCGTTGGTGATCACGTAGTGGATGCGCGTGCCGTCGGGAATGTGCTCGCGCATGAAGTTGGCGGCGGTGTCCAGCACCTCCACGCCGTCCAGGGCCGAGCGGCCGGCCCACGGCGCGCCCGAGGCGTGCGAGGACTTGCCGCGGAAGCGGAACTTGCCGCTGATATTGGCCATCGAGGTGCCTTGGCGGGCCGAGTTCTCGTTGCCCGGGTGCCAGTGCAGCGTCACGTCGACGTCGTTGAACAGGCCTTCACGCACCATGTAGACCTTGCCCGAACCGCCTTCTTCGGCCGGGGTGCCGTAGACGCGAATCTCGCCCTGCACTTTGTTCTGGATCATCCACTCCTTGAGGGCGACCGCGCCGGCCACCGAGGCCGCGCCGAACAGGTTGTGGCCGCAACCGTGGCCGTTGTCGGTCTCGGGGCGTGGGGTCTTGGTCGGGGCGGCGGCCTGCGACAGGCCCGGCAGGGCGTCGAACTCGGCCAGGATGGCGATCACCGGGCCCTTGCCCTGCTTGAAGCTGGCGACGAAGGCGGTCGGCTCGTCGGCGACGCCCGCGTTTACCGTGAAGCCGGCGGTCTTCAGCTGCTCCTGCAGCACGTTCGAGCTCTTGGTCTCCAGGTAGCCCAGCTCGGCGTAGTCCCAGATCTTCAGGGCCGCTTCGTTCATCTGCGGGGTGTAGGCGTCGACGTTCGCCTTCAGTTGGGTCTTTTGCGCGGCGTTCAGCGGCGCGGCGATGGCGCTGCCGGCCATCAGCATGGAAACGCCAACCAGCCCGGCGGCGGCGGTCTTGAGGATCGAAGTCACGAAAAGCCTCCCTGCAAACGGCGCGAACGGCGCCGCTGTCCTTATTCATGACGCAGGGTGGAGGCGGTTCCTCAACTTGGGACCACAATTCCCTCTCTCTCTCTTTGAGAGAGGGAAGCAAGCCTTACGGCGAAACCAGGACGATCTCACCGCCTTGGCCGGTCTTGGCCTTGGCTGCGCCATAGGCGCTGAGCGCGTCGACGAAGCCGGAGACGTCGCCGGTCTTGAAGCGGCCGCTCATCGGGGTCGAAGCCACGCGCGGCGAGTCGATGCGGATCTTGCGCACCGAATAGCGGTTCAGCTCGCCGACGATCTCGGCCAGCGGCTGGTTGTCGAAGGTGACGCTGCCGTCGCGCCAGCTGGTCAGGGCGGCCACGTCGGCGGCGGCCACGGCCCAGGTCGAGCCGGCCTGCTGTTCCAGGCGCGAGCCGGGCAGAAGGTCGACGCTGTTGTGGGCGACCGGGTCGGCGACGCGGATCTTGCCTTCCAGCAGGCTGACCGACCACTTGCCCGGGTCGATGCGCACGTTGAAGGCCGTGCCCAGGGCCGTGACCGTGCGCCCGTCGGCGGTGACCACGAAGGGGCGCTGCGGGTTCTTGGCGACCTGGAAGAAGGCCTCGCCGCGATCCAGCGTCAGAGCGCGGCGAGCGCCCCATTCGGTGACGCGCAGAACCGAGTCGGTCGACAGGGTGGCGATCGAGCCGTCGGCCAGGGTGACGATCTTCTGCTCGCCGACGCCGGTGCGGTAGACGGCCTGGGCCGTCTGCGCGGGCGCGACGGCGGGGGCGTGGTCCGAGGGCGCGGCGGCCAGCCACAGGGCTGTGCCGAAGCCGCCGGCGGTGACCAGGGCGGCGACGGCCGCGGCCCAGCGCACCTGCGGACGGGCGCGACGGCGCTGGTCGGCGGCCAGGTCGGCCTTCAGGCGGGCGCGGGCGGCGACAATCTCGGGCTCGTCGGTCAGGGCGCCCAGGCGGGCCCAGGCGTCCGAGGCTGAGGCGTAGGCGTCCTTGTTGGCCGGATCGGCCTTCAGCCAGGAATCGAAATCACGCCGCAGGGAAAGATCGTTCGGCCGATGCTGCAGGCGCGCGACCCATTCCGCGGCGTCCGGTTCACCGGAAGAAGCCAGGTTTGGGACGGTGTGGCGCATCGTGTTCCTGCAGGCGGCTCGTCAGGTGCTTGAGAGCCTTGGCGACGTGTTTTTCGACCGCGCTGACGGAGAGTCCCAGTTGAGCGGCCGCCGCCTTGTAACTCATGCCTTCAAATCGGACGAGCATGAATGCAGCGCGCGTCCTTAAGGGAAGGTCACCGAGGGCGGCCGCGGCGACAGCGGCCTGCTCCTTGGCTTGCAGGATACGGTCCGGCGACAGTTCGTCGAGGGGGTGATGAACCTCCTCCAGTTCACAATGGGCCTGCCGTTTGCGGACGGTGTCGCGGCGCCGGCGGTCCAACAGCACGTTGGTGGCGGTCTGGAAAATAAAGCTGCCGAGATTGGCCACTTCGCCGCCGTCACGGCGGTTGTGCAGCCGGAGGAGCACCTCCTGCACGAGATCGTCGACCTCGCCGCCTTCCACTCTTCGGCGGAAGAAAGCCTTCAGGGCCTGCTGGTAGGGCAGGGAAGCATGGGCCAGGCCCTCGCTTCCACGCGCTCCAGCGGCAAGATTCGCCAGCGCCATTCGTCGTCCCCGACACAACGAGTCTTTTTTGTTGCGATCATTCGTCAGCAGCGTGACGGCGCGGTCAACCCACACTCTCGCACTTGCCGTCGGGGCGCCCCGCCTGCCAGATTATCAGGCAGAGTCTTCCGCACGGTCCCCCTGGCCCGGGCGAGGGGGCCGGATCGCCGGTCAACGGCGACGAGGGGACTGGCTTTGGCGAACGCAGCAGTGAAGGAAGGGGCGCTGCCGCGTACTGGAGCCCCGGGGGTATTGCACACACGTCATCGCCGCTGCGCGCTCGCCGGTTGGCTGGCGCTCGCCGCGTTCGCGACCCCCGTGGTCGCGGCGGCCGCGCCGCGCCGCGTCGACATCGCCGCCGGCACGCCGATGGCCCGCGCCCTGACCGCCTTCTCCGCCCAGACCGACATCGAGATCCTGTTCAATCCGGCCCTGGTCACGGGCCTGCGCGCGCCGCGCGTGCGGGGCCGGATGGAGGCAGACGAGGCCCTTGAGCGCCTTCTTGCCGGCTCGGGCCTGGTCGCCCGCCGCCATGGCGGACGGCTGCTGATCGAGCGCGGCGCGCCCGAGCGTCCGTCGCCGCCGGCCCCGCGGGCCGCGCCGATGGTCTCGGCCGAGGTCGATGCGGTGATGGTCACCGCCCTGCGCCGCGCCACCGCCGAGCAGAACACGCCGCTGTCGATCCGGGTGGTCAGCGGCGAGGCGCTGAAGGCCACCGGCGCCGTCACCTTCGAGCGCGTCGCCCAGCGCCTGCCGGGCCTGACGCTGACCAGCACGGGCGTGGGCCGCATGCGCATGACCCTGCGCGGCGTCTACGGTTCGGGCGAGGCGACGACCGCCCTCTATTACAACGACATCCCGGTCTCGGGGCCCAGCGGCACCACGGCCGATCCCGGCGGCTCGTTCCCCGACCTGCTGCTGGTCGATGTCGACCGGCTGGAGGTGCTGCGCGGGCCGCAGGGCACGCTCTACGGATCCAGCGCCATGGGCGGGGCCATGAAGGTGGCCTTCAACCGCGCCGACCCGTCGCGCGACCAGATGGGGTTGGAGGTCGAGGGCGGGGTGGTCGGCGGACGGGCCGGCGGCGCGGTCACCGTCGTCGCCAACAAGGCCTTCGCCGACGATCGCGCGGCCGTGCGCCTGACCGCCTATCGCCGCGACGAGGCGGCCTTCTCCGACAACGCCCGCCTGGGCCTGCAAGGCGTCAACGCCGGACGCACGGTCGGCGGGCGCCTGGCGGCGGTCTGGCGGCCCAGCGACGCGATGCGCTTCGACCTGCTGCTGGCCGGCCAGGATTCGCGCCTGAACGACACCGGCGCCGGCGCGCCGGGAGAGCCTTCGCACGTCTCACGGAACTTCGTCCGCACACCCTTCGACAGCGAGGTGTGGTTCGGGGCGCTGTCGATGGAGAGCCGGCTGCCGGGCGTGCGCTTCTCGGCCTCGCTGGCCCACTACCAGTGGAACAACACCCGCCAGATCGACTACACTGGCACCTTGCAGGCCGAGCGCGGCAGCGCCGCCGGCTGCGCCCGCTGGCTGGCCCTGCGTTCGGGCCTCGCCTGCGACGCCGGCCAGATGGGGGGCTACGCGTCCTACGTCGACAGCCGCACGCCGGGCCTGCTGTACCAGCCCATCGACCTGACCGCCGACGTGCGCGAGGCGCGCCTGACCTCCGATCGCGACGGGCCGTTGCAATGGACGGTCGGCGTGTTCTCCGAGACCCGCAGCGACACCATCGACAGCCAGGTGCGCGTGGCCGATCCCGTCACCGGCCTGCCGGTGGACGCGGCCGGCTTCACCGGCCGGCGCATCGTCGACACTCGCCTCGATCAGGTGGCGGTTTACGGCGAGGCGACCCTGGCCGTCGACGACCGCTCCGACATCACCATCGGCGCCCGCCGCTTCTCCTACGACAAGAAGACCGTCGGCGAGGTGCTGGTGGTCAATGTCATCTCCGACACTTCCGGCGGCAATTTCCGCAACCGGGTCGAGGAGGACGGCTGGAGCGTCAAGGGCGTGGCCTCGCGCCGCTTCACCCCGCGCCTGATGGGCTACATGCAGGTCTCGCAGGGCTTCCGGCCCGGCGGCGTAAACACTGCGCCGGGCCTGCCGTCGGCCCTGCAGGGCTACGGCTCCGACACGCTGTGGAACCGCGAGCTGGGCCTGAAGTCCCGCTGGCTGGAGGGGGGGCTGTCGGCGAACCTGGCCGTCTACAGCATCGACTGGCGCGACATGCAGTATTCAGCGACCAGCGAGAACGGCGCCTTCGCCTTCGTCACCAACCTGGGCCGCGCGCGCATCGACGGCGTCGAGTTCGACGCCACCTGGAGCCGGGGCGGCTCGAAGGTCGGGTTCAACTTCGCCGCCACCGAGGCGGTGCTGACCCAGGACCAGACCACCGGCGCCATGGCGGGCCTGGGCCGCGAGGGCGACCACCTGCCGGCCGTGCCGCGCACGGCTTTCACCCTGTGGGGCGAGACCCGCCGCGAACTGGCCGGCGGCGCCAGCCTGATCCTCAACGGCTCGGCCGCCTATGTCGGCGAGTCGCGCTCGACCTTCGAGTCCGTCAGTCCCGGTTCTGGCCGTGATCTCGGCGGCGTGACCCTGATCGACGGCCGCATGGCGATCGAGGTCGGCCGGCGCTCGGTCGGGGTGTTCGTCGAGAACCTGCTCGACTCCGACGCCCCACTGTTCATCACCGCCGGACGCCTGCCCCAATCGTTCTCGCCCCAGCCGCGCCGCGTGGGGCTGAGTCTGCGCTTCGCCTATTGAGCGAATTTTTCGCCTTTTGGGCGAGCCGTGTTAACCTTCCGCTACGCGCCCGTCAGAGGCGCCTGATCGTCAGGGAGGTTAGAGCCATGGCCCACGCCATGCGTGTTTCCGCGCGTCCCGTGTTCTTCAGAAAGTGCGACGTCAACAAGCCCGAAGGCTCCGAGCTTCGCCACGCCGGCCCCTGCATCCAGTGGGATCGCGTCGGCATCGTCGCCCTGGTGCTGCTGTTCGGGGCGGGCCTGGCGACCTTCGCCTACGCAGCCTTCTAGAAACCCTTCGCGGCCGGTGTTTTCCAAGGTGACGGCCTGACCGCCGCCGCGCATGCTCGCGTCCGGAGTGCGGGCTCGGGGGAGCGCATGAGCGACGAAAGCGGAAACCTCTGGAACGAGGACCTGGCGCCGACGACGGCGGACCAGCGCACCTGGCGCGCCCGCCACTTCGCGGCCCTGTGGCTGGGCATGGTCATCGCCGTGCCGGCCTACATGCTGGCCGCGGGCCTGGTGGAACAGGGGATGTCGGCCGGCCAGGCGGTGTGGGCCGTGCTGCTGGGCAATGTGATCGTGCTCGTGCCGATGCTGCTGATCGGCCATGCCGGCGCAAGACATGGCGTGCCCTACGCGGTGCTGGCCAGAGCCTCGTTCGGCTGGCGCGGCGCGCGGCTGCCGGCGCTGGCTCGGGCCATCGTCGCCTGCGGCTGGTACGGCATCCAGACCTGGATCGGGGGCGGGGCGCTGCTGACCCTGCTGGGCGTCATGGTCGGGACGAAGCTGGACGGCCCTCCGATCCCGCTGCTGGGGATTGGGGTGGGTCAGCTGCTGGCGTTCCTGGCCTTCTGGCTGATCCAGCTGGCCTTCGTCACCAAAGGCCTGGAGGCCGTCCGCAAGCTCGAGACCTGGACCGCGCCGATCAAGGTGATCGTCTGCCTCGCCCTGGTCTGGTGGGCGCTGTCCAAGGCCGGCGGGCTTGGCCCCATTCTGCACGAGCCTTCGGCCTACGACCCTGGCGGCGCCAAGGCCGGCCGCTTCTGGAGCGACTTCGGGCCGGCGGTGACGGCGATGACCGGTTACTGGGCCACGCTGGCGCTGAACATCCCAGACTTCACCCGCTTCGCCCGCACCCAGAAGGACCAGATCCTGGGTCAGGCCCTTGGCCTGCCCGGGCCCATGGCGCTGCTGGCGGCCATGAGCGTGGTGGTCACCTCGGCCACGGTGCTGATCTTCGGCAAGGCGATCTGGGACCCGGTGGCGCTGTCGGGCGACATTGGCGGGATCGCCGTGCTGGTGGGCCTGGTGATCATCAGCCTCGACACCGTTTCCTGCAACATCGCCGCCAACCTGGTGGGGCCGGCCTACGACTTCGCCGCCCTCTGGCCCCGGCGCATCACCTATCGCATCGGCGGCTGGATCACGGCCGGGATCGGGGTGCTGATCATGCCCTGGAAGCTGCTGGAGAGCACCGCCGGCTACATCTTCGTCTGGCTGACCGGCTACGGCGCCTTGCTGGGGCCGATCGCCGGCATCCTGATCGTCGACTACTGGATCCTGCGCCGGACGGCCCTGGACGTGCCGGCCCTCTACGACCGCGCGGGCGCCTACACCTACAAGGCGGGCTGGAACCCGGCGGCCCTGGTCGCCTTCGCCGTCGGGGTCGCGCCCAATCTGCCGGGCTTCCTGCACGCGGCGGCCCCGCACGCCTTCGCCGGGGTCGGCCAGCCCTGGACCACGATCTACCAGTACGCCTGGTTCGTCGGCGCCGTCCTGGCTGGAACGCTGTATGGCGTGCTGATGCGAGATAAAATACCCGGGTAATATTGACTTCATAATTTGCCCGGGTAAAAAGGTCGCCGACAAGGAGGCGGCCATGAACCCGCGCAAGGCGCTGCTGCGCGCCTACAAGGAAGAAAAGCCCGAGCCCGGAGTCTACGCCGTGCGCTGCCAGCGCACCGGCCAGGCCTTCGTCGGCGCGACCGAGAATGTCGCCACGCGCAAGAACGGCGTCTGGTTCAGCTTGCGGCTCGGCTCGTATCCCAACGCCCGCCTGCAGGGCGCCTGGAACGCCCATGGCGAGGCGAGCTTCGTCTTCGAGGTTCTGGAGACCATCGACGACGGCGGCCTGGAGCCGAAGGGCAGGGCGCTGCGCCTCGCCGACCGCCGCAAGCACTGGTGCGAAACCCTGAACGCGATAGACCTCGTCCGATGACCTACGCCGTGTTCGAATCCGGCAAGCGTCTCGCCGCCGGCGACAAGCTGACCGTCGCCCTGGCCGCCCAGGCGGTGGTGAACGTGCGTCCAAGCGCCCCGATCCTGATCTTCGATCCCGACGGCCGGCAGGTGGACTTCGACCTGCGCGGTTCGCCCGAAGACCTCGCCGCCCGCCTGGCGCCCGCCGAGCCGGAACCCGAGGCCCCGCGCGGCCGCGGCCGCCCCAAGCTCGGCGTCGTCGCGCGCGAGGTCACCCTGCTGCCCCGTCACTGGGACTGGCTGGCCAGCCAGCCCGGCGGAGCGTCGGTGGCCCTGCGCAAGCTGGTCGAGGCCGCTCGACGCGAAGCCGAAGCCCCCGACCGCCAGCGCCGCGCCCGCGACGCCGCCTATCGCTTCGCCAGCGCCGCCGCCGGTGACGCGCCGGGCTTCGAGGCCGCGATGCGGGCGCTCTATGCGGGAGACAGGGAAGGGTTCGAGGCTGGCCTGGAGCAATGGCCGGCCGACGTGGCGGCGCATGCAAGAGAGCTGGCGGAATTCTAGAAATCCTCCCCCTCTGGGGGAGGTGGCCGAAGGCCGGAGGGGGGACGTTTTCAGCTTTCGAAGAGTCGGAAGTCCAGCGTCCAATCCCCCGCCGGTCGCTGTGCGATCGCCTCCCCCACAGGGGGAGGTTCCTAGCGAGCCGTCTTCGCCCTGACCTCCGCCAGCAGGGGCTGATAAGCCGCCTCGAACCTGGTCCGATCCGCCTCCGGCTTGCCCGGATAGACCACGCGCAGCGCCGCGATCCGGCTCGCGACCGCCAGCAGCCAGGCCTGGTCCTTCACCCGCGCCAGCCGCACCTCGACGTCGGTTTCGCCGGCATAAGTCAACAGCGCCCGCACCTGGTCCAGCGCCTGCTCGCGCGGGTTAGGCGTGTCGTCGCCGCGCGCCTTCCAGGCCGTCCATCGCACCGCCCGCACGATCTGCTCGGCGAAGCGCGGATCGGCCCAGGTCGCTTCGTTGTGGCCGAGGTTGGTGAAGAACAGCCGGCCGCTCCCCACGCTCCGCACCCAGCTGACCGGCACGGCGTAGGGCCGCTTCAGCGGCGTGCCCGAGTAGTCCAGGCTCTGGATCACCCGCACGGCGGCCGGGTCGAAGCGCTTGTATTGGTAGATCTCTTCCACCAGGTCGACGCTGCGGCCCCACGGCGCGGCCAGCGGATGGTTGTCCAGCGCCTTGACCCGGACCTTCTGGTCCTCGGTCCACGGATGGCCGGCGAACTGGCCGTTGAGCATCGTCGTGTAGTCGAGCCCCGGCCCCGCATAGTCCCAGGCCGTGTCGGCGGCGCTGTGCAGGCCGACGAAGCCCAGCTTGCCGGCCGCGAACCGCTGCTGCACGGCCGCCCAGGCCTGCGGCGAAATCGGCAGGGCGCCGGTGGTGTAGAACACCAGCACGTCCACATCCTTCAGCCGTTCCGGCGTGATCTCGCGGGCGTCCTGCGTCACCTGCGTCTCGAAGGCGCCGCTGGCCTTGCCGATGGCGATCATCGCCGCCTCCGAAAGCGCGAGGCCTTCGGCGGACCGCGTCACCGGCCGATGCCGCCAGCCGACCGACTGGTCGAGATAGAGCACGCGGATCGGCGCCTCCGCGGCGCCGGCCGCGCCGGTCGCCAAGGAGAAGACGATCGCGACGAGGGCCAGCAGGAGGCGCACGGGCTCAGGCCTTGCCGCCACGCGGCTGCAGCAGGTCCCAGCGGTTGCCGTACAGGTCCTCGAACACCGCCACGCTGCCATAGGCCTCGTGGCGCGGTTCCTCGAGGAACGTCACGCCGGCCGCGCTGAGGCGGGCGTGGTCGCCGTCGAAGTCGTCGGTGTGCAGGAACAGCCAGACCCGGCCGCCGCCCTGGCCGCCGATCATCGCGACCTGGCGCTCGTCGGCCGCCTTGGCCAGCAGGAAGCGCGAGCCGCCTGGTCCCGGCGAGACCACCACCCAGCGCTTGCCCGCGCCCAGTTCGCTGTCCTCGACCAGGTCGAAGCCCATCTTGCCGACATAGAAGGCCAGGGCCTCGTCATAGTCGCGCACGAGCAGGGACAGGAGGGCGAGGTACTGGGCCATGGCGACTCACGCTTCGGATCGAAAAGGGGGCGCGTGGGATAATGACCGCGCCCTGGCCGTTGTCATCAGGGGCGGTGTTCCTCGCCCGCGGCGTAGCGGTTCATGTCGGCCAGGGCCGCCTCGAAGGCCGCGCGGATCTGGGTCTGGCTGAAGCCCTGATCCCAAAGCTCTGTCATCAGGGTGTTGATGACGTGGTCGAGGGGCGCGCCCTGTTCCGGATAGGGATTGGCCAGATGGTAACCGGCGCAAACCTCGGCGAACCGCGCAGCCGCGTTGATTGCGCCGAAATAGGTCTTCTCACCGTCGGCCAGCCCCACGGTCATGACCCTCAGCCCCCGAACAGCTTGAGGATATAGCTCGGCGCGGCGTTGGCGATCGACAGCGACTTGATGGCCAGCTGCTGCTTGATCTGCAAGGCCTGCAGGCGGGTTGCCTCCTGGGCCATGTCGGCGTCGATCAGGCGGCCGACCGAGGCCTCCAGGGTGTCCTGCAGCTTGTCGATGAAGGTCAGGTGGGTGTCGAGGCCGTTGGCCTGGGTGCCCAGCCGCGACAAGGCGGAGGTGACGTTCTGCATGGCCGTGTCCATGGCCTTGATGTCGGTCGAGGAGGGCGCGGTCAGCAGGTCGGCGCGCATGCCGGCCAGGGCCGCGCCGCCGGTCGACAGGTCCACGTGGTCGACATCGATGGTCTGGTCGGCCTTGGCGTTGGCCAGGGCGCGGATATTGCCGGTGTTCCCGGCCGAGATCAGGTTCACGCCGTTGAAGCTGGCGTTCTCGACCGCGCGGTCGATCTGCTTGCGCAGCGAGACGTAGTCGTCGTTCAGCAGCTTGCGGCTGGCGGTGGTCAGGCTGGGATCCGACGCGGCCAGCATCTTCTGCTTCATCTGGTCGAGCAGGTCGGTGACCGTGTCGCCGGCCGCCAGGGCCACGTCCACCGTCGACTGGCCGCGCTGCAGCGAGGCGCGCACGGCGTCCAGCGACTTGGCCTCGGCCGCCTGCATCTTGGCGGTGGCCCAGACGGCGGGATTGTCCTTGGGGGATGAGATCTTCAGGCCGGTGGCGATACGGCGCAGCGTCGTCGCCAGATCACGATTGATCGTGTTCAGCGACTGCAGGGCGATCATCGCCCCGACGTTCGTGTTGATGCTGTTCTGCGGCATCGACCCGTTCTTCCCGGCGCGGCCTTCTGGCCAAGGGCGCGTTTTGCACCCGAGGCTCAGCTATGCACGCGTTGCGTTAGCAGAACGTTAGGGGACGCGTAAAAAGCGCTGCGGCCAGAATTCTCAGCCTTAGGGCGAGGGGCGTTCTCACCACTCCAGCGCCGCTTCCCCCCGCAGGATCGCTTCGGCTTCCACCGAATGCTTCCCCCCGCCGCGCTCGTGCATCACCAGGGCCGGCAGCAGCACCAGAGGCGCCTTGCCGGTCTTCATCGCCCGCACCAGCACCCGCTTGGCCGGCGCGTCGGCGAAGGGCTGGATCGGGCGGATGCGGAACGACCCGGCCTTAGGGGCCAGCAGGGCCAGGATGTCGGCCAGGCGGTCGGCGCGGTGGATCAGGGTGATGGTCCCTCCCTCGCGCACGGCCTTCAGGGCGAAGGCGGTCCAGGCGGAGAGGCCCGCATCGGCCATCCAGGCGCCGGTCTTCTCCGGCGCCGGCGCGCGCAGGGCCCTGGGGTCGTCGAAGAACGGGGGATTGCTCATCATCGCGTCGAAGACGGGCAGGGCCAGGGCCCGGAAGCCGGCCGCCACGTCGCCCTCGATGATCTCGACGCGGTCGGCCAGGCCGTTCAGCGCGGCGTTCTCCCGCGCCAGGGCCGCGGCGGCGGAATCGCGCTCCAGTCCGACGAATCGCACGGATGGGCGACGGCTCGCGGCGGCCAGCAAGGCCGCGCCGACGCCGCATCCGGCCTCGATGACGCGTTCTCCGTCGCCGGCGTCGCAGGCGGCCGCCAGCAGGGCCGCATCCAGCCCCGCCCGGTATCCGGCGGCCGATTGGCGAAGCTTCACGCGTCCGTCGAGGACACGGTCTTCGGTGACGGAAGGAACAGAGGTGGGGTCGGACAACGTTTCGGGCCTTGTGCTCGCCTTGACCCTGACCTATCCCGCCACCATTGTCGCTCGCAACGCCCATGGCGCTACGAGCGGCGTCGCCTGAGGAGTACATGGTCTTGGACGCAGCTGCAGCGACCCTCGCCCGTCAGCCGGGATCGGTGGATCGTCTCGTGCGCCTGGCCGCCGCCGACATGGGCGGCGTGGACCGCCTGATCACCGATCGCATGCAAAGCGACGTCCCGGTGATCCCGGCCCTGGCCGAGCACCTGATCGCCGCCGGCGGCAAGCGCCTGCGCCCGCTGCTGACCGTGGCCGCCGCGCGCCTGGCCGGTTCGGATAACGACCACTGCCTCAAGCTGGCCGCCGCCGTCGAGTTCATCCATACCGCCACCCTGCTGCACGACGACGTTGTCGACGGCAGCCAGCTGCGTCGCGGCAAGGTCGCCGCGCACCTGATCTGGGGCGCGGCCCAAAGCGTGCTGGTCGGCGACTTCCTGTTCGCCCGCGCCTTCGAGCTGATGGTCGAGACCGACTCGATGCGCGCCCTGCAGATCCTCGCCCAGGCCAGCCGCGTGATCGCCGAGGGCGAGGTGCTGCAACTGATGCGCAGCCATGACCTCAACCTGTCGCAGGCGGTCTATCTCGAGATCATCGCGGCCAAGACCGCCGAGCTGTTCGCCGCCGCGGCCGAGGCCGGCGCGGTGTCGGCCGGGGTCGACGCCGAAAAGTCCAAGGCCCTGCGCGACTACGGCATGAGCCTGGGTCTGGCCTTCCAGCTGGCCGACGACGCCCTCGACTACGGCGGCGCCACCGAAACGCTTGGCAAGAACGCCGGCGACGACTTCCGCGAAGGCAAGGCCACCCTGCCGCTGCTGCTGGCCATCGCCCGCTCGGGTCCGCGCGAGGCCGAGTTCTGGGAGCGCGCCATCGGCCGTCGCGAGCAGACCGAGGCCGACTTCCGCCGCGCCCGCGAGCTGATCATCGGCACCGGCGCCCTGGACGCCACGCTCGACCTCGCCGCCGAGTACGCCGACAAGGCCAAGGCCGCCCTGGCGGTCTTCCCGGCCAATGACTGGCGCGAAAGCCTCGAAAGCCTCGCCGACTTCGCGGTCAGCCGCCGGGCCTGATGGCGAAGGGCCACAACCCGTCCGGCGATCCTCACGGCGTCGATCGCCATCACGGCGCGCACGCCGCCGGTGAGGCGGCCGGCAAGGTGATCGGCGGCGGGGTAGGGGTCCTCGTCGGCCTGGCCCTCATCCTTCTCTTCTTCGGTCCATTGCTGTGGGCACCGCTGCTGGCGGGCCTTGGCGCGGCGCGCCTGGCGCCGGGAACCTGGCAGCCCTGGCTGGCCGGTTTCGCCGCCGCCGCGGCCGCGGTCTTCGTCCAGTTCCTGCTGCTGGTGCAGAAGAGCCCGATCCTGCGCTATCCGGCCGTGGCCCTGTTCTCCATCGCCTGGGTCGGCGGCCTGTGGCTGGAGCTGACCTCGCCGCCGCACGACTGGCTGACCACGGCGCCGACCTGGCATGCGCCCGGCCCCTGGAGCTGGGCGCTGATCGGCCTGGGCGTCGTCGTCTATGCAGGCCTTTACCTCCTGGCCCTGTCGCGGTTCGGCAAGGGGCGCTGGGCCAGGCGCTGGCAGCTGCTGCGGTGAATTCGCCGTAAGGTCGCGCCGTCAAGCTCGACAACGCCACGACGACATCCCAAGTCTTCACCGAGACGAAAGGACCGCGATGATCCGCTTCATCCTCAACCTGCTCTGGTTCTTCCTCGGCGGCTGGCTGTCGGGCCTGCTGTGGCTGCTGGGGGGGCTGCTTCTGGCGATCACCATCGTCGGCCTGCCCTATGCCGGCGCGGCCTGGCGCATCGCCGGCTTCGCCTTCTGGCCGTTCGGCAAGGAGATCGTCAGCCGCGAGATCGTCACCGGACGCAGCGACATCGGCACGGGTCCGCTTGGCTTCCTGCTGAACCTGATCTGGTTCGTGCTCGGCGGCTGGTACATCGCGCTCAGCCACCTGCTGATCGCCGTGGCCGAGGCCATCAGCATCATCGGCATCCCGTTCGCCATCAAGGACCTGCAACTGGCCTACATCGCCCTGGCCCCGATCGGCCGCACGGTGGTGCGCCGCTAGAAGCCGGTGACCAACCGGTCGAGGGCGCGCCGGATCGCGTCCTCGTGGGCGGCGAGGGAAGAGATGCGCTGGCGGAGTTGGCGAGCATCGATGCTGAACAGCTCGCTGATCACCAAGGTCAGCGGCTGATCCTCGATCACGACGGGAACCTCCAATTCGGCGACGATGCTCTGCGCATCGTTTACGGCGGGTGCAACCACGACCTCGGTGAGGCCGTGAAGATGATGGGAAGAAAGGACAACGAGGAACGGCGCGACGTGGCGCGCGGCCGGGGCTGGATTTCTGTAGGCATCGAACTGCCTCAACTACCACTTTCGGAAGTGGTCCGAGATGAGTCCGCGTCGGGTCACCCGCGCGTTGTGGTCTGTGATCGCCTCGGCGTTCTCTTCCGCCCAGCGCCTGGCGCGTTCCTCGGCCCCGGCGGGATCGACCTTCTGCAGGTGCAGCCGCAACTGCCGCTCGCTCATGCCGGCGACCGAAATCCCCAGCCGCTGGGCCTGCGCCAGCAGTTCCGGATCGATGCTCCGTTCGGCCGCCATGTCGAGTTCGGGCTTGCCCATGGACGGAAGGCTATCACGCCTCCTCGTCGTCCGACAGCAAGACGTCCAGGAAGGTCTGGCGACGGTTGAGGAAGTTGCGGGTCACCTGGAAGTGCTCGGTGTCCTCGTAGTCCACTCGCTCCAGGCCGCGCTCGGAGGCCTGGTAGATCCAGGCGTCCGGATAGCCCAGCAGGATCGGCGAGTGGGTGGCGATGATGAACTGCGACCGCGCCAGCACCAGCTCATGCAGCCGCGCCAGGAACGACAGTTGCCGCTGCGGCGAAAGGGCCGCTTCCGGCTCGTCGAGGATGTAGAGGCCGTCGCCGCGGAAGCGGTTGTCGAACAGGGCGAAGAACGCTTCGCCGTGCGACTGCTCGTGCAGCGGAACCTGGCCGTAGCCCGAGACACCGACCTCCTCGATGTAGCTGGCCACGTTGAAGAAGCTCTCGGCCCGCAGGAAGTAACCGTCGATGGGCCGCAGATGTCCTCGAACCTTACGGATGTGCTGGCTGAGCGGCGAGTGCGAGGCGCGGGTGGAGAAGTTGACGCTGGTCGATCCGCCTTCGGCGTTGAAGCCCCAGGCCACGGCCAGGGCCTCGATCAGGGTCGACTTGCCCGAGCCGTTTTCGCCGACCAGGAAGGTCACGCGCGGATGGAAGGCCAGGGTGTCCAGGCCGCGAACCACGGGCAGGTTGAACGGGTAGGCCGCTGCGTTCCAGCTCTCGCGTCGCTCGAAGCGGGCTTCTATCCAGTAGGGGCGGACAAGACCGGTCATGCGATCTTTCGCATAGCACCGGTTCGCCGCGACCGGGATACGAAAACGGGGCGGTCGCTGATGCGCCGCCCCGTCTTGTCAGTCGTTCAGTCGGGCGGGCCTCAGCCCGGCGAGACCATCTTTTCCGGACGGACGTACTGGTCGAACTCTTCGTTCGTCAGGTAGCCGCCGCCGACGGCTTCCTCGCGCAGGGTGGTGCCGTTCTTGTGGGCGGTCTTGGCGATCTTGGCGCAGATGTCGTAGCCCAGGCGGCCGTTCAGGGCCGTGACCAGCATCAGCGAGTTCTCGACGCCCTTCTGGATGTTGTCGATGCGCGGCTCGATGCCGACCACGCAGTTGTCGGTGAAGCTGATCGCCGCGTCGGCCAGCAGGCGCACCGACTGCAGGAAGTTGTAGGCCATCACCGGGTTGAAGACGTTCAGCTCGAAGTGGCCTTGCGACCCGGCGAAGGTCAGGGCGGCGTGGTTGCCGAACACCTGCACGCAGACCTGGGTCAGGGCTTCACACTGGGTCGGGTTGACCTTGCCCGGCATGATCGACGAGCCCGGCTCGTTTTCCGGCAGGGCCAGTTCGCCCAGGCCCGCGCGCGGGCCCGAGCCCAGGAAGCGGATGTCGTTGGCGATCTTGAACAGCGAGGCGGCGACCGTGTTGATCGCGCCGTGGCTGAACACCATGGCGTCGTGGGCGGCCAGGGCCTCGAACTTGTTCGGAGCGGTGGTGAAGGGCAGGCCGGTAATGGCGGCGATGGCTTCGGCCACGCCTTCGGCGAAGCCGATCGGAGCGTTCAGGCCGGTGCCGACGGCGGTGCCGCCCTGGGCCAGTTGCATCAGCTTGGGCAAGGTCTGCTCGATGCGCTCGATGCCGTTCTCGACCTGCTGGGTGTAGCCGCCGAACTCCTGGCCCAGCGTCAGCGGGGTGGCGTCCTGGGTGTGGGTGCGGCCGATCTTGATGATCTCGGCCCAGGCTTCCGACTTGGCCTTCAGGGCCGCGTGCAGGTGCTTCAGCGCCGGCAGCAGGTCCGAGACGATCTGCTCGGCGCAGGCCACGTGCATCGCCGTCGGATAGGTGTCGTTCGACGACTGGCTCATGTTGACGTGGTCGTTCGGGTGGACGGGCTTCTTGGTGCCCATCTCGCCGCCCAGGATCTCGATCGCGCGGTTCGAGATCACCTCGTTGGCGTTCATGTTCGACTGGGTGCCCGAGCCGGTCTGCCACACGACCAGCGGGAAGTGGTCGTTCAGCTTGCCTTCGATCACTTCGTTGGCGGCCTGGACGATGGCGTCCTTGAGGCCTGCGTCCAGCTTGCCGAGCTTGTGGTTGGTCTCGGCGGCGGCGCGCTTGACGATGCCCAGGGCCCGGACGACTGGCAGCGGCTGCTTTTCCCAGCCGATCTTGAAGTTGCCGAGGCTACGCTGGGCTTGCGCGCCCCAATAGCGGTCGGCGGCGACTTCGATGGGGCCGAAGGTGTCGGTCTCGGTGCGCGTGGCGGTCATGCGGGTCTCCCGGAAAACGGTCGAGGGGGGTCTAGACCCTGAGGGCCGCCAGGGCAACGCTCCCGACGCCGGTTGACACCAGGCGCGAGCATGCGAACCCTCCGCGCCCAGAAAAAGTGTTTGGGGGAAGCGTACATGGCGTCGGGCAAGGGCGGCGGTCGGATCGTCGCGCTGGATCTTCTGCGTGGTCTGGCGGTGGCCGGGATGATCATCGTGGTCAGTCCGGGATCATGGAGCCAGGTCTATGCGCCGCTGGCCCACGCGCCCTGGCACGGCTGGACGCCGGCCGACCTCGTCTTTCCGACCTTCCTGTTCTGCGTCGGCATGGCCATCGGCCTGTCGGTCCCGCGCCTGACGCCCGGCGACCGCGCCTCGGCCGGCTTCTGGATAAAGGTCGCGCGCCGCACGGCGATGCTGATCCTTCTCGGTCTGCTGCTCAACGCCCTGCCGAAGTTCGATTTCGCCCATCTCCGCCTGCCGGGCATCCTGCAACGCATCGGCCTCTGCTACGCGCTGGGCGTGGCGATCTGCGTGCTGGCCGCGCCGCGCGCCGGAAGCCGCCTGAAGTTCAGCTTCGTGGCCGTCACCGCGGCCGCCGTCGTCCTGCTGGCGATCTACTGGGCGCTGCTGGCCTTCGCGCCGGTTCCGGGCTTCGGCGCGGGACGGCTCGACTCGCACGGCTCGCTGCCGGCCTTCATCGACCGGGCGGTGATCACCATCCCGCACCTCTGGAAGCACGGCACGACCGAGGGCGTCGGCGTCACCTATGATCCCGAAGGCCTGCTCTCGACCCTGCCGGCCGCCGTCAACGTGCTGATCGGCGCGATCGCCGCGGCCTTGCTGGCGAGGGGCGGGGCCAGCCGCATCGCCCTGGCCCTGCTGTCGGCCGCGCTGATCGCCGGCGGCCTGCTGCTGGACGGCGTCATGCCGATCAACAAGTCGATCTGGACGCCCAGCTTCGCCCTGCTGAGCAGCGGCCTGTCGATGGCGGCCCTGTTCGTGCTCGACCTGTTGGCGGGACTGAAGCCGGCGCTGAAGCTGGCCGCGCCGCTGACCATCTTCGGCGGCAACGCCATCCTGGCCTTCATCCTCTCGCAACTGCTGGGGATCTTCGGTTCGATGCCGCTGCTGCCGGGCGGCCATTCGGCCCAGGGACTGACCTACGACCTGGCCCTGCGCGTGATCCCCGACCCCAAGGCCGCGTCCCTTGCCTGCGCCCTGGCGGTGCTGGCCTTCATCCTGGCGATCCTGATCCCGCTGCATCGGCGCGGGATCCATTTGCGCCTCTAGCCTCCGGGCGCGTAGACAGCGATCCGACGCTCGCCGCGCTGGCGGGCCCGGAGGCCTCGCGCTTGAACGACGACTGGACGCATCACGGCAAGGTCCGCGCCCGCGAGGCTGGGGGCGAACTGACCATCGTGGTCGACGGCCTGACCACCCAGGCCAAGTACTACAAGCCGCTGATCTACGAGTTCTTCCGCAAGAGCTGGCGTGGTTCGCGGCCCGCCTGGGGCGAGTTCTCGGTCGAGATCGGCATGGAGTTCGTCGGCGAGCCGCCGTGGCTGGACCTCGACAACCTAGCCAAGGCCCTGCTCGACGCCATCAAGGGCTATGCCTTTCACGACGACGCACAAGTCGCCCGGCTCCTGGTCGAGCGGCGCCCGGGCGAGCGCGAGCGGATCGTGATCGTGGTGCGAAAGCTAGAGTCGTGCTTTCTGCGGGGCACGCTCGAAGACTGACGCCCCGATCGAGATGTAGAGCACGATCAGGAAGGCGAGATAGCGCCCGAGACTCGACGGTTCGGCGCCGGGCGCCAGGGGCACGAGGCCCAGCAGGATCAGGTTCGCCGCCGCGACGCCGGGCAGGGCGAAGGCCATGGCCGGATAGAGCCGACGGCCGCGGGGAATCCGCAGCAGACGCGCCACGGCCTGGAAGGCGAAGGTGGCCAGCGCCGCCGCCAGGAAGGCGTTGAGGGCGTAGAACCAGAAGGCCCGCTCGATCAGCGCGCTGCCGAAAGCGCCGTAGAATAGAGTGGCGGCCAGCCAGGCGCCGAGGCCGGCTCCGGCCAGGATGCAGACGTTCCGTTTCGACACGCGCGAACTCCCCCATCGTCGCCACGACGGGGGAGACTGCACGCGGCGTGCCGGATCAGGTGTTCCAGAACTCGAGGAAGCCCCAGGCGGCCAGCACTACCGAGAAGCCGATGAAGATCAGCGCCGTGACCGTGAAGCATAGCTTGCGCAGGTCGTTCCAGCTGTCGACGCGTCGGCCGCCGCGCCAGACGACTGGCACCATGGCCAGGGTCAGCAGGGTCAGCAGGGTGGCGATGAAGGCGCAGGCCGAAGCCGTCAGTAGCCAGCCGCTGGGCCAGCCGAAGACCACGGCGGCGACGTCGCCCGAACCCAGCGCAAAGGCGCCCACGCAGGCGATCGCCGTCAGCCACAGCACCGCCTGGGTGGTCTGCAGAAGGCTGGCGCGGGCCTGGCTGGTGGTCTGGCGGGTGTCGCGGCGGCTGCGTACGAACACGCCGGCCAGGGTGGCGATCGAGGCCAGGGCGGCCAGCAGGGTCATGCCGGCCAGCACGCCCTGCTTGAACAGAGAGCCGACCCGCTCGTAGGCGGCGACGCCTGACGGGGCGAAGAACCGCGCGGCCGCACCGTCCTGACGCTGGAAGACCAGCATGTCGGCGCCGTCGGCGGCCTTGAAGACGTCCTCACGGTCGGTGGGCAGCCACAGGCGGGTCTGGCCGTCGGTCGTGATGGCGAGGCCGCCCTGGTCGCTGACCCGGACCTTGGCCACGCCGATCAGGCGGTTCACGAAACCCTCCAGGCCGCCATAGGCGCGGCGGTCGGTCAGGTAGTCGCCCTCATAGACGGCGGCCGCCTGGGCCGAGAGCGGGGTGAACGCCGGCACGGCGCGGGCCGGAGCGTAGAAGCGTTCGACGATGGCCGCGGGCAGGGTGGCCGGCAGGCTTTGGCCGGTGTCGGTGTTGACCGAGACGAAGACGCCCAGGCCCAGGTCGGGCGCGATGACCATGTTGGAGTGGAACCACAGGGTGGCGCCGGCATGGCCGAAGCCGCGGCGATTGCCGGGCAGGGCGATGTCCTGGAAGCCGCTGTTCATGCCCGCTGCGCCGGCCGCGGGCCGATAGCTGGGCGTGCGGAAGGCCTGGGCGGCGCGCGCCGAGAACACGGTGCGGCCGTCGATCGTCCCGCCGTTCAGCAGCAGGGTCATGTAGCGGGCCATGTCGGCGGCGGTGCTCGAGGCCGAGCCGGCCGGGGCGATCTGGCCGATGAACTCGATCGGCTGGGCCTGCAGGCCCAGCGGCGTCCAGCGATAGCCTTGGGCCATGTCGGCGGCGAGGGCCGGGGCCATCGGCGCGGGCAGGTCGTCGCGCCAGGCGCGCGGCTCGCGGAAGGTTGTGCGGGTCAGGCCGGCGGGCACGATCACGCGCTCGGCGATCAGGTCCTCGAACGGCTTGGCGCCGGTGTTGGCCAGGGCCGCGCCGACCAGGGCGACGCCGTAGTTCGAATAGGCCGGCAGCACGCCGGGCTCGCGCACCCGGTTGGGCCGTTCCTGGCGCAGATAGACGTCCAGCGGCCGGATGCGGCGCTCGTCGCGCTCGAACAGCTGGCCCAGGGCGCGGTCCTCGAAGCCGGGCGTGTGGTTGTAGAGGTCGCGCACCCGCACCGGGTTCTTCTTGCCCTGGTCGCGGACCTGAAGCTTCTCGGGCAGGTAGACGTTGATCGGCGTGTCGGGGCGGATGCGGCCGGCGTCGATCTCGTTCTGCAGGGCGATCCAGGTGAAGGTCTTGGAGATCGAGCCGATACGGAACAGCGTGCGGTCCGGATCGACGCGGCGCCCATCGGCCAGGCCGGCGACGCCATAGCCCTTCTTCAGCACGACCTGGCCGTTCTGCACTACCGACACGGTGACGCCGGCGATGTGGTCCTGGTTCATCGAGCGGCGGACGAAACCGTCGACGAAGGCTTCCAGCTCAGGCGCGGGCAGGGGCGTGACGCCGGGGAGGGCGGGCGCGACGGGAGGCGTCGCGGCGGGCGCGGCGGCCGGTGCGGGCGGACGTGCTGCGCGAACGGCCGGCGCGGTCCTTGGCGTCGCCGTCGCCGGAGCGGGCGCCGAAGCGCGCGGCGCGGTCGATATGGGGGCTGTCGGCGCCGTGCCTTGGCTCGTGGCGCTGCTCGCGCCCCCCAGCCAGATCCCCACGACCGCCGCGCACCGCGCGACCTTGGACGACAAACGCAACGTCACGTATCCCACCTCGCCGATAGAGCCCCTCAAGGCCTTCTTAGGCCAATTCGCGCGGCGAGGGACACCGGCGCCGGGAAGAAAACTGCCCCTGCGTCAGTCGGGCTGTTCAGTTTCCAGCCGGCGGCGGTGAAGCAGCCGGCGGCGGCGCCGGCTTTCGCGCCTTGGCGAAGGCGTAGAGCGGCAGAAGGGGGCGCAGTTCGGGGCCGATCCACATCTGCGGCTCCGACGGCGGGGTCATGCCGGTGTCGACTTCCTTGCGGGCGACGCAGGCCTGCACCGCACGGCCCAGGGCCACAAAGTCACGGGCCTTGCCGATCTCGGCCAGGAAGCAATCGTCGAAGTAGGGATAGCGATCGCTCTCGCCGCAGCCGAACGAGGTGCGGTCCGGGCGCGCGGCGGTCAGGATCATGCGGTCGTCGCGCTCCAGCGCCGGCACGAACACGCCCGAGAAGCAGGCCGAGACCACCACGATCGAGGGGCGTCCCGGACAGGCGCCGTCGACGATCGCCGCCAGGCGCTGGGGACGCAGGACCTTGTCGCCCATGACCACGCCCTCGGGGGCGCCGTGCGAGGTGATGTAGACGAGGCAGCCGGCGGAGGAGGCCGCCGCGGCCGAGGTCAGGCCCGCCTGGATCGACTTGGGATCGGAGGCTGCCACGCCTTGCGACGGATAGCGCCTGGGGCGCGTCGAGAACTGGGCCGGGGCGGGGAAGCCCAGCGCGGTCAGGCTTTGGGAGACGTCGCGGCGGGCATTGTCGAAGGCTTCGGTCGAGCCGCCGGAATGGGCGCGGAAATCGCCGGCCACGACCACGGCGGCCCAGCGGTCGAAAGGGCCTTCGGCATGGGCGGGCGCGATGG
Organism: Caulobacter zeae; assembly: GCF_002858925.1. Taxonomy (GTDB): domain Bacteria; phylum Pseudomonadota; class Alphaproteobacteria; order Caulobacterales; family Caulobacteraceae; genus Caulobacter; species Caulobacter zeae. The sequence goes on from NZ_PJRS01000017.1 coordinate 32,034, forward strand.
CCAGCAGGGTCAGCAGCAGGCCGATCAGGAGGCTCGTGGTCCGGCCCATGGCGCGTCTATTTCTTGAACTTGGCGAAGGGCGTCGGCAGCGCCGTGCCCGTCGACGTGGCCAGCAGCCGGCCTTCCGCGTCGTAGAGTTCGCCTTCCATGAAACAGACCGTGCGTCCCCATTTCACCACTCGACCGACGCCGCGCAGCGGACCCGGCATGGCCGGCCGCAGGAAGCTGGTTTTCATCTCGAGGGTGGGGACCACATGGGTCATGCCCGAGGCGATCATGCCGGCCACCGACATGCATTCGTCCAGCATGGCGCAGACGAAGCCGCCCTGGACCTGGCCCATCGGGTTGGCCAGCAGGTCGGCGCGGGCGTCGAAGGCGATCTCGACGCGGCGCTCGGCCTGGCTGACGGCGGTCAGGCGAAAGCCCAGCGTGCGGGCGCTGGGCGGCGGGTTCTTGGAAGCGTGGAAGCGCGCGAGGATCGCCTCGTCGGTGAGGGTTTGGGTCTCCTCCGAGGCGATGTCGCTCAAGGCTTACTTCTTCCGGAACTGGTCGAGGGAGATGATCTTGGGGGCCTCGTCGCCATCGGCGGTGGGCGGGGTGGGCTCGGGCTCCGGCTCGACCGGCGCGGGCTCGATCTCGGGCGCTTCGAACTGAAGGGCGAACTGCACCGACGGATCGTAGAAGCGGGTCACGGCGGCGTACGGGATCGACAAGCGCTTGGGCTGGCCGCCGAATTTCAGCGTCACCGAGAAGAAGGTCTCGCCCGGCGCCAGGTCCCAGTACTGGTGCTGCAGGATGATCGTCATCTCGTCGGGATACTTGCCGAGCAGGTCCTGGGGCGCCGAGACGCCGGCGGCCTGGGTCTTGAAGGTGATGTAGAGATGGTGCGGCTCGGGCAGGCCGCCGGGCGCGGCGGCCTTCTTCAGCGCAGCCTTCACGACGCCGCGCAGGGCGTCCTGGGCCATGGCCTCGTACTGCATCAGGTCTTCTGTCGGAGGAGTGCGGGCCATGGGTCTTCGATTAAGCAAAAACGACAAATCCAGCGGCCAGCGTAACCTGTCGCGGGCTTGCGGCAAAGGCGCCCGTATACGGTAGCGGCGTACAAATTTTTGGGGGTGGCCGATGGCGTCGAAAAGCGGCGGATTCCGTCGCCAAGCTCGCTGATAGCGTCCTGGAAGGGACGGTGAGAGCTATCTGCTTTTCTGGAAAGTGGAGGGATTCTGTTGCCAGGCTCCCTCCGGGCCCCGCCTAGGGATCTGAACCCCTAGGACTTAAGAGGCGAATTCACCTGCACCGCATTACGCAGCGACGGCGAACTCTTCAGCGAAGTTATCGTTCGCATTTAGTTTAAAGGCCCGAAACGGTGGGCCAAGCCGAGAGAAAGCAAACACCTTTACACGTCTGTCGATGCTGATCGGCCCCATGCAGTCCCGTGATAACTCGGGAGAGATTTGGTGGAGCCGCCGGGAATCGCACCCGGGTCCAGTCCGCTTATTACGTGCGCGTTTATCCCCATAGTTCGGCCGAAGCCGGACGAACTGAATATAGGCCCTCGGGGCCGCGGATGGAAGGGGCGCGGCTAAACCGTCCCCAGGCTGAGGCGGCCATCGGAAAGGCGGCCGGTGACCACGGCGCCGTGGTCCTCGAACAGTTTCAGGGTTTCGCCGACCAGGACGTAGGCGCCGGTGAAGACGCTGTCGGGACTGGCGTGGACCTCGACGAAACGGCCGTCGGGGCGCAGTTCCAGGCTGAAGCGGCCATCGGGCGAGGACCAGACGCCGGAGACGGGGAGGTGGTCGATCATCATGGCAGGATCCTCCAGGTGGAAGCGGACGAGAGCAGGGCGGGCAGGGCGGCCATCGCGCAGGCGCCGGCCCAGAGGGCGACGGCGAACCAGCGCGGCGCCGCCGTCGCGCGACGGGGCATGTGGCGGGTCATGGCCAGGCTTTGATTTGGGGTTTGGTTTGGGGGAACGCCGCAGGGGAGCTACGGCGGAACAGGGCCAATATGACCCGGCCAGCTGTCCAGCCGGTAGAGCGATGCTCCGGGTTGATTGCACGATCCTGCGGATCTGCGGTCAGCGGGGCTCGGACGTGTCGGCAGCTGGCGTCGGCGGTTCGGCGGGCTCGGGCTGGTCCTCGGCGACGGGCACGGCCGGCGGCTGCGGGCGGCTGGAGGTTCCGGCCTTAAGCTGGCCGCCCTGGGCCTTGAGGTCGGCATAGGCCGTGGCCTGGCGCGAGAAGTCGCCGCCGCGCGGCAGCACCGCGTCGAACAGCGGATCGCGGCCTGCCGCCGCACCGACGACGGCTGAGAGGACGCCGGCGATCGAGCCGACCTCGGCGTCGTCGCAGGCGCGGCGCAGGTGGCGGGCCTGGCCGGGAATCAGCAGGGTCACGTCCCACGAAACACCGTCGACGCAGACGCCTTCGACCGCGCCGCCGCCGTAGTCGACGATCACGCTGCGCGGCTGGCCCCAGGCCGGATCGCCGGCCAGGGCCTTGAGCGCCGCGATGCGGTCGTCAGGTAGCTCGGCGTCGATGTCGACGCGCCGGCCGATCTCGGGCGTGCAGCAGCCGAGGCCCGCGCGGGCCTGGACGAAGGCGCGGCCGTCGCGGCGCACCGTGACGCGCACTACGGCCTGGCGCACGCCGCGCGCCGGGCGGGCCCAGGCCTCGAGCACGAGCTCGCCGCCGCGCACCAGCTGGGTCTGCAACGGCTGCAGGCCCCACAGGCGATAGAGCAGCGGATCGACGCCGTTGTCGATCGGGACCGGCTGTTCCCTGCGCCCCAGCCGGCGGCCGGCCAGCGGATCGATTTCGGACGAGGGGCGAGGGATCTCGTTCGACCACCACACCGCCGGATCCGGCGGCGGCGCGGGGGCGGCCGGAACCAGGGGCGCGACCGGCTGGGCCTGGGCCGCGAGCGCTAGGGCTCCCGCGATGACGGCCGGTCCGATAGCGCCCATGCCGATTACATTCCTTCGAAGCCCCGTTCGATGGAAAGGACGCCGGTGCGGGAAAGTTCCACCAGGCCCAGCGGACGCATCAGGTCGAGGAACTTGTCGATCTTCGACGGCGCGCCCGAGATCTCGAACACGAAGCTTTCCAGCGTGGTGTCCACCGGCTTGGCGCGGAAGATATCGGCGATGCGCAGGGCTTCGACGCGTTCGGGGCCCGAGCCGCGGACCTTGACCAGGGCCAGTTCGCGCTCGACGCCGTTGGGGTCGCGGGTCACGTCGTGCACGCGGCGGACGTTGACCACCTTGTTCAGCTGGGCCTCGATCTGGTCGAGCACCTGACGCGTGCCGCGGGTGACCACGGTGATGCGGCTGGTGTGGGCCTTGCGGTCGGTCTCGGCCACCGTGAGGCTCTCGATGTTGTAGCCGCGCGCGGCGAACAGGCCGACCACGCGGTGCAGCACGCCCGGCTCGTTGTCGACCAGCAGGGCGAAGGTCGCGGTCTGCTCGGCCTGCTCGTTGGGGCTGAGGTCGTAGGCCGAGGCGGGGGCGGGTTGGACGTTTGCGGTCATGGCGTTTCCGTCGGTGTTCTGGGTTTCAGCCCCAGGATTCGAGCCTGGGGATCATAAAGCACGGCGAAGGCCTGGAAGGGCAGGGAGCCGGCGGAGATTCTGTTGCGTGGCCGGCCCTTGCCGGCCCTGATGGTTACTCGCGAGGCTTGATCCTGGTCGGTGACGAAGGGCATGGCGACCGCCGCGCCTGGACGCCCCATGGTCAGTCGCGCCTTCGTGCCGCCCGGCCAGGCGACGGGCCTGGCCTCGCCGCCGAGGGCCACCTCGACCACCGGCGCGCCGCTGTCCAGCAGCATCGGGCCGCACAGCGAGGTCTCGCCGCCGGCCTTGATCACGCAGCCGGGCACGGCGTCATGGAAGCCGCCGCGGAGATTGGCTAAGGCGGGATCGAGCGGCAGGGCGGTGAAGCCGGTGGTCTCGTCCGGGGTCGGGTTGAGGATAAGGCGTCCCGGCTGGTCGGATCCGGCCTTGGGCAGTTCGATGATCCACGAGCGAGCTATCGCCTTCAGCGGATTGGCCGCATCGGCGTCGCCCATATTGGTCCCCAGGATGGCGACGAAGCCGTTCTCGCCGCGCCCGCAGATCCGGTACTTGTCGGCCGCGACCTCGCTGACCGGACAGTCGGGACGCTCGTCGGCGCAGGCGGCCTTGTCGATCCGTTGGAAGACGAAGTCGTCGGGCGTGCGCGCGGCGCCCAGGGCGATCGCGGCCTTGACCGGCGGGCCAGAGAAGCGTGCGCCGGAGGTGTAGCCGTAGTTCTGTTCGGGTCCCGCCGCGGGCAGGGCCTTGGCCGATGGATCGGCGGCCAGGACACGCAGGCCCGTCGAGCCGGTGTCGAGCATGGCCCGGATCGGCGCGCCGTCGGCGATCGACAGCTCGACCCAATAGCGCGGCGCGCCATTGGCGAGCACGCTCTGCTGGATCGGAACCTCGACGCGCGGCTGGGCGATGGCCGCCGAGGCGACCATCAGGGGCAGGGCGGCGATGAGAAGCGTGGCGCGCATGGACGACTCCGGACGAGTCTGAAGAGCAGGCCTTGGATGGCGCCTGGCGTCTAGACCAGACCCGCGCCCTCTTCGCCGATGACGCTGCCGATATCCTCGACCTCGCCCATGATCATCTCGTTGTGGGCCTTGCCCGAAGGGATCATCGGCAGGCAATTCTCGTGCTTCTCGACGCGGCAGTCGAAGATCACCGGCTTGTCGCTGTTGATCATTTCCAGGATCTTGGCGTCCAGCTCGGCCGGGTCCGAGCAGCGGATGCCGACCGCGCCATAGGCCTCGGCCAGCTTCACGAAGTCGGGCAGGCTGTCGGAATAGGAGTGGCTGTAGCGCTCGCCGTGCAGCAGCTGCTGCCACTGGCGGACCATGCCCATCCATTCGTTGTTCAGGATGAAGATCTTGACCGGCAGGTCGAACTGGATCGCCGTCGACAGTTCCTGGATGCACATCTGGATCGAGGCTTCGCCGGCGATATCGACGACCAGGCTCTTGGGGTGGGCCAGTTGCACGCCCAGGGCGGCGGGCAGGCCGTAGCCCATGGTGCCCAAGCCGCCGGAGGTCATCCAGCGGTTCGGCTCCTCGAAGCGGAAGAACTGCGCGGCCCACATCTGGTGCTGGCCGACTTCGGTCGTGATGTAGACGTCCTTGTCCTTGGACAGCTCGTACAGGCGCTGGATGGCGTACTGCGGCTTGATGACCGTGTCCGAGCGCTTGTAGGCGAGGCACTGGCGGGCGCGCCACGCGTCGATCTGGGTCCACCAGTCGGTCAGGGCGGCCTTGTTGGGCTGGTGGCCGGCGGCCTTCCAGGCCTCGATCAGGTCTTCCAGGATGCTGCCGGCGTCGCCGACGATCGGCAGGTCGACGCGGACGTTCTTGTTGATCGACGAGGCGTCGATGTCGATGTGGATCTTCTTGCTGCCCGGCGAGAAGGCGTCGAGACGGCCGGTCACGCGGTCGTCGAAGCGGGCGCCGACGCAGATCATCACGTCGCAGTCGTGCATGGCGTTGTTGGCTTCGAAGGTGCCGTGCATGCCCAGCATGCCCAGCCACGCCGGATCGGCGGCCGGGAAGGCGCCCAGGCCCATCAGGGTCGAGGTGACCGGCGCGCCGGTCAGGGCGGCGAACTCGCGCAGGGCCTCGCTGGCCTTGGGGCCGGCGTTGATGACGCCGCCGCCGGTGTAGAAGATCGGACGGCGAGCGCCGGCGATCATCCTGGCGGCTTCGGCGATGCGGCCGGCGTCGCCCTTGATGCGCGGCGAATAGGCGTGGCTCGAGGCGACCTCGGTCGGGCCGTAGTATTCGCCCTTGGCGAACTGGACGTCCTTGGGGATGTCGATCAGCACCGGGCCCGGGCGGCCGGTGGTGGCGATCTTGAAGGCCTCGTGGATGATCTGGGGCAGGTCGCGGACGTCTTTGACCAGGTAGTTGTGCTTGGTGCACGAGCGGGTCATGCCGACGGTGTCGGCTTCCTGGAAGGCGTCGGTGCCGATCAGGTGAGTGGGGACCTGGCCGGTGATGACGACCATCGGGATCGAGTCCATCAGGGCGTCCATGATGCCGGTGATGGCGTTGGTCGCGCCCGGACCCGAGGTGACCAGGACGACGCCCGGCTTGCCCGAGCTGCGGGCGTAGCCCTCGGCGGCGTGGGTCGCGCCCTGCTCGTGGCGGACCAGGATGTGCTGCAGGCGCGGCTCGTGGAACAGCGCGTCGTAGATCGGCAGGACCGCGCCGCCCGGATAGCCGAACAGAACCTCGACGCCTTGATCGACGAGGCCGCGGACCACGATCTCGGCGCCGGTCATGGCGCGGTTCGCGGAGTCTGCGGGAGCGTTGCTCTCGATGGTCTGGTGGGCGGTCATGGCGGAAGTCCCGGATGGACGTGAAACTGGGCTTTGGAGGCGGCGGAAAAGAAAAAAGGCCCCGAAGGACCTTTGTGCGCGCGACCGATCTATCAACGTGACTTCGAGGTCACGCCGTGAACGGCCGCTCCATAAGTACGATCATGGTGGTGCGCACGAGTGTTGCTCCAAATGGATGATCGGGGAATGCCATGCTCGCGGAGGGGCGTCAAGGCGCGGTTTGACGCAAGAAACGACCCGTGGCGTAGCGGCCACGGGCGCCCGTACGCCAGTTTTCAGCCCAAGGTTTCCAACAGCAAGGCAAGAGCTTGCTCGGCGAAGCGTCGCATGTTGGTCTCGCGGTCCCCGATACCGGTCTCGATGGTAAGACTGACCTCGCGCGCCGTGCTTACCGCGGCCACGCAGCAATGGCCGACAGCGTCGCCATATCGATTGCCTTCGGGACCGGCCGCACCGGTTTCCGACAAGCCCCAGGTCGCCTTCAGGTTCTTGCCGGCCACGCGGGCCAGCAACAGCGCATAGGGCTCGCTGGCGGAGCGAAGCCCGTCCATCGCCTTTTGCGGGATGTCCAGCAGGGTGAGCCGCGCCCGAGCGGTGTAGACGACCGCGCCGCCGACATAGAACTTCGATGCGCCCGGCACGGCCAACAGGGCCGACGAGATCAGGCCGCCGGCCGAGCATTCGGCGACGGCGACGGTTTCTCCCCGCTCGATCAGGCGTTGGCCGACGGCGGCGGCGAGACGGGCGAGTTCGGTCATGTGGAGGCTCTGGCTGGAAGGCGGGAAACGGTTGTCGCGGCGGGGGTCTTGCGAGGCTTCAACGGGGAGCGGCCCTGGTCCAGTCCGCCGTCTGGTTCCGGAACCAGGTGAGCTGGCGCTTGGCGTAGCGCCGGGTTTCCTGGCGGGCGGCGTCGAGGGCCTGGTCCAGGCTGGTTTCGCCGCGCAGGTGGGCGGCCAGTTCGCGATAGCCGACGGCCTTGAGGGCGGGCAGGGCGGGGTCCAGGCCTCGCGCCTCCATCGCCGCAACCTCTTCCAGTGCGCCGGTCTCGATCATGACGCTCAAGCGCGCATCGCAGCGGGCGTAGAGTTCGGTGCGGGGCGGATCCAGGACCACGCCGCTCCATTCGCCGGGCTGCAAGGCGGGGCGGGTGTCAGCTTGCCAATCGGAGAGCGCGCGGCCCGTGGCCACGGCGACGGCATGGGCGCGGACCAGGCGCTGGCGGTCGCCGCTCTCGATCCTGGCCTCGGCGGCGGGATCGAGGGGACGCAGCAGGTCGCGGAAGGCCGCTTCGCCCTGGGCCGCGTAGAGCAGGCCGGAGATCTCGCGCTGGCTCTCGGGCACCGGCGGCACGTCGGCCAGGCCATGGGTGAGGGCGCGGAAATAGAGGCCGGTGCCGCCGACCACGATGGCGGGACGGCCGCGGGCGGAGATGTCGTGCAGGATCCTGACGGCGGCCGCCTGCCAGCGGCCCACCGACCAGCCCTCGCCCGCGTCGGCGACGCCGAACAGGTGGTGCGGGGCGCGGGCTTCTTCCTCGAGCGAAGGCGCGGCCGTCAGCACCCGCAGGCCGGCGTAGATCTGCATCGAGTCGGCGTTGACGATCTCGGCGCCCGTGCGCTCGGCCAGGTCCAGGGCGTAGGCCGACTTGCCGCTGGCGGTGGGTCCGGCGATCATCCAGACGCGCGAGTCGGGGGCAAAGGGCGTTTCGAAGGTTGCGTGGGGGGCGTCACGGTCCATGAAGCGTACATACATGATCGCGACCGCGATGGTCGCCTTCCTGACGGCCGGATCCGTCCAGGCCGCCACCACCGAGACCGCCAAGGCCAAGTCTCCGCCCGCCGCCGCCCAGGCGACCCCCGCGCCGGCCGAGCTGACCTCGCGGGAGAAGGCCGGCTGCGGCGCGGTGCTGGTGATCCTGGGCAAGGTGGCGACCAGCTATCCGCAGCTGTTCGCCCAGAAGGGCCAGGATGGGCGCGGCGCCCAGTTCATGCTCGAGGCCTTCGGCGCCAAGGGGCGCATGATGATGGACGAGGCCTTCGAGGACGGCGCCGAGCAAGGGGTCAAGCCGACCAAGGTCTATGAAGACGGCCTGGGTTTCCTGTTCGAAAGCGTCAAGCCCGAGCCGGGCGAGAGCAACGAGGCCGCCGGCAAGCGGGCCGCCATGGCGCTGTTGCAGCGTTGCACGGGCATCAGCACGAACTAATCCGGGTTGACGGCGGGGGGCGACTGGCTTAGCCGCCCCGCCATGCACGTCCTGACCCTCGTCGGCCCGGAGGCCGAAACTCTCGCCGCCGCTCTCGCGCTTGGCCAGATCTTTCCGCTCGGCCCGAACGCTGTGGACGTGACCTTCGAGGGCGACGCCGCTCTGGTCCGCGACCAGGTCCTCGCCGCCATCGGCGACAAGCCCGTCGACTTCGCCATCCAGCCCGTCGAAAACCGTCGGAAGCGCCTGCTGATCGCCGACATGGACTCGACGATCATCAACGTCGAATGCCTGGACGAGTTGGCCGACTTCGCCGGCGTGAAGGCGCAGGTCTCCGAGATCACCGAGCGCGCCATGCGCGGCGAGCTCGCCTTCGAGGGCGCCCTGCGCGAGCGGGTCGGCATGCTGAAGGGTCTTTCGACCTCGGCGCTGCAGACCTGCTTCGACGAGCGCGTGCGGCTCAACCCCGGCGCCGAGACGCTGGTGCGGACCATGGCCGCCCATGGTGCCCGCTGCGCCCTGGTCTCTGGCGGCTTCACCTTCTTCACCAGCCGGGTGGCGCAGGCCGCCGGCTTCCACCTGAACCGCGCCAACACCCTGATCGAGCAGGGCGACGCCCTGACCGGCGAGGTCGGCGATCCGATCCTCGGCAAGGAGGCCAAGCTGGCCGCCCTGAACGAGGAGACCGCCGCCCTGGGCCTCACGCCTGCCGACGCCCTGGCCGTGGGCGACGGCGCCAACGACCTGGCGATGATCGAGGCCGCCGGCCTGGGCGTCGCCTACCGCGCCAAGCCGATCGTCGCGGCCCAGGCCCATGCGAAGGTCGACCATGCCGACCTGACCGCGCTGCTGTACTTCCAGGGCTATCGCGCCGAGGAGTTCGCGCAGTGAGCTTCCCCCGCCGTGTCGAGGCGGTGGTCTTCGACATGGACGGCCTGCTGCTCGACACCGAGACCGTCTATCGCGCCGCGATGATCGACGCCGGCCAGGCTTTCGGGGTTCCGGTCACGGCGGCGACCTACGCCTCGATGGTCGGCAAGACCAATCCCGAATGCGCGGTGATGCTGCGCGACCTCTATGGCGAGACCTTTCCCGTAAAGCCGTTCTTCGAGCGGCTTTGGGCCGACGTCGAGCTGCTGCTCGAGGCCGAGATCCGGCTGAAGGACGGGGTGCAGGAGATCCTCGATCACCTGGACCACCTGGGCCTGCCCCGCGCCATCGCCACCTCGAACGGCCTGCCGGCGGTGGAGCGCTATCTGGGCCGCTTCGATCTGCTTCCCCGGTTCCATGCGGTGGTCGCCCACCACGACGTGATCCGCCACAAGCCGCATCCGGATCCCTACCTGCTGGCCGCCCAGCGGCTGGGCGTCGATCCGCTGGCCTGCCTGGCGCTGGAAGATTCCCATCCGGGCGTCCGCGCGGCGCACGGGGCGGGGATGATGACCATCATGGTGCCCGACATCCTCGATCCCACCGAGGAGATGCACGAGAAGTGCGTCCACATCGCCGACAGCCTGCACGTGGTGCTGGATCTGCTGAAGCGGGCGGGGTGAACAAGACACTCTCCCTGAAGGGGGAGCTGTCGCGGAGCGACTGAGGGGGAAGAGGCAACTGCGCTTACGGGTGACCGACCTCGTCAGACACTTCCCCCTCCGGCCCTTCGGGCCACCTCCCCCTTCACGCGGAGGGTCTTTGACCTCAGCCCCCCGGGCCTTTCTGGAAGTATTTGAAGTAGTCGCTGTCGGGCGACAGGACGAAGGTGGTGTCGCCCTTGCCCAGCGACTGCTCGTAGGCCTGCATCGAGCGGTAGAAGGCGGCGAAGGACGGGTCGCGGCCGAAGCTGGAGGCGAACAGCTGGGCGCGCTGGGCGTCGGCCTCGCCTCGGATCTTTTCGGCTTCCTCGTAGGCGGTGGCGACGATCTCGCGGCGCTGCTGCTCGCCGATGGCGCGCAGCTCGGCGGCCTCCTGCTTGCGGGCCGTCTGCATCCGTTCGTAGACGGCCTGCTGGTTGGGCTCGGGCAGGTCGGCGCGCTTGATGCGCACGTCGATGATCTGGATGCCGAGGTTCGAGGCCTTGACCTGGCGGGCCACCTCGTCGCGGATCGCGGCCATGATCTGCGCGCGCTTGCCGGCGATCACATCGCCGGAGTCGGCGCGGCCGATCTGCTCGCGCAGGGCGGCGTTGACGATGCGGTCCAGGCGGTCGCGGGCCACGGTCTCGCTGCCCAGCGCCCGGAAGAACTGGCGGGTGTCGGAGATCCGGTAGCGGACGAAGGCGTCGACCACCAGCTTCTGCTGGTCGGCGGCGGTCACTTCCTCCTGGTTGGCCGACAGGTCGATGTTGCGCTTGTCGAAGCGCAGCACGTTGTCGATCGGCGACTTCAGGTGCAGGCCGGGCGAGGTGACCACGGCGACGGGATCGCCGAAGCGCACCACCAGGGCCTGTTGGCGCTGGTCGACCTTGTAGACCGTGGTGCTGACCAGGATCAGCGCGCCGACCGCGGCGACGCCGGCGGCGATCAGGGGCGTGTTGCTGGCGGGGCGGCTCATCGGGCGACTCCGTCGCTGGCGGCAGGGGCGGAGGCGGCCGGCGCGACGGGCCTGGCGCGGAAGGTGTCCGACGGCAGGATCACCGGGGCGTTGGCGCCCTTGTTGTCGACGATGACCTTGTTGGAGTTGGCCAGCACGCGCTGCATGGTCTCGATATAGAGGCGCTCGCGCGTCACGGCCGGGGCCAGCTTGTACTGGTCGTAGACCTGGTTGAAGCGGGCCGCGTCGCCCGAGGCCTCGCGCACCACCTGCTCGCGATAGCCCTTGGCCTGCTGGATCACCTGGGCGGCCTCGCCGCGGGCGACGTTGGCGGCCGACTGGGCGTTCTGGGCCGCGCGCTGCACGTCGCGGAAGGCGTCGACGACCGGCTCGGGGGCGTTGGCCACCTGGATGCGGACGCCCTCGATATGGACGCCGATGTCGTAGCGATCGAGCACCCGCTGCATCAGGATGCGGGTCTGGGCCTCGACCTCGCCACGGCCGTTGGTGAGGATCGGGGTGAGGGCGGTCTTGCCGACCACCTCGCGCATGGCGCTTTCGGCCACGTCCTTGAGCACGACGTTCGGCTCGCGGACGTTGAACACGTACTTGCCGGCGTCAGACACGCGCCACTGCACCGTGAACGACAGGTCGACGATGTTCTCGTCGCCGGTCAGCATCAGGCGCTCGGCCGGGACCTCGGCGCCGGGCACGCCGCCGATGTCGAGGGTCTGGATCGAGGTGACGGGCACGCGCTGCACGGCCTCGAACGGCCAGGGCAGGTGATAGCGCAGGCCAGGATTGCTGGTGCGGCTATAGGCGCCGAAGGTGGTGACCACGCCCTGCTGGTTAGGCTGGACGACATAGGTCCCCGTCAGCAGCCACAGGCCGACCACGGCGCCGGCGCCCAGCATGATCGCCTTGCCGCGGCCGGGGCCGCCGAAGGTGGCGCGCAGGCGCTCGGTGACGCGCTCGAGCAGCTCGCTGACGTCGATCGGAGGCGGCGGAACGCCAGGCGGGCCGGATGCGGGGCGGCGGCCGGGGTCGGACTTGTTCCGCCCACCGTCGTTCTTGTCGTCGCCCGGCGGGGGAGAGCCCCAGGGGCCGGGTCCGGCGTTGTCGTTCCAGGGCATGGGCGGCGCTATCTTCCCGTCGCTCGTTCTTGCGGATGGCGGGGTTGTAAAAGCCCCCCCGTACGCGGATATGAGGACCCCCGCACGACAAGGCAAGATAAAGACGTGACCGCGACCCCTTCCGCCACTCCTGAAGACGCCCGCGAGGCCCTGGATCGCATCGAGGATCCGGCCACCGGTCTTGGCCTGGTCAAGGCCGGCCTGGTGCAGGGCCTGGTGGTGCGCGAAGGCAAGGCGGGCTTCGTCCTGGAGGTTCCGGCCGCGCGGGTCGGCGGCTATGGCCCGGTGCGCGAGGCGGCCGAAAAGGCCCTGGCGGCGCTGCCCGGGATCACCCGCGCCCAGGTGGTGCTGACCGCCCAGGCTCCGGCCGAGACCACGCGGGTTCGCAAGGGCGCCCGCGTGGCCGATGACCCACAGGCCCAGGTCGGTCCGCCGCCGGCCTCGGAAAAGCCCGCTCACGTGCGCCACGTCATCGCCGTGGCCTCTGGCAAGGGCGGGGTGGGCAAGTCGACGGTCTCGACCAACCTGGCCTGCGCCCTGGCGGGGCTGGGCCTGAAGGTGGGTCTGCTGGACGCCGACATCTACGGCCCCTCGGCCCCGCGGATGATGGGCGTCGAGGGCGAGCCGACCTTCGAGGACAAGAAGCTGCTGCCCATGCAGGCGCATGGCGTGAAGCTGATGTCGATCGGCTTCATGGTCGATGAGGGCAGGGCGATGATCTGGCGCGGCCCGATGGCCTCGTCGGCGGTGCGCCAGCTGATCCACGACGTGGCCTGGGGCAGCGAAGCCGAGCCGCTGGATGTGCTGGTCGTCGACCTGCCGCCGGGCACCGGCGACATCCACCTGACCCTGGTGCAGAAGCTGCGCATCGACGGGGTGGTGCTGGTCACCACGCCGCAGGAGATCGCCCTGATCGACGCGCGTCGGGCGGCGGCGATGTTCGCCAAGACCGCGACGCCGATCCTGGGTCTCGTCGAGAACATGGCCTTCTTCGCCGACCCGGCGACCGGCGCGCCGATCCCGATCTTCGGCTCGGGAGGCGGCGTGGCCGAGGCCCAGGCGCTGGGTACGCCGGTGCTGGCTCAGGTGCCGATCGAGATGAGCGTCCGCGAAGCGGGCGACGCCGGGCGGCCGGTGGTGCTGGCCGCGCCGGACAGCGCGGCGGCCAAGGCGTTCGTCGAGGCGGCCAGCGCGGTGTGGAAGAGCATTTCGCATTAGAACCAAAGACGCTCCCCCTGAAGGGGGAGCTGTCGCGGAGCGACTGAGAGGGAAGTTGCTGCTGACTCCGCAACCGCTTCGACCTCATCAGGAACTCCCCCCTCCGGCCCTCTGGGCCACCTCCCCTTCAGGGGGAGGATCTTGGCGCGTCAGTCGCTCGTCGGGCCTTGCGGCGTCGCCGGCTGGGCCGGTTGCGGGGCGGCGGGTACAGGGGTGATGGGGTAGGCGGGCTTGCGCTTGCCCTTGGCGGCTTCGGGCGGGGCTTCCGCGGCCGGCGGGGCGTGGACGTCGGGGATCGGCTCGACGGTGGGGCCGACCACCGAGGGCTTGGGCTTGGGCGGCGGAGGCGGCGGCGCATCCTTGCCGCCCATGAACGGGAAGCGGCGCTTCTTGTTCTCCGGCTCGGGCTGGGCCTCGCCGCGGTGCTGGGGCGTGGCCGGCGGCATGCAGCCGCGCGCCTCGCCCAGGCCCTTGAGATAGGCGCGGCGAACGGCGCCGGCGGCCATGGCCGATTGCACGAGGCGGTCGTGCTTCTCGGCGCCCGACAGCTTGCGCACCCAGCCGCGCATAGGGATCAGGTCCTGCGCGGCGCTGGCCATGGCGCCCAGGGCCGCGTCGCCGGCGGCCTTGCGACCGCGGTCCATCAGGTCCTCGTCCTCGCCCGGCGGGATCTGGTCGAGGTCGATCCCCAGCGCCGCATCGAGCGGCTTCACCAGGGCCGTCAGCTGGCCGCAGCTGGAGGGTTGGGGCCGGGCGTAGGGGTCCTGCATGGCTTCCAGCAGCACGGGCGGGATCTTGGTGCGCATCAGGTTGACGTCGCGCAGCGGGGCGGTGACCGCGCCGCCGAGGCCGTCCTTGTTGGCCTCGGAGGTGGTCTGGATCTTGTCGGGGTTCTCGACCTCGGCCGGAGATGCAGCGGCCTGGGGAGCGGGCTCGCGCGTGGTGGCGCAGGCGGCCAGCAGGGGCAGCGCGGCGGCGAGGAGGAGCAGACTTCGCATGACTTGACCCTAACGCGCGAGAAGCCGTGTCGTCATCCGCCGTGTCGCGTGCGAATCGAACAGCCCCCCGAAGAGGTCGCGGAGGTTGCGGGCCGACTACGGCCTAGATTGGGCGGGCGGGTGAACCAGGCGACGCCGGCCCCCGCTGGATATCCAGGTCGGGGCTGATTTCGTTCAGGTTTTCGGAGAAGAGTTTGGTGGGCCGGCTGGGATTCGAACCCAGGACCATTCGATTAAAAGTCGAATGCTCTACCACTGAGCTACCGGCCCGCTGTCGACACGGAAGGCCGTGAGAAGCGGCGCGGACCATAGTCGGGCGTCGGCTGCGTCGCAAGCCGGGTTTCGACCGTGGCTGTGGATGGGATTGCAATTAAATCCCACATCATGAGCAAGTGTGGCGATATGTGAAATATCTTGCGTCCGTGCCCGTTCTTCGGGATGGTCCGGCGCAGAATGACGGCCGCGGGTCGCGGTACGAAGGGGGAGGCGAATCCGGGATGCAGCTTGCGCGACGCAGTGTTCTGGCCGGCTTGCTGCTGGCCCCCGCGACCGCCGCCACGGCGCTGGAGGCGCAGATGACGGCCCGCAGGTTCGACTTCACCGCCAAGCCGCGCGAGGGCTTCACGCCCGTCGCCGCCGATCGCCTGTATGACGCCGCCAGCGGCTATGGCTTCGAGCCAGGCGAGGGGCGGTCGTTTTCCGTCGCCGTGCCCGAGGGCGACTGGCGTGTGACGCTCGAGGTCGAAGGTGGCGCCGACCTGACCGTCAAGGCCGAGTCCCGCCGGCTGATGGCCGAGCAGATCCGCACCAAGGCCAAGGAGCGCCGCGAGGTGACGTTCGTGGTCAACACCCGCGACGCCTCGCTGCCGCCGCCGCCCAAGAACGCTCCGGGCGGGACCGGCGTGATCCTCAATCCGCGCGAGAAGGGCACGCCCAACTGGGATGACAGGCTGACCGTCGAGTTCTGCGGTCCCGCGCCGAAGGTGGCGCGCATGACGGTCGAGGCCGCCAGCGTGCCGCGCGTCTTCCTGCTGGGCGACTCCACGGTCACCGACCAACCGTTCGAGCCGGCCGCCGGCTGGGGCCAGATGCTGCCCAGGTTCTTCGCCCCGACGGTGTCGGTGGCCAGCCACGCCGAGTCCGGCGAGACCATGAAGTCGTTCCTGATGGAGCACCGGCTGGACAAGGTGCTGAGCCAGACGCGGGCCGGCGACTTCGCGCTGATCCAGTTCGGCCACAACGACCAGAAGGAAAACTGGCCCCAGACCTATGTGGCCGCCGACAGCACCTATCGCGACTACCTGAGGGCCTATGTCGGCGAGTTCCGGCGGCGCAAGGCCACGCCGGTGCTGGCGACCTCGATGCATCGCCGTCGGTTCGACGGCGAGGGCAGGATCATCAACACCCACGGCGATTATCCGGCCGCGGTGCTGGCGGTGGGGGCTGAGCTGGGTGTGCCGGTCATCGACCTGGCGGCCATGAGCAAGGTGTTCTACGAGGCCCTGGGCCCGGCGCAGTCTCCGAAGGCCTTCGCCGACGGCGGCAAGGACATCACCCACCACGACAACTACGGCGCCTACGAGCTGGCGCGCTGCATCGTGGAGGGGATCAAGGCCGGCGTGCCCGAGCTGGCGCGCCATCTTGCCGCCGACGTCGGGTCGTTCGATCCGGCCAGACCTACGCCGCCCGACAGCTTCGTCATGGCTCCCAGCGCGGCCCGCAGCAATGCGGCCCTGCGCGGCAACTGACTTCTCGCGAGGTTTTCCGATGATCGACCGTCGCTCCCTGCTGGCCCTGGCCGGCGCGACCGCCGCCAGCCCCGCTCTGGCGCAGACCACGCCCCAGACCTCGGCCCCGGCCCCCAAGCCGACGCTGGAGATCCAGCCGATCTGGCCGGGCAAGGCCCCGGGCGGCGAGAAGGTCACCGTCAAGGAACAGGTGATCCTGCGCACCCCGGGCGGCGATCCCAACGACACGGCCTTCCTCAACATCACCGACCCGGTGCTGATGATGCGCCGGCCGGCAAAGCCCAACGGCGCGGCGATCCTGATGATCCCCGGCGGCGGCTACAAGCGCGTGGCGGTCAGCAAGGCGGGCGGGGCCATCGACAGGTGGATCGCCGACCAGGGCGTGACCGCCTTCGTCATGACCTACCGCCTGCCGGCCGACGGCTGGGCGGCGGGACCGGACGTGGCCTTGCAGGACGCCCAGCGGGCCATCCGCATCATCCGCTCGCGGGCCGCCGAGCTGGGCCTGGATCCGGCGCGCGTCGGCGTGATGGGCTTCTCGGCCGGCGGACACCTCGCGGGCCGTCTGTCGACCCAGTTCAAGCGCGAGACCTACGCGCCGATCGACGCCATCGACCAGCTTTCGACCCGGCCGTCGGTAGCGGGGCTGTTTTATCCGGTGGTGACCATGCAGGCGCCGTTCGCGCATGGCGCCTCGATGAAGGAACTGCTGGCGGGCGACGCCTCCGAAGCGCGCCGCAAGGCCGCCTCGCTGGAGCTGGACGTGCCGGCCGACACGCCGCCGACCTTCATCGCCACCGCCGCCGACGACAAGGTGGTGCCGGCCGACAACAGCTTGCTTCTCTACTCGGCCCTGCGCGCGGCCGGCGTGCCCAGCGAGCTGCACATGTTCGAGAAGGGCGGCCACGGCTTCGGCGTAACCGGTCCGCAGGGCATGGACATGGGCTGGCCGCAGCTTTTGCCGCCGTTCCTGCGCCGCCACGGCCTCTACACGTGATCTTCGACGTCACGGGGTTCGGCGCCAGGGGCGACGGCGAGGCGCTGGATAGCGACGCGATCAACGCGGCCATCCAGGCCGCCCGTGCGGCCGGCGGCGGGACCGTGCGGCTGCCGGCGGGACGGTATCTCTGCTTCTCCATCCGACTGGCCAGCGGCGTGACGCTGAAGCTGGAAGACGGCTGCGTGCTGCTCGCCGCCGATCCGGCCCGGCACGGCGGCGCCTACGATCCGCCGGAGGACAACCCGCACGACCTCTACCAGGACTTCGGTCACAGCCACTGGCGCAACAGCCTGATCTGGGGCGCGGACCTGGAGGACGTGGCCATCGAGGGCCCCGGCCGCATCGACGGCGAAGGCCTGACCCGCGAGGGGCCGGGCTCGCGCTGGCGCAAGCAGGCGGGCGAGTTTCCGCTGAGCATGGTGGGCCTTTCCGCCGAGGCGATGGCCGAGCTCGTGCCCGAGCGGGCGGCGATGATCGGTCAGGGCAACAAGGCGATCGGGCTGAAGCGCTGCCGCAAGGTTCGACTGTCGGGCTTCACGCTGGTCAGGGGCGGGCACTTCGCGGTGCTGGCCACCGGCTGCGAGGACCTGGTGATCGAGAACCTGCTGGTCGACACCAACCGCGACGGGCTGGACATCGACGGCTGCACGCGCGTGCGGATCAGCGGCTGCCGGGTCAACACGCCCAACGACGACGCCATCGTGCTGAAGGCCTCTATGGCCCTGGGCGAGGCGCTGCCGACGCAGGACGTCGAGATCGTCGGCTGCCACGTCTCGGGCTTCGATCCGGGCACGGTGCTGGACGGGAGCCTGGGCCGCGAGCAGCGGCTGTCGCCCGACCAGGACCGGGTGACCGGCCGCATCAAGATCGGCACCGAGAGCAACGGCGACTTCCGCCGGATCCGCATCGCCGACTGCGTGCTGGAGCGCTCGCGGGGCCTCGCCCTGGAGACCGTCGACGGCGGGACCATCGAGGACGTCGAGATCAGGAACGTGCGGCTGGTCGAGATGACCAGTTCGCCGCTGTTCCTGCGCCTGGGCGCGCGGCTGCGCGGGCCCGAGGGCGCGCGGCCGGGCGCGCTGCGCCGGGTGAGCGTGAGCAACCTGGACGGCGAGGGCGCCTTCGCCGACCTGCCGGTGATCCTGGCGGGCCTGCCCGATCATCCGATCGAGGACGTGCGGCTGGAGAACCTGGCCCTGTCGTTCCTGGGCGGGGCGGAAGAGGCGGGCGTCGAGCCGCCGGAGCTGGAAGACGCCTATCCCGAGCCGCGGATGTTCGGCGATCCCCCGGCCTGGGGCCTGTGGGCGCGGCACGTGCGGGGGCTGGAGGTGACGGGGCTGTCGCTGGACGGCAACGCCGACGCCCGCTCGCCCGTGCGGGTCGACGGCCGGCCGGTCGCGCCCGAAGCGCTGGCTTCGCGTCCGCACGGTGCGGCTTAGCGTCGCGAGGCGCGATTAAACCGCGCGCGACGCGTCGATTTTAGCACCTTCGCCTCATAGATGAGCGACAAGGGGCGGGATCGAGCCGTTTCGATCCGGCGTGACGTCGACCCTGGGGCCATGTTTCTAGCCACGTTCCTGAGAACCGTTGCGACTGTCGTGCTGGCCGCGCTGATGGCCGTGACGACGGACTACTGCGTCAACATCCTGATCCTGAAGCGGGCCGAGGTCTTCACCCCGTGGATGACGATGGTCATCGTCGTCATCGTGGGCGGGCCGCTGTTCTATGTCCTGCATAGCCAACGGCTGAAGCTGAAGGCCGCAAAGCTCGATCTCTCGCAGAGCCTGAAGGTCCAGCGCCAGACGGCCGAGGAGGCCGAACGCCGGCGTCGCGAGGCCGAGCAGACCCTGTCGCGCCTGCGAGAGCACGAGTCGCTGTACCGCATCCTGGCCAACAACCTGACCGACGCCCTGTTGATGTGGTGGCCGGACGGCCGGCGCCGCTACAATTCGCCCGCCATCGAGCGGCTGACGGGCTACACCCCCGCCGAGTTCCTGGTCGCGCCCAACCTGCAAGGCGTCAGCGAGGAGGACGGCGCCAAGGCGCTGGCGGCCATCCGCTCGCTGCAGACCCCCAGCGACAGCAGCACGCTGGAGTACCGGTTCCGCCGCAAGGACGGCCAGATGATCTGGATCGAGAGCACCTATTCGCTGGTGCCCAAGGACGAGGGCGGCGGCTTCATCGCCACCAGCCGCGAGATCACCGAGCGCAAGCGCCTGGCCGAGGAACTGGCCCGGGCGGCGCAGGAGGCCCAGGCGGCCGCCGCGGCCAAGGCCGACTTCCTGGCCAACATGACCCACGAACTGCGCACGCCGCTGACGGCGATCATCGGCTTCTCGGGCCTGCTTCGGCAGTCGTCGGCCCTGGACGAGACCGACGCGCGGCAGGTGCGGCTGATCCACGAGGCCAGCAACACGCTGCTGGGCGTCATCAACGACGTGCTGGACTTCTCGCGCCTGGAGGCGGGGCTGGAGCTGGACGCCGAGCCGTTCAAGCCCTGCGACATCGCCCGTTCGGCCGCGGCCCTGATCGAGAGCCAGGCCCAGGTCAAGGGCCTGCCGGTGCTGATCGAGTTCGGTTCGGGCCTCACGCCGCTGCTGGGCGACGCAGCAAGGCTCAGCCAGGTGATGCTGAATTTCCTGTCGAACGCGGTGAAGTTCACCAGCGAGGGACAGATCGTCATCAGCGTCGAGCAGACCGCGACGGCCGTGGGCCAGCGCTTGAGGATGGCGGTGCGCGACAGCGGCATCGGCCTGCCTGACGACATGCACGAGGCGGTGTTCGAGCGCTTCATCCAGGCCGACGCCGGGGTCGCCCGTCGGTTCGGCGGTACGGGCCTGGGGCTGGCGATCTGCAAGCGGATCATCGAGGCCATGGGCGGGCGCATCGGCGTCGAGAGCGCCCAGGGCCGTGGCTCGACCTTCTGGTTCGAGGTCGAGTTGCCGGTCACCGAGAGCGTGGCCAACGACCTGCCCGCCGCGCCCCAGCCGGCGCCGCTGGAGCGGCCGGTGCGGCTGCTGCTGGTCGAGGACAACGCCGCCAACCGCGAACTGATCGGGGCGCTGCTGGCGCCGTTCGAGGTCGAGGTCGACATGGCCGTGGACGGCGTGGCGGCGGTCGACGCCTTCAAGTCCGGCAAGGCCTACGACCTCGTTCTGATGGACGTGCAGATGCCGGTGATGGACGGCCTGACCGCCACCCGCCGCATCCGCGCCCTGGAGCCTATGGGGATCCGCACCCCGATCGTGGCCATGACCGCCAACGTCCTGCCCGAACAGGTGGCCACCTGCATGGCCGCCGGCATGGACGACCACCTGGGCAAGCCGATCAATCCGGGCCGGCTGCTGGAGATGGTGGCGCGGTGGGGGCAGGCGGAGGCGGCCTGAACGTTCGGGAACCTCCCCCTGTGGGGGAGGTGATCGCGAAGCGATCGGTGGGGGAAGCGACCTTCGAAACCCGCCGACGCCTCGAAAGCTGAGAACGTCCCCCCTCCGGCCCTCTGGGCCACCTCCCCCAGAGGGGGAGGATCTTCACGCCGCCTTTCCCCCTTGATGGGGGAAGGGCCGGGGAGGGGGGGACTACGGCTGTCAGTCCTGAAACGAAAATGGGGGCGGAACGCGTGGTTCCACCCCCATCCCAACCCTTCCCCCATCGAGGGGGAAGGGCTCTAGTTTTGTAGTCAGTTGATGTCCGGGATCTGGTCGCTGCCGACCGGGGGCTTGGCCTTTTCGCCGCGGCCCCAGAGGCGTTCGTACTTCCAGCCGGTTAGGTCCTCGACGATGGCCTTGGACTCGGGCGTTTCTGCCTCGGTGGCGCCGGCGCGCAGGCGTTCGACCTCGTGGACCAGGACTTCGTGGGTCTTGGCGTTGAGGCGGAACTTCCACGAGATGATCATGCCGGTGACCATCACCAGGATCGGGCCGCCGACCATGATCAGCACCAGGGTGTGGATCGCTTGGGGCGTCTGCTGGACCACCTGGCCCTTGCCGCCCGAGACGAAGCCGCCCAGGCCCAAAAGGGTGGTGGTGAGCAGGATGGCGCCCGACTGGGCGATCTTGCGCACGAAGGTCATGACGCCGGCGAAGATGCCCTCACGGCGCTGGCCGGTGACGGCCTCGTCGACGTCGGGCAGGTAGTTGTAGACGCCCCAGGGCACGAAGTTCAGCGTCCCGCGGCCCAGGCCCGCCAGGATGATCGGCAGAAACAGCCACAGCAGGACCGTGGGGTTGAAGCCCGAACCGGCGGCGTTGAAGATGTTGCCATGCAGGCCCTCGACGCCCGCGGCGAAGCCGGCCGGCTTGACCAGGTAGAAGCCCAGGAACAGCAGCAGGGCCGCGGCGACGAAGCTGATGGCCATGCGGTAGGCCGCCGTCGGGCCGGTCTTGATGATCACGCGGATGGCGATCATCACCGAGATCAGCTGGGCGAAGTACATCATCGTCATCGCCTGGGAGATCACCAGGGTCGAGCCGACCATCACCGTGGCCACGAACAGCGGGAAGGCGGTGTTGAAGATGTCCTGGCTGATATAGCCGCCCAGATACAGCGACAGGTGCTGGCGGAACGCCTTCAGCTTCAGGGTCGAGAACAGGTCGCGGAACATGTTGACCGGGATCAGCGCCGCCTTGCCCCAGTCCATGGCCTCGGGCTGGATCAGCTTTTCGTCCTCGGTGTAGGGGCGTTCCCAGGTGAACAGCACCACCAGCACGACGACCAGGCTGAACAGGCCGCCGAAGATGGCCGCCATGATCAGGAAGGTGTTGGAGCTGTCCTTGCCGCCGAAGTTGTTGATGATCAGCGTGGGCAGGTACGAGGCCAGGATCGCCGAGCTTTGGGCGATCAGCATGCGGGCGCCCGCGAACTTGGCCTTCTCCTTGTAATCCTTCGTCATTTCCGCCGCGAGGGTTTCCCACGGGATCAGGAACATCGTGTAGACGAACTCGAAGAAGATGAAGGTCACCAGGTAGTAGGTGAAGGTCTGGCCCGAGACGAAGATCAGGGCGAAGCTGGGCAGCAGCGGGATGGTCAGCAGCAGGAAGATCTTCCGCCGCCCGACCTTACGGCCGATCCAGGTGTGACGCAGGTTGTCGGAGATGTAGCCGATCAGCGGGCAGGTGATCGCTTCCAGCAGGCGCGGCAGGCCCAGGATCAGGCCGGTCTCGACCGGCGACAGTCCGCAGAAGGTGATGAAGAAATAGGCCAGCCAGCCGGTGATCACGGCTTGCGCGCCGGCCCCCAGCATGTCGCCGGAGCCCCAGCCCCAATAGTTGATCCAGGACGGTTTGCGGGCGTCTGGCGTGGCCATGTTCGTTTCATTCCCAAGAGGAGGGGGTCTTGTCGCCCCCAAGTCCGGTCCGGCGCTGGGCCGGACCGGATTAGGTCGAAGTCAGCGGCTTAGATGAAGGCGCGCTGGAATTCGCCGAGGGCCAGCATGGCCAGCGACTGGCCGTACGGCATCGAGGTCAGCGGGATGTCCTTGTAGCCCTGGATCGTGTCGAACACCGGGGTGCCGAACGAGACCTGCTGCAGTTCGCCGGCGTCGTCGATGTTGGCCAGCACGCCCTTGATGGCGCGGATGGCGACGGCTTCGTACTCCTTGCCGATGTAGCGCTTGCGGACGGCCTTCAGGACGCCGTAGGCGAAGCCGGCCGTGGCCGAGGCTTCAAGGTACGAGGTCTTGTCGTTGATGATCGTGTGCCACAGGCCCGACTCCTGGTCCTGGAACTTGGTCAGGGCCTTGATCTGGGCCTCCAGGGCGTCGATCAGGAAGGCGCGCAGGCCGTCGCCCGGCTTCAGGTCGAGCAGCTCGATGAATTCCGGGATGGCGATCGTCACCCAGCAGTTCCCGCGGGCCCACAGGGCGTCGGCGAAGTTGTGACGACCCTCGAAGGTCCAGCCGTGGAACCACAGGCCGGTCTTGCGGTCGGCTAGGTACTTGATGTGGACCATGAACTGGCGCTTGGCCTCCTCGACGAAGTCGGGGCGGTCGAGCAGCAGGCCGATCTTGGCCAGCGGGAGCACGCTCATCATCAGCGTGTCGTCCCACAGCTGCTGCGGGTTCTCGCTGTTGAAGACGATGTGCTGGAAGCCGCCTTCCTCGGTGCGCGGACCCTCGTACATGACGTAGTCGGCCCAGGTCTCGAGGTAGGGGATGTAGGTGTGGTCGCCGGTGGCCTCGTACAGGTAGGCCAGGGTCAGGAACGGCGAGACCGTGTTGATGTTCTTGGTCGGCGTGCCGGCCTCGAAGCGGTCGGCGAACCACTTGGTCATGATGTCGAAGGCGCGCTCGTCGCCGTACATCTCGTACTGCTTCCACAGGCCGTAGAGGCCCACGCCGTGGGTCCATTCCCAGTCGTTCCAGCCCTTGGTGTCGATGACGCGGCCGTCGTCGAGGCGCAGCAGGAACTCGCCCGTCTCGTCGGTGATGTCGACGAGGTTGCTGATCAGAAGGGCGATCTTGGCCTTGACGTCCTTGGCCTCGATGCCGTGAGCGAGATTGGGCACGGTAGTCTCCTAAAGGTAAGTTCGGGGTAGGCGGGGGCCTACTGCTTGTAGTTCGGCGCGGGGACGCGGGCGACGGGCACGCCGCCTTCCACGTTGCGCAGCACTTCCAGTTTGACGGCTTCCAGGGCGTCGCCGGGGGCGCCGTCGCTGGTCACCGCCAGGGCGATGGTGTTCTTGCCGTGCAGATCGACGATGCCGGTCGGCAGGACGAAGGTCCGCTGCGGGCCGACATGGGCGATGAACTGGCCCATGTTCCAGCCGTTGACGAAGATCAGCACGCGATAGCGGCCGGGCGAGCGCGGGGTCTTCGGATCGCCGATCGTCAGGCCCAGGGTCACGTCCTGGTCCTTGGGCAAGGCGAGGTCGAAGTTGGTGCGATACCAGGTTGTGCCGGCATAGGGCGCAGTCTGCGCCATGTCAGCCTTCTGCCAGGCCTGGTCGGGGAAGCCCGGCAGGTGCCAGCCGTTGCGTTCGCCGTACTGGCCGCCTTCGTTCATCGGGCCGCGCACCGGATCGGCGATGTCTTCGCCGCCCTTGTTGCCCTGGATCTTCCAGCTGATCGGCACGGCGAAGCTGTAGCTCGTGGGGCTCGACAGCGAGGCCGAGACCAGGCCGCGGGCTTCCTTGTGGAAGTCGTCGGCGTCGAGGTCCCAGTTGTGGCCGTTGTTGCGCACCATCACCGACAGCACGTGCTCGCCGTCGCCGCGCAGGGCTTCGGGCAGCTTGAAGGTCGCCACGCCCGTGGTGATCGGGCGGGGCAGGCCGCCGTCCAGTTCGTGCTGGCCCAGGAACTTGCCGTCCAGCCACACCTGGATCATGCCAGCGCCGCCGGCGCCGTAGTGCAGGGTCAGGGTGTCGATGTCGGCGCGGCCCTTGTAGCGGCCGCGATACCAGACGTCGCCGTGGTGGAAGCCGTGGGTGCTCATGTCGAGCGCCGGCTGGCCCGTCGGCGGACGCACGGTGGAGCCGCCGCGCTTGCCCTCGGCCTTGGCCCAGGCGCTGTCGTCGAAGGCCGGATCCGATTCCGGCGAGCCGGCGGCGGTCTTCCAGTCGAGCTTGGCGAGATCCGGCACGGTGACCGCGGTCGGGCCGGCCAGCGACTTGGACGCCAGCAACGAGCCCGAAGCCGTGGCCTTGGCGGCGACGGCCGCGCCGTTCCAGCGGACGGACTTCACGCCCTTGGGGGCGAAGACTTCCAGGGCGCTCTCGGTTTCGGTATCGCCGGTCAGCGACAGGACCGCGCCCTTGACGCTGGCCGAGCGGACGAGGCCGGGGCCGCGTTGCAGTGTGGGGCCGGCGGCGGTGTCCTGGCGCCAGAAGGTCTGGCCGGTGGCTTCATCCGCCAGCAGCAGCACGAGCGGCGGACGGCCGCCGCCGGTGATGCGCACGCGAGCCAGGCCCGTGTGGCTGTAGGAGAGCTTCAGGTCGCCCTTGGCCGCGTCGAAGTTCGACGACACCTGGCCTTCCACCACCTCGACCTTCGGCGCCTCGGCATAGCGCAGGACGGTTTCACCGGTCTCGCCGGCGCGGCCGTACATCAGGGCCAGGTCGCCGCCGTTCCAGGGCAGGTGGGTCTGGATCTCGGACGTCGAATAGACGAGGCGCTGGCCGCCCAGGTCGTACGAAGCCATCAGCATCTTGCTGTCCTGGCCCTTGATCCGCGAGGGGACCACGTACTCGCCGTCGCGGGTCTTGACCTTGAAGGTGAAGGCCTCGTCGCCGGTGGCGCTGCTGGGGTTGTGGATCACCACATAGAGGTGGCTTCCGGTCTCGGCGTTGACGTTGTGATAGACGCGGACCTTGTCGTTCGAGGGAACGACGGCCTCGCCCTTGTCCATGCGGGTCAGGTCCGGAACGGCGTTCAGGAACTGGCCCATCTGCTTCATGACGCGGGCCTTGTCGCGCAGGCCGCGGGCCTCGTCGATGGCCGAGCCGTAGTCGTAGGAGCTGAACACCACCGGGGCCGGCGACCAGCCCCACGAGGTGCCGCCATAGGTCATGTAGAAGCTCTGGATCGTCAGGCCGTTGGCGATGTTGGTCCCGTAGAACACCCGCTGGTAGCCGACGCCGCGATGGATGGCGGTGCAGTCGTAGTCGCCGTTGCTGCCCCAGTAGTCGAACCAGCCGCCGCCGAACTCGGCCGCGAAGCCGGGCGTGTTGGGGCTGGCCGAGGCGCCGCCCTTGGCCCCGCCGGCGCCGTAGAGGCCCCAGTCGGGCGCCACGCCGGGCGAGGAGGGGGTCGAGTCGACCTTGCACGAACCGCCCGGATAGCCGTCGAAGGCGTAGAGGTCGGTCGGGCCTTCCACCGCGCCGGGCACGTTGGAGCCCTTGGGCACCCAGTAGCCGTTGCGGCCCTTGTCGTTGTGGAACAGCGGGACGGTGATCCCGTCCGCGCGGGCCTTGTCGGCCAGCCACTGCATGTAGCGCTGCTGCGGCGCGCCCACGACGTCGAGCTCGTTCTCGATCTGGTGGGCGATGACCGTGCCCTGGCCGGTGGTCAGCTGGTGGCGGGCGATGACCTTGTTGATCTGCGACAGCCACTCGTCGGCGGCCTGGATGTATTCCGGCGCATCGGTGCGGGCGCGGGCCTGCTGGTTGACCAGGTGTCCGGGGAAGCCGCCGCGCGTCAACTCGGCGTTCACGTACGGGCCGGCGCGGGTGATGACGTAGAGGCCTTCTTCCTTGGCCATGGTCAGCACGCGATCCATGTCGCGGATGCCCGAGAAGTCGTAGACCCCCTGCTTGGGCGAGTGGTAGCCCCAGTCGATGTAGATCGCGACGGTGTTGTAGCCGCTGGCCTTCATCTTCTGGAGGATGTCGCGCCACAGATCGGGGCTGGGCACGCGGAAGGGGTGGAACTCGCCGCCCCAGGAATAGATGCGATTGCCGTCGACCTTCAGGGAGTACTTGTCCCAGGTGATCTTGTGGGCTTCGGCAGGCTTGGCCGCGACCGCCTGGTCGCCGCCTTCCTTGAGCACGGTGAAGTGGCGGACCGTGCCCGACAGCTCGGGCAGCTCCTTCTTGGGCGTCCAGGTGCGGAAGCCGTCGGTGCTGTCGGAGTACCAGTAGCGCTTCGACATGTACTCGTCGAAATAGATGCGCCAGGCCCCTTCAGGGGTGCGGGTGAGGGCGGGGCCTTCGAGGAACTTGCCCCAGCCGGCCCAGTCGCCGCCGCCCTTGACCTGCCACGGGCCGTCCAGCGACGGGGCGGTCAGGAGCTCGATGAACTTGGTGGTCTCGTTCTTGGCGAAGGCCTGGTACTGCGAGCCCTCGCGCACGACGAAGGCGTCGATGTAGTTGGGACCCATGCCTGACAGCGGGCGCGGCGCGCTCCAGGTCGAGAGTTCGGCGTCCTGGGCCGTGATCCGGTAAGGCTGGAACTGCCCGGCGATGCCCGTGGTCGAGACCGACAGGATCAGGTGCTCCGAACCGTCGGCGTCGACGAACCACTCCGGCGCCCAGGTGTTGGTCGAGCCGGCGACGTCGACGGTGACGTCGCGCAGGAAGGTCCAGTCGACCAGGTCCTTGCTGCGGGCCAGGCCGATCGTGTTGCCGGTCCAGCCGGTGGTGTAGGCGACGTAGTAGAAGCCGTCCTTGCGCTTGATGACGCTGGGATCGCGGATCAGCCCCTTGGGCGGGGTGTAGGCCAGCGGCTTCTGCAGGGTGAAGCGCGAGCCGTCGGCCGAGTCGTACACGCTCATGTTCGACTGGCTGGCGTTGGTGAACGCCGTCATGACGTAGCGCGTCGGTTCAGCCAGCGCGGTCGTGGCGAGGAGGGCGGCGGCGAGGCCGAGGAGGCCCATCGTCTTGGGGGCGGGACGCTTGATCACTGCTTCAGCCCTCGAAGTAGAAGACGGGCTTGAGCGGCCATTCGACCGGCTTGTTGTCCGGATGGACGTCCATCAGGTCGGCCATGAAATCCCACCAGCGCTTCATCACCGGCTGCAGGGGCAGGGCGTCCTTGTTGTTGTCGGGCTTCAGGCGAAGCACGGCGAACAGGCTCATGGTCTCTTCGTCGAGGAAGATCGAATAGTCGTAGATGCCGGCTTCCCGCAGGGCCTGGGCCAGGTCGGGCCACAGCTCGTCGTGACGGCGCTCGTACTCGGCGGCGACACCGGGCTTCAGCTGCATGCGGAAGGCGATCGGGCGGCCCTCGGTCAGCGTGCTCATGGTTTCCTCCTGGCGTCGTTTCTTGGTTTTCAGGCGATGCGGTAGACGGCGGCGGCCGTGCCGGCGAACAGGCGCTGGCGCTCGGCGTCGCTGAACTCGGCCGTGACGGCGTCGTAGGCGCAGTAGAAGGCGTCGAAGCTGCCGTGCACCTTCTCGACCGGGAAGTTGCTGGCGAACATGGTGCGCTCCACGCCGAAGGTCTCGATGACCTGCAGGACGAACGGACGCAGGCTTTCCACCGTCCAGGCGCGGTCGACCATCGCCAGGCCCGAGACCTTGCAGGTGACGTTCGGGCGCTGGGCCAGCGCGGCCATGCCGGAGCGCCAGAGCGCCAGGCCCGCCTCGTCGCGGTCGGTCGGCATGCCGGCGTGGTTCACCACCAGCGCGATGTCGGGATGGGCGTCGGCCAGGGCTGCGGCCGTTTCCATCTGGGCGGGGTAGAGTTGCAGGTCGAACGACAGGCCATGCTTGGCCAGCAGGCTAAAGCCCGCGCGCCACTGGTCGTTCAGCAGCAGGTCGGACGGGCCGTAGGTCTTGGCCGGGTCCGCGTGGAAATTGACGATCTGGCGGATCCCGCGCACGTGCGGCCGCGAGGCGTGCGCCTCAAGCAGGGCCTCGACGTTGGGGTCGTCCAGGTTGGCGCCGGCGACGATCGCGCCGATCGGCGCGCCGGCGGCGATCAGGCCTTCCAGCCAGTCGGTCTCGGAAAGCTGCTTGTCGGTGGGCAGGCCGCACTCGACATGGACCAGGCTTTCGACGCGCCAGGGCAGGGCGTCGGCGGCGTAGTCGGCGGGCAGGTAGTTCTTGCCGGCGATCAGGCTCATGTCGCCCGCCGGGTTGCCCGGCAGGGGAACGTCCTGAAGCCAGGAATAGTAGTGCTTGTCGAGATCCCACAGGTGCATGTGGGCGTCGATGATCGGACCCGCGTACGCCATGCCTGTCCCCTTGGTCTCGTAGTGTCCAGGCCCGCCCATCCCGAAGGACGGGCGGGCCCGGTCTCAAACTAGAAGGTCGTCCGGCCGCCGGACGTGTCGAAGGTGGCGGCGGTGGTGAAGCTGCACTCCTCGCTGGCCATGAAGCAGACCATCGCGGCGCTTTCCTCGACTTCGCCGAGGCGACCCATCGGGATCTTCGAGCGCATGTACTCGACCTGACTGGCGGGCAGCTGCTCGAGGATCGGGCTTTCGAAGGTGGCGGGGGTCAGGCTGTTGGCGATGACGCCCTTGCCGGCCAGTTCCTTGCCCAGCGACTTGGTCAGGCCGATGACCCCGGCCTTCGACGCCGAATAGGCGCTGGCGTTGGGGTTGCCTTCCTTGCCGGCCACCGAGGCAACGTTGACGATGCGGCCGTAGCCGGCCGCCAGCATGTGCGGCACCACCGAACGGCAGCAGTAGAACAGGCCGTTCAGGTTGATGTCGATGACGCGCTTCCAGCTGTCGAGCGGGAATTCGTGCACCGGAACCGTGGCGCCGGTGATGCCGGCCGAGTTCACGAGCACGTCGATCTTGCCGAGGGCCTCGACGCTGGCGGCGGTGGCCGCGGCCACCTGGGCCTCGTCCGAGACGTCCAGAGCGTAGGTGAAGCTGGCGCCGACTTCCTCGCCGGCTGCCTTCAGGGCGTCGGCGTTCAGGTCCCACAGGGCGACCTTGCCGCCTTCGGCGACGATGCGGCGGGCGGTTTCCTTGCCCAGGCCCGAGGCGCCGCCGGTGATGACGGCGGTGCGGCCTGCGAAACGGTTGGCGTAAACGGTCACGAGACGCCTTCCTTGGTCCAGGCGATGACTTCCTGGCGCTGCTCGCCGAGCTTCTCGATGCCCAGGGTCATGACGTCGCCCGGCTTCAGGAAGATCTTTTCCGGCTTCTGGCCTTCGCCGACGCCCGGAGGGGTGCCCGTCGTCAGGATGTCGCCCGGCTCGAGGGTGACGAAGCGGCTCATGTAGGCGATCAGCTCGGCGACGCCGAAGATCATCGTCTTGCTGTTGCCGGTCTGCATGCGCTTGCCGTTGAGGTCGAGCCACATGTCGAGGTTCTGGCAGTCGCCCACTTCATCGGCGGTGACGACCCACGGGCCGACGGGGCCGAAGGTGTCGCAGCCTTTGCCCTTGTCCCACTGCGAGCCCATTTCCTTCTGGAAGGCGCGCTCGGAGACGTCGTTCACCAGCACGTAGCCGGCGACGTAGTCCAGGGCTTCGGCCTGCTCGACATAGCGGGCGCGCTTGCCGATCACGACGCCCAGCTCGACTTCCCAGTCGCCCTTCTCGGCGCCCTTGGGCAGCATGACCTGGTCGTTCGGGCCGTTCAGGCACGAGATGGCCTTGGTGAAGAAGATCGGCTCGGGCGGGGGCTCCAGGCCGGCTTCCTTGGCGTGGTCGGCGAAGTTCAGGCCGATGGCCAGGAACTTGCCGACATTGGCGATCGGCACGCCGTAGCGCGGCGAGCCTTCGACCACCGGGAGGGTGCTCGGGTCGATGGCGGCGATCTTGGCCAGGCCTTCCGGGGTCAGGTCCGCGGCGGTGATGTCGGACACGTGGCCCGACAGGTCGCGGATCTTGCCTTCGGAATCCAGCAGGCCGGGCTTTTCGGCGCCCCGCGGGCCGTAACGCAACAGTTTCATGGTCTTCTGGCTCTAGGGGTAAATTGGGGGAAGGGGAGGCGCGGCTTACCGCGGATAGGGACGGTGCAGGCCGACGTCGCGGTTCAGCTCGACGCCGAAGCCGGGCGCGTCGCCGAGCTTGAGCTTGCCGTTGACCGGAACGGGCTCGCCGATCAGCTGCGGATGGAACATCGGCACGACCTCGTCGGCCTTCGGCGCCATCATCAGGAACTCGGCGAACGGGCTGTTATGGCGCGTGATGACGAAGTGGTAGCTGTACACCGACGAGCCGTGCGGGATCATCATCACGCCCTTGCTGTCGGCCAGGTTGGCGATCTTGATCAGCTCGGTGACGCCGCCGCACCAGCCCACGTCCGGCTGGATGATGTCGCAGCATTCCATTTCCAGCAGCATGCGGAAGCCCCAGCGGGTGGCTTCATGCTCGCCGGTGGTGACCAGCATGCCGGGAGGGGCGTTCTTCTTCAGGTCGCGATAGCCCCAGTAGTCGTCGGGACTGAGGGCTTCCTCGATCCACTTCAGGCCGTACTCGTGGGCCTTGTGCGCCAGCTTGGTGGCGTAGTTCAGGTCCAGCGACATCCAGCAGTCGAACATCAGCCAGAAGTCCTCGCCCACGCGGTTGCGCATGGTCTCGAGTTCCAGAAGGTTCTTGCGCAGGCCTTCTTCACCTTCGGCCGGGCCGTGGTGCAGGGGCATCTTGCCGCCGATGAAGCCCATCTCCTTGGCCAGGTCCGGACGGGCGCCGGTGGCGTAGAAGGTCAGCTCGTCACGGACCTTGCCGCCGAGCAGGGCGTAGACCGGCTCCTGGCGCAGCTTGCCGATCAGGTCGTAGAGCGCCAGGTCGACGCCCGAGATGGCGTTCACGACCAGGCCCTTGCGGCCGTAATACTGGGTGGAGAAGTACATCTGGTCCCAGATCTTCTCGACCTCGGTCGGATCACGACCTTCGAGGAAGCGGGCCAGGTGCTTTTCGACGATGAAGGCGGCCGGTTCGCCGCCGGTGGTCACCGCGAAGCCGATCGTGCCGTCGACGGCCTCGATCTCGACCACCAGCGTGCCAAGCACGTTGATGCCGAAGCTCTGGCGGCTCTGGCGGTACTCGGGATAGCGCGACATCGGGGTGGCGATGTGGTCGTCGATCCAGTGGCCTTCGCCCTGGTCGTGATAGTCGGCGCCGCCCCCGCGGACCACATAGGCGCGAACAGCCTTGATCAAGGGAAGCGGCATCTCGTGCTCCAACCATCGCCCGGTCTCTCGTGACCGGATCTGCCCCTATTAGAGGAGGCGCGCCAGCGGGGCCGCCGAACGACGCGAACGGATGTTCGCGCTACCTCCCCAGAACATCGTATGACACGCTTGTCGCAGGACCCCCGCGACCGAAAGAGTCGCTGACGCGAGCCCTTGTCTTGCGTTCCATATTATGAGAGGTAGTGCTACAAAATGAAACCCAGCACGTCAAGGGGAGCGGAACCGGTGGCGGACGACGAAGGCGCGGCGACCAAGAGCCCAAGCGGCAGCCAGACGCTGTTTCGCGGCCTGGACGTGCTCGACGTGGTGGCCGACGCGGGGGCCATCGGCCTGCCGGCGCTGGCGGCCCGACTCGGCCTGACCCGCAGCACCACGCACCGCCTGGCCACCGCCCTTGTCGAGCGTCGCCTGCTGACCCAGACCCCGCGTGAAGGCTACAGCCTGGGTCCGAAGCTTCTGGAACTGGGCTACCTGGCCAGCCAGCAGATGGACCTGCCGCGCATCGCGCGCCCGCATCTGGAAAAGCTGTGGGAAGAGCTGGAAGACACCGTCCACCTGGGCGTGCTCGACGATGACCGCGCTCTGTATCTCGACAAGCTGACCGGTCGCCGCCGCATCAACATCTCCTCGCGCGTGGGCGATCGCCAGCCGATCCGCTCGACGGGCCTGGGCAAGGCCCTGGTGCTGGACGACGACGAGGGCCGCTGGCGCGCGCTCTATCGCAAGGAAGGCCCGGCCGCGGCCGGCGCGCCGAACGAAGAACAGTGGATCGCCTGGATGCACGACTATTCCCAGCGCGGCATCGCCTTCGACTTGGAAGAAAACGAAGACCGCATCCGCTGCGTGGCCGCGCCCGTGCGCGGGGCGGGCGGTCAGATCGTCGCCGCGATCAGCGTCTCGGGCGCTGCTCAGTACATGGACGATGAACGGATGGGCGGGCTGGTGGACGACATCCGCCTGGCCGCCGACGCGATCAGCCGCGATCTGGGCTGGAACGGCAAGCGGGGGTCAGGCGCCAAGACCTGACGCCTCCCGCGCGTATGTATGACGGAGGAACTATGCTTCTGAAGGACAAGGTGGTGCTGGTGACCGGCGCTTCGGGCGGCATCGGCAAGGCGGCCGCCATCGGCGCGGCGCGTCATGGCGCCGACGTGGCGATCAACTACCACTCCGACGAGGCCGGCGCGGCCGACGCCGTGGCGCAGATCGAGGCTCTGGGCCGTCGCGCCATCGCCGTGAAGGGCGACGTGGCCCAGGTCGAAACCGCCCAGGCCTTCGTCGACGCCGCTGTCGCGGCCTTCGGCAAGGTCGACGTCTTCGTCAACAACGCCGGCATCTGCCCGTTCCACGCCTTCCTGGACATGCCGCCGGAAGTGATGGAGCGGACCATGAAGGTGAACCTGTTCGGCGCCTACTACATGGTGCAGGCGGCGGCCAACCAGATGGTCAAGCAGGGCCACGGCGGTTCGATCATCGCCGTCTCCTCGATCAGCGCCCTGGTCGGCGGCGGCATGCAGACGCACTACACCCCGACCAAGGCCGGCGTGCACAGCCTGATGCAGTCGACCGCTATCGCGCTCGGCAAGCACGGCATCCGCTGCAACTCGGTGCTGCCGGGCACGATCGAGACCGCGATCAACAAGGAAGACCTCGCCGACGTCGCCAAGCGCGAATACATGAGCGGCCGCATTCCGCTTGGCCGCCTGGGCGAGCCCGACGACCTGGCCGGCCCGATCGTGTTCCTGGCCTCGGACCTGGCCAACTACGTCACCGGCGCGGCCCTGCTGGTCGACGGCGGCGCGTTCGTGAACCTGCAGTAGGCGCATCGTCCTTCCATGATCGTCTCGTCGACTACCGACTTCCGTGAGGCTGCGCGGCGCAAGCTGCCGCGCTTCCTCTTCGACTACATCGACGGCGGCGCCTACGCCGAGCGGACCCTGGCCCGCAACGTCTCCGACCTTGCCGACCTGGCCCTGCGACAGCGGGTGCTCAAGGACGTGTCCAGGGTCTCGACGGCGACCAGCCTGTTCGGCGTGGAGCAGTCCATGCCCGTGGTGCTGGCCCCCGTGGGCCTCACCGGCATGTACGCTCGTCGCGGCGAATGCCAGGCGGTGCGCGCGGCTTCGGCCAAGGGCGTGCCGCTGTGCCTGTCGACGGTGTCGGTGTGCGACGTGGACGAGGTGGCGGCCGCGTCGAGCCGGGCCCTGTGGTTCCAGCTCTACGTGCTGCGCGACCGGGCGTTCATGCGCGACCTCCTGGCGCGGGCCGAGGCGGCGGGGGCGAGCACGCTCGTCTTCACCGTCGACATGCCCGTGCCGGGGGCCCGCTACCGCGACGCCCATTCGGGCATGAGCGGTCCTAACGCCGGGGCTCGCCGCATCCTGCAGGCCATGGGCCGCCCGCAATGGGCGTGGGACGTCGGCGTCATGGGCCGTCCCCACACCCTGGGCAATGTCGCCCCGGTGCTGAAGGGCAATACGGGCCTGGAGGACTTCATGGGCTGGCTGGGGGCGAACTTCGACCCCTCGATCCAGTGGAAGGACCTCGAATGGATCCGGCAGTCCTGGAAGGGGCCGCTGGTCATCAAGGGCGTGCTCGATCCCGAGGACGCCAAGGCCGCCGCGGACATCGGCGCCGACGGGGTGGTGGTGTCCAACCACGGCGGCCGCCAACTCGACGGCGTGCTGTCGTCGGCCAAGGCGCTGCCGGCCATAGCCGACGCGGTGGGGGACAAGCTGACCGTGCTGGCCGACGGCGGGGTGCGCTCGGGCCTCGACGTGGTGCGGATGCTGGCCCTGGGCGCCAAGGGCGTGCTCTTGGGCCGCGCCGCCGTCTACGCCCTGGCCGCCCGCGGCCAGGCGGGCGTGACCCAATTGCTGGACCTGATGGAAAAGGAGATGCGGGTGGCCATGGCGCTGACCGGCGTCAATTCCGTCTCCGAGATCGACCGTTCAATCCTGGCGGAGACCCGCTGATGAAAATCGCCGCCGCCCTCGCACTGGCTCTGGTCATCGGGGCGGCGCCGGCCGCCCTGGCAGACCCGAATCGTATCGTCATCGCCAGCGATTCCACCGCCGCCGACTACAGCGCCCGCAGCTTCCCGCAGATGGGCTGGGGCATGGTGCTGAAGTGCTCGCTGAAGCCCGACGCCCAGATCGTCAACCTGGCCCGCGGCGGCCGCTCGACCAAGACCTTCCAGGAGGAGGGGCTGTGGTCGGTGCTGATGGCGCAGCTGAAGCCCGACGACACGGTGCTGATCCAGTTCGGCCACAACGACGCCGACACCAAGAAGATCGTTCGCTTCACCGATCCCAACGGGGCCTATGCCGACAACCTGCGCCGGTTCGTGGCCGACGTGCGCACGGCCGGCGCCAAGCCGGTGCTGATCACCCCCATCGCCAAGCTGATCTTCAAGGATGGCCAGATCCAGGACACCCACGGTCCGTACTCGGCCACCGTGCGGCGCGTGGCGGCGGAAACGAAGACCCCGCTGATCGATCTCGACAAGGAAAGCCAGGCCAAGTTGCAGGCCATGGGCGAGGCCGAGGGCGCCAAGCGCTTCATGATCTATTCGGCGGCCGACAAGATCGCCAGCCACCCCGAAGGGATCAACGACACCACCCACCCCAACGAGCTGGGCGCGCGCATGGCCGCCGGCATCGTGGCCAAGGGGCTGAAGGGGGCGAAGGTCCCGGCGTCCAAGCTGGTGCTGCGGGGCGAGGCTGATGCGTCCGCGCGTGGCGAGCCGACCTGCGCGGCGAGGCCCTGAGGTTCAGGCAAAAAGAAAGGAGCGTCGGCGGGGCCGGCGCTCCTGGACCTCAGAGGGGGAAGTACGAGGTCAGGCAGAACAGGGAAGGATCGAGCTTCGATCCATCGATCAATTCTCACAATATGGACAATTGATCGATATATTGAGAATAACATCGAAGCGGCGAACGTCAACCGCCGTTGTGGGGAAACGCTGATGAACCGTACGATCCTGTCCGCCGCCCTGGTGCTGGCGCTGGCGCCCGCGCCGCTGCTGGCCGCGCCGAAAGCCCGCCCGGCCGCCGTCTCCGAAGCTCCGGCCTGGCGCAGCGCCTGGGGCAATGCGCCGATCGCGCCGCAGGCCGTGGCCCGGCCGGGCGAGGCGAGGGCCTTCACCGACGTCACCGTGCGCCAGGTGATGCGCCTGAACGCGGGCGGCGAGGCCGTGCGGCTGCGGCTATCCAACGAGCTGAACGAGCGGCCGCTGGCGGTGGGAGCGATCACGCTGGCCCCGGCCGACGCCGACGGAAAGATCCTGGGCGCGCCGATCGCGGTGACGGTGGGCGGCAAGGCCGAGTTCACGATCCCGCCTGGCGCGCCGGTGCTGAGCGATCCGGTGGCGCTGCCGGTCAAGGCGATGGACTACGTCTCGGCGGCGGTCTTCTACGTCGGGACCCAGGCCCCGGCCGGCCACCGCGTGCGCCTGTTCGTGGCGCCGCCCGGCAACCACGTCGCCAAGGACGCGATCCCGGGCGAGCAGGCCCTTAAAGGTCCTGGCCTGGTCAGCGGCGTCGAAGTGCGCGGGCAGGGCGAGCCGCCGGTGCTGGTGGCCATCGGCGACTCGATCACCGAAGGCTCCGGCTCGACCCCGAACGCCGACAAGGGCTGGCCCGAGCAGCTGGCGGCGCGGCTGGCCGCGCGCGGGCAGGGCTGGAGCGTCGTCAACATGGGCATCGGCGGCGGGCGGCTGCTGCGCGAGGTCTCGGGGCCCAGCGCTCTGTCGCGCTTCGACCGGGACGTGCTCAGCGTGGCGGGGGTCAAGGCGGTGGTGGTGTTGGAAGGCATCAACGACATCGGCCGCGCCGTGCAGCCGGGCTTCACCGCCGACGTGGTGACGCCCGAAGATCTGATCGCCGGCTATCGCCAACTGATCGCCCGGGCCCACGCGCGGGGCGTGAAGATCTATGGCGGCGTCATCCCGCCGTTCGAGGGCGCGGCCTACTATCACGACAAGGGCGAGGCCACGCGAACCGCGGTCAACGCCTGGATCCGCACCGGCGGTGAGTTCGACGGCGTCATCGACTTCGACGCGGTGCTGCGCGATCCGGCCAAGCCGAGCCAGCTGCGCGTAGAGACCCACGGCGGCGACCACCTGCATCCCAACGATGCGGGCTACGCCCTGATGGCCGAGGCGGCGGACAAGGCCGTGTTCCCGGGCAAGTAGACGCTCGACCCGCCTTGCGCGACGGTGGCGGGCGGGTTAGCTCCCTCTCGAGTATTTGTGAGGGGGCCTATCGATGAAGACCATCAAGTCGTTGCTGATCATGGCCGCCGTGCTGGCGACGCCGGCCCTGGCCCATGCCGCCGACGGCGACTCAAAGAAGTCGGTGGCGATCTTCGCCGCTCTGATCGCGGTGTTCGCCGGGGTGGGAACGACGTTCCTGGCGGTCTACGCCGCGAACGTGAAGAAGAACAAGAAGTAGGGCGCGCCCAATCTTCGTTCGCCTTCCTCGCCAGAGGGGCGAGGAAGGCGGGCTGGGAGGGCGGTCAAGGTCGGCCTCGTACCTCGTTAACCCCCACAGCCTCGCCCCTGCGTGATTGCACCTTTCGCAATCCTGGGTAAGGTCGCTTCAAACGGCTGTTTGGGGTGAGGCGATGGCAGGACAAGGTTTGCGGCGGCGTTTCGGGTTGGCGACAGCCCTGGCTCTCTCCCTCGCCCTTTCCTTTGGGGGGAGCGGCTCGCCCGCCCTGGCAGCGCCGAAGGACCAGCTGGTCGCGGCGGCTCCCGAGAGCGTCGGCGTCTCGCCCGAGCGGCTCAAGCGCCTCGACGCCTTGATGAAGGACCTGGTGGCCACCGGCCACCTGCCGGGCGCGACGACCATGCTGGTGCGCCACGGCAAGGTGGTGAGCTTCAAGACCTACGGCGCGCGCGGCTTCGGCGGCCCGCCGATGACCAAGGACACGATCTTCCGCATTTACTCCCAGACCAAGCCGGTCACGGGCGTGGCGATGATGATCCTGTTCGAGGAGGCCAAGTGGAGCCTCGACGACCCGGTGACCAAGTACGTGCCGGAGCTGGCCAACCTGCGTGTCTACAAGGGCGTCAACGCCGACGGCTCGTTCGTCACCGAGGCCGCCGACCGACCGCCGACCATGCGCGAGATCATGAGCCACACGGCGGGCTTCGCCTATGGGCTCAACCCCGACAACCCGGTCGACAAGGCCTATGTCTCGACCAACGTGCTGGGGTCCAAGAGCGGCCAGGAGTTCGTAGAGCGCTTGGCCAAGCTGCCGCTCTACGGTCCGCCCGGCAAGCAGTGGAAGTACAGCGTCGGCGTCGACATCCAGGGCTTCATCGTCGAGAAACTGTCGGGCCAGAGCCTGCCGGACTTCATGCAGGCCCGGATCTTCGCGCCGCTGAAGATGAAGGACACCGGCTTCTGGCTACCGGCCGAGAAGGCTGATCGCCTGGCCAGCCTCTACCTGTGGGACGGCAAGACCAAGAAGATCATCCCCGCCGAAGGCTTCATGGTGCTGGACGTCACCAAGCCGCCGGTGGTGGCCTCGGGCGGCGGCGGCCTTGTCTCGACCAACGCCGACTATGCCCGCTTCTGCCAGATGCTGCTGAACGGCGGCGAACTGGACGGGGCGCGGATCCTGTCGCCGGCCACGGTGAAGCTGATGGCTTCCGACCACCTGCCCGATGCGATCCTGGACGATCCCAAGGCCGAGTTCTCCAAGGCCAGCGGCAAGGGCTTCGGCCTCGACTTCATGGTGATCACTGATCCGGCCCGCGCCGGCACGCTGGCGGGGAAGGGGACCTATAGCTGGGGCGGCGCGGCCGGCACCTGGTTCTGGATCGACCCGGA
Source organism: Caulobacter zeae (assembly GCF_002858925.1). GTDB lineage: Bacteria > Pseudomonadota > Alphaproteobacteria > Caulobacterales > Caulobacteraceae > Caulobacter > Caulobacter zeae. The sequence goes on from NZ_PJRS01000017.1 coordinate 70,619, forward strand.
GAACGACCTCTTCTTCCTGGGCATGATCCACGTGCTGGCCAAGGACGGCGACCCGGCCCTGCGCGACCTTGGCGACCGTGCTTCCACCCTGGTCTACCAGGCGCTGGTCCAACCAGAGAAATAGGCCAAGCCCGAAAAATAAGGCCCGCCAACGGGCTGACGGAGGAAATCAAATGCAGGATCTGTTTTCGCTCGAGGGCCGGGTGGCCCTCGTCACCGGCGGTTCGCGCGGCATCGGCCGGATGATCGTCGAGGGCTTCCTGCGCCACGGGGCGGCCAGGGTCTACATCACCGCCCGCAAGGCCGGCGCCTGCGACGAGGCCGCTGAAGAGCTGTCGCAGTTCGGCGAGTGCGTCTCGCTGCCGGGCGACATCTCGACGATGGAGGGCGTACAGGGCCTGGCCGCGCGAATCCTCGAGCGCGAGGAGAAGCTCGACATCCTCGTGAACAACGCCGGGGCGGCCTGGGGCGCGGGTATCGACGAGTTCCCCGAGGCCGGCTGGGACAAGACCGTCGACCTGAACATGAAGACCCCGTTCTTCCTGACCCAGGCCCTGCTGGCCCCGCTGCGCGAGGCGGCCAAGACCCGGGTGGCCAAGGTGATCAACATCGCCTCGATCGACGGCCTGTCGGTGACCAAGGAGGAGACCTATCCCTACGGCGCCAGCAAGGCCGGCCTGATCCACATGACCAAGCGCATGGCCCTGCGCCTGGCGCCGGAGAACATCGCCGTGTCGGCCATCGCGCCGGGCGCCTTCGCCAGCGACATGAACCGCACGGCCCGCGACCACGCCGACGCCGTGGCCAAGTTCATCCCCGCCGGCCGCATCGGCGAGGCCGAGGACATGGCGGCGGCTGCGATCTACCTCGCCTCGCGAGCGGGGGACTACGTGGTCGGCGGCACACTGGCGGTCGACGGCGGCGTGGCCTGGTCACGGTGAAGTAACCCTCTCCCAGAGGGAGAGGGGGGGGGCAGGCGTAGCCTGGGAGGGTGAGGGGTTAAAGCTTGGCGGGGCGCGAAGCGCCGTCAGCGATCGGGGTCCCGGTGTGAAGCCGGCCAAGGATGAAACCTCTCACCCTCCCGCCGCTGAGCGGCGGGCCCCTCCCTCTCTCAAAGAGAGAGGGTTTTTGTCAGGGCTTGCCCGCCGCCGGCAGTTCGGTCAGCGGGATGGCGTCTGACAGTTCGACCTCGCGCACGGCCGGCGCCGGGGCGGCCTTGGGCGGGCGGGCGCCGCGTTCGCGGGCCGACATCAGCGACCAGCCGCCGGGCTTGAGGATCTCCAGGGGCGAGAACTTGGCCTTGTAGGCCATCTTCTCCGAGCCCGGGACCCAGTAGCCCAGATAGACGTAAGGAAGGCCGGTCAGGCGGGCCTGGACGATGTGGTCGAGGATGATGAACGACCCCAGGCTCCGGCGTTCCTGCGTCGGATCGTAGAAGCTGTAGACCAGCGAAAGGCCGTCGGCGAGCACGTCGACGAGCACGCAGGCCACCAGTTCGCCCGGGCCGCGATCGACCGACGGGCGGCGGTACTCGATCAGGTGCGTTCGGACAGCGGTGTCCTCGACCATCGCCACATAGTCGGGCCAGGTCATCTCGGCCATGCCGCCATCGGCGTGGCGGGCGGTGAGGTAGCGGCGCAGCAGCTCGAACTGCTCCAGCGTGGCCTCGGCCTCGACCAGGCAGCGGACCAGATCGTTGTTGCGATTGAGGGCGCGGCGCTCGGAGCGCGAGAATTCGTAGTCCGCGGCGGGCGCGCGGGCCGACTGGCAGGCGCGGCAGGTCTCGCAGGCGGGGCGATAGGCGATGTTCTGGGAGCGGCGGAAGCCGACCTGGGTCAGGCTGTCGTTGACGCCGGGGCCGTCGGACAGGGGCAGGTGGGTGAACACCTTCCGTTCCTGGCGGCCGGGCAGGTACGGGCAAGGGGTTGGCGCCGTCAGGAAGAACCGAAGCTGTCGCGTCGGAAAATGCTGCGTCACGTCGTCCCTGTCCCCTTACTCCCGGTCAGGCCCCCGCCTGATCCGTGAAGATGATTAGGCGGCATGCCGGGCCGTTGTGCAAGCAGGACAAACGCGCGACGCGGCTAACGGTCACAGGTTGTCGGGCAGGACGGGCTTTTCGCGCAACAGGACGATCGAAATGCGGCGGTTGCCGGCCAGGGTCGGATCGTCGGCGTAGAGCGGCTCGGAGTTTGCCTTGCCCGAGACCTGGTAGATGCGGTCGTCGTCGACGCCGGCGCCGCGCAGGATCTGGCGCGAGGTGTCGGCGCGCTGGGCCGACAGGGCCCAGTCGCTGTCGGCCTTGCGGCCGCGCTGGTCGGCGCTTGTGTGGCCCGAGACGGTGATGCGGTTGGGCAGCTGGTTGATGACCTTGGCCACCGCGCGCAGCAGCAGGCGGGCGCGGTCGTTGGGCTCGCGCGAGCCCTCCTTGAACATCGAGCGGCCTTCCTGGTCGACCAGCTGGATGCGCAGGCCTTCCGGGGTCTGGTCGATGAGGATCTGCTTGGACAGCTCGGCCAGCTCGGGCATGTCCTGCAGCGACTGGCGCAGGGACTGGGCGGCCGAGGCGAAGCTGTCCTGTTCCTTCTTGGCCAGGGCGTCGCGCAGGGCCTGCTCGCTGGCCGAGTCGAGGCTGGCGGTGGTCGAGGACTGGCCGTCCTGGTTGGTCTGGTCGGGCGCTTCGGGGGCCATCTGCTGGACGACCGACATCTTGCCGTCGGCCTTGGCGCCGTCGTCGCCGAGCGAGGTGCCGCCCAGGATGCCGCCCGAGCCGCTGGTGCTGGACGAGATCGAGGCCGGCGCGAAGTAGTCGGCGATGCCCTGCTTCTGCTCGGGGCTGGTGGTGTTGAGCAGCCACATCAGCAGGAAGAAGGCCATCATCGCCGTCACGAAGTCGGCATAGGCCACCTTCCAGGCGCCGCCATGGTGACCATGGCCGCCGCCCTTCTTGACCTTCTTGATGATGATCGGCGCTTCGCCGGTCGACGCCATCGTGCTTAAGCCTGCTTAACCCTGTCGGGGCAACCTGCCCGCAGGACGTTAAAATGGCGTTGCGATACGCCGCCGTTGGGCTCATGCACGGGGCCAATTCGCAGGGTGCGGCAAGGAGTCTCGCGCATGAAGACGGCGTTCATCGGTCTTGGCGTCATGGGCTTTCCGATGGCGGGCCACCTGCAGGCCGCCGGCCACGCGGTGACCGTCTATAACCGCACCGCCGAAAAGGCCGCGCGCTGGGTGGAAAAGCACGGCGGCAAGAGCGAGCCGACCATCGCCGGGGCCAGCAAGGGCGCGCAGCTGGTCGCCCTGTGCGTAGGCAACGACGACGACGTCCGCGCCGTGGTGGCGGAAATCCTTCCTGCACTGGAAGCCGGCGCGATCATCGTCGACCACACCACCACCTCGGCCAAGGTGGCCCGCGAGATGGCCGATCTTTGCGCCGCGAAGGGCGTGGGCTTCCTCGACGCGCCGGTCTCGGGCGGCCAGGCCGGGGCCGAGACCGGCCAGCTGACCATCATGGTCGGCGGCGACGAGGGATCTTACGCAACCGCCGAGCCGGTTCTGAACGTCTACGCCAAGGCCATGCGCCGCATGGGCCCGTCGGGCGCGGGGCAGCTGACCAAGATGTGCAACCAGATCGCCATCGCCGGCGTGGTGCAGGGCGTGGCCGAGGCGCTGCATTTCGCCAAGCGCGCGGGCCTGCCGACCGACGACGTCCTGGCGGCGATCTCCAAGGGCGCGGCCCAGTCCTGGCAGATGGAGAACCGCTGGGGGACGATGTCGCGCGGCGAGTTCGAGTTCGGCTTCGCGGTCGACTGGATGCGCAAGGACCTGGGCATCGCCCTGGACGAGGCGGCCAGCAACGGCGCGACCCTGGACATGACCCGGTTGATCGACGGCTTCTATGGCGAGGTGCAGGCCATGGGCGGCAACCGCTGGGACACCTCCAGCCTCGTGGCCCGGCTGGAGAAGAAGTGACCATGCGACGCCTGCTTCTGACCCTGGCCGCCTGCGCTGCCCTGAGCCCCGTCGTCGCCGCCTCTTCTTCGGTCTGGGCCGCGCCGGCCGTGACGCCCAAGGAAGGCGACTTCGTCGTTCGGGACTTCAAGTTCGGCTCGGGCGAGACCCTGCCGGAACTGCGGCTGCACTACACCACCCTGGGCGAGCCCAGGCGCGATGCGCAAGGGCGGGTGACCAATGCCGTGATGGTGCTGCACGGCACCGGCGGCAGCGGAAAGCAGTTCCTGTCGCCGCAGTTCGCCGACGAGCTGCTGGTTCCGGGCGGCCTGCTGGATCCGGCCAAGTGGTACGTGATCCTGCCCGACGGCATCGGCCACGGAAAATCCTCCAAGCCCTCGGACGGGCTGAAGGCCAGGTTCCCGCGCTACGACTACGACGACATGGTGCGGGCCCAGCACCAGCTGCTGGTCGAGGGGCTGAAGGTCGATCGGCTGCAGCTGCTGATGGGCACGTCGATGGGCTGCATGCACGGCTTCGTCTGGGGCGAGACCTATCCGGGCTTCGCCGCCAAGCTGGCCCCGTTCGCCTGTCAGCCCGTGGCCATCGCCGGCCGTAACCGCATGTGGCGCAAGATGACCATCGACGCCATCAAGGCCGACCCGGCCTGGAACGGCGGCGACTACGTCCAGCAACCGATGCAGGGCCTGCGCACCGCGACCGACTTCCTGATCATCGCCGGCGCCTCGGCGCTGCCGATGCAATTGGCGCTGCCGACCCGCGAGGCGACCGACAAGGCGCTGGAGGCCGACTTCAACCGCCGCATCGCGGGCCTGGACGCCAACGACCTGCTCTACCAGGTCGACGCCTCGCGCACCTACGACCCGTCGGCGGGGCTGGAGAAGGTCGAGGTTCCGGTCCTCTGGATCAACTCGGCCGACGACTTCATCAACCCGCCGGAGCTAGGCATCGCCGAGCGCGAGGTGAAGCGGCTGAAGAAGGGCGAGTTCGTGCTGCTGCCGGCCAGCGAGAAGACCAAGGGCCATGGCAGCCACACCTGGGCGGTGCTGTGGAAGGATCGGCTGGCGGCGTTTCTGGCGAAGTAGGTCGGTCTGGCATTCAGGAACCTCCCCCTGTGGGGGAGGTGATCGCAAAGCGATCGGTGGGGGAGTGACTGCTGAACCTGCCAGCGCTGCGGCGGCGGAGAACTTCCCCCCACCGGCCTTCGGCCGCCTCCCCCATAGGGGGAGGTTTCTTGCGGGTCACCCCACCAGCGCCAGCCAAGCGTCCTCGTCCATCACCTGCAACCCCCGTTCCCGCGCCGTGCGCAGCTTGGCGCCCGCGCCGGGGCCGGCGACAACGAGGTCAACGGCCTTGGTCACCGACAGCACCACCCGCGCGCCCATGGCCGCCGCGAGATCCTGGGCGTCGGGACGGCTCATGGTGTCGAGCTGGCCGGTGAAGACGACGGTGCGGCCGGCCAGGCGGCGCTCGGCGCCGGGCGGCAGGATGGGGCGAGGCGGCGGCGGGGCCTTCTTTGGCAGATACCGGCTCTGCGACGGGGCGTAGGTGCCGTGGCTCAGCCGGCCCAGCGTCAGGCCGATGCGGGACGGCAGGTCGTGGACGCCGACGGCGCCGGCCTGGCCGGCCGCCGCCAGGGCCACCTGGCCGCAGGCATAGGCGTCGCCCGCCGCGTCGTGGTGCTTGAAGCTGATCCCCAGGTGCCGGCCGACCACGTTCAGCTTGTGCGAAGGCAGGCTGGGCCAGACGCTGCGGGCGACCTGCACCGTGCACATGTAGTCGAAGGCCGGCGGCGTGATCCCATAGTGCTCGCAGGTGCGGCGGATGACGCTGATGTCGAACGCGGCGTTGTGGGCCAGCACCAGGGCGCCGTCGAGATCGGCCCGCAGCCGGTCGAGCACGGCGGGAAACTCGTCGGCGTCCTGCACATGCCGGGGACCGATGCCGTGGAAGGCGATGTTGAACGGCGCGAACCGCATGTCCCACGGCCGGATGTAGTGGTGGTCGACGCGGGCGACCGCGCCGTCCTCGATCCAGGCCAGGCCGATCGAGCAGGGGCTCGACCGGGTCTCGTTGGCCGTCTCGAAGTCGATGGCGACGACCTTCATCAGCCGGCGACCAGGGCCAGCCACTCGTCCTCGGTCATCACCTGGATGCCGAGGTCCTGGGCGGTCTTGAGCTTGGAGCCCGCGCCCGGGCCGGCGACCACCAGGTGGGTCTTCTTGGACACCGACGAGGCGACCTTGGCGCCAAGGCCTTCGGCCTGCGCCTTGGCTTCGTCGCGGGTCATCTTCTCCAGCGAGCCGGTGAAGACCACGGTCTTGCCGGCCACGGCGGTGTCGGTCTTGGGCTTGGCCACGGCCTGGACGTCGAGCTGGGCCAGCAGGTTCTCGACCTTCTGGCGGTTGTGCTCTTCGGCGAAGAAGCGGGCCAGGGACTGGGCGGCGACGGGGCCGACGCCGTCGACGGCGGCCAGATGCAGGTAGTCCTCGCCCGGCGCGCCCTTGGCGGCGTCGGCGAGGCCCTCTGCGAAAGCGTCCCAGTTTCCGTAGCGCTGGGCCAGGGCGGCGCGGGCCGGCTTGGTCAGCTTGGGCACGACCTGGCCGATCTTCAGTTCCAGGTCTTCCGATTGCGGCCAGGGATCGGCGGGCACGCCGGCGCGGCCGGCCTCGACCAGCAGGTCCAGCGCCTTGGGACCGACGCCGGCGGCGGTCGACAGTTCCAGGTAGGTCGCGCCCGGCAGGCCGGCGGCGGCGGCTTCCGAGGCCTTCTGCAAGTCCTCGAAGGTGTCGAAGTGGCGAGCCAGCACGGTCGAGGTCGTCTCGCCGATGTCGCGGGCGCCCAGGCCGTAGATCATGCGGTCCAGGCCGATGGTGCGGCGAGCGTCGATGCCGGCGATCAGGTTCTTGACCGAGGTCTCGCCATAGCCGTCGCGCTCGCGCAAGGCCGCCAGCTTCTCCTCGTCGCGGGCCAGGCGGAAGATGTCGGCCGGCTCGTTGATCCAGCCTTCCTCGAAGAAGGCCTGCAACTGCTTTTCGCCCAGGCCTTCGATGTCGAAGGCGCGGCGGGAGACGAAGTGGCGCAGGTGCTCGACGCGCTGGAACGGGCAGGCGAACTCGCCGGTGCATCGGCGCACGACCGACTCCACGCCGTTGGCGTTGATCTCCTGGGTCAGGGCCGTCTTCAGCGGGCATTCGCAGACATGCGGGAACTCGTAGGGGACCGCGTCCTCCGGGCGCACCGAGAGGTCGACCTCGACGATCTGCGGGATCACGTCGCCGGCCCGTTGCAGCACGACGGTGTCGCCGATGCGGGCGTCGAGGCGGGCGATCTCGTCGGCGTTGTGCAGGGTGGCGTTGGTCACCGAGACGCCGCCGACGGTGACGGGCTTTAGCCGCGCGACGGGCGTGTGGGCGCCGGTGCGGCCGACCTGGATGTCGATGGCCTCGAGAATGGTCCTGGCGCGCTGGGCGGGGAACTTGCGGGCGATGGCCCAGCGGGGCGAGCGCGAGACGAAGCCCAGGCGGCGCTGCCGTTCCAGGTCGTCGACCTTGTAGACGACGCCGTCGATGTCGAACGGCAGCTGCGGGCGCAGGGTCTCGAAATGGGCGTAGACGTCGAGCAGGCCCTGCGCGCCCTCGACCTTTTGGGCCGGCGGGGCGGTGGTGACGAAGCCCCATTCCTCCAGCTTTTCCAGCGCTTCCCACTGGCCGGCGGCGAAGGGCTCGGACGCCATGCCCCAGGCGTAGCCGAAGAAGCGCAAGGGCCGCGTGGCGCTGATCTTGGGGTCGATCTGGCGCAGCGAGCCGGCGGCGAAGTTGCGCGGGTTGGCGTAGGTGCGCGAACCGGCTTCCTCGGCGGCCCGGTTGAAGGCGGCGAAGGCCTCCAGCTCGACATAGACCTCGCCGCGGATCTCGATCACGTCGGGCCAGCCTGAGCCCTTCAGACGATGGGGGATGTCGGCGATGGTCTTGAGGTTGGCGGTGACGTCCTCGCCCACGCGGCCGTCGCCGCGCGTGGCGCCCTGCACCAAGACGCCCTTCTCGTAGCGGATCGAAGCCGACAGGCCGTCGATCTTGGGCTCGGCGGTGTAGAACACCGGCTCATCGGCGCCGATGCGCAGGAAGCGGCGGATGCGGGCGTCGAACTCCTCGGCCTCTTCGTTGGAGAAGGCGTTGTCGAGGCTGAGCATCGGCACGCCGTGCTCCACCGGCGAGAACTGGGCCGAGCGGGCGGCGCCGACCTTCAGCGACGGCGAGTTCTCGCGGATCAGGTGGGGGAAGAGCGCCTCGATGTCGGCGTTGCGGCGCTTGAGTTCGTCGTACCCGGCGTCATCGATCGTCGGGGCGTCGTCCTGATAGTAGCGCAGGTCGTGGCCGGCCATCTCGTCGGCGAGACACTCCAGCTCCTCGACGGCTTGGGCTTCGGTGAGGTCGGAGACGGGGATCAGGGGCACGGGTCGGCGAATCCGGTTGCGGTCGGCGGGGCACAGTAGAGGAACCTCCCCCTGTGGGGGAGGCGGCCGAAGGCCGGTGGGGGGAAGTTTTCAGCGTCTTGGGCGTTGGCCGGTCCCGCAGTTACGTCCCCCCACCGATCGCTGCGCGATCGCCTCCCCCCACAGGGGGAGGTTCCTTTTCGCTTACCTCTCCAGCATCGCCAGCAGGGCGAAACTCGCCAGCCAGTGTTCGCCCATGTAGTCGCCGGTGACGTGGGGCAGGGCGGCAGCCAGGTGCTGGTCGGCGGCTTCCAGGGCCACGGCGGCGATCGTCGGAGGAGCGTCCTTGGCGACGGCGCGCCAGCACCAGGCGCGGGACAGCGACAGGCCGTCCAGGTGGGCGATCTTGCCGTCGGTGCGGTCGCTGACGCTGGGCGGCGAGAACAGCGTGGCGGGCTGGCGCTGCGCCAGGTCCGGCAGGAAGGCGGCGAACCAGGCGGCGAAGGTCTCGGGCTGGAGGCGGCGCATGGCCAGGGCCTCGACCAGGGCCGAGGACAGGAAGTCGTCGCCCGACGGCTCCCAGGCCTGGCAAGCGCGGTCGTCGCCGTACCAGGCGGCGGCCTTGGCCGCGAGCAAGGCGCGGAACTCGGCGTCGCCGGCGGCGTCGGCGTAGTCGGCGGCCAGGGCCAAGGCGAAGGCGGTGTTGGAGTGCACGCCGGCCCGGATCGGATAGTCGGCGATCGGCAGGAAGGCGCGGTAGCGGGCGACGAAGGCGTCGGCCAGCGGCTGCATGGTCGCGGCCCAGGGGGCGTCGTGGGCCAGGAGTTCGGCCTGGAGCTTAAGGAGCCAGGCCCAGCCGTAGGGGCGCTCGAAGCCGCGGCTTTCGGGGCGGGCGAGATAGGCGACCTCGGCGGCGACCTTTTCCGACGTGAAGGCGTCGTCGAACAGGGCGCGGATGGCGGCGGCCTCGGCGACCTTCGGGTGCTGGCGCAGGATCGTCGCCAGGGTCCAGTAGCCGTGGACGCACGAATGCCAGTCGAAGCTGCCGAAGAAGATCGGGTGCAGGGCGCGGGGCCCTAGCGCGTCGGCGTCACCCGCCATCACGTGGTCGAGCTTGTTGGGATACTCGCGGGCGACGTGGCCGAGGGCGGCCTGGGCGAAGCGGGCGGCGGTCTCAGCGGAAAGCGAGGACATACATCAGGACCATGTTGATCAGCAGCATCAGCACCGCCGTCGGCGCCTGGGCCTGGATGACGGCGTAGCGGTTCTTCAGCTGCAGGAGGGCGGCGGGGACGAGGTTGAAGTTGGCGGCCAGCGGGGTCAGCAGCGTGCCGCAGAAGCCCGACAGCATGCCGATGGCGCAGACCACGGCCGGGTCACCGCCGAAGCGGCCGATCACCAGCGGCAGGCCGATGCCGGCGGTCATCACCGGGAAGGCGGCGAAGGCGTTGCCCATCATCACCGTGAAGATCGCCATGCCAAGGCAATAGGCGACGACCACGGCCAGGCGGCTGTCGACCGGGGTGATCGCCAGGGTGATGTCGCCGATGGTCTGGCCCACGCCCGCCAGGGCGAAGACCGCGCCCAGCGCCGCCAGCATCTGCGGGAGCAGGGCGGCCCAGCCGACGAGGTCCATCAGGCGGCGGCCTTCCTGGAGCGGTGCGCTGGCGGGCTGCCTGAAGAGGCGCTGGGCCAGGACCGCGGCGACGAGGGCGGCGATGGCCAGCGAGACCAGCGTCGCCTGCTTGGGATCGACGACATGCTGGCCGTTCCAGGTCAGGGCCTTGAAGGCGAAGGTGCCGGCCAGGACGATCACCGGGATCAGCAGGGCGGGCAGGAACAGCTTGAGGCCGAAGCGCTGGGCCATTTCGGCGCGCGCCTCGCCCGTGGTGGTGGCGGGCTGGCCGACACCCAGGCGGCCCGTGCCGGCCAGCAGGGCCAGGGCGACGACGAGGAAGCCGTTGCCCAGGTCGCCCAGGCTGTCGCCGAACAGGAAGCTGATCGCGAACAGGCCCCAGAAGGCGGCGTTGCCGAAACGCTTGGGGTTGGCCTTGTCGCCCGCGCTCATGGCCGCGAAGGCCGTGAACATGAAGCCGGCGAGCAGGTAGACGAGCGGCAGGCCGATCATGACTTTGCCCCCCGGCGCGAGAGCTTGCGGTCGAAGAGCAGCAGTCGCGCCCCATGCACGAGGAAGGCGCAGATCGCCGTCGGGATGGCCCAGACCGACAGGTGCAGGGGCTCCACCACCAGACCGTTCTGGTCGAGGAAGCCGACGATCAGCAGGATCGAGCCGATGGCCATGAAGACGTCCTCGCCGAAGAAGACGCCGACATTGTCGGTGCCGGCGCTCATGGCTTTCACCTTGTCGCGGGTGGCGTCGTCGAGCTCGCCCTGGTTCTCGGCGGCGGCCTCGGCCATGGGGGCGACGAGGGGGCGGACGGTCTGGGCGTGGCCGGCGATCGAGATCAGGCCCATGGCCGCCGTCAGCTGGCGCAGCAGCAGGTAGACGACGAGGATGCGCCCGGCGGTGGCGGCCTTCAGGCTCTTGATCGCCATCCGCGCGCGCTCCTGCAGGCCTGAGCGTTCCAGTACGCCGATGGCCGGCAGGATCAGCCAGGCGATGCTGACATAGCGGTTCTGGTTGAAGGCCTTGCCGAAGGCGGCCAGCACCTCCAGCGGGCCGAGGCCGGCGGCCAGGCCGGAGGCCATGGCGGCGCAGACCACCACAAGCAGCGGATTGAACCTCAGCGCGAAGCCGAGGACGATCACGCCCACGCCGATCAAGGGCAACATGCGGCAGATCCCCCGTCTTCGAATCCGCCAGGACCGTCCGACGGCGAAAGGGCTCTGGCAAGTACGATCCCGTCTAACGCTGGTCGCTTGACGTCGGCGCCCGTCGGCGCGACGCTCAACTCAACAATGATAACTTACGGGAGCAAGCGTCATGGCCGACGGAACCGGCGCGATCGCCGCATCGATCAAGGATCAGGTCAGCGAGGCCGAATGGCAGGCCCGCGTCGACCTGGCGGCCCTCTATCGCCTGGTCGCGCTGCACGGCTGGGACGACATGATCTTCACCCACATCTCGGCGCGGATCCCGGGGCCCGAGCACCACTTCCTGATCAATCCCTACGGCATGTTCTTCGGCGAGATGACCGCCTCGTGCCTGGTGAAGGTGGACCTTGATGGCGCCGTCATCGACAAGACGCCGTACTTCATCAATCCTGCGGGCTTCACGATCCACTCGGCCATCCACGCCGCGCGCGAGGACGCCCAGTTCGTGATGCACCTGCACACCGACCAGGGCGTGGCGGTGGCCGCCCACGCCGAGGGCCTGCTGCCGCTGAGCCAGCAGGCGCTGATCGTCACGCCGCAGCTGGCCTATCACGACTACGAGGGCATCGCCCTGAACCTGGACGAGCGCGAGCGCCTAGTGGCGGACCTGGGCGACAAGCGGCTGATGCTGCTGCGCAACCACGGTACCCTGGCCACGGGCCGCACGGCCGCCGAATGCTGGCTCGGGATGTTCTTCCTGGAGCGCGCCTGCGCCCAGCAGGTGATGGCTCTCAGCGCAGGGCGCGATCACGTGCTGCTCGCTCCGGAGGCAGCCCAGGCCGAGGTTCGCAGCCAGACCGGGATGGGTCTGGGCATGATCGCGGGCCTGGCCTGGCCCGGTTGCCTGCGCCAGCTGGACCGCCAGTCCCCGGGCTACGCGGATTAATCGCGCACGGCTAAGCTTGGCGACCGACGTTACGTCAAGCTAAGGTCTTGCAACTGTTTCAAAGTTGAAATGTCACGTAATTCTAGTGTCACTAGACGCGGGTCTAGGGTGGGGTCATATGTCGCCCCAACCTAGACCTTAAGGGCGCCGGTTCAACGGCGCCGGAGCGTATTTGTGATCCGCAGGCACTTCTTCCTCATCGCGGCCGGGGTCGCGTTGGTTCTGATGATCCTGGCCGGCGGAGCCAAGCTGTTGCTTGGCGGCAAGGCCGAAGGGCAGGGCGGCCCTGGCGGTCGCGCCACGGCCGTCTCGCAGGTCAAGGTTGGCGAGCGCCCCTTCACTGATCGCATCGAAGTGCTGGGCGTGGCCAAGGGCCGCCAGTCGGTGACGATCACCTCCAACACCACCGAGCTGATCACCGCCGTCCACTTCACCGACGGCCAGCTGGTGTCGCGCGGGCAGGTCCTGGTCACGCTGAAGGACGACCAGGAGACCGCCGACATCGCCCAGGCCCAGGCCAACCTGGACCAGGCCAAGCGCAACTACGATCGCTGGAAGACCCTGGCCGACAAGGGCATCGCGCCGCGCGCCACCGCCGAGCAGAACCTGGCCGCCTATGAGAGCGCCAAGGCCGCCCTGGCCTCGGCCAAGGCCCAGCGCCTGGACCGCGTGATCCGCGCGCCGTTCGCCGGCCGCGTCGGCATTTCCGACGTCGCGCCGGGTACGCTGATCGCGCCGGGCGGCGCCATCGTCAGCCTGGATGACGCCTCGGTCGTGCGCGTCGATTTCTCGGTCCCCGACCGCTACCTCGCCACGCTGCGTGACGGCCTGCCGATCAAGGCCAGCCCCGACGCCCTGCCGGGCGAGACCTTCCAGGGCCAGATCGCCCAGATCGACACCCGCATCGACGCGGCCACCCGCGCCATCAAGGCCCGCGCCGAGTTCCCCAATCCGGGCGGCCGGCTGAAGCCGGGCATGCTGGTCAAGGTCGCCATCGACCAGGGCGTGCGCCAGGGCCTGGCCGTGCCGGAGGCGGCCGTACAGTTCGAAGGCCAGCAGGCCTCGGTGTTCCTGGTCGCCAAGGGCGAGAAGGGCCAGGTCGCCCGCCGCACCAACATCACCACCGGCCTCACGGCCGACGGCTTTGTCGAGATCCGCTCGGGCCTGAAGGCCGGCGATGTGGTCGTGGCCGACGGCCTCAACCGCGTGCAGGACGGCGGCGCGGTGCGCGACGTGGCCAAGCCGGCCGGCGGCCCGGGCGGCCAAGGCGGCAAGCCCCAAGACCGTAAGGCGGGCTGATGCTTTCCGACATCTCCGTCCGCCGCCCGGTATTCGCCGCCGTCGCGGCGATCATCCTGTGCGTCATCGGCCTGGCGGCCTTCGGCTCGCTGCCGATCCGCGAACTGCCCAATGTCGACCCGCCTGTGGTGTCGATCTCGACCGTCTATCGCGGGGCCTCGGCCGAGGTCATCGAAGAGCGCATCACCCAGGTGATCGAGCGCCAGGTGTCGGGGATCCAGGGCATCGACCGCGTCAACAGCTCCTCGCGCGACGGCCGCTCGCAGATCAGCATCACCTTCCGCCTGGACCGCGACCTGGACGCCGCCGCCAACGATGTGCGCGACGCCGTCAGCCGGGTCTCGGCCAACCTGCCCGACCAGGCAGACCCGCCGCAGATCGCCAAGGCCAACGCCGACGCTTCGCCGATCATCATCCTGAACCTGACCTCGACGACGCTGGATCCGCTGGAACTGGCCGACTACGCCGACCGCTACCTGGTCGAGCGGATGTCGACCATCGACGGCGTGGCCCAGGCCAACCTGTTCGGGGCCAAGATCTACGCCATGCGCATCTGGCTGAACGCCGACGCCATGGCCGCCCGGGGCGTCACCGTCAGCGACGTCGAGGACGCGCTGAACGCCCAGAACCTTGAACTGCCGGCCGGCTCGCTGGAAAGCAGCGCCAAGGACTTCACCATCCGCGTGGCCCGCGCCTACGCCAAGCCCGAGGACTTCGCCCGCCTGCCGATCCGCGCGGCGGACTCCAACGGCTTCGTGCTGCGCCTGTCGGACGTGGCCCGCATCGAGGAAGGGCCGGACGAGCGCCGGCGCCTGTTCCGCGGCAACGGCGTCGACCAGGTCGGCATCGGCCTGACCCGCCAGTCGCAGGCCAACGACGTCGCCATCTCCGACGCCGTCCGCAAGGAGGTCGAGGTCATCAATCAGACCCTGCCGCCCGGCACCAAACTGGTGGTGGCCGTGGACAACTCGGTGTTCACCGCCGAGGCCATCCACGAGGTCTGGATCACCATGGGCATGTCCGTGGCCCTGGTGGCCCTGGTCAACCTGATCTTTCTGGGCAGCTGGCGCTCGGCGCTGATCCCCTCGATCGTCGCGCCGATCTGCATCCTGTCGACCTTCATCGTTCTGGCGCCGCTGGGCTTCTCGCTGAACCTGCTGACCCTGCTGGCCCTGGTGCTAGCCGTCGGCCTCGTCGTCGACGACGCCATCGTCGTGGTCGAGAACATCCAGCGCCGGGTGGACGAGGGCGAGCCGGCCCTGATCGCCGCCCAGCGCGGTTCGCGCCAGGTGTTCTTTGCGGTGGTGGCCACCACCATCGTGCTGATCTCGGTGTTCGCGCCGTTGATGTTCCTGCCGGGCTATATCGGCCGCCTGTTCGTCGAACTGGCCGTGGCCATCGCCGCTGCCGTGGCCTTCTCGGCCGTGCTGGCGCTCAGCCTCTCGCCGATGATGGCCTCCAAGCTGCTCAAGCCCGCGCACGGCGGGGGCTGGTTCAACAAGCGCATGGACTGGGCGATGGACCGGCTGAAGGACAGCTACCGCGCCTCGCTCGAAAGCCTGCTGGGCGTGCGGGCCGCCAGCTTCGCCGCCGGCGGGGCGGTGATCCTGCTGGCCGGTTTCGCGGCGCTGCTGTTTGTCAGCCTGCCCAAGGAGCTGGTGCCGGCCGAGGACCGCGGCCGCGTCGACATCCAGATCAGCGCGCCGGAAGGCGCCGGCTTCGACTACACCGCCGCCATCGGCGCCCGGATCGAGAAGATCATGGCCCGCTATCGCGAGGACGGCGTGGCCGAGCGCACCATCCTGACCATCCCGCGCTTCGGCCAGAGCCAATTCAACTCGGGCAACGGCGTGGTCGTGCTCAAAGGCTGGGGCGAGCGCGACAAGACCGCCGACGACGTGGCGGCCGAGCTCAACAAGGACCTCTCCAAGATCACCGGCGTGCGCGCCGTGGCCAGCGTTCGCGGCGCCTTCCAGCGCGGCGGCGGCGGTGGCGGCGGTGGCGGCACCAATGTCGACCTGATCGCCGTCGGCAACGACTACGTGCAGCTGTCGAACTGGCTCAAGCCCATCCTGGCGGCCGCCCAGGAGAACCCGGGCTTCTCGCGTCCGCGCATCGACTACGAGCCGACCGCGCCGCGCCTGTCGGTGCAGATCGACCTCGACAAGGCCGCCAGCCTCGGCGTCTCGGCCCAGGCCGTTGGTCGGGCGCTGGAGACCATGTTCGGTTCGCGCCAGGCGACGACCTACATCAAGAACGGCCAGGAATACGACGTCATCCTGCAGACCGAGCTCGACCAGCGCCGCAGCGTCGCCGACCTCGACAAGTTGCAGGTGCGCACCAACGCCGGCGGCTTGGTGCCGCTGTCGACGGTGGTGAAGACGGAGCTGCGGGGCGACACCCCCGACCGTCCGCGCGTCGACCGCCTGCGCTCTGTGACCCTGACCACCCAGCTGTCGCCGGGCTACACCGTCGAGGACGCGGTCAGCTTCTTCCAGGCCCAGGCAGCCGAGCACCCGACCCCCGGCGTCAGCATCAAGTGGGGCGGCCAGGCCAAGGACTATCTGGAAGGCTCGGGCGGCATCGCCATCGCCTTTGGTCTCGCTTTGCTGCTGGTGTTCCTGGTGCTAGCCGCGCAGTTCGAAAGCTGGATCCACCCGGCGGTGATCATGCTGACCGTGCCGCTGGCGGTGCTGGGCGGGCTGTTCGGCCTGGTCATGGCTGGCTCGACCATCAACACCTACAGCCAGATCGGCCTGATCATCCTGATCGGCATCGCCGCCAAGAACGGCATCCTGATCGTCGAGTTCGCCAACCAGCTGCGCGACGAGGGGCTGAAGGTCACCGAGGCGGTGATCGAGGCGGCGGCCTTGCGCCTGCGCCCGATCATCATGACCTCGATCGCCACGGCCATGGGCGCCTTGCCGCTGCTGCTCTGGACAGGGGCCGGGGCGGGAAGCCGCCAGACGATCGGGGCCGTGATCTTCTTCGGCGCGATCGTGGCGACCCTGCTAACGCTGTTCATCGTTCCGGTGTTCTACAACCTGCTCGCACGCTTCACGAAATCTCCGGAGTGGACGGCGCGGCAGATCGAGGACTATGAAGCGCGCGAAAAGGCGGGCGAGGGGCATACCTCACCCGTATAAACGGGTGAGGAAGCATGGCTGACGGGTCTCTGACGGCCAAGCGGCAGGAAATCGCGCTGCTGCGTCGTCTCGAGGAACGCATTCTCTGGCTGGCGTCGTGGACCATCCACAACGCCAACCACCTTCGCGAAAGCCGCGACGGGCTGAAGGTCGGCGGTCACCAGGCCTCGTGCGCCTCGATGACCACGCTGATGACGGCGCTCTACATGAAGGCGCTGCGGCCGCAGGACCGGGTGGCGGTCAAGCCGCACGCCAGCCCCGTCTTCCACGCCATCCAGCACCTGTTCGGCCGCCAGAGCCTGGACAAGCTTAAGGCCTTCCGCGCCCTGGGCGGTGCGCAGTCCTATCCCTCTCGCACCAAGGACGTCGACGACGTCGACTTCTCGACCGGCTCGGTGGGCCTGGGCGTGGCGGTCACCGCTTTCGCCTCGCTGGCCCAGGACTATCTGGCCGCGCGCGGCTCGGTGAAGCCCGAGAGCATGGGGCGGATGATCTCGCTGCTGGGCGACGCCGAGCTGGACGAGGGCAACATCTACGAAGCCCTGATCGAGGCCTGCAAGCACGATCTGGGCAACACCTGGTGGATCGTCGACTACAACCGCCAGAGTCTGGACGCGACGACCAAGGACCGGATGTTCACCCGCTACGGCGAGATCTTCGAGGCCGCCGGCTGGACCGTCGAGACCCTGAAGTGGTCCAAGCGCCAGCGCGAAGCGTTCGAGCGGCCGGGCGGGGCGGCGCTGAAGGCCTGGATCGAGACCGCGCCCAACGACCTCTATTCGGCCCTGACCTACCAGGGCGGCGCGGCCTGGCGCGAGCGCCTGACCGCCGACCTGGCCGGCGACGCCGACGCCCTGGCGCTGATCGCGACCTACAAGGACGTCGACCTCGGCGAGCTGATGACCGAGTTGGGCGGCCACTGCCTGGAGACGATCCTGGAGGCCTTCGAGCGGGCGTCTCGCGACGACGCTCCCCGGTTCTTCATCGCCTACACCGTCAAGGGCCTGCGGCTGCCGTTCCAGGGTCACAAGGACAATCACGCGGGCCTGATGAACCCCACCCAGATCGCCGAGCTGCGCGAGCGGCTGGGCGTGGTCGAGGGCGAGGAGTGGGACGCGCTGTCGGGCCTGTCCTCGGCCGAGCGCACGGCGCTGAAGGGCCTGGTGGCCCGTGCGCCCTTCGCGGTGGCCAACGATCGCAACTACACGGCGGCGACGGTGGCGACGCCGAGCGCGGACGAGCTGCTGTTGGCCATCGCCGCCAAGGGGGAGGGGGGCGGCGAGCAGTCGACCCAGGCCGCCTTCGGCAAGGTCATGTTCGACATCGCCGCCCGCAAGGACGAGTTCGCCGGCCGGGTGGTGACCACCTCGCCGGACGTGACGGTCTCGACCAACCTGGGCGGCTTCGTGAACCGGCGCGGCGTCTTCCACCGGCGGGCGCACGAGGACGTCTTCAAGCGTCGCCGCATCCCCTCGGCCCAGGTGTGGTCGATGGGCGAGACCGGCCAGCACGTCGAGCTGGGCATAGCCGAGAACAACCTGTTCATCGCCCTGGCGGCCCTGGGCCTGACCGCGCCGCTGTTCGGCGAGCGATTGTTCCCGGTCGGCACCCTCTACGACCCCTTCATCGCCCGGGGTCTCGATGCCCTGAACTACGCCTGCTACCAGGACGCCCGGTTCCTGTTGGTGGCTACGCCGTCCGGCCTGACCCTGGCCCCCGAAGGCGGTGCGCACCAGTCGATCGGATCGCCCCTGATCGGCATGAGCCAGCCGGGCCTCGACAGTTACGAGCCTGCCTTCGCCGACGAGACGGCGGTGCTGATGGCCCACGCCTTCGACCGCATCCAGGCCGCCGACGGCTGCTCGACCTATCTGCGCCTGTCCACCCGGACCATCGCCCAGCCCGAGCGGGCGGACGACGCCTGGAAGGCGGGCGTGGTCGAGGGCGCCTACTGGCTGAAGCCGCCGGCGCCGGATGCGCGCCTGGCCGTCGTCTACAGCGGGGCCCTGGCTCCGGAGGCGCTGGAGGCGCACGAGGCCCTGCTGGAGGACGAGCCGGGGGCGGGCCTGCTGGCCGTGACCTCGGCCGACGTGCTGCACCGCGACTGGACCGCCGCCGGCCGCTCGCGCTGGACGGACGGCGCCAAGCGCACTTCGACGGTGGAGCGACTGCTGGCCGACCTGCCGCGCGATGCGGGCCTGGTGACCCTGGTCGACGGCGCGCCGGCGACGCTGTCGTGGCTGGGCTCGGTTCATGGCCACCGCCTGCGGGCGCTGGGCCTGGAGACCTTCGGCCAGTCGGGGGATTTGCCGGATCTGTATTCGAAGTACCGGCTGGACGCGGAGGCGGTGCTGGACGCCTGCGCGGATCTGCTGGCCTGATCCCTGATCCCAAACACTTCGTCATCCCGGAAAGCCCAAAGGGCTTATCCGGGACCTAGGGGGACTGGACGCGGCATCGAGATCATCCAACCAGACGGCGGCCGGCGCATCGCGGCGGCCCCTGGGTCCCGGCTCTCCGCGCTGCGCGCTCCGGCCGGGATGACGATGAAAAAGTCGTGGGAAGGCGCTCTAGCGCGTCCCCGGATCCGGCAGGGGGTCTATGCCCACGATCAGGTCGTCGCGGATCAGGTAGGCGATGATGGCGGTGTTCTGCGACCACAGGCGGCCGTCGGGGCGGCGCAGGGCGATCTCGACGTCGGCGTGGACCCAGCCGTCGGCCTGGCGGCGCACGCGCATCAGGCTGATCTCGACCCCGGCCATGGCGAACTGGCGCTCGAAATAGCCGCGGGCGGCTTCCAGGCCCGAGACCTCGCCGCCTTCCAGCACGTTGGCGAAGGCGACCTCGGGATGCAACTGGGCGACCACGGCTTCGAGGTCGCGGCGGCGCGTCGCCTCGAAGTGCCGGGTCAGCAACACTTCAGCCTTGGCCATGCCTACGCCTCGTCCAAACGCTCGACGATATCCATGCGCGACACGCGCTCGTCCTGGAACGTGTAGATATGTCGCACACAGCTGTCGGACCAGAGCCGGCCCTCCAGGTTATGCACAGTCTGGTTCGTGGCCACCGCGATGCGGCCGTCCTCCAGCACCGTGAAGTCCATGGGGGCGGCCTCGACCCGGACCATGCCGTCGCGCCGCGCCCAGAAGGCCCGCATCGCCTCGACCCCCACGACCCGGCCGCCGCCGATCTGGTCGGGCCAGTCGACGGCGGGATCCAGCTCGGCCGCGAAGGCGTCGAAGTCGCCCTTGTTGTAGGCGTCGTAGAGCCGGGTCAGGAGGGCGATGCGCGGCGTCATTGGGCTGATGATGGGGCGGGGGCTGTCGCGGCCGAGGGCCCGGGCTTGTAGCCGGTCTCGACCTTCAGATAGGCGATCAGGTCGATCCGGTCCTTGGGATTGGAAAGGCCCGCGAAGGTCATCTTGGTGCCCGGCAGGAAGGTGCGCGGGTTGTCGAGCCAATGGTCCAGGCGCCCGGCGTCCCAGGTGAAGCCGGCGTTCTTTACGGCGTCCGAGTAGGCGTACTTCGGATGGGTCCCGGCCTTGCGGCCGAACAAGCCGTAGAGGTTGGGGCCGGTCATATTGGGGCCGCCGGGGGTGATCGTGTGGCACGAGCGGCAGAGGGCGAACTTGCTCTGGCCGTTCAGCAGGTCGCCGGTGTTGTAGGGGGCGGGGAGGGCGGCCAGGGCGGCGGCCTTCTCGGCGGGGGTCGGCGGCGGCGGAGGCGGCGTCGCCGCGGCGCCTTCGCCGGAGGTTTCGCCGCCCTTCGAGCAGGCGGCCAGAGACAGGCTGATGGAAAGGCAGAGCGTCGCGGTGGCGACGACGGTGAGGGTACGCATCACAATCCCCGTAGGCGTTATGTCGCAAGGCTTGCGACGCCGCGCCGCATTCAAATCCAAGCCGGTTTCTGACCCGTGAATTCATCGCGGAACGACGTTATTCGGTCAAGGTCTTGCCGCAGTTCAAAACGCCTGCCTGCGACATCGTCTGCTATCTGGCGGGATTCGTTAGGAAAATGTGATTTCGAGAACCGTGGGTATGCACGGAAGAATTTGACCGCCGTTAACCATGATTCTACCGAAGAAGGGCGGGGGCTGATCCCGCACCCTTAAGAAGCGGAAACCGTCATGGACTGGAACGAGGAACGTACCGCCACGCTCAGGAAGTTGTGGCTCGAAGGGTTGAGCGCCAGCCAGGTGGCGCGCCAGTTGGGCGGCGTCAGCCGCAGCGCCGTCATCGGCAAGATCCACCGCCTGGGCATTACCGTCCGCGAGACGCCGGTGCGCCAGCGCGCCGTCACCGTCCGGATCTCGCGCCAGGCTCCGCGCACCCGCACCGCCGCCCCGGCCCAGGCCCGTCCGGCCGCCCGCGCGCTGACCTCGGTGATGGAAGAGCTGACCCCCACGGCCGGCATCCTCGACCTGTCGATGCACTCGTGCCGCTGGCCGATCGGCAATCCGGACGCCGGCGACTTCGGCTTCTGCGGCCGCGAGACCACCAGCAAGCGCGCCTCGTATTGCCCCGACCACACCCAGGGCGCCTTCCGTCGCTTCCAGAGCTCGGCCGACATCGACGCCTGGACCCGCCAGAGCCTGCCCCAGGAACGCCGCGTCCTCTGACGCGCCCTCAAGCCCTCTCAGAGAGAGACATCCAATGATCCTCATCGAGAACGCCGCCGGCAGCAGCCAGGTGATCACGATCATCCAGGAATTCGCGGGCCACTCGGTTTCGCGCGACCTGCAGCCGGGCGACGCCGCCCAGATCCCGGTCGGCCAGTTCAAGTCGATCGTCGTGCGTGAGACCTATCCGGAAGACTGGATGAGCCGAGTGCGCAGCCGCCAGGCCGCCGCCTGAGGCCAGGCTGAAGGTTCGATCTTCGCGGAACAGCGCGCTCGCCCGTAGGGAGGCTGGAGCCAAGCGCTGAGGATCGCGAAGCCGGATCGGCGAAATGAGTGACAGTCCGCGTAAAGAACGACCCCCGCGAACCCGGTTCGCGGGGGTCGTCTTTTTTCAGGCCCGCGCTGTCGGCGAAGCCGTGGCGCGGATCAGCTCGTTCAGCAGCAGACGGCCGCGCGGCCAGGCGCCGTGGCCGGAGTCGACATTGATGTGGCCGGCCCGACCCAGGTCGACGAACCGTGAACCCCAGCCCCGGGCGAAGGCCTCGGCCCGCTCGATGGCCACATAGGGGTCGTCGCGGCTGGCCACCACCAGGGAGGGGAAGGGCAGGCGCGGCCGGGGGATGGGCGAGAAGCCGATCAGCAGCCGGCCGGCCGGGCCCTCGCGATTGACGTCGGCCGGGGCCACCAGCAGGGCGCCGCGCACGCCCCGGCCGCCGGTCACCTGGGCCAAGTGGCAGACCAGGGCGCAGCCCAGGCTGTGGGCAACCAGGATCGCGCCGGGGCGGCTGCGCACGGCCTCGGCCAGGCTGATGGCCCAGTCGCCCAGGGCGGGCCGCTCCCAGTCGACCTGGTCGACGCGTTCGGCGCCTGGCAGGGCGCGCTCCCAGTGGCTCTGCCAATGGTCGGGGCCGGAGTTGTAGAGGCCGGGCACGATCAGGATCGGCGGATCGGCGTTGGGATCGGGCGAAGAGATGAAAGACATCGCTGAACTCTTCAAGACGGGGCCGCGCGAAGCGGATTTGTGCTGCTTGTCGCTCCCGCGAGGCGGGAGGATCAAATCAGATCAATTCAATAGGAATTGAGAAGCGCTGATGACACCATGCTGGCAGCAGGCCGCCTTGCCCTCGATCCGGGGAACGCCCAAGCTCGCGATCCGTTTTGGACAACGGCCCGCGCGCGCGGCCGGACAGCGCCAGGAGCGTGCATGAGCCCCGACGACACCCTGCTGCTGGCTTCCACTTTCGAGGCGTCCGACAGGCCGCTGGCCCGCTATCGCGCCGTGCGCGAGCGGACCGAGGTCCTGGCCGCGCCGCTGTCGCCCGAGGACCAGGCGGCCCAGTCGATGCCCGACGCCAGTCCGACAAAGTGGCACCGGGGTCATACGACCTGGTTCTTCGAGACCTTCCTGCTGGTCCCATACGCGCCGGGCTACAAGCCCTACGACGCGGCCTTCGGCTACATCTTCAACTCCTATTACGAGGCCATGGGGCCGCGGCAGCCGAGGCCGCAGCGAGGCCTGCTAACCCGGCCGTCCTGCGCCGAGGTTGGGGCCTATCGCCGGCATGTGGATGCGGCCATGGCCCGGCTGCTTTCGAGCCCGCTGTCGCCCGAGATCCTGGAGCGGCTTGAGCTGGGCCTCGCTCACGAGGAGCAGCACCAAGAGCTGCTGCTGATGGACATCAAGCACCTGTTCGGCCAGTCGCCGCTCTATCCGGCCTATCGCGAACGTCCGGATGCTCCGCGCCCCGATGCGCCGGCGCTGGGCTTCGTCGGCTTCGAGGGTGGCGTGACAACGATCGGCGCCGAGCCGGGCGGCTTCGCCTTCGACAACGAGCGGCCGCGCCACCGGGTGTTCCTCGAACCCTTCCGCCTGGCCGACCGCCTGGCCACCAACGGCGAATGGCTGGGCTTCATGGAGGACGGCGGCTACGAGCGGCCCGAGTTCTGGCTGTCGGACGGCTGGACCACGGTCCAGGAGCAGGGCTGGCGCGCGCCGCTCTACTGGCGCCAGGACGACGACGGCGCCTGGAGCGAGTTCGGCCTGGCCGGCCGCCGGCCGCTGGATCCCGCCGCGCCGGTGGCTCATGTGAGCTATTACGAGGCGGCCGCCTTCGCGACCTGGGCCGGCGCGCGCCTGCCCACCGAGGCCGAATGGGAGGCCGCCGCGCGGTCCGGCAAGGACTTGCGGCAGATGTCCGGCGAGGCCTGGCAGTGGACCGCCAGCGCCTATGCCGCCTATCCCGGCTTCCGCCCCGGGGCGGGGGCTCTGGGCGAGTACAACGGCAAGTTCATGGTCAACCAGATGGTCCTGCGCGGCGGGGCGGCGGGTACGCCGCCGGGCCATGCGCGGGCCAGCTATCGCAACTTCTTCCATCCCGCCCAACGCTGGATGTTCTCCGGCGTGCGCCTGGCGCGCGACGGGGCGGGCGGCCGTGAGAAAGCCATGGACGCCGGATTCCGTGACGATGTGCTGGCGGGGCTTTCCGCCGACGCCAAGAGCCTGCCCAGCAAATACTTCTACGACGCCGAGGGCTCTCGGCTGTTCGAAGTGATCACGGTGCTGCCGGAATACTATCCGACCCGCACCGAGACGGCGCTGCTGCGTCGCATCGCGCCGGAGATCGCCGCCCGCATCCCCGAGGGCGCAGCGATGATCGAGTTCGGCAGCGGGGCCAGCACCAAGACCCGCATCGTGCTGGACGCTGCGCCGCAGCTGGCGGTCTATGCGCCGATGGACATCAGCGCCTCGGCCCTGGACGCGGCCGCCGCCGCGATCCGCGCCGACTATCCCAAGCTGGCCGTGGCGCCGGCGGTGGGCGACTTCACCCATCCGCTGGGCCTGCCGGGGGCGGCGCGAGGAAGACCGGCGGTCGGCTTCTTCCCGGGCTCGACGATCGGCAACTTCCCGACGGACGAGGCGGTCGCCTTCCTGACGGCGGCGCGGGAGCTTCTGGGTCCCGGGGCGCTGTTCGTGGTGGGGGCCGACATCGCCAAGAGCGAGGACGTGCTCATCCCTGCCTATGACGACGCTGCGGGGGTGACGGCGGCGTTCAACAAGAACCTGCTGGCCCGCATCAATCGCGAGCTGGAAGCGACCTTCGACCTGGACGCCTTCGCCCACCGGGCCGTCTGGAACGCCGTCGAGAGCCGCATCGAGATGCATCTGGTCAGCCTGCGCGACCAAACGGTCGAGATCGCCGGCCGGCCGATCGCCTTCGCGGCCGGCGAGACCATCCACACCGAGAATTCCTACAAGTACGACCCGGACGCCTTCGCCGCGATGGCGGAAAAGGCCGGGTGGCGCGTCGAGGCGCGCTGGATCAGCGAGGCGCCGGCGTTCGGCGTCTTCGCGCTTCGCTCCTGAGGAGCGGAAAAGAAGAAGTCGCGGCCGGCCGCTGGATGGCGGACAGCCCAAGAGCCCGGATCGGCAAGACCGATCCGGGCCCTAAAATCCTGATACGTGCGCCACCACCGTCGGCTGCGTCGCCCGTCCCCCCTCGGCCGCGGCATTCCTTAAAGGTCGCGTGCGCCGAGGCGGCCGCCGCCACGTGACGAGGAACCGCCCTTGCGGCCGGCATTGGCGGCCAGGTCGCGGTCCTTGGCGAAGCTGCGCTTCTCGCTGGGGACGCTAGCGCCGCCCTTGCGAGCTATCTCGCGGCGACGTTCCGGATCCATGGCGGCGAAGCCTCGGCGGCCGCGGGGCCGTTCGCTGTCGAGGTCCATGTCTTGCTCCTAATCGGGACTGGTAACGGGAGGAACGGAGACCGGGGCGGCGCCATAGGGCCGATCGTCCCCCGGCTGCACCGGAGGCGGCTGCAGCGGGACTTCGTCGGGCGTCGAGCCCGGCGGATCGTCCGGCGTTTGCGGCTCCAGCGGAGGCGGGGCGTCGGGGTCGGTCATGGCGTCGTTCCAGTGTTCCGGTGAAGTAACCGGTGAAGCCGAGTTCGGTTTCACGTGTCAGGCGAGACAAATGCAGCGTTAAGGACGATTGTCTGGGGAAAAGGCAGGCTGAGAGCGATGCGCAAGAGCACCTTGGAGGGTGGTAAATCCTCATTAATTACAATACATTGGAGGCTGATTGCAGGGGCTGCGGCGGGGGCTTTGGGATGGCTTTTCGCCCGTCAGATAAATCTGCCCGAAAGCACGCATATTTTGATCGGGTGGGACGTCGGCGCCGCAATTTACGCCGTTCTGCTGTGGCGCCTGTTCCTCACCGCCGACGAAGCGACGCTGCGGGCCAAGGCCGCGGCCGAGGACGAGGGGCGTTCTCTGATCCTGCTGATCGTGCTGTCGGCCATCGCCGCCAGCCTGGCCGCGGTGGTGGCGGCGATGATCGGCGCGCGCTCGCAGGCGGCCTTTGCCAGGAACCTGACCGCGGCCTGTGCGGGCGTCACCCTGGTGCTGTCGTGGATCGTGCTGCACTCGGTGTTCGTGCTGCACTACGCCCACCGCCATTTCGGCGCGGGGGCGGGGAAGGGCGGGTTCGGCTTTCCCGGTGAACCGGCCCGCACCTACAAGGACTTCGTCTACCTGGCCTTCAGCATCGGGGCGACCTTCCAGGTCTCCGACAACGACGTGCGCACCGGGGCCTTGCGCAACCTCGTCACGGCCCACGCCGTGACGGCCTATTTCTACAACACCGCCATCCTGGCCCTGGGGATCAACATCATCGCCGGGGTGGTGGCGGGGTAGCGCATCAGCGCGGCGGGCGTCGGCCGCCCTTGCCGCGCCGGCCGCCGTCGCGGGGCTCTTCCTCGCCGCTCAGGATGCGCTGGACGCGGGTCCTGGGCAGCTCGGCCAGGGTCAGGCCGCCGTCGCCGTCCTTGTCGAGCAGCTTGAAGCGGGCGTTGGCCGCGCGCGTCGCCTCGTCGCGGGTGATGCGGCGGTTGAAGTCGGCGTCGGCGCCCATCACCGGCTGGGGTTCGGCCAGCAGGGCATAGGGCGTGGCGCCCAGCAGCATGTTGCCCAGGCCCCCGTCGCGGCGTGGGCGCGGACCCTCGCCGTCGGGGCCGCCGCCCGAGGGCGGGGCCTGCTGGGGCATGGCCGAGGCCTGGACGATCTCGGGGGCGATGTTGCGCTCGTAGGCCGAGACCTCGAAGCCGTCGAGAACGCCTGACTTGTCGGTGTCGAGCCTGTCGAAGAAGCGCAGGGAGTCGGCGAGGAACTCCTCGCGGGTCAGCACGCCGTCGTGGTCGGCGTCGGCGCCGGTGAACCACAGGGCGACCGGATAGGGTTGGCCGGGATCAGCGCGGAAGGGCTCGCCGGCCGGGCTGATGAACACCTGCCTGCCGCCTTCCATGCGCGGGCCGCCTTCGCCCGGAGGCGGACCGTCGCCGAAACCGGGGCGGCCGCCCGGGCCGCCGGGACCGCGACCGCCCGGGCCATCCGGCGGGGCGTGGCCGCAGGCGGCGAGCGACAGGGCGGCGAGGGTCAGGAGAGGCAGGGCGCGTGCGGTCATGGAAAGAAGCTCCTTCCCGTCGCTTGAAGCCTTGCCGCATTGCGCGGTTATGTCGTCACGGCCGCGCTTGATTGCGCGGCCGCAACAGACGTCAGGCCGGCAGGGTCACCCGGGCCCGCAAGCCGCCCTCGGGGCGGTTCAGCAGAGTCACGTCGCCGCCGTGGGCGCGGGCCAACGAACGGACCACGGCCAGGCCAAGCCCGATGCCGCCGGTCTCGCGATTGCGCGAGGGCTCGCCGCGGAAGAACGGCTCGAACACGCGCTCGAGTTCGGCCGAAGGCACGCCCGGGCCGTCGTCGTCGACTTCGAGGATCGCGCCGCCACCCTGGCGATAGACCCGGCCGCGCGCGGCGCCGCCGTACTTGAGGGCGTTTTCGACCAGGTTGGTGACCAGGCGCTTCAGCGCAATCGGGTCGCCCTCGATGACGATCTTGTCGCCTTCCTCGGCCGTGGCGTCGCCGCCGGTCTCGGCCGCTTCGTCCATGACGCTTTCCAGCAGCGAGGCCAGCTCCAGCTTGGTGCGCTCGGCCGGGCGGCTGGTGTCGCGCACGAAGGCCAGGGTGGCCGAGATCATCGCCTCCATCTGGTCGATGTCGCTCTCGAGCTTGCTGCGGACGTCGTCGGGCGTGGTCTCGATGCGGAAGCGAAGGCGCGTCAGCGGCGTGCGCAGGTCGTGGGCCACCGCGCCGATCATGGCCGTGCGGTCCTCGACATAGCGGCGCAGGCGTTCCTGCATCTCGTTGAAGGCGTTGGCGGCGGCGGCCACCTCGGCCGAGCCCGACAGGCTGAGCGGCGGCGCGCGCGGGTCGCGGCCCAGGCGCTCGGCGGCGGCGGCGAAGGCGGTGATCGGACCGGCCAGGCGACGGGCGAACAGCCAGGCCAGCGGCGACACGGCGACGACCGACAGGGCCAGGATCAGCAGGATCCGCACCTGCCAGGTGTCGCGCAGGACGGTGAACTTGGGCTCGACCACCAGCCAGCGGCCGTCGGCCTGGCGGATGCCCAGCTCGAAATCGCCGAACAGGAAGGGCTCGTCGCGCATGATGGCCGCGATACGGTCGGCCAGGATCTGGGCGCCGGGAGACTTCGGGCCGGCCGCGCCGGGCGGCGGCGGGGGAGGGCCGCCGGGGCCGCCAGGACCAGGGCCAGGGCGCGGACCGCCAGGACCTGGCGGCGGCGGCGGGCCCTTCTGCCGCGCGGTGCGGACGAAGAAGCGCGGGCCGTTCTCGGTGCGGATCGAGATCCGGTCGACCGGCACGTTCAGCTCGCGGCCGATGGCGGCCTTGAACTCGGCGCGGCGCTGGGAGTCCTCGCCGTCGGGCTTGATGCTCGTGCGATGGCGAACGACCAGCGGACGGCCGTCGCGCGGATGCACGGTCTGGCCGGTCTTCAGCGCCCGGCTGATCTCGCTGAGCTTGTAGAGTTCGGGAGGGGGCGGCGGCACGTTGAACACGACCGCCACGCAGATCAGGATCGTAGCGACCAGTGTGACGAGCGCCAGTCCCAGGGCCTGGGCGAACAGGGGCGCGCCGCCACGCCCCGGGACTGCGAACTTCATGGCGTGCGGGTGACCTTGGGCGTGAACATGTAGCCCTCGCTGCGGATCGTGCGGATCAGCTCGCCGCCGCCGCCGTCGTCGAGCTTGCGGCGCAGCCGGCTGATCTGGACGTCGATGGCGCGGTCGTAGGCGTCGCTGTCGCGACCGCGGGCCAGGTCGAGGAGCTGGTCGCGGGTCAGCACGCGCTGCGGGCGTTCGACGAAGGCGCGCAGCAGCGAGAACTCGCCGCTGGAGAGGTTGACCACCACCGACTGCGGCGAGCGCAGTTCGCGGCGGACGAGATCCAGGCGCCAGCCGGCGAACTCGCAGGCTGCGCCCATGGTGTCGTCGCTGGAGCGCGGCTCGGTGCGGCGGCGCAGGACGGCGCGCACGCGGGCCAGGAGCTCGCGCGGATTGCACGGCTTGGGCAGGTAGTCGTCGGCGCCGAGCTCGAGGCCGACGATGCGGTCGGTTTCCTCGCCCATGGCCGAGAGCATGATGATGGCGGGGCCGTCCTGCGCGGCGAGGCGGCGGCAGATCGCCAGACCGTCTTCGCCCGGCAGCATGACGTCGAGCACCACCAGGTCGACCGGGCCCTTGGCCAGGGCCTGTTCCATGGTGCGCGCGTCCTGGGCCGTGTCGACGACATAGCCGTGGCGGACGAGGAAATCGGACACGACGTCGCGGATGCCCGGATCGTCGTCGACGATCAGGATGCGGGCGCCGGCGCCCTTGGCGGTGTCCGCGACGGCGGCGGACGAGGCGGTGGTCGGGGAGGTCTCCATGCCGATGGTCCTTTCATGCCCCTGTCACCGTCAGATTTCACGCTTGCAACAGGCGCGCAACCTGATCGTGGCCCCCTAGCGTCAAATCGCCACGGAGCGTCTTCATGAACCGACTCGTTTCCGCCGTCCTCGGATTGTCACTGCTGGGGGCCGCGGCCGCCCACGCCCAGCCTGGTCCCGGCATGCGCGGCCCGGACGCCGACGGCGACGGCGTCGTCACCGCCGCCGAGTACGAGGCCTCGGCCTTGCAGCGCTTCGAGCGCATGGACGCCAACAAGGACGGCGTCATCGACGCGGCCGAGATCGAGGCCATCAAGCAGCGCTTCGCCCAGCGCGAGGGGCAGGGCGGTCCCGGCGGCGGTTTCGGCGGCCGGATGCTGGCTCAGCTGGCCGCGCAGGACGTCGACAAGGACGGCAGGATCACCAAGGACGAGGCCCTGGCCGCCAGCCGCGCCCAGTTCACGGCGTCCGACAAGAACGGCGACGGCAAGCTGGCCGGCGACGAGTTCCGCCCAGGCCCCCCCGGCGGTCCGCCGCCGCGTCAGTAGGGATGGCTCACCCCGGCGAGCGGTTCACCGGAGCCGTGTAGCCGGGGCCCTTCATGGCCGCCACCGCGCGGTCGCCGACGAAGGGGTTGGTGCGGCGCTCGGCGCCGAAGCTCGACATGGGCCCGTGGCCCGGCACGAAGCGGATGTCGTCGCCCAACGGCCACAGCTTGCCGGTGATGGCGTCGATCAGGTCCTGGTGGTTGCCGCGCGGGAAGTCGGTGCGGCCGATCGAGCCCTGGAACAGCACGTCGCCGACCTGGGCGAACTTCGTCTCGCGGTGGAAGAACACCACGTGGCCCGGCGTGTGGCCCGGGCAGTGCAGGACCTCGAACTCCGTCTCGCCCAGGGTGACGACGTCGCCGTCCTCCAGCCAGCGGTCGGGCACGAAGATACGAGCCTCGGGCATGCCGTACATCTCGCCGCTTTCCTGGATGCGGTCGATCCAGAACTGGTCGTCCTTGTGCGGCCCCTCGATCGGGACGCCGGTCTTGGCCTTCAGCTCGGCCGCGCCGCCGGCGTGGTCCATGTGGCCGTGGGTGATCCAGATCTTCTCCAGGGTCAGGCCCTGGTCCGTCAGCGCGCGCAGCAGGCGGTCGACCTCGCCGCCCGGATCGATGATCGCGGCCTTCTTGGTCTTGGAGCACCAGACGATCGTGCAGTTCTGCTGCAGCGGCGTGACCGGGGCGATGACGGCGCTGATGGGCGACGAGGAGGTCAAGGTGTCGGCTCCAAACGAAAACGGGCGGGAACCGAAGTTCCCGCCCGTCTGAACTAGAGACTACTGTCTCGAGATCAAGACCGTTCCTCGGGCGAGCCCGGGGCTGGGGCGCCCGGCATCGGCGGCACGGGGCCGGCCGGCGCGTCGGCGGACAGTTCCGGCACGTCGATCAGGCCGCGGCCCAGGTGGCTCTTGCGAACGCCGTAGGCCAGGTAGATCAGCAGGCCGATGGCGCCCCAGATCGGCAGCACCAGCATGGCTTCGGCCGGCAGGTTGAAGTAGAGGGCCGCGCAGCCGACCATGGCCAGCGGAGCCACGACCCACACCAGCGGGGTCTTGAACGGGCGCGGACGGTTCGGATCCTTCACGCGCAGCACCATCACCGCGATCGCCACCATGAAGAAGGCGAACAGGGTGCCCGAGTTCGAGATGTCGGCCAGCTGGCCCACCGGGAAGAAGGCGGCGGCGATGGCGACGAAGATGCCCGTGACGATGGTCACGATGTAGGGCGTCTTGAACTTCGGGTGGATGGTGGCGAGCTTTTCCGGCAACAGGCCGTCGCGGGCCATGACGAAGAAGATGCGGGTCTGGCCGTAGATCATCATCAGGATGACCGAGGGCAGGGCCAGATTGGCGGCCAGGCCCAGGGCGTTGCCGACCACCGGCCAGTTGATCTCGCGCAGGACGTGGGCGAGGGCTTCGTTCGAGCAGACCAGGCGGCCGCTGTTGTCGGCCAGCGAGCAGGCGGCCTGGAAGGCGGCCGAGCCGGGCTGGACGGCCGAGCCGTCGGCGCCGAACACCGGCTGGGCGCCGATGGCGCCGATCGCGCCGGCGGCGACCAGCAGGTAGAAGATGGTGCAGAGCGCCAGGCTGCCGATCAGGCCGATCGGCACGTTGCGCTGCGGGTTCTTGGTCTCTTCGGCGGCGGTCGACACGGCGTCGAAGCCGACATAGGCGAAGAAGATCGAGGCGGCGGCGCCGACGATGCCCATGCCGCTGGTGCCTTCCGGACCGAACCAGCCATTGGGGGCGAAGGGCGAGAAGTTGCCGCTCTTGATGACCGGGATGGTCAGCACGATGAAGGCGGTCAGGGCGGTGACCTTGATGGCCACGAGCACGGCGTTGACGCGGGCGCTCTCGGTGGTGCCGACGACCAGCAGGGCGGTGACCGACAGCGCCACGATGATGGCCGGGACGTTGACGATGCCGGCGCTGAAGTCGGCGACGGGGATGAAGCCGTTCATCGACCAGGCCGGACCGGCCTTGAACAGGGCTGGCCACTGGAAGCCCAGCGCGTTCTCGATCAGGCCGAGGAAGTAGCCGGACCAGCCGGCCGACACGGCGCTGGCGGCGACGGCGTATTCGAGGATCAGCGCCCAGCCGACCATCCAGGCCAGCGGCTCGCCCATCACGGCGTAGGAATAGGTGTAGGCCGAGCCCGAGACGGGGACCATCGAGGCCAGTTCGGAATAGCAGAGCGCGGCGATGGCGCAGACGGCGCCGGCGATCACGAAGCTCCACATCATGCCGGGGCCCGCCTTCTGGGCGGCGGCGGCGGTCAGGACGAAGATCCCCGTACCGATGATGGCGCCCACCCCCAGCAGCGTCAGCTGGATCGGTCCGAGCGAGCGATGAAGGGATTTTTTCTCAGCCGTCGCAAGGATCGCATCAAGCGATTTAACGCGCCACATAGTTCCTCCTGGATAGGCAAGACTCCCCCCCGGGGGTCGCCTTTGGAAAATTTTGCGGACGGTGACCCGTTTATGAGCATGGGGTCAAGGCCGCGCCGCCGAAGCGCGTAAATGTTCTCCACACCTTAGGCTAGTCCAGTCCTGCTTGGCGTTGATCCCCAGCCCAGCTAAAGCCGGCGCGATGCTGCCCATTTTTCAGGCCATTCCCGCGCTCAAAGGCGCCTTGTCCGAACGCGAGACCGCCGTTCTCGTCGCGCCTCCGGGGGCGGGCAAGACCACGGCCGTCCCCCTGGCCCTGCTGGAGGAAGCATGGGTCGGCGACGGCAAGATCGTCATGCTGGAGCCGCGCCGCCTGGCCGCCCGGGCGGCGGCCGCGCGCATGGCCCAGACCCTGGGCGAGGCGGTCGGCGAGACGGTCGGCTTCCGGGTGCGGTTGCAGTCCAAGGTGTCGGCCAGGACGCGGGTGGAAGTGGTCACCGAGGGCGTCTTTACCCGGATGATTCTCGACGACCCGGGCCTGGACGGCGTGGCCTGCGTGATCTTCGACGAGTTCCACGAGCGCAGCCTGGACGCCGACCTGGGCCTGGCCCTGGCGCGCGACAGCCAGGGCCTGCTGCGCGACGACCTGAAGATCCTGGTGATGTCGGCCACGCTGGACGGCGCGCGTGTCTCGGCCCTGCTGGGCGATGCGCCGGTGGTGGAGAGCGAGGGCCGGATGTTCCCGGTCGAGACCCGCTATCTGGGCCGCGACGACCGCCAGCGTCTGGAGGAGCGTGTCGGCCGCGCCGTCGAACGGGCCCTGGCCGAGGAGACCGGCTCGATCCTCGTCTTCCTGCCGGGGCAGGGCGAGATCCGCCGGGCCGAGAGCTGGCTGGCCGAGCGCCTGCGCCGTCCGGACGTCGACCTGGCGCCGCTCTATGGCGCGCTGGAGCCGGCCGAGCAGGACCGCGCCGTCCAGCCCGCGCCGGCCGGCCGCCGCAAGGTGGTGCTGGCCACCTCGATCGCCGAGACCAGCCTGACCATCGAGGGCGTGCGCGTCGTCATCGACGCAGGGCTCTCGCGCGTGCCGCGCTTCGATCCGTCCAGCGGCCTGACCCGGCTGGAGACGGTGCGGGTGGCCCGCGCCGCCGCCGACCAGCGCCGGGGCCGCGCCGGTCGCACCGAGCCCGGCGTCTGCTACCGCCTGTGGGACGAGCCGGAGACCCGTTCTCTGCCCGCCTTCGCGCGGCCCGAAATCCTCGAAGCCGACCTCTCGCGCCTGGCGCTGGACCTGGCCCGCTGGGGCGCCAAGGACGCGGAGGGCCTGGCGTTCCTCGACCCGCCGCCGCGCGCGGCCTTCACCGAGGCGCGGGCGCTGCTGAACCGCTTGCAGGCGCTGGACGCCAATGGCGGGCTGACGGCGCACGGCAAGGCGCTGTCGAACATGCCGCTCGCTCCGCGTCTGGCCCACATGGTCGCCCGCGCCGCCGCCAGCGGCCAGGCCCACCGCGCCGCCGAGATCGCCGCCGTGCTCAGTGAGCAGGGCCTGGGCGGCCGGGGCGTCGACCTGCGCGGCCGGCTGGAGGGCTTCGGCCGCGACCGCGCGCCCCGCGCTCGCGACGCCCGGGCGCTGGCCGAGCGCTGGTCGCGCCAGGCCGGCAAGCCCAGCGGCGCCGAGCCCCTCGACGACGCCCTGCTGCTGGCCGAGGCCTATCCCGAGCGGGTGGCCCGGGCGCGCGGCAAGCCCGGCGAATACCAGCTGGCCAGCGGCCGCGGCGTCTATCTGGAGCCGACCGACGCCCTGGCCCGCGAGACCTGGCTGGCCGTCGGCGAACTGGGCGGCGGCGACGCCCGCGACCGCATCCTGCTGGCCGCCCCCTTGGATGAAGAGAGCCTGCGCGCCGCCTTCGCCGACCGTCTGGTCGCGGAGGACCGTCTGGAGACCAGCGGCGGCGGCAAGCTACGCGCCAAGCGCCTGCTGCGCCTGGGCAAACTGGTGGTCGACGAGAAGATCATCGAAAAGCCCGACCCGGCCCTGATCGCCGGGGCCCTGGCCGACCAGGTGCGCGCCGACGGCCTGTCAGCCCTGAAGCTGGGCGAGCGGGGCAGGGGACTGCTCGACCGCGTGGCCTTCCTGCGGGCGCATGATGGCGAGGCCTGGCCGGACCTGTCGGAAGCGGCCCTGGTCGCACGGCTGGACGAATGGCTCGAACCCCTGCTGGCCGGCTGCTCGTCCCTGGCCAGCCTCGACGAGGCCACGCTGGAGGCGGCGATCAAGACCCTGATCCCGTGGAACATGCAGGGCCGCATAGAGGCCCAGGCCCCGGCGCGCTTCACCGCCCCCACCGGCTCGACCTTCGCCATCGACTATGGCGCGGAAGGCGGTCCGCGCGTCGAGGTGCGGGTGGGCGAACTTTACGGCCTGGCCGAGCACCCCTGCGTGGCCAACGGCAAGGTCCCCCTGACCCTGGCCCTGCTGTCGCCCGCCCACCGCCCGATCCAGATCACCAAGGACCTGCCGGGCTTCTGGAAGGGCTCCTGGTGCGAGGTGAAGATCGAGATGAAGGGGCGCTATCCCCGTCACGTGTGGCCGGACGATCCGGCGAGTGCGGCTCCGACGACAAGGGCTAAGCCGCGGGGGACGTGAGGGGGGGGGTGATTTGTATTGACAATGTGGATACATATGCCAAATATGCGGGCATGGTGAGAACCCAGGTCAAGGCTGCCTCAACCGCGTCAGCTGATGGCGATCCGCGCTCCGACACCAAGGGCTCGATCAATCTTCGGATCGAGGCTCAGACCCGTCAGTTAATCGATGACGCCGCTGCCGTGCTCGGTAAGACCCGAACAGAGTTCATGGTCGATAGCGCGCGCGCGCTGGCGATCGATGTCTTGCTGGATCAACGTCTCTTTGTGCTCGACGCCGAGCGCTATCATACTTTCATGCATGCGCTCGATAACCCGCCGGCGCCAGGACCAAAACTGCGCGCCCTTTTGCGGCGAACGCCCCAATGGTCGAGTTGAGTTCGTCTACTCCGCCACTATTCATGCTCTCCGCACCTGTACCGCTTTCAGTCGACCACGATTTGTCGGTCTTCGATTGCGGGGTGGCGGTGCTGAACGATTGGCTCAAGCAGCGGGCGGCGAAGAACGAGAGCCGGTTTTCTCGCACCTATGTAGTTCATGAAAGCGGTCAGGTCGTGGGCTACTACTGCATCTCCGCTGGCGCCGTTGAGCGAGCCGTTGCGCCCGGCAAGGTCCGGCGCAATGCTCCCAACTCCATCCCAGTGTCGATTATCGGCCGCTTGGCCGTTAGCCGCTCCCATGCCGGCCGCGGGCTCGGCGCGGACCTTTTGGGGGATGCCTTGAGACGTATTGCGCTGGCCTCGCAGAGCATCGGCATCGGCGCTGTCATGGTGCAGGCTAAGGACGAAGCCGCGAGGCGCTTCTACCTACGCTGTGCGGAATTCGAGGAATACCCAGAAGAGAGCCGCACGCTCTACCTGCCTATCGAAACCGTCGTTGCGGCGTTCAGCTAGGCATCCCTGAATTCGCTTCTGGAAGCGATCTCGGCGAGCGGTAGGGTGATGGCGCTCTCGGCAAGGGCAAGGTGGAAATAGGTGCTCTCCTTGAGCGCCTCCACCAGGGAATCTGCGTCCGAGATCATGCCGACATTATTCAAATGGAATGTCACGCTCGGATCGACGTAGCGGGTATGAATTAGGTTCAAGAACTGGTCCAAGTCTTCCCAGAACTGTATCCAATCCGCTTCGTTGGCACCCCCTAGCGGCACGCCAGCCATGACCGCATCGCGATCCAGATGGCCGATGAGACGGTTCCGCGCCGGTATGATCTTCGTCCTGAAAGCCTCGATGCTATCGCGTAAGGTCTGAGCACGAGCTCGCTGGACGGGCAAGCCGAAGTCCGCCTCTCCAAGGACGTAGTCGAGGGACAGGTTTGTCCGCTTCATGGTGACCGCCGGATCGGTCAGGCGGCAGATTTGTAGGATCAGCTGCTCTATGAGGATCTGGTTCAGGTCGTCGAAGAACGTTGGCGCAACCCGATGCAAGAGATTTCTGCGGAGTTCGCCGTCCTCGAACAGAATTTGGTAGTGGCGCCAGAGCGAGCGCAGGTGAACGGAAAAGTTCGCCACGGCCAAAATCTCGTCTTTCAGCGCCATGGCCGTGTCCTTTCGCTGCTGGCAGAGGTGTCCGAGTCCTATCCAGGACTCGTAGTTTCGGTCCCCCCTGATAATGAATGACCCTCGCCACCTTCCCATCCCCCCCGCAACAAACCACCCCGCCAGCCTTGCGCTCCCCGACCCCCACGGTGCATGAGGAACCCTGACACGGCGAGGCCTCTGCTTCGCCGCCCGCGCTAACCGGCCTTCCGGCGACGGAGGGAGGACAAGAGACATGACCGAAGCTGCTTCCAAGACGATCAAGGGTCGCACCGGCGACTGGGAAATTGTGCTGGGCCTCGAGGTTCACGCCCAGGTGGCCAGCAAGTCCAAGCTGTTCTCGGGCGCCGCCGTCGGCTTCGGCGCTGGTCCGAACGAACAGGTCAGCCTCGTCGACGCGGCCATGCCGGGCATGCTGCCGGTGCTGAACCGCTTCTGCGTCGAGCAGGCGGTGAAGACGGGCCTGGGCCTGAAGGCGCAGATCAACCTGAAGAGCCGCTTCGACCGCAAGAACTACTTCTATCCCGACCTGCCGCAGGGCTACCAGATCAGCCAGTTCGACCAGCCGATCGTCGGCGAGGGCGTGGTGGTGGTCGAGCGCGACGACGGCACGACCTTCGATGTGCGCATCGAGCGCCTGCACCTGGAGCAGGACGCCGGCAAGTCGCTGCACGACCAGGATCCGAACGCCACCTATGTCGACCTGAACCGTGCGGGCACGGCGCTGATGGAGATCGTCTCCAAGCCGGACATGCGCACCTCGGAAGAGGCCGCGGCTTACGTCAAGAAGCTGCGGACGATCCTGGTCTATCTGGGCACCTGCGACGGCGACATGGAGAAGGGCAACCTTCGCGCCGACGTCAACGTGTCGGTCTGCCGTCCGGGCGACTACGAGAAGTTCCGCGAGACCGGCAGCTTCAAGCACCTGGGCACGCGCTGCGAGATCAAGAACGTCAACTCGTATCGCTACATCCAGCAGGCCATCGAGTACGAAGCCCGTCGCCAGATCGAGATCCTGGAAGACGGCGGCGTGATCGACCAGGAGACCCGCCTGTTCGACCCGACCAAGGGCGAGACCCGCTCGATGCGTTCGAAGGAAGAGGCGCACGACTACCGCTACTTCCCCGATCCGGACCTGCTGCCGCTGGTGCTGGACCCGGCTTGGGTCAAGGAGATCGAGGCCACCCTGCCGGAACTGCCGGACGCCAAGAAGGCGCGCCTGCAGAGCCAGTACGGCCTTTCGGCCTATGACGCCGGCGTGCTGATCATCGACGCCGAGCGCGCCGACTACTTCGAGGCCGCCGCCAAGGGCCGCGACGCCAAGCTGGTGGCCAACTGGGTGACCAATGAACTGCTGGCCAAGCTGTCGGCGGCCGGCACGGCGTTCCCGGACTCGCCGCTGCCCTCGTCGGACATCGCCCAGCTGGTCGAGCTGATCGAGAACGGCACGATCAGCTCGAAGATCGCCAAGGAAGTGTTCGAGCACATGTGGGCGGGCGAAGGCCGCCCGGCCGAGATCGTCGAGAAGCGCGGCCTGGTCCAGATCAACGACACCGGCGCCATCGAGGCGGCGATCGACGAGCTGATCGGCGCCAACCCCGACAAGGCCGCGGCCGTGAAGGACAAGCCCCAGGCCATCGGCTGGTTCGTCGGCCAGGTCATGAAGGCCACCGGCGGCAAGGCCAACCCGGGCACGGTCAACGACCTGCTGAAGGCCAAGTTGGGTCTCTGATCCCGCCTTCCAGGCAAAAGGAAAAGGGCCCGTCGCGAAAGCGGCGGGCCCTTCTCTTTATCGGAGGGACTCTCGAACAGGGACGCGCCTACTGAGGCGTGGTCGGGTCCTGCGCGGACGACGACGCGGCCGCCGGGTCGTCTGCGTGCTTCTTGTGCTTCTTGGCCTTCTTGTCGGCCTTGGTTGCGTCCTCGGCGGCCGGGGCCGTGGTGGTCGAGGTTTCGCCAGGGGCCGTGGCCGAGGTCGGCTCGCCCGCGCTCGCGGCGCTGTCGGCCTGCGGGGTCGTGCTGTCGGTGGTCGCCGGGGCGGTGGTCGAGGCCGACGGATCGGTCGCCGTGGTCGACGAACCCCAGCTGCTGCTGCTGGACGAAGGCGGGGTGGACTGGGCGGAGGGATCGGCCGGGGCCTGCTGGGCCAGGGCCGAACCGGCATAGCCGGCGGCGGCGAGGGCGAGGACGGCGGCGGAGATGCGCAAGCTCTTCATCGGTAAGCGCCTTCGTGTCTGCTGCGTCGGACTGTGACGCGAGGCCTACGCTGGCGACCGGATACGGCCGAAATGACCCGACAATCGGGCTTTGCGGCCCGATGCGTGGCGCGCGCGGGGCGAGCATGGCGCAAAAACGGCGCCCCAGGTGGAGTTCCCGGGGCGCCGCAAGACTTTTCAGATATCGATGATCGCGTTCGGCCTAGTTGTTGATGATCTCGAAGATCAGGCCGGTGGCGATGGCGGCCAGCACGTAGTCGTTGCCGGCGCGGTACCAGTAGTAGCCGCGGGGCGGCTGGCGCAGGTGGTAGCGGCCGTAGTCGTGCACGACGTAGCCGCCGCCGCGGTAGTAGGGCGGCAGGTAGCCGCCGCGACGCCAGGCGCTGTAGCCCGGACGATAGTCCGGACGGCCGTAATAGTGGCTGGGCGGGGCGCCGTAGTACCAGCGGTCGCGATAGTAGTAGCCGTTGTAGCGACGGTCGTCCCAGCGGCTGTGGCGGTCGCCGCGACGGTCGTCACGACGGTCCCAGCGGTCTCCGCGACGATCGTCACGGCGGTCCCAGCGGTCGCCGCGGCGGTCATCGCGACGGTCCCAGCGATCCTCGTTGTGGCCGCGGCCCTGGGCCGAGGCATCGGTGGCGACGGCGGCCATCGGGCCCGCGACCGAGGCCACGGCGGCGATGGTGAGCAACAGACGTTTCATATGTACGTCTCCTTGTGGTCAGCGGTCGCCTGGAGGCGGCCTAATCCCTCGACCTTGGAAACAAGATTGATCCCCTGCGCCTGAACCGTCGCTGAACGGTCATGTCAGGATAGATGTTGGCGTCGCGCGCGCGGAT
The DNA here is from genome assembly GCF_002858925.1 of Caulobacter zeae. Taxonomy (GTDB): domain Bacteria; phylum Pseudomonadota; class Alphaproteobacteria; order Caulobacterales; family Caulobacteraceae; genus Caulobacter; species Caulobacter zeae. Next base: position 109,760 of record NZ_PJRS01000017.1, read on the forward strand.
GGCCATGTTCCGTGTCACCAAGACCGACATCAGGGAGTCGCGTGCATGACCAGTCCCATCGAGCTGCACTATTGGCCCACGCCCAACGGCTGGAAGATTTCCATCGCGCTGGAGGAGATGGGCCTGCTCTACGAGATGATCCCGGTGAACATCGGCACGGGCGAGCAGTTCAAGCCGGAATTCCTGGCCATCAGCCCCAACAACCGCATGCCGGCCATCGTCGACCCGGACGGTCCCGACGGTCAGCCGATCTCGGTCTTCGAGTCCGGCGCCATCTTGCAGTACCTCGCCCGCAAGACCGGCCAGTTCTACGGGCAGGGCGAGCGCGACCGGGTGAACATCGACCAGTGGGTGATGTGGCAGATGGGCGGCCTTGGCCCCATGGCCGGCCAGACGCACCACTTCCGCCAGTACGCGCCTGCGATCATCGCCGATCAGCGCCAGCTGGCCTACGGCGCGATCCGCTACACCAACGAGACCCATCGCCTCTACGGCGTGCTGGAAAAGCAGCTGGCGGGCAGGGATTTCGTCTGCGGCCAATTGTCCATCGCCGACTTCGCCATCTGGCCCTGGGTCGTGCCGTGGAAGAACCAGGGCATCCAGATCGAGGAGTTCCCGAACATCAAGGCCTGGTTCGAGCGGCTGAACGGGCGTGACGCCGTGCAAAAGGGCTTCAAGCTTGGGGCGGAGCTGCGTTCCAGCGGCCTGCAAGCGTCTGGAAAAGCTGCCGAAGAGGCGCGCAAGGTTCTGTTCGGCCAGCGCGCCCGTTAACCACCCGTATACCCGTGTTTATCGGGTGTTACTTCAATGATCGAGGCGTGTTGTCGCGCCTCGATTCATGATCTCTGCGCGCTTAACTATATGTTCAGCGAGCAAGGTTTTCTCTGTGTTCATGGCCGAGCTGGACCACTGGGGACCGGCCGGAAGGACTGGGGAATTGAAGTCATGATGATGAGCATCGAACCGCCCGCCGCCGTGATGGGCCTGCCGCTGCCTAGCGCCGAATCCACCGGCGACGAGCTGTTCCGCATGGGCATGCTGTATTCGACTGGCCAGGGCGGGGCGCCGCTGGACTACGTCTCGGCCCACATGCTGTTCAACCTGGCCGCCATGCGCGGTTCGGTCGAAGCCAAGGTCTATCGCAAGGAACTGTCGCAGGAGATGGCCAGCGAAGACGTCGCCGAAGCCCAGCGCCAGGCGCGCCAATGGCTGGCTCACGGCTGAACCACGGTTCAGCCGTTTCTACTCTCGGGCCGGACGCTCTCTGGATCCGGCCGTGACTTTCAGGGTCAGTTGCTGAAGCCGTTGATGGCGTAGCTGAAGCTGATCGGCAGCAGGTCTCGGAAGTACTGCTGCATGAACAGGCCCGTCTCCGCCGCCCCGCTGCGCGGCACGTAGACGATGTCGAAGCGGCGAAGCGGCACCAGGTCCGCGCCGCGCGGGTCGGTCAGGCCCTTCAGAAGATCCGCTGTCCGCATCATGGCCCGCCCGTCGGGGCCGCGCCGGATGATGATCACCTGGCTGCGCTTGGACGAGCTCTTGAAGCCCCCGGCCTGGATCACGGCCCGCAGGGCGTCGCCGTCGCCGGCCATGTCGTAGACGCCGGGATTGCCGACCTCGCCGCCGACGAACACCTTCAGAGGCGCCGTCGCCTTCACCGCCACCTGCACCTGAGGGCGCAGCAGCTGCTGGCCGTAGGCCTGGGTCAGCGAGTCCTCGAGTTCCTCGATCGTGCGGTCGGCGGCCATCACCGGCCCGACCAGCGGCAAAGCGACGCGGCCGTCGGGCTGAACCACCACCGACTTATTAAGCTCCGTGGCCGAAGGTACGGTCACCTCCAGCTCGTCGCCCGGATAGAAGCGATAGGCGGGCTCGCTCTCGCTCCAGTTGGCATAGCCGATATTGGGGAACTGGCCGGTAGGCCGGGGGGCGGGCGTCAGCGGCTCGCCGTCGACGTGGCCGCAGGCCGAGAGGCCGGTGCTCGCGAGCACCAGGGCCAGGGCGGTGGAGAGAGCGATGCGCCGATCCATGCGACGACTCTTACCAAACATAGGTAACCAAACCTTAAGCCCGGAAGCCCCAGGGTCGTGTGGAAGTTTGGACCCATTGGATTCGCATGTCGACGAGCGCCTGGACAAGCGTGCCGCACGACCCGCCGTCGCGACGCGACTGGGCGGCGCGGGCTCGCTATGCGCCGACGGACTTTATCACCCTGCTGTGGCGTGAACGCTGGCTGATGCTGGGCGTGTTCCTGGTGATCCTGTTCCTGGGGGCGGCCTTCGCCTTCACGCTCAAGAAGTCCTACACCGCCAGCTCCAGCCTGTTCGTCCGCCTGGGCCAGGAATATGTCTACGAGCCGCGCGCCGGCGACGCCGCCCGCGGCGCAGTGCCCGACGTCGACCAGGTGATCCAGTCGGAAAGCGAGATCCTGGGCAGCGGCGAGCTGCGCGAGCGGGTGATCCGCAAGCTGGGCTTCGCCACCGTGTTCCCGGAAGGCGCGGCCAAGTACGCCGCGGCCAATCCCGAGCAGAAGCGCAAGATGATCGCCCAGGGGCGCGACAGCGTCGGCCGCAGCCTGAAGATCGAGACCGCGCCCGACAACTCGATCATCCGCCTGTCATACCAGCACCAGGACCCGGAAACGGCCGAGAAGGTGCTCAATATGCTGCTGGAAGAGTACCTGATCTATCGCCGCAGCCTGCTGATCAACGACGACGACAAGGTGCTGTCGCGCCAGCGCGACAGCTTCGAGCAGCGCCTGGCCGAGACCGACACCGCCTATCAGGCCTTCCTGCAAACCAACGATATCGGCGACTTCACCGCCCAGAAGACCGCCCTGACCCAGCTGCAGGCCCAGGTCGAGGCCCAGAAGTATTCGATCGACGCCCAGCTTCAGGATCGCCAGGGACGCCTTGCCGCCGTTCAGGCCGAGCTGGCCCGCACCCCGTCCGAAGCCGTGCTCTATCGCGACCAGGACATGTCGGCCTCGACGAAGCTTGCCCAGCTGAAGCTCGACCGCGAGGGGCTCTTGGCCCGCTACCTGCCCAACGCCCAGCCGGTGCGCGACATCGACGCCCAGATCGCCCAGCTGGAGCAGGGCGTGGCCAGTGGTCGCACCAACGGCGAGGGCGCGCGCCGCAGCGGCCCCAACCCGATCTGGCAGACCCTGCAGTCGACCCGCAACGACCTGTCGGCGGAAGTCGCGGCCCTGCGCGAGTCGCAAGGCGCCTACGCCATGCAGGTGCAGGAAGTGAACGAGCGCCTGCTGCGCCTGGCTCAGCTGGAACCGCAGTTCAACCAGCTGACCCGTGACCGCGACGTGCTGTCGGCCAATGTCCGCGACTTCACCGTCAAGGAGCAGCAGGACGAGGCCCAGCGCCAGATGTCGGCCGAAAGCAGCGACAATATCCGCATCGTCCAGCGCGCCGTCGCGCCGTCGGAGGGCAAGAGCCTGAAGAAGCCGGTGCTGGTGCTGGCCTTCCTGTTCGCGGCCTTCACCGCCGCCTGCGCGGGCCTGGTGCGGATGCTGCTGCGTCCGGGCCTTCAGACCCCGGCCTCGGCCTCCCGCACGCTTGGCCTGCCGGTCCTGGCGACCGCCGGCGTCAAGCGCGCGGCTTGAGCGTTCATCATTGGAATTCTGAGACGAAAACCTCGTCCTTCGACAGGCTCAGGATGAGGTTTTTCTACTGAACGGGCCTGGGAAATGGGCCTCATCCTGAGCTTGTCGAAGGACGAGGGCCACGCACTGAGCTTGAATGCCCGACCCCATGCACAGTGGGCGATTTGGTCGCCTTTCGCGCGAACATGGTTAGGCATTAGTTTCAACGGTCTTCAACGCGCGGCGATTCGGGCGAATGGTGGATTTGAACGTGGAAATGGCGGAACTGTGGGGGTCGCTCGGCGCTCCTGCGGCCGGCCGTGCGCACGTCGTCCAGTTCGTGTCGGCCCGGCGCGGGGAGGGGACCTCGACGGTCGCCCGTGAGTTCGCCCGCTTCGCCTCCAGGCGCGCCGGTCGCCGGACCTGGCTGATCGACCTGGATCTCACCACCTCGCCGCAATACCAGGCCATCGCCGCCGACCCCGAACGCTACGGCCCGCTGGGCTCGGGCGCGGCGGCCAGCCCCGACGGCTCGATGTTCTTCACGGTGCAGCCGCCGGCTCCCCGTCCCGACGGCGGGGTGTGGCCCGACGCCAAGTATGTCGCCGCCCACAGCGTCGGCGGGCCGCGCCTGTGGGTCACCCGCTTCAAGCGCGAGGCCCTGCGCGGCCGCCAGAAGGCCCACATCCTGCCGGGTGTCGAATACTGGGCCGCCCTGCGCCGTCACGCCGAGATCATTGTCGTCGACTGCCCGTCGGCCGACAGCTCGCAGGCGGCCCTGACCATCGCCCAGCACATGGACCAGACTGTCCTCGTGGTCAGCGCCCAGGAGGCCGACGTGCGGCCGCCGGGCCTGCTGCGCGACGCCCTGGCCTCGGCGGGCGGCCGCTGCGCCGGGGTGTTCTTCAACCAGGCCTCGGTGACGCCGCCGAGCTTCCTGCGGGCCATCCTGCCGTGACCTCGTCCTACGGCGGACCGGTCAGCGTCGCGCCGCCGAGGCTCCTGTTTCCCCAGATCGCCATCTTCACCGCAGCGGTGTTCCTGCTGCTGCTCTACAGCGGCGGCTGGGAGCTGCCGCTGGTGGGCGAGAACGCCGACGAGGCCGGCTCGGCCATCCTGCGCGTCGCCTACCTGCCGGCCTATGCGGCGGGTTTCGGCCTGATCGCCCTGGACCCGCGCAACAGCTTCCGGGCCAGCATCCGCCAGCCGTTCCTGTTCGCCCTGATCGGCATCGTCTGCCTGTCGACCTTCTGGTCGATCGCGCCGGACGTCACCACCCGCCGCGCCTTCGCGGTGACCTGCACGACACTGGGCGGTGTCGCCCTGGCCGCGCGCTTCCGCTGGCGCGAACTGGCCGAGGTGTTCGCCGCCACCTTCGCTGTGCTGATCATCGCCTCCTACGTGGTCTGCATCGCCGTACCGCGCATCGGGGTGATGACCGAGCTGTTCCCTGGCGCCTGGCGCGGCCTGTGGCGCGAGAAGAACGGCCTCGGCGGCATGATGGCCTTCGGCTTCTGCATCGTCTCGGCCGCCGCCCTCCTTAACCCCAAGCGGGCCAGGCTGTGGTGGGGCTTCGCCGTGCTGGCGATCGGCCTGGTCCTGATGTCGACCTCCAAGACCTCGCTGGTGTCGCTGATGCTGGGCGTGGCGGCCCTGGGCTTCGTCCTGATCGCCCGGCGCGGACCGGCGGCGGGCACGGCGGCGACCTGGACGGCGGTGACGGGCTTTGGCCTGTTGATCGCCTTCGTCGTGCTGGCCTCGGACGTGTTCTTCGCCATCCTCGGCAAGGACGCCACGCTGACGGGGCGGACCAAGATCTGGAGCGCGGCCTTGGTCGAGATCCAGGAGCGGCCGTGGCTGGGCTTCGGCTACCACGCCATCTGGGGCGACAAGAGCGGCTGGGGGCCCTTCGCCTGGATCAGCAAGAACGCCGGCTTCCAGGCACAGCACGCGCACAATTCCTGGCTGGAGCAGTGGCTGGGCATGGGCCTGTTCGGCATGGCCGCCTGGGGCCTGTTCTACATCCAGACCATGACCCTGGCCCTGATCGCCGTGTTCCGCGACCGAGGCGCCTTGCTCGCCTTCCCGTTCCTGGTCGTCTACAGCCTCGTGGCCCTGACCGAGAGCATCGCGGTGGCCTATAACGACTTCCGCTGGGTGCTGTTCGTGGCCCTGGCGGTGAAGCTGGCGTTTCCGGACCGGGAGCTGGAGCGGTAGGGGCGTGGCCCTCGTCCTTCGACAGGCTCAGGATGAGGACCATTTCCGGCGCTGAGATTCAGTAGAAAGCCTCATCCTGAGCTTGTCGAAGGGCGAGGTTTCGCAGCTCAGATCTTCGACCACATCGCCGGCCGCTCAGGCACTGCGCCCAGCCGGTCCAGCGTCGCCGAGCGCAGGGCGACGATCCCGCCTTCCAGCGCGCGCCAGGCCTTCATCCGGCCGCTGACGACCACGCGTTCGTCCCAGGCCGCAGGGCCGGCCGAGACCACGTCCAGGCCGATCTGGCGATAGACGCCGCGCGCCGCCGCGATCGCCCAGGCCGAGCGGACGGGCAGGTCGCGCAGGCCCCAGCGGGCCGAGGCGTAGTAGGGCTCGGCGGCTTCCACCAGGCGGCGGGCGAGGGCGGCGACGTCGGCGCGGCGGGCCGGGTCGGTCAACTGCTCGACCGGCAGGTTCAGTTCGGCGAGCCAGGCGCGGGGGACGTAGACCCGGTCGTTGCGGGCGTCCTCGACGATGTCGCGGGCGATGTTGGTCAGCTGGAAGCCCAGGCCCAGATCCTGGGCGCGGCGCAGTGTGGCGAGATCCGAGGCCGGCACGCCCATGACGATGGCCATCATCGCGCCGACCACGCCCGCCACGCCCCAGCAGTAGGCCAGCAGGTCTTCCAGCGTTTCGTAGGTGCGGCCTTCGACGTCCATTGAGAAGCCGTCGATCATGTCGAGGGCGTAGCGCTCGGGTATGCCGCGCCGCAGGGCCACGGTTTGGAAGGCGGCGAATACCGGATCGGTTGGCGTCTCGCCGGCCAGGGCGCTGCGGGTCTGGGCGTAGAGGGCGGCCAGCCGCGCCGGCGCGTCGGCCACCGGGCTCATGCCGTGGCCCAGGGTCTGGCCGTCGATGACGTCGTCGCAGTGCCGGCACCAGGCGTAGAGCATCTCGGCGTCGGCCCGGGTCTGGGCGTCGAACAGGGCGGCGGCCGCGGCGAAGCTCTTGCTGCCCTTCTGGATCGCTTCCCGGCTTTGGGCCTCGAGATCGGGGGCCTCGATGTCGGCTTCCAGCGCGCTCATTCGGCGGCCGGGGCCAGGGTGGCGAAGTCGTCGATCATCAGCCCGGCCGTGGCCTTGGCGCTGCCGACCACGCCGGGAATGCCCGCGCCCGGATGGGTGCCGGCCCCGACGAAGTAGAGGTTGGGGATCACGTCGTCGCGGTTGTGGGTGCGGAAGAAGGCGCTTTGGGTGAGGATCGGCTCCAGCGAGAAGGCCGCGCCCTTCCAGGCGTTGAGGTCCTTCACGAAGTCGTCGGGCGTGATGAAGCGGCTGGTGACCAGGTCGGCGGTCAGGCCCGGAATGTAGTGCTTTTCCAGATAGGCTAGGATCCGGTCGCGGTACTTGGGCCCCTCGACCGACCAGTCGATGTCGGCGGTCTCGAGGTTGGGCACGGGCGACAGGGCGTAGAAGGTCGAGCAGCCTTCCGGGGCCATGGCCGGGTCGCTGGCGGTCGGATGGTGCAGGTAGAGCGAGAAGTCCTCGGCCAGGGCGTTCTTGCCGTAGATCTCGCCGATCAGCTCCCGGTATCGATTTCCGAAGCAGATGGTGTGGTGGCGGATCTCGGGATGCTGGGTCTTGAGGCCGAAATAGACCACGAATAGCGACGGGCTCCAGCGCTTGTTCTCCAGCGCCTTGCCGACCTTCTGGCCGCGCGGCTCCTCGCGCAGCAGGTGGCGGTAGGTGTGCATGACGTCGGCGTTGGAGGCGACGGTGTCGAAGGCCTCGAAGCCTTCCTTGGTCACCACGCCCGTGACCCGGCCCTCGCGCACGGCGATGCGCTCGACGGGGTGCGAGAGATGCAGCTTGCCGCCCAGGTCGGTGAACAGCTTGGCCAGGGCCCGCACCAGGGCGTGGGTGCCGCCGCGCGGGAACCAGACGCCGCCGCGGCGCTCCAGGGCGTGGATCAGCGCATAGATCGACGAGGTGGCGAACGGGCTGCCGCCGACCAGCAGGCTGTGGAACGACAGGGCCTGGCGGACGTGCTCGTCCTTCACGAAGCCGGCGACCTTGTCATAGACGCTGCGCCAGGCCTGAAGCTTCATCAGCGCCGGAGCCGAGGCGATCATCGAGCCGAAGTCGAGGAAAGGCACGGCGCCCAGCTCGACATAGCCCTTCTGGTACAGCTCTTCGGAGTAGGCGTGGAAGCGGCGGTAGCCGTCGACATCGGCCGGGTTGCGGGCGGCGATCTGGCGATCCAGGCCCTCCTGGTCGTTGACGTAGTCGAAGACGTCGCCGTCTTCCCACAGCAGACGGTAGAAGGGGTCGATCGGCAGCAGGTCGACATAGTCCTCGATGCGCTTGCCCGAGAGCTCGAACAGTTCCTTCAGGCAATCAGGGTCGGTGACGACGGTGGGGCCGGCGTCGAAGGTGAAGCCTTCCTGCTCCCAGACGTAGGCGCGACCGCCCGGCTTCTCGCGACCCTCGTAGAGCGTGACGTCGAAGCCCTGCGATTGCAGGCGCACCGCGAGCGACAGGCCGCCGAAGCCGGCGCCGATGACGGCCGCCTTGGGACGGGGCGGAACCGGGGCGTGGGCGTTCATGCGTCTTGTCCTCCGAACACGGAACTCTCGCTTATGCACTTCATGGCGGCCGGGATGGGCACCGGCGGCTTGCCGATCAACACCCGCGCCTTGTCGCGCCAGGTCAGGCGCGCCGCATAGAAGCGCTGAATGAGCGGGACCGATAGTCGGTAGAACCGCTCCAGCACCCGATAGCGCTCTTCCGGCGCGCAGGCGCGGAACAGCATGCGGTTGAGCAGGCGCAGGAAGCTACGCTTGCGCCAGGTCGCCTTGGAATGGGCCTCGACGCAGGCGCGGACGCTGGCGCTGGTGATGCGGGGCAGGGCGGCGATCTTGTCGGCCAGCCGGGCGGCGTCGGGCAGGGAATAGCCGGTGGTCGGCTGGAAGAGGGCGGCGCGCAGGCCAACCTCCGCCACCTGCGGACGGGCTTCGCGCCAATAGGCGTCGATGTCGCCGCCCAGGGCGATGGGCAGCACGCCGTGCTCCTCGCGCTCGACCGCCTCGATGGTCCAGCCCTGGGCCTTGGCGTAGTCGGCGATGGCCGCGCCCAGCGAGGCCCGGTCCAGGCCGGGGCCGTCGCTGTAGCGGGTGTCCTCGATCAGCAGGCGGTGGGCGTCCAGCGGCAGGACGTAGACGAAGCGGTAGCCGTCGGTCTGCGGCACCGTGGCGTCCATGATGATGGGCGCGGAAAGGCCGTGCGGCGCGGAAAGGCGCAGGTCCTGGCCGACGAACTTCTGCCAGCCCAGGGCCAGGCGCTTGCTGCGGCGGGCGCCGCGGCCGTCGATCACCGCGCCGGCGACGATGCGGCGGCCGTCGGCCAGGGTGACCTGGTGCGGATTGACGTCGACGACGGCGATGCTCGTCCATGCATCGGCGCCCAGGGTGCGGCTCACCACCTCGTGCAGGCGCTTGGAGGTGATTGCGAGGTAAGGCGTGGGCAGGCGGCGGCTGTGGGCGGGGAAGCGCACCTCGTAGCCGGTCCAGCGGTGCACGATCAGCGGCCGCAACCAGCCGCCGATGGCGGCGTCGACATCGGTCTCGAAGTGGCACCAGGTGTGCTCGCCGCCGATGGTGGCCTCGCGCTCCAGCAACAGCACCCGCAGGCCCGGCCGCAGCGCCTTGAGGCGCAGGGCGACCAGGCTGTTGGCCAGTCCGCCGCCCACCAGGACGACGTCGGCGCGAAGCGCGGCGGAAGCGGATTCCATCGTTCTGGCTCTAGCACGAAAGAACGGCGCTCACGCCAGCGCTATGACGCAAACCTCGCGCCCGTTTGGGCGTTGCACCCAGGCGGGCGAGACGTTAGGGGAGCGCGCACAGGAGCGCCCCACATGCCAGAAGCCGCCATCATCGACGGGAAGGCCTTCGCCGCCCGCCTGCGCCAGACCATCGCCGCCGAGGTCGCGGCCCTGAAGGCCGAGCACGGCCTGACGCCCGGCCTGGCCGTGGTGCTGGTGGGCGAGGATCCGGCCAGCCAGGTCTATGTGCGCAGCAAGGGCGAGCAGACCCTCGAAGCGGGCATGCACTCCGAAACCCATCGCCTGCCGGCCGACACCAGCCAGGCCGAGCTGCTGGCCCTGGTCGAGCGCCTGAACTCGGATCCCGCCGTGCACGGCGTGCTGGTGCAGTTCCCGGTGCCCGACCACATCAGCCAGGCCGCCGTGGTCGCCGCCATCTCGCCCGACAAGGACGTCGACGGCCTGACCGTGGCCAACGCCGGTCGCCTGGCCAGCGGCCTGCCGGCCCTGACGCCCTGCACCCCGACCGGCTGCATGATGCTGCTGCGCGACCAGTTGGGCGAACTGTCGGGCAAGAGCGCCGTGGTCATCGGTCGCTCTAATTTGATGGGCAAGCCGATGGCCCAGCTGCTGCTGGCCGCCGACTGCACCGTCACCATCGCCCACTCGCGCACCAAGGACCTGCCGGCGGTCGTGCGCGAAGCCGATATCGTCGTGGCCGCCGTCGGCCGTCCGCAGATGGTCAAGGCCGACTGGGTCAAGCCCGGCGCGGTGGTCATCGACGTGGGCATCAACCGCATCCCCAAGGATGACGGCAAGACGCGCCTGGTTGGCGACGTGGCCTTCGACGAGGTCAAGGCCGTGGCCTCGGCCATCACCCCGGTGCCCGGCGGCGTGGGTCCAATGACCATCGCCTGCCTGCTGGCCAACACCGTCCTGGCCGCCAAGCGCCTGAACGGGATCGGCGAGTAGTTCTCTTCCTCCCGTCATTCCCGCCCTTGTGGCGGGAACCCCTCTGTCAGCCGCAAGGGCGGAGGGGGCGGGGTGCTTGGCACGCCGAGGGCAGCTTACGTACAAGTGGACCCAGGGTTTCCCGCCACAAGGGCGGGAATGACGGGAGTGGGGGTAAACGAAGAAAGCCGGGGCGATGGCCCCGGCTTTCTTGTTTCCAGTTCTGATCGCAACCGATCAGCCGGCCAGGTACTCGGCCACGCGGCCTTCCAGCTCCAGCGCCAGGGCGCGGCCCACGGGGTGCTCGTCGGTCTTGATGTCGTCGCGGACGCAGGCCTTGATCGCGTCGATGTGACCGTCGACCAGGAACATCGGCGCCTGCAGGCGGGTGGCCGGATCGTCGATCAGCTTGCACAGCGATGCGGCCAGGCGCGTGATCAGCGGGAATTCGTAGGTGGCGCCCAGGCCCTTCAGGTCATGGGCGCGCAGGTAGAGGGTCTCGACCGTCTGGGCGTTGAGGCCGTCGGCGCGCACGCCCTGGCGGGCGGCTTCCAGCTTGACGATCTCGTCGTTGAGCCATTGGGCGAAATTGCCCGACAGGCTCTTGAGCGCGGCTTCGGCCTTGGCGATCGCGGCCATGTCGATGCCCCCGCGTCCGCCCACCTTGAGCTTGAGCATGTTCGGCACCTGGATCACCTCAGCGGTGGGCTTGTTCATCGGGTCGCCTCCCCGTCGGCGTTACTTAGGGAACGGTCACACGACAGGCGTTAACAATGAGTGAGACGAAGGTTTCACTCCACAGGCCCGTGTCGGGTTTCCGACGTTCCCGGCTAGGCCGAGAACTGTTCTGTCAGTACGCGCTCCTCAAGACTGCGGCCCGCGTCGAACAACATCGACAGGGTCGAACCCCGGTCCTCGGAGATATGCACCTCGACGACGTCGCGGACCTCGTAGTTATCGGCCACGGCGCTGACGGGTCTCTTATCGCATTCCAGGACCTCGAACGTCACCCTCGCGCTCTGCGGCAAAAGCGCGCCCCGCCACCTACGCGGGCGGAAGGCGCTGATCGGGGTCAGGGCCAGCACCCGGGCGTCCAGGGGAATGATCGGGCCGTGGGCCGAGAGATTGTAGGCGGTCGAGCCCGCCGGCGTGGCCACCAGGGCGCCGTCGCAGACCAGTTCGCCCATACGAACCTTGCCGTCGATCGAGATGCGCAGCTTGGCCGTCTGGCGGGTCTGGCGCAGCAGCGAGACCTCGTTGATCGCCAGGGCCCGGTGCTGGCGACGACGCGAGTCGATGGCGACCATGGCCAGCGGGTGGATGACGGCGCGCTCGGCGGCGTTGATGCGCCCCAGCAGGTCGTCCTCGCTGTACTCGTTCATCAGGAAGCCGACCGAGCCGCGGTTCATGCCGTAGATCGGCTTCTGGTTCAGGATCGTCTCGTGCAGCATTTCCAGCATGAAGCCGTCGCCGCCCAGCGCGACGACGATCTGGGCGTCATCGCCGGCGTCGCCGTAGCGGGCCGTCAGGCGCTCGCGGGCCTCCTGGGCTTCGGGGCGGTCGCTGGCCTTGAAGGTCAGGCGAGTCGAGTACGGCTGGGCTTGGAACATGCCGCCCCAAGTGGCGGGATCGCCGGTCGCTTGTCAAACGGCGGTCTGGAGAGCCTTCGTCAGGCGGCGTCTGCGGCGCGCGCAAGGCGTTGACGGAGGGCCTTCATCGTCGCCTTGGCGGGGTGGGCGAGCGACAGATAGCCCAGGCAGAATTCGTAATAGATCGAGATGGTCTCGCCCTCGACGATCAGCGAGCCTTCGACGAAGTCCTCGTCGGGCGTCCAGGCGGGGAGGTGCAGCGCGCCGCCCAGCCGGCCGGCGATCTCGGCCAGTCGCGGGCGGAATGGAATGGTGGGGTCGCAGGCCTCATCCCAGAAGCACGGCGTCCAGCCGTGCTGTTCGTTGTGTTTGACCGACGGCGGAAGCGGCAGGCGCGCCAAGGTCAGGCGGCGCTGACGGCCTGGCGGAAGGCCATGGCGGCGATGTCGGGGCGGAACGGGCCAAAGGCGCCGCTGGCCTTGCGGGCGGCTTCCGCGCCGCCGCCGGGGCGCCCGCCGTTCAGCTGGCGCACGTGCTCGAGGATGGTCGGAAAGACGCTGCGGTCGATGCCGACGGCCGAGCAGGCCAGGGCCAGCAGCTCCGGACGGTTGCTGTCGATGGCGCGGCGCACCTGGCGCACGTCGAAGCGGCCAAGGCGCGCCATGGCGAAGACGAAGAGCGGAAGGCGGCCTTCGCGCAGAACCCGCAGCAGGTAGCCGGGACGCAGCTGGCCGGCGGCGTCGAGCTTCTCGACCAGAGCCGCCTCCATCTCCTCGCGGTCGGCCTCGTCCTCGACGGCGAGGGCCGCGGGGGCGGAGGGCAGAAGGCCCAGGTGAGCCGCGTGGGTGGCTTCGTCGACGGCCGCCTGCATCTTTGCCGGATCCAGGTCGAAGCGACCGGTCAGGGCTTCACGCAGGGCGCGGCCGACCCACAGATAGAGCTGCTCGGCCAGCAGCGGCGACAGGCCGGGGTGACGGGCCAGGGGCGAGCGCAGGGCCACGACCTCCTTGGCCTGGGCCACGAGGCGGCCCATGGCGTCCTGGTTGATCTCGGCGCTGGCGTTGCCGGCCAGGGCGGTCAGCACGGCCGGTTCGCTCTGCGACAGGATGGCCTCGACCACCGGGGCGCGCAGGCCAGGACGGCGGGCGACCTCGATCTGGTGCTCAAGGGTGGCCTGCACCAAGAGGCGGATCAGGTCGTGGTCCTGCAGCACCGGGCTGCGGGCGATGATCGGACGGGCGATCTCGATCTCGTCGAGGGCCAGGATGTTGACCAGGGCCGACGGGGCCCAGCTCGCATCGGCCAGACGTTCGGCCAGGCGCTGGCGGATGTCGCGCTCGGCCTCGACCACCAGGGTCATGAAGATCGAATCGAGCAGGACCTGGATCTCGGGCGCGGCCGGCTTGCCTTGCGCCTCGCCGGTTTCACAAAGGTCGACGATGCCGGCGAGCAGGCGTTCGCGGTCTTCCGGCTCGCGGCTGCGGGCCAGGGCAAGAAGCTCGGCGGTCTGTGCGGCTTGGCTCACGACCCTCCTCGGGCGCCAAACGGAACTGTGGCTACCTTGGTGTTCCCAGATGAAAACATGCTTAAACAGGTCAAGCCACGGAACCCGGAGACTAGCGGCGCTCTGTCGCAGGTGAATCTGGGGATGTGAAAGAGGAAACGCGTATGGGGCGAGCACTGATCCTGGCTCTGGACCTGGGAACGACCAGCACCCGGGCCATCCTGTTCGACCACGAGGGCCGGCCTGTCGCCGAGGCCGGACGTCCGCTGCGCCAGAGCTATCCCCATGATGGATGGGTCGAGCACGACGCCGAGGAGATCGCCGCCGCCTGCGTGGCGGTTATCCGCGAGGCGGTCGAAAAGTCGGATGCGTCGCTCGAAGAAGTCGTCGCCCTGGGCATCACCAACCAGCGCGAGACGGTTGTGGTCTGGGACAAGGCCACCGGCCGCCCGATCCATCCGGCCATCGTCTGGCAGGACCGCCGCACCGCCGAGGCCTGCGAGAAGCTGCGCAAGGAAGGCAGGGAAGCGGAGGTGACGGCCGTCACCGGCCTCCTGCTTGATCCGTACTTCTCGGCCACCAAGATCGCCTGGCTGCTCGACAACGTGCCGGCCGCCCGCGCCCGGGCGCAGGCGGGCCAACTGCTGGCCGGCACCATGGACACGTGGACGATCTGGAAGCTGACCGGCGGCGCGCGCCACGTCACCGACGCCACCAACGCCTCGCGCACCCTGTTGTTCGACATCCAGGCCCAGGACTGGTCGGACGAGATGCTGGAGCTGTTCGGCGTGCCGCGCGCGCTGCTGCCGCAGGTGCTCGACTGCGCCGCCGACTTCGGCGAGGTCGGCGCCCAGGTGTTGGGCCGGCCTTTGCCGATCCGGGGCGTGGCCGGCGACCAGCAGGCGGCGCTGATGGGGCAGGGGTGCATCCGTCCCGGCGAGATGAAGGCCACCTACGGCACCGGCTGCTTCATGCTGCTCAACACCGGCGCGGCGCGTCCGGTCTCAGCCTCGCGCCTGCTGACCACGGTGGCGGCGCGGGTGGACGGCCAGGCGACCTACGCCCTGGAAGGCTCGATCTTCGTGGCCGGCGCGGCGATCCAGTGGCTGGGCGAGGGGCTTGGGATCACCGGCGGCCCGCGCGCGGCCGAGGCCCTGGCCCGAGCCGCCAAGGCAGACCACGGCGTGGTGGTGGTGCCGGCCTTCACCGGCCTCGGCGCGCCATGGTGGGACGCCAAGGCGCGGGGGGCGATCTTCGGCCTGACGCGCGACGCCGGACTGCCCGAGATCGCCGCGGCCACCTACGACGCCTGCGCCCTGCAGAGCCGCGACCTGATCGAGGCCATGCGCGCCGACGCGCCCGACGCCTTCCTGGGCGAGGCCCAGCTGCGCATCGACGGCGGCATGTCCAAGAGCGCCTGGTTCAGTCAGCGCCTGGCCGACCTGACCGGCCTGCCGGTGGCCCGCGCCAGCTACCAGGAGACCACGGCCCTGGGCGCAGCGCTGTTCGCGGGGCTGGGGGCGGGGCTCTACGACTCGCTGGAGGCGGCCGCCCGGGCCCGTCCATCCGCCGAGGACCTGAAGCCCGCCATGGCCGTCCATGCCCGCGAGGCGGCCTATGCCCGCTGGCTGGATGCGGTGCCGCGCGTCCGCTCCTGAAATCTCAAATCGCGTTGCACGTCGCCGAAGACGTCTCGCCAACCTGAGCGGGCATTGCTATGACATCGCTGTCATAAGCAAGAACCAAAAAGGGAGGCCTCACGCATGACCGCGACGCGCCGCACCGTCACGCTGGCTCTGGGAGCCGGCGCCGCACTCGCCGCCGGAGGCCTTTCCATGTCCGCTCAAGTCGCCGCCCCGACCCTGGGCTCCATCCGTCGCCTGTCGCCGGCGCTCGACGCCGTGGTCGCCCCCGACGCCAGGATCGAAAAGCTGGCCGACGGCTTTACCTGGTCGGAAGGGCCGGTCTGGGTGAAGGATGGCCAGTACCTCGTCTTCTCCGATGTGCCGGCCAACATCATGTACCGCTGGAGCGAGAAGGACGGCAAAAGCGTCTTCCTCTCGCCCTCCGGCTATGACGGCCCGCCGACCAAGGTCTTTCGCGAGCCGGGCTCGAACGGCATGGCCCTGGACGCCAAGGGCGACCTCTTGGTCTGCAACCACGGCTACCGGGCGATCACGAAACTCGATTTGAAGACCAAGGCCCGCTCGGTCGTCGTCGACCGCTACCAGGGCAAGCGCTTCAACAGCCCCAACGACCTGGCCGTCGCCAAGTCCGGCGCGATCTACTTCACCGACCCGCCCTATGGCCTGGAGGGGCTGGACGCCTCGCCGGTCAAGGAACTGGCCTTCAACGGCGTCTACCTGCTGGCCGCCGACGGTTCGCTGGCGGTGGTCGACGACAAACTGACCTTCCCCAACGGCGTGGCGCTGAGCCCCGACGAGAAGCGCCTGTACGTGGCGGTCTCCGATCCGAACGGGCCGGTGATCATGGCCTACGACCTGGGCGCCGACGGCCTGCCGACCTCGCGCAAGGTGTTCTTCGACGCGGCCGCCCTGCACAAGGCCGGCGGCCCGGGCCTGCCCGACGGCATGTGCCTGGACACCGAGGGGCGCCTCTACGCCACCGGGCCGGGCGGCGTGCTGGTGATCACCCCGGCGGGCGAGCTGATCGGCGTCATCGAGACGGGCGGCCCGATCGCCAACTGCGCTTTCGGCGAGGACGGCAAGACGCTGTTCCTGACCGCCGACAAGACCCTGGCGCGGGTGCGCCTGAAGACGACCGGACTGGTCTGGTAGCGATGCAAGGAGAGGCTGGGTTGATGAACAAGCGCACGTTCATGCAGGTCGGCCTCGCCGCCGGCGCCATGGCCGCCACGGCCCCGGCGGCCGCGCTGGCCCAGGCCAAGGCCGAGGGCCGCAAGCTCGGCTACGCCATGCTGGGCCTTGGCTACTACGCCACCCAGATCATCATGCCGCGCTTTGCCGAGTGCGAGCATTCCAAGCTTACCGCCCTGGTCAGCGGTACGCCGGACAAGCTGGCCAAGTACGGCGCCCAGTACGGCGTTCCGGAAAAGAGCCGCTATTCCTACGAGACCTTCGACCGGATCATCGACGATCCGACCGTCGACATCGTCTATGTGGTCACGCCCAACAGCCTGCATCGCACCTTCACCGAGCGGGCGGCCAAGGCCGGCAAGCACGTGATGTGCGAAAAGCCGATGGCGACCTCGGTTGCGGATTGCGAGGCGATGATCGCCGCCTGCAAGGCCGCCGGCCGAAAGCTGATGATCGGCTATCGCAGCCGCTTCGAGCCGCACAACCTCGACGCCATCGCCCTGGCGCGGGGCGGGGCGCTGGGGCCTGTGGCGACCATCGTCGCCGACCACGGCTGGACCGCCAGCGATCCGGGCATGTGGCGGGTGAAGAAGGCCCTGTCGGGCGGGGGCAGCCTGATGGACATCGGCATCTACAGCCTGAACGCCGCCCGCTACCTGACCGGCGAGGAGCCGATCGCGGTCAACGCCATGGAGTCGACCGATCGCTCCAATCCGGTGTTCGCCGAGGTCGAGGACACCATCAATTTCCAGCTGCTGTTCCCGTCGGGGGCGACGGCCAACTGCGTCTCGACCTACAGTGCCAACTGCAACCGCTATCGCGTGTCGGGCCCCAAGGGCTGGGTCGAGATCGATCCGGCCACCAGCTATGGCGGTCAGGCGATGCGGGCCAATCTCGACGGCCAGGCCAAGCCGCGTAACCCCCCGCCGGTCAAGAAGAGCCAGTTCGCCGGCCAACTCGACCACTTGTCGGAGTGCATCCTCACCGGCCGCGACCCGATCGTGCCGGGCGAGGAGGGGCTGAAGGACCTGCGGATCATCGAGGCCATCTACAAGGCGGCCCGCGAAGGCCGGACGGTGAAGCTGTGATGCGCCGCCTGATCCTCGCCGCCGGCTTCGCGCTGGCTCTGCCGGCCATGGCCTGCGCCCAGCAGCGCGTGGCGCTGTGGCCCAATGGCGCCCCGGGCTTCGAGGCCCGCAAGGCCATCCCCGAGCAGTCGGCGGAATACTGGGCCAAGTCGATCAACGACCCGTCGGTGATCGCCTACCTGCCGCCGGCCGACAAGGCCACGGGCGCGGCGGTGATCGTGCTGCCGGGCGGCGGTCACAAGATGCTGGTCATCCACCCGGAAGGAACCGACGTCGCCAAGGTGCTGAACCCCATGGGCGTGGCGGTGTTCGTGCTGAAGTACCGCCTAAGCCAGGAGGAAGGCTCGCCCTACACGATCGACCATGCCCGCCAGGACGCGGTGCGGGCGGTGCGGCTGGTGCGCTCGCGCGCCGCCGAGTTCGGGGTGGATCCGAAGAAGATCGGCCTGATGGGTTTTTCCGGCGGCGGCGAGGTGGTGGACCTGGCCGTCTATGGCTCGACCGCCAAGGACCCCAAGGTCGACGCCGTCGACCAGGTCAGCGGCCGGCCCGACTTCCAGGTGCTGATCTATCCCGGCCCCACCGGCATTCCCGACAAGATCCCGGCGGATACGCCGCCGGCGTTCATCCTGGCTGCCGACGACGACGAATGCTGCTCGGCCCCGCCGGTGGAGCTGCTTGCGAAGTTCCGAGCCGCCAAGGTTCCGGTCGAGTTCCACCTGTTCCAGAGCGGCGGCCACGCCTTCAACATGGGGTTCCGCACCGAGAAGGCGGCGATCCGAGCCTGGCCGGAGCGACTGCGCGACTGGCTGGCCGACAACGGTTGGCTGGGGAGGAGGTAGCGGCCACGCTAGTCACCTCTCGGTAGTGACCTTCGACGATAACTCCGGTTGTGAAGCGTCGCGGCGCCCGCTTGGTGCGAGGCGCGCAGTGCGCGGTAGGAGTTCGTCGCATGGTTCTTTCGGTGGGCGATCGTCTGTTTCGCGAGCCCGGGTCTCTCTCGGAGCGTTCCCAACTGGTCTTGAGCCTGATCCCGACGGGCCCCGAATGGCTGGCCTGGGCGATCAGCGACCGTAGCGCCCACTTCGCCTTCCCTGACGAAGAGGCGCTTCTTACCGAATTGCCGAACCTGCATGGCAGTGCGCTCGTCCTGTTGCCGGCCTTGGGGCTTCTGGCGCGTCCGGCGCAACTGATCACGCTGGAGATCGACGCGCTGAACGACCTGCTGGCGGCCGAACAGACGCGCACCGAAGAGGCGCTGGCCAAGGCGCGGGCGGTGCTGGCCGGGCTCGGACTGTTGACCCAGGACGACCTGGTGGCCGGTTGGTCGCTGCTGACGAGGCTGGGCGTCGCCGGCGCGCCGGTGTTTCAGGTCATGGACTATCCGGCGCATGAGGCCGTCCTGGCCCTGGTCGAGGTGCTGAACCACGTGGATGTCGAGTTGGCGAGAGAGGCGGCGGCCTTCGCCCTGACCGTTTCCAGTTCACCGGCCGAGTTCGCCGATCACGTGGAAATCTATGTCACGCTGGCCGACAAGCGCGAGGCGCCGGCGGCTCGCGCCACCAGGATCGCGGCGGTTCTGCGGGCCTTGAAGGTCAGGCTGTTCGGCTATCTGGGCGCCTTGCAGGTCACCGAATCCAACGCCGCCCCGGTGGTGGGACTGGCCGTCAGCCAGTTGATGATGCGCGGCGGCTTCCTGGGCTTCACCCGGCTGTCCTTGGCCGCGCGCGAAGTGGTGGCGGTCGGCAAGCCGATGGAGCCCGACGCCGTCGATGCGGCGGTGCGCGCCTGCGTCGAGCCTGTCCCCAGCCTGCTGGCGTCCAACCTCTGGCCCATGAAGCAGGGCCTGCTGCGACAGGACGGCGCCGTCGAGTTCCCGATCGAGGATCAAGGCCGGCGGCTGGTGATCCTGCTGGACGCCGGCGGCACGGTCAGTCTCGACCGCGCCCGCCTCGCGGCCTAGCCGGCCGCGTCCACGTAGGCGCGCACCCGCGCGAAAAGCTCCTCGAACATCGGCGTCGTCAGGCGTCCGGTGTTCGTGTTGAGCCGCGAGCAGTGATAGCTGTTGAAGATACGGTAGGGGCCGGCCTGGAACTCCGAGCCATGGCCGGGGATGCCGGCCGAGGCCTTCAGGCCCAGGGTCTTGAGCACATTGCGCCGCGAGACGTCGCCCAGGGTGACGATGGCCTTCAGGTTCGGGAACATGTCCAGCCGCGCCTTCAGGAAGGGGCGGCAGGCGTTCTCCTCGCTGGTCTCGGGCTTGTTGCCGGGCGGGGCGCAGCGCACGGCGTTGGTCACCGCGCTGCCGACCAGTTGCAGCGAGTCGTCGATGCGGGCCTCGAACTTGCCGGTGGCGAAGCCGTACTTGATCAGGGTCTCGTAGAGCAGCGTGCCGGCGTAGTCGCCGGTGAAGGGCCGGCCGGTGCGGTTGGCGCCCTTGCGGCCAGGGGCCAGGCCCACGACCAGCAGGCGGGCGTCCTTGTCGCCGAACGACGGGGCGGGGCCGTTGAAATAGTCCGGATAGAGCTCCTGGTTCTCGCGGCGATAGGCCACCAGGCGCGGGCACAGCGGGCAGTCGCGCGGCGGCTCGGCCGGGGAGGGGACGACCTCGCCGGCGATGTTGGAATGCTGCATGTCGTCGGCCCTTAGTATTCGTCTTCGGCTTCGCGCTCGGCCGGGGTGCGCTGGTCGGCCGAGGTGTAGCGCTGTTGCGGCGCGCGTTGCGGGCGGCCGATGATGTTTCCGAGGTCGCTGAGGTCGACGAAGTTGTCGGCCTGGCGACGCAGGTCGTCGCTGGTCATCGGCGGTTGGCTCTTCATGGTCGAGACCACGGTGACCCGGCGACCCTTGCGCTGCACGGCCTCGACCAGGGCGCGGAAATCGCCGTCGCCCGAGAACAGCACCAGGTGGTCGACGGTCTCGGCCATCGCCAGCATGTCGACCGCGATCTCGATGTCCATGTCCCCGCGCCAGCGCTTGCGGCCCTGGCTGTCGGTGTATTCGCGGGCCGGCTTGGTCACCAGGGCGAAGCCGTTGTAGTCGAGCCAGTCCACCAGCGGACGGATCGGCGAGTAGTCGTCGTTCTCGGCGATGGCGGTGTAGTAGTAGGCGCGCACGAGCAGGCCGCGCTTCTTGAACTCGTCGAGGAGCTTTCGATAGTCGATGTCGAAGCCCAGCGCCTTGGCGGCGGAATAGAGGTTGGCTCCGTCGATGAACAGCGCCAGCCGCTCGGTCGGATAGAAGGTCACGGGTCAAATTCCTTGAAAAATCGGCTGGATAAAAATCGTCCGGACGCGACCGTGGTCGTCGCCCTCGGCTGTAATCTGCCCGGAGCCTACACGAGTCGCGAGGCTCTGTTGGAGGCGGCCGTGGCGGCCCTGGCGGGTGAGGGGATGGCGGTGGTCGCCCGGTCGGGCTGGTGGACCTCGGCCGCCTGGCCTGATCCGACCGGACCGGCCTATCTGAACGGCGTCGTGCTGGTGGAGACGGACCTGTCGCCCGCCGAGGCCCTGGCGGCCCTCCACCGTGTCGAGGCCGCGTTCGGCCGCGCCCGCTCCGAGCGCAACGCCGCGCGCACCCTGGATCTCGACCTGATCGCCCACGGGCGCACGGTGACGGACGGCAATCTCGTCCTGCCCCATCCCCGCGCCCATGAGCGCCTGTTCGTCATGGGGCCGCTGGCGCAGGTGGCGCCGGACTGGGTCCATCCGGTGCTGGGAGAGCGTGCGGGCGATCTCGCGGCGAAGGCGAGCGTGGGGGCGGACGCCCGTCCGGTCAGCTGATATTCGGGAAATCTGCGGCCACGCTGGACTTTGCTTTTCGGAAAAGGCATACACGCCGCCTCGCGAAAGCTGGGCGACAACCGAAGCGGCGTTGCGTGACGCCGCACGGAGCCCTATTTTGAGAGACCTTACGGTCAGCCCGAGGAATTCATGGCCCGCGTCACCGTCGAAGATTGCGTCGAGAAGGTTCCGAACCGCTTCGCGCTCGTCCTGCTGTCGGCGCACCGCGCCCGCGGCATCTCGGCCGGTGCGGCCCTGATGGTCGACCGCGACAACGACAAGAACCCGGTCGTCGCCCTGCGCGAGATCGCTGACGACGTGATCGATCACGAGGGGCTCAAGGAGCACCTGATCACCACGCTGCAGCGCGTCGACGAGCATTCGGAAGCCGAGGAAGAGGCCGAAACCCTCGCCCTGCTGGCCGATCCGACTCACATGCAGATGAGCGAACTGGAACTCGTTCGCGCGCTGCAAAGCGACCGCGACGGCGGTCAGGAGGAGCGGTACTGAGCCCCGACGGCGCAGACCCTCTGATCATCGAAGCGGCGCCCGCCGCCGCTCCGTCCGAACGCGCGCCCGAAGCTGTCTCGTCAGAGGCGGAGTCGGGCGCGTCTTCGTCTGAGCCCGCCGCCGCTCCGGCGCCCGAGGCTCCGCCGGCCCCCAAGCCGCGCAAGTTCCTTCGCCAATACGAGCTGATCGAGCGGGTCCACGCCTACGACCCGACGGCCGACGAGGCCCTGCTCAACCGCGCCTACGTCTTCGCCATGCGCATGCACGGCAGCCAGACGCGCGCCAGCGGCGACCCCTATTACGCCCACCCGATCGAGGTGGCGGGCATCCTCACCGAGTATCGGCTCGACACCGCGACCATCGTCACGGCGCTGCTGCATGACGTGATCGAGGACACGCCGGTCACCAAGGAAGAGATCGGCAAGCTGTTCGGCGAGGAGATCGCCGAACTGGTCGAGGGCGTCACCAAGCTCTCGAAGCTGGAGCTCCAGGCCGAGCACACCCGCCAGGCCGAGAACCTGCGCAAGTTCATCCTGGCCATCTCCAAGGACGTGCGCGTCCTGCTGGTCAAGCTCGCCGACCGTCTGCACAACATGCGGACGCTGCACTTTATCAAGAACCAGGCCAAGCGCGAGCGCATCGCCCGCGAGACGCGCGACATCTACGCGCCGCTGGCCCGCAACATCGGCTGTCACCGGATCTGCACCGAGCTGGAGGAGCTGTCCTTCCAGCACACCAACCCGGTCGCCCGTGACGCCATCGTCCGCCGGCTGGAAAAGCTGCGTGAAGAGCAGGGCGGGGCGGTTCAGCTGGTCAGCCAGGAAATCCTGGCCCGCCTGGAGTCGGCCAACCTGCCGGCCCGCGTCTTCGGCCGTGAAAAGGCTCCCTATTCGATCTGGCGCAAGCTGCAGCGCAAGTCGATCGGCTTCTCGCAGATGTCCGACATCTACGCCTTCCGCGTGATCGTCGACAGCGAGGAAGACTGCTACCGCGCCCTGGGCGTCGTGCACCGGGCCTGGTCCAGCGTGCCCGATCGCTTCAAGGACTTCATCTCGACGCCCAAGCGCAACAACTACCGCTCGCTGCACACCACCGTGGTGGGGCCGCGCGGCATGCGCATCGAGATGCAGATCCGCACCGAGTCGATGGACCGGGTGAACGAAGAGGGCGTGGCCGCCCACTTCCGCTACAAGGACGCCTCGTACGGGCTCGACCTGGAAGGCATGGAAGCGGCCGGCGGCCGCGACCCGCTGGCCAACCTGCGCCAGCTGGTGCAGGTGCTCGAGCATGGCGGCGACAGCGAGGAGCTGGTCGAGCACGCCAAGCTCGAGATGTTCCTCGACCAGGTGTTCGTGTTCACCCCGAAGGGCAAGCTGGTGAGTTTGCCCCGAGGCGCCATGCCGCTGGACTTCGCCTACGCCGTCCACACCAGCGTCGGCGACACCTGCATCGGCGTGAAGATCAACGGCGAGCTGAAGCCCCTGCGCACCATCCTGACCAACGGCGACGTGGTCGAGGTGATCCGCGGCTCAAAGCCCGTGGTGCCGCCGGACTGGCGCTCGCTGACGGTGACCGGCCGGGCCCGCTCGGCCATTCGTCGCCATATCCGCCAGACCGAGAAGGAAGAGTTCCTGCGCCTGGGCCGGGTTTCGGTGGAACAGACCTTCGAGCGCGCCGGCAAGAACCTCAAGGACGTGTCGCTGCGCCCGATCCTCGAACGCTTCGCGCTGGAGAGCGAGGAGGCCCTGTTCGACGCCGTCGGCCGCGGCCGGGTCACGCCCAGCCAGGTGCTGGAGACCGCGTTCCCCGGCATGGTCGACGCCGATCGCGAGGCCGCCACCGCCCGTCGCAAGATCGAAGGCGGCAAGGGCGCGCGGCTCTATGTGCGCGGCGGCGGCCTGACCCCCGGCGTCTCGCTGCACTTCGCCCACTGCTGTAGCCCGGTGCCTGGCGACCGCATCGTCGGCATCCTGCGGGAAGATGGAGAGGGGCTGGACGTCCACACCATCGACTGCCCCAAGCTGGCCGAATACGAGGACCGCGAGGACCTCTGGCGCGATCTCAACTGGACGCCCGAGGCCGAGCGCGACACCGTCTCGCTGGCCCGCCTGCACGCCACCATCGGCAATGCGCCGGGCGTGCTGGGCCAGGTCTGCACGATCATCGGCGAGGCGGGCGGCAACATCGTCAACCTGCGCATGCACCACCGGCAGAGCGACTTCTTCGACACCGACATCGATGTCGAGGTGCGCGACGCCAAGCACCTGACCAACATCTCGGCGGCGCTGCGCACCTGTCCGTCGGTCGAGACGGTGGACCGGACGCGGGGCTGAAGCCCAGTGTGGTCCTCGTCCTTCGACAAGCTCAGGATGAGGACCATTTCAGGCGCCGCGGGCCCAGGAAAAGCCTCACCCTGAGCTCGTCGAAGGGCGAGGTTTTCGCCCTGGGCTAGGCCGCGGCCTTCACCGGCTGCTCGATCCAGAGCCCGAAGCCCACGGCCAGGCGGTTCCAGCCGTTGATGACGTTGATCATCAGGGTCAGCTTGACCTGCTCTTCTTCACTGAACCGAGCCGCGAGGTCGCCGTGGGCGGCCTCCTGCGTGTGGCCTTCCGACAGGCGGGTCAGCGCCTCGGTCCAGGCCAGGGCGGCGCGTTCGCGCGGGGTGTAGCAGGGCGCTTCGCGCCAGGCCGACAGCAGGTAGATGCGCTGCTCGGTCTCGCCCTGTGCGCGGGCCTCCACCGTATGCATGTTGATGCAGTTGGCGCAGGCGTTGATCTGCGAGGCGCGGATCTTGACCAGTTCGATCAGGCTGGGCTCCAGGCTGGCGGCGATGACGGTCGAGGCGGTGAACCACGACTTCATCACGGCGGGAGCGGCGGCGAAGGGATCGAGCTTGGCGGTCATGGCGGGTCTCCTTTGAGAGGGTTGCGCCGCCATGACGAGGCGAGGGCCGCGCGCGTGACGCGGCCCGCCGAAAAAAATTCAGTCCGCGCCGCGCAGGGCCGTCACGGCGTCCTGCGTCGCCTGGGTCAGGGGCGAGGGCAGGGCGTCCAGCGCAAACCAGCCCCAGTCGGCGATGGCGTCCGGCTCCTGGATCGCCGGCTCGCCCACGCAGCCGTCGGCGCGATAGGTCACGGCCAGCCAGTGGCTGTCGGCCGTGATCATGTCGGTGACGGCCAGCACCGGACCGGCGACGATCTCGATGCCCAGTTCCTCGCGGATCTCGCGCTCGGCGCAGGTCCGGCCGGGTTCGCCCCAGTCGAGCTTGCCGCCCGGCTGACCCCAATGGCCGGCTTCCGGCTGGCGGCGGCGCTGGACCAGCAGGATGCGGCCCTGTCCGTCGATGATGGCCGCGCCGCAGCCGACACGAGGGCGGGGAGGGGAGTCGTTCATGGCCGCTGTCCTACGCCCCTTTGAGAGCGGTTTGTAGACTCGCCGCGCTGGTCTATATCCACGCCTCATGACCAACGACGACGTCCTCGAAGAATTCCGCGCCGCCGGCGCCCTGCGCGAAGGCCACTTCGTGCTCTCCAGCGGCCTGCACAGCCCGGTCTTCCTGCAGAAGAACCTGGTGTTCATGCGGCCCGAGCGCTGCGAGCGCCTGTGCAAGGCCCTGGCCGACAAGATCGTGGCCACGGTGGGCCATGTCGACGTCGCGGTTTCGCCCGCCGTCGGCGGCATCATCCCCGGCTACGAGACCGCCCGTCACCTGAACGTGCCGTCGATCTATGTCGAGCGCGAGGGCGGCGGCTTCAAGTTCCGTCGCGGCTTCCACATCGAGCCGGGCCAGAAGGTCGTGATGGTCGAGGACATCGTCACCACCGGCCTGTCGTCGCGCGAGTGCATCCAGGCGATCAAGGACGCCGGCGGCGACGTCGTGGCCGCGGCCTGCATCGTCGACCGCTCGGGCGGCAAGGCCGATGTCGGCGTGCCGCTGATCGCGCTGGCCAGCCTCGAAGTCCCGGCCTATCCGGCCGAC
This sequence comes from Caulobacter zeae, assembly GCF_002858925.1. Taxonomy (GTDB): domain Bacteria; phylum Pseudomonadota; class Alphaproteobacteria; order Caulobacterales; family Caulobacteraceae; genus Caulobacter; species Caulobacter zeae. Next base: position 135,613 of record NZ_PJRS01000017.1, read on the forward strand.
GCCCTGCCGCCCGAACTGGCCGCGATCCCGATCGAGGATCCGGGCAGCCGCCGGCTGAAGGGCTGAGCCCCATGCTCCGGCTCGGCGTCAACATCGACCACGTGGCCACGATCCGCAACGCGCGCGGGTCGAGCTATCCCGAGCCGGTGCGCGCCGCCGAGCTGGCGCTCGCGGCCGGCGCCGACGGCATCACCGCGCACCTGCGCGAGGATCGCCGCCACATCAGCGACGCCGACATTGCCGTCCTCACCGACCTCTGTCTCAAGCGCGGCAAGCCGCTGAACTTCGAGATGGCGGTCACCGACGAGATGGTCGGCATCGCGATGAACGCCAAGCCGCACGCGGCCTGCCTGGTGCCCGAGCGGCGCGAGGAAGTGACCACCGAGGGCGGCCTCGACGTCGTGAAGGGCGCCAATCGCATCGCCGACGCCACGGGCCGCCTGCGCACCGTCGGCGCGCGGGTCTCGCTGTTCATCGAGCCGGACCACGCCCAGATCCAGGCCTCGGCCGATGTCGGGGCGCAGGTGGTGGAGCTGCACACCGGCGCCTATTGCGACGCCGCCCGCGCCGGCCAGACCGAGCGCGCCGCCGCCATCCTTGAGCGCCTGAAGTCGGGCGCGGCCTTCGCCGCCTCGCTGGGCCTGGAAGTCCACGCCGGCCACGGCATCGACTACGCGACGGTCAAGCCGATCGCCGCCATCCCGCAGATCGTCGAGCTGAACATCGGCCACTTCCTGATCGGCGAGGCGATCTTCGTCGGCCTGCCGCAAGCCATTCTTCGGATGCGGACCCTGATGGACGCGGCGAGGCTGGAGCAAGCCTGATGATCATCGGCATCGGTTCGGACCTCAGCGACATCCGCCGGATCGAGAAGACCCTCGAACGGTTCGGCGAGCGCTTCACCAACAAGGTCTTCACCGAGATCGAGCGCAAGCGGTCCGAGCGCAAGCCCGACCGCGCCTCCAGCTACGCAAAGCGCTTCGCCGCCAAGGAGGCCTGCTCCAAGGCCCTAGGCACGGGTCTCAAGCAGGGCGTGCACCTGGGCGACATGGGCGTGGTCAACCTGCCGTCGGGCAAGCCGACCATGGCCCTGACCGGCGGTGCGGCCGCCAAGCTGGCGCAGCTGATCCCCGAGGGCATGGTCCCGGTGATCCACCTGTCGCTGACCGACGACCACCCTTACGCCCAGGCCTTCGTGATCATCGAGGCCGTACCGGCGGCTTAGGCTCCTGGAGCGTCCCGCCGAAAGCGCGAGCCGCCGCCTTCGTACCCGGTCGCCTCGAAGGCGCTGACGGCGCCCTTGGCGTCGCGCTCGAACACCACCCGGCGTCCCGACTCGCCGGCCACGGTGAAGGTCTCGCCGCCCAGGGGCAGCAGCACGGTCAGCGGCCGGCGGCCGCGCTTCATGGCCAGGCGGCCGTCGACCTGCACGATCTCGACCGCGCCATAGGCGCCGACATAGTCGGCCAGCGGCTTGGTCGTCGGCGGCGCTTCTTCGGCGCGCAGGGCCTCCAGCGCCCAGCGGGCGTCCTGGGCGGCCGGGCCGGTCGCGGTCTTCAGCAGGTTTTCCAGCGCCAGGGCGCGAGCGGCGTCCAGCGCCTTGGCCGCGGGAACGGGCACGTCGGGCTGCACGCCGTCGCCCTCCCAGTTGGTTTTGGTGATTGGACTGACCGGAGAGCCGTTGGAGACGAAGATCGAGAAGCCGCCGGCCACCGGCACGGGACCGCCCGGATTGGCCGCGCCACCGCTGGCCTCGCCGACGATCACCGCGCGCTTGGCGTTCTTCAGCGTGTAGGCCAGGGCCTCTGCCGCCGAACCGGTGCGCCCGCTGATCAGCACGTAGAGCGGCGTCTCCAGGCGCGGGGCGGGGTGCCAGTCCTTGGGGGCCTCGCTCTCGGTCCCTTCGCGATACTTGAAGGTGTTGTAGATGTCGGCGCCCCTAGGCGTGAAGGCGCTGGCCAGATAGCCGACCATTGCGGGCGAGCCGCCGCCGTTGTCGCGCAGGTCGATGATCACTGCGTCCGTATTGGCCACGGTCTGCAACGCCGCCTCGATGGCCTTGCGGGCCGGCGCGTCGGGTTGGCCGAACTCGAAGTGGGCGAACATCCGCATGTCGATATAGCCGAGATTGCCGTTCAGGATCTCGACCCGGCGGATCCCGTAGTTGGCGCGCCTGATCGGGTCGACGCGCGGTGGGCCGGGCGCGGAGGCGGCCGAAGGACCGGGCGCTGGGCGCGGGGCGGGCGGCGGCTCGGCCGACCACGAGACGTTGAAGTGGTGGTCCAGCGGCCGCAGGCGCTCGCTCAGCGTGGTGGCCAGGTCGCGCGGGTCGGTGAGGCGGTCGTAGGTTCCCTTGGCGGCCTCGGCGCGCAGCTGCGCCGCGACGGCCGCGCCCTTGGCGGCGTCGTAGTAGTTGTCGGCGATGGCCTGGGCCACGCCCTCGACCACCGGGCGGGGCGCGACCTCGGCGGACTTGGCCTGCCAGGCCGCCATCAGGCCTACGGTGAGGATGAACAGCGGGGCGAGCGAGCGCATCGGCGGGTCCTGGGCGAAATCAGCGCCGGGAGAACATCATTCGCCAAACGCGGCGGCCAATGAATAATCTTTAAGGCGAGCTGGCGGCGCGGCGCCAAACGGGCACCACGAAGCGTCACTATCGCCGGCGGTGCTTGCCCGCGACGACAACCGCGTCTAGCAAGACCTGTCGGGCTCGCCCGACCCCCATTCGCAAAGAGCCCCGCGCGCATGACCGAAGCCGTCGAGACCACGCCCCCCGAAGAAGAAAAGGGCGGCGCCGTCAACGAATTCATCGAGATCATCAAGACCGTGGCCTACGCCCTGGGCATCGCCCTGGTGCTGCGGGTTCTGCTGTTCCAGCCGTTCACGATCCCGTCGGCCTCGATGGAGCCCAACCTCTATCAAGGCGACTACATCATCGTCTCGAAGTTCTCGTACGGCTATTCGAAGCACTCGATCCCGTTCAGCCCGCCGCTGTTCAAGGGCCGCATCCTGGGTTCGGCGCCCAAGCGCGGCGACATCATCGTCTTCAAGCTGCCGCGCGACGGCCACGTCGACTACATCAAGCGCCTGGTCGGCCTGCCGGGCGACAAGATCCAGGTCCGCGGCGGCGCGCTCTACATCAACGGCAAGGCGATCAAGCGCCAGGAGCAGGCCGACGTGCTGGTCGACAGCGGCTACGGCTTCACCCAGCCGATGAAGCGCATCCAGGAAACCACGCCCGAGGGCCGCACCTACCTGACCCAGGCCGACGCGGGCCCGGACACGCAGGGCGACAACACCGGCGTCTACGAGGTTCCGGAAGGCTGCTACTTCTTCATGGGCGACAACCGCGACAACTCGGCCGACAGCCGCTTCAACCCGGGCATCTCGCCGTTCAAGACGGACTCGGGGACCTGCAAGTGGAACTACGAGAACGACCAGTTCACCGGCGACGCCATCGGCGTGGGCTTCGTCCCGGCCGAGAACCTGGTCGGCAAGGCGCAGATCATCCTGCTGTCGTGGAACGCCGACGCGCACCTTTTCAAGCCGTGGACCTGGTTCATGGACGCGCGTCCGAGCCGCTTCTTCCGCGTGCTGAAGTAAGTCATGGCCGAGAAGGACAGACGGGGCGCCGCCGTCGGCGACCTGGAGCGCCGGATCGGTCATCGCTTCGAGGATCGCGAACTGCTCGAGCAGGCCCTGACCCACGCCAGCGTCGGCGACGGCGCCAAGGCCAAGGTCCGCGACAACGAGGTGCTGGAGTTCATCGGCGACCGGGTGCTGGGGCTCCTGGCCGCCGAGGCCCTGGCCGAGCGCTTCCCCAAGGCCAAGGAGGGCGAACTCGCCCCCCGCCTGAACGCCCTGGTCAGCCGCGAGACCTGCGCCCGCGTGGCCAAGGCCGCCGACCTGGGTCCGGCCCTGCGCCTGTCGGCCTCGTCGAGCAAGATCGGCGGTCGCGAGACGGAATCGATCCTGGCCGGCGCCTGCGAGGCCTTGATGGCCGCCCTCTACCAGGACGGCGGGCTGGAGCTGGCCCGCAAGGTGTTCCTCGACCTGTGGTCGGAGGAGTTCGACAGGGCCGCGCAGGGGCGTCCGCGCGACCCCAAGACCGCCCTGCAGGAGTGGGCCCAGAGCAAGGGGCGGCCTTTGCCATCCTATCGCGTGCTCGACCGCACCGGTCCCGACCACGCGCCGGAGTTCACCGTCGAGGTCAGCGTCAAGGACGTCGATCCGGCCATCGCCAAGGGCAAGTCCCGGCAGGAGGCCGAGAAGGCCGCCGCCAAGGCGCTGCTGGAGCGGGTGCAAGGCGATTGAGGAGACTTCTCCCTTCCCCCTTGATGGGGGAAGGGCGGGGATGGGGGTGATGCGGCGGTTCAGCCGGCAAGGCCCGACGCCACCCCCGCCCAACCCTTCCCCCATCAAGGGGGAGGGCTTTTGCAGTGCTCTGTGCTACACGCACGCCCAATGACTGAAAACACCTCCAACACCCGCGCCGGGTTCGCCGCCATCATCGGCGCGCCGAACGCCGGCAAGTCCACCCTGGTCAACCGCATGGTCGGGGCCAAGGTCTCGATCGTCACCCAGAAGGTGCAGACGACGCGCTTCCCCGTGCGCGGCGTCGCCCTGGCCGGGAACACCCAGATCGTTCTCGTCGACACCCCCGGGATCTTCAGCCCGCGCCGCCGCCTCGACCGCGCCATGGTGCGCTCGGCCTGGGCCGGCTCGGAAGAAGCCGAGGTCACCGTCCACCTCGTCGACGTGCAGGCCGAACTGGCCGACCGCGCCCGCAACGCCACCCCGGCCGAGCACCGCGCGGTGCAGGATGTCCAGACCATCATCGAGGCCCTCAAGGAGAGCGGCCGCAAGGTGATCCTGGCGCTCAACAAGATCGACGGCATCAAGCGCGACACCCTGCTGGCCGTGGCCAAGGACTTCTTCGACACCGGCGTCTACACCGACGTCTTCATGATCAGCGCCGAGACCGGCGCGGGCGTCGACGACCTGACCGCCAAGCTGGCCTCGATGATGCCGGAAAGCCCCTGGCTCTATCCGGAAGACCAGACGGCCGACCTGCCGGCCCGCCTGCTGGCCGCCGAGATCACCCGCGAGAAGATCTATCTGCGCGTCCACGAGGAGCTGCCCTACGCGGCCTCGGTCGAGACCACCGCGTTCGAGGAGCGCGCCGACGGCAGCGCCCGCATCGAGCAGACCATCTATGTCGAGCGCGAGGGCCAGCGCGCCATCGTGCTGGGCAAGGGCGGCCAGGTGCTGAAGTGGATCGGCCAGGCCTCGCGCGAGGAGCTTCAGGACATCCTGGATCGCAAGGTGCACCTCTTCCTGCACGTGAAGGTCAAGGAGAACTGGGCCGAGGAACGCGGCCTGTTCAGCGACATGGGCCTCGACTTCGATGTTTGACGCTCCGGCGGTCGCTTCCGTGGACCTCGACGCCTACTTCGCGCGGATCGGCTATGCCGGCCCGCGCGAGCCGACGCTTCAGACCCTGCGGGCGATCTGCCAGAAGCACCCCGACGCCATCCCGTTCGAGAACCTCGACGTGCTGCTGGGCCGGGGGATCAGCATCGTTCCCGCGGAGGTGGACGCCAAGCTGATCGCCGCCGGTCGCGGCGGTTACTGCTACGAGCAGAACAGCCTGCTCAAGCGGGTGCTGGCCGCGCTTGGCTTCCAGGTCGAGGGCCTGATGGCCCGGGTGCTGTGGATGGCGCCGGAAGGCGCCCCGCCGCGTCCGCGCTCGCACCAGGTGCTGGGCGTGACGATCGACGGCGAGACCTGGCTGGCCGACGCCGGCTTCGGCGGATGCGTGCTGACCGCGCCGCTGCGCCTGTTCGCCGACGGCGACCAGGCCAGCCCCAACGGCGCCTTCCGCATCGTCGACGCCGAATGCGACGGCGTGGTCGAGCGCCAGGTGCAGGCCGATCTGTCGGGCCGCTGGGCGCCGCTCTACCAGGTCGCCCGGGGCGCCTGGGCTCCGGTCGACTACGAACAGGCCAACTTCTTCACCTACACTCACCCCAGCTCGCATTTCACCTGGAGCATGACGGTGGGCCGCACGACGCCGACCGCTCGCTACGCGCTGAAGAACAATCGCCTGACCCACCGCGACGCCGCCGGCGCCCTGGTCGAGCAGCGCGACCTTCCGGTCGACGAGCTGGAAGCGATCCTGCGCGACGTCATCGGCCTGCCGGTCGAGGCCGACTGGCGTCCGGTGCTGGAGAAGGTCGTGGCCTGGGGAACGCCGTCGTAGTGGAGACGCCGCGATGACGGAGTGGGAGGACGACGCCTTCTTACTGTCGGCGCGGGCGCACGGCGAGACCGGCGCCATTGTCGAGCTGCTGACCCAGGACCGGGGCAAGTTCGTCGCCCACGTGGCCGGCGCGGCCTCGCGGCGGATGAAGCCATTTCTACAGGCGGGCGCGCGGGTCATCGCCCGCTATCGCGCCCGGGTCGTCGACCAGATGGGCTCGGCCCAGCTGGAGCCGATGGGCGAGGGGCCTTCATCGCTGTTCGACGACCGCCTGGCCCTGGCCGGCCTGCAATCGGCCGCCGCCGTCGCCGCCGGGGCCTTGCCCGAGCGTGAACCGCATCCCGGCGCGTTCCTGGCGCTGGAGACCCTGATCCGGGTGCTGGAGATTCCCGACATCTGGCCGGCGGTCTATGTGCGCTACGAGGCGGGGCTGTTGCAGGACCTGGGTTTCGGCCTGGACCTGTCCAAGTGCGCGGCCACCGGCGACGTCGACGATCTGGTCTATGTCAGCCCGCGCACGGGGCGGGCGGTCAGCCGCAAGGCCGGCGCGCCCTACCAGGACAAGCTCTTGCCATTGCCGCCGTTCCTGCTGTCGTCGCAGGGAGGGCTTTCCGAGGGCGACGTGAAGGCCGGCCTCGATATCACGGGCCACTTTCTCGAGCAGTTCGTGTTCGGCCCGCTGAACCGCCCGCTGCCGCCGGCCCGCATGTGGCTGCTGGACCGGCTGGGCGAGGCGGGGCGGCTTTAGAGGCCGCCCCGGTCAGGTTTAGAAGAACACCCAGTCCTAGAAGAACACCTTGCGCACGCTCAGGCGAACGCTGCGGCCCAGCGGATCCAGGTAGTCTTCCTGGTAGGTGATCGGCGTGCCGCCGGCGGCGTTGCGCACCTGCTGCTTCTCGTCGAACAGGTTGGTGACGCCGAAGGTCACCCGCGTGCCGCGCAGCACCGGATACTTGGCCACCAACTCGCGCCGGGCGCCCAGGTTGGCGAACAGGCGCAGGTTCACCGTCGTCAGGTCGGAGAACTTCAGCGTGCCCGTCGAGCTGCCGGTGGTTCCGCCGGTGACCTCGGTGCCTTCCTTCCAGTTGGCGGTCAGGCGCGCGCCCATCCCCTGCTTGGTGAAGCCGAGCTGGGCCTCGAGTTCGTTGCGGGGCGAGCCGCCGCTGTTGCCCAAGGCGTCGCCGTCCAGCAGGTCGAGCGGGTTTCCGCCGTCTGTGATGTAGATCCGGTCGCGCAGGCGCACGGTGTGGAACAGCGCCAGCTGCAGGCGCGCCGCGCCGAAGCCGGGGGGCGGGCCGCCGAAGCCGCCGCCGGGACCACGACCGCCGAAGCCGCCTCCCGGACCGCCGGGACCGCCAAAGCCGCCGCCGGGACCGCCCTGGTCGCCGCCCGGACGCGGGGCGTCGGAGGACGGCTGGGCGTTGTCGCCGCCGGCGCGCTGCTCGCCGCCGCGGTCGCCGCCCTGGCGCATGGCGCCTTGCAGCAGCTCCATGCCGGGAGGCTGGGCGCCCTCGGTGGCCTGGGCCTGACCTTGAGCCGTCTGGCCCTGGGCCGTCTGAGCTTGAGCCTGCTGGCCGCTGGCCTGGCCTTCCTGGCTGCGGCGACCTTCGCCCCGGCCTTCACCGCCCTGGCCCTGGCCCTGGCGTTCGCGCCAGCGCTGCATTTCCTCGGGCGTCGGGGTGGGGCGGGGCGGCGTCTTGCCGATCTGGCGGCTGTAGTTGAGGCCCCAGCGGATCTGGTCGCTTTCGCGCTTGGCGAAGTTCACCGGGCGGGCGTCGATGCGGACCAGGCGGCCATCCTCGTCACGCACGAAGCGGTCGGGGAAGGCTTCCTCGGTGGCGGCCGTGGCGCTGGGGAAGGACGAGATCGGATTGTCGGTGCGGGTGCGCATGTAGCTGGCGTTGATCGACAGCCCTTCGACGACCGGCGGCTTGAGGGTGAAGCCAAGCCTGACGACGTTCTTTTCCTCGGCCTTCAGGTCCGGGTTGCCGCCGGTCAGGCGCGAGATCAGCACGCTTTCGCCGCGGACGTAGTCGAACGTGGTCACGTCCAGGGTCGTGACCTGGGCCCCGCCCAGCTGCGACATGCTGGGCGCGGTCTCCTGGTTGTTCACCGAGACGATGAAGCTGATCGGCTTGAGCGGCGACCAGTTGAGCCCGTAGCCCACCGAGGTCAGCGTCCCGAAGTCCGACAGCTGGTTGGCCGACAGGTTGAGATTGGCCGACAGGTCGCCGACCTTGGCCATGAAGTTGTTCTTGCGGCTGGTGATCGGCACGTCGAAGCTGACCTGGCCGTTGGCCGTGCCGCGCGACAGGTCCGCGCTGCTTTCCGTGACGCCCTGGGCGCCGTTGCGGCGCGACCAGGAGTCGACCCAGGCGCCTTCGGCGCCCAGCTTGATGCTGGTGGAGATGTCGCCCGCCGGCAGGCGCGTCAGCGCGCCGTTCATCACCAGCTGGGTGTTGAGCGTGTCGCTGGTCGAGCTGGCGCGGTCCTTGAGGAAGCTGCCGGTGGGCAGGCCCGCGCGCGGATCGAAGGTGGGGTCCAGATCGTCGAGCCGGTCTTGCAGTTCGTCGAGACGGGGGGCGCGATCGGTGCTGGTGCGGCTTTCGTCGTGATCGTAGTTGCCGGTCAGGTTCCAGCGCCACGACTTCATCGAGCCGTCGAGGCTGAAGCCGCCATGGGCGTTCCAGGACCGGCTCCACTGCTCCATGGCGCCCAGGTCGGTCAGGTAGCGATAGACGCTCTCGTCACCGTCCGACAGCGAGAACGGGCTGGCGGCCGGCACGTCCAGCTGCGCCCGCGCCAGGCCCGACAGCGACTGGCTCTGGTCGTAGGACAGGCTGCCGTTGACCGTGGCCGAAATCCCGTTCTCGAGAATGCGGTTGTAGACGCCGTTGTACGACAGGCTGTCGGTGCGCGGGCGCAGCGTGCGGTACGGCGTCAGGTCGCCGACATAGTTGTCGCTGGCCCCGCGCGAGATGATGTCGCGGTCGCTTTCGAGCAGCTTGTCGCTGTGGGCGTACTTGAAGGCGGTGTTCAGGCGGCCCTGGCGGTTGAGGCGCAGGGTGCTGGAGTCGAACTGTTCGGTGGTCTGGCCGCCGTCGGTGGGCGAGGCGACGCTGATCTCGCCGGTGCGCGCGCGGAAGCGCTGGCGCAGCACGATGTTCACCACCTTCTGGTCGGCCGAGTAGCCGTACTTCAGCGCCACTTCCTCGGGCAGGATCTCGACCCGCTGGATGGCTTCGGTGGGGATGTCGCGGATCTCGCCCATGCCCGAGATGCGGCGGCCGTTCAGCAGGGTGACGGGCGCGCCGCCGCCGGCGCTGGCGGTCTGGGCCGACAGCTCCGACAGGAGCTCGGTCACCGAGCTGACGCCCAGCGAGCGCACGTCGGCGGCATTGAAGGTGGTTTCCGGCTGGATGTCGCCCAGCACCGCGCCGTACTGGCGCTGGCCGGTGACGACGATGCCCTCGACCTCGGTGTCGAGGTCGGCGTCGGACGGGACTTGCTGGGCGGGCTGGCGCGGGGCCTGGGCCGGCGCGGCTGTTTCCTGGGCATGCAGCATCGTCGGCGTGATGCAGCCCAGCAGACCCGCCAGGAGGGCCATCTTCCTCGTCATTCCAATCCCCAAATCTCGAACCGAATCCCTCGATTGCAGCCTCTGTAACGCACACAACCTCGACGTAGCCTGAACGAACTGGTTCAGGTTCGGTTTGGGTTCGTCGGCTAAGGATGGGGGATGCGCATCCTGTTGGTCGAAGACGACGCGCCGTTGGCCGAAAGCATCGCCCAGGCCCTGCGCGAAGAGCAGTTCGCGGTGGATATCGCCGCCGACGGCGAGACCGGCGCGCATCTGGGCGCCACCGAAACCTACGCCGCCGCCGTGCTGGACCTCGGCTTGCCCAAGCAGGACGGCCTGAGCGTGCTGCGCGGCTGGCGCGCCCAGAACCGGCCGCTGCCGGTGCTGATCCTCACCGCCCGCTATGGCTGGACCGAGAAGGTCGAGGGCTTCAAGGCCGGCGCCGACGACTATCTGACCAAGCCGTTTCGGGTAGAGGAGCTGGTGATGCGCCTGCGGGCGCTGGTGCGGCGTTCGGCCGGCCATCACGGCCCTCGCATCGTCTGCGGCCGCCTGACCTTCGACGCCCAGATGGGCGGCTTCGAGTTCGACGGCATGCCCCTGAAGCTGACCAGCTTCGAGTGGCGGGTGCTGTCGTGCCTGATCCTGCGCAAGGAGGTGGTGGTCGAGCGTATGGACATCCTGGAGCAGGCCTATGAGGGCGATGCGGGCGGGGATTCCAACTCGCTGGAGGTCATCGTCGGCCGGCTTCGGCGCAAGATCGGCCACGAGATGATCGAGACCGTGCGCGGCCGCGGCTATCGCCTGACGGCGGGTGCGGCGTGAAGGGCGTGCTGAACTCCATCCGGGCCCGGCTGCTGATCAGCGGCGTGCTGTTCACCATCGTGGCGGTGGTGCTGGCGGCCCTGACCATCCGTCCGTCCCTGGACCAGTTCGTGCGCCGCAATGTCGACGCCAGCCTGGAGTCACAGATCTCGGTGCTGGCGCGGGCGGTGAAGTCCGACGGCACGCTCGACCAGGATCGCATCCAGTCGGTGGGACCGTTCATCCGCCGCGGCGCGGGCTGGGCCTGGGTGGTGCGGGGACCGGCGGGCGTGCTGCGCTCGCAGACCGTGGCCTCGGTCGAGCCCCGGCAGGGCGAGGGGCCGCCGCCCTGGCCTCGTCCCGAGCGTGACCGCGACCGGGACCGCATGCCCCAGCGCGAGATGCGACCCGACAAGCCGCCGACCGCCCCGCTGAAGGAATCCCGCCGCTGGCGCTCGCGCAGCGGCTGGAACGAGAGCTTCTACTTCCGCACCCTGACCATCAGCACCAGCCGCGGGCCGGTGACGGTCACCGCCGGCGCGCCGCGCTACATCCGCGACCGCATGCGCGACGAGGGCCTGCGGCCGCTGCTGCTGTCGCTGGGCGTGCTGGGCGTCGGCTTGCTGGCGGCGATGATCGGCCAGCTGGAGCTGGGCCTAAGGCCGCTGCGCAAGCTGGGCGCCTCGCTGGCCGCCGTGCGCGGGGGCGAGCAGCGCCGGATCGACGACAAGCAGCCGCGCGAGCTGGAGCCGGTCGTCGCCGAGCTCAACGCGCTGCTGGATCATAACGAGCAGGCGCTGGCGAAGGCCCGCAGCCATGTCTCCAACCTGGCCCATGGCCTGAAGACCCCGCTGGCCACCCTGGCCGTGCGCCTGGCCGAGCCGGGACGCGATCCCGACGGCAGCCTGGCCAGCCTGATCGCCCAGATCGACGGGGCGATCGGCCATCACCTGGGCCGGGCCCGCGCCGCCTCGCCGGGCGCGCCGGGGCGTCCCGCGCTGCCCGTGCGATCGCGCCTGGACGACCTGGTGGCGGCCCTCTCGCGTATCCATGCCGCCGCCGGCGTGCGGGCCGAGCTGGACGTGGCCGACGACCTCTATGTGGCCTGCGACCCGCAGGACTTCGACGAGATGACCGGGAACCTGCTCGACAACGCCTGGAAGTTCGCCGAGCGCACGGTGCGGGTCACCGGCCGCCGCGAGGGCGCACGCGTGGTGCTCGACATCGACGACGATGGCCCCGGCCTGACCGACGAGGCCGCCGCCGCCGCCCTGGTGCCGGGCAGCCGCCTCGACGAGCGCGGGGCTGGACATGGCTTCGGCCTGCCGATCGCCCTGGAACTGGCCGAACTGCACGATGGCGCCCTGACCTTGGGCCGCGCCCCGATCGGCGGCCTGCGCGTGACCCTGGCCCTGCCGGCCCGCAGCGCCGAGGCCTAAGCAAGCACGGCCGTTCCCAATGCCGTGATCGGTCGGGCAGGCGACCAACGGCCGCGCTTGGCGTGGTATGGTCACGGTGAGGACCGTGATGAAAACCTACACCTTCGTCTGCTTGGCCGGAAACCAGGTCGCCACCGCAGTCGATATCCAGGACCTGGCCGAGGACGGCTACCGGCGCCACGCCTTGTCGCTGCTGCGTGATCACGCCAGCGCCGAGACGATCGAGGTGTGGCGTGACGAGGCCGTGATCGCCCTTGTCGAGCGGGCGGGGGCCTTTCTTGGGGCGCCCGCGGCCGGATAAGCCGCAAAAACCCCGTCGCCGCCTCGAATCGAGCGCCGCATATCTGCTAGGCTGCCGGGCCGAAACGAATCTGATTGATGAACAAGCCCGTCACTCCTCCCCCCGGCGGTCCCGGCGACGGCGACCGCATCCTCGAAGAGCCGCTGACCGAAGCGCTGTCCAAGCGCTATCTGGCCTATGCGCTGTCGACCATCGGCTCGCGGGCGCTGCCCGACGTCCGCGACGGCATGAAGCCGGTGCACCGTCGCGTGCTCTACGCCATGAGCAACATGCGCCTGAACCCCGAGTCCGCCGCGCGCAAGTGCGCCAAGGTGGTCGGCGAGGTGATGGGTAACTTCCACCCGCACGGCGACCAGTCGATCTACGACGCCCTGGTGCGCCTGGCCCAGGACTTCTCCCAGCGCATCCCGCTGGTCGAGGGGCAGGGCAACTTCGGCAACATCGACGGCGATAACGCCGCGGCCATGCGTTACACCGAATGCAAGATGACGGAGGCGGCGACGCTTCTGCTCGACGGCATCGACGAGGACGCGGTCGACTTCCGCCCGACCTATGACGGCCAGGACGAGGAGCCGGTGGTCCTGCCGTCGGGCTTCCCCAACCTCCTGGCCAACGGCTCGGCCGGCATCGCCGTCGGCATGGCCACCTCGATCCCGCCGCACAATCCGGCCGAGCTGATCGACGCCTGCCTGCTGCTGCTGAGCAACCCCGAAGCCACGACCGCCGACATCCTCGAACGCGTGCCGGGGCCGGACTTCCCGACCGGCGGCGTCATCGTCGAACCGGCCGCGTCCCTGCTCGAAACCTACGAGACCGGTCGTGGCGGCATCCGCACCCGCGCCAAGTGGGAACGCGAGGAAACCGGTCGCGGGACCTACCAGATCGTCGTCACCGAGATCCCGTATCAGGTGAAGAAGTCGGATCTGGTCGAGCAGCTGGCCGACCTGATCGAGAGCAAGAAGGCCGCCCTCCTGGGCGACGTCCGCGACGAGAGCGCCGAGGACATCCGCCTGGTGCTCGAGCCGAAGTCCAAGAACGTCGAGCCTGAAGTGCTGATGGAGAGCCTGTTCAAGCTCTCGGCGCTGGAGAGCCGCTTCTCGGTCAACATCAACGTGCTGGACGCGCGCGGCACGCCGGGCGTCATGGGCATCAAGTCGGCGCTGATGGCCTTCCTGGCCCACCGCCGCGAGGTGCTGACCCGCCGGGCCCGCCACCGCCTGGCCAAGATCGAAGCCCGCCTGCACATCCTCGACGGCCTGCTGATCGCCTACCTCAATCTCGACGAGGTGATCCGCATCGTCCGCTACGAGGACAAGCCGAAGGAAAAGCTGATGGCGGCCTTCGCCCTCAGCGACATCCAGGCCGACGCCATCCTCAACACCCGGCTGCGCCAACTGGCCAAGCTTGAGGAGATGGAGATCCGCCGCGAGCACGCCGAACTGGTGGAGGAGCGCGACGGCATCCTGGCCATGCTGGCCAGCGACAAGAAGCAGTGGGAGCTGGTCGGCACGGGCCTGCGCCAGGTGCGCGCCAGCCTCATCAAGATCAAGCACCCGCTGGACAAGCCGCGCCCGACGGGCGTGACCGGCCGCTCGGTGTTCGACGTGGCGCCGGTGGTCGACGCCGAGGCCGCCATCGAGGCGATGATCGTGCGCGAGCCGATCACGATCATCCTGTCCGAGCGCGGCTGGATCCGCGCCGCCAAGGGCAAGATTGAAGACCCGTCGGAATTGAAGTTCAAGGAAGGCGACAAGCTGGGCTTCCTGGTCCCGGCCGAGACCACCGACAAGCTCTTGCTGTTCACCTCGGACGGCCGCTTCTTCACGCTGGGCTGCGCCAACTTGCCTTCCGCCCGGGGGCATGGCGAGCCGGTGCGGATGATGATCGAGCTCGACGACAAGGTGAAGATCATCGACGTCTTCCCGTTCAAGGCTGGCCGCAAGCGCATCCTGGCCTCCAAGCAGGGCTATGGCTTCCTGCTGCCGGAAGAGGAGGCCTTGGCCAACCGCAAGGCGGGCAAGCAGGTGCTGACCGTCGACTCCGCCGGCGCGGCCTTCTGCCTGGAAGCCGTCGGCGACCAGCTGGCCGTGGTGGGCGACAACGGCAAGATCCTGATCTTTCCGCTGGAAGAGCTGCCGGAAATGCCGCGCGGCAAGGGCGTCAAGTTGCAGGCCTACCGCGAGGGCGGTCTGCGCGACGGCCTGTCGTTCAACGCCGAGACCGGCGGTTACTGGATCGACACGGCCATGCGCCGTCGCGAATGGACCGACTGGCAGACCTTCGTCGGCCGCCGGGCCGGCGCCGGCAAGCTGGCGCCCAAAGGCTTCCCGACCCAGAAGCGCTTCCGTCCCAAGTGATGTGATATGGCGAGGGCCGGCGTCTTCGGCGCCATGCTCTCGCCAACCCTCTGAGAGAAAAGTCGACTTATGAGCTTGTGGCGCAAGTCCGTCGGGGCCCTGGCCGGGTTCCTGGGCCTGACCGCCGCCCATCCGGGTGTGGCGAGCGCCTTACCGCGCGCCAAGCCCGAGGCGGTGGGCTTCTCGTCCGAAAAGCTCAAGCGCGTTGACGAGACCATGCAGCGCCTGGTCGACCAGGGCCAGATCGCCGGCGGCGTGACGCTGCTGGCCCGCCACGGCAAGGTCGTCAGCCAGGCGACCTACGGCAAGCGGGCGCTGGACCTGCCCGAGGCCATGCCCGCTGACGCCATCTTCCGCATCCGGTCGGAAACCAAGCCGGTCACCGGCGTGGCCATGCTGATCCTCTATGACGAGGGCCGCTGGAAGCTCGACGACCCGGTCACCAAGTTCATCCCCGAGTTCGAGAGCCTGCGCGTCGCCAACGGCGTCGACGCTTCGGGCCGGCCGATCCTGTCGCCGATCAGCCGTCCGCCGACCATGCGCGAGCTGATGACCCATACGGCGGGCTTCGCCTACGGCATCGCCGACGACCCGGGCAGCCAGGCCGACCAGGCCTATTACCGGGCGGGCGTGCTGCAGTCGGACTCGCTGTTCTCGATGGTGCAGAAGATCGCCGGCCTGCCGATGTACGCCGAGCCCGGCAAGCTGTGGCGCTACAGCGTCGCGGCCGACATCCAGGGCCTGATCGTCGAGCGCCTGTCGGGCCAGGCCCTGCCGGTGTTCATGCAGCAGCGGATCTTCAAGCCGCTGAAGATGAAGGACACCGCCTTCTGGGTCCCGGCCGACAAGGCCGCGCGGCTGGCGGCGATCTACGACGCCGATCCCGTCACCGGAAAGCTCGTGCCCGCCGTCGAGGGCGGCTGGCGCGACGTCACCAAGCCCCCCCCGGCGCCGTCCGGCGGCGGCGGCCTGCTGTCGACGGCCGGCGACTTCGCCCGCTTCGCCCAGATGATCCTCAACGGCGGCGATCTCGAGGGCGTGCGCATCCTCGAACCGGAAACGGTGGCGATGATGCGGCTCAATCACCTGCCGCCCAGCTTCCAGGTCACCACCGACGGAACCTCCGGCGTGCTCAAGCCCGGCCAGCAGAAGGCGTTCCCCTTCGCGCTGGGCATGGGCTACGGGATCGACGTGGCGGTGGCCGTGGATCCGGCCGCCTCGGGCGCGCCGGTCGGCCCCGGCACGATCAGCTGGGGCGGCAGCGCCGGCACCTGGTTCTGGATCGACCCGGCCAATGACCTGTTCTTCGTCGGCATGATCCAGCGCCTGGGCGGCGTGGGGCCCGGCCTCGACGCCGAGACCCGCAAGTGGGTCTACCAGGCGCTCGAAAGGCCGCCGGTCCGCCAGGCCGCCAACACGCCGGCTCATGCCCCGCCGGCGCCCGCCAAGGGCGGCTCCAGCGGTCGCGCGCCTTCCATCCGCTGAGGCTTTGGCCCCAAGCGCTTGGATTTCCCGTCTTTCCTCGCTATCACGCCCGCTTCGGCGGGCCGTCCCGCCCCAAGATCTCGAAAGCCGACCCGATGAGCGATACGCCTCCCGACCGCCTGTCCGCCAACCCCGACAGCCCGTACTACGACGCCGAAGCGCTCGAGCGCGGCGTCGGCATCCGCTTCAAGGGCGTCGAGAAGACCAATGTCGACGAATACTGCGTCAGCGAAGGCTGGGTGCGCGTGACCGCCGGCAAGACCGTCGACCGCAAGGGCAACGCCATGACCATCAAGCTGCAAGGCGAGGTCGTGCCGTACTTCCGCGACGCCGAAACCTCGGCCGAGTAAGACGCGCGTGAGCGATCCCGACCTGCAGGCCATGGCCGACGACGAGCTGTCGCGGGCCATGACCCTGTCCTGGCGCGAGCTGTCGAAGGTGATTCCCTGGGGAGACACCTTCGACGGCATCTCGCCCGCCGGCCGCAATGTCGAGGTCGAGCGCAACTACCTGTGGGCCGCCCAGGAAGGCGGCGACATCCTGTGCGAAGTCGCCGTCTATGGCGGCGAGACCCGCTATGACCAGGGCGCCCGGGCCCGCGGGGTGATTTCCCGCCGCTGATCCCAACCTTGGCCGTGCAAGCGTCGCGAGCATGCGTTAACCATAACGCTGCTCGTCGAACGGCGCATGCGGGAGGGGTGGGGTGTATCAATCCGAGTTTCCGGTCGAGACGCCGGTGCCGATCTTCGATCCGACCTTGCTGGCCGGCATCGCCCTGATCACCCTGGCCGTCGCGGCCCTGGCCTTCTGCGCGGGGCGCTTCACGGGCCGCAAGGGAAGGGACGAGCGCTGGCGCGACGTGCCCAAGGCCATTCACAAGGCGATCCTCGCCCGCTGCGTGGCCGCCACCAGCGCGCCGACGGGCGAGCTGCTGCGTCGCGCCGAGGAGCTGGTCGCCGAGGTCGAGGCCCGGGTCGGGGCGCTGATCGAGTTCGCCGTCTGCGGCAAGGCGCTCAAGAGCCTGGAGAAGGCCTGCCTGGGCCAGTTCCCCAAGCCCGAGGCCAGGCACGAGCCCAAGGCTTCCAAGCCCTGCACCTGCGGCCACCAGGCCAGGGAGGAAGGCAAGCATGGTCACGAGGCCGCGCCGGCGTCCGCGCCGTCCTCCACCTGCAAGGCCCCGGCGCCGTGCCAATGCGTGATCTGCTGCGTGCCGGTCACCGTCGGCGGCCTGGCCCTGGCTACGCCGCAGGTGAAGATCAGCAGCAAGCAGACCGTCATCGTCAACGCGAACTGCGCGCCCGCCCAGGCTCCGGCGCCGACCTCCCGCGTTTGCACCTGCGGAGCCGCCGCCCACGGCAAGAGCCAGGAGGACGAGCACAAGCCCGAGCCGCCGCTGGAGTGGAGCGAGCACATGCGCCGCCTGCGGCTGGCCGTGGTCGAGTTCGCCGACGTCTGGAACAGCCCGGACAACCTGCGCCTGCTGGAGCGCTGCCAGAAGCAGTTGACCCATACCGAGGCCGCGCCGAGGGCCGGCCATGGGCGCGACGACGGCCATGGCGGCGGCCACGGCCACTAAAGGCGCCGCTTGGTTGGGCGCGGTTAGGTGCGTATGCTCATGCGGCGGGCGAAACGCCCGCTTTCCGCCACGGTCGCTGGCGGTCGATTGAGAGCGTTTTCATCGCGGCGCCAGATCGAGGTGCGCCTGCGGTGGGTTGCCAGGGCGTGATTCGGCGTAGAGACGGCTCCGTCTTCGCGGGCCGCGGGCCGGAGCAGGAGGAAAGGAACAGGCATGGCCGCGACGGTCTCATCCCTGACGCCGGGTACGCCGGACGTCGCCAGTGAACAGCTGTCGCTTTCGGACTATGTGCCGTATCGCCTGGCGACGGCCTCCAGCGCCGTCAGCCGGCTGATCGCCCGCGCCTACGAGGACCGCTTCGGTCTGTCGATCCCGCAATGGCGTCTGATGTCGATCCTGATCGAGGGGCCGCTGACCCAGCACCAGGCCGTGGCCCGCACCGCCATGGACAAGGTGCGCGTCAGCCGCGCCGCCCAGGACCTGGTCGAGCGCCGCCTGGTGGCGCGGATCACCAACCGCACCGACCGCCGCTCGCACACGCTGGAACTGACCGCCGCCGGTCGTCGCCTGTTCGCCGAGATCCGTCCGCTCGCCCTGGCCTATGAGGCAGCGCTGCTGGCTGGCCTGGCGCCGGGCGAGGTGGCGACCCTCAAGCGCCTGATGGGCCGCCTGGAAGCCGCCGCCGTCCAGCTCTACGGGGCCGACGCGCCGCCGGAAGTCCCCCCGGTCTCCGAGGACTGAGCTTCGGAACGCTGGGCTTCGTACGCTCCGCGAGCAATGGCCCGCGCCAGGGTGTCGGCCGCCGCCGAGCCCAGCCGCGCCAGAGCAATGGCTCGGCCCGGACCCTCGCCCAGACTCTGAGCGCCCGAAGCCAGGGCGAAAACGATGTCGCCGTCGAAGGGCGTGTGGACCGGTCGGATAGCCCGCGCCAGGCCGTCCTGGGCCATCATCGCCAGCCGCGTGCATTCGGCCGTCGTCAGGTCGGCGGTGACGGCGACCACGGCCAGGGTCGTGTTGGCGCCCGCCTGCAGGCGTCCCAGCGCCGCCAGCTTCGAATCTTCGGGGATCGGCTCGACCTGCGTCGCCGCGTCCGGGGCGGGCCGCTTGCCGCCGAACTCTCCGTCGATTTCCCAGGGCCAGGCCCAGAAAGTCTCGCCGTCGGCCATGCGCACCGAGCCGACCGGATTGACCGCCGCTAGCGCGCCGACGACCAGGCCCTCTCCGAGGTCGAGCGAGGCGCTGCCAATGCCGCCCTTGGCCAGGCCCGCCATGGCCCCCAGGCCCGCGCCGAACGATCCGAGAGCGAAGTCCTTGTCGGCGGCCGCCGCGGCCTCGATGCCCAGCCAGCGGTAGGGCGGGTCCAGGCCCCAGTCCTTGTCGCCGCCGTTGCCCAGGTCGTGCAGAACGGCGGCCGGCACGATCGGGATGGCGGGCGAGGTCGGGGCCAGGCGGATACCGCGTCCCGAGGCCGACAGGGCCGCCACGACGCCGTCGGCCGCGCCCAGGCCGAACACCGAGCCGCCCGACAGGCAGATCGCATGGGCCTTGCTGAAGTTGTTCTCGGGCCGCAGCACGTCGGTCTCGCGGGTGCCGGGGCCGCCGCCGCGCACGTCGACGCCGGCGGTCCAGGCGTCGGGGCAGAGCAGGGCGGTGACGCCCGAGGCCACCGCCTCGTCCTGGGCGTGGCCGACCAGCAGGCCCTCGACGTCGGTGATCAGGTTGCGGGGACCAGGACGGGGCATGGCGGGGCTCCGATGAAAGCGCCCCCGTGTTTGAGACGAAAACCTCGTCCTTCGACAAGCTCAGGATGAGGTTTTTTGAGCCGGCTCGGCTCCCGGCTCTCCGCTTCGCTGCGGCCGGGATGACGACGAGGGGAGGTAGGCGCCCCTAGACCGCCGGCGCGTAGCTCAGGCGGCAGACGGTCCAGCCGTCGACGCGGGCCATGGTGAAGGCGCCGCCCAACTGGCGGGCCATGGCGTGGACGATGCGCAGGCCAAGGCTGGGCGAGGCGGCGGGCTCGAACCCGGCCGGGGGGCCTGCGCCGTTGTCGCGGATGGTCAGCACGTGGCTGTCGCCTTCCTGCTCCAGCGCCACGACGATGCGGCCGTCGCTCCCGGCCGCGAAGGCGTGCTCCAGGGCGTTGTTGAAGCACTCGAGCATAACGAGGGTCACGGGCGTGGCCTGCTCGGGATGCAGCGGGTCCTCGCCGCCCTCGACGCGGATGGCGTGGCGGGCGCCGAAGGCCTGGCCCGCGTCGTCCAGCAGGGCTTCGGCGAAGGCCCGGAACGGGGTCGGCTCGCCGGTCTGGTCGTGCAACTGGCGCTGGATCTTGGCGATGGTCTCGATGCGGCCGCCGGCCTCGACGAGGGCGTGGCGGGCGTCCTCGTCCTTCATGCCCGACGACTGCAGGCGCAGCAGGGCGCCGACCATCTGCAGGTTGTTGCTCACCCGGTGGTGCATTTCGCGATAGAGGAGGTCGCGGCTGCGGGCGAGCTCCGCCTGGGCCTCGCGCTCTCTCGACAGGTGGCGCATGGCCTTGCGCATGCCGTCGATGAAGAAGATGTCGACCGCCGCCACGAAGACGTAGAACGTGATCGCCACCGTCGTGGCGAAGTCGACGTGGAAGCTGTCGTACGGCGGGATGAAGAAGTACCAGGCGCACAGGCCCGACAGGGCGGCGCACAGGATGCCCGGCCCGCGTCCCGCGAAATAGGCGGTCAGCACGATGGCGGGAAAGAAGGTCAGGTAGGGAAAGCCGGGCGGGAACCAGCCGTTGAGCAGCAGGCGCACGCCGAAGGCGCCGCCGGCCGCGGCGGCCGCCAGGGCATAGCCCCACGCGCCAGGAAGAGGCGTGCTCGCCCGCGACATGATCTTCGAAAGAGCCCCGACTCGTCCGGCGTCGAACCTTCCGCCGCCGTGGGGAGAATATTTCCCAAAAAGACTTTCGGGTCACGGCAAATCCCCGTGTCCCGCTCCGGACACGGAAAAGCCCGCCCGTCATGCGACGGGCGGGCTTCCCAAGTCATCATCCGATCGCGGATTAGAACCGCTTGGAGATGTTCATGTACCAGTAGCGACCGGTCGAGTTGTGCAGGGCGCCCGAGTAACCGAAGTTGCTCGAGGTGACCGGCGGCTCCTTGTCGGCGATGTTGCGCACGCCGACCCGCAGGGTCGAGCCGTCGAACTGGCCGCTCTTGAACGCGTACTGGCCGTACAGGCTGACCGTGGTCCAGTCCGAGATCGGGAAGTACTGGCCGTTCACCTGGGCGGGACCGGTGTCGTAGGTCTCGCCGACATAGTTCACGAAGGCGCCCGCGCCCCAGCCGTCCTTGCGCCAGGTGAAGCTGGCCGTGCCGCGGAATTCCGGGAAGCCGTCCATCTTGATCTGGCTGCCGGCCGACGAGACGGTCAGGCCCGCCAGGGCGCCGCTGGCGATCGCCTCTTGCAGGATCTGCTCGATCGGGCTGGCCGACTGGTCGTACTTGGTCAGCTTGGCCACGTTCAGGTTGAAGCCGAAGTCGCCCCAGGGGGTGTCGTCCAGGTCGTAGGCCAGCGAGAAGTCCACGCCCTGAACCACGCGCGGTTGCAGGTTCATGTAGGTGTCGCTGATGTACGAGATGGCGCCGACGGTGTTCGTGCCGACAGGGGCGTCACGCACGACGTTGGGGTTGTAGCTGCCCTGTTGGCGCAGCAGCAGGTCGTAGGCGATCTGGTTGTAGCCGCCCAGGATGCCGATGACGTTCTTTTCCCGGATCGACCAGAAGTCGGTCGTCAGGGTCAGGCGGCCGTATTCCACCGGGATGAACTTGGGCTGGTAGACGAAGCCGATCGAGGCGTTGTCGGCGTCTTCCGGCTTCAGGTCCTTGTTGCCCTGGCGCACTTCCAGCGTCGAGGTGCTGGCGCAGGTCGTGGCCGTCGGGTTGTTGATCCGGCAGAAGGCGTAGTCGGGACGGCCGTTCGAGACGGTCGAGCCCTCGCTGTAGAACTGCGGCAGGTTCGGCGCGCGGAAGCTCTGCGAGACCGAGGTGCGCAGCGACAGGCCCTGGCCGACCTTCCACAGCAGGGCGCCCTTCGGCTTCAGCACGTTGCCGAAGTCCGAATAGTACTCGTCGCGGGCGGCCAGTTGCAGGGTCACTTCCTCGACGAACGGGATGTTCATCTCGGGCGAGATGATCGGCACGGCCAGTTCGGCGAAGGCCGAGCTGATGACGCGGTCGCCCTTGATGTCCGGCGAGCCGGAGGCCCCCAGGACGTCGCTGTTGTAGGTCACGCCGGTGACGCTGTTGGTGTAGGTCGTCGTGCCGTCCAGTCGGTCGTCACGGTCGTCCTTGTAGGTCTCGCGGCGCACTTCCACGCCCGAGGCGAAGCCGACGTCGCCGCCCGGCAGGGTGAAGAGGTCCTTCTTGGAGACCTTGAAGTCCCACATCGCCAGCGAGGTTTCGCTGATGCGGTAGACGTCGATCAGGAACGAGTTGATCGTCGCCTGGCTGTTGCGGGTGGTGTCGTCGCCCGACCAGTTGGTCAGCGAGCCGCCGTTGAACGGGTTGTAGGCCGTCTGGTCCGTGCGGTTCACGGCCTGCTGGAAGAGCGTGTTGCTGATGGCGTTGTGCGTCTTGTCCTTCGTGCGGGCGAAGGAGTAGAGGCCGGCCGACTCCCACTTCCAGCCGTCGCCGAACGAGCCTTTCAGGCCGCCCAGCAGGCGGTAGCTGTCGTCGGTGACGGTGTAGGTGCGCGGACCCGCATCCACCGGACGATAGGTGGTGATGTTCATCGCCACGCCCGAGGCGCCCACGCCGGTCAGGCCCGACAGGCGGTTGGGGTTTACGCTGCCGTCGGCCAGGGTGGTGGCGCCGAAGGGGTTCCAGTAGGCGTTGGCCGCGATGCTGATCGGGGCCGACGAGATCGGCGCCGACTGCTCGCGCTGGCCGGTGAACAGGGCGTGGTAGTAGCCGGCTTCACCGAAGAAGGTCATGCCGTTGTCGAGGTCGCGCTCGACGGTGCTGAAGAGGTTGGTCCGCTCCAGGCCGCCCTTGAGGGTGCGCTGGGGGTTTTCGTCATAGCGCAGGTCGCGGTCGGCGGCGCCGGTGATGGTGCCCGACTTGATGCAGAGGCCGCCGGCCAGGACGGCGCTGCTGCAGCCGGCGGCGGTGTTGGCCGTCGGCTCGATGTGGAACACGCCCGAGGTGGTCAGGGCCACGCCGTTCTGGCGGGGCGCGGTCGACGACGGGATCAGCGTGAACGAACCCCAGGGGCTGGAGGTCGAGCGGTTGTCGAAGCTGGTGTTGCCGGCCCAGGGCGTGCCGGCGACGCGGTCGCGGTGGTCTTCGCTGGCGGCGTAGTCGCGCTCGTCGGCCATCATGCGGCTGTGGGCGGTGTATGAGCCGAAGAAGGTTAGGCGGGTGCCGTCTTCCAGGCGCGTGCCGGCCTTAAGGTTGACGGTGCCTTCGCGATAGCCGGTGCCTTCCGAGCCGCCGACCTGGGCCTCGACGCGCAGGCCCTGGAACTTGGTGTCGAGCACGGTGTTGACCACGCCGGCCACGGCGTCCGAGCCGTAGAGGGCGCCGGCGCCGTCACGCAGCACTTCGACCCGCTTCACGCCGGCCACGGGCAGGGCGTTGGTGTTGACGGTCTGCACCGGCACCAGGTTTTCGGTCTGGGTGCCCGGGTGCAGCACGGCGCGGCGGCCGTTCAGCAGGGCCAGGGTGTTGCCGGTACCCAGGCTGCGCAGGTTCAGCGACGAGACGTCGCCGCGAGCGTCGTTGAGGTTGCCGGTGGTGCGGGCTTCCTGGAACTGGACGTCGCCGGCCTGCGGGATCGAGCGGAACAGCTCGTCGCCCGAGACGGCGCCGGTGGCGATGATGTCCTTCTCGGTCACGACCGAGACGGGGAGGGCTTCGGTCGTACGGGCGCCTTCGATCTGGCTGCCGACCACGATGATGGCTTCGACTTCGGCGACTTCTTCGGGAGCCGCGTTAGTCGCGGCGGCTTCCGACTGGGGGCGGGCGGCCGGCGCGGCGCGCAGGGTGATGGTCTTGCCGTCGTCCGAGGCGACGACAAGGCCGGCGGCGTCGGCCAGGCGCTTGAGGGCCTCGGCGTCCGACAGGTCGCCGGTCACGGCGGGCGTGGTGCGGCCGGTGGCGGCCTCGTACGGGAACAGCACCTGCTTGCCGGTCTGCTTGGCGTAGGTCTGCAGCGCCGACACCGCGTCCTGCGGCGGGATGTTGAAGGTGTGGCGCGAGCCCTGGGCGGCGGCCTGACCGGCGATGGTCAGAACGGCGGCCGAGGCCAGCAGCAGGCCGCGGACGGTCCGGCGGCGTTGGTTCGTACGCATGGACAAGTTCGAATTACCCCTTTGTCCGCCGCGCCCCCTCGACGCGGCGTTCTTATCGCCTTCGACGGGGGAGGGTGGGGAAACCTCCAGTCGGCGACCGAAATTTTGTGGCGGCGGTGTGACGAGTGTGGCGCCGGCGCCACTTTCGGAGGAGCCTCCCCCTGTGGGGGAGGCGATCGCGTCAGCGATCGGTGGGGGGGAGCTGGCGATGAGTTCCCGACGCCTTGAGAGCTGAGAACGGCCCCCCTCCGTCCGCTTCGCGGACACCTCCCCCAGAGGGGGAGGATCTTGGGGCGCGGGTTTGCGGCCTCGCGCTTTCGCTGCGAGTTGGTCGAAGGGGTGCGGGGCGCCCGGGCGACGCCCGGAAGCTGTTTTCAGCAAGTTACCGTTTCGACGAAGCCGAGCGCTCCGCGCCGCCGTTTTCCGTCCGCCTCCGGCCGGCGGCGCTGTTGACGCCTTGCCGGAGCACGCCCGCCGGTTTCCCGAAAGGCGCGCCGCGGGGCGGGGATGTCCTGGGTAGGAGCGTCTCTCCCGTCTGTCCCCGACGAAGCCGACGGCGGGCGGGCCTGGCCAGCGCCAGGTCCCCGAGCGTCCGGTTTTCCCGACCGGACTCGTTCCCGCTCGACTGCATCCCGCCGCCGCATGGTCGCTGGCCTTGCGCCCCTTCGGTGCGGCGAGACGGGGTTTATTGTGCGGGTGTTTTCAGCGCGTCTGATCCAGGGGCGTGAGAAAGTTATAAGCTGTTGGATTGGTTCAGGAGTTTTCGGCGAACGCCGGGGATGGACGGGGCTCTATCCCCATCCGCGCGTCTTCTCCCTTCCCCCTCGATGGGGGAAGGGCTTTGAGTGGCGGGTGGGCGTGGGGGGGAGGTCGGTCAGCGCCTCGGCAGCTGAAAACGCCCCCCTCCGGCCCTTTGGGCCACCTCCCCCAGAGGGGGAGGATCTTCGGCTAGCCCTTGCGGGCGAGGCGGATCACGCCGTCTTCGCCTTCGCTGGCCCGCACCGGGAAGGTGTGGGTGACGGCGGTGACGAAGGCCATGGGTTCGGTGCTCTGGAAGTAGCCGGCCAGGCGCAGGTCGGCGATCGACGGGTCGGCGATGCGGACCTTGCGGCGGTTGTAGCGGTTGAACTCGGCCACGGCCTGGCTCAGCGACTGGCCGTTCAGGGCGATGGCGCCCTGGCGCCAGGCCAGGGCCCGCTCGATCTCGGCGTCCGACAGCGGCTGGGCGTGGCTGCCCGCGGGGCCGTAGACCATGGCCGTGCCGGCCGCGATCTTCGTTTCCTTCGCCGGCCCTTTGCCATCGGGCTCCACTTCGACCGCGCCGCGACGCACGGTGACGGCGGCGTTTTCGGCGCCCAGGCGGACGGAAAGCTCGCCGCCGGTGGTTTCGATGCGGGAGTCGCGGGCCTTGACCACGAAGGGGCGCTTGTCGGCGGCGGCCTCGAACAGGGCCTCGCCCTTGACCAGCTTCACCTCGCGTACGCCGCCGCGATAACGCACGACGACCTTGCTGTCGGTGTTGAGCTCGATGCGGCTGTTGTCGGCCAGGACCACCACGCGGCGCTCGCCGATGTCGGTGGCGTAGGCGGTGGAGGCCGTGGCGGTCATCACGCCGGTTCCGACCACGCCCGAAATGGCGGCCACGGCGGCCATCAGCGTCCAGGGCGAGCGGCGGTCGAAGGTGCGGCGCGGAGCCTCTTGCGGCGCGAACAGGTCGGCGTCGGGTTTCGCGAGGCCCGGCTTGAAGGCGCGCAGGCGCTCGGTCCGCTCCCAGGCGGCGTGGGCGCGCTCGAACGCGGCCTCGTTCTCGAAGCTCTCGGCGCGCCAGGCCTCGAAGGCCGCGCGCGTATCAGCCGCGCAGGCGGGATCGGACAGCCGCACCGCCCATTCGGCGGCGGCCGCTCTCACCGCTTCGCGTCGCGATCCCGCTTCCCGGCCCATGAACGCCCTTCGTCGATACGCACTGGTTGGGTCGCGCCCGCGCGGCCCAGCTTTTCGGAACAATAGCGAAGCCCCTTGATCAGGTGCTTCTCGACTGTTGAGACGGACAGACCCATCCGGACCGCTATCTCGCCCGGCGACAGGCTATAAACTTTCCGAAGGGTGAATACACGCCGACATTGTGTCGGCAGTTCCGATATCGCCTCGCGGAGCTGGCGCAGCTCGTCGCGCGACACCAGCGTGGCTTCGGGGCCGGGCGTCTCGTCCATGCCGCCGATCAGCTCGAAGTCGGCGACGGCGGTGATGGTCAGCACCTTGCGGCGGCGCAGGCCGTCGAAGGCCACGTTGCGCAGGGTGCGCGAGGCGAAGGCGGCCGGATTGGTGATCTCGCGCCAGGTCTTGCAGGCGATCACGCGGGTGAAGGCGTCGTGGACCAGATCCTCCGGATCGGTCTCGCCGTCGCGGCAGAACTTGCGCGCATAGGCCAGAAGCCTGGGCTCCAGGGGCAGGATCTCCCTCCGGAACCAGGCGCGCCGCTCTTCGTCGTCTGCTGTCATCGCCCTCTTCCCCGGCCGGGAACCAACCCCGGCAGCGCCGTCGTGGCAAGAGGCGAAGGAGCGCCCCGGGCGGCGGGGAGGGCTTATGCGCCCCGTTCCCGCGCCAAGTATTACGAGGCGGGGCAAGGGATTGCGTGCGAACAGGCGTCGCCGAAAGATTGAGCAGATTTTTTGCGCGGAGCGCTCGCCGGGTGGGCGGCTTTGCTCGCTTCAGTCGATCAGTCTTGCAAGCTCGCCCGCAAGGCGCAGGTCGTCGACGAATTCGGCCCGGGCCCGCTCGCGCGCGTCGGCGTCGGGCAGCCGCAGCAGGAACGACGGGTGATAGGTGACGATCAGCTGGGCCTGGCCATTGCCTTGATTGGGCAGTTGCAGCGGCCGGCCGCGGTTGTCGCCGACGGCTGTCGCCTTGCCTGTCACCGCCAGGGCCGCCGTCGCGCCCAGGGCCACGATCACCTGGGGGCGCACCAGCCGCCGCTCGGCGTCCAGCCACCAGCGGCAGGCCTGCACCTCGCCGCGATCGGGGGTCTTGTGGATGCGCCGCTTGCCGCGCGGCTCGTGCTTGAAGTGCTTGACGGCGTTGGTGACGAAGGCGCGATCGCGCGGCGCGCCGGCCTCTTGCAGCGCCGCGTCGAACACCTGGCCGGCGGGGCCGACGAAGGGCAGGCCGGCCAGGTCTTCCTGGTCGCCGGGCTGCTCGCCGACGA
Source organism: Caulobacter zeae (assembly GCF_002858925.1). GTDB lineage: Bacteria > Pseudomonadota > Alphaproteobacteria > Caulobacterales > Caulobacteraceae > Caulobacter > Caulobacter zeae. The sequence continues at coordinate 162,950 of NZ_PJRS01000017.1, forward strand.
ACATCAGCGGCGCATGGGCCGCGCCCTGGCCCGGCACGGCCTGGGTGCAGTTGCGCCAGAGGTCGCAGCGGCGGCAGAGCTGGACGGCCGCGGCGACCTCGTCGAGGCTGGTCGGCAGGTCGCCATTGTAGGATCCGTCGCGAGCGTGGCGCAGGGCGGCCTTCAGCACCCGGTCGGGCGGCGGCGAGGGCGCGGCGGCGACCATGGCGGCGGCGCGCGCCTGGGCGGTCTCGACCAGCTGCGGGATCAGCCGGGCCTCGGGCAGGTTGCGCCAGTACCGCTTGGGCATTTCCTGGCGCATCATCCTCTCGTTCAGCCGGGCGGGGTTGAAGATCGAGGCGTAGTAGGTGCGCCAGAGCTCTTCCTGGGCGTCTTCGGAAGGCGCGTCGGCCGGATCTGCGCCGTCCGACACCCTCAGGCTCGCGCCGTCCCAGGCCACGCAGGCGTCGGGCGTCAGGATCGTCCAGGTCATGTTGGTGAAGCGGCGGGCGAAGAACGGGGCTGCGGCCTCGGTGACGCGATGGGCCGGCTCGAACCAGGCGGCGTAGGTCTCCGGCTCGGTCTCGACCAGGCGAAAGCGCACGAAGGCGTGCATCTTGTGGATCGCCCGGGCGACGGCCTTCTGCATGTCGCGGGCCCTGGCGACGTCGGGATCGGCCGGATTGTCGATCAGCCGGGGTTCGCGCTCCAGCCGCCACAGCAGCCGATAGAGCAGGGCGAAACGCTCGCCGGAGCGGTGAAGCACCACCGAGCGGGCGAGTTCCACGAAGGCGGGCGGCACGGTGAAGTCCCTCCCCCTTGCGGGGAGGGGTTGGGGTGGGGGAGCTGGCTCTGAATCGGCCATCTCCGCGCCCACACCCCCACCCCCTGACCCCTCCCCGCAAGGGGGAGGGGAGAAGAGGTCTCTTTCCGTCGTCCAAGCGACGGTTTCAGGCGCCGCGCCCTCTGCGCGCAGCCGGCGGGCCGCGAGCCGCCAGCCGTCGAAGTCGATCTCCGACGAAAGCCGCACCACCCGCATCAGAACAGGCTCAGCTGGGCGGGTTCGACGAGGCGGGCCTTCAGGTGCTCGCCGTCAGTGGCCGCGCCCGGCGTCCAGCCCTCGGCGACGACGAAGGCCCTGGCGCGCTTGACCACCGCGCCCACGCGCTTGAGGTCGTCGACGGTCAGCCGCGCCTGCCTGCGGGCCGCAAGGATGCGGTCGACCGCCTTGGCGCCCAGGCCCGGCACGCGCAGCAGGGTCTCGCGGTCGGCGGCGTTGACGTCGACCGGGAACCTGTCGCGGTTTCGCAGCGCCCAGGCGGTCTTGGGATCGACCGACAGGTCCAGGTCCTGGCCCTGTCCGATGATCTCAGGCTGGGCGAAGCCGTAGAACCGCATCAGCCAGTCGGCCTGGTATAGGCGGTGTTCGCGCAGCAGGGGCGGGCGGGCCGAGGGCAGGCGGTGGCTGGCGTCCGGGATCGGGCTGAAGGCCGAATAGTAGACGCGGCTGAGGCGATAGGCGCCGTACAGCGAGGCGCTGCGGGCCAGGATGTCGCCGTCCTTGGCCGCGTCGGCGCCGACGATCAGCTGGGTCGACTGGCTGCGGGCGAAGCTCTTGCGCGGCGCCTTGCGGGCCGGCTCGGCCTTGTCCTCGATCGCCAGCCGCATGCGGCCCATGGCCCGCTTGATGTCGCCGACGTCCTTTTCCGGGGCCAGGGATTTCAGGCTGTCGTCACGCGGCAGTTCGATGTTGATCGACACCCGATCGGCATAGAGGCCGGCCTGTGTCGCCAGTTCCGGCGAGGCCTCGGGGATGAGTTTCAGGTGGATGTAGCCTCGAAAGTCGTGGTCCAGCCGCAGGCTTTTGGCGATGCGGACCATCTCTTCCATGGTGTAGTCGCCGCTCTGGATCACCCCCGACGAGAGGAACAGGCCCTCGATGTAGTTGCGCTTGTAGAAGTTGAGGGTGAGGTCGACGACCTCCTTGACCGAAAACCGCGCCCGGGGCGTGTTCGACGACACCCGGTTGATGCAGTAGGCGCAGTCGTAGATGCAGAAGTTGGTCAGCAGGATCTTCAGGAGGCTGATGCAGCGTCCGTCCGGGGCGTAGGCGTGGCAGATGCCCATGCCCTCGGTGGAGCCCACGCCCTGGCCGCCGACGGAGTCGCGTTTTTCGCCTCCCGAGGAGGCGCAGGAAGCGTCGTACTTGGCGGCGTCGGCGAGGATGGCGAGCTTGCGGCGGATATCGAGAACGGCCATCCGCACAGTCTATAGTTCTTATTTTGTTCCGTCGAGTTGCGTGGTGTCGCACCTTGTGCGGAACCGGGGCGAGGCCTCGCGCGATCCCCTTGCAGGCAACGGAGACCTGCCATGGCGCGCCGCAAGGAAGACTGGCCCTCGACGATGCTGGACGCCTGGGCCCTGGGCATGGAGGCCTCGACCGTCATCGGCCTGCGGACCATGGTCCTGGCGGGCGGCGGGGCCAAGGCCCAGGCCGAGGCGGTGCGCATGACCACCGAGAAGATGGCCGCCGCCGCCGACATCGGCCTGAAGTTCTGGACCGGCGGCCTGCCCCAGGCGCCCGACGCGGCGACCCGGGCGGTGGTCAAGCACTACCGCGCCAAGGTGCGGGCCAACCGCAAGCGGTTGGGCGGGGGCAGGTAGAGGCGGCCGAGTTTGATCTTCCATGCGGCGCCATTTGACGCTGCAGAGCGGCGGCTCACCTAGGGCTCATGGCCGACGAGCCACCGCTCTCCCGGCGTTGTCAGGCGACGATCGCATCGCTTCTGGCGTCTCAGGTCTCCGGAGCAGACGCACAGGGCACGTCGCTAGCGGTCCAGTCGATGTCATAGGTCGCGGGGACGCTCGCTCCATCCCCCACGCCGCTCTTGCCCGTCGCCGAGGGGCGATAGAAGATCCAGCCCATGCTGTTGTCGAACGCGGGGATCCTGTCGTTGTCGCGCTGGGCGGCGGCGGAAGTGATCTCCGGCTGCTCGATGCGCGATCCGCGGATCATGCGAATTGCGCCCTCACGCAGCTCCCAAGCCCGATGATAGTTGCGACCAAAGATGCGCGTGTCGTAGCTCTTCTCGGAAGACCATTGGTTCGGCTTGGTCGAGCTCGGCAGCCGCACCGTCGTGACGTGGCAGCTGTATTCCGGCTTGGTGTAGAACGGCACATCCTTGTGATCGATCCTGACCCGTCGCTCCGGAGGGTTGAACCCGCCCCCAGGAAGCGCCAGGGACTTCTTCCCGGAGCCGTCATCCTCCCAATCCACGGCCGCCGTGCCGCTGATCGTCAGGATGCTTGCGCCCGCCTTTTGGTCATAGCGCCACTTGACGTCGTCGATCGTTTGCCAAGCGCCGCCAGTTACGCCTTGGCGAAAGAGCTCAAGTAGCTGTCCTTCGCTTACCGCGGAAAACTGCACTTGCTGTTCCAGGGCGGGCACGCCCCGGACGATTTCGGTGGAGACGATCCGCGCCGGCTTGTCGAAACCCGCGCGCGCGTCGATCTCGAACAGGCTGATCTCCCCGGGCGCCGCGGCTGGACGCCATTCCATTCGCTCCAGATCGCCGCCCTGCGCGGTCACGGGCAGGACCCATCTAAACGGGAAGATAGGCTCCGAGCTGGGCGAAGCCACCGGCGGCAGGGTGCCGTCCAGCCAGTAGACCTTGCCGTCGATCCGCGCGCGTATGAGCACATGGTCGAACAGCTGGAGGATGGGCAGACGCTGATCGAAGCCGTCGTCGACCCCGTTGGAGTTCACGAGAACGGCTTCGGCGTCGATGCCCAGCTCATGCAGCAGGGCCAGCAGGAGTACGGTCTTCCCTTTGCAGTCCCCATAGCGGCGGCGCCAGGTTTCATCGGCGGAGGCGGGAACCAGATTGCCGCCATTGAGACCCACATAGATGTATCGCACGTTCTGCTGAACCAGCTTCAGCGCCGCGCTGGCGCGATCAAGCTGGCTCTCGTTGGCCGAGCGAAGGCGGGCGGCTTCGAGCTTGAGAGAGGATTCCGGGGCGAGGGTCGACGCCTTCGCGTACAGTGGCGCAAAGTGGCGTGAAAGAGCAGGCCAGTCGTGGAAATCGCTGTACTCCACGACGCGCTGCCACTGGTAGCGGATCGGCGCATCATTCGGCGCGGTCTGTAGGCGCGGATTGTCGAACTGGAAGTGGATCGCCCGTTCGCTGCTCTGCATGGCCGCGGTCATGTCGGCGGTCATCTTGAGGTCGGGCTTGTGCCCTTCGTCCCAGCTCAATCCGAGGCGATATCGGCCCGGCTGCGGACTGGGTCCAAGCAGGAGCAGGCCGGACTCATTGGTCCCGAGGGCAGGGCTGTGCTGGAACGTCGTCAGTTCGACCTCCAGCTCGTCGCCAACCCGAAGGTCGGGAACACGGAGAACCGCCGTCAGCGTCCCGTCCAGCTTGGCCTGCTCGAGTTGATCCTCGCGCCGCAGGATTTCGAAGGTGGCGTTTTTCAGAACATCGGTGGCTTGCTCGTCGCGAAACACCTTGATGCCATGGATAATCGGCGCGCTGGCCGATGGATCCCAGGCGATCGAGATATTGCCGAGCTGCAGGGCGCTGGACTGGAGGATCTTGACGCGATAGCCGATATACTGCGCCTGGCCTTGATCGCTCAGATGAATTTCCGCGTCCTGGCGACGGAAGAACACCGACCCGGTGGCGGTCTCCGGCACGGGCATGAGCGAGGATGCGACCGCCCAGGCCGGGGCAGGGCCCCGCCTGACCTCTTGTGACTGTGCGAAGGCTGGCGTGGCGATGAACACGCAGGCCGAAACCAACAACGAAACTTTCAAAGCCATAAGCACCCCCTGCCGGACTAATGCGGCAGGACAGCCAAGCTTTCAAGGCGCCTGCTTTCGTCCCGTCATCCGCAGGTCTCGCCGGCTTCACCTTCCGTGAGGAAGAAGGGCCAAGTGTTCGTCGCCTAACCTTCGCGCACCTTCTCGGGGCGGGCTTGGCGCGGTCACTTCGCGCCTGTAGTTCGGCAGCGCGTTACCTGACCTGTCCGATGTCAGAAGTGATGTCGGCTGAGGATTTCACCGCTACGGCGGGAGCGACGCGAAGGCGTGGAGGCGAATTCACCCGCCCGCCAGCCGTGCATAGGCCTCGCGCGCCCGGCCCGAGCGCACGAACACCCGGGTGATACGCTTGTCGACGCCCTGGATCAGGTCGGCGAAGTGGTCGCTGGCGGCTTCGATATCGGCGGCGGTCAGGTGGTCCTGGAAGTCCAGGGTGACGCCGAGCAGGATTTCCTGGGGCCCTAGGTGCATGCTCAGCACTTCGGCGACGCTGTCGATGCGCGGGTCGGCCTCAAGGACCTTGCGCACCTCCGCCACGATGCGCGGGGAGGCGGCCTCGCCGGTCAGCAGGCTGCGGGTCTCGTTGGCCAGGAAGACGGCGACCACGACCAGCAGCACGCCGATCGCCACCGAGGCCGCGCCGTCGGCCCAGGCCAAGCCCAGCACCGCGCCCGCCACGCCGAGGGCGGCGATGGCCAGGCCCGCCAGGGCCGCGCCGTCTTCCAGAAGCACTGCGAAGATCGACGGGTCCTTGCTGCGGCGGATGGCGGCGAAGAACGGGGCGTCGCCGCGCAGGGTCTTGAACTCGCGCAGGGCCACCAGGAACGAGCCCCCCTCGAAGACGGCCGCCAGGCCCAGCACGACGAAGTTGATCCACGGCCGGTCGATGACTTCTGGCGCGCGGATCTTGATGATCCCCTCGTAGATCGAGAAGGCCCCGCCTAGGGCGAAGATCATCAGCGCCACCACGAACGACCAGAAATAGACCTCCATGCCGTAGCCGAACGGATGGCTGGCGCTGGGCTTCTTGCGGGCGCGGGCCAGGCCCAGCAGCAGCAGGCCCTGGTTGCCGGTGTCGACGCTGGAGTGGATGGCCTCGGTCAGCATCGCCGACGAGCCGGTCAGGGCGAAGGCGACGAACTTGGTCGCGGCGATGGCCAGGTTGCCGGCCAGGGCCGCGTAGACGACCACATGGGCGCTGCTTCTGTTCGCGGTCGAGGCCATGGTGCGGCAACGCGGCCTTGGCGCGCGCGTTCCTCCCCCGATCGCGGTCCGCGCTCTTTACCCGCGCCCGGCGAGCCCTTACGCAGGGCGCTCTTCTCGGCCGCGTGGGGCGGCCGAATCCACGCAAGGTCCTTTCATGCCCTCGGGTCTCGTCGCGCTTCTGGATGACGTCGCCGGCATCGCCAAGATCGCCGCCGCCTCGGTCGACGACATCGGCGCCGCCGCCGGCAAGGCGGGGACCAAGGCCGTGGGCGTGGTCGTCGACGACGCCGCCGTGACCCCCGGCTACGCCATGGGCTTCACGCCCGACCGCGAGCTGCCGATCGTCGCCAAGATCGCCGTCGGCTCACTGCGCAACAAGCTCTTGTTCCTGTTGCCCGGCGCCCTGGCGCTGAGCGCCTTCGCGCCGTGGGCGGTGACGCCGATCCTGATGCTGGGCGGCGCCTACCTGGCCTTCGAGGCCACCGAGAAGATCATCGAGATGTTCGTCCCCCACGGGGACGAGGTGGCGACCGACGAGCTGGCGCTCAGCGGGCCGGAACTGGAAAAGCAGAAGGTCGCCGGCGCCATCCGCACCGACCTGATCCTGTCGGCCGAGATCATGGCCATCGCCCTGGCCGACGTCAGCGACAAGCCGCTGGCGATCCAGGCCGCCGCCCTGGCCCTGGTCGGGGTGGTGATCACCATCCTGGTCTACGGCGTCGTCGCCCTGATCGTGAAGATGGACGACATCGGCCTGCACATGGCCAAGAGCCCGCGCGCGCCCACCCGGAAGTTCGGCCGCGGCCTGGTGAAAGCCATGCCGGTGGCCATGAGCAGCCTGGCCTATGTCGGCACCGCGGCCATGCTGTGGGTCGGCGGCGGCATCATCGTGCACGGCCTGCACCACTTCCACCTGACGCCCATTCCGGGCTGGGTCGAGGGGCTCCAGCACTGGGCCGGCCAGGTCCCGGCCATCGGTCCGGTCACCGGCTGGCTGGCCATGGCGATCGGCTCAGCCATCGTCGGCCTTGTTGTCGGCGGGATCATCGCCGGCGTGCTGCACTTCATTCCGCGCAAGAAGGCGGCGCACTAGGAGAGGGCGGTTGGCCGAACCCAAGCCCAAGGCCGTCAAGAAGGCCGCGCCGCGCAAGTCGGTCAACGCGGCCAATCTCGCGCATCTGGGGCCCGAGGCCCTGGCGGCGCTGCTGATCGAGGTCGCCGACGGCCATGCCTCGATCAAGCGCCGCCTGAAGCTGGCCCTGCTGGGCGAGGTGGGCGCGGCCGACCTGGCCGCCGAGATCGACAAGCGCATCGACGCCATCGCCGGCAGCGGCGCGCGCATCAACTGGCGCAAGTTCAAGGACTTCGTCCGCGACCTGGACGCCCACCGGGCGGCCGCCGGCGGCAAGCTGGGCGAGCTGGATCCCAACATCGCCGTGCCGGTGCTGGTGCGGCTGGTGCGGGTTTCCGAAGATCTAGAGGGGCGGATCAAGGATCCCAAGGGCGAGCTCCAGGCCGTGTTCGACCAGGCCGTCGCCGACGTCGCGCGCCTGTCGCCCCAGGCCCTGACGCTGGACAACCGCTACCTGGCCGATGCGCTGCTGGCCTTCGTCGAAGGCGCCTCGACCAAGCTGTCGGTCGATTTGCTGCGCGCCGCCGCGCCGGCCCTGGCCGACGACGCCGTGGCCGTGCTGCGCGGCAAGCTGCGCGAGCGCCTGGCGGCCCAGCGCCGTCCCGATCCGCGCCTGCGGGCCGCCGCCCAGGTGCTGGCCGACCTGGAAGGCGACGTCGAGGGCTTCGCGGGCCTGTTCACCGACTCGCAGCAGGTGCTGCCGCCGATCGGGGCCCAGATCGCCCGCCGCTATCTGGCCGTCGGCCAGGTGGCGCAGGCCCTGGCCGCCCTCGATCGTTCCGCGCCGGGACCGAGCCTGGCCGAGCAGGCCGATGTCGGCGCCGTCGCCTGGAGCGAGGCCCGGATCGCCGCCCTCGAGGCCGCCGGCGAGACCCTGGAGGCCCAGGCCATGCGCTGGGCGAGCTTCAAGGCCACCCTTTCGGTCGACGCCCTGCGCGCCTTCCTCAAGGGCCTGCCCGACTTCGAGGACGTCGAGGCCGAGGAGCAGGCGCTGGTCTACGCCCAGACCTATCCCGATCCGTTCAAGGCCCTGGCGTTCCTGACGGCCTGGCCGTCGGCGATCGAGGCCTCGCGGCTGGTGATGGAGCGCGGTCCGGCCCTGCACGGCGACCGGCCCGAGGTGCTGGAGCCCGCCGCGCGCCTGCTGGAGCACCGCTATCCGCTGGCCGCCACCGTGCTGCTGCGGGCCATGGTCGACGACGTGGTGCGCTTCGGCCGCGCCGACCGCTACGCCGACGCCAACCGCTGGCTGCTGGAGGCCGAGTCGCTGGTTCCCGGCCTGCCGGAGGACGCGGCCATCGACGACCACGCCGTCTGGGCGCGGCGGGTGGCGGGTTACCGGCGGCTGTAGGCGGATCGCGCTCGTTCGCCTGCCCGCCCCAAAACCGTCCTTCCCCGCGAAGGCGGTGACCCAAGCCGTGCCTGCGGGTCGGTCACCGCCTCGGCCCATCCTGGAAGTCAGCTTGGATCCCCGCCTTCGTGTTGTGTCCCGAGAGCTTGGCGAGGAGTTCGGCGGGAGCCTTGTGATCGAGGCATAGCAATCGGGTCTGATTGTAGAGCTCGACGAAGTTGAAGAGGAAGGCGTCGCGC
>NZ_PJRS01000020.1 GCF_002858925.1 Caulobacter zeae
CTGGCGGACGCGCCCTTGCCGGATCACGGCCTGTGACGCCTGGGACCCAACGAGCTGCGCCCGCCAGCCATCAGGCGACCGCCCGACCTACATCGCAATACACAGGGACCCAGGGGCCGCCGCAATGCGTCGGGATCCGCTGGGGCGCTTGAACTGGCGGCCATGCCCAGTCCCCTGGGTCCCGGATAAGCCCTGCGGGCTTTCCGGGATGACGAGGGTTGATGAGGGAGGGGGAGCGGCGACGGCCGCTTCGGCGGCAGGTCGAGCATCTCAACGCCGATCCGCCCTCGCCCGATTGACACCCGCCTTGCACCGCCCTCCGATACCGGCGGTACGAAGCGTCGCGGGGTTGCATGCAGGGGCAGGTTTCGGAGCCGACGGGCAGTCTGGCCGATGCGCTGGGCCACGCCATGCGCCTGCTGTCGCGTGATCCGCAGCTGGCGCGCGAGCAGGCCATGGCGATTCTGGAAGCCGTTCCCGGTCATCCCGGTGCGACCCTGATCCTGGCCGCGGCCCTGCGGCTGTCGGGCGACGCGGCCTCCGCCCTGCCGGTGATCGATCCCTTGTCACGGGCCCTGCCCAATGCGCCTGACGCGCAGCTGGAGCATGGCCTCGTGCTGCTGGACCTGGGCCGCACGCAGGAGGCCGTGGCGGCGTTGCGGCGGGCGACGGCGCTTGATCCCAAGTTTGGCGAGGCCTGGCGGGCGCTGTCGGTGGGGCTGACGGTGCTGGGCGACCTGGTCGGCGCCCAGGCGGCGGGCGACCGGCAGGTGCAGGCCTCGGTGCGCGAGCCGGCGCTGATCGCGGCGGCTTCGGCGCTGGTCGAGGGCAGGTTGTCGGAGGCCGAGCACGGCCTGAGGGCCTATCTGGCGGCGCGACCCGACGAGCCGGCGGCGCTGCGGATGCTGGCCGAGGTGGCCGCGCGCCTGGGCCGCTACGAGGACGCCGAACGGATCCTGACCCAGACCCTGGCCTTCGCGCCCGGCTTCACGGCCGCGCGGCACAACCTGGCGACCTTGCTCTATCGCCAGAACAAGACGCTGGAGGCGCTGGCCCAGCTCGACCTGTTGCAGGCCGCCGACCCGCGCCATCCGGCCTACGCCAACCTGCGCGCCGCGGCCCTGGTGCGGATCGGCGAGTACGAGGCGGCGACGGCGATCTATCGCGAGGTGCTGGCGCGCCACCCGCATCAGCCCAAGGGGTGGATGAGCTATGGCCACGCGCTGAAGACCCTGGGCCGCCGGGCCGAATGCGAGGCGGCCTATCGCAAGGCCGTCGAGCAGGCGCCGATGCTGGGCGAGGCCTGGTGGAGCCTGGCCAACCTCAAGACCCTGCGGTTCTCCGACGCTGACCTGGCGGTCATGGAAGGCCAGCTGGCCAGCGCCGACCTGGCCGACGAGGACCGCTTCCACCTGCACTACGCCCTGGGCAAGGCGCTGGAGGACGCCGGTAGGTACGAGCAGAGCTTCGGCCACTACGCCAAGGGCGCGCAGCTTCGCCGCGTCCAGATCCGCTACGACGCCGACGAGACCACGGCCCATGCGGCGCGCAGCAAGGCGCTGTTCACGGCGGGCTTCTTCGCCGAACGGAGAGGCTGGGGCGCCGCCGCGCCTGATCCGATCTTCGTCGTCGGCCTGCCGCGCTCGGGCTCGACGCTGATCGAGCAGATCCTGGCCAGCCACTCGCAGGTCGAGGGCACGATGGAGCTGCCCGACGTCATCGCCATCGCCAAGCGGCTGGGCGGCCGGCGAGGCGAGGGGCTGTATCCCGAGGCGCTGGCGACGCTGGACGCCGACGCGCTGAGGGCGCTGGGCGAGGAGTACCTCGAGCGCACGCGGGTGCAGCGCAAGACGGACCGGCCGTTCTTCGTCGACAAGATGCCCAACAACTTCGCCCACGCCGGGCTGATCCACCTGATGCTGCCCAACGCCAGGATCATCGATGCGCGGCGCCATCCGCTGGGCTGCTGCTTCTCGGGCTTCAAGCAGCATTTCGCGCGGGGCCAGACCTTCAGCTACGGCCTGGAGGACATCGGCCGCTACTATGCCGACTACGTGGACCTGATGGCGCACGTCGACGCCGTGCTGCCGGGGCGCGTGCACCGGGTGATCTACGAGGCGATGGTCGAGGACCCGGAAGGCGAGATCCGCCGGTTGCTGGATCATTGCGGCCTGCCGTTCGAGGCGACATGCCTGGATTTCCACCAGAACGACCGCGCCGTACGCACCGCCAGCTCCGAGCAGGTGCGCCAGCCGATTTTCAAGGACGGGGTCGACCAGTGGCGCAACTATGAGCCGTGGCTCGATCCGCTGAAGGCGGCGCTGGGGCCCGTCCTGGCGGCCTATCCGGACCCGCCTGTTATTTGACCACCGGAAGACGGCGCTGCCGTTTTTGCAACAGTCCGGTGAATTGCGCGATCGCCAAGCTTTGCCGGATTGTCGGACTCACGACATTGAAAGAACGTCGTTCTCTCTGGGGCCAAGGAGTGAACACGTGTCGATTAGGCGTTCAAAAACAATGCGGTCGGGCCTGCTGGTCACGGCCCTGATGTCGAGCAGCGCGCTTTGTGGGACCGCGCTGGCGCAGGAAGGCGGGGTGGCTCTGGAAGAGGTGGTGGTCACCGCCCAGAAGCGCTCGGAGAACCTGCAGGACGTGCCGGTCAGCATCCAGGCGCTGGGCCAGGCCAAGCTGGAGCAGCTGGAGGTCGCCGACTTCGCCGACTACGTGAAGTTCCTGCCCAGCGTGTCCTTCCAGGGCTCGGGGCCGGGCTTCAACCAGGTCTACATGCGCGGCGTGGCCAGCGGCGGCGACGGCAACCACTCCGGCTCGCTGCCCAGCGTGGGCATCTATCTGGACGAGCAGCCGATCACCACGATCCAGGGCGCGCTCGACGTCCACGTCTACGACATCGAGCGGGTCGAGGCTCTGGCCGGGCCGCAGGGCACGCTGTATGGCGCAAGCTCCCAGGCCGGCACCATCCGCATCATCACCAACAAGCCCAGCACCGCGGGCTTCAAGGCCGGCTACAACATCGAGCTCAACAAGGTCGAGGCGGGCGGCACGGGCTACGTGGCCGAGGGCTTCGTCAACCAGCCGCTGTCGGACACGGTGGCCGTGCGCATGGTCGGCTGGAGCAAGCGCGACGCCGGCTACATCGACAACGTGCCCTCGACGCGGACCTATCCGACCTCGGGCGTGACCATCGACAACGACGGCGTCACCAGGAAGAACTACAACGAGGTCGAGACCCACGGCGCCCGCGCGGCGGTGAAGGTCGAACTGGGCGAGAACTGGACGATCACGCCCCAGGTCATGGGCCAGGTGCAGAAGTCGGGCGGCTTCTTCGGCTTCGACCCCGACATCGGCGACCTGAAGGTCAGCCACTATTATCCGGAAAGCTCGGACGACCGCTGGTGGCAGGCGGCGATGACCGTCGAGGGCAAGATCAGCAATCTCGACATCGTCTATGCCGGTTCGTACCTGCAACGCACGACCGACACCGAGCAGGACTACACCGACTACTCGTTCTTCTACGACACGCTGTACGGCTACGGCGCCTACTGGACCGACGACGCCGGCAATCCGGTGGATCCGTCGCAGTACATCCAGGGCAAGGACCGCTACAACAAGATCAGCCATGAACTGCGGATCAGCTCGCCGCAGGAAAAGCGCCTGCGGTTCGTCGCAGGCCTGTTCTACCAACGCCAGGCGCACGGCATCCACCAGGACTACAAGATCGACGCCCTGGGCGAGTCGCTGTCGCCGTCGGGCCATCCGGGCACGATCTGGCTGACCGAGCAGAAGCGCGTCGACCGCGACAGGGCCGCCTTCGGCGAGGTCTCGTTCGACATCTTGCCGAGCCTGACGGCGACGGCGGGCATCCGCTTCTTCGAGGCCGACAACTCGCTGGTCGGCTTCTACGGCTACGGCGCGGGCTACGGCTCGACGGGCGAGCGGGCCTGCTTCAAGGGGCCGGTGATCTCCGGCTCGCCCTGCACCAACCTCGACAAGCGGGTGAAGGAGACGGGCAACACGCCCAAGCTGACCCTCACCTACAAGATCGACCCGGCCAAGCTGGTCTATGCGACCTATTCGGAGGGCTACCGGCCAGGCGGCATCAATCGTCGCGGCACCCTGCCGCCCTACCTGTCGGACTACCTGAAGAACTACGAGCTGGGCTGGAAGACGAGCTGGGCACAGAACCGCTTCCGCTGGAACGGCGCGGTCTATCTGGAGAAGTGGAACAAGTTCCAGTTCTCGATCCTGGGGGCCAACGGCCTGACCGAGATCAAGAACGCCAACGAGGCCGAGATCAAGGGCGCGGAAACCGACCTGACCATCGCGGTCGCCGAGGGCTTCACCGTCAACGCCGCGGCCGCCTACACCGACGCCAAGCTGACGGCCAACTACTGCGGCGAGACCGACAGCGCCGGCGTGCCGATCACCGACTGTCCGGTCGGTTCAGCCGGCTTCCCCGACGGTCCGCAGGCCCCCAAGGGTACGCGGCTGCCGATCACGCCGAAGTTCAAGGCCAACCTGACCGCCCGCTACGAGTTCGACTGGAAGGACTTCGACAGCTTCGTGCAGGCCTCGGCGGTGGGGCAGACCTCGTCCTATTCCGACCTGCGCACGGTCGAGGCGGCGATCCTGGGCAAGCAGCAGAGCTACATCACCTTCGACGTGTCGACGGGCCTGGCGCGCGACAGCTGGTCGCTGGCGGCCTTCATCACCAACCTGACGGACGAGCGGGCCAGCACCAGCCGCTTCGTGCAGTGCGCCGAGGCGGTCTGCGCCGACAAGGTCTATGTGATCCCCAACCAGCCCCGGACCTTCGGCCTGCGGTTCGGCCAGAAGTTCTGATCGTCGATGGATGGCGCGCCGCCTCCGCCTCGCGGCGGGGGCGGTTGCGCGTTCTGGGCGGGGGTGAAAGCATGGCCATATGAGTAGTTCGTCCCCCAAGGCCCTGGGCTTCTGGATGTGCAGCGCCCTGGTCGTGGGCAACATGATCGGCTCGGGCGTGTTCATGCTGCCCGCGTCGCTCGCCCCCTACGGCTGGAACGGGGTGCTGGGCTGGATCGTCACCATCGCCGGCGGCCTTTGCCTGGCCTTCGTCTTCGCCCGGCTGTCGGCGGCCCTGCCGCGCGAAGGCGGGCCTTACGCCTACACCCAGGAAGCGTTCGGGCGGACGGCGGGGTTCGTCGTGGCCTGGGCCTACTGGATCTCGCTGTGGGTGGGCAACGCGGCCATCGCCACCGGCGCGGTCAGCTACCTGTCGGTGCTGGTCCCGGCCATCGCCAAGACGCCCGGCCTGCACGCCCTGGTCACCCTGGCCCTGATCTGGGGCCTGATCGGCGTCAACTGCCTGGGCGCGCGCCTGGCCGGCGAGGTGCAGGTGGTGACCACGGTGCTCAAGCTCCTGCCGCTGGCGGCGGTGCTGGGCCTGTCGGCCTGGCTGCTGGGCCGCGACGGCGCCGCCGCGATCTCCGCCCCGCTGGATACGGCGCAACTGGGCGGCCCCGGCCTGGTCGCCGCCTCGGCCCTGACGCTGTGGGCGTTGCTGGGCCTGGAGTCGGCCACCGTGCCGGCCGACAAGGTCAAGGACCCGGCCCGCACCATCCCGCGCGCGACGCTGTTCGGGGCGGCCTTCACCGGCGTCGTCTACCTCTTGGTGTGCTCGGCGGTGGTGCTGCTTTCGCCCCCGGACGCCCTGAAGGCTTCCAACGCCCCGATGGCCGAGTTCATTGGCCGGTTCTGGGGCTCGGGCGCGGCCATGGCCGTGGCCGCCTTCGCCGCCATCAGCGCCTTCGGGGCCCTGAACGGCTGGGTGCTGCTGCAAGGCGAGATGCCCTACGCCATGGCCAGGGGCGGGGTGTTTCCGGCCGTGCTGGCCAAGTCGTCCAGCCGCGGAACGCCGGTGCGGGCCCACCTGGTCTCGGGCCTGTTCCTGACCGTGCTGGTCGGGATCAACTACGCCAAGTCGATGGCCGACCTCTTCACCTTCATCGCCCTGCTGGCGACTACGGCCTCGCTGTTCACCTATCTGGCCTGCGCGCTGGCGGCGCTGAAGCTGCAAAGGGACGGGCTGGTTCCCGGCTCGCGGCTGCTGACCGTGGTGGCGATCCTGGCCGGGCTCTATGCGGTCTTCACCCTGTTCGGGGCGGGCAGGGAGGCCGTCATGTGGGGCGTCGTGCTGCTGGCCGCCGGCTTCCCCGTTCACCTGCTGATGCGCCGGACGGCGCGCACTTGAGGGCCTTTCCATGATCCTGCGCTCGACCCTGACGGTGGGCGTCGCCGCCCTGGCCCTGCTGGCGGCGGGCGCCGCCGTCGCGCAGGTCTCATACGTGCGGGCCGGCCGACTGGTCGATCCGGTCGCCGGCAAGGTTCTGACCGACCGGCTGATCCGCATCGAGGGCGAGCGGATCACGGCGGTGAGCGCCTGGACCGGCGCGCCGGCCGACGGGCCGGTGCGCGACTGGTCGGACCTGACCGTGCTGCCCGGCCTGATCGACATGCACACCCACATCGTCGACCAGGAGCAGACCGAGAACATCGCCGAGCCGCTGCTGACCACCGCCGCCGAGCAGGCCTATATCGGCGCGGCCCATGCCCGCGCGACCCTGATGGCCGGCTTCACCAGCGTGCGCGACGTCGGGACCTGGCGGGCGTTCGGCGACGTGGCGCTGAGGGACGCCATCGACAAGGGCCTGGTTCCCGGGCCGCGCATGTCGGTGGCCGGGGCCTATGTGACGACGCCCGGCGGGGGCGGGGAGGTGACGGGCATCGCCGCCGACGTCGGCATTCCGCCCGATATGCGCCGGGGCGTGGTCGAGGACGTGGCCGACACCCATCGCAAGACGCGGGACATCCTGGTGCACGGCGCCGATTTCCTGAAGCTGATCGCCACCGGCGCGGTGCTGACCGTCGGCACCGAGCCGGGCCAGCTGGAGCTTTCCAAGGAAGAGATCGAGGCCGCCGTCGAAGAGGCCGCCAAGCGCGGAACCTACGCCACCGCTCACGCGCACGGCGCCGAGGGCATCAAGGTCGCCGTTCGGGCCGGGGTGCGCTCGATCGAACACGGCTCGCTGATCGACGACGAGGGGATCGCCCTGATGAAGGCCCGCGGCGCCTGGCTGGTCGCCGATATCTACAACGGCGACTACATCGACGAGATCGGCACGAAGAACGGCTGGCCCGCCGAGACCCTGCGCAAGAACCGCGAGACGACGGACGCCCAGCGCGAAGGCTTCCGCAAGGCGGTGAAGGCCGGGGTGCGCATCGCCTACGGCACCGATGCGGGCGTCTATCCGCATGGCCTGAACGCGCGACAGCTGCCCTACATGGTCAGGTACGGCATGACGCCGATGCAGGCGATCCAGTCGGCCACCACCAGCGCTGCGGCCCTGATGGGCAAGGACAAGGACGTCGGCTGCGCCCAGGCCGGCTGCTACGCCGACCTGATCGCGGTGAAGGGCGATCCGCTGGCCGATGTCGGGGTGCTGGCCGAGGTGGCCAAGGTGATGAAGGGCGGCGTCGTCCACAAGGGCGAGATGGCGCCGCAGAATTAACCGTTTCGCCGGTGGCGCGGGTCGCGCATTGTGCGCCGCAACTCAATGTTGCTGTGCAGCATTGAAACAGCTGTCGCGAAGCGGTCCGTGGGGGAAAGCTGGCGTCAGTCTCGATGCAGGAGCCTCCCCATGGCCGACTCGAACCACTACTACGTCCGTCCCGTCGCCGGCGTCTGGCACGTGACCTGGAACGACTCGCCCGACCTGATCAGCTCGTGCCCCAGCCAGCATGAAGCCGTCGCCCTGGCCCAGCTGCTGGCCCGCCACATGACCAGCCAGGGTCGCTACGCCGAAGTGCACGTGGCCGAGCCCGAAGCCCGCCGCCCGACCTGGGGCCGCAAGGGCTTGGCCGGCGCCGCCGCCGTCGCGGCCTGATCCTTCTATTCGAATCTAGGCCGACTTGAAGCCGCTCCGATCCGTCGGGGCGGCTTTTTTCTTGCCTTGGCACCTCCCCCGCCTGCGGGGGAGGAGGACCGAGACTGGGCGCTGTGCGAGCCGTCGCCCCCTCCGTCACGGCGCCGATGGCGCCGCGCTACCTCCCCCGTTTCACGGGGGAGGAGCCAGGTTCCTCAGCCCAGCCAGGCGCCGGCCGCCGTCTCCAGCGCCCGCACCGCTTCGGCCGCGCCGAACGTGCTGGGGTCCAGGCACAGCTCCAGCCACAGCCCGTCGACCATGGCCGTCAGGGCGATCGCCGCCAGACGGCGGTCCTTGACGCCGCAGTCGGCCAGGAGGGTCTCCAGCCGGGCGCGATAGGCGGCGTAGGACGTCGCGTGGATGGCGGCGATGCGCGGCTTGGTCTTTACGAGGCCCCAGAAGCCGATCCAGGCGGCCAGCAGGTCGGGATCCAGCACCGGCGACGCGAAGCTGGCGGCGAGATAGGCCGAGAGGCGCGCGCGGGGATCGTTTCCGGCGCTCGCCACGGCGGCTTCCAGCGCCGCGTCGATCCGTTGGTCCACCGCCTCGTAGGCGGCGGCGACCAGGTCGTCGACCCCCTCGAAATAGTGCCGCAGCAGCCCGGCCGAGACACCGGCCTCGGCGCAGATCGTCCGCACCGAGGTTCCAGCCACGCCTTCACGGGCCAGCACGGCCTCGGCCGCCGCGACCAGGGCCTGGCGGCGGACGTCGGGCGCTTCGCGGGTGAAGGGGGCGCGGGTCAGGGGAGGACGCCCTCAGTCGCTCCGCGACAGCTCCCCCAGAGGGGGAGCATCTGGAGGGCGCGAACCCAGATCCTCCCCCTCTGGGGGAGGTGGCCCGGAGGGCCGGAGGGGGAGCTCACCACCCCTCCGGCGGCCGCGGCTGGCGGCTCTCGGGGATCAGCGCCCGCAGCTTGCGGCCGAAGCTGCGCAACGACACCTCGCTGGTCGCCAGCGGGCCGGCCGTGAAGGTTCGCGAGGCCATGCCCTGCTGGACGCGGGCGACGAGTTCGGTGTCCTCGGCGTTGACCTGGCGGTTGATGCGCCAGTTCAGGTATCGCGCCGCCCTCATCTCGCGCCGCTCGTCGGGCAGGGCGTAGGCGATTTCGCGGATCATGGTCCTGCCGGCCGAGACCGGAATGAACTGCATGAAGTCCACCTGGTCGGGATAGATGTCGAAGGCGAAGTTCGGCCAGAGCTTGAAGTAGGTCCACAGCCGCTTGCGGTCTTCCGGCAGGTGCGGAACGTCGGGCAGGACATGCTGGTAGAGGCGTTCGGACGGGTTGTTCGACGGCTCGTCGATCAGCTGGCCCCACATCTTGTCGACGAAGGTTTCGGCTTCGACGCCATAGCCCTTGCCGAACAGGCGGGTCAGGCCCGGATGGGCGACGGGGATGTGCAGGCCGTCGGAGTAGTTGTCGCTGATGTTCTTCCAGTTGACGTCACGCGGCCGCAGGGTGACGCGGCCGAAGGGTTGCAGGTCCTCGAACCGGTAGTGGGCGACCTCGTGCTCGTACGGAGCCATCATGTCCGCCACCGACGGGCCGTCGCCCTCCAGCCGCACGAAGACGAAGCCGCGCCAGATCTCGGTGTCGAGCTTGGCCAGGCCCTCCTTAGCCATGTCGAGCGCCGGATAGTCGTCGCGCATCGGCACACCGATCAGCCGTCCTTCCAGGTCGTAGGTCCAGGCGTGGTAGGGGCAGACGATCCGGCCGCAGCGTCCGGTGGGGCCGTCCAGCAGCCGCGCGCCGCGATGGCGGCAGACATTGGCGAAGGCCCGCGCCCCGCCGTCCTTGCCGCGCACCACGACCAGGCTTTCGCCCACGAAGTCGAAGGTGTGGAAGTCGCCGGCTTTCGGGATGTCGTTGAGGTGGCAGACGATCTGCCAGGACGGCCGGAAGACCTTGTCCTGCTCCTCGCGAAAGAAGCGCTCGGAGCCGTAGATCCAGCCGGGCAGGCCCCAGTCGGATTGAGGATCATGGTTGGAGATCATGTTCATCGCAGGATCTCTCCGGCCAAGGCGCGATCCCTCCCCCTTTGATGGGGGAGGGGCAGGGGTGGGGGTGACAGCGGGTCCGGAGGGGGCGCGACCTGCGTGACGTCCAACGCCGCGGTCACCCCCATCCCCGACCCTTCCCCCATCAAGGGGGAAGGGCGCGCGCGCGTCTTCATCACCGCCCCGTCACCGACAGCTTCACCGCCGTGGCGAAGTCCTTGTCGCGCAGGATCTCGCGGGCGGCGTTGCGGCCGGGATTGCCCGACACCCCGCCGCCGGGATGCGTGCCCGCGCCGCACATGTAGAGCCCCTTGATCGGCGCCCGGTGGCTGGCGTGGCCCAGCAGCGGCCGGGTGGCCCACAGCTGATCCAGGCTCATGTGGCCGTGCATGATGTCGCCGCCGATCAGGCCGAACTTCCGCTCCAGATCCAGCGGCGACAGGATCACGCGGCCCAGCACCGAGGCCTTGAAGTTGGGGGCCCATTTGTCGACCGTGTCGATGATCAGGTCGGCGGCGGCCTCGCGCTCGTCGTCCCAGCCCCGGCCGTCCGGCAGGGTGGGGGCGAACTGCTGGCAGAACAGGCTGGCCACGTGCTGGCCGGGCGGGGCCAGGCTGGTGTCCAGCGTCGAGGGGATCAGCATCTCGACGATCGGGGCGCGGCTCATGCCGCCGGCCTTGGCGTCGCGATAGGCGGCGTCCATGTAGTCGAGGCTGGGGGCGATGACGACGCCGCTCTGGTGATGCTCGGCCACGGCCTTGCCGGGCAGGGACGTGAAGTCCGGCAGCTCCGACAGGGCCACGTTCATGCGGAAGGTGCCCGAGCCGTTCTTGTAGCCGTCGATCGCCTTGCGGAAATCGGCCGGCAGGCCCGAGGGCGGCACGAGTTTCTTGTAGAGCAGGGCCGGATTGACGTTGGCGCTGACGATCGGGGCCATGATCTGGCGGCCGTCGACCAACTGCACGCCCACGGCTTTCCCGCCCCCAGGGGCGTTTTCGACGTGGACGCCCTCGACGGGCGCGTTGAGCAGGATCTCGACCCCGGCCTTCTCGCAGGCTTTCGCCATGGCCTGGGTGATCGCCCCCATGCCGCCGACCGCGTGGCCCCAGGCGCCCTTCTTGCCATTCACCTCGCCGAAGGTGTGGTGCAGCAGCACATAGGCCGAGCCGGGCGTGTCGGGGCTGGCGTAGTTGCCGACCACGGCGTCGAAGCCGAAGGCGGCCTTGACCGGCTCGCTCTCGAACCAGCCATTGAGGAAATCCCGCGCGCTCTTGGTGAATAGGTCGAGCAGGTCGCGCTTTCTCTCACGGGAGAGCATGGCCAGGCGGCCGCCCTGGCGCAGGGCCCGCAGGACGCCCGGCAGGCCGTCGCCGAGGTTGGGCGGGGTCTCCTGGGCGAGATCGCGCAGCACGTCGCCGATCTCGTCGAGCATGGCGTAGTAGGCCGGCAGGATCTCGGCGTCGCGGCGGCTGAACTTGCGGAACTCGGCTTGGGTGCGCTCGAGGCCGCCGCCCAGCTTCAGATATTTGTCGTCGCTGATCGGCAGGAAGTTGGAGATCGGCCGCTCCAGGAAGGTCAGGCCGAACCCGTGCAGGTCCATGTCGGCGATGACGCGCGGATTGAGCAGGCTGACCGTGTAGCTGGCCACGGAGTTGCGGAAACCGGGATGGAACTCCTCGGTCACGGCCGCCCCGCCGACCACGCCGCGCGCCTCGCAGACGGTGACCTTCATCCCGGCCCTGGCCAGGTAGAAGGCGCAGACAAGGCCGTTGTGGCCTCCGCCGATGATCACGGCGTCACGGGTTTGGGTCATGCTCGCATCTCCCCCAGAAGCGTCTGGTGAGGAGGTTGCTATACGGGTGTAAAATAGTCCAGCGCGTGTCGAAGGGCGAGGTTTCGCCAGGCTCAGTGCTTGCCGCGATCGCGCCCGAAGTTCGGCTCCGCGCTTTCCTGGCCGGCGGCGACGATGCCGCGCCGGATAGCCCGCGTGCGGGTGAAGTGGGCGTGCAGGGTGTCGGCGTCGCCCCAGCGGATGGCGCGGCTCATGGCCTGAAGGTCTTCGGTGAAGCGGCCCAGCATCTCCAGCACCGCGTCCTTGTTGGCCACGAAGATGTCGCGCCACATGGTGGGATCGCTGGCGGCGATGCGGGTGAAGTCGCGGAAGCCCGAGGCCGAATACTTGATGACCTCGTTCTCGGTGACGTTCTCCAGGTCGGCCGCGCTGCCGACGATGGTGTAGGCGATCAGGTGGGGCAGGTGGGAGACGACGGCCAGCACCAGATCGTGGTGCTTCTCCTCCATCAGCTCGACCTGGGCGCCGAACGAGCGCCAGAAGGTCGACAGCTTGGCGACGGCGGCGGCGTAGGCCTCGTCCTCGCGGTCGGCCAGCGGGGTCAGGATGGTCCAGCGGCCTTCGAACAGCTCGGCGAAGCCGGCGTCGGGACCCGACTGCTCGGTGCCGGCGATGGGGTGGCCGGGGATCGGGAACACCTTGGCCAGGGCGGGCGAGCGGAAGGCTTCGGCGATCGTGGCCTTGGTCGAGCCGACGTCGGTCAGGGTGGCGCCGGGCTTGAGGTGAGGCGCGACGGCGGCGGCGACCTCGCCGATCGACAGCACCGGGGTGGCGATGACGACGAGATCCGCGTCCTTGACCGCCTCGGCCAGGTCGCCGGTGACGTGGTCGGCCAGGCCGATCTCCAGCGCGCGGGCGCGGTGGGCCTCGCTGGCGTCGGCGATGGTGACCTCGCCGACCACGCCGTGGGCGCGGGCCGCCAGGATCACCGAGCCGCCGATCAGGCCGGCGCCGACGACGGTCATCTTGGGATAGAGCAGGCCGGTGGGGCTCATCGGTTTACGAACTCGGCCAGCAGGTCCACGACGGCGCGGTTGTGCTCCTCGCGGCCGATGGTGATGCGGATCGACTCCGGCAGGCCGTAATTGGCCACGGCCCGGACGAGATAGCCATTGCTCGCCAGGAAGGCCTCGGCGTCGAGCGCGGTCTTGCCCGGCGTGGTCGGGAAGTCGACCAGCACGAAATTGGCCGCCGACGGGGTGACCGTCAGGCCAAGGCCGCCCAGCTGCTGGGCCAGCCACGGACGCCACTGCTCGACCAGGGCCACCGAGGCGGCTTCGAACGCGCGGTCGGCGAGGGCGGCGATGGCGGCGTCCTGGCCGGGGATCGAGGTGTTGAACGGCGGGCGGATGCGCTCGATCGGATCGATGATGCCGAAGTCGGCATAGCCCCAGCCCACGCGCAGGGCGGCCAGGCCGTGGATCTTCGAGAAGGTGCGGGTGACGATGACGTTCTGCGTCTCGCGGGCCAGGGCCAGGCCGTCCTCGAAGCGCGGGTCGGTGCAGAACTCGGCATAGGCGCCGTCCAGAACCAGGATCACCGACGGCGGCAGCGCCGCGTGGATGGCGCGGATTTCCTCGCCGGTCAGCCAGGTGCCGGTCGGGTTGGCCGGGTTGGCGATGAACACCAGGCGCGTGCGCTCGTCGACTTGCTTGATGGTCTCTTCCAGGTCGATGCGGCGGTTCGGCTCCTTGGCGAAGCGGACCTGCGCCTGGCAGGCGCGGGCGCCGATCGCATAGGCGGCGAAGCCGTGCTCGCCCTGGACGATGTTGTCGCCCGGCTCGAGATAGACCTGGCACAGCAGGGCGAAGATCTCGTCGCTGCCGTCGCCGAAGGTCAGGCGCTCGGGCTCCAGGCCATAGCGATCGGCCACGGCGGCGCGCAGGGCGTTCGACTTGCCGTCCGGATAGACGTGCAGGCGGTCGATCGCGTCGCGATAGGCGGCCTTGGCCTGCTCGCTGCAGCCCAGGACGTTCTCGTTGCTCGACAGCTTCACCGGATGGGCGATCCCCTCGATCTTCGACTTGCCGCCCACATAGGCGGCGATGTCGAGGATGCCCGGCTTGGGCAGCGGACGAGGCGAGGCGGAACGGTCGGAAGCGGTCATCACGGGTCTCAAAGGGGCCAAGGCGGCCTTCTCGAAAAAACGGGGCCTTCTTACACGTCGAAGGGAACCGGCGCAGCCCCGATGACGCCGGTCAGCTGGCCCGGCGCGCGGGCCAGGCGCTCGTCGTTGCGCTGGTAGAAGCCCGACAGCGAAAAGAGCTTCAGGCCGCCGGCCTCGGCCAGCGGCTCGGCCGCCACGCCGTCGGCGCCCAGGGCCTCGACGATGGCGCCGGCGCTCTTCTGGCTATCGGTCACCCAGAAGGTCTGGTCGCCGCCTGTGGGCTCGACCTCGACCTGGGCGACCGCGAACGCGGCCTGCGGACCCCAGCGGGTGAGGCAGGGCAGGGCGGCGAAGATGCTCAGCGTCGGCTCGGCCAGCAGGCGCGCCCACCAGGCGCTGCCCGGTTGCAGGCCCAGCACCGAGACGCCCCACGGCGTCTTGGCGGCGGCCAGGGCGTCCTTGTCGGCGGCGACCACGGCCATCGGCGGGGCGGCGCCGAAGCGCAGGCGGGCCAGTTCGACCGTGCGGCCGTCGCCCCAGACCGTCAGGTGGAACGGGCCCTGGCGCGACAGGCTGTCGGCCATCAGCTCGCGCCAGATGCGGATGACGAGGGCGTCGGGGGCGTCCTTGCGCTGGGCCGACAGCAGCTTGCGGACGATTAGGGCCTCGCGGCCGGGGCGCAGGCCAAAACCGGTGTCGCCGGCGGCCTGCTTGGCCGCGGCCACGGCGCGCGACAGGCCTGCCCGCTCGTCGATCAGCGCAAGCAGTTGGTTATCGATGGCGTCGATGCGCCATCGGACCTCGTCCAGCGAGGGCGGCGTCTCGTCCGCGTCGCGACCCATGTCTATCCCCGAAAATGAGGGGCGGAACATAGTCCTTGCCGCGAAGGGTGCAATAGCCGCATGGCTGGGGAAGGAAATTGCGTCGTTTTATGATCCCTCTCTCTGAGAGAGAGGGAGGGGCCCGCGCCGAAGGCGGGGGAGGGTGAGAGGTTACGACCTCTCCGAAAATGGCGCGGTGAGGCCGTCAAGGGCGACGGAAAGCGATGCTCTGGGGTCGCTTTGCTTCAGCTCGGCAAGCTGCGTGTGGAGGTTTGCCTGCAAGGGTGAAACCTCTCACCCTCCCACCGCTTCGCGGCGGGCCCCTCCCTCTCTCAAAGAGAGAGGGTTTGGTCAGCGCGGCACGTAGACCTGCGGCGACGGACCGGTGTCGAACGGGCCCAGGCGCGTGCGGCCGTTCTGGAATTCCAGGGTGGCGCTGAGCGTGGGGTCCTTGCCGGCCGCGGCGGCGACCGCCGCCACGGCCGAGCGGGCGTCGGTGATGGCCTCGGCCGTGGTCGGCTTCTCGCGCACGGTGACGTCGAGGGCGCCTTGCAGGCGGCCGCGGTCGTCGACGGTCAGGGCGCCGGACCTGGCTTCGATCAGGGCGTCGCCGGCGGTCAGCTTGCCGCTCTCGACGGTGATGGCGCCGCCGGCGGCGGTCCAGTCGCGCACCGCGTCGGTCCAGTTGTCGCCGCGCAGGGCCGGTGCCTTAGACAGCCGCGAGTCCCAGTAGAGCGAGGCGGTGCGGTCCTGGGCGATGCGGCCGAGCAGCCCCGTGAAGGCCACCTTGGCGCCGTCGGCCTTGAACAGGATCGCGCCCTGCTGGTCGGGGCCCGGGCGCAGATGCAGTTGCAGCGCTTCGGTGGAGCTGATCGGGAAGGGCTCGACGTCGGCGGCGGTGGTGAAGAGCAGTTTCGCGCCCTCGACCGAGATGCGCGGCGGATACTGGTCGAAGCCTGCCAGGCTGGCGCGCAGGGCCTCGCCCGTGATGGTCACGTCGCCCTTCTCGGGACGGGTCAGGACGACGCCGGCCGGCGCGACGATGATCCAGTGGCCTATGCCGTAGATCATCGCCTCGCCCTTCAGCTGCGGCGCGCGCACGGCCCAGCCGGTGGGCTCGGCGACCCGGGCGTTCTCCAGCTGGACGTCCAGGCGGAAGGGGAAGCCGGTGACCTCGCGCTTCGTCCACGACAGGTCGTAGCCCTCGGCCTTCAGGTGGGCCGAGGTGGCGTCCATGCGCTTGATCATCTCGTTACGCAGATAGAACCACCCGACGCTCCAGACGATGCAGACCAGGGCCGCGAGCACGAAAGGCAAGACGAGGCCGCGACGGCGGGGCTTGCGGGACGGCGTCGGGTCGCTATGGGTCATGGGCGAAGGGGCTGTTCCGGTCGGTGAGGGTTTTGGGCGTGGCGAGCGAGCAGCCGCAGGGCGGCGATCGTTGGGTGTTCGGTTACGGATCGCTGATGTGGCGGCCCGGGTTCCCGTTCATAGACCGAAGAACCGCGGTTCTCCATGGGCGCAGGCGCGCCTTCTGCATCTATTCGGTGCATCACCGCGGCACCTATGACCGGCCGGGGCTGGTGCTGGGGCTGGCGCCCGGCGGAGCGGTGCGCGGCGTGGCCTATCGGGTGGCGGAAAGCGCCTGGCCCGAGGTCTATGCCTACCTGCGCGAACGCGAGCAGCCGACCGAGACCTATTTCGAGGCCTGGGCCAAGCTGCGCGTCGACGGCGACGGCGAGGTCCCGGCCCTGGTGTTCCTGTCGGACCGCAAGCATGGCCAATGGGCCGGCGCGCTGACCCTGGAGCAGCAGGCTGAGCTGATCGCCGGCGCCAGGGGCCTGTCGGGGCCGAACATCGACTACCTGCGCGACCTGGTCGGCCACCTGCGCGAGGACGGGGTCCGCGACCACGCCATGGAGGCGCTGCTGAAGATGGTGGAGGCGCGGGAGGCTTGAGCCGCCCTGACGGGCGGCCCCCTCCGGCCCTCTGGGCCACCTCCCCCAGAGGGGGAGGATCTGGCAAGAAATATGCTCCCCCTCTGGGGGAGCTGTCGCGGAGCGACTGAGGGGGATCTTAAACCCCCTCATCCTCCAGCGCCTTGGTCGCGCCGTCGATGCGCGTCTGCAGTTCGCGCATGAACTCGCCGCGCTTGAGGCCGGCGGGGATGGGCGGCAGGTATTCGAAGACGATGACGCCGGGCTGGATCAGCAGGCTCTTGTGCAGCCAGTGCTGGCCGCAGTTCAGGGCCAGCGGGGTGACCGGCAGCTCCAGTTCGCGATAGAGCGCGGCGATGCCGGGCTTGTAGTCGCCGGGCTCGCCGACCTTGCCGCGGGTGCCTTCGGGGAAGATCACCACCTGGCGCGTCTCCTTCATGCGGTCGACGCTGTCGCGCACCAGCTTCTTCAGGGCCGCCGAGTGGCCGTCGCGGTCGACGACGATCATCCGGGCCTTCAGGCCGTGCCACCCGAACAGCGGCACCATCAGAAGCTCCTTCTTCATCACGAAGCAGGCGTCGGGCAGGATGGCGAACTGGCTGAAGACGTCGAACATCGACTGGTGCTTGGCGGCCACCAGGGCCGGGCCGGTGGGAACCTGGCCGCGCACCTCGACCCGTACGCCCGCCAGCCAGCGAAGGCCCTGGATCACGCCTTGCGACCATAGCCGCATGGCGGCCCGGTTGACTGGACGCGGCAGGGGCAGAGTCACCAGCATCAGGATGGCCATGGTCGCCGACCACAGCCAGAAGAACAGCTGGAACAGGAACGAGCGCAGATAGATCAAGAGTCTTTCCCCGTTGCCGACGTCTCGGCGGGCTTGTCTTTCGGACCCAGGTTCAGGAACGCCTCGCGCCCCAGGATCGCCAGGTACTTGCAGTATTCCACGATCATCCGCCGGGCCGTGTGCGAGCGCTTCCACCAGCGGCGGGCGTTCAGGCTCTCCGTGGCCACCGGATAGGCGGAGAGTTCGACGTCCGGCATGGTGGCGCGCAGCTCGAGCATCGAGCGCGGCATGTGGTAGTCGGCGGTGACGACGATCAGGCTCTTGTAGCCGCGGGCCTTGGCCCATTCGGCGGTCTCGCGGGCGTTGCCGACGGTGTCGGCGGCGGCGAACCCCAAGTCGACGCAGCAGTCATAGATCGGCTTGACCGCCTTGGTGACGTCCAGGACGTCGGCGCGGGTGGCCTCGCGGTTGACGCCGGAGATCAGCAGGCGCTTGCCCTTGCCGGCCTCGAGCAGCTTGGTGGCCGCCTCAAGGCGAAGGTTCGAGGCGCCGGTCAGCACCACCACGCCGTCGGCGACGGGCGGGTCGGCGGCCGGGGTCGAGCGCTCCACCCGCGAGGTGAAGGCCAAGAGGCCCAGCACCCAGATCATCACCACGATCAGGAAGGCGGCGATGCTCTTCACGGCATGTCCTTCAGCAGGCGGAGGGCCGCGGCGCGCGCGGCCATCCCCGCGACCAGGGCGGCGATCAGCGGGCAGGGCAGGGGCGCCAGAAGGTCGACCCAGGCCAGGGGCAGGACCGGGGTCAGGCCCGAGCCGCCCCCCGCCAGCCGCGCCGCGACGCCGACGATGACCGCCGCCGCGCCGCCGAGCAAGCCTGCGCTGGCGGCCATGGCCGCGAACCGGTTCTGGAACAGCTTGGCGATGAACCCGGCCTCTGCGCCCGAATGGTGCAGCACCTCGATCACCTCGTGGCGGGCGGCCAGGCCCGCGCGGGTGGCGAAGGTGATGACGGCGGCCGTGGCCGCGGCGATCAGGCCGAACACGCCCAGCGCCGCCCAGCGGGCCAGGCCCGCGCCGCGCTCTATGTCGGCGATCCAGCGGCTGTGGTCGTCGACCACGGCGTCGACCGCCGCCTCGTGCAGGGCCTTGGTCAGGGCCTCGGCGCTGGCCGGGGCCTTGGGGTCGAGATCGAGGGTGACCAGGCGCGGGGTCGGCAGGTCGGCGACCAGGGCGTCGCGGCCGATCCAAGGCTCCAGCAGGGCCTCGGCCTTGTCCTTGGTCAGCGCCTGGGCCTGCACCACGCCCTTGACCCCGGCCAGGGTCTCGGCGGCGCGGGCGGCGGCGCTGTCGGGCGTCTCGCCGGCCTTGGCGCGGACGACGACGGTGGCCGAGCCGGTCAGCTGCGAGGTCCAGCCCTCGGCGGCGCGGTTGGCGGCCAGGGCGGCCAGGGCGGTGAGGCAGGCCAGGAAGCACAGCACGGCGACGACGAAGACCAGCGCCCCGTCTCGGGCGTCGCGGGGCGGCAGCAGCGGGCCGGGCTTCCAGCGGTTGATGTCGAACGGGCCGCTCATCGCGCTTCGCCCGTGTCGACCAGGCGGCCATGCTCGAGATGCAGCACCGGGCGACCGGCGCGGGCCACCAGTTCCTCGTCGTGGGTGGCGATCAGCACCGTGGTGCCCAGGCGGTTGAGCTCGACGAACAGGCGCAGCAGGCGCAGCGACATGGCCGGGTCGACATTGCCGGTGGGTTCGTCGGCCAGCAGGATGTCGGGCCGGTCGACGACGGCGCGGGCGATGGCCAGGCGTTGCTTCTCGCCGCCCGACAGGGTGGCGGGCAGGGCGTGCATGCGCTCGCCCAGGCCCACCCAGTGGAGGAGCTCGGCGACGTCGTCGCGATAGGTGTTCGGCTTGCGGCCGGCGATGCGCAGCGGCAGGCCGGCGTTGTCGAACACCGAAAGGTGCTCCAGCAGGCGGAATTCCTGGAACACCACGCCGATGCGGCGGCGCAGGAACGGCAGGTCGGCGCCCGGAACCAGGTTCACGTCGCGTCCGAACAGCTCGACGCGACCCCGTGACGCACGATGGGCGAGATAGATCAGCTTGAGCAGGGAGCTCTTGCCCGCGCCCGAGGCGCCGGTCAGGAAGTGAAACGAGCCTGGGGCAAGGGAAAACCCGATGTCGCGCAGGGTTTCGGGACCCCGCCCGTAGCGCATGGAGACGCCTTCGAAACGGACCACGGGGACGGCGTCGGGGTCTTGATCTGCGCCGGTCCGCAAGGGTGTGTCGATGGGGTTTCTGGACATCAGGGTTAAAATCGGCGACCTCCAATGCTGTAAAGCGGGGATGACCGATTCGCGGCCATGATACTGACCTGTCCGGAGTGCGCCAGCCGCTATTTCGTCGACGACGCCAAGGTCGGTTCGGCCGGTCGTGTCGTGCGTTGCGCCTCGTGCGGCGCGCGCTGGACCGCGCGTAACGAAACCGCCGCCGACGAAGACCTGTTCGACGCGCCGCCGGCGACGGGGGCCGCGGCCAACGATGTCGCCGTCTCGGCGACGCTCGATCCGCTGCACGCCCTCGACGACGAGGCCGAGGCCGAGCCGCCGGTCAGCGCCCTGCCGGGCGAGGAACTGCCCAAGGTGTTCCGCGCCCGCGCCGACGCCGAGCGTCGCCTCAAGGAAGCCAAGACCACCGGCATCGTCTGGGCCTCGATGGCCGCCTTCGTGGTGCTGGTGCTGGGCTGCGTGGCCGTATTCCGCCTCGACATCGGCAAGCTGATGCCCGGCACGGCCGGCGCCTACGCCATGGTCGGCAAGCCGATCAACACCGTGGGCCTGATCGTCGAGGAAAGCAGCATCCGCGCCCAGCCCTCGATGCACGACGGCCGTGCGGCCCTGACCGTCACCGGCGTGATCCGCAACATCACCGAAAAGCCGGTCTCGGCCCCGCCGCTGCGCATCGCGCTGCTGAACAAGGGCCAGAAGCGCGTGGCCGGCCAGCTGGCCGCCGCCGCCGATCCGATCATTCCGCCCGGCCAGACCCGCCACTTCTCGGTCACCCTGCTGGATCCGCCGTCCAGCGCCCAGATCCTGGAAGTCGGCTTTGCGGTCGAGAAGGGCGCCGCCCACGCCGTCAAGACGGGGCTGGGGCCCGCCAAGGCCGGCCACGGCGAGCCCGAACTGCGCGGCGCCCAGGACACGACGGCCACGGATCATGCCGCCGAAGAGGCCCATGGGGGCGATTCTGCGGCCGAAGGGGCTGGACACGGCGCCCCTGGTCATGAGACCGGAGCGGCCGAACCGGCCGCCGCCGACCATCATTGACCAAGATCCTCTGACATGACCGAGCTCCACCGCCCCGAAGTGCTCATTTCCGAGCAAGAAATCGCCGAGCGGGTGGAAGCCCTGGCCCGCCAGATCGCCCCGCGCATCGA
The DNA here is from genome assembly GCF_002858925.1 of Caulobacter zeae. GTDB lineage: Bacteria > Pseudomonadota > Alphaproteobacteria > Caulobacterales > Caulobacteraceae > Caulobacter > Caulobacter zeae. Next base: position 20,913 of record NZ_PJRS01000020.1, read on the forward strand.
CGACGACACCGTCGCCGTCTGCCTGCTGACCGGCGGCCTGTGGTTCGCCGCCGACCTGACCCGCGCCCTGTGGAAGGCCGGCCGCAACGTGCGCTTCGACGCCCTGTGGCTGGCCTCGTACCATGACGAGCGCAAGAGCACCGGCCGCTGCGAAGTGCGCGCCGACCTGCAGCGCCCGCTGGTGGGCCGCCGCGCCCTGGTGGTCGACGACGTGTTCGACACCGGCCTGTCGCTGTCGGAAGCCGCCCGCCTGGTCAAGGACGCCGGCGCCAGCGAAGTGCTGACCGCCGTCTTCGCCCGCAAGCCCTGGCCGACCTCGCGCGGCATGGAGCCCGACTTCGTGGCCTGGGAAGCCCCGGCCCGCTACCTCGTCGGCTACGGCCTGGACGACGAAGGCAAGAGCCGCGGCCTGCCGTACATCGGCGCGCTGGACTGATTTCAGTCTACCGAATGCAAAAACGCCGCGAGAGCTGATCGGCTTTCGCGGCGTTTTCGTTTTCTGGAACCTGCCCCTGTGGGGAGGCGATCGCGTAGCGATCGGAGGGGGGCGGAAAACGGCTTTATTCAGTGGAAGCTGAAAACGGCCCCCCGCCGGCCTTCGGCCGCCTCCCCCAGAGGGGGAGGTTTCTTTCGACTCAGTCCATCGCCCTCTGCGTCGTGGCGATGAACCCGCCGCCGAGCACGCGCTCGGGATCGGCGGGGTCGTAGAGCACGCAAGCCTGGCCGGGGGCGACGCCTTCTTCCAGGACGTCGAACACCAGGCGCACGCCGCCGTCTTCCAGCGTCAGGCGGCCGGGAACCGGCTCGCGGGTCGAGCGCACGCGGGCCAGGACCGGCGCATTGGCCTTGGCGGCCTCGATCAGGTCGTCCTCGCCGCCCAGCCAGTTGTCTTCCTTGAGGGTCAACGCCTTGGTCAGCAGCGCCTCGCGCGGGCCGACCACGACGTGGCGCTTTTCGGCGTCGATGCGCACGACGAACAGAGGCTCGCCCGTGCCGCCGCCGACATTGAGGCCGCGCCGCTGGCCGATGGTGTAGCGGGTGACGCCCTCGTGGCGGCCCAGCACCTTGCCGTCCAGGTGCACGATGTCGCCCGCTTCGGCGCCCTGCGGACGGATGCGGTCGATGACCGTGGTGTATTTGCCTTCCGGCACGAAGCAGATGTCCTGGCTGTCGGGCTTGTCGGCCACCGACAGGCCCAGGGCGGTCGCCACGGCGCGCACCTCGGGCTTGGAGAAGCCGCCCAGCGGGAAGCGCAGGAAGTCCAGCTGGTCGCGCGTGGTGGCGAACAGGAAGTAGGACTGGTCCTTGGCCGGGTCGGCGGCGCGGCGCAGCTGCGGGCGGTTGCTGGCCGCGGTGAAGCCGCGCTGGACGTAGTGGCCCGTCGCCATCGCCTCGGCGCCCAGGTCGCGGGCCACGTCCAGCAGGTCGCGGAACTTGACGGTCTGGTTGCAGCGCACGCACGGGATCGGGGTCTCGCCGCGCAGGTAGGCGTCGGCGAATTCCTCGATGACCTGCTCCTTGAAGCGGCTTTCGTAGTCGAGGACGTAGTGCGGGATGCCGATGCGCTCGGCCGCCATGCGGGCGTCCATGATGTCCTGGCCGGCGCAGCAGGCGCCCTTCTTTGAGATCGCCGCGCCGTGGTCGTAGAGCTGAAGGGTGACGCCCACCACGTCGTAGCCGGCGCGGGCCAGCAGGGCGGCGGTGACGGTCGAATCCACCCCGCCGGACATGGCCGCGACGATCCGGGTTCCCTCGGGCAGGCCGACGGCCTGCCTGGCGGCCTCGGCGGCGCGCGCGATCAGGGCGTCGCCGTCGGGAACGGGGGCGTGGGCGGGGTCGAAGCGGGCGAGGTCGGCGTCCATCGGCGCTATTTAGAGCCTCGACCCCGATTTTGCGAGGTGGAGCAGCGCCGCAGGCTCCAAAGGCCCTACTTCAGCACGTTCAGCAGCGACGAGTTCTGCAGCGAGGCGAACACCTGGGCCGAGGCCTGGACGGCCAGCTGGGCGGCCTGCAGGCGGGTCACGGCCTCGGCCATGTCGACGTCGACGACGCCGCCGATCATCACCGTTAGGCTGTCGGTTTGGTCCTGAAGCGAGACCTGAGCGTCGTCGAAGCGCTTCTGGTTCAGGCCGTTCTTGCCCTGGGCGGTGACCAGGTCCTTGTGGGCGGCGTCGAAGGACGGCAGCAGGCCCTTGAGGAAGGTCGACTGGGCGTCGGTCAGGTTGCCGGTGAACGGGCCGTTGGCGTCGACATAGGCCTGCACCTGCTTGAAGGCGTCGAACAGGTCGGTCCCCAGGGCGTCGCCCAGCACGCCGGTCGAGACCGTGGTCGACTCGTCGATCCGGTTGGTCGTGACGTACTGGTCGTTCTGGAACAGCGAGGCGGTGCTGGGGGCCGCCGTCAGGTCGGCCATGGTCGTGGCCGTGGTGGTGGCGGTGTCGTTCTTGGCGCCCGAGAACACGTAATAGCCGTTGGCCTTGGTGTTGAGGCCCTGCACGGCGTCGCCGAAGGCGTTCTGCAACTGCTGCATCAGGGTGGTGGCGTTGCCGGCCGCCAGGGCGTTGGCGATCGCCTCGCGGGCGCTGGTGGCCGAGTTGGCCAGGCGCTCGATGCCCATGTCCTGCATCTCCAGGCGGTTGGAGACGAGCTTGGTCTGGTCGAGGAAGCCGTCGATCTTGGCCTGGGCGCTCTTCATCGCCGTCAGCATCTCGGCGTTCTTGGAGTAGCCCTTCAGGTCGCTGGCGACCTTCTGGCTGGAGACCTGCTCGCCGATCTGGTTCTGGCGCACCTGCGCCAGCATCAGGTTCGACGTCATCACGCCGTAGTTGCCGGAGGTGGAGACACGGGTCATGGCGGACCTCAGATGATGTTCACGAGGACGTCGTACATGTCCTTGGTCGCCTGGATCAGGCGGGCCGAGGCGTTGAACGCCTGCTGGTACGTCGTCAGGTTGATGAGCTCTTCGTCGAGATTGACGCCCTCGTGCGACTGGCGCTGGGTGTCTACCTCGACCTTCACCGAAGCGGTGGCGTCTTTCTTGGATTCGGCGGCGGCCGCCTTGCGGGCGATCGAGCCGGCGAAGTCGGCGCCATAGCGCAGCACGCTGCTGGTGGCCGCGCCGACGCCGCCGGCCGAAGAGAAGCTGACCGAGCCGTCGCCGGCCTTGGCCAGGGCCAGGGCGCCGCGGGCGTCGCCGACGGCCAGGGCCGAGGTCCCGGCGGCGGCCGTCAGGTCGAGCTTGGCGAAGGGCAGGCGGGCCGGGTTGCTGTTCATGGCCGCGTCGACGGTATAGCCCGAAGCCCGCGTGCTGCGCTCGGACGGGCCCAGGCCGAACAGCTGGCTCAGCGACGGGCCGCCGGCGCCGCGCTGGGTGCCGTCCTCGACCACCGACAGGGTCACCGGCGAGGCGCTGTTGGAGCCGAAGCTCAGCGCACCCTTGGAGTCGAGGGCGAAGGTCCCGTACTGGCCCGCGCCGTCGCTGCGCGAGTTCAGTGCGTTCAGCATGTCCTGCATGGTGCCGCCGGCCGGCACGGTGACCTTCACGTCGCGGATGCGGCCGCCCTCGATGTCGGTCAGGCGCAGGGTGATCTCCTCGCCCGGCGTGAAGCCGTGCGGCGAGGCCGTGGTCATGCCCGTCTCGTACGGCGAGTAGCCGTTCTGGCGGACGATGTCGTTCATGCCGAAGAAGTGGCTGAAGCCCTTGCCGGCCTTGGTCGACGGATTGGTCGGGTCGTCGGCGATGGCCACGCCCAGTCCGCCGTTGGCCGACAGGCTGAGGGTGCCGTTCGAGAAGGTGGCCTGGCCGTCGGCGCCCAGGGCGCTGTTCAGCTGGGTCAGGAAGTTGGCCGGGGTGAAGGCCGGGCCGGCGACGCCGTCGACCGTCATCGAGCCGGCGCTGAAGTCCACCTCGATGCGGCGCTGGATGACGCCGGCCGAGTTGGTCAGGGCGATGGTGGTCTTGCCGGTGAAGCCGGTGAGGGCGGTGGTGGCGTCCAGGCCCGTGTCGCGGCCGGTCATGGTGGCCGGGGCGGGGACCGAGGAGTTGGCGTTCGAGGCGCGGTTTAGCTCCTCGGTGGCGCGGGTGACGAACTCGCCCAGCTGGTCCGACAGGGCCGGCAGCTCGGTGTTGCGCAGTTCCAGCAGGCCCTTGATCTCGCCGCTGCTGATATAGAGCGGGCTGGCCTGGCCGCCGCTGTTGGCCGAGGTGACCGTCAGGAAGCCGTTGGCGGTGGGCGACTGCTCGTACTTGATCACGGCCGCGCCTTCGCCGGCCAGGCTCATGCCCTCGGTCGAGCGGATCAGCACGCCGCCGTTGGCGCGCTGGCTGACCTGCACGTTCATCAGCGACGACAGTTCGTCGATCAGGCCGCTCTGGATGTTCTCCGAGCCGGTGGCGTCGACGCCGGTGGTCTTGGCGCGGGTGATGTCGGCGTTCAGCTCGTCGATCTGCTTGAGCAGCACGTTCACGCGGTCGACGTCGGCCGAGATCTTGGTGTCGGCGTCCTTGCCCAGGCTGGACAGGCCGGCGGTGACGCGGCTGCTCTCACCCAGGAAGTCCTCGACCTTGGTCAGGGCCTGGGCGCGCAGCAGCGACGAGGACGGCTCGTCCGCGGCCTGCGAGAAGGCGCTGAACACGTCGTCGAGCATCGAGAAGAAGTTGGTCTTGGCGCTGGGGTCGCCGAACAGCTCCTGGGCGTTGTCCAGCGCGCTCGAGAGCGCGGAGGCGCGGCCGGCGTCCGAGGCGGCGTTCAGGCTGGCCGACTGCAGGAAGCGGTCGGTGGCGCGCTTGATGGCGTCGATGTTGACGCCCACGCCCATGCCGTTCGACACGAGATTGGACTGGCTGACCGTCTTGCGGACGTAGCCGGCCGTGTTGACGTTGGCGATGTTGTCGGAAACGACGCGCATGCCCGTCTGGGCGGCCATCATCCCCGACGTCGCGGTGTTCAGGATGGTGTTCAGCGACATCAGCGATCTCCTGTCCGCTCGGCAAAGCACGAACCACGCGACGCGACCTTGCCCGGCGAAACTTGCCGGGTCGGCGTCGAGAGCGTCTCGTTTCCGTTGTGCAAACCGTTGAAATACAAGGCGTTGAGTTCCATGCGCCGTGCGGACGACGAGAAGGGGAGCGCAAGGATGGCGCCAACCCGGCCAACAGCCCGGCTGCGACGCGCCGACGCGGCAAGGGACGAGGCAGGGGACGGGTCATTCTTTCCGTTTCCGCTCGGCAAAAACCTCCGCAACCTGCCGAAATCAAAGGGTAAATCGGAAGTTAAAGTCTTTTATATCAATGACTTGAAAGAAATTTCCGGGTTGGCCCGGCGATTGCTCAGGGGACGGCGGATCAAGGCGTGCTCCATCCGAGCCGTCGTCCAGCCAGAGCGTACCGACCCGCATGACCGCGATCGCCGCCTCTCTTCCGCTTCCGACGCCCGCCCAGGGCGCCGTCGGCGCGTCCGACGCTTCGAGCGCCGGCGACGTCTTCGGCGCGCTGCTGGCCGCCAAGGGCGCGAGCGAAGAGACGACGCAGGAAAAGCCGGCCGCCCGTCCCGCGAGCGGAAACAAGGCGCAGGCCAAGCCCGCCGCCGCCGACCGCAAGGCTGACGACAGCAAGGCCGGCGACCAGACCGCCGGCCAGGACGCAGCCGCCGCCCAGGCCGGCGCCGCCGTGGTCGCGGCCATGAGCGCGCAACAACAACAGCAGCAGCCCGTCGCCACTGGCGAGGTCGCCGAGACCGCCGCCGTCGGCGCCGCCGAAGCCCCGGCCGCGGGCTCCGCCGATCTTCTGGCCAAGGCCGCCGACCTGGTCGGCGACGTGGCCGACACCGTTTCCGACGTCGCCAAGCTGGCCGGCGCCGCTCCGGTCGCGGCCGCCGCCGAGACCGTGCAGGCCGCCGCCGACCTGGTGGCCGACGCGGCCGCGCCGCAGGTCGACGCCGAGGCCGTCCTGCCGGTCGCCGCCGACGCGACCGCCGCGACCACCGACGTTCCCGCCATCGACCTGAGCAAGCTGGCCGCCCAGCCGCAGGCCGCCGCGACCGCCGAAACGCCCGCCGCGCCGAAGGCCGAGCCCCAGGCTCAGGCGCAGGCCGCCGCCGCCCAGCCGGCCGCCGCTTCGCTGGGCGACGAGATCGTCAGCCTGAAGGCCGTGCAGGTTCCGGCCGACGACGCCGCGACCACGGTCGCCGCGACGCCGGTCGACACCGCCGAGGTCGCCGCGCCGGTCGAGGCCCAGGCCGCGACCGTCGAAACGGCCAAGCCCGCCGAGACCCAGGCGCTCGCGCCCAAGACCGGCAAGGTCGAGGTCGCCGCCAAGGGCGAGGCCGTGGTCACCGCCCACTCCGTCGCCGCCGAGCAGGCCGCCCACGACGCCGCGACCAACAGCGACAGCGGATCGCAGGGCGGCGCCCAGTCGGGCGGCGCCGACGCCTTCGCCCAGATGGCGACCGACGCCGCGCCGGTCGACGCCGCCGCGCCCAAGGCCGAGGCGACCTTCGCCCCGACCGTCCAGGCCCAGGCCGCCGCGACCGCCCAGGCGCCCGCCGAGACCATCGTGCGCGGCTCGCCCGAGACCGTCGCGGCCATGTCGGCCGAGATCGCCAAGAAGCTCGAGGCCAAGAGCACCCGCTTCGACATCGTCCTGACGCCGGAAGGCCTGGGCAAGGTCGACGTGCAGGTGCGCATCGGCGCCGAGGGCAAGCTGACCGCGATCCTGGCCTTCGAAAACCCGCAGGCCGCCGCCGATCTGCGCCACCGCGCCGGCGAGCTGCGCCAGGCGCTGAGCCAGGCCGGCTTCGACGTCGCCGACAACGCCCTGAAGTTCGACGTGTCGAGCCAGGGCGGCAACGGCGGCCAGGGCCAGCAGCAGAACGCCTTCTTTGATTTCCAGGGCGGCGACCACGGTCGTCGCGCCTTCGCCGGCCGCGCCTTCGCGGGCGCCATGGCGGAAGACATTCCCACCCTTTCGGCTGCGTCGCTGATCCCGGGCTACCGCCTCGCGGAATCCGACGGCGTCGACGTCAAGATCTAGGAGCAAGCGTCATGGCCACCACGACCGCGACGTCGGGCAGCACCTCGGTGATCGACAAGATCAACAACTCGAGGAACCAGCTGGCGAGCAGCGAAGAAACCTTCCTCAAGCTGCTGACCACGCAGATGAAGAACCAGGATCCGTTGTCGCCGATGGATTCCAACGCCTTCACCGGCCAGATCGTCCAGATGACGGGAGTCGAGCAGCAGCTGGTCACCAACGACCTGCTGGCGGCCCTGGTCGGCATGAACGACGGCGGCATCGCCGACGCGGTCAACATGATGGGCAAGCAGGCCACCGCCGAGACCGACACCTCGGTGCTCAAGGACGGCAAGGCCAACTGGAGCTACACCCTCGGCCGCAACGCCACCTCGGTGAAGATCGAAGTGCTCGACAAGTACGGCAACGTGGTCGCCACCAAGCTGCCCGACGACATGAGCAAGGGCGACCACACCTTCGAGTGGGACGGCAAGGACAGCACCAGCGGCGTCCAGCAGCCCAACGGCGCCGCCTACACCCTGCGCGTCACCGCCCTCGACGGCGAAGGCACGAAGATCGCCACCACCTCCAAGGGCCGCATCGAAGGCATCGTGACCGCGGTGACCAACGAGAGCGGCCAGAACATGGTCACCATCGACGGCGTCAAGGTGCCGATCAGCCAGGTGATCGGCGTCACCAATGCTCCGGACAAGACACCGGAAACGCAGGCCGAGGCCGCCTAAGGCCTCCACGGAATGAACCGGGCGTCAGAATGACGCCGACGCGGTCCCCCACCGAGCCAGACGGCCGACCCGGGACCCAAACGCAAACTGCGCTGAACCCCGCCAAACAAACCTCACGAGCAGGATTTCAGTCATGTCCATCAACAGCGCCATGCTCTCGGGCGTCTCCGGTCTGGTCGCCAACTCGTCGGCCCTGGCCGCGATCTCGGACAACATCGCCAACGTCAACACCGTCGGCTACAAGCGCTCGTCGGCCAACTTCTCGACGCTGGTCACTTCCCAGAGCAAGAACAACACCTACAGCGCCGGCGGCGTGAAGGCTCTGACGCACCAGTTCATCAGCCAGCAGGGCCTGACCCAGTCGACGACCTCGAGCCTGGACCTGTCGATCGCCGGCTCCGGCTTCTTCGTCGCCACCGAGAAGCCGGAAGGCCTGACCGCCACCGACACCCGTTCGTTCACCCGCGCCGGTTCGTTCCAGCTGGACAACCTGGGCTACCTGAAGAACGACGCCGGCCTGTATCTGCAAGGCTGGCTGGCCGATCCGGTCACCGGCATGATCACGCCCGACCCGTCGGACCTGACCCAGCTGTCGTCGATCAACGTCGGCACCGTCGGCGGCACCGCCGAGAAGACCACCCGCGTCGGCGTCAACGCCAACCTGCGCTCGGAACAGGCCGTGTCGGCCGCGGCCAACGCCTCGGTCGCCAAGACCGCCGTGCCCGAGACCCCCGCCGGCACCGCCAACTACAACGTCGCCTACAGCCCGACGGGCAACGGCAACGAGTACGCCGTGTCGATCACGCGCGGCGGCGTGGCGTTCCAGTCGGGCGTGGCCACCTACGACCCGACCACGGGCGCCCTGACCGGCTACACGCCGAGCGGCTCCACGACCCCGAGCACCACGACCATCACCTCGGGCGGCGTGACCGTGAACCTGTCCGACCTGGGCCTGTCGACCAAGACCCAGGCCGTCAGCGCCGGCGCCTACGATCCGACCACGCGTTCGATGTCGGACTACGCCGAGGATCCGACCACCGGCGTCAAGCCGGACTTCGAGATCCAGATCCCGGTCTCGGACTCCAAGGGCGGCCAGCGCACCGTCACCCTGTCGCTGCTCAAGGGCCCCGGCCCGAACGAGTGGTTCGCCGAACTGCGCGCCAAGCCGGGCGACCTGGACAACAATACCAACGGCCTGATCAGCTCGGGCAAGATCACCTTCACCACGGACGGCAAGCTGGCTTCGGTCGGCAACCTGTTCGGCGGCGTGACCCCGACGGCGATCAACATCGGCGCCTCCGACCCGACCGCCACCGGCACGGGCCCGCGCTGGGCCGACGGCCTGGGCATCGACGCCCAGGACATCCAGATCGACCTGGCCAACGCCGCCGGCGGCCTGACCCAGTACAACAGCCAGTCGGTCGTGCAGTCGGTGAACACCAACGGCACCGCGTTCGGCAACCTGACCAACATCGAGGTGGATGAAGACGGCTACGTCTCGGCCATCTTCGACAACGGGGTGACTCGCCGGATCGCCCAGGTGGCCATCGCGACCTTCTCGAATCCCAACGGCCTGAAGGGCGTTAATGGCAACGCCTACCGCGTCACCAATGAAAGCGGCACCTACAGCCTGAAGACCCCGGGCCAGGGCGGCGCCGGTTCTCTGGCTCCCTCGACGCTGGAAGCTTCGACTGTCGACCTGTCGACTGAATTCACCGGGCTGATCACTACGCAACGCGCGTACTCGGCCTCGTCGAAAATCATCACCACCGCCGATCAGATGCTGGAAGAACTTCTGAGCATTAAGCGCTGATCATAGGTATTAACTTGTATTAATCAGAGTGTGTCACATCGATACACTCTGATGGCTGGAGGAAGTCCCTTGTTTAGGTCTTTCTTTACTACCGGAATTAAGCCGTCGTTATTCCCCGGCGCCTATATTCCTCGTCAACAGTGATGGTTGTGGGAAAGGCGTAAAGCCATGTTGCAGCAGCAGCGCACGAACAGCCGGGGTGAAAAGTACGTCATCGGTCCGACCGGTGCGCCTCTGACCCTGTCGGATCTTCCGCCCCCGGAAACCCAGCGTTGGGTGATCCGGCGTAAGGCAGAGGTGGTGGCCGCCGTCCGCGGTGGTCTCCTCTCGCTCGACGAGGCGTGCGATCGTTACAAGCTGACCAACGAGGAATTCCTCGCCTGGCAGCAGTCGATCGATCGCCACGGTCTGGCGGGTCTGCGGACCACCCGGCTTCAGCAGTACCGCTAAACGGCGGAAAACTGAAAGGGCGCGAGGGGTTATGCTCCGTGAAGCGCCCGAACGGTCTGATCAGCGGCCGCGCCCACCAGGGCGCGGCCGCGACCATTTGGCGCCTATGGAGCCGGGTTCCGGCCTCAAATCTAAAGTCGGCGTTAACCATCGACTGGGTAAATCCTGCCTAGCGACGGCGGACTTCCATCCGTCTCGCTTGCGATCCGTTCGGACGCAGTTTGAGGGACAGGCCCAGTGGATAAATTCCTGAGCGCGATTCAGAAGTTCGGCGTCGGTCGACTGGCCGCCCTGGCGGGCGTCGCCGTCGGCTCCATCGCCGTGCTGGCCGCGGTCGTGATGATGCTGGGCAAGCAGCCGAGCGAGCTGCTGTATTCGAATCTCGACCTCAAGGAAGCTTCGGCCGTCACCCAGGCGCTGGACCAGGCCGGCATCAAGTACGAGACCAAGGGCGACGGCTCGACCATCATGGTCGCCCGCGACAAGGTCAATTCCGCCCGCCTGCTGGTTTCGGGCAAGGGCCTCGTGACCTCGGGCTCGATCGGCTACGAGATTTTCGACACCGGCAACGCCATCGGCCAGACCGACTTCGTCCAGCAGCTGAACCGCCAGCGCGCCCTGCAGGGCGAGCTGGAACGCACCATCCGCGGCTGGCAGGGCGTGCGCGACGTCCGCGTTCATCTGGTGCTGCCCAAGCGTCAGCTGTTCGAGGAAGACGCCGAGCAGCCGTCGTCCGCCGTCACCATCGGCACCGCCGGCCGCGAGCCGTCGTCGGATATGGTCGCCGCCGTCCAGAACCTGGTCGCCGGCTCGGTCCCGGGCATGAAGCCCGAGCGCGTCAACGTCATCGACGACCACGGCAAGACCCTGTCGGCCGGCGGCGACGAGAGCCTGGCCGGCCGCCTGGCCCAGGACCGCAAGTCCGAGGCCGAGGCCCGCATCTCCAAGAGCGTCAAGGAAATGCTCGACGGCGTCCTGGGCCCGGGCAAGGCCCGCGTCACGGTCACCGCCGACCTCGACCTGAACCGCATCACCACCCAGGAAAAGCGCTACGATCCGGACGGCCAGGTCGTGCTGTCGGAAAGCACCAGCGCCAACAACGCCTCCGAGACCAAGAACGACGACACCGGCGGCGTCACCGCCACCCAGAACATCCCCGGCGCCGCGCCGGGCGGCATGCAGCCGCTGGGCTCGACCTCGGGCGCCAACGAGACGACGACCAACTACCAGAACTCCGAAACCGTCCGCACCGAGGTGGTCGAGCCGGGTTCGATGAAGAAGGTCGCCGTGGCCGTGGCCGTCGATGGCGTCACCGCCGCCCCGGGCAAGGACGGCAAGCCGGGCGCCTATACCCCGCGCAGCGCCGAGGAGATCGCCCAGATCGAAGAGCTGGTTAAGACCGCCATCGGCTACGACGCCGCCCGCGGCGACCAGGTGAAGGTCACCAACATCCGCTTCCCGACCGCCGAGGACCAAGGCCTGACCGAAGGCGGTCTGATGGCGGGCTTCGACAAGAACGACCTGATGCGCGTCGCCGAGATCGGCGTCCTGGCCATCGTCGCCCTGCTGATCCTGCTGTTCGCCGTGCGCCCGTTCATCAAGAGCCTGACCCAGCCGGCCGGCCAGCACCCGATCCAGCTGGCCCTGGGCCAGGGCGACCAGCCGGTCACCCGCCTGGTCACCCTGTCGGACGGCACCACCCAGCAGGTCGTCGTCGACCAGTCGGGCGAGCCGATCGCCATCGCCGGCCCGGTGTCGGACATCGACCAGCGCATCGACATCGCCAAGATCGAAGGCCAGGTGAAGGCCTCGTCGATCAAGCGCGTGTCGGAGTTCGTCGAGAAGCACCCCGAAGAGTCGGTCGCGATCCTGCGCAACTGGCTGCACGAGTCGGAGTGATCGGATGAAGGCCGCCGTCACCGACATCGCCAAGCTGGCCGGGCCCGAAAAGGCCGCCATCGTCCTGCTCGCCCTGGGTGAAGACCACACCAAGATCTGGGAAGCGCTGGACGACGAGGAGATCAAGGAAGTCTCCCAGGCCATGGCCAGCCTGGGCACGGTTTCGGCCAGCGTGGTCGAAGAGCTGCTGGTCGAGTTCGTCTCGGGCATGAGCTCGACGGGCGCGATCATGGGCTCCTACGAGCAGACCCAGCGCCTGCTGATGTCGTTCATGGCGCCCGAGAAGGTCGACCAGTTGATGGAAGAGATCCGCGGTCCGGCGGGTCGAACCATGTGGGACAAGCTGGGCAACGTGAACGAGGCGGTGCTCGCCAACTACCTCAAGAACGAATACCCCCAGACCGTCGCCGTCGTGCTGTCGAAGGTGAAGAGCGACCACGCCGCCCGCGTTCTGGCCTGCCTGCCGGAAGACTTCGCGCTGGAATGCGTCACCCGCATGCTGCGCATGGAGCCGGTGCAGCGCGAGATCCTCGACAAGATCGAACAGACCCTGCGGATCGAGTTCATGTCGAACCTGGCGCGTACCTCCAAGCGCGACAGCCACGAGATGATGGCCGAGATCTTCAACAACTTCGACCGCCAGACCGAGGCCCGCTTCATCGCCGCCCTGGAAGAGCGCAACCGCGAGGCGGCCGAGCGCATCCGGGCCCTGATGTTCGTGTTCGAGGACCTGTCGAAGCTGGATCCGGGCGGCGTGCAGACCCTGCTGCGCGCCACCGGCAAGGAACAGCTGGCCCTGGCCCTGAAGGGCGCCTCGGACAAGCTGCGCGAGATGTTCTTCTCCAACATGTCCGAACGCGCGTCGAAGATCATGCGCGAGGACATGGAAAGCATGGGCCCGGTGCGTCTGAAGGACGTCGACCAGGCCCAGGTCGCTATGGTCCAGATCGCCAAGGACCTCGCCGCCAAGGGCGAGATCATGCTGGCCGGTTCGGGCAGCGACGACGAGCTGATCTACTGAGGCGCGCGGGATGAGCAACGGAACCTATCAGCGCTTCGCCTTCGACACGGTCTTCGACGACCGTGGCGGGGTGGCCTACGAGGCCCCCAAGGTGAAGAAGAGCTTCACGCCCGAAGAGGTCGAGGCCGCTCGCGCCGAAGCCTTCGCGGAAGGCGAGTGTTCGGCCGTGGCCCGCGCCGAGCAGGAGGCCGCCCAGGCCATGAACGCCATCGCCCACGCCGTGCACGGCGCGATGTCGACCCTGGCGGCCGTCGCCCACGAGCATCGCGAGCACGCCGCCCGCCTGGCCCTGGCCTGCGCCAACAAGATCGCCGACGCGGCCCTGGACCAGTTCCCCGAGGCCCCGGCCTCGGCGGCGCTGCTGGCCCTGGCCCGCGAGGTCGAGGCCCAGCCCAAGCTTTCCGTCCGCGTCGCGCCGCACCTGGTCGAGCGCACCCAGGCCGCCCTGGAGCAGACCGCCCAGGCCATCGGCTTCCCGGGTGCGATCGTCGCCCGCGCCGACGGCGCCCAGCCGCCCGCCGCCTTCGTCCTCGACTGGGGCGACGGCCGCGCCGAATTCAATCCCGACGAGGCGGCGCAGCGCGTCGCCGAGGCCCTGGACGCCGCCATCGCGGCCGAGGGCCTTCACGCCGAACCCCTGCTTCCTAGCGAAGGCTGACCGCCATGTCCGACGACCTGACCCTCAACGATTTCAACGGCGGCATGCTGGCCTCGGAAATCCCGGTCGAGCTGAGCGACAAGATCGCTTCCGACCTGGCCCCGGTGTTCGACGTCCCCGTCAACATCTCGGCCGTGCTCGGCCGCTCGAACATGTCGGTGGCCCAGCTGCTGCAGTTGCAGGCCGGCTCGATCCTCGAGCTCGACCGCAAGGTTGGCGAGGCGATCGACATCTACGTCAACAACCGCCTGGTCGCCCGGGGCGAGGTCGTCGTCGTCGACGAGCGCCTGGGCGTGACCATGACGGAAATCATCAAGGACGGCGACGCCGCGGGCTGATCCCCGGCTTCTCGTCCACCCCAGTCCGCGCCTTCTGAAAGAGGGCGAAGCAGTAAAAGATCGGTCCGGAAGGGCCGCCCGGAGACAAGACAATGCGCCTCTTGGTCGTTGGTAAACTGAACGGTCAGCTCTCGGTCGCCGTGAAGATGGCGATGAACGCCGGGGCCAAGGTCTCGCACGTCGAGACGACGGAGCAGGCGACCAACGCGCTGCGCGCCGGGCAGGGCGCCGACCTGATGATGGTCGACTACGGCCTGGACATCGCCGGCCTGATCCTGGCCAACGAGAGCGAGCGCATCCGGGTGCCGGTCGTGGCCTGCGGCGTTGACGCCGACCCGATGCGCGCCGCCGGCGCCATCAAGGCCGGGGCCAAGGAATTCATCCCGCTGCCGCCGGACGCCGAACTGATCGCCGCCGTCCTGGCCGCCGTCACCGACGACAACCGTCCGATGATCGCCCGCGACCCGAACATGGAGCAGGTGATCAAGCTGGCCGACCAGGTCGCCCCGTCGGACGCCTCGATCCTGATCACCGGCGAAAGCGGTTCGGGTAAGGAAGTGATGGCTCGCCACGTCCACGCCAAGTCGCGTCGGGCCAAGGCGCCGTTCATCAGCGTCAACTGCGCCGCCATCCCCGAGAACCTGCTGGAAAGCGAGCTGTTCGGCCACGAGAAGGGGGCCTTCACCGGCGCCCTGGCCCGCCGCATCGGCAAGTTCGAGGAAGCCAACGGCGGCACCCTGCTGCTGGACGAAATCTCGGAAATGGACGTGCGCCTGCAGGCCAAGCTGCTGCGCGCCATCCAGGAGCGCGAGATCGACCGGGTCGGCGGCACCAAGCCGGTGAAGGTCGACATCCGCATCCTCGCGACCAGCAACCGCAACCTGGCCGACGCGGTCAAGGAAGGCGTGTTCCGCGAAGACCTTCTCTACCGCCTAAACGTCGTGAACCTGGCCCTGCCGCCGCTGCGCGAACGCCCGGGCGACATCATCAATCTGTGCGAGCACTTCGTGAAGAAGTACTCGGCCGCCAACGGCATCGACCTGAAGCCGATCTCGGCCGAGGCCAAGCGTCGCCTGATCGCCCACCGCTGGCCGGGCAACGTGCGCGAGCTGGAAAACGCCATGCACCGTGCGGTGCTGCTGTCGACCGGCGTCGAGATCGAGGAGTTCGCCATCCGCCTGCCGGACGGCCAGCCCCTGGCTCCGGCCCCCGACGCGGCCGTGGCCCGCGGCGCCTCGATGGCGGCGGCCGAAGCCGTGGCGAGCGCCGCGGTCGCCCGCAGCTTCGTCGGCCAGACCGTGGCCGAGATGGAGCAGACGCTGATCATCGACACCCTGGAGCACTGCCTGGGCAACCGCACCCACGCGGCCAACATCCTGGGCATCTCGATCCGCACCCTGCGCAACAAGCTCAAGGAATACGGCGACGCCGGCGTCAACGTGCCCCCGCCGCAGGGCGGCGTGGGCGCGGCCGCCTAAACCTCAAGTGTAGAATCTGTTCGGCGCCCGCGACGATCGGTCCGGCGCCGAACATGGCTAATTTCGATTAAGGAGATGGCGGGCCGCCACAAATCGCTTCAAGCGAGACGGTCCTGCCCTAGACACAGCAGCAAGGCTTTCCATGGCTGACGCCGCCGCCCCCAAGGCCGCTTCCTCGATCCCCAGCGCCAGGTCGCTGTGGGAGGGGATCCTGCGCGGCGAGATGGGCCTGGCCGTCGGCGTCGTGGGCATCATCGTCCTGCTGATCCTGCCGGTGCCGCCGGCGCTGCTCGACATCCTGCTGGCCGTGTCGCTGACCGGTTCGGTGCTGATCCTGATGACCGCGGTGCTGATCAAGAAGCCGCTGGAGTTCACCTCTTTCCCGACCGTCCTGCTGGTCGCGACCCTCTACCGCCTGGGCCTCAACATCGCCTCGACCCGCCTGATCCTGGGCAACGGGCACGAGGGCGGCCACGGGGCCGGCGCCGTCATCGCCGCCTTCGGCAACCTGATGATGCAGGGCAACTTCGTCATCGGCGTGATCATCTTCATCATCCTGGTGGTGGTGAACTTCATGGTCGTCACCAAGGGTTCGGGCCGTATCGCCGAAGTGGCGGCGCGCTTCACCCTGGACGCCATGCCCGGCAAGCAGATGGCCATCGACGCCGACCTGTCGACGGGCCTGATCGACCAGGACCAGGCCAAGATCCGCCGCAAGGAGCTGGAGCAGGAAAGCACCTTCTTCGGCGCCATGGACGGCGCCAGCAAGTTTGTGAAGGGCGACGCCGTCGCCGGCCTGATCATCACCGGCATCAACATCGTCGGCGGCATCCTGATCGGCGTTGTTCAGCACAAGGTGCCGATCGGCGAGGCCGCCTCGACCTACACCCTGATGACCATCGGCGACGGCCTGGTCAGCCAGATCCCGGCCCTGGTCATCTCGATCGCCGCCGGTCTGGTGGTGTCGAAGGCCGGCGTCGAGGGCAGCGCCGACAAGGCCCTGACCACCCAGCTGGCCATGAACCCGGTCGCCCTGGGCATGGTCTCGGCCTCGTCCGGCGTCATCGCCCTGATCCCCGGCATGCCGCTGCTGCCCTTCGCGAGCCTGGCCGTCGGCGCGGGCTTCCTGGCCTATCGCCGCGCCCAGCAGGCCAAGCTGGCGCCCGCCAAGGAGGCCGCCGAAGCCGCGGCCGCCGCGGCGGCCGCCGCCCCCGCCGAGCCGGAAGAAGAGCCGATCAGCGCCGCCCTGGCGATCGACGACGTCAAGATCGAGCTGGGCTACGGCCTGCTGACCCTGATCAACGACCTCGAAGGCCGTCGCCTGACCGACCAGATCCGCGCCCTGCGCAAGACCCTGGCCACCGAGTTCGGCTTCGTCATGCCGCCCGTGCGCATCCTCGACAACATGCGCCTGGCCAACCAGGGCTACGCCATCCGCATCAAGGAGATGGAGGCGGGCCTCGGCGAAGTGCGCCTGGGCCACCTGATGGCCATGGATCCGCGCGGCGGCCAGGTGGAGCTGCCCGGCGAGCACGTGCGCGAGCCCGCCTTCGGCCTGCCGGCCACCTGGGTGGCCGACGACCTGCGCGAAGAGGCGACGTTCCGCGGCTACACGGTCGTGGATCCGGCCACGGTGCTGACCACGCACCTGACCGAGATCCTCAAGGAGAACATGGCCGACCTGCTCTCCTACGCCGAGGTGCAGAAGCTCCTGAAGGAGCTGCCGGAAAACCAGAAGAAGCTCGTCGACGACCTGATCCCCGGCGTCGTCAACGCCGCCACCATCCAGCGCGTGCTTCAGGCCCTGCTCAAGGAGCGCGTCTCGATCCGCGACCTGCCGCAGATCCTGGAGGGCATCGGCGAGGCCGCGCCGCACACGGCTTCGGTCACCCAGCTGGTCGAGCAGGTGCGCGCGCGCCTGGCCCGCCAGCTGTGCTGGGCCAACCGCGGCGAGGACGGCGCCCTGCCGATCATCACCCTGTCGGCCGACTGGGAGCAGGCCTTCGCCGAAGCCCTGATCGGGCCGGGCGAGGACAAGCAGCTGGCCCTGGCCCCCTCGCGCCTGCAGGACTTCATCCGCGGCGTGCGCGACACCTTCGAGCGCGCCGCCCTGCAAGGCGAGTCGCCGGTGCTGCTGACCAGCCCGGGCATCCGTCCCTACGTCCGCTCGATCATCGAGCGCTTCCGCGGCCAGACCGTGGTCATGAGCCAGAACGAGATCCACCCCCGCGCCCGCCTGAAGACGGTGGGGATGGTGTAGGGGCGCCTAAGCCCCGAACGCCGTGTGATAAGTGACCGCGCCGCGCGGCGGGCGGCCCTTGAAGACCAGCCGTTGCAGGTAGGGCGAAGCCTCGCCGCCGTAGGTCAGGGCCTCGTCGGCCACGAAGCCAAACCGCTCATAGTATTTGGGTGAGCCTAGCAGCACGCAGCCGGCCGCGTCGCGCGCTTCCAGCTGCTTAAGACCCTCGCGGATCAGGGCCTGGCCAAGGCCCGTACCCTGCTGGTCGGGGGTCACCGACACTGGGCCAAGGCCATACCAGTCGCCCGACGAGACCTCGATATCGACCGGCGAGAAGGCGATGTGGCCGGCGACCTGGCCGTCGACCTCGGCCACCAGCGACAGGGACAGCGCGCCCGCCGCGCGCAGGGCGGCGACGATCAGGGCCTCGGTCTGGCTGCTGTAGGGGCGGCCCAGGAAGGCGGCGGACGTCACCGCGCCGATGGCGGCGACGTCCTCGGGGCGCTCGGGGCGGATCAGCATGGCTCAGGCTTCCAGGGTGGCGAGGACGAAGTCGGCGCGGGCGGCGACCGAGGTCTTCGGCAGGACGACGACCTCGTAGTCGAGGGCGGGCAGGGCGGCTTCCAGGCGGTGATATTCCTCCAGCGCCGCGTCGAGGCCGTGGCGGCGCTCGGCGTCGGCGACGTGGATCTGCGGCCAGGGCGGCGCGAGAAAGACCCGGCGGTGATAGCGGTGGGCGCGGTCGAGAGCCCGCAGGCTGGGCTCGCCGGTGGCGGTTTCCAGCGCGCTGGCGGCGTCGACCAGGCCGCGATCGAAGAACACCCAGCCATGCAGCCCGCGGGCGGCTTCGCGATCGGCCAGGGCCAGTTCGACGGCGCGACGGGCGAAGGCGGCGGGATCGTTCCAGGGCAGGACGGGGTCGTCCGCCCCTCGCGCCTGCCGGACGATGCGGCGGCCCGGCTCCTCGACGACGGCGTAGCCGCGGGCGGCCAGTTGCGCCAGCAGGCTGGACTTGCCGCCGCCCGAGCAGCCGGTGATCAGGACGAAGTTGTCGGCCATGGGTCGTCCTCCGGCCGGCCGCTGACCCTAGCGGGTCATCCAGGGGCGTGACTTGCCGGTAGGCGCGACGGCGTCGGCCTTGTCGACCTTGCCGCTGGAGGCCTTGGGCCCGTGGCCGTGGCGACCCTGGGCGGCCTTCTTCAGGCGCAGGGCGCGCTGCATCGGGGTTTCGTTCGGCGGGGCGTCGTTGGTCTCGTTGCTCATCGGCGCGCTGTAGCACGCCCGACGCCCCACGTCCCGTTTAGCGACCGGTCCGGGGGCGGTCGCTAAATCATCTGCTCGGAGCGTGGCGGACGCCGAAACCGCGCACACTTTCGGCTGCCATGCTCCTAGTGCCCGCCGGACCTTTCCGGATGGGGAACCTTCGCCACGTCGGCGGCCGTCACCGGCTTGGCGTAGGCGTTGCCGAAGTGGGTGCGGACATAGGTGACGACCTGCGCGATCTGATCGTCGTCCAGCGTGCCGGCGAAGGGCGGCATGCCGCCCTGGCCGCGCACGACCACCATGGAGACGTAAGGAGCGGCGGCCAGTTTCGGATTGCCGGCCAGGGCGGGAATCGTGCCTGCGCCGGTTCCGCCCTTGGCGTCGGCCATGTGGCAGGCCTGGCAGACGGCCTCGTAGACCTGCTGGCCGGTGATCGGCTTTTGCACGCGCACCACGCCGCCGCCGGTGTCGCCGCCGGGCGGGGCCTGGGCGACGGCGGGGATGGCGCAGGCGAGGGCGGCAGTGAGCGCCGACGCCGCGGCGAGAACGGGACGGGTCATGCTCAGGCCTCCAGGGCGCGCTTGTGCAGGCGGGTGATGGCGTCGAGGGACGAGAGAAGGGCGCCCTCCATCCAGCAGCCGACGTATGAGGCGTGCTCGCCCGCCAGCACGATGCGCCGGTCCATGGCGACCAGGGTCTGGTAGTGCTGCTTGCGGGTTTCCTCGGTCCAGCGGGCGCAGCAGCCCAGCGCCCAGGGCACGCGGCTCCAGGCCACCGAGGCGCCGCTGGCGAACTCCTTGCGATAGCTCTGCGGGTGCAGGACCGAGCCCTGTTGCAGGGCGACCTCGATGCGCTGCTGCGGCGTCATGCCGGCCAGGCGATAGGCCCCCATCTCGCGGGCGAAGGCGCCCAGCAGCACGGCCGGTCCGTTCCCGAACAGGTTGTTGTTGGGGTAGGAGATCAGGGCGATCTCCTGGTCGGTGAAGCTGTGGCCGCCGTAGATGGAGTCTTCCTCCTCCCAGAACCGTCGCTTCATCTCCAGGCCGATCTTCACCTGGCCCGAATAGGGCACGGCCTTGATGGCCGCGGCCAGGTCGTCGCTGATCTCGCTGTCGATCTGGCCGAGGATGGAAAGCGGAATTGTGCAGACGCACCAGTCCGCCTTGGCGGTCTCGACCTTGCCCGTGGCGGTGTCGGAGAAGGTGACGGCCACGCCCTTGTCGTCCTGGGCGATCTTGGTGACCTTGGCGTTGAAGGTGGTCAGGCCCTCGACCTGCCTGGCGAAGGCCTTGCCGATCATGTCCATGCCGCCGACCGGCTGGAACATGGTGGTCTGCATCTCGTGGCCCATGAAGAAGGCCATCGAGGTCCAGACCTGCGGATCGAGCACGTCGTGCAGGGCGTAGAGGTCTGAGGGGATCGGCGCGCCGTCGATCCCGCCGCCGGGCGGCCGGTCATAGCCCCGGTGAGCCGAGCTGCGCAGGCCCTTGGCGTAGCGATAGTCGCCGTCGAGCATGCCCCAGCCCTTCAGGGCCTCCAGCAGCTTCTCGCGGTCCTCGGGCGTGACCGCGTCGTCCAGCGCCTTGGTGTTGATCGATTTCGCCAGCAACTCGGCGACATTGCCCTCGAAGTCGGCCGCTGCGGCCTTGAAGCGCACCGGCTTGCCGCCGAACGCGGTCGACGAGTGGACCCAGGTGTTGTGGTTGAACTGGATGAACGGCTCCAGCGCCACGCCGAACTGCTTGCAGTAGTGCAGCAGGGTGCGGTGATGGTGCGGGATGCGCCAAGGGCCGGGGTTGAAGTAGTTGCCTGGGGCGAAGCCCACCTTCTGCGTCGCGCCGCCCAGCTCGGTATAGGTGTCGCCGCCGCGGAGGGACCAGTTCCGGCCGCCCGCGCGGCCCTGGTATTCCAGGATCCGCACCTTGTAGCCGGCGCGGGTCAGCTCATAGGCCGCCAGCAGGCCGGCGAGGCCCGCCCCCAGCACCAGCACCGATGCGCCGGGCCTTGCGCCCGCGAGGTTCGGCGGGCCGTGGAACTGGGTCTCGGCGGCGTGGCCGAGGGTGGTCATGGCCTGGTACAGCGCCGCCGTCCCGCCCACCTGGGCGATGGCGGTCAAGAGCTGTCTTCTGGTTGGTACGCGAACTCCGTCTGGCATGTGCTCGGCCCTATCCCCTTCGCCGCCGCCCGCGACCGGACGGCGTGCTGGACCGAGCTAAGCAGGGCGCCTGGCGCCCCCGCCGCCCACTTTGTTCGCGTGGCGAGCGGATGGGTTCGCGGATCACCGTTCCGCAGCGTTCGGATGATGGGGCTGCGCAGGAAACGGGCAGGGGAGGTGGGCGAGGGGCGCGCGGGCTTAGGGAACCGAGTCGAGGGCCCACGGCTGGAACGCCTGCCGGGTCTTGAGCCTGGCGTAGTAGGCATCGACCGCCGGCAGGACGTCGCGGTCGATGGGGGAGGCGGCCCAGCGGTGGACGGAGACGCCCAGCACCACGTCGGCCAGGGTGAAGGTCTCGCCGGCCGCGAAGGCGCCGGTGCGGTCGAGCTGGCGGTCGAGCAGGGTCATGGCGACGTTCCAGGCGCGGATGCTGGCGGCGATCTGGGCCGGGTCGTCGAAGCCAGGCATCCGCCGCACCAGGCCGGCGAAGGCGTAGCGCCAGGCGGTGTTCAGCTCGGTGGCCTGCCAGTCCATCCACTGTTCGACGGCGGCCCGGCCGCGCGGCTCGGTGGGCAGCAGGGACTCGCCGCCGACATGGCGCGAGGCGAGGTAGCGGCAGATGGTGTTCGATTCCCAAAGCGGTCCGTGCTCGTCGATCAGCACCGGCACCAGGGCGTTGGGATTGAGCGCCAGGAAGGCCGGGTCGCTGGTCGAGGCGTAGCCGGTTCCCCAGTCCTCGCGCTCGTAGGCGAGATCGAGCTCGCCACAGGTCCACAGCACCTTGCGGACGTTCAGCGACGAGGTGCGGCCCAATATCCTGAGCATGAGGGTCTCCAGTGATGCTGCGATCTCTAGCATTGTCGGTTTCACGCGCCGGTGGAGAAATTCTTCAAGGCGAGGCGTCCCGCGACTCGTTATGTAGTCGAATTGCATAACGAGGGGATTTCATGCTGTTTCGCTCCGTACTGCTCGCCGGTTCGCTGCTGGCCGGCGCCGCCCACGCCCAGGGCGACGTCTATGCGCTGGGCGAGGTGCAGGTGACCGCCCGCAACGCCGCCGGCGAAACCGTGGGCGGCAGCACGGTCAAGGGCGAGGCTCTACGCAAGTTCGACAAGGCCAGCGTCGACCAGGCGCTGGACCTGATCCCCGGCGCGGCGGCCGGAAACAGCGGCGGCTCGCGCAACGAGCGGCTGGTGTTCATCCGCGGCTTCGACCGCTTCCAGACCACGCTGTCGATCGACGGCGTGCGGGTGTTCCTCCCGGCCGACAACCGCATCGACTTCGCGCGGTTCCTGACGGCGGATCTGTCGGAAGTGCAGGTCTCCAAGGGCTATGTCTCGGTGCTGGACGGCCCGGGCGGCCTGGGCGGGGCGATCAACCTGGTCACCCGCAAGCCCTCGCAACCCTTCGAAGGCGAGATCCGCCTGGGCGCGGGCCTCGACGGCGACGGCTCGCTCAATGG
The DNA here is from genome assembly GCF_002858925.1 of Caulobacter zeae. Classification (GTDB taxonomy): domain Bacteria; phylum Pseudomonadota; class Alphaproteobacteria; order Caulobacterales; family Caulobacteraceae; genus Caulobacter; species Caulobacter zeae. Next base: position 43,441 of record NZ_PJRS01000020.1, read on the forward strand.
CAACACCGTGTCGGGCCGGATCGGCGGCAAGACCGACCGCTTCTACGTCCAGGCCAGCGGCGCGCGCAGCGAGCGCACCCACTGGCGGCTGCCCGACGACTACAAGGCTACCGCGCTCGAGAAGGGCGGCAATCGTGACCACTCCGAGAGCGAGGACTGGAGGGTCAACCTCAAGGCCGGCTTCACGCCCAACGCCACCGACGAATACTCGATCACCTACACCCGCCAGGAGGGCGAGAAGAACGCGCCCTATCACGTCACCGATACGGCCAGCACCCGCTACTGGTCCTGGCCCTATTGGAACATCGACAGCCTGGCCCTGCTGACGCGGACACAGATCGCCGACAACGCGGTGCTGAAGGCCCGCGTCTATCGCAACACCTTCGAGAACGCCCTCTATTCGTTCGACAACGCCCGCCAGAACAGCCAGACGCTGGGGCGCGCGTTCCGCTCCTACTATGACGACGTGGCCTATGGCGGGAACCTGGAGCTGGACGTCGACGTCACCGCCAGCAACACCCTGAAGGCCGCCGCCTTCTATCGTCGCGACGAGCACGTCGAGTGGCAGCAGAGCTTCGCCCCGGCGGGGACCGAGCCGCGCCAGACGGTGATCGAGGACACCACCTCGGTCGCCCTGGAGGACACCCAGCGCTTTGGCGACAAGGTCGACCTGGTGGTCGGCGTGTCGCGCGATCGCCGCGACCTGGTCACCGCCCAGGACTACAACTCGAACGCCTTCGTCTTCTATCCGCTGACCGACGACGTGGCCTGGAACGGCCAGGCGGCCCTGGTCTGGCGGCCGCTGCCCGACGTGCAGCTGCACGGCAGCGTCTCGTCGCGCGCCCGCTTCCCGACCCTGTTCGAGCGCTACAGCGCCCGCATGGGCCAGGCCGTGCCCAATCCGGACGTCAAGGCCGAGCGGGCGATCAACTACGAGCTGGGCGGTTCGGTCGACTTCACCCCGCTGCTGAAGATCGAGGGGGCGGTGTTCTACAGCGACGTGCGCGACGCCCTGATCCTGATCCCGGTGGCGCTGGGCCCGCCCTACGGCACGGTCAACCAGACCAAGAACGCCGGCGACGGCGAGTACTACGGTCTGGAAGGCGCGGCGACTTTCAAGGCCGGCGACCACCTGACCCTGGGCGGCAACTACACCTACCTGCATCGCAAGCTGACCGACCCGACCAACGCCGCCTTCCGTCCGACCGGCACGCCCGACCACAAGCTGTTCGTCTACGCCGACTGGACGCTGAATGATCGCCTGTCGCTGACGCCCAGCATCGAAGCCGCGTCCAAGCGCTGGACGGTGACCTCCAGTTCGCTTGTCAGCCCCGTCCGCTACTACCGGACCGGCGGTTACGTGCTGGCCAACCTGACGGCGCAGGTGAAGGTGACGCCGAAGATCGACGTCATCGTCGGGGCCCGCAACCTGCTGGACCAGAAGTACCAGCTGGTCGACGGCTTCCCCGAGGAAGGCCGCAACTTCCGCGCCGACCTTCGGGTCAAGTTCTGAGGAGCCCCGCCATGGGTCTTGCCCTGATCCTGGCCGCCGGCCTCGCCCTGGCCGCGCCGGCCGTTTTCGCCCAGACGATGCCGGACGTGGCCTGCGGGCCTGGCGCCGAAGCCGGCTTGCCGCCGGAGCTGGCGGCTTGGGCGGCAAAGTCGCCGCTGCCGGCGGCGACTTCGGTCACAGACCTGCCCAAGGCCGTGCTGGCTCCAGGCCAGGCCTACGTCGCCGCCTTGTCGCCTACGCCGGACGTGACCTACGCCGTCCAGCCGGAAAAGCCCGGCGGCACGGTCAGCAAGGGCGGCCTGTTCTCGCTGAAGGTCGAGACGGCCGGGGCCTATGTGATCGCGCTGGGAGCCGGCGCCTGGATCGACGTGCTGAAGGACGGCGCGGTCCAGCGCTCGACCGCCCACGGCCGGGGTCCGGCCTGCTCGACCGTGCGCAAGATGGTGACCTTCGACCTGACGCCCGGCGACTACCTGATCCAGATCTCGGCCAACGCCCAGGCCGAGCTGCCGATCATGGTCGCCCGCAAGCCCTGACGCGACGGGGAGGGGCGGTGCGGCTTGGGGAACGACAGATCGCGGAGCTCGTCGAGTTCCTGGGTACGCTGACCGACGAGACCTTCGTCACGGATCCGCGGTTCTCGCTGCCTAAGCCTGGGTGCGGATCCTAGTCTTTCGGAACGGTCCCCGTCGCAGCGGCTATCGCGGCGTCGGCCTCGGCTTCGGCTTGCGCAATGGCGGCTTCCTGCGCCGCCAAGGCGGCTTGGATGGCTTGGTCGGCATTGTCCTGCGCCGCCTGCATCGCCGCTTCCTGCGCCGCCATGGCGGCTTGGATGGCCTGTTCCGTCGCCGCCTCGGAAGGTTCGCTCGGCGGTGCAGGCGGGGCGGCGGCGAAGATAGTCTGGGTCGCTTCGCCAGCGCTGGCGGTGTCGACCGAGAGCAGCGTCGAGACGCCCTGCGTCGTCGAGGCCTGTGCCGTCACGTTGGACTGCTGCTGGTTGTTCGTTGCGTTGTGGGCGGCGTTCGACAGTGCCTGGCTTACGGCCTCGAACAGGTTGCCCATGGCGATGGCGGGCGCGTCGCCCAAAACCTTGGTGTTCACCTGGCTGACGGAGTCGGTGATCTGGTCGTTGACGTTGGTCGGGAAGGCCATGGTCGTCTCCGTGCTGGATCAGGCGGCCTTCGAAATGAAAACCGCGGCTCATCCCTATGGATGGCCGCGGCTTTCAGAATAGGAAATTTCGCACAAGGCGGGGGAGGGCGGAGCCCTCCGCCGATCAATCCTCGTCCATCTTGAGGGCGGCGATGAAGGCTTCCTGCGGGATCTCGACCTTGCCGAACTGGCGCATCCGCTTCTTGCCTTCCTTCTGCTTGTCCAGAAGCTTGCGCTTACGGCTGGCGTCGCCGCCGTAGCACTTGGCGGTCACGTCCTTGCGCAGGGCGCGTACGGTTTCGCGGGCGATGATCCGGCCGCCGATGGCCGCCTGGATCGGGATGACGAACATGTGCTGCGGGATGAGCTCCTTCATCTTCTCGCACATGCCGCGGCCGCGGCTTTCGGCGCGGCTGCGGTGGACCAGCATCGACAGGGCGTCGACGGGCTCGCTGTTGACCAGGATCGACATCTTCACCAGGTCGCCGGCGCGATAGTCCTCGAGCTGATAGTCGAAGCTGGCATAGCCCTTCGAGATCGACTTGAGACGATCGTAGAAGTCGAACACCACCTCGTTCAGCGGCAGGTCGTAGATCACCATGGCGCGGTTGCCGACGTAGGACAGTTCGCGCTGCATGCCGCGACGGTCCTGGCAGAGCTTGATGACGCCGCCCAGGAACTCGTCCGGGGTGAAGATCGTCGCCTTGATCCAGGGCTCGGCGATCTCCTCGATCTGCATGACGTCCGGCAGGTCGGCCGGGTTGTGCAGCTCGATCTCTTCGCCGTTGCGCATCTTGATCTTGTAGACCACCGACGGGGCGGTCGCGATCAGGTCGAGGTCGAACTCGCGGCTCAGGCGCTCCTGGATGATCTCCAGGTGCAGCAGGCCCAGGAACCCGCAGCGGAAGCCGAAGCCCAGCGCGGCCGAGCTTTCCATTTCGAAGGTGAAGCTGGCGTCGTTCAGGCGCAGCTTGCCGACGGCGGCGCGCAGGTCCTCGAAGTCGGCGGCGTCGACCGGGAACAGGCCGCAGAACACCACCGGCACGACTTCCTTGAAGCCTTTCAGCGGTTCGGCGGTCTGCTTCTTCTCGTCGGTGATGGTGTCGCCGACGGCGGCGTCGGCCACTTCCTTGATCGAGGCGGTGAAGAAGCCGACCTCGCCCGGGCCCAGCAGCGCCACGTCGGTGGCCTTGGGCGTGAACACGCCGACCTTGTCGATGCGGTGGGTGGCGCCGGTCTGCATCATGCGGACCTGCTGGCCGGCCTTCAGCGTGCCGTCGAAGATGCGCACCAGCACGACCACGCCGAGATAGGCGTCGTACCAGGCGTCGACCAGCAGGGCCTTCAGCGGCGCATTGACGTCGCCCTTGGGGGCGGGCAGGCGGGTGACGATGGCTTCCAGCACGTCGGGGATGCCGATGCCGGTCTTGGCCGAGCACTCGACGGCGTCCGACGCGTCCAGGCCGATGACGTCCTCGATCTGGGCCTTGACCCGATCGACGTCGGCGGCCGGCAGGTCGACCTTGTTGAGGACTGGAACGATCTCGTGGTTGTTGTCGATGGCCTGGTAGACATTGGCCAGGGTCTGGGCTTCCACGCCCTGCGAGGCGTCGACGACCAGAATCGAGCCTTCGCAGGCGGCCAGCGAGCGCGACACTTCATAGGCGAAGTCGACGTGCCCGGGGGTGTCCATCAGGTTCAGGACATAGGTCTCGCCGTCGGCGGCCTTGTAGTTCAGGCGCACGGTCTGCGCCTTGATGGTGATGCCGCGCTCCTTCTCGATGTCCATGTTGTCGAGGACCTGGGCGCTCATCTCGCGCGCTGTCAGGCCGCCGGTGGTCTGGATCAGGCGGTCGGACAGGGTCGACTTGCCGTGGTCGATGTGGGCCACGATCGAGAAATTGCGGATCTTGTCGAGGGGCGTAGAGCTCATGCGCGTGCGTCTATCACATTTGCACCGGTTCGCGAGGGGGCGTGACGGGTTTGCGTCATCGACCCCGTTCACGGCGGGCCTCAAATCGTCTAATCCGACGCGATGATCCAGCGTCGACGACCCGTCCCCTTCGAACTCGGCCCCGTGCACTTCATCGGCATCGGCGGCATCGGCATGTCCGGCATCGCCGAGATCATGATCCGCATCGGCTACACCGTGCAGGGCAGCGATGCCAAGGCCAGCGCCAACACCGAACGGCTCGAGAAGCTGGGCGCGCGCATCTTCGTGGGCCACGACGCGGCCAATGTCGAAGGCGCCTCGGCCATCGTCTATTCGACGGCGGTGAAGGCCGATAACCCCGAGATGGTCGCCGGCCGCGACAAGCGCCTGCCGTTGGTTCGCCGCGCCGAGATGCTGGCCGAGCTGATGCGCCTTCAGTTCTCGGTCGCCGTGGGCGGCACCCACGGCAAGACCACCACGACCTCGATGGTCGCGGCCCTGCTCGACGCCGGCGGCTTGGACCCCACGGTCGTCAATGGCGGCATCATCAACGCCTACGGCACCAACGCCAAGGTCGGCGAGGGCGACTGGATCGTCGTCGAGGCCGACGAGAGCGACGGCTCGTTCCTGAAGCTGAAGTCGACCGTGGCCATCGTCACCAACATCGACGCCGAACACCTGGACCACTGGGGCGACTTCGACGCGGTGAAGAAGGGCTTCCAGGACTTCATCCAGAACATTCCGTTCTACGGCTTCGCGGCTGTCTGCACCGACCACCCCGAAGTGCAGGCCCTGACTTCGCGGATCGAGAACCGTCGTCTGGTGACCTACGGGACCAATCCGCAGGCCGAGGTCCGTGTCTCCAACATCGAGATGGGCCCCGAAGGCGCCAAGTTCGACATCGCCATCTCGCCGCTGGAGGGCGAGGTTATCCGCTATGAAGGCCTGAAGATGCCGATGGCCGGGCACCACAACGTGCTCAACGCCACCGCCGCCGTCGCGGTGGCCCGCGAGCTGGGCCTCGACGCCGAAGCGATCCGCGCCGGCCTGGCGGCTTTCGGCGGGGTCAAGCGCCGCTTCACCACGACGGGCGTGGCCAATGGCGTCCGCGTGGTCGACGACTATGGCCACCACCCGGTCGAGATCGCCGCCGTGCTCAAGGCCGCCCGCGCCGTCAGCACCGGCAAGGTGATCGCGGTGGTGCAGCCGCACCGCTACACCCGCCTGCGTGACCTGATGACCGAGTTCAGCAGCTGTTTCAACGACGCCGACACGGTGGTCGTCGCCGACGTCTATACGGCGGGCGAGCAACCGATCGAGGGCGTCGACCGCGACCACCTGGTCGAGGGCCTCAAGAAATTCGGCCACCGCCGCGCCCTGCCGCTGGAAAGCCCGGCGGCCCTGCCGGCCCTGATCGCGGCCGAAGCCACGAGCGGCGACCTCGTCGTGCTGCTGGGGGCCGGGGACATCACGTCCTGGGCCTACGCCCTGCCGGGCCAGCTGGAAGCGCTGGCGAAGTAAATCTGATGACCTGGAAGACCCAACTCCCGACCGTTCGTGGCAAGCTGCTGATCGACGAGGCCCTGGCCCCGTTCACCTGGTTCCGCGTCGGCGGGCCGGCCGACGTGGTGTTCCTGCCGGCCGACGAGCAGGACCTGGCCGACTTCCTGAAGGCCCTGGATCCGGCCGTGCCGGTGATGGCCATCGGCGTCGGCTCCAACCTGCTGGTCCGCGACGGCGGCGTCGAGGGGGTGATCATCCGCCTGGGCAAGGGCTTCAACGACGTCCGCAAGCTGGACGACGTCAGCATTCATGCGGGAGCCGCCGTGCCCGACGCGGTCGTAGCGCGTAAAGCGGCCGAGTTCGGGATCGCCGGGCTGGAGTTCTTCGCCGGCATTCCTGGCACTGTCGGCGGCGCGGTGGTCATGAACGCCGGCTGCTACGGTTCGGAGACCACCAACATCATCGCCACCGCGACGGTGATGGACCGCAAGGGCAAGGTCTTCCTGATGGGAGACAACGACCTGAAGCACACCTACCGGCATAGCGCGATCCAGGGCACGGACCTGATTGTTCTGAGCGCCGTGTTCGAGGGAACCGTCGACGAACCGGCCGCGATCAAGGCCCGCATGGCCGAGATCACCAGCCGTCGCGAGACCACCCAGCCCATCCGCGAAAAGACTGGCGGCTCGACCTTCAAGAACCCGCCGGGCCACTCGTCGTGGAAGCTGGTCGACGAGGCCGGCTGGCGCGGCAAGCTGTTCGGCGGTGCGATGTTCTCGCCCCTGCACAGCAACTTCCTGATCAACACCGGCGAGGCCACCGCGGCCGACCTGGAAGGCCTGGGCGACACTGTCCGCGCCGACGTTCTGGCCAAGACCGGCGTCCAGCTGGACTGGGAGATCAAGCGGATCGGCAGATCCTGATCCCTCTCCCCTTGTGGGAGAGGGTGGCCCGAAGGGCCGGGTGAGGGGTCTCTCAGAAATCAGACGCCGCGACAGCCGATCAGCCGTCGCGGCGTTTTTCGTTCGTGCGCCCCCTCATCATCCGTCAGCTTCGCTGACACCTTCTCCCGCAAGGGGAGAAGGGTCACACATCCTTCTTCGACAGATATTCCTCGACGTCGATCTCCTTCTCCCACCGCGCCACCGCGGTGGCGATCGACAGGTCGCACGTGACGTTCGGCACGGTGCGGATCATGTCGAGGATGCGGTCGAAAGGCAGGATGAAGCCGACGATGATCGCCGTCTGGGTGGGGCCGACGCCGATGGTGGCCAGCACGGCGGCCAGCACGAACAGCGACCCCGACGGCACCGGCGCCACGCCCATGGCGACGATGGTGGTGGTGATGGCCACCAGGGCGTAGTCGGCCAGGGTCAGCGGCACGCCGAAGGCCTGGGCGGCGAACATGGTCAGCATGGCCACGTACATCGCCGTGCCGTCCATGCCGATGGTGGCCCCCAGCGGCAGGACGGTCGACGAGATCGACGGCTTCACGCCCAGGTTCTCTTCCGCCACCCGGATCGCCACCGGCAGGGTGGCCGAGCTGGACGAGGTGGAGAAGCCCACCAGGATGGCGTCCATGCAGCCGCGATAGAATGGCAAGAGCGGCAGCCACGCCCCCAGCCGCACCACGGCGGCATGGGTGACGAAGGTCTGGATCGCCGCGCCGATGATCACGCAGACCCCCAGCTTGGCCACGTGCAGGAAGGTCTCGGGCCCATTGGTGCCCATGACCACGGCGATCAGGGCGAAGACGCCGAACGGCGCGGCCTCCATCACGAAGCCGACGATGCGCAGCATCACCTCGCTGGCGCTGGCCAGCAGTTTGGCGACCGGCTCGCCGTCCTTGCCCGCGACGATCACCCCGGCCCCGACCAGCACGGCGAAGAAGATGATCGCCAGGGTCTCGCCCTCGGCAAGCGCCTTGATTGGGTTCAGCGGCACGATGCCGATGAACAGCTCGGCCGGCGACTTGGGCGGGGCCACGGCCTGGGGGGCGGCGTTGTGCAGGTCGGCGCCGACGCCGGGACCCAGCAGGGTGGCGATGGTCAGGCCGATACTGACCGCGATCAGGGTGGTCAGCACGTACATGGCGATGGTCTTGACGCCGATGCCGCCCAGCCGCCGGGCGTCGCCCAGCTGGGCAACTCCCGAGGCGATGATCACGAAGACCAGCGGGGCCACCATCATGCGGATCAGCCGCACGAAGATGTCGCCCATCCACTTCAGGCTGGTCGCGCCTTCGCCCCAGAAGTAGCCGACCACGGCCCCGACCACGAGGGCGGCCAGGATCCGTTTCCACAGCGAGATCCCGAACCACAGCTGAAGCGGGTTCTTGGGGCGGGGCGGGGGCGGCGCGTCGGCTGTTCTTGGGGCGAGGGCGTCGGTCATGTCGCCAGAGCACGGCGTTATGCGAGGTGGGTCAAGCGTCTTGCGCCAGGTTCCGCTGATCGGTGCTCGGCGGCTGCGCCTATCGAACCCTCTCCCAGAGGGAGAGGGAGGGTGAGGGGTTACGAGGTTGGACGATGTGCCGGCGCTCCGTCGAGCGCCGTAACCCCTCACCCCGGCCCTCTCCCTATGGGAGAGGGAGGGCTGCTCACAGCCACAGCCCTTCCGCGTCGACGCCGTCGCCCCAGAACCCCGCCGTCGGCGGCGTGATCCGGCCGCCGACCACGCGCAGGCCGCCGGGGTGGTCTTCCTTCAGCCACCACGGTCCGTCGAGGTCGGCGAAGGCGCATTCGGCGGCCAGGTGCAGGGCCGGCGCGATGGCCAGGGACGAGGCGACCATGCAGCCGGTCATCAGGGTGAAGCCCAGGTCCTTGGCGGCGCGCAGCATGGCCAGCGCCTCGGTCAGGCCGCCGGACTTGTCGAGCTTGAGGTTCACCGCCTGGTAGCGCGCCCGCAGGGCCGGCAGGTCGGCGGCGGTATGCACGGACTCGTCGGCGCAGATCGGGAAGGGGGGCGCATAGCCCTCCAGGGCGGCGTCTTCGCCGGCCGGCAGGGGCTGTTCGACCAGGGCGATGTTGAGGCGCGACAGCTGGTTTTCCAGGCTGCGCAGGATGTCGAAGGTCCAGCCTTCGTTGGGGTCGACGATCAGGGCGGCGTCCGGCGCGGCGGCCGCGACGGCGGCCAGGCGGGCGGCGGGGTCTTCGGCCGAGAGCTTGACCTTGATCAGCGGCGCTCCGGCGACCTTGGCCGCGGCCTGCGCCATGGCGTCCGGCGTATCGAGGCTGACGGTGACGGCGGTGACGAGGGCGCTCGGGATGGCGAGACCCGTGGCGGCGGCGACCGAGACGCCCGAGGTCTTGGCCCGCAGGTCCCAGATCGCGCAGTCCAGGGCGTTGCGCGCCGCGCCGGCCGGCAACAGGGCCAGGGCTTCGGAAAGGTCGCCGCCCATGGCGATCAGGCGCGCGGCGGGCGCCAGTTGCGCCTCGACGCCCTGCACGGTCTCGCCGTAGCGGGCGTAGGGCACGCTCTCGCCGCGACCGACGTGACCGTCCTGCGCGATCTCGACCACCACCACGTCGGCGGCGGTCTTGACCCCGCGCGAGATGCGGAACGGGGCGGCGAGCGGATGGCTGACGGGGCGGACGGCGACGAGGCGGCTCATGTCCCCTGGCTTGGCGCCATTCGAGGGCTTTGGCGAGGGGATCAGCGCCTGGAGAAGCGCGGGATCGGCGAGTCGGCGCGGCGCTCGGCCATGACCCGCAGGGCCAGGCGCGGGCGGATGACGAAGAGGCCGGCCCAGATCAGCAGCACGCCGGCGTAGCTGATCGAGCCCCAGAGCCCTGCGGGACGGCCCGGGCGGGTCCGGCGGACGGAGGCGCTACGAGCTGGAGCGTCGAAGAACTGGGTCATGGCGATGTCGGTCATGGCTTCCTCCGTGGACGCTTTCGACCCTGCGCCTCGGGTGCGTCAGAACGGGACGTATAGCCGAACGCCTCGCGCATCCTTATGTCAGGGGCGCAACACGCCTTTGGAGTTCCCATGTCGAAGCCCGTCACCATCAACATCCCGCACGAACTCGGCGTGGCCGAGGCCAAGCGCCGGATCGAGAACGGCTTCGAACAGCTGGGCGCCCAGATCCCGGGCGGGCTGGCCAATGTCACCAAGGCCTGGCGCGACGACGTGCTGGATTTCTCGGCCCTGGTCATGGGCCAGAACATCACCGGCAAGCTGAACGTCGCCGCCAACGTGGTGATCGTCGAGGTCGTGCTGCCGGGCCTGCTGGGCATGATCGCCGGCAAGATCACCGGCCAGGTCAAGAAGCAGGGCACGCTGCTGCTCGAGAAGAAGTAAGCGCCGGCCTGCACCGAATATCCACGCCGCCTTCATCGGTCTTCGTGGCAGGATGAGGCATGCTTCCCGTCCTGGATACCGGGAGCGCGGTGATGGACCTGCCTGTGAAACCAAGAACCCTGAGGGCCGCCGGCTGGGGTCTGGCGGCGCTGCTGCTGGCCGCGCCGTGGCTGGCGATGCAGGTCACCGACGAGGTGGCGTGGAGCCCTTGGGACTTCGCCCTGTTCGCGGCCATGCTGGGCGGGGCGGGCCTGATGCTGGAACTGGCGGTGATGCGCAGCCGGCACATGGCTTATCGCGCTGGAGCGGTGCTCGCCGTCGGCGCGGCTTTCCTGATGATCTGGGCCAGTCTGGCGGTCGGGATCGTCGGAAACGAAGGCGATCAGATCAATCTGGCCTATCCCGGCGTCGTGGCGCTGGCCCTGGCGACGGCCGCCGCATGGCGGTTCAGGGCGGCCGGGCTCGCCAAGGCCATGCTGGTCGCGGCCGCGACCCTTGCGGCCATCGCTGTCTTCGCCCTGTCGACGGGGCCGGGCGGATCGCCGGGCGCCCTGGCCGAGATCCTGGTCGCCAACGGCGTGTTCGCCGCCCTGTTCGCCGGGGCGGCGGTGCTGTTCAGCCTGGCTGCACGGCGCGGCGGCTAGGCCCCGTCGCTCACAGCCGTCGCGGATCGTGGTCGTGGCGGCCCAGGCTCTCGAACTTGCCTTCCTCGGCCTTGTTGACGAACTGCGAGGCCACCAGCCAGGCCTTCACCGGGCGCAGGGTGGCCAGGCATCCAAGGATCAGGGCCGGGAACACGGTCACGAAATGCACCCAGATCGGCGGGCGATAGACCACCTCGACCCAGGCGAAGGCGAAGGTCACCAGGATGCCGACGCCGCTCATCACGAAGAAGGCCGGCCCGTCGGCGGGCTCGGCGAAGCCGTAGTCCAGGCCGCATTGGTCGCAGGACGGCGCCAGCGCCAGGAAGCCCTTGAACAGCTTGCCCTCCCCGCAGCGCGGGCAGCGCTGGCGAAAGCCGCTGACGATGGGCGAGGGCGGATCGAAGAACTCGTGTCCGGGCGTCATGACCCCTACCTACAATCCGAAAATTGATCCATACATTACGGTATAAATGTATGGATCAATCATGAGCGACGCAAGAGACGCTGTTCTGCCGGCGGGCGCTACATGGCTGCGGCGGGTCGCCGCGGGCGAGGGGCCGATCTATCGGCGGCTGTTCGAGGCCCTGCGCGGCGCGATCGCCGACGGCGAGCTGTCTGCCGGCGAACAGCTGCCGCCGCAGCGGACGGTGGCGGGCCTGCTGGGCGTCGACTTCACCACGGTGACCCGGGCCTACGCGCTGGCGCGCGAGCAGGGGCTGGTCGAGGGAACGGCGGGGCGCGGAACCTTCGTGCGCCTGCGGGCGGGCGAGGAGGAGGCGGGTCTCGTCGACCTCTCCATGAACCTGCCGCCGCCGCCGCAGGGGCTGTCGCTGGGCGCGCTGCTGCGCGAGACGACGGCGGACGTGCTGGCCCGCACCGATCCGGCGACCCTGATGGCCTATCACGCGGGGGCCGGCTCCCTGGCCCAGCGCGGGGCGGGCGCGGCCTGGATGGCGCCCGGCCTGGGGGCGGCGGATCCCGAGCGCGTCGTGGTCTGCGCCGGCGCGCAGGCGGCCCTGTCGGCGATCCTGGCGGTCGAGACCGCGCCCGGCGACGCGGTGGTGGTCGAGGCCCTGACCTATCCGGGCCTGCTGGCGGCCCTGGCCGCGCGCGGCGTCCGCGCCATAGCCTGTCCGATGGACGGGGAGGGGATCGTTCCCGAGGCCCTGGCCGAGCAACTGGCCGCCAGCGGCGCGCGCCTGGTGGTGGTCACGCCCACCTGGCAGAATCCGACCACGGCGACCATGGGCGAGGACCGACGGGCGGCCGTGGTCGAGGTCTGCGCCCGAGCCGGCGCCCGCATCGTCGAGGACGACGCCTACGGCCGGCTGCCCGATCCCGCGCCAACGGCCTTGACCAGCCTGGCGCCCGATCGCGTCTGGCACGTGGCGACCCTGGCCAAGGCGCTGACGCCGGGCCTGCGCATCGCCTATGTCGCCGCGCCCAACGCGGCCGCGGCCCAGCGCCTGGCGGCGGCCGGCCACGCCCTGTGCCAGATGCCCGCGCCGTTGATGGCGGCGGTGGCGACGGCCTGGATCCGCGAGGGGACGGCCGAGGCTGTCCTGTCCGGCGTGCGGGCCGAGGCTTTGGCTCGTCGCGCCCTGGCCGCCGAGATCCTGCCGCACGCCAAGGGACCGGCGGGTTGCCTGCATGTCTGGCTGGAGCAGGCGGCCGGCAATGCGCCCGAGGGCCTTTCCCTGGCGCGGGCCGACCTGTTCTCCGCGTCCCGCGACGCGGGCCGCCCGGGCGCGCGGCTGTCGCTGGGCGCGCCGGGCAAGCGGAGCGTGCTGGCCGAGGCCCTGCGCCGCCTGGTCTGAAGCCACGAAAAAGGGGCGGACCCGAAAGTCCGCCCCCTGGTCGTCAGTCCCGCGTGACCAGCACCGGCTCTTCCTGGTGCGTCCCGTGGGCGGGATGGTGATGTGAGTGGTGGAAGAACCGCCCCAGCAGCTTGTTCGACCAGTTCTTCAACTGGTCCATGAACACGAACACCACCGGGATGTAGAGCAGCGACAGGAAGGTCGAGGTGATCAGACCGCCGATGACGGTGATCGCCATCGGGGCCCGGAACTCGACGTCGGCGCCGAAGCCGACGGCCACCGGCACCATGCCCGCGCCCATGGCCACGGTGGTCATCAGGATCGGGCGGGCCCGCTTGTGGGCCGCGTCGATCAGCGCTTCGCGCCGGGTCATGCCGTCCTTCATCGCCATGATCGCGTACTCGACCAGCAGGATCGAGTTCTTGGCGGCGATGCCCATCAGCATCAGGATGCCGATCAGGCTCGACATCGAGAAGCTGCTGTTGACCAGCTTCAGGAGGGCGAAGGCGCCGCCGATGGCCAGCGGCAGGGCGGCCATGATGGTCACCGGGTGGGCGAAGCTGCGGAACAGCAGCACCAGCACGACGTACATCAGCAGAAGGCCGGTCACGAGGGCCATGATGAAGCCCTGCATCATCTCGGCGATGAACTCGGCGTCGCCGGCGGCCACCTCCTTGACGCCGAGCGGCAGCTTCTTGACCGACTCCAAGGCGTGGACCCGCTTGGAAGCCTCGCCGACCACGATGCCGTCGAGCTCGGCGGTGATCTCGGCGACGCGCGAACGGTCCTGGCGGCTGATCTGCGAGGGGCCGGCGCCGAAGCGGATGTCGGCCACCGCGTTCAGCGGCACCGAGGCGCCGGTGGCCGAGGGCACCTTCAGGGTCTCCAGCACCGACAGGTCCTCGAGGGCGTTCTGCGTCAGGCGCAGGCGGATCGGCACCTGGCGGTCGCCCAGATTGTACTTGGGCAGGGACTGGTCGATATCGCCGATGGTCGCCACCCGCACGGCCTGCGAGATCGCGCCGGCCGAGACGCCCATGCGGGCGGCCTGGTCGGGACGCGGGGTGACGATGATCTCCGGACGGGCGATCGAGGCGGTGTTGACCACGTTGGCCAGGCCCGGGACGCCGCGCATCTCGGCTTCGACGCGGCGGGCGGCGGCTTCCAGTTCGGGGCCGTCGTCGCCGACCAGGCGCAGGGTGTAGCTGCCGCCGTCGCCGGGGCCGCCGCCGCTGTTGTTGCCCGCGCCGATGCGCGCGCCGGGGACCGACTTGAACTGGTCGACCATCATGCGGCTGAACTGCTGCTGGTTCATCCGCTCGCCCTTCGGCACGAGGTCGGCGGTGATCCGCGCCTTGTTGACACCGTCGCTGCCGACCGAGGCGTAGACGCCCTTGACCTCGGGGCGAGCCTGCAGCTCGCGGGTGACGCGCTGGGCGATGGCGTCGGTCTCGTCCAGCGTGGCGCCGGGCGGCAGTTCGATCGAAAACGGTGCGCGGCCGCGGTCGGCCGCCGGCTGGAACTCGAACGGCAGCAGCGGGATCAGGGCCAGCGACGCGGCGAAGCTGACGAAGCCGATGACCAGCACCTTCCACTTGTTGTTCAGCGACCAGTTCAGGGCCCGCAGGTAACCCGGCATCCAGAACGGGTCGGTGTCAGGCTTGTGGTGCGGCTTGAGCATGTAGGCGCCCATCAGCGGCGTCAGCATGCGGGCGACCAGCAGCGAGAACAGCACCGAGACGCAGGCGGCCAGGGCGAAGGCCTTGAAGAACTGGCCGATGATCCCGGGCATGAAACCGGTGGGCGCGAACACCGCCACGATGGTGAAGGTGGTGGCCACCACGGCCAGGCCGATCTCGTCGGCGGCCTCCATCGCCGCGTTGTAGGGCGACTTGCCGCCACGCATGTGGCGGACGATGTTCTCGATTTCGACGATGGCGTCGTCGACCAGGATGCCCACGGTCAGCGACAGGGCCAGCAGGGTGACGCCGTTCAGCGACTGGCCCAGCGGGGCCATGACCGCGAAGGTCGGCAGCAGCGACAGCGGGATAGCCACGGCCGCCAGGAAGGTGGCGCGCCAGTCGCGCAGGAACAGCAGCACCACCAGCACGGCCAGCAGGGCGCCCAGGCCCAGGGCCTCGAGCGAGGCCCAGTAGCTTTCCTCGATGTATTTCACGTTCGAGGTGATCTCGGAGATCGTCAGTTCGGGATGCTCCTTGTCGAGCTTCTCGATCGCCTCGCGGACCTTCTGGGCGACCTTGACCTCGCTGGCCCCGCGCGAGCGGACCATGTTGAAGGTCACGACCTCGCGGTTGTCGAAGCGGGCGCGGTTGCGCGGCTCGGCCCAGCGGTCGGTGACCTCGCCCAGGTCGCCCAGGCGCACGGTGCCGCCGTTGGACAGGGGAATGCGGGTCTCGCGCAGCTGCTCCACCGAACCGGCCGCGCCCAGGGTGCGGATGGCGCGCTCGGAGCCCGAGACGGTCACCCGGCCGCCGGGCAGGTCGGCGTTGGTGCTGGCCAGGGCCTGGCTGACGGAGGCGGCGGTGACGCCGCGGGCCGACAGGCGGTCGGGATCCAGGGCGACCTCGATCTCGCGGCTGACGCCGCCCAGGCGGTTGACCTCGCCGATGCCGCGTATGGCCAGCAGGGTGCGGGCCACGTCGTTGTCGACGAACCAGCTGCGCTGCTCGGGCGTCAGGGTCGGGGCCTGGACCACGTAGGTGATCAGCGGGTCGCCCGAGATGTCGATGCGGGTGACGTTGGGGATCTGCATGTCCTGCGGCAGGGCGGACTGCAGGTTGGACATAGCGTTGCGCACGTCGTTGGTGACGCGCTCGTGGTCGACGCCCAGCTCGAACTCGATGAAGGTCGAGGAGAAGCCGTCGCCCACGGTCGAGGTGATGTGGCGCACCTGGCCCAGGCCCGCGATCGAGTCCTCGATCAGGCGGGTGACCTGGGTCTCGAGCTCGCTCGGCGCGGCGCCGGGACGCGAGGCCGAGACCACCACCAGCGGCAGGTCGACGTCGGGGTTGTTGTTGACCCGCATGCCCATGAAGCCGGCCACGCCGGCGATCGTCAGCATGACGAAGAGCATCAGGACGGGGATCGGGTTCTTGATCGCCCAGCGCGAGATGTTGTTGGCGTCCATCGTCGGGCCCTAGCGCTTGGCGGCGGACAGGGTGGGGGCGGCCTGGTGGACGGCCACCCGCACGGCGTCGCCATCACCCAGGAAGCCTGCGCCCTGCACGACCACTTCTTCTCCGGCCGAGACGCCGGTGACGGCGGTGACGTCGCCGGTGCGGGCCACGATCGCCACCTTGCGGAACTGGGCCTTGCGGTTGCGGTCGACCATGAACACGCCGGGCTGGTTCTGGCGGTAGAGGAGCGAGGCGCTGGGCACCACGGGCGAGGCCTGGTCGCCGGCCTGGATCTGGGCGCGGGCGAACATGCCCGGCCGGAAGGCGCCCATCGCCGTCAGGGCGATGCGGGCGACGCCCAGGCGGGTCTGCGGGTCGACTTCCGAGGTGACGATGCGCACCGCGCCGTCGGCCTTGCCGACCTGCTCGGAGGTGATGACGGCGGGCATGCCGGCCTTCACGAGGCCAAGGTCGGTCTCGGGCAGTTCGGCGTCCAGCTCCATGCGGCCGTCTCGGACGATGCGGAAGAGTTCGCTGCCGGCGCTGACGATCTGGCCCTTGGTGACGCTGCGGCGGACGATCAGGCCCGAGACGGGCGCGCGGATCGAGGCTTGGGCCACGCGGGCGACGGTCTCGCCCCGAGCGGCTTCGGCGGCGGCGACCTGGGCGGCGGCGGTGGCCTGGCGGGCGGTGGCGGTGTCGAGCGAGGCCTGCGACAGGAAGCCCTTGGCCAGCAGCTCGCGCGAGCGCTTCAGCGAGGCCTCTGCCTCGGCGAGGGTGGCGCGGGCGCTGGTGACGGACGCTTCCTGCTGGCGCAGCTGGGCGCGCAGGAGGGTGTCGTTCAGCGCCACGAGCACCTGGCCCTGGCGGACGAACTGGCCTTCCTCGGCGTTGACGGCGGTGGCGGTCAGGCCGCCGGTCTCGGCGCCGACCGGCACTTCTTCCCAGGCCGAGATGGTGCCCGAGGCGTTGATCACGCGCGGCAGCGGCAGGACGGCGACCGGCGCGACGCTGACGGTCAGGGCGGCGACGGGCTTCTTGGCCTTGGCCTCGGCCTTCTTGTCCTTGCCACAGGCGGAAAGGCCGGCGGCCGCGACCGTCAGAACCAGGGCCAGCGCTGTGGTGCGCCCGATCGACCCCTTGAACCCGTAACCCACGACATGCCCCTTTTTCGTCAGATTCCCAGCAGGGACTTCTAGACGAGAAACGAAGTTCGACGAGTTAAATCGGGGTAAGGCGCGGAAGCGGGGGTCAGGCTTCCTTGCGGGTCGTCTGCGCGTCGCCGGCCGAGGCCGCGCGGATCAGTTCCAGCACGTCGACGATGATCGCCTGCATGGCGGTCTGGGCGGCAACGGCGTCGCGGGCGATGATCGCGTTGGCCACGTCCTCGTGCGAGGGGATCGAGGCGGTGCGGCCCTTGATGCGGTTGGTGAAGCGGATCGAGATCCGCAGCGCCGTGTTCACCAGCTCGTGCAGCTCGCTGTAGAACGGGTTCTTGGTCGCGTTGAGGATCGAGATGTGGAAGGCGATGTCCGAGGCGAGGGGATCGTCCTCGCCGTCGGCGGCCGCCTTCATCCGGGCCAGGCCCTTGCGGATGGCGTCCAGGCCTGCCTCGTCGGCGTTGCGGGCGGCCAGGGCCGCGGCGGCCGGCTCGATGCCCAGCCGCATCTCGGTGAAGTCCGACAGCAGCTTCAGCGAGAACTTGCGCTCCAGCAGCCAGCGCAGGACGTCGGGGTCGAGCAGGTTCCAGTTGGCTTCCGGCTCGACCACCGTGCCGTGGCGGGGACGGGCGCTGAGCAGGCCCTTGGCGGTGAGCATCTTCACCGCCTCGCGCGTCACCGTGCGGCTGGCCCCGAACTTCTTCGACAGTTCGCCTTCAGTGGGAAAACCCACCTCGGCGTACTCGCCGGTGACGATGGCCTGACCAAGCGATTCCACGAGGCCGTAGGTGAGGCTCAGTCCAGGCTGGGTGCGCATCGCCAAAGTCTTCTTTTCTATACGTTGGTCGCGAAACGAATCGCCCCTGTGTATCGTGGTTCGGGCAGACCCGGAACGGTCACGTCATACGCGAATACATCGCCTGCGTGCGGTTGTCTGACCAATTCGTCTTCCGACAGCTCGTCGCGGGCCGAAGTGACGTACAGCGTGCGAAGATCATCGCCGCCGAACGCCACGCAGGTCGGCTGGCTGGCCGGCACGTGCAGGGTCTCCAGCACGCGGCCGTCGGGCGCGTGGCGCACGACGGTTCCGGCGGCCCAGCGGGCGCTCCACAGGCAACCCTCTGAATCGACCGTGGCCCCGTCGGGGTAGCCCTCGGTCACCTCGGCGAAGACCCGGCGGTTGGAGAGGGTCCCGTCCTCGTCCAGGTCGAAGGCGAAGATGGTCTGCAGCGGGCTGTCGGAGAAATAGGCGGTCTTGCCGTCGGGGCTGAACGCCAGGCCATTGGCGATCTGCACGCCGCCGAAGTGGGGCGTGAAGTCACCGGCGTGGTCCAGGCGCCAGACGCTGGCTTCCGCGCGATGGCGGATGGCCTCGTCCTCGACCATGGTCCCGGCCCAGAAGCGCCCGGCGCGGTCGACACGGCCGTCGTTGAAGCGGCGGCCGTTGGCATGGGCTTCCACGCGGTGCAGCCACTCGACCTGGCCAGAGGCCAGATCGAACAGGCCAAGGCCCGTTTCGAAGGCGGCGATGACCCGGTTCGCCTCGTCGGGCAGAAGCGCGATCGAGCCGATGCGTTCGGGGGCGGCGAAGGTCTCGACCGCGCCGCTGGCGGGGTCGAAGGCGCGCAGGCGGCGGCTCTGGATGTCGGTCCACAGCAGGCGGCCGGCGTCCCACACCGGCCCCTCGCCGAGCACGTCGCCGGCCGCGATGATCGCGGCCGGCTGCTGGCTGGAAATCACCACCACGTGGCGTACAGCGCGATCAGGATGATGATCACGCCCAGGCCGGCGATGTTGAAGCCGGTAGTGGTCTTGTAGGAGACGCCCTCGAGGCTGACGACGTTGACGTCCTTCTTCTGCGGGGCGACCAGCGAGACGACCACGGCGGCGGCCAGGCTCAGCAGGAACACGACGCCGACGCGGTTCATGAACGGCATCGTGAAGATCGCCTGCTCCTGCAGCCACCAGAAGATGGCCGACAGCACGGCCGAACCGATGGCGGCCGTCAGGGCGCCGGCGGTCGTGGCCCGCTTCCAGAACATGCCCAGGATGAAGATCACGACGATCCCCGGCGTGAAGAAGCCGGTGAACTCCTGGATGAACTGGAAGGCCTGCTCGGCGCCGCCCAGCAGCGGCTTGGCGGTCAGGATGCCGATGATCACGGCCACGACTGCGGTGACGCGGCCGACCAGCACCAGGTGCTGTTCGCTGTTGCCCGGCTTGAGCTTGGCGTAGAGGTCGAGGGTGAAGATGGTGGCGATCGAGTTGATCTTGGCCGCCAGCGACGCGACGATCGCGGCCACCAGGGCGGCGAACACCAGGCCCAGCAGGCCGGGCGGCAGCAGCTTCATCATCTCCGGATAGGCCTGGTCGGGCTTGATGGTCCCGTCGACCAGCACCAGGGCGGCGATGCCCGGCAGCACCACGATGACCGGCATCAGGAGCTTGAGGTAGGCGGCCAGGGCGATGCCCTTCTGGGCTTCCGGCAGGTCCTTGGCGCCCAGGGCGCGCTGGATGATGTACTGGTTGAAGCCCCAGTAGCTGATGTTCATGATCCACAGGCCGCCGAACAGGACGGACAGGCCAGGCAGGTCCTTGTAGTGCGGGCTGGCCCGGTCGAGGATCATGTCGAAGTGGTCGGGGAACTGGGTGGTCAGGTGGTTGAAGCCGGCCACGACGCCGCCGGCGCCGCCGATCTTGTCCAGCGACAGCCAGGCGATGATCAGGCCGCCGGCCACCAGCAGGGCCACCTGCACGATGTCGGTCAGGGCCACGGCCTTGAGGCCGCCCCACAGCTGGTAGGCCAGGGCGAAGACGCCGATGGCCGCCAGGGCCCACATCTGGTCCATGCCGGTCACGGTGTGCACGGCGATCGAACCCAGCCACAGGATCGAGGTCAGGTTCACGAAGACGTACAGGCCAAGCCAGAACACGGCCATGATGGTCCGCACGCTGGGGCCGTACCGCTGCTCCAGGAACTGCGGCATCGTGACGATGCCGTTCTTGATGAAGATCGGCAGGAAGAACTTGCCGACGATCAGCAGGGTCAGGGCCGCCATCCATTCATAAGAGGCGATGGCCAGGCCGATGGCGTAGCCCGAGCCGCTCATGCCGATGATCTGTTCGGCCGAGATGTTGGCGGCGATCAGCGAGGCGCCGATCGCCCACCAGGGCAGGGCCTTCGACGCGAGGAAGTAGTCGGTCGAGTCCTTCTTGTGCCCGCCCTTGTCGCGGGAAACCCACTGCGCCAAGGCGAAGATCGCCACGGCATAGATCGCCAGGATGGCGAGGTCGATGGTTGCTAGTGTCACGTGGGCTTCCCCCCTTTAGGGCTGCTCTTTGTTATGACGGTAAGACGGCTCAGCCGGCGGTCTGCGCAGTCCAGGCCGCCACCAGGGCGCGGGCCCGCTCGCCGACCTCGGCGGCCGTGTAGCCGGGGCGGTAGAGCTCGCCGCCGACGCCGATGCCGGCCACGCCGATGTCGAGCCAGGGCTTGAGGTTGGCCGCGCCGACGCCGCCGACGGCGTAGATTTCGATGTCCTTGGGCAGCACGTCGCGCACGGCCTTCAGGTGGCCGGGGCCGAACGAGCCGGCCGGATAGAGCTTCAGGGCCTTGGCGCCGGCCTTCACGGCGACGAACGCCTCGGTCGGGGTGGAGAAGCCTGGCATGACGGTCAGGCCCAGCTCGACGGCGCGCGAGATCACGTCGGCGTCGATGTTGGGGGTGACGATCAGCTTGCCGCCGACCGCGGCCACGTCATCGACCGCCTGCGGGGTCAGGACGGTGCCGGCGCCGCACAGGGCCTTGTCGCCGAAGGCTTTGCAGAGCTTGCCGATGCTGACCAGCGGCTCGGGCGAGTTCAGCGGGATCTCGATATAGCCGATGCCGGCGTCGACGAGGGCGCCGGCGATTTCGACGATCTCGTCGGGCTTCACGCCACGCAGGATGGCGACGATGGGCGGGGCGTCAGGCAAGGACATGGGCATCACGCGTGATTGAGGAGGAAAGGGAAGACAGGCCGGCGAGCACGGCGGCGTCGCCGTCGATCTCGAAGCTGTCGCCGCCGGCGGCCTTGATGGCCTTGGCGTAGAGGGCGTTCAGGGCAGGGGCGCCGATCAGGGCGACCTTGCCCAGCTGGCCGAACCAGCCGGCCGCGCCGGCGGCGTCGGCGCCGATCAAGAGGCCCGACAGGAAGCCCATGGCGTCTGCCTTGGGCAGGCCGTCGATCAGCTGGCGGCTGCGGGTCTCGAACAGCAGGTGGGGCAGCAGGGCCGCGCCCTTGTCGGTGATCCGCGATAGGCCCAGGTCGAAGCCTTCGGGCGTTGCAGGGGCGTCGCCGGCGGCGGCCTTGGCCAGGATCGAGTGCTCGCGCAGCACCGCGAAGATCTCGCCGACCGGCGCGGTCAGGAAGCTGGCGATCGCGCCGTCCTCGACCACGACCCACTTGGTGTGGGTGCCGGGCATGGCCAGCAGGTGGCGGCCGACCTTGAGTTCCGGGTTCAGCGCCAGGGCGCCGAGGATCTGGGTTTCCTCGCCGCGCATCACGTCGGGACCGCCCAGAGGGTTGGTGCACGACAGGCCCGGCACGATCGAGACGGTCAGGCCCTGGGCCTCGACCTTGACCAGCCGCTCGCTGATCGCCGCCGCGTCGGCGGGGCAGGGGGCGTAGGGGGCTTCGACCCAGCCGTTGCGCGAGCCGACCATGCCGCACAGCAGGATCGTCTCGGGACCGGCTTCGCGCCAGTCGCCGACGAGGTCCAGGAAGATCTGCTCGGGCGAGGCGCTGAGCGAGCCGATGCCGGGGCCGTCGCGACGGTCCAGCACGCTCTTGCCCTGGCGCAGGTAGAGGCGCAGGCGCGAGGTGCCCCAGTCGCCGAAGATGGTGATCGAGGGATCGGACGCGACCATCAGCAGGCTCCCCCGACGCGAGCGCTTCCCATGTGAAGCCATGCGGAGTGGTCAGCCTGCGTCATGTTCATCCCTAAACGCGCGCCCGGCGAGAGGCTCCAGGCCGGGTCACAAGGCATTTATAATATAATAATGACCGGTGCAAACGACAGGGTGATCCAGCCTCCTGCAGATGTGGTCAGACCATTGTTTCACCTAGGAGTTTAGGGCTGGCAAGCCCCCGCCTGTGGCCGAAAGGGCGCGGCCATTAGTGGAAATGATAGCGCTATCAATTTTGTCTTGATGACCACAATTATATGACTATAGCTACCAATCAGATTGTGCGGGGCATTGGTCGCTCTGCACGTCACCGGCGCCAATTGAGAACGCCGGGGCGGATTCACTCACGGGGGAAGGAAACAGGCATGCGACGCCTTCATAACTCACATCGCTTCATGTTCGGCGCTTCGGCCCTGGCGCTTTGCGCCGTGGCTCCGTTGACAGCGCTGGCGCAGACCGCGCCGACGGCCGAGGAGACCCAGGTCGAAGAGGTCGTGGTCACCGGCCAGCGCGCCCAGATCCAGTCCGCGCAGAAGATCAAGCAGAACGCCGAAGTGATCGTCGACTCGATCACCGCGGTCGACATCGGCGCCCTGCCGGACCGCTCGGTCTCCGAAGCCCTGCAGCGCATCTCGGGCATCACCCTGCAACGCACCAACGAAGCGCGCGACCCGGCCCGGATGGCCGCGGAAGGCGGCGGCGTGGCCATTCGCGGCCTGTCGTGGGTGCGTTCGGAAACCAACGGCCGTGACATCTTCTCGGCCAAGAACGGCCGCGGCCTGAGCTTCGAAGACGTGTCGGCCGACCTGCTGGCCGGCGTCGACGTCTACAAGAACCCGTCGTCGGACATGATCGAAGGCGGCATCGGCGGCACCGTGAACCTGCGCACCCGCCTGCCGTTCGACCAGAAGGGCCACCTGCTGGCCTTCTCGGGCGACTACAACTACGGCGAGCTGCAAAAGAAGGGCTACTACTCGGGCAACGTGATCGCCAGCGACCGCTGGGACACCAAGTTCGGCGAGTTCGGCACCCTGATCGCCTACAGCTACGGCAGCGTCGGCAACCGCACCAACAGCATCTCGGTCGACCGCTACGACCCGATGACCGTCAACGGCAAGACCGTCTACGTGCCCAAGGCCATGGGCTGGCGTTCGGTCGACTGGGAACAGAAGCGCCAGTCGCTGGCCTTCGCCGCCCAATGGCGTCCGAACGACAAGTTCGAGTTCTCGCTGCAGGCCATGGGCTCCAAGGCTGACCCGAAGGACATCGAGCGCGCGGTTCTCGTGGAAAACACGATGAACCAGACCAACGCCAACGGCTACACCTACAACTCGGCCGGCGTGTTCACCGGCGGCACCGTTTATGACGCCCAGTACACCGCCGACACCCGCGCCGGCGAAGGCCACAAGAAGACGGGCGACATCGCCCTGAACGGCAAGTGGTTCGTCAACGACGCCTGGACCATCTCGGGCGACCTGCAATACGTGAAGTCGACCTCGAAGACCTCTAGCCTGACCGTCTTCACCCAGCTGCAGGACGTGGCCGGCGTCGACGGCGACCTGCCGGACGTCAATTGGAACCTGGGCACCAGCGTGCCGACGGTCACCACGCTCGGCGGCAACAACACCTACGTCAAGGACCAGTACTACTGGGGCGCGGCGATGGACCACATCGACGAGGGCGAGGCTTCCGAAAAGGCCGCCCGCCTCGACGTGACCTACGATTTCCCGGAAGACGGCTGGCTGAAGAGCTTCCGCTTCGGCGTCCGCGCCACCGACAAGGACTTCGAAACCCGCGAGTCCGGCTGGAACTGGAGCCTGCTGAGCGCCCAGTATTGGGGCGGCGGCACGCCGGTCTACCTGAATGACAGCCGTACCCCGAACCTGACCGAGCTCTACACCTTCAAGAACTTCTTCGGCGGCGACGTGCGCGTTCCCGGCGTGGCCTGGTTCCCGGTCGCCGGCGTCGTGACCAACGGCTCGCAGCACGCCTACGACCTGCTGAAGAATACCGAGACGGCCGGTTGGGGCTGGTCGCCGGTGACCTCGTTCCTGGACGCCAACGACAACACCCAGAACGAGAAGACCTACGCCGGCTACGGCCTGCTGCGCTTCGGTTCGGACAACCTGTTCGGCAACATGCCTCTGGACGGCAACATCGGCGTCCGCGTGGTCAAGACCGAGGCTTCGGCCGACGGCGGCAGCATCGTGCCCTCGTCGCCGACCTGCGATGAGATCACCAGCGCCACCTGCGCGGCCGCCAAGGCCTTCGCCGCCGGCGGCACCATCGTCACGGGCAGCACCAAGTCCGACTACACCGACGTCCTGCCGAGCCTGAACCTGCGCCTGCACGTCACGCCGCAGCTGCAAGTCCGCTTCGCCGCGTCGAAGGCCATCGTCCGCCCGACCCTGTCGCAACTTCAGCCCTACACGGCGCTGGGCTTCGACTTCACCACCTCGGGCACGACCACGGTCTACAACGGCGCCACCGGCACCGGCGGCAACCCGAACCTGCGCCCGATCAAGTCGGATCAGTTCGACCTCAGCGCCGAATGGTACTTCGCCCCCACGGGCAGCCTGACGTTCGCGGTCTTCCGCAAGAACATCAAGGACTACATCTTCACCGACACCGGCACCGAGCGTTACACCTCGAACGGCCAGACCTTCGACTTCGAGGTCATGCGCTACTACAACGGTGACAAGGGCACGGTTCAGGGCTTCGAGATCGGCTACCAGCAGTTCTACGACTTCCTGCCCGGCGCGCTGTCGGGCCTGGGCGTGCAGGCCAACTACACGTTCATCGACAACGAGGGTGGCCGCAACACCGCCGCCGATGTCGATGACGGCAACCAGACGGGCGCCGCCAACAACGCCGCCCTGCCGCTCGAAGGCATGTCGTCGCGCAGCTACAACGTGGCTGTGATGTACGAGAAGTACGGCATCTCGGCCCGCCTGGCCTACAACTGGCGCCAGCGCTATCTGCTGACCAGCTCGGCGGCCAACGTCAACGCCCCGGTCTGGTCGCGTGACTACGGCCAGCTGGACGGCTCGATCTTCTACAGCATCAACAAGCAGTACAAGATCGGCGTGCAGGCGACGAACATCCTCAAGGAACGCACCGTGCTCGAGGTCGGCAACCCCGACCGCGTCGCCCCCTACAACTGGGTGGAGACCGACCGTCGCGTCGCCGTGGCGTTGCGCGCCAGCTTCTAAGCTGATCTGACTTAGGAACGAGGGCCCTCCGACGATCCGGACCACATGCTGGTCGGGGCCGTCGGAGGGCTTTCGTGTTTTGGGGCGCGCCTTCGAACAGGCCCCAGGGGAGAGACGTGGTGGACCAGCGCATTCGCAAGGTCGTGGTCGTGGGCGGCGGCACCGCCGGCTGGATGGCGGCTGCGGCGTTCAGTCGGCTGCTGGTCGACGACGCGGTGTCGGTCGAGGTCGTCGAGTCCGAGGCGATCGGCACGGTCGGCGTCGGCGAGGCCACCATCCCGACCATCCGCAACTTCAACCAGACCCTGGGCCTGGACGAGGTCGAGTTCATCCGCGCTACCCAGGCCAGCTTCAAGCTGGGCATCGATTTTCGCGACTGGGGCCGCGTGGGCCATCGCTACTTCCACGGCTTCGGCGACTTCGGCACCGACCACGAGGCCGTCCAGGCCCACCAGCTGTGGCGGCGGCTGAGGGCTCTGGGCGATCCCAGCAGTCTCGAGGACTGGTCGCTGCCGACCGCGGCGGCGGCGCTGAACCGCTTCATCCCGCCCAGCCCCGATCCGCGCTCGCCGCTGCACGACTACGCCTACGCCTACCATTTCGACGCCGGGCTCTACGCGGCCTTCTTGCGTCGCTACGCCGAGGCGCGGGGCGTCATGCGCGCCGAGGGCAAGATCGTCGACGTCGCCTTGCGCGGCGAGGACGGCTTCGTCGAGGCGGTGGTGCTGGAGGACGGCCGCCGCGTCGAGGGCGACCTCTTCGTCGACTGCTCGGGTTTCCGGGCGCTGCTGATCGAAGGCGCGCTGAAGGCCGGTTTCGAGGACTGGTCGCGCTGGCTGCCCTGCGACCGAGCGCTCGCCGTGCCCTGCAAGCTGGGCGGCGACGGCCTGACGCCCTACACGCGCTCGACCGCCCGCGAGGCCGGCTGGCAGTGGCGCATCCCGCTGCAGCACCGGATCGGCAACGGCTATGTCTATTCCAGCGCCTTCGTCGACGACGAGCGCGCGGCCCGCACCCTGATGGAGAACCTGGACGGCCAGGCGCTGGACGATCCGCGCCAACTGCGCTTCCTGGCCGGGCGTCGCAGGAAGTTCTGGGACCGCAACGTGGTGGCCGTCGGCCTGTCCGGCGGGTTCCTGGAGCCGCTGGAGTCGACCTCGATCAGCCTGATCCAGAACGGCGTCGCGCGTCTGCTGGAGTTCTTCCCCGACCGCCGCTGCGACCCGCTGCTGGCCGACGAGTTCAACCGCGTCTCGGCCCAGGAATACGAGCGCATCCGCGACTTCATCATCCTGCACTACTGCATCAACCAGCGCGACGAGCCGATGTGGCGGCAGGTGCGCGAGGTCGAGCTGCCCGACAGCCTGCGGGCCAAGATCGCGCTCTACAAGGCGCGCGGCCACGTGGCGATCCACGAGGGCGACGGCTTTGGCCGGCCCAGCTGGATCGCCATCTACAACGGCCTTGGCGTCGTGCCCGAAGCCTACGATCCGCTGGCCGACCGGATCCCCGAGGCGGAACTGCGCAAGCTGATGGAGCATCGCCGGGCGCTGATCCGGCATACGGCCCAGTCGATGCCCACGCAGGACGCCTTCATCGCCCGTCACTGCGCGGCGGCGCCGATCGGCTGATCGGGGAGGGGGCGCCGACGCCATGCCCGGTGGCGGCCGTCTTTGCGGTCGGCATTGCCGCTCTGAACCGCCACGGCGCAAAAAAATGGGCTGATAACGCTATCAAAACCCTTGCGCATTCATTTGTATGATTATACATATCTGACCGTGGCGCCGGGGTCGTGAAAGCGACTGTTCGGCCGTGCGATCTTCTCGCGAAGTTCGCCAGCGCGCCGCGCGAACCACCTCCCCGGTCTCGCGCGAGTCTTTTCAACCGCGCATCGCCTCCTGCGGGCGATGCGCGGATTTTTTTGCCTTTTGTGCAATTGTTACAAAGATTTGCCGGGCGGGCGCGCCCGAAGCAGCGCCGTGAAAACCGGTTGCAATCGCGGCCGCCTCGGCTAATTGTCCTATTTATAAGAATGGTAGCGGTAACGAGTTGGCGGGGCTGAAAGTCTCTCGCGCGACCGCCGGATCGGGAGGAGGCGAGCGGCATGTCGATGCCATATGACAGCGCTTACTTTCCGCCGCGGGCGATCGATGCAGGCATAGGTTCAGGCCGGCTCGCCAGCATGGAGGTTCTCGCGTGACGTCTTCTTGGAAGCCCAAGTGGGGCCGGCAGGGCTTCGCCGCCCTGGGAGCGATCCTCAGCCTGACCGTCGCCACGCCGACCTTCGCGCAAGGCCAGCTGCCCAAGCTGGTGACCAAGGACGGCAAGCACGCCCTGCTGGTCGACGGCAAGCCGTTCCTGATGCTGGGCGTCCAGGCCAATAACGCGGCCAACTACGCCTCTCAGATGCCCAAGGTGTGGCCGGCCGTGAAGGCCCTGCACGCCAACACCCTGGAGATCCCGATCGCCTGGGAGCAGATCGAGCCGGTCGAGGGCAAGTTCGACTTTTCCTATCTCGACCTGCTGCTGAAGCAGGCGCGCGAGAACGACACCAAGCTGGTCATCCTGTGGTTCGCCACCTGGAAGAACAACGGCCCGCAATACGCTCCGGAGTGGGTCAAGCTCGACAACAAGCGCTTCCCGCGCCTGGTCAACGGCAAGGGCGAGGTCAAGAACTCGCTGTCGCCCCACTTCCGCGCGACGCTGGAGGCCGACAAGAAGGCCTTCGTCGAGCTGATGCGCTTCATCAAGGCCAATGATCCCGACCACACCGTGATCATGGTCCAGCCCGAGAACGAGGTCGGGGCCTACAGCGCCATCCGCGACTTCTCGCCGACCGCCCAGAAGATCTTCGACGGCCAGGTTCCCAAGGAGCTGGTCAAGGCGATGAACAAGAAGCCGGGGACCTGGAAAGAGGTGTTCGGCAAGGACGCCGACGAGTTCTTCTATGCCTGGTCGATCGGCCGCTATGTCGACGAGATCGCCGCCGCCGGCAAGCAGGTGCTGCCGCTGCCGATGTACGTCAACGCCGCCCTGCGCGACCCCTTCAATGACCAGGACCCGTTCACCTACTCGTCGGGCGGGCCGACCTGGAATGTGCTCGACGTCTGGAAGGCCGCCGCGCCGTCGATCGACGCCCTGGCGCCCGACATCTACATGCGCGAGAGCGAGAAGGTCCGGAAGACGCTGGAGCAATACGGCCGGCCCGACAACGCCCTGTTCGTGCCCG
This sequence comes from Caulobacter zeae, assembly GCF_002858925.1. Classification (GTDB taxonomy): domain Bacteria; phylum Pseudomonadota; class Alphaproteobacteria; order Caulobacterales; family Caulobacteraceae; genus Caulobacter; species Caulobacter zeae. Next base: position 71,988 of record NZ_PJRS01000020.1, read on the forward strand.
AGATCGGCAGCGACAAGGCCTATGCCCGCTACATCTACGACGTGCTGGGCCATCAGGGCATCGGCTTCGCGCCGTTCGGCCTCGATTTCACCGGCTATTCCAACTACCCGCTGGGCGCCAAGACGGTCGACGCCAAGACGCTTGAGAACTTCGCCGTCCACTACCGCCTGCTGTCGCCGATGGCCCGCGAGTGGGCCCGCCTGTCCTACGAGGGCAAGGTCTGGGGCGTGGGCGAGCAGGAGGGCGGCAAGCCCGAGACCATCGACCTGGGCGGCCGCTGGAACGTGCGCGTCACCTATGGCGAATGGCAGTTCGGCTCGATCGAGGCTCCCTGGATGGCCAAGGCCGAGAAGCAGCCCGACCGCGAGATCCCCGACGCCGGCGCCCTGATCGCCCAGCTGTCGCCCGACGAGTTCCTGATCACCGGCTACCGCGCTCGCCTGACCTTCGGCGCGGCCAAAAACGAGCGGTTCATGGTCTCGCGGGTCGAGGAAGGCCACTTCGACGAGGCGGGCCGGTGGGTGTTCGACCGCCTGTGGAACGGCGACCAGGTCGACTACGGCCTGAACCTGACCACCTTGCCGCAGATCCTGAAGGTGAAGCTGGCGACCTACTAGGTCGCCGCTTTCTCCAAGAACCAAGAACAACGACGACAGGGAAGAAGAACGACATGCGCAGCATCTATCGAGGGCGCGGCTTGGCCGTGGGCCTGGCCCTTTCCCTGCTGGCCTCGACCAGCGCCTTCGCCCTCGACGGCGGCTTCGAGAAGACCGCCGACGGCGTGGTCGTCACCCCCGCCTCGGGTCCGGCCAAGAAGGTGCGGCTGCAGGTGATGGGCGAGCGCATCATCCACGTCACCGCCTCGCCGACCGACACGTTCGATGCGCCGCCCAGCCTGATGGTCACAGCCAAGCCTGTCACCAGCGGCTTCACGGTCGACGAGAAGGGCGGGGTGCTGACGCTGAAGACCGCCAAGGCCACCGCCCAGGTCTCGCTGAAGGACGGCACGGTCGACTTCCTCGACGCCGCCGGCCGCAAGGTGCTGGCCGAGCGCGATCGCGGCGCCTTCACGCCGGTCAAGGTCGAGGGGCAGGACTTCTACAGCGTTCGCCAGCAGTTCAATCCGGGTACGGACGAGGCCTTCTACGGCCTTGGCCAGCACCAGAACGGCCAGATGAACTACAATGGCCGCGACGTGGAGCTGCTGCAGTACAACCGCGCCATCGCCGTGCCGATGCTGCTGTCGTCCAAGGGCTACGGCCTGTTGTGGGACAACAACTCTATCACCCGTTTCGGCAATCCGGTCCCCTATGACGTCGCCTCGCGCGACCTGAAGGTCTTCGACGCCGACGGCAAGGCCGGCGGCTTCACGGCCAAATACTACCAGAACGGCCAGCTGAAGGTGACGCGGGTCGAGAAGGACATCGACTACCGCTTCCTGAAGGACCTGCCGGGCTGGCCGGCCGAACTTCAGGACGCCGCCAAGAAGAACCTGCCGGGCCAGACCGTGACCTGGGACGGCTTCGTCCAGACCGACAAGGCCGGCGAGCACAATTTCAAGCTCTATTCCAGCGGCTACGCCAAGGTGTGGCTGGACGGCCAGCTGGTCATCGACCGCTGGCGCCAGAACTGGAACCCCTGGTACCACAACTTCGACGCCAAGCTGACGCCGGGCAAGAAGCACAAGGTGCGCGTCGAGTGGACGCCCGACGACGGCTATATCGGCCTCTTGCACAACGACCCGATGCCGGCGGTGGACCGCCATTCGTTGCAACTGACCTCGGAAGTCGGCAAGGCCATCGACTACTACTACATCGGCGGCGACGACCTGGATCAGGTGGTCTCGGGCTATCGCGACCTGACCGGTTCGGCGGTGATGATGCCGCGCTGGGCCTACGGCTTCTGGCAGTCGCGCCAGCGCTACGAGACCCAGGACCAGATCGTCGGCGTGGTGAAGGAGTACCGTAAGCGCGGCTTGCCGCTCGACAACATCGTCATGGACTGGCGCTACTGGAAAGACCCGGAGTGGGGCACCCACAAGTTCGACGAAACGCGCTTCCCCAGCCCGCAGAAGATGGTCGACGACATCCACGGGATGAACGCCCACTTCATGATCTCGATCTGGCCGAAGTTCTATCCGACTACGGACAACTTCAAGGAGCTCGACGCCAAGGGTCACATGTACAAGCGCAACATCGAGCAGGGCGCGCTTGACTGGGTCGGTCCCGGCTACCTGAATTCGTTCTACGACCCTTATTCGCAGGAAGCCCGCGACATCTACTGGAAGCAGGTCAAGCGCGACCTGAAGGTCTATGGCGTCGACGCCTGGTGGATGGACGCCTCCGAGCCCGACCTGCACTCGAACGTCGACGTGCCCGAGCGCACCCTGCGCATGAGCCCGACAGCGCTGGGCCCCGGCGCGGAATACTTCAACAGCTACGCGCTGGAGCACACCCGCGGCGTCTACGAGGGCGAGATCAGGGACAATCCCGACGTCCGTCCGTTCATCCTGACCCGCTCGGGCTTCGGCGGCCTGCAACGCAACGCCTCGGCGGTGTGGAGCGGCGACGTGGTGGCGCGCTGGGACGACTTCCGCGACCAGATCTCGGCCGGCGTGAACCTGTCGATGTCGGGCATTCCCAACTGGACCACCGACATCGGCGGCTTCTCGGTCGAGAAGCGCTATGAGACCAAGGATCCCGCCCACTGGGCCGAGTGGCAGGAGCTGAACCTGCGCTGGTTCCAGTTCGGCGCCTTCAGCCCGCTGTTCCGCAGCCACGGCGAGCTGCCGCTGCGCGAGATCTACGAACTCGCCGACGAGGGCAGCGATATCTACAAGTCGCTGGCCTGGTATGACGAGCTTCGCTACCGGCTGATGCCCTACGTCTACACCCTGGCGGCCGACACCTATCACCGCGACGGCAGCATGATGCGCGGCCTGGTGATGGACTATCCGAACGACGCCAAGGCCCGGAACGTCGACGACCAGTACCTGTTCGGCCAGGATTTCCTGGTCGCGCCGGTCACCGCCTTCAAGGCCCGCTCGCGCGGCGTCTACCTGCCGGCCGGGACCTGGTACGATTTCGAGACCGGCAAGGCCTTCAAGGGCGGCCAGACGGTCAAGGCCGACGCGCCGCTGGCCCGCATGCCGCTGTTCGTGAAGGCCGGCGCCATCGTGCCGACCACGGTCGTCCAGCAGTATGTCGGCGAAAAGCCCGACGCGCCGATCACCCTGCTGGTCTTCACCGGCAAGGACGGCAGGTACGAGCTCTATGAAGACGACGGCCTGTCCAACGGCTACGCCCGCGGCGCCTGGGCCCGCACGCCGATCTCCTATGACGACGCCACCGGCCGGGTGACCATCGGCGCCCGCTCGGGCGGCTTCAAGGGCATGGTCGAAAAGCGCACCTTCAAGGTCCGCTTCATCGGCAAGGGCGCCAGGCCGACCGACTTCGACGCCGCGGCCGACTTGACCGTCGAGTACGACGGCCAGCCGGTGGTGCTGGCCCGGAAGTAAGGGGCGCAAGTTCCTCGCCCTTCGACAGGCTCAGGGTGAGGAACTTGAATGCACGACCCTTGCCTTGGTCCTCATCCTGAGCTCGTCGAAGGACGAGGACCACGCACAGTTGATAAGCCCCGGCGCCGCAAGCGCCGGGGCTTTGCTTTGCGGGGATGGGCGGTCCACCTTGGCGGCGACGAATCCGAAGAGGGCCGCTCCATGTCCAAGTTCATCGCCGCGGCCGCGCTCGCGGCCTCGCTGACCGCCGCGCCGGCCGCCTTCGCCGGCGACTGGTCGCTGGCCATCCACGGCGGGGCGGGCGTGATCAACCGCGGCAGCCTGACGCCCGAGAAAGACGCGGCCTATCGCGCCGGCCTCGACGCGGCGCTCAAGGCCGGCTCGGCGGTGCTCGAGAAGGGCGGCTCCAGCCTCGACGCCGTCGAGGCGGCGGTGAAGGTGCTGGAGGACAATCCGCTGTTCAACGCCGGCCGCGGCGCGGTCTTCACCGCCGACGGCAAGAACGAGCTGGACGCCTCGATCATGGACGGCGCGACCCTGAAGGCCGGCGCGGTGGCGGGCGTGACCCGTACGAAGCACCCGATCAGCCTGGCGCGGACGGTTATGGAGAAGTCGCCGCACGTGATGCTGGCCCGCGAGGGCGCCGACAGGTTCTCGGTCGAGCAGGGGCTGGAGCAGGTCGATCCCGGCTACTTCCGCACCGAGGAGCGCTGGAAGCAGCTGGAGGCCTGGCGCGCCAAGCAGAAGGCGGCGCTGGATCCGACCCACCTCTACGGCACGGTCGGCGCGGTGGCGATCGACGCCCAGGGCCACCTGGCGGCCGCCACCTCGACCGGCGGCATGGTTGGCAAGAAGTGGGGCCGCATCGGCGACAGCCCGATCATCGGCGCGGGAACCTACGCCCAGGACGGCGTCTGCGCGGTCTCGGCGACCGGGTCTGGCGAATACTTCATCCGCACCAGCGCCGCCCACCAGGTCTGCGCCCGCATCGCCTGGAAGGGCGAGGACCTCAAGACCGCCGGCGACGCCACGATCAAGGCCATCGGCGACATCGGCGGCGACGGCGGCATGATCACCATGAACGCCAAGGGCGAGGTCGCCTTTCCGATGAACAGCTCGGGCATGTACCGGGGCTGGGCCAGCGCCAAGGGGCGGGGTACGGCGATCTACGCGGACGAGAAGTAGGGCGCGGATCAAAGGAACCTCCCCCTGTGGGGGAGGTTTGTTACGCCGCCGCCACCAGCTTCGGCTGGATCAGGGCCGCGGCGTTGATCCGCCGGCCGCCGGGCTTGATGACTTCCAGGTGCACGTGGTCGGTGATGCCGGGATAATGCTTCTGCAGGCTGGCCACGGTGCCGATCACCTGTCCCAGGCGGATGGTCTGGCCGACCTCGACGTCGGGATCGACGTAGAAGGCGCGGGCGACGTAGCCGAGGGCCGGGTTGGTGATCTCGACGAAGCGCAGGTCCGGCGCGTCGGCGTAGGCGTAGCCGATCTTGGTGACGTAGCCCGACATCGGGGCCTTGGCGGCCTGGCCGGCGACCGCGACATAGTCGACGCCCTCGTGCTTGCGCGAGCCGCCGTCGCGGCGGGCGCCGAACGCGCCGTCGCCGAAGTCGTCATACTCGCGCGGGGCCGCGCCGGTGGGGTTGGCGAAGTCGGGCGCGCCGTCGCCGTCGACGTCGGAACCCTTCCACACCGTCTCCATGCGCACGGGCTGGGGCGGCGCCTCGTCCAGCCTGTTCAGCAGGGTCTGCACCGCCGGCCGCGCCGACCGGTTCGCGTGCGGGTTTTCCATCGCCAGACCCGCCATCGGCGCGAAGAGCACCGTCAGACCCAGGGCGATCCGCGCCTGGGGAGGAAGCTTCTTCAGCGCCGGAAAATGCATTTCGCCATCCTATGGATCGTTTCACCTCGTGGGGCGTTTAGCGCGCCACGGGCGTCGTTAACCATTCAGATAAGGCGATGAAAAGGCAGGATTGCTGCGTCAGGACGACGCGCATGTGCTTGGCTATGCTCAAGCTGCAAGCTTGAGATTCAATCGAACATTGTTCGAATGTCGACCTACGCGCCGGCCAGCACTGAGCGGATACGGTCGGCCAGTTCCCTGTTCTCGAAGGGCTTGCGCACCATCGACAGGTCCGTGCGGTCGGGCGTCACGTCGGCGTGGCCGGTGACCAGTATAACCCGGATTCCGGGCGACAGCTCCTCGGCCGCGCGGGCCAGTTCCAGGCCGGTCATGCCGGGCATGGCGAAGTCGACGATCATCAGGTCGGGGCCGGCCTCGCGCACCTTGCGAAGGGCCTGCTCGCCGTCCTCGGCCTCGATCACCCGGTGGCCGAGGTCGCGGACCATGGCCACCGTCACCGCCCGCACGGTCGGGTCGTCGTCGACCACCAGAACGGTGCGCGAGGGCTGCCTGTCCAGGGCGGCGTCGGCCGGCGCGCAGTCCTCGCCCGGGCCGCAGTCGCCCGAGCCGCGCGGCAGGTAGAGGTTCACCGCCGTGCCTTCGCCAGGCTGGCTCTCGATGTCGATCGCCCCGCCCGAACGCTGCGCGAAACCGTAGACCATCGACAGGCCAAGGCCCGTGCCCTTGCCGACCGGCTTGGTGGTGAAGAACGGCTCGAAGATCCGGGCCATCAGTTCGGGACTGATGCCCTCGCCGGTGTCGCGCACCGTGACCAGCACATAGTCGCCGTCGGGCAGGTCGTGGCGCGCGGTCGGGCCGGCCATGGCGAAGTTGCGGGCGCTGATCGAGATCACCCCGCCGCCGGGCATGGCGTCGCGGGCGTTAACCGACAGGTTCAGCACCGCCAGCTCCAGCTGGTCGGGCTCGACATGCGCCGACCACAGGTCGGTCGGCAGGTCCCAGGCGATGCGCACCGCGCCGCCCAGGGTGCGAACCAGGATCGCGTCCATGCCCATCAGGGTGTCGGCCACGTCGACCACCTTGGGCTGGCTCTCCTGCTGGCGGCTGAAGCCGAGCAGGCGGTGGGTCAGGGCCGCGCCCTTGCGCGCCGCCAGGCTGGCGTTGTCGAGATAGCGCCTCACCTTGTCGGCGTCGGACAGGCGGCGGCCGGCCAGCTCCAGGCTGCCCAGGATCGCGGTCAGCAGGTTGTTGAAGTCGTGCGCCACGCCGCCGGCCAGGGTGCCCAGGGCTTGCAGCTTGTCGGCCTGGCGCAGGCGGATCTCGGCCATCTTCTGGTCGGTGATGTCGCGCTCGATGACCAGCAGGTGGCCGGCCTCGTCGCGCAGCGGCACGTACTGGCGCTCGGTCCAGACCGGCCCCGCCAGGGTGGCCTCTTCCTCGACCACCTGCACGGGCTGGCCCGCGGCCAGGGCCTCGGCGGCCTGCGGGGCGTCGGCGAAGGGATGCTCTTCGGCGGCGTTGGTGCGCACGACCCGGCCTTGCGCATCCTTGAAGGCGATGACGGCCGGGATGCTGTGCATCAGGCCGCGCAGCAGGGCCTGTTCGGTCCGCAGGGCGCGGCGCAGGCGCGTGCGCTCGACGCCGGCCGCGACGGCCGCGCGCAGGGCCTCGGGCTCCCACGGCTTGGCGACATAGCCGCTGACGCCGCCCAGGTTCAGGGCGGCGACCACGGCCGACAGGTCGGCATAGCCGGTCAGCAGGATGGACTCGGCGTCGCTGATCGAGCGGGCGGCGGCCAGGAACTGGTCGCCGGTCAGGCCCGGCATTCGCTGGTCCGACAGGATCAAGGACACCGACGGCTCCTGGGCCAGGATGTCCAGGGCCTTGCCCGGGGCGTTGCTGGTCAGGACGCGGTAGCGGTCCTCCAGCAGGTCTTCCAGGGCGACGAGGATATCGGGCTCGTCGTCGACGACCAGGATCGTCGGGCGCTCGCCCCCGGAGGCGCTCATCGGCCTTCTCCGTCGGTGACAGGTGGCGGGATGGTGATGGTGAAGCGCGCCCCGCCCAGGTCGCCCTGGTCGATGGCGATCGAGCCGCCGTGGGCGCGCACTACGTTGTAGGCGATGGCCAGGCCAAGGCCCGTGCCGGCGCCCACGGGCTTGGTCGTGAAGAACGGTTCGAAGATGCGGTCGCGCAGGTCGGCCGGCACGCCGGGGCCGGAGTCCTCGACCACGATGACAAAGTCGCCGTCCTGGTCGCGGGTGGTGATGGCGATGACGCCCTGGCCCCCATTGGGCCCCTCCAGCGCGTCGGCGGCGTTGCCGACGATGTTCATCACCACTTGGTTCAGCAGGGCGGGCGAGCCCTCCAGGGTGTTGCGGGCGGCGTAGGCGCGGCGCACCTCGATGCCGTCGCCCAGCTTGTGGGTCAGCAGGGCCAGCACGGTCTCGATGGAGTCGGCGGCGTCCAGCACGTGGCGGTCGCCCTCGTCCAGGCGCGAGAACTTGCGCAGGTTCAGGACGAGATCCTGGATGCGCTTCATACCCACCCGCATCGAGGCCAGGCGCGCCCTGGCCTTGTCGAGGCCGGGGGAGGGGGTCTCGTGGGCGGCCGCGGCGACCAGGCGCTCGACGGTGTCCTGGTGGCCCAGCAGGAAGGCCAGCGGGTTGTTGATCTCGTGAGCGATGCCGGCGACCAGCTCGCCCAGCGAGGCCATCTTGGCGGCCTGGACCAGCTGGCCCTGGGCGTCCTTCAGTTGGCGGTTGGCGCTGGCCAGGTCGTCGGCAACGGCGGCGCGGGCCTCCGCGCGGGCGAGCGCCAGTTCCTGGGCGCGGGCCTGGCCGGCGCTGCGGCGGGCTTCGTCGGCCATCAGCTTGCGACGCAGCTGGGCGCGGACCCGGGCGCGGACCACCTCGTCATTGGCCGAGGCGGGCACCACGTCGTCGGCCCCGGCTTCGAGGGCGTCGGTCAGCAGGTCGCGGTCGGCCTCCTCGCCGCCGAAGGCCAGGAGCTGGAACGGCGCGGGCAGTCGTGCGCGGCGGGCGTCCAGGGCGGCCAGCAGGGCCAGATCGTCGCGGTCGCCGCCGCGCACGCCGACCACCACGCCATCGAGTTCGCCGTCCAGGGCGGCGGCGTCGGGATCCAGTCGCTCCAGCGTCGCCACCTCGTAGCCGTCATGCTCGAGCAGGTGGCCCAGGCGCAGGCGCAGCGTGGCGCTGGGATGGGTCACCAGCACCCGGGCGCGGCGGAAGGGTTCGGAGGCCTTGGGCGCGGCGGTCTCGGCGCGGGCCCGGCGCAGCAACGCCTTCAGCCGCACGATCACCACCTTGGGGTCGGCCGACTTGGCGACATAGGCGTCGGCGCCGCTTTCCAGGCCCTGGCGCTCCAGGTCGCTTTCGCGGGCCCCTGTCAGCATCAGCACCGGCAGGGCGCGGGTGCGGCCGTTCAGGCGGATCTGCCGCGACAGCTCCCGGCCGTCCATGCCGGGCAGGTGGAAGTCGGCGACGATCAGGTCGGGCAGGTGGGCGTTCAGGTGTTCCAGCGCCGCCTCGCCGCTGGCCGCGCACGACACCGAAAAGCCCTCGGCCTCCAGCAGGCCGCGCAGGCGCAGGGCCTGGGTTTCGGAATCCTCGACGACCAGGACCGACGCGGTCATGCGTCCTCCCGGCGCTTGGCCAGTTGGGCGATGCGCGGACCGATCAGGTCTAGGCTCAGCACCGCGCGGGCCGCGCCCAGCTTCACGGCGGCGGCGGGCATGCCGTAGACGACGGCGCTGCTCTCGTGCTCGGCGATCGTGAAGCCGCCGGCGGCGCGCAGTTCGGAGAGGCCCTTGGCGCCGTCCTCGCCCATGCCGGTCAGCAGAGCCGCCACCGAGCGCGAGCCCACCGATCGGGCCAGCGACTGAAACAGGACCGTCGCCGAAGGCCGCTGGCCGCTGACGGGCGCGGCGCCCGACAGGCGCAGCACGCCGCCGGGCGTCAGGGTCAGGTGGCGGTCGCCGGGGGCGACATAGGCGCGGCCGGGCAAGGCCAGTTCGCCGTCCCTGGCCACGCCGACGCGGATCGGCGACAGGCTGTCCAGCCAGCTGGCGAAACCTTCCATGAAGGCCGCGCCCATGTGCTGGACGATCAGGATCGGGGCGGGAAAGTCGGCGGGCAGGGCGTCCAGCACCCGGGCCAGGGCCGGCGGCCCCCCGGTCGAGGCGGCCAGGGCCAGATAGCCCAGGTCCTGGAAGTCGGCCGCCGTGGCGATGGGCGCGGTCTCGCGCGGGGCGCGCGCTCCGCCGCCGATGGCCCGCCTGCGGATCACCGGCACGCTGCTCATGATGAACAGCTGGGTGCAGATGGTGTCGGCCAGCCGCTCGTAGCCGTCGGTGGCCAGGCCGACGGGTTTCTCCACCACCGTCAGGGCGCCGGCCCGCAGGGCGTTCATCGAGATCTTCAGCGAGGCGTCCTCGACCGCGTCGGCGATGACGACGATCGGGGTGGGATGATCCGACATGATCCGCGCCGTGGCCTCCAGCCCGTCCATGCCGGGCAGGCGGATGTCCATCGAGATCACGTCGGGCCTGACGCTGGTTATGCAGGCCAGGGCCTCCTCGGCCGAGGCGACGGCGGCGGCGACGGTCAGGCGCGGATCGCGCTCGACGATGTGGGTCAGCAGGACCCGCACCACCATCGAGTCCTCGACGATCATCACCCGCACGGGTTTGCTCGAGGCCTTCACAGCAGTTGCCCGATCGCCGCCAGCAGCTCGCGCTGGTCGAATTTCTGCTTGGTGATGTAGGCCTCGGCCCCCAGGTCGAGGCCCCTGCGCACGTCGGCGGCGTCGGCGCGCGAGGTCATCAGGATCACCGGGGTGCCGGCCAGGGCCGCGTCGGCCTTGACCGCCTGCAGCAGCGAGAAGCCGTCCATGCGCGGCATCTCGATGTCGGCCACGACTAGGTCGATCATCGCCTGGCCCGAGCGCAGCAGGTTCAGGGCGTCCAGGCCGTCGACGGCCAGCAGCACGCGATAGCCCTGGGCCTCCAGGATGCTCTTTTCCAGCGTCCGGGTGGTGATGGAGTCGTCGACCACCAGGATGGTGCGGGTCGTCTCGTCGGCGTCCTCGGCCTCCTCGGCGAAGCCCAGGCCGCCGGCGGCCAGCTGGCGCTGGTCGCGCAGCCAGCGGCGCACCAGGGCGTCGGGATCGAGCGCCAGCGCCGGCGCCTGGTCGTCCAACTGCACGGCGCCGGCGATCAGGTCGGCGTCGAGGTCGTCGGCGTCCAGGTCCTCGACCAGGGCCGAGCGCACGTCGCACAGGGCGTCGACGGCCAGGGCCACGTGGCGGCGGCCATGGCTGAGCAGCACGGCGGACACGGCGCCGGCGTGGACGGGAACCTCGGCGGCGACGCCGGACAGCAGGGCGGAAAGCGGGACCATTGGGACGATAACGTCGTCGCCGTCGATCGCGATCCGTGCCGCCGGGTGTCCTTCCACCGTTTCCAGCCGGGTGGCGTCCAGGCGCAACAGTCGGCGCACGCTCAGCGAGGGCAGGGCGGCCTGGCGGCCCTGGATGTCGACGAACAATAGCGACTGCCGCGCGGCCGACAGCGGGGTCGACAGCGCCACCCGCGCGCCCCAGGGGCGACCGGCGGTCAGGCGCAGTTCGCCACGCAGCTTGCGCACCGCTTCGGCGACGACGGACAGGCCCATGCCGCGGCCGGCCAGCTTGTCGACGCCTTGGGCCGTGGAGACGCCCGGGGCGAAGGCGTGGGCCAGAAGCTCCTCGGGCGTCGGGGCGGGCGCGCCTTCGGGGCGGGACGGCATCAGCCCTTTCTCGACGGCGGCGGTTTCCAGCCGGGCGAGGTCAGGGCCGGGGCCGTCGTCGGCGATGTCGATGCGCAGCCGGCCCGAGGCGGCCGAGACGGTCATGGCGACGGTCAGGCGCTCTGGCTTGCCGGCTGCTGCGCGGGCCTGCGGCGCCTCGCGGCCGTGGCTGACGGCGTTGCGCAGCAGGTGCATCACCGGGTCCTTCAGCGCCTGCAGCACCCGGCGGTCGGCGCGGGTGTCCAGGCCCGTGACCCGCACGTCGACCGCCACGCCGGCCTCGCGGGCGATGTCGCGGACCATGGTGGCGAAGCCGCCGAACACGGTCTCGGCCGGGGCCTGGCTGATCTCCTCGACCCGGCCGCGCAGGTCCGACAGGCCCTGGTCCAGCGCCCAGCCGGCCCGCACCCGGCGCACCGACAGCTCGTTGAGGGCGCGCGACAGGTCCTTCAGGCCCTGCTCGACCTCGCGCGCCCGGACCGCCGCGCCGCCGCGCGTGTCGCGCCAGCGGCGCTCCAGCTTGCGGGCGTCAGAGGCGAGGCGGCGCAGGTCCTCGTCGATGGCCCCGTGGTCGAGCACGTCGCCCGACAGGGTCTGCATGGCGCGCGACAGGCCGGCGACCGCCTCGACGTCGATGCGCACGTACTCGACGGTTTCGTCGGCGACGGCCGCGGTGGTCGCCGCCGGCTTGGGCGCGGGCGGGGCGTAGGCGGCGCCGGCGGCGTCCTCCACCGCGTCGAGCAGGCCTTCCAGCGCCGCCGTTGTATCGGCGTCGAGCGTCCGCTGGCCGTCCATCAGTTCCGCGCAAAGGCTTTCCAGCGCGTGGGCGTGTTCTTCGACAGCGGGCAGGTCGACCGCCCGCGCTGCGCCCTTCAGGCTGTGAGCCCGGCGGAAGATCTCGCGCGTGTCGGCCTCGCCGCCGGCCGCTATGGCCTGGCGGATCGCCTGGAGGTGCTCGCGGTGTTCGAGGTCGAACGCCGCCAGAAGCTGTCGCCGGATGTCGGGCACGTCGCGATCAGGTCCGGTAGCGCTCGGACAGGGCCAAGAGCTGGCGCGACAGGTCCGACAGGTTGGCGGCGGCCTCGTCCAGCTGACGGGTGCCGGCGGCGGTCTGCTGGCTGGCCTGGCGGATGTTCTGCAGCGCGCCCATCACCTGCTCGATGCCCAGTTGCTGCTGGTTGGTCGAGGCGACGATCTGCTGGAAGGTCTGCACGCTTTCCTGCACCCGGCCGGTGATCTCGGTGATCGTGCGCTGGGTGGTGTCGGTGCGCTCCTTGCCGGCGGCCACGCGCTTGACGGCCTCTTCGGTCAGCATGACCGAGGCGTTGATGCCGCGCTGGATGTCGCCGAGGATCGAGCGCACCTGGGTGGTGGCTTCCTTGGCCTGGTCGGCCAGCATCTTCATCTCCGAGGCCACGACCGCGAAGCTGCGGCCGTTCTCGCCGGCCGAGGCCGCCTCGATGGCGGCGTTCAGGGCCAGCAGGTGCGAGCGTTCGGAGATGTCGTTGACGGTGGCGATGATGTCGCCGATCGCCTGGGTCTTCTCCGACAGGGCGACGATGTTCTCGGCGACGGCCTCGGCCTGCTCGCGGATGGCGTCCATGGCCTTGGCGGTCTCGTCGACGGCGCGAAGGCCCTCATTGCTGGTGTGGGCGGTGGCCTGGGCCGAAGCGATGACTTCCTGGGCGCGCTTGCCGATCTGGGCGCCGGAGTGGGTGATCTCGTCGACGGTTGCGGCGGTCTCCTGCACGGCGGCCAGCTGTTCCTCGACGCTGGCGGCCTGCTCCTGGGTCGAGGCGCGGATCTCGGCGGTGGCGGCGTTGAGGTTCTCGGTGGCCTCGCGGCTCTGGCGGGCCAGCACGACCAGGCCGTCGACCATGGTGTTGAGCGTGCCGCCCAGCTTGCCGAGCTCGTCATTGCTGACGGCGGCCGCGCGGCCGGTCAGGTCGCCTTCGCCCACCTTGCCGACGAAGCCCATGAATGCGCCCAGCGGCCCGACGATCGAGCCCCGGATCGCCCAGGTGATCGCGCCCGAGATCACGGCGGCCACGATCAGGGCGACGATGATCGACACCTGGCTGACCTTGTAGACGTCGTTGATGCGGCGCTGACCCGAGAGGATGGCGTCGTCCAGCACATCCTCGGCGCCCTGGATGCCGCGGCCGAACTCGCCGCGACGCTGGACGAGGGCGGTCTGTGCGGCGGCCACGCCTGCGCTGTCGTTGCGGCGGATGGCGCTGAACAGGTTCTCGGTGTCGGTCCGTCCCTGGCGCGAGGAAGCGGCGGTCTGGTTCAGGTAGTCCTCGATGCGGCGCCAAGCGTCGGCGCGCTCGGCCGACAGGGCGGTCTGGCGATAGTCGCGAGCGGCCGAGGCCGCCTTTTCCAGCGCCGTGTCCATGTCGACGCCGCGCTGGCGCCAGCGGGTGACGGGGTCTTCCTCGTTGCCGCCCGCGCCGCCGGCCGAGCGCGACAGGTAGCTGGTGATCACCGCGTCGCTGGCCGCGCGCATCTCGTTGGCGGTGGTGCGGATCTGGGCGACCTGGCGGACCACGGCCATGTCGCGGGTGACGATGGTCTCGGTGGTGTCCTTGACCACGCCGATCTGGACGAGGCCGAACAGGCCCACGCCCAGGAGCAGGACGGTGACGGCCGCGAAGCCGAGGATGATGCGGTTGGCGATGGTCACTAGGCTCTTGCCCCCAAGGCGGCGGAAAGGTGGTCGACGACGAGGTCGTCGAGATGAAGAAGGGTGACGGTGCGGCCGGCGAGATCGCCGGAGCCTTCGGCCACGACGCCGCGCGCGCCGCCCTCGAAGGCGTCGCCGCCGGGCGCCTCGCGGGAGGCCCTGGCGGCGCCGGGGGCTGCGTCCACGCGCAAGGCCATATTCCCCGCCCCGCGCAGGGCGACGATGAAGCCGGGGGCGTCGGGCGCCGCGGGCGCGCCGCCGGTCAGACGGGAAAGGTCGAGCACGCGGCGCAGTCGACCCTCGACGCTGGCCAGCCCCAGAAGGCCAGGACGGCCGCCGGCCGGTGTCAGGCGGCGAGGCTCGAACGGGGTCACGCGCTCCACGGCGGCCAGCGGCAGGGCGAAGAGGCCCGCGCCGGCCTGGCACAGCAGCACGTCTTCCAGCGGCGTTTCGGGTTGGGGCGCGGTCCGGCGCTGCGCCAGCCGACGGGTGCGCGCCGCCAGGATCGCCTGGGCGCGCGCATCGTCCAGAAGTCCCCCCAATCCGTCGCCGGATACGGCGTCGGCCTTACTCATCTCGTTCTTACACCCCCACGAGCGACTGCAGCAGCAGACGGACGCTCTTGCGCAGCTGGCCGGCGTCCAGACCTGCGCCGTGGGCCAAACGCGTATCCGGCGGAACGGTTCCGGCGATCTGGGCGGCGGTCTTCAGCGAACGGGCGGCGGCCTTGCTTCGTCCGCGCTCCAGCAGCAGCAGGCCCAGGTGATAGTGCGCCAGGGCGAAGCTGCGATCGAGATAAAGAGCCCGCTTGAAAGCCGCCTCGGCCGGAGCCGAACGCCCCAGCGCTTGCAGCACCAGGCCGTCGTGTAGATGCAGGGCCGGATCCTCGGGCGCCAGCGCCAGGGCCTGCCGGCAGGCGGCCTCGGCGGCGAGATAGTCGCCGGCGTCGGCCAGGCGTCGCACGCTCTCCACCAGGTCGGCGACGGGCGGAGCAGGGGAGGGAACGGGCGTCGGGATCGGGGCCGGCCGCCAGCGCGGCGACGGCGCCTCGGCCAGATGCTGGGACGAGGGCTCGGGCTCCGGCGCGGCGAAGACTTCGAAGCTCGGTCCTGGCTGGGCTGGACGCTCCGGATCGGCCGGGCGATAGGCCACCGTGCCGGGCAGTTGGGTCACGTCCAGCAGCTTGCCGAAGGCGGGGTTGGGCTCGGCATGGCCCAGCAGCAGCCAGCCGTCGGCCGCCAGCCGGCTTCCCAGCGCGCCCACGAGCTGCTCGACCACATCGTGGTGGAAGTAGATCAGCACGTTGCGGCACAGGATCAGGTCGAACTCGGTCAGCTCCAGCGGCGGGGCCGGGCCCAGCAGGTCGAGCAGGTTCTGGCGCTCGAACCGCACCAGGCCGCGATAGGGGCTCTTCAGCGTCCAGGTGTTGCGGGCCGTCTCGGTGAACCACTGGGAGCGGTCGGCGTCGCTGACCGCCCGCAGCGCCCAGCGGCCGAACTGCCCCTTGCGCGCGGTCTCCAGGAAGGCGGCGTTGATGTCGCCGCCCAGGATCGATATCCGCCAGTCGCTGATCGCCTCGCCCAGCATCTGCGACAGCAGGATGGCGATCGAATAGGGCTCGGCCCCGGTGGCGCAACCGGCGCTCCAGATGCGGATCCGCTTGTCTTGCGCTCGGCGCTCGAGGATGTCGGGCAGGATCGTCTCGCGCAGCGCCGTGAACTGCTCGGCGTAGCGGAAGAAGAAGGTTTCGCCGATGGTGATCTCGGTCTCGAGCGCCGCCCATTCCGCTTCGCCATCGTCGCCGGAGAGGCGTTTCAGATAGGCGCTGACATCACGGTCACGGTTGGCCAGCAGCCGCCGCTGCACGCGGTCCCACAGCACCTCGTCCTTGTCGGCGTAGTAGTGGTGGCCGGTGCGGGCGATCACCGCGCGCTTGAGACGCTGGAACGGCTCGTCGGCGGCGAGGGCCAATAAGCGAGGGGCCAGGGGGCGCGGGGCCGCCCGGAGCGGTTTCACGCCGGCTCGCTTTCCCAGGCGGCGAGACGCTCCTGGGCCCGGCGGGCGAACTCGTCCAGGCGCGCCTTCTCCTCGGCCAGCAGCAGGTGTTCGGGCGACAGCACAGGCGTCAGCCGACCATCGATCAGGGCGGTCTCGGCGATGCAGCCGCCCAGGCTGTCGGCCTCCTCGACGGCCTGGGTGTCGGGGGCGTGGGCGGCGGCGTCGGTGACGCGGTCGACCAGCAGGGTCACCGACGGCGCGCCGGCCAGGGGGCGCAGGCGGATCAGGTGGCGATAGAGGGCGGGGGCGGGCTCGCCGCCCTCCGACTCCAGAAGGCGGTCCAGCGCCAGGGCCGCGACGGCCTCGCCGCCCAGATTGACGAAGCCGGCCAGAACGCGCGGCGCGCCGGGCGCGGCGACGAGCTCCGGCACGGGCAGGATCTCGGCCACCGCCGCCTGCGGCAGGGCCGCTTCCAGCGCGCCGGCGCGGAAGGTCACATAGAGGCTGCTGGTCATTCCGGGCTCCGCAAAGGATCGATCCTGCCGACGCGCCGGTCAGGCCGGATCGATGCCGATCAGCAGCAAACGCCCGTCTACGGTCAAGGTTGCATCGGGATCGAGGATTAAGGCGTCCTCTGCGGCCAGGACCTGTTTGCCGACCCGGGCGGAAGCGAGCGCGACCAGCACCGTTGTTCGCGTGTTGGCGTTGATCGTCGCCGCGCCGTCGATGCGCTGAACCGAGCCCCGCCAGACGCCCCGCCGGACCATCAGGTTGAGGTCGCGGATCGGGCCGGCGTCCAGCGTCGCGGACGCCGGGGCGTCGCCAGCAAAGGGCAGGGGTTTCGAGGCCTCATCCAGCACGACCTCGCCCTGGCCCTCGATGGTCAGTCGCAGGCCCGCGCCGGCGATTACCGTCAGTACACGGTCGACGCCGGGGAAGACGGAGAACGGACCGGCCGTCGCCACCTGCGCGATGCTCAGCCGCCAGTCGAAGGCGGACAGGTCCGCGCCCGGCGGCTGGGCGGCGATCTCCCAGGTCGTCCCGCCGCCGTTCTTCCAGGGAGATGCGATGCGGCTGGCGGCGGGGAGGAGGCGCACTAGAGAATGCCCGGCAGGTCCAGGCCGTGCTCGCGCGCGCAGTCCTTGGCGATCTCGTAGCCAGCATCCGCGTGGCGCATGACGCCGGTGGCGGGGTCGTTCCACAGCACGCGCTCGATCCGCTTGGCGGCCGCGTCGGTGCCGTCGCAGACGATGACCATGCCCGAGTGCTGCGAGAAGCCCATGCCGACCCCGCCGCCATGGTGCAGGGAGACCCAGGTGGCGCCCGAGGCGGTGTTGAGCAGGGCGTTCAGCAGCGGCCAGTCCGACACGGCGTCCGAGCCGTCCATCATCGCTTCGGTCTCGCGGTTGGGCGAGGCGACCGAGCCGCTGTCGAGGTGGTCGCGGCCGATGACGACGGGGGCCTTCAGCTCGCCCTTGGCGACCATTCCGTTGAAGGCCAGGCCCAGGCGGTGGCGATCGCCCAGGCCGACCCAGCAGATACGCGCCGGCAGGCCCTGGAACTTGATCCGCGCGCCGGCCATGTCGAGCCAGTTGTGCAGGTGCGGATTGTCGGGGATCAGTTCCTTGACCTTGGCGTCGGTCCTGGCGATGTCGTCCGGATCACCCGACAGCGCCGCCCAGCGGAACGGGCCGATGCCGCGGCAAAACAGCGGGCGGATATAGGCCGGTACGAAGCCGGGGAAGTCGAAGGCGTTCGCCACGCCTTCCTCCAGCGCCATCTGGCGGATGTTGTTGCCGTAGTCGACGGTGGGCACGCCGGCGGCCTGGAAGTCGAGCATGGCCTGAACGTGCACGGCCATCGAGGCGCGGGCGGCCTTGTCGACGCCGGCCGGATCGCGCTCACGGGCGTCCATCCACTGCTCCAGCGTCCAGCCCGCCGGCAGGTAGCCGTTGATGGGATCATGGGCGCTGGTCTGGTCGGTCAGGAGATCGGGGCGGATGCCGCGCGCGTACATCTGCGGCAGCAGTTGCGCGGCGTTGCCCAGCAGGCCCACCGAGATCGGGGTCTTGGCGGCGCACGACTCCTCGATCCAGGCCAGGGCCTCGTCGAGGCTGTCGGTCGACCTGTCGAGATAGCCGGTGCGCAGGCGCATCTCGATCCGCGAGGGCTGGCATTCGATGGCCAGGCACGATGCCCCGGCGAACACCGAGGCCAGCGGTTGCGCCCCGCCCATGCCGCCCAGGCCCGCGGTCAGCAGCCACTTTCCGGAAAGATCGCCGGCATAATGCTGGCGGCCCATCTCGACGAAGGTCTCGTAGGTGCCCTGCACGATGCCCTGAGCGCCGATATAGATCCACGAGCCGGCGGTCATCTGGCCGTACATGGCCAGGCCCTTCTTATCGAGCTCGTTGAAGTGCTCCCAGTTGGCCCAGCGCGGCACCAGGTTGGAGTTGGCGATCAGCACCCGTGGGGCGTCGGCATGGGTGCGGAACACGCCGACCGGCTTGCCCGACTGCACCAGCAGCGTCTGGTCGTCCTCCAGCCGGCGCAGGGTCTCGACGATCTTGTCGTAGCTCTCCCAGTCGCGGGCGGCGCGGCCGATGCCGCCATAGACCACCAGTTCCTCGGGCCGCTCGGCGACGTCGGGATGCAAGTTGTTCATCAGCATCCTGAGCGGCGCTTCGGTCAGCCAGGACTTGGCGGTGAGCTCGGTTCCGGTGGCGGGGCGGATGACGCGGGTGTTGTCGAGGCGGGTCATGGATGACGGGGCTCTGGCGGGGAATGGGGAACGAACTCCTCCCCCGCGACGCGGGGGAGGGGGACCGCGAAGCGGTGGAGGGGGCGTGATTGGGCGCCGAGCTTGAACTCGCCCCCTCCGTCACGGCGCGTATTCGCGCCGCGCCACCTCCCCCGTTTCACGGGGGAGGAGCTGATGAAGCGAAGTCGACGCAGGCCTTCAGCACGTCGCCCAGCACGCTGCGCATCGGCGCGGCCTTCTGCGGGCGGTAGGGCGAGGGCCAGGACTGCGGGGTGATGCGGGGCGAGGGGTCGTCGATATAGCCGCGACAGGCCAGCTCCATCTGCACGGCGTGGATGCCGCGCTCGGGCTTGCCGTAGTGGCGCGTGATCCAGCCGCCCTTGAAGCGGCCGTTGGTCACCATCGGCAGGCCCGAGCTTTCGCAGGCGGCCTCGACGGCGGCGGCCAGGGCCCGGTCGCAGCTCTGGCCCGAGTTCGTGCCGATGTTGAACACCGGCAGTTCGCCCGGAAACAGCCTGGGCGCGCGCGAGCGGATCGAATGGGCATCGTACAGGACGACCTTGCCATGCAGCGCCAGCAGCCGGTCGATCTCGGCCCGCAGGGCCGCGTGATAGGGAATGAACCAGCGCTCGCGGCGGGCGGCGATCTCGGCCTCGTCCGGCTCGAAGCCCTCGGCGTAGAGCCGCTCGCCGTCGAAGGTGTCGGTGGGGCAGAGCGCGGTGGTCGCCATGCCTGGATAGAGCGAGGCGCCCGACGGGTCGCGGTTGACGTCGATCACCGTGCGGGAAACGGCCGTCCGCACGGTCGTCGCGCCCAGGTCGTCGGCGAAGTTGTAGAGCCGCTCGATCCACCAGTCGGCGTCCTTGCGGGCCAGCCAGGGCGAGACGAGGCGCTTCTCGATGTCCTCGGGGATGAAGGATCCCGAGTGGGGGATGCTGACGATCAGGGGCGCGTCGCCCCGCCAGACTTCCAGCCAGTCGCTGCTCATGTGGTCGCTCCGGGCAAGGGAACGCCGGCCGCCGCGTCGATGATCGCGCCGGTCCGCACCAGGATGTTGGCCGCTTCCATGTCGGGATGGAAGTGACGGTCGTCCGACAGGTGCGGAACCTTGCTCCGCACCGTGCCCCGCACCGCCTCGAGGACGGCGCTGGAGGTCAGCGGCGCGTGGAAGTCGCAGCCCTGCGCGGCGGCCAGCAATTCAATGCCGATCACCGCCGTCGCGTTCTCGACCATCGACAGCAGGCGGCGCGCGCCGTGGGCGGCCATCGACACGTGGTCTTCCTGGTTGGCTGAGGTCGGGATGGAGTCGACACTGGCCGGATAGGCCTTCTGCTTGTTCTCCGACACCAGGGCGGCGGCCGTGACCTGCGGGATCATGAAGCCGGAGTTGAGGCCGGGCCTTGGCGTCAGGAAGGCCGGCAGGCCCGACAGCGCCGGATCCACCAGCATGGCAATGCGGCGCTCGCTGATCGAGCCGATCTCGCAGACCGCCAGGGCGATCATGTCGGCGGCGAAGGCCACCGGCTCGGCGTGGAAGTTGCCGCCGGACAGGGCCTCGTCCGCTTCCGGAAATATCAGCGGGTTGTCCGAAACGCCGTTGGCCTCGGTGGCGAGGGTCGTGGCCGCCTGGCGCAGCACGTCCAGCGCCGCGCCCATCACCTGCGGCTGGCAGCGCAGGCAGTAGGGGTCCTGCACGCGCTCGTCCTCCTTGAGGTGCGAGGCGCGGATGCCGGAGGACGCCATCAGGCTGCGCAGGGCCGCGGCGGTCTCGATCTGGCCTGCGTGGCGGCGAAGCTGGTGGATGCGTGGATCGAACGGGGTGTCCGAACCCTTGGCGGCCTCGGTCGACAGGGCACCGGTGACCAGGGCCGACTGGAACAGCACCTCGGCCTCGAACAGGCCGGCCAGGGCGTTGGCGGTCGAGAACTGGGTGCCGTTCAGCAAGGCCAGGCCTTCCTTGGGGCCAAGCTCCACGGGGGCGAGGCCCGCGCGGCTCAGGGCTTCCAGCGCGGGCTTGCGCACGCCGCCGACATCGATTTCGCCGACCCCGATCATGGTCGCGGCCATGTGTGAGAGGGGCGCCAGGTCGCCCGATGCGCCGACAGAGCCCTGGCTCGGCACCACCGGCGTCAGGCCCAGTTCGAGCATCGCTTCGAGCAGCTTCACCGTCTCGACCCGCACGCCCGAGGCGCCTTGCGCCAGGCTGGCCAGCTTCAGGGCCATCATCAGGCGGATCACCGGAACCGGCGACGGCTCGCCCGTACCGGCGGCGTGGGACAGCACGATGTTGCGTTGGAGCGTCGCCAGGTCCTCGTCGCCGATGCGCACGCTGGCCAGTTTCCCAAAGCCGGTATTGATGCCGTAGACCGGCTGGCCCTTGGCCAGGATGCGGGTCACCGCCGCCGCGCTGGCCTCGATCACCGGCCAGGCATGGTCCGCCAGGCGCGCGGCCGCGCCGCGATAGACGGACTTCCATTGGGCGAGGCTGACCTCGCCGGGATGCAGGACTTCGGTGTTCACGAAACGGCGCTCCAGACGCGCGCATGGAGCGGGTTGAAGCCCATGCGGTAGACAAGTTCGGCGGGACGCTCGATGTCCCAGATGGCGAGGTTGCAGGCCTTGCCGGCTTCCAGGGTTCCCCGGTCGGCCAGCACGCCGAGCGCCCGGGCGGCCTGCCGGGTGACGCCGGCCAGGCACTCGTCCACCGTCAGGCGAAAGAGGGTGGCGGCCATGTTCATGGTCAGCAGCAGGCTGGTCAGCGGCGAGGTGCCGGGGTTGCAGTCGGTTGCGAGCGCCAATGGCACGCCGGCCGCACGCAGGGCTTTGAGCGGCGGCAGCTTGGTCTCGCGCACGAAGTAGTAGGCGCCGGGCAGCAGCACCGCCGTCGTGCCCGCCCTGGCCATGGCGGCGATCCCGGCCTCGTCCAGATGCTCCAGGTGATCGGCCGACAGCGCCCCGAACTCGGCGGCCAGGGCCGCGCCGTGCAGGTTCGACAACTGCTCGGCGTGCAGCTTCACCGGCAGGCCGTGGGCGCGGGCGGTTTCGAACACCCGGCGGATCTGGGCGGGCGAAAAGCCTATGCCCTCGCAGAAGCCGTCCACCGCGTCGGCCAGCCCCTCGGCGGCCACGGCGGGGATCATCTCGCGGCAGACGAGGTCGACATAGCCGTCGGCGTTCCCTTTGAACTCCGGCGGCAGGGCGTGGGCGCCCAGGAAGGTGGTCTTGACCGAGACGGCGCGCGCCCTGGCCAGGGCCCGGGCGGCGCGCAGGCTCTTGAGTTCGTGTTCCAGCGACAGGCCGTAGCCGGACTTCACTTCGATCGTCGTCAGGCCCTCGGCGATCAGGGCGTCGAGCCGGGGCAGGGCGGCGGCGACCAACTCGCTCTCGCTAGCCTCGCGGGTGGCCCTCATGGTCGAGACGATGCCGCCGCCGGCCCTGGCGATTTCTTCGTACGAAGCGCCGGCCAGCCGCAGTTCGAACTCGTGGGCGCGGTCGCCGCCGAAGATCAGGTGGGTGTGCGGGTCGATCAGGCCCGGCGTGATCCAGCGACCTTCGCAGTCGACGATCTCGGCCGCATCGAAGGCTGGGGCGTCGCTGGCGGGGCCGGCGTAGACGATCCGGCCGTCCTTGGCGGCGATCACGCCGTCCTCGACGACGCCCAGTCCAGGCGCGCCTTCGGCGAGGGTCGCAAGCCGGGCCTTGATCCAAACTCGATCGCACCGCATCGCCAGCGCCTCCCGTGACGTCTTGAGTCGTGCTCCGCGACCCTTGCGGCGCGGTTCAATATGTATAGACATATTCGCGAGCGACGAGGATTGTCCAGTGAGCGACGCCGAGAATCTTGAAGGCCCGGAAGAGGCGTCCCCCGAGCTCGCCGAAGAGGCGGTCATCGAGACGTCGAACGAACCCGCGCCTCAGGCGGCTCCCGAGGCTGCCAAGGACATTGTGGTCTGGTGCGAGAGCGCGTTGCTGGCCGACGGCTGGGCCAAGGGTGTTCGCCTGACCCTGTCGGAGGGCCGTATCGCCCGTATCGACATCGACGTCGTCGCCGGTTCTGAGCCTCGTCTGGGCGCGGCCCTGCCGGGCATGCCCAACCTGCACAGCCACGCCTTCCAGCGGGCGATGGCCGGCCTGACCGAGGCGCGCGGCGAGGGAAGCGACAGCTTCTGGACCTGGCGCGAACTGATGTACCGCTTTGTCGAGCGACTGGACCCCGACGCCTTGCAGGCCATCGCCGCCATGGGCCAGGTCGAGATGCTGGAAAGCGGCTTCACCCGCGTCGGCGAGTTCCACTACCTGCATCACGACACCGACGGCGGCGCTTTCGACAACCCGGCCGAGATGGGGGCGAGGATCGCCGCCGCCGCGCAGGAGACGGGCATCGGCCTGACCCTGCTGCCGGTGTTCTACGCCCACTCCGGTTTTGGCGGCGCCGCGCCCGGCGAGGGCCAGAAGCGCTTCGTCACCGACGTCGACGGCTATGCCCGCCTGCTGGAGGCCAGCCGCGCGGCCGTCGCCGGTCTGCCCGATGCGGTGGTCGGCGTCGCGCCGCACAGCCTGCGCGCCGTCACCGCCGAAGAGCTGACCGCGATCACGCCCCTGGCGGCCGGCGGTCCCACTCACATCCACATCGCCGAGCAGACGAAAGAGGTCGACGACTGCCTGGCCGCCACCGGCCAGCGTCCGGTGCGCTGGCTGATGAACCACGCCGACGTCGGCAAGCAGTGGTGCCTGGTCCACGCCACCCACATGAACGCCATGGAGACCGAGCGCCTCGCCAAGAGCGGCGCGGTGGCGGGACTCTGCCCCATCACCGAGGCCAATCTCGGCGATGGCGTCTTCCCCGCCCATGACTACCAAGCCGCCGGCGGCGCCTTCGGGATCGGCTCGGACAGCAACGTGCTGATCGACGCGGCGGAGGAGTTGCGGGTGCTGGAATATTCCCAGCGCCTGACCCGCCGCGCCCGTAACGTGCTGGCCGGCGGTCCCAAGCGCTCGACCGGCGGCGAGCTGTGGCGCGCGGCGGTGGCCGGCGGCAGCCAGGTCCTGGGCGCCGGCCGTCCGGGCCTGCGCCGCGGCGCGCCGGCCGACTTCGTCACGCTGGATCGCGAGCACCCGGCCATCGTCGGGCGCAGCGGCGACGCCCTGGTCGACAGCCTGATCTTCGCCGGCCGCTTTGGGGCGATCGACAGCGTCTGGCGCGCGGGCCGGCCCGTCGTCTCCGGCGGCCGCCACCGGCATCGCGAGGCGATCGCCGAGCGCTATCGCCAGGTGCTCAAGAGCCTGCTGTCGTGAGCGCCGTTCCGCTGCACCAGCGCATCCGCGACGAGATCGAGGGCCTGGTCCGCTCGGGCGCGTGGGCGCCGGGCTATCGCGTGCCGTTCGAAAGCGAGCTGATGGCCCAGTACGGCTGCTCGCGGATGACCGTGAACAAGGCGATGTCGGCGCTGGCCGAGGCCGGGCTGATCGTGCGCCGTCGTCGCGCGGGCTCGTTCGTGGCTCGGCCGAAGGTGCATTCCACCGTCCTCGACATCCCCGACATCCAGGCCGAGATCACTGCGAGGGGCGAGACCTACGCCTTTCGGCTGCTGGCGGCCGAGCGCCGTCCGGCCGATCCCGACGACGGCGACGAGATCGAACTGGCGGGGGAGGGCGAGCTGATCGTGCTGCGCGGCCTGCACATCGCAGGCGGCCGGCCCTTCGCGCTGGAGGACCGGCTGATCAGCCTTTCCGTCGTGCCCGAGGCCGCCACCGCCGATTTCGCCGCCGAGCCGCCTGGCGCCTGGCTGCTGCACCACGTGCCTTGGACGGAAGCGGAAAGCCGGATCAGCGCCGTGGGCGCGGAAGCCTTTGTCGCCGAGCTGCTGGCGCTGGATCCTGGCGCGGCCCTGCTGGCCGTCGAGCGCCGCACCTGGCGGGCCGGCGAGCCGGTCACCCGCGTGCGCCAGCTGTTCCCGGGCGAGGCCTACGACCTGGTCGCCCGCTTCGGCCCCGCGCGTTGACTTCGACACCTCGTCCTTGGCGTTAACGGTCGACGCGCTACACCTTCGGGCGAGCCGCTTGGGCAGGCGGCCGTCTGGGGTATCGCCATCATGAATGAGCAAACGCTGAACCTGCTGCCGGCCGCCGAGGTTCGCCTGCCCGGGCTGGACCTCTGGGACGGCTCGCCTGATCCGCCCCGTCGCGAGGTGCGGATCCTCGACGTGATCCACCGCATGTTCGACTTCGCTGTGGACCGCACCAACACCATCGAGCGGCGGGTGCTGCATCTGCGCGCCCTGCACCTGCTGGACGGCAAGCCTGTGCTGGTCGAAAAGCGCGTCATGCAGGACAGCCTGGTCTTTGCGGCCCTGGGCTCGTCGGAGCGGACCTTCGCCGATCCGCTGCGCGCCTGGAACGCCATCCCCGACATCGCGGCCGGTCGCGCCAAGCTGACCTTCTCCGATACGCGGGCGTTGCCTTGCCAGGGCGAGGAGGCTGGACTTCTGGAAGCGGGCGCCGGCGTTCCCGCGCTGGTCTATCGGCACGAAGCGGCCGACGACGAGCACCAGATATTCTTCAATGTCGAGCAATGCGCCGTGAACCTGAAGCTGCGAACCCTGGAAGGCAAGGCCTACTGGGACTACCTCGACTGACGCCTGCCGGTTGGGCGAAGCGGCAGGAACGTCGATCCTCCGGCGTTCGGCTCGTGCATGCACGCCCAAGCTGTCGTACATCAGCACGCGAGCGCGGGCTGAATCGCGCTTGGGGCGTGCGTGGGGACGTGGCGTGAAGGAACTCGAGGCGATCAGCGGCGGTGCGCTGGGCGGATGGTTGGCGCGGTTCAAGTCGGATGGCCGCTCGAGCCACCCCGCGCCGCCGCCAGGGACCAAGTGCGACAACTGCGAGACCGAACTGGTCGGGCACTTCTGCCACGCCTGCGGCCAGGAAGCCTCCGACCACCACAAGTCGATCCTGCACGTCACCTGGGAAGCCATCGAGGGGATGTTCCACTTCGACGGCCGCCTGTGGCGCACCCTGCCGTGGCTGTTCGCCCGACCCGGCACGCTGAGCCGCGAATATCTCGACGGCAAGCGCGCGCGGCACGTGCCGCCGTTCCGCCTGTTCCTGGTCTCGCTGCTGCTGTTCATCCTGTCGGCCGAGGTTGTGATCCACAAGGCCATGCACGACGCCCAGCACAAGGGCGACCACGCGGCGCAGGGGCAGCACGGCGACGCCAAGGCCGCTCCGCACGGTCCGGCCAAGGCCGACGAGCACGGCAAACCCGTCCCGCCCAGCATCAATGGCAGTGTCAGGGCCATCCCCGGCGAGGTGACCAACGATATCCAGCAGTCGATGAAGGAGGGCGGCCTGCTCTCCGACGGGGTCGACGCGAACGGCAAGCGCACCTTCATCGACGTGGGCGAGGTCGAGCCGACCGAGCGGGCCAAGCTGGAGTGGTTCAACACCCAGCTCAACAAGGTCGTGGCCACGCCCGGCTATTTCGTCGCCGTGGTGTTCGGCTGGGGCCACCGGCTGGCGGTGTTCCTGCTGCCGATCCTCGCCCTCAGCCTGGGCGCCTGCTACTTCTATCGCCGCAAGTTCTACATGTACGACCACCTGATCGTGTCGATGAACTACCTGTCGTTCATCTTCCTGCTGTGGGCGGCGGTGATGATCCTGCCGGCCCCGGCGCGCGACATCGGCGTGCTCGTGGCGCTGCTGTGGGCGCCGGTGAACCTGTTCATGACCCTGCGCGGGGTCTACGGCTCCAACGTCTTCGGCGCCCTGCTCAAGACCGCCATCGTCTGGTTCTCGGCCCAGCTGGCCTTCGTGTTCCTGCTGGCGGGCCTGCTGTGGCTGGGGCTGTCGCAGATCTGACGGCGGTCTGCCGATTTATTGTTCGCGGACGGACTTTATCCCCGGCCGTCCGCGAGGGGTGTCATGACAGCTTTGCAAGCTCCTGATATCCGAACGGCGTGTTGCGGAAATAATCAATAGCCGCAGCCGCTTATACGTAAAAAGGGGATTACTTCTTGTCCAAGACCACCTTCGGCCGGTCGGCGCTGATGCTGACCAGCGCGCTCGGCGCGCTCGCGTTCGGCGCCGCCGCCAACGCCCAGGAAGCCGCCGACTCCACCAGCCTCGAAGAGATCATCGTCACCGCCGAGCGCCGCTCGGTGAACCTGCAGGACACGCCGGTGTCGGTCGGCGTGGTCGCGGGTGACCAGCTGCGCGCCATCCAGGGCGGCGGCGACGACATCATCTCGCTGTCGGGCAAGGTGCCGAGCTTCTACGCCGAGACCACCACGGGCCGCATCTTCCCGCGCTTCTACATCCGCGGCCTGGGCAACATCGACTTCTACCTCGGCGCCTCCCAGCCGGTGTCGATCATCCAGGACGACGTCGTCCTCGAGCACGTGGTGCTGAAGTCGAACCCGGTGTTCGACGTCCAGCAGGTTGAAGTGCTGCGCGGCCCGCAGGGCTCGCTGTTCGGCCGCAACACCACCGCCGGCATCGTCAAGTTCGACACCATCCGCCCGTCGGAAACCTTCCAGGGCCGCGCCAGCGCCTCGTACGGCACCTACGGCACGACCACCTTCGACGGCGGCATCGGCGGCCCGATCGCCGGCGACAAGCTGATGTTCCGTGTCTCGGCCCTGTACCAGCACCGCGACGACTGGGTGGACAACACCTTCGCCGGCACGAGCCTCGACGGCACCGTCACTCCGCGCAAGAACGCCATGGGCGGCTTCGACGAGAAGGATGCGCGCCTGCAGATCCTGGCCAAGCCGACCGAGCAGCTGACGGTCCTGGCCTCGGCCCATGTGCGCAACTACGAGGGGACTTCGACGCTCTTCCTGCGCAACGCCATCAAGAAGGGCTCGAACGTCGTCAACGCCCCGCGCGACAGCGTCGCCTACGACGAAGCGCACGACAATCCGCAGGCCTATGACACAAAGGGCGCCTCGCTGAACGTCGCCTACGACTTCGGCGGCATGACCCTGACCTCGATCAGCGCCTACGAGACCACCAGCGGCTACAGCCGCGGCGACACCGACGGCGGCGCCGGCGCCAACTTCCCGGTCGGCGGCGTGGCCAACGGCTTTGGCCAGTCGATGGGCCAGATCCGCGACCTTGACCAGCTGACCCAGGAAATCCGCCTGGCCAGCAACGGCGAGGACCGCCTGAAGTGGCAGGTCGGCGCGCTGTATTTCGACTCGCGCGACACCACCGATTTCTACCAGCGCGGCTACTTCCTCAACACCGGCGTGGCGGCCCGTAACCCCAACAACTGGGTGCGCCTGAACAACCTCAACACCTCGTGGGCCCTGTTCGGCCAGGTCAGCTACAAGGTGACCGACGCCCTGACCATCACGGCCGGCGCGCGCGACACCTACGATGCCAAGAAGACCCGCCTGGCCAAGACCTCGCTGACCGCCGCCGGCGCCGACACCTATGCCGGCCGTCGCTTCGTGCGCCTGTCGGACGAGCAGCCCAGCTGGGACCTGAGCGCCCTCTACGAAGTGAACCCCGACCTCAGCGTCTATGCGCGCGTGGCCAAGGGCTTCCGCGGCCCGACCATCCAGGGCCGTTCGGCGGTGTTCAACTCCGACTTCACCACGGCCGACTCCGAGACGATCCTGTCGTGGGAAGCCGGCTTCAAGAGCGTCCTGCTCGACAACAGCCTGCGCCTGAACGCCTCGGCCTTCACCTACAAGGTCAGCGACATCCAGCTGAACGGCAACGACGCCAATGGCAACGGCGTGCTGTTCAACGCCGATGAGGCCAAGGCCTACGGCATGGAAGCCGACGCCGAGTGGCGCCCGATCGCCAACCTGACCCTGACGGCGGGCCTCAGCCTGCTGCACAGCGAGATCAACGACAAGCGGGTCTACGCCCAGGTCTGCGCGCTCAACAGCGTCGTGGTTTGCACGGTCAAGACGCCGACGATCGCGATCCCGGGGGCCTTCGGCACCAACTACTTCACCCAGATCGACGGCCAGCCGCTGCCCAACGCGCCCGAGTACAACCTCAGCTTCACGGCGCGCTACGAGCTGCCGGTGGGCGCCGACGGCAAGCTGTTCGCCGCCACTGACTGGAACAAGCAGGGCTATACGAACTTCGTGCTGTACGACACGGCCGAGTTCTACTCGAAGGGCAACTTCGAAGGCGGGCTCAAGCTCGGCTACGAAGGCGGAAACGGCGCCTACGAGGTCGCCCTGTTCGGCCGCAACATCACCAACGAGAAGAACCTCAAGGGCGTGATCGAGAACTACATGGCGGCCGTCTACAACGAGCCGCGCATCGTCGGGATCTCGCTCAGCGCCAAGCTGCGTTGATCCTGAGCTGACGGACTAGAAGAGCGCCCTCCGAGCTTCGGTTCGGGGGGCGTTTTTCGTTTCTGGATCCTCCCCCTCCGGGGGAGGCGGCCCGTAGGGCCGGAGGGGGGAAGTTCTCAGCTTCCGGGGCGTTGGCCGCCTCATCAGCCACTCCCCCCTCAGTCGCTCCGCGACAGCTCCCCCACAGGGGGAGCATCTCTCTACAGCGACTGCCCGTCGTCCACCGTGAACACCGATCCCGTCACCGCCCGCGAGGCGTCCGAGGCCAGGTACAGCGCCGTGGCTTCCAGGTCGCTGGTGTCCATCAGCCGCTTGCGCGGAAAGCCGGCCACCAGCTTCTGCCCGCCCTCGCTGTCGAACCAGGCGTCGTTGAGTTCGGTGCGGATGTAGCCGGGGCAGAGAATGTTGACGTTGATGCCCTTGCTGGCCCACTCGCGGGCCAGGCTCTTGCCCATGTGGGCCGTGGCGGCCTTGGACGCGCAATAGGCGGTGATGCCCGGCAGAACCTTGTGGGCGCCGATCGAGGCCACCAGAACGATCCGGCCGCGCGCCTCGACGCCGGCCTTGATCATCCGCCGCGCGCCCTCGCGGGCGGTCAGGAACACGCCCCGGGTGTTGACCCCCAGGATCTTGTCGAAGTCCTCGATGGCGATATCCAGCGCCGAGGCGCGGACATTGATCCCGGCATTGGCGATCACCGAGTTCGGCGCGCCCCAGGAGGCCTCGACCGCGTCATAGGCGGCGATCACCGAGGTCTCGTCCTCGACGTCCATCGACACCGCCAGGGCCATTCCGCCGATCGCCTCGATCTCGCCGACCAGGGTCGCCAGTCGGTCGGCCCGTCGCGCCGCCACCGCCACCCGCGCGCCGGCCTTGGCGGCGGCCAGGGCCAGGTTCGCGCCGATGCCCGACGAGGCGCCGGTGATCAGGACGGTGCGGCCGGAAAGATCGGTCATGGCGTATGCTCCCTCGGTTCTCGAGGGAGCATACGGGCGTTTGAAAGGCTTAGGCCAGCCCCGGACCTTCGATCTTCAAAACCGGGGTGAAGGCCGGCCGCCGCTCGGGCAGCGTCACCTTCAGGCCCTCGCCGTCGCGGGTGAAGGGCAGGGGATCGCCGCCAAGCAAGCTGACGCGCCGCACCTCGCCGGTCGCATGCGGCGCGCCCAACGCCAGGCTCTCGATCGCCATCTCGCGGCCGGGCTCGACCAGCGGCAGGGCATAGAGCGCGCCGGCCTTGGTGGTGAAGCGGATGTCGCGGGCCTCGAACGGCTTGGCGTCGCCCTCGTTCTGCATGCCTTCCACGAGGCGCGTCGGGCCCTCGCCGTAGATCTTCCATGGGCGGGTCGAGTAGATCGCCTCGCCGTTGACGGCGATCCAGCCGGCCATGTCGGCCAGCACCTTGGCTTCCTTGTCGTCGATCGAGCCGTCGCCGCGCTGGGGGATCGACAGCATCAGCGTGCCGTTCTTGCTGACCACGTCGGTCAGGCGCTGGATCACGTCCCTGGCGGTCTTGTAGCCGTCGCGCTCATAGAGGCCGCGGTCGTAGTGCCAGTTGCCGATGCAGGTATCGGTCTGCCAGGGCTCGTCGCGCAGGCGGTCGGAGAAGCCGCGCTCCACGTCTTCCACGATCGCCTTGCGCTGGAAGGGCGTCAGCTTCTTGCCGGTCACCACAACGTCGGTCCTGCCGAACTGGCGCATGGCTTTGTTGTAGAAGTGCGCGGTGGCCTCCAGCCCCGCCTGGCCCAGCGGCAGGGCGTAGTTGTCGAAATAGACCATGTCGGGCTTGTAGCGGTCGACGAGGTCGTTCTGGCGCAGCAGCCAGTTGCGCACGAAGGCGGGATTGTTCGGCGGCGGGGTCTCCAGCCACTCGCCGTCGTGCTTGTCGTGCCAGGCGTTGGCCTGCGCGATCGAATTGATCCCGTCGGGGATCACCATGTTGGGGCCGGTATAGAGGTCCTGCGGATCCAGGCCCTGCCACCACTTGCCCTTGCCGTCGGCCTTCCTCAGGCGGAAGGCGTCGTAGCGCTGGCCCTTCAGCGGGCCTTCGGCGTCGTAGCCGTAGGCGGTCTGCCACCAGTGCCAGGCGTGGGCGGCGTGGTTGGAGACGGCGAACTTCAGGCCGTGGCGGCGGGCGACCTTCTCCCACGTTCCGACGATGTCGCGCCTGGGCCCCACGCGCGTCGAGTTCCAGGCGTGATGGCGGCTGTCGAACAGGTCGAGATTGTCGTGGTGGTTGGCCATCGACATGAAGAACTTCGCGCCGGCGGCGACGTAGGTCTTCATCAGGCCTTCGGGATCCCAGGCGTCGGCCTTCCAGCGCGGGATGAACTCCATGAAGCCGAACTGCGTCGGATGCCCGTAGGTCTTCACGTGGTGTTCGTAGAAGGGGTTGCCCTGCTGGTACATCTGCCGGCCGTACCAGTCGCCGTACTCGGGCACGCACTGCGGCCCCCAGTGCGACCAGATGCCAAGCTTGGCGTCGCGGAACCAGTCGGGCGTCCTGTAGCCGGCCGCCAGCGACTCCCAGCTGGCCTTGAACGGCCCGCGAGGTGCGGCCAGGGCGGGCGAGGCGGCGAGGCCGGCGGTCGCGCCCAGAAGCGCGCGGCGGGTGAAGGGCATGGTCGGTCTCGTCAGTCTGGCGGTGGTGTCGCCCTCGTCCTTCGACAAGCTCAGGATGAGGGCTATTGCAAAGGCGGGTCAGTAAGAAGACCTCACCCTGAGCTTGTCGAAGGGCGGGGTCTTCGGTCCAAGGGAAGCGCTAGCGGACCGGCGTCAGGCGCGCGGCCGCGCCGCCGCTGGCGGCGAGTTTCAGGGTCAGGGTCGAGGTGGCGGAAACTTCAGGGTTCGAAACCTCGATACCGGTCGGGGTCGCGCCGTCCTGGCGGACGTCGGCCTTCCACGCGCCCTTGCCCAGGAAGCCGAGCGGGACCTTCACCGTCCGAGCGGTCTCGTTGTTCAGCGCGCCGATCCACCATTCGTCGCCCTTGCGGCGGGCCACGACGATCGACTGGCTGATCTCGCCGGTCACGAAGCGCACCTCGTCCCAGGTGGTCGGCACGGCGGCGGCGAAGTCCAGGCCCTGGGGGCTTTCGGCATAGGTGTCGGGGCTGTCGGCGACGATGGTGAAGGGGCTGTCGTAGACGACGAACATCGCGAGCGCCTGGCCGCGCGTGGTCTGCACGAAGGGCAGCTTGTCGCGCGGCTCGAACTTGTCGGGCGCCACGTTGCGGAAGCCGCCGGGGGTGTAGTCCATCGGTCCCAGCAGCATGCGGGTATAGGCGAGGTTGACGTTGTGGGTCGCGGTGATCCGCGCGCTCCACTTGTTGTATTCGGCCCCCAGCACGCCTTCCTGCGTCAGGTAGTGCGGATAGGTCCGGATCAGGCCCGTCGGGTGATAGGCGCCGTGCAGGTCGACCATCAGGTGGTGCTGGGCCGCCTTCTTCAGCAGGCGGTGGTAGAAATCCACCATCGCTTGATCGTCACGGTCCATGAAGTCGACCTTGATGCCCTTGATCCCCCACTGCTCGTAGAGGGCCAGGGCCTCGTCCATCTGGGCGTCCAGCGCCTTCCAGTTCAGCCACAGCCAGACGCCGACCTTCCTGTCGGCGCCGTAGGAAATCAGGCCCGGCAGGTCGAGTTCGGGCTTGGGGCGGGTGACGTCGACGCCCGGCCGCACCACCGAGGCGCCGCCGGCCCCGACGTTCCAGCCTTCGTCGATCAGCATGTATTCCAGGCCGTTGGCGGCGGCGAAGTCGATATAGGCCTTGATGGTCTGCGGGTTCATGCCCGCGTCGGGCACGGCCTTCAGCGCCGGGCCGTTCCACCAGTCCCAGGCGGCCTTGCCCGGCTTGATCCAGCTGGTGTCCTCGACCACCGACGGCGCGCTCAGCGTGGTCAAAAGGGTGTTCTCGACCAGCTGCCCGGCCTTGGGTGCGATCATGATCACCCGCCACGGCGAGACGACGTCGGCGCCCAGGCGGGTCTTCACCGCCGTGCCCGAACCGTCGAGGCGCGGCGAAAGCTTTACCGACAGGCCCAGGCGTCCGTCGCCCCTGCCGGTCAGGTACATGCCGGCCCAGTCCTTCAGGTCGGCCTCGGCCAGCGCGAAGGCGGCGTTGTCGCCCTGGCAGACCAGCGGGGCGTCATAGAGGTTATGCTCGCGGAATTTCGAAGCCTGGACGGCGTCGAACTCGCCCTCGTGGCTGGTGCCGAACTTGCCGAGGTTCAGGCCCCAGCAGCCGTAGTCCCTGGGGAACGAGAACCCGGTCACCTCGTCGTTGACGTTGGTGGCTGCCGTCGCCTCCTGCTGGGGCAGCACATAGCGGAAGGCCACGCCCTGGTCGTAGGCGCGGAAGACTACCCGCAAGCGTCGGCCGCTCTCTTCCTGGAAGTCGACGGCCAGTTCGTTGCGCTTCTGGGCCACGTGGCTGACCTTGGCGGCCGGCAGGTCGTAGACGTCCTCGCCGCTCGGCGTTTCGGCGCCGACAATCTTCACGCCGTAGGAAAAACGGCCGCCCTTGGAGAGCTCCAGCCCCAGGCCCGAGGGGGAGATCAGGCTCTTGCCCCGGTAGGCGACGGCGTAGCGCGCCTGTCCCGACTCGTCGGAGACTTGGATCGAGATCGCGCCGTCGGGGGAGGAAAGGGTGCGGGTTTCGGCGGAGGCTTTTGCGCTATACAGCGCTGTCAATGCGGCTCCAGCCAGCAAGGCGCTCCGAATGACCCCCATGCAACGTCTCCCTAAAATTCGTTGTCTCAGTGTTTGTCGTATTAATTAGACCGTGTATGCATCGGCGTCGAGCTTTCGATACCGGTAACATCCAGGCGGCTTCCAGACCGCCCTAAGCAAGGAAGAGCGGGGGAGCATGAACACCAGGACCCTGACCATCGCGCTGATGGCGACCACCCTTCTGTCGGCCCCGGCCTTCGCCGCCGACGGTCCCAAGAGCACCGCCCATCCGGCCCTGTGGCCCGCGGCCAAGAGCCAGGGCCTGGTCGATCCGGCCACGGAAGCCTTCGTCGACGGCCTGCTGGCCAAGATGACGCTGGAAGAGAAGATCGGCCAGATGATCCAGGCCGACACCGCCTCGATCAAGGCCGAGGACCTCAAGACCTATCCGCTGGGCTCGATCCTGGCCGGCGGCAGCTCGCCGCCCCTGGGCGCGCCCGACCGCTCGCCGGTCGGCCCGTGGGTCGACACCGTCAAGGCGTTCCGCGACGCCGCCGCCCAGCGTGGCGGGACCAACATTCCGCTGATGTTCGGCATCGACGCCGTGCACGGCAACAACAATCTCGTCGGCGCCACGCTCTTCCCGCACAACATCGCCTTGGGCGCGGCCCATGATCCTGAACTGATCCGCAAGATCGGCGCCGCTACGGGCCAGGAGACAGCGGTGTCAGGCTTCGACTGGGCCTTCGGTCCGACCCTGGCCGTGCCGCGCGACGACCGTTGGGGCCGCACCTACGAGGGCTATTCGGAGGATCCCGCGATCGTCCGCCAGTACGCCCGCGAGATGATCCTGGGCCTGCAAGGCGCCGTCAGCGAGGGCCAGGCCCTGCAAAAGGGGCACGTGGCGGCCAGCGCCAAGCACTTCCTGGGCGACGGAGGCACCACCAACGGCAAGGACCAGGGCGACACCCAGGTTTCGGAAGCCGAGCTGATCCGCCTGCACGCCCAGGGCTACGTTCCGGCCATCAACGCCGGGACCATGACCATCATGGCCTCGTTCAACAGCTGGAACGGCCAGAAGATGCACGGCAACAAGTCGCTGCTGACCGACGTGCTGAAGGGCCGCATGGGCTTCGACGGCTTCATCGTCGGCGACTGGAACGGCCACGGCCAGGTCGAGGGCTGCACGCCGACCAACTGCGCCCAGGCCGCCAATGCGGGCCTGGACATGTACATGGCCCCCGACAGCTGGAAGGGCCTCTATGACAACCTGCTGGCCCAGGCCAAGTCGGGCGAGGTGCCTATGGCCCGCATCGACGACGCCGTGCGCCGCATCCTGCGCGTGAAGGCCAAGCTCGGCCTGTTCCGCGCCGACCGTCCGTGGGAAGGCCGCGAAGGCGTGCTGGGCAACGCCGACCACCGCGCCATCGCTCGCGAGGCCGTGGCCAAGTCGCTGGTGCTCTTGAAGAACAACGGCGGCGTGCTGCCGATCAAGGCCAGCGCGAAGGTGCTGGTCGCCGGCTCGGGCGCCGACGACATCGGCCAGCAGTCGGGCGGCTGGACCCTGTCGTGGCAGGGCACCGACAACAAGAACAGCGACTTCCCGAACGCCCAGTCGATCTATTCGGGCTTCAAGGACGCGGTCGAGGCCTCGGGCGGCAGCGCCTCGCTCAGCGTCGACGGCAGCTTCAGCGACAAGCCTGACGTCGCCGTCGTGGTGTTCGGCGAGCAGCCCTATGCCGAGGGCGTCGGCGACCTGAAGTCGTTGGAGTATCAGCAAGGCGACAAGACCGACCTGGCCCTGCTCAAGAAGCTGAAGGCTCAGGGCGTGCCGGTGGTGGCCGTGTTCCTGTCGGGCCGTCCGCTGTGGGTGAACCCCGAGCTGAACGCCTCGGACGCCTTCGTCGCCGCCTGGCTGCCAGGCTCGGAAGGCGGCGGGATCGCCGACGTGCTGGTCGGCGACGCCGCCGGCAAGCCGCGCCGCGACTTCAATGGCAAGCTGTCGTTCAGCTGGCCCAAGACCGCCGCGCAGTTCTCGCTGAACAAGGGCGACAAGGGTTACGCGCCGCTGTTCGCCTACGGCTACGGACTGACCTACAAGGCCGGCCGGACCGTGCCCAAGCTGTCGGAAGTCTCGGGCGTCACCGCCATCGCGGCCAACGACAGTAACTACTTCGTCGGCGGCAAGACCTCGGCGCCGTTCGAATTCCGCCTGCTGCCGACCACCTCGGTGCACATCAAGCCGGTCGACGCCGGCAACGTGCAGGAGGCCGGCCGCCAGCTGACCTTCGCCGGCGGCGTTCCCGCCGCGGCCGAGATCGCCGCCGACAAGGCCTTCGACCTGACCTTCCAGACCAACGCCGAGATCGCCCTGCAGGTGAACTGGCGCGTTGACGCCGCCCCGTCGGCCAAGACGACCCTGGGTATCGGCGCCGGCAAGCTCGACGTCACCCCGGTGCTGTCGGGCGCCAAGCTCGGCGAGTGGACCAGCCTGAAGGTGCCGCTGAAGTGCTTCCAGGCCGCCGGCACGGACGTCACCAAGGTCAAGGCCCCGTTCTCGCTGGCCACGGCCGGGACCCTGACGGTCTCGATCAGCGGCGTGAAGCTGACCACCGACCCGACCGGCACGACATGCCCGGCCAAGGCGGACTGATCGGTCCCTCCATCTGAAGCGGTATGACCCTCGTCCTTCGACAAGCTCAGGATGAGGGTCATGTCAGCCGCGGCGCTAGATATCCTCATCCTGAGCTCGTCGAAGGACGAGGATATCGGCTCCTCCCGAGCGCTTATCAGGAGACATAATTTGGTTCGTCACCTGCTCGCCGGGGCCGCCGCCCTGGCCTTCGCCGGCCCCGCCGCCGCCGCCGCGCCGCTGCTGGCCTCGGTGTTCACCGACCACGCCGTGCTCCAGCGCGACCAGCCCATCCGGGTCTGGGGCGTGGCCGCGCCCAATGCCGTCGTCGCCCTCGACCTGTCGGGTGAGCAGGGCCTGGCCACGGCCGACGCCAAGGGGCGCTGGGTCGCCCTGCTGAACGCCCGCCCGGCGACCGGCCAGCCTCTGACCCTGACCGTCAAGGCCGGAGAGGCGACCCAGACGGTCTCCGACCTCCTGATGGGCGACGTCTGGCTGTGCTCGGGCCAGTCGAACATGGAATATCCGCTGCGCCGCGCCCTCAATGGCGAGGCCGAGGCGGCCGGCGCGACCGACCCGCACGTGCGCCTGCTTCAGACCGGCCGCACCAGCCTGCCCAACCCGACCGACACGCTGCCCGCCCAGGCCGCCTGGAAGGTCTCCAGCTACGACAGCGCCAACAACTTCTCGGCCGCCTGCTTCTTCATGGGCCGCGACATCCGCAAGGCCGCGGGCGCGCCGGTCGGCCTGATCGACGCCACCTGGGGTGGCTCGATCATCCAGGACTGGATCAGCGGCCAGGGCCTCAAGGCCCTGGGCGGCTATGACGAGGGCCTGTCGGTGCTGGCCGACTACGCCAAGGATCCCGCCAAGGGCATGGCCCGCTGGGGCGCGATGCTCGACCGCTGGGCCGCCAGGGTCGAGCCGCATGCGGCGGGCTGGGCCAGGCCCGATTTCGACGACCGGGCCTGGGCGACCATGCCAGCAGAGCAGTTCTGGGAGACCAATCCGGGCCTGGAGACCTTCGACGGCACGATCTGGCTGCGCGCGGAGATCACCCTGACCAAGGCCCAGGCGGCGCAGGCCGCCACCCTGATGTTGGGGCCGGTCGACGACATCGACACCAGCTTCGTCAACGGCCGCCAGGTCGGCTCGCAGGAAGGCTGGGACTTCAAGCGTGCCTATGCCGTGCCGGCCGGAACCCTGAAGACCGGCCGCAACATCATCGCCGTGCGCGCCATCGACGTGGGCGGCGGCGGCGGCGCCTGGGGCCCCGCCAAGGACAAGGGCCTGAAGCTGGCCGACGGCGCGTTCGTGCCGCTGGGCGGAACCTGGCGCTACAAGGTCTCGACGAAGCTGTCCGACACCGGCCTGCCGCCGCACGCGCCGTGGCTGGGAACCTCGGGCCTGTCGACCCTGCACAACGGCATGATCGCCCCGCTGGCGCCCTACGGCGTCAAGGGCTTCGCCTGGTACCAGGGCGAGGCCAACGTCACCGAGGCCAAGGAGTACGAGCGGCTGATGCCGGCCCTGATCGCCGACTGGCGGCGGGCCTTCGACGCGCCGGACGCGCCGTTCCTGATGGTGCAGCTGGCCGCCTTCGGGCCGCAGGTCGACAAGACCGGCGTCTCGCGCTGGGCCGAGCTGCGCGACGTCCAGCGCCGCACCGTCGCCGACGATCCCAAGACGGGCCTGGCCTCCGCCGTCGATCTCGGTTCGCCCTACGACATCCACCCGGCCGACAAGCTTCAGGTCGGCCTGCGGCTCGGCGGCCTGGCCCGCAAGCTGGCCTATGGCGAGTCCCTGGACGCGTCCGGACCCGCGCCGCTCTCGGCCATGCGCGAGGGCGCCGACGTCGTCGTCACGCTCGACCAGCCGGCGGTGGTCTACGGCTCGGGCCGTCCGGCCGGCTTCGAGCTGTGCGAGGCCGCCGAGGCGTGCCGCTTCGTTGATGCGACCGTGGAGGGCGACAAGGTCCGCCTGAGCGTCCCGGCGGGCTACGCCGCCGTGAAGGTCCGCTTCGCCTGGGCCGACAGCCCGGTGCTGAACCTCTATGGCCGAAACCGCCTGCCGGCGACGCCGTTCGAACTCAAAATCCCTCTCTCTTAAGAGAGAGGGAATTTCCTCTCCAGCCCCGCTTATTAACCAGCAACCCCTTGCGTCATAAGGCTTTCCTTCTCCTGAAGGAGGCCCGCTGCTTGACTGACCGCACCTGCGAAGAACTGGCCGAACTTTGGCGAGCGGTGTTCGGCGAAGCGCCGCCGATCATCACCGACCGCGAACTCACCGTAGAGGTCCTAGTCCGCTGCCTGCCCGTCGCCGAACCCTATGCGCCACAAGCCCCCGTCACAGCTCAGCTTGCTCGCAAGGCGTCGTGAAACCGAGATAGGAACGATCTATCTTCGGAACTGATTTTATCGATTGGACCTATTTGCTGCATCGCGATACCTACGACGCATCCTTTTCCAACGGAGCGTCCCATGTCGCTGATCAACACCACGATCAAATCCTTCACCGCCCAGTCGTACAAGGACGGCAAGTTCGTCACGGTCAGCGACGCCGACACCAAGGGCAAGTGGTCGGTCTTCTTCTTCTACCCGGCCGACTTCACCTTCGTCTGCCCGACCGAACTGGAAGACCTGGCCGACAACTACGACGTCTTCACCCGCCTGGGCGTCGAGATCTACGCCGTGTCGACCGACACGCACTTCTCGCACAAGGCCTGGCACGACAGCTCGCCGGCCATCGGCAAGATCAAGTACCACATGGTCGGCGACCCCTCGGGCGCGATCACCAACAACTTCGAGATCATGCGTCCGGGCGTCGGCCTGGCCGACCGCGGCACCTTCCTGGTCGACCCGGAAGGCGTGATCCAGTTCATGGAAGTGACCGCCGAGGGCATCGGCCGCAACGCCATCGAACTGCTGCGCAAGATCAAGGCCGCCCAGTACGTGGCTTCGCACCCGGGCGAAGTCTGCCCGGCCAAGTGGGAAGAGGGTGAAAAGACCCTGGCCCCCTCGCTCGACCTCGTCGGCAAGATCTAAGCGTACCTAGACCTACCCCGCGCCGCCGCTCCTTCTGGAGCGGCGGCGCACCCCTCGATCGTTCGCCGCGTTCGATCCTCCCCCGAAAATCGAACGCACTTCCTCCTCCCCCTAGTTTTCTGGGAGCCCGTCATGCTGGACGCTGGTCTGAAGACCCAACTGAGCACCTATCTGCAGAACCTGCGCCAGCCGATCGAACTGGTCGCGTCGCTTGGCGACGACAAGGGTTCCAAGGACATGCTGGCCCTGCTGGAAGACGTCGCCGCGACGTCCGACAAGGTCAGCCTGAACCTGGCCGGCGCCGACGCCCGCAAGCCCTCGTTCGCCATTACGCGCGCCGCCGGCGACGCCGATGTCCGCTTCGCCGGCCTGCCGCTGGGCCACGAGTTCACCTCGCTGGTGCTAGCCCTGCTGCACGTCGGCGGCCACCCGCCGCGCCTCGACGCCGAGGTGATCGAGCGCATCAAGGCCCTGGACGGCGACTACAGCTTCGAGACCTATTTCTCGCAGTCCTGCCAGAACTGCCCCGACGTCGTGCAGGCGCTCAACACCATGAGCGCCCTGAACCCGCGCATCCGCCACGTCGCCATCGACGGCGCGCTCTTCCAAGAGGAAGTTGAAGCGCGCCAAGTTATGGCTGTGCCGACCATCCTGCTGAACGGCCAGCCGTTCGGCCAGGGTCGCATGGAGGTCGAGCAGATCCTGGCCAAGCTCGACACCGGCGCCGAAGCCCGCATGGCCGAGAAGATCAAGACCAAGGACGCCTTCGAGGTGCTGGTCATCGGCGGCGGTCCCGCCGGCGCGGCCGCGGCCGTCTACGCCGCCCGCAAGGGCATTCGCACCGGGGTCGCCGCCGAGCGCTTCGGCGGCCAGGTGCTCGACACCATGGCCATCGAGAACTTCATCTCGGTGCAGCACACCGAAGGCCCCAAGCTGGCCACGGCGCTGGAACAGCACGTCAAGCAGTACGACGTCGACGTGATGAACCTGCAGAAGGCCGTCGGCCTGGTGGCCCCCAAGACCCCGGGCGGCCTGATCGAGGTCAAGCTCGAGAACGGCGCCAGCCTGAAGTCGCGCACCGTGATCCTGTCCACCGGCGCCCGCTGGCGGAACGTCAACGTGCCCGGCGAGGCCGAGTACAAGAACAAGGGCGTGGCCTACTGCCCGCACTGCGACGGCCCGCTGTTCAAGGGCAAGCGCGTGGCGGTGATCGGCGGCGGCAACAGCGGCGTCGAGGCGGCCATCGACCTGGCCGGCATCGTCGCCCACGTCACCCTGATCGAGTACGACAGCCAACTGCGCGCCGACGCGGTTCTGCAACGCAAGCTCGCCAGCCTGCCCAACGTCACCATCGTCACCTCGGCCATGACCACCGAGATCCACGGCGACGGCGCCAAGGTGAACGGCCTGTCCTACAAGGACCGCAACCACGACACGGCCCACCGCGTCGACCTGGAAGGCGTGTTCGTGCAGATCGGCCTGGTGCCCAACACCGAGTGGCTGAAGGACTCGAACGTCGCCCTCTCCAACCGCGGCGAGATCGAGGTCGACTACCGCGGCGAGACCTCGATGCCGGGCGTCTTTGCGGCCGGCGATGCGACCACCACGCCGTACAAGCAGATCATCATCGCCATGGGCGAGGGCGCCAAGGCCTCGCTGTCGGCCTTCGACTACCTGATCCGCCTGCCGGCCGAGCAGGCCGAAGCGGCCTGATCGGCTTTACCCGATCTCTCTCTCAGAGAGAGGGATCCAGAAAGCTCAAGCCACCGCCGCCTGGATCCCCGCCAGCAGGTTGGCCGCCGTGATCGGCTTGGCCACGTGCAGGTCGGCGCCGGCGGTCAGGGCCTCGTTGCGGTGCTTCATCAGGGCGTTGGCGCTGAGCATGATGATCGGCGTGCGGGTCGCGCCGCGTTCGACCTCTAGGGCGCGGATGGCCCGCGTGGCGGTCAGGCCGTCCATGCGCGGCATCTGCATGTCCATCAGGACGATGTCGAAGCGGCCGCCTCCGAAGGCGGCGACCGCCTCGAAGCCATCGCCCACGGTGACCACCTCCGCGCCCTGGGTCGCCAGGATCAGCTGGGCCACCCGCTGGTTGGTCGGATGGTCCTCGACCAGCAGCACGCGCAGCGGATGGTCGGGCAGAGCGATCGGCTCCGGCGGCGGGGGCTCGGCGCTGACCTCGACGGCCTCCTGCAGGCGCGGCAGGCTCAGCGAGAAGACGAAGCGGCTGCCGACCCCGGGCTCCGACGTCGCCGAGATCTCGCCGCCCATCATCTCGACCAGCGAGCGGCAGATCGACAGCCCCAGGCCGGTGCCCCCGAACCGGCGGCTGATCGACTCGTCGGCCTGGCCAAAGCGGGTGAAGAGGTTGGCGGCCTGCTCGGCGTCGAAGCCGATGCCGGTGTCCTCGACCTCGAAGGTCAGCTGGGTCTCGCCGTTAGCCTCGGTCGCCGCGACGCGCAGGGTGATCGCGCCCGTCTCGGTGAACTTGATGGCGTTCGACAGCAGGTTGCCGATCACCTGGCTCAGGCGCGTGCCGTCGCCCAGGTGCCGGCCGCCTGTGATCGGCGGCCGCTCGATGGTGAAGGCCAAGCCCTTCTCTTGCGCCCGGCGGCGCATCACCTCGACGCCGGGACGCAGCGCCTGGTCGAGGTTGAACGAGCGCTTTTCCAGCTGAAGTTGGCCGGCCTCGATCTTGGAGACGTCCAGGAAGTCCGACACCAGCCGTTCCAGCGTCGCGCCCGAGTCGCGGACCAGGGCGATCATCTCGGCCTGTTCGGGGCTGAGCGCGGTGCGCGACAGGGCGTCGACGATGCCGATGACGCCGTTCAGCGGCGTGCGGATCTCGTGGCTGATATTGGCCAGGAAGTCGCTCTTGGCGCGGTTGGCCGCCTCGGCCGCCGCCTTGGCCTCGATCAGCTGACGCTCGGCCGCCACCCGGTCGGTGACGTCGCGCGCCACGCCGTAGATGCGGTCGCCGGCCCGCTGGGCGCGCCATTCCAGCGTGCGGTAGTGGCCGTCGGCGTGGCGATAGCGGTTGATGAAGCCTCGAACCGGATCGCCGTCCTTGCGGTTCTCCACCTCGACCACGCTGTCGCGGGTGCCGGGCATGTCGTCGGGGTGGACGAGGCGCAGCAGGGGTTGGCCTTCCATGTCCTCGGGGCGATGGCCAAGCTTGGTCTGCCACGACGGGCTGGCCTTCAGCACCGTCCCCTCGAGATCGCGGATGATCAGCAGGTCGAGCGAGACCTCGAAGAAGGTGCTGGCGTCCACCAACAGAGCGTCGCGAGCCGATGCCTCAGCCATAGATCGAAGTCCCCGAAACGCCGACTAGAGTTCAGCCTAGCGCATCAAGGTTAAATTCCAATATCCGCAATCCATTGCATTTGTGGTCGCGTACATGGCGCTGAAATTCGAAATGCTCTTTTGGCGATAGCTTAATTGAGTTTCGGTATTGGAAAGTATCGGAAGGGGCGGGCTTTAGACCGCCTCCGCCCAGCCCTTGGCCACATAGGCCGCCGCCACCGCTTCAGCCGCCTTGATGCCGTCCACGCCCGCCGACAGGATGCCGCCGGCATAGCCCGCGCCTTCGCCGGCCGGGAACAGGCCGGCGGTGTTGAGGCTTTGCAGGTCCTTGCCGCGCGTGATGCGGATCGGCGAGGAGGTGCGGGTCTCGACCCCGGTCATCAGCACGTCCGGATGGTCGTAGCCGGCGATCTGGCGGCCGAAAACCGGCAGGGCCTCGCGCATGGCCTCCAGCACGAACGGCGGCAGGCATTCGGCCAGATCCGTCATCCTGATCCCCGGCTTGTACGACGGCGAGACCTCGCCCAGTGCTTCCGACGGACGGCCGGCCAGGAAGTCGCCGACCTTCTGGGCCGGGGCCTTGTAGTCGCCGCCGCCGGCGGTGAAGGCCAGGCTCTCCCATTTGCGCTGGAACTCGATGCCGGCCAGCGGGTGGCCCGGATAGTCGCGCTCGGGATCGATGGCCACCACGAAGCCGGAGTTGGCGTTGCGCTCGTTGCGCGAATACTGGCTCATGCCGTTGGTCACGACCCGGTTCGGCTCCGAGGTCGCCGCCACCACCGTGCCGCCGGGGCACATGCAGAAGCTGTAGACCGTGCGGCCGTTCGAGCAGTGGTGCGACAGGCTGTAGTCGGCCGCGCCCAGGTCCGGGTGGCCGGCGCAGGCCCCGAAGCGGGCCTTGTCCATCCACGATTGCGGGTGCTCGATGCGCACGCCGATCGAGAACGGCTTGGCCTCGATATGGACGCCGCGGTCGTAGAGGGTCTGGAACGTGTCGCGCGAGCTGTGGCCCACGGCCAGCACCACGTGCTCGGTTTCCAGGAATTCGCCGGTCGACAGGTGCAGGCCCTTCAGCTTGCGCGCGCCGTCCTCGCCGGTCTCGATCTCGAAGTCGGTCACCCGGTGCTGCCAGCGGTATTCGCCGCCCAGGCCCTCGATCAGGGCGCGGATGTTCTCGACCATGTGCACCAGGCGGAAGGTGCCGATGTGCGGGTGGGCCTCGGTCAGGATCTCTTCGGGCGCGCCGGCGGCGACGAACTCCTCCAGCACCTTGCGGCCCAGGAAGCGCGGATCCTTGATCTGGCTGTAGAGCTTGCCGTCCGAGAAGGTGCCCGCGCCGCCTTCGCCGAACTGCACGTTCGACTCCGGGTTCAGCTCGCTCTTGCGCCACAGGGCCCAGGTGTC
Source organism: Caulobacter zeae (assembly GCF_002858925.1). GTDB lineage: Bacteria > Pseudomonadota > Alphaproteobacteria > Caulobacterales > Caulobacteraceae > Caulobacter > Caulobacter zeae. Next base: position 116,001 of record NZ_PJRS01000020.1, read on the forward strand.
CTTGGTGCGCTCGCGCACCACCTTGCCGCGGTCGAGGATGATCGGCTTGAAGCCCATTTGGGCCAGGACCAGCCCCGCGAACAGGCCGCAGGGACCGGCCCCGATCACCACCGGGCGAGGGCCGTCGAAGCCTTCCGGCGCGCGGGCCATGAAGCGGTAGTCGGTGTCGGGCGTCGGGCGCACCTGGCTGTCGCCCTTGAAGCGCTCCAGAACGGCGGCCTCGTCGCGCAGGGCGACGTCCACCGTATAGACCATCAGGATCGCGCTCTTCCTGCGCGCGTCGTGTGCGCGCCGCCAGAGCTTGACCTCGAGCAGGTCATCCGGGGCGATCCCCAGGCGCGCGCAAATGGCCGGAGCCATGGCCTCCGGCGGATGGTCCAGGGGCAGCTTCAGTTCGGAAAGACGCAGCATGGCGCGGGGTTTAGCCGGTCGCGGGCGCGTGCGCCATGGGGGAGGGGCTTCCCTTACTTCCCGTCATTCCCGCCACAAGGGCGGGAATGACGGGAGAGAAGAGGGTCTAAACCGCCAGCCGTTTCAGCCGCTCGCGCAGGTCCACCAGCTCCGGCAGCGGCGTGTCCAGCTTGCAGAAGAACTGCTCGGCTACGCCGAGGGCCTGGTCGCGCATGGCGTCGCCCGCGTCCGTCAGCGAGATGATCACCCGCCGCTCGTCGTCGGGATCGCGGCTGCGCACGATCAGGCCGGCGCCCTCCAGCCGCTTCAGCAGGGGGGTCAGGGTGCTGGACTCCAGGTCCAGCGCCTGGCCCATCTCGCCGACGGTGCGCGGGCTGTGCTCCCACAGCACCAGCATGGCCAGGTACTGCGGATAGGTCAGGCCCAGGGCGTCCAGCAACGGCCGGTACAGGCGCGTGACCCGGTTGGCCGCGCTGTAGAGGGCGAAGCAGAGCTGGCGGTCGAGGCGCAAGACCTCGACCGCTTTGTCCAGGGCTTTGTCGGCGTCCGAGGTCATGCAGCCTTTACGTTGAGGGCGACATCGATATTGCCGCGGGTGGCGTTGGAATAGGGGCAGACCTGGTGCGCCGTGGCAACCAGGGCTTCGGCTTCTTCCTGCGAAAGGCCCTGGGTTTCGACGTCCAGCGCCACTTCCAGCTTGAAGCCGACTTCCTGCGCGGCCAGGCCGACGACGCCGGTGACGGTCGAGCTGGTCAGCGGGATCTTCTTCTGGCGGGCCACGAAGGCCATGGCGCTCTGGAAGCAGGCGGCGTAGCCGGCCGCGAACAGCTGCTCGGGATTGGTGCCGTCTTCCTTGCCGCCGAGGGCCTTGGGCATGGCCAGGCGTACGTCCAGCAGGCCGTCGTCGCTGCGGACGCCGCCTTCGCGACCGCCGGTGGCCGTGGCGCGGGTTTGGTAGAGAGTGCTCATCGGTTCGCTCCTGCGATTGAATTGGTGATAACGATTTAATCGCGTACGATATAACTTCAAGGGCGCCGCCGACGATTTTTCGTCGCGCCCCGAAAGGATGCTGACATGCACGGGACTGTCGCCGACGCGGGCCCTTGATCTTCGCAGCTCCGGCGAGCCAGTTTCGCCCCCAACAAAAAGGGGAGGGGCGCGTGCGATCCTGGATTCTGACAGCCGGTCTGGCGGCAGCGATGGTTCTGGCCGGCCCGGCCTGGACGCAAGGGACCTCGTCCAGCCTCGACACCGCCGACGTCGACCTCTTCTACCGCCTCTATGACCAGGCCGGCGGTCGTCCCAGCGCCGAGCAGCTTCAGGCCGGCTATATCGACGCCGGCTCGCCGGGCCTGCGCACCTTCTTCACCGCCCGCCGCACCACGGCGACCCGGCTGGCCGAAGCCATCGCCGCCCGGCCCGAGCTCTACCAGAAGGCCCGGGCCTGCGCCGACGTGCTGCCCAAGGTGAAGGGGCGGGTGGACACGGCCCTGGCGAAGTTCACGACGCTCTATCCGCAAGCGCGCGTGCCCTCGGTCACCGTGGCGGTCGGCCGCGGCAAGCCGGTGGCGATCGGCAGTCCGGTCACGGGCGTCCAGGTGGGGCTGGAGGCCCTGTGCGCCACCGAGTTCATGAACCCCGACACCGAGGGCCGCTTCGTCGGCGTTCTGCTGCACGAATACGCCCACGCCCAGCAGAACCCGCTGCTAACCGAGAAGGAAAACCCGACCGTGCTTGAGACGGCGCTGCTCGAGGGCGGCGCCGAGTTCGTCACCGAACTGCTGATCGGCCGGCCCGCCTATGTCTATTTCGATCCCCTGACCAAGGGGCGCGAGCGCGAGATCGAGACCGCCTTCGCCGCCGACCTCGACAAGACCGACCTGTCGGCCTGGTTCTACAATTCCACGCCCGAGAAGCCCGCCGATCTCGGCTACTGGACCGGCTACCGCATCGCCAAGGCCTATTACGCCAGGGCGAAGGACAAGCGCGCCGCCTTGCGTGAGATCCTCACCGTGTCGGACGCCCGGGCCTTCCTCGCCGCCAGCGGCTGGACGCCGGGGATGACGCCGGAGTGACCAAGGGGGCGCTTGCCCCGATCGTCGCTTCGTGTCCCACTTCGCCCGTCGGGGCGCTGAGGAGGTGAGGCCATGTTCAGGCTCATGCCGCTGTCGGTGGCCGCCGTCGTGCTCGTCGTTCCCGCCGCCGCCTCGGCCGATCCGGGCTGGAGCGCCTACGACACCGATCAAGCGATCAGCGTCACCGGCCCCATGACCGACGTCTCGTGGGGCGACCCTCACGGCGCGGCCAAGGTCCGCCACGCCGGCGCGGTCTGGGACGTGGTCCTGGCCTCGGTCGCCCGCATGGAGGCGCGGGGGCTGTCGCACGAGATGCTGGCCTCGGGCCAGCCGATCACCCTGGAAGGCTATCCCCGCCGCGACGGCGTCGCCGAACTGCGCATCGAGCGGCTCACCGTCGCCGGGCGGACGGTGGAGCTGCGCTAGGGTCCGTACTCAATTACCTAGGCTCTAACAAAGGTCGTCATCCCGGCCGGAGGCCCGCCTAGCGGGCCGCAGAGCCGGGACCCAGGGGGCACCGGCAGTGCGCCGGCCCCGGGTCCCGGATAAGCGCTTCGGGCTTTCCGGGATGACGATTGATGGAGCATTGATTTTTCACTCCCGGACACTTCAGTCCGAACCCTAGGCGGAACCGCGCTTCAAGCCTGGCCGTTGGATGGACGATCACGGAAGGAGCCGCCTTGGACGCCAACGTCGCCTATGGCCGGGCCCTGGCTCGCGCGTTCGGCGGGGCCCTGCTGTTCTCTTTCCCGCTGCTGATGACCATGGAGATGTGGTCGCTGGGCATGGCGGTCGAGCGGACGCGGCTGCTGGTCTTCCTGCTGCTGTCGCTGCCGATGCTGCTGGGCCTGTCGTACTATGCCGGCTTCGAGCCGACCTTTCGCCTGAAGGACGAGGTGCTGGACGCCCTGGCGGCCTTCGGCGTCGGCTTCCTCCTGGCGGCGGTGCTGCTGGCGCTGTTCGGGGTGCTGGGACGGCGGGGGCTGTCCTTCCAGGCCGACCTCGGCAAGGTGGCGCTCTGCGCCGTGCCCGGCGCCATCGGCGCCCTGGTCGCCGGCAAGCAGTTGGGCGAGGGCGCGCCCAGCGCCCATGAGAAGCAGCGGGCCGGAACCCTGGGCGAGATCTTCCTGATGGCGGTCGGCGCGCTGTTCCTGGCCTTCACCGTCGCCCCGACCGAAGAGATGATCCTCATCGCCTACCAGATGGGGCCGCTGCAGGCCCTGCTGCTGATGGGGCTGTCGGTGCTGCTGCTGCACGCCTTCGTCTATGGCCTGGGCTTTCCGGGCCAGAGCCGCCGGCGCCAGGCGGGCGGACCCTTGCGCACCTTTGTCGGCTTCACCGCGCCCGGCTACGGCGTGGCGCTGGTCGTCAGCCTCTATCTGCTCTGGACCTTCGGACGCACGGACGGCGTCGCCCCGCACGAGATCGCCACCATGACCATCGTCCTGGCCTTTCCAGCCGCCCTCGGCGCGGCCACCGCGCGGCTGGTGGTCTGATGGCGACCGCGACCAAGTCCCGTCGGGCCGCCAAGCCGTCGCCGCGCAGCGAGCCGCCGCTGCTGGAGTGGATCTCGGCGGCGATCGGCCTTGTCTGCGCCCTGGCGGCCATCGGCTTCGTCGGCTGGGACGCCCTGCTGGGCGAGCGCTCGCCGCCGGCCATCGAGGTGCGGCTGGTCGCCGTCACCCCCACGCCGCACGGCTATGTGGCGCAGGTCGAGGCGATCAATCACGGGGGATCCTCCGCCGCCCAGGTCGCGATCGAGGGCGTGCTGAGCGGGCAGGGCGAGGCGGAAACCGCGCAGGCGACGCTGGACTACATTCCCCAGAGGTCGCGGGTGGGCGGCGGGCTGGTGTTCGAGCACGACCCGCGTGCGGGCCGCCTCGTGCTGCGCGCCAGGGGCTTCGCCGACGCCTCGTGAGCGATCAGGCCGCCCAGGCGGCCGCGAAGCGTTTCAGCTGCGAGCGGGCGGCGCTTTCGTGCACGGCCCCAGTGCGCTCCAGACGCAGGAAGAGGTCGCCGGCGGTGTGGGCGGCGCGGGCCGGCAGGCCCTGGCCGTTCAGCCGCACCAGGCCCCGTTCGGCGGCCTTGGTCGAGATCCACACGGTGCGCGGACCGATGACGGTGTCCAGCTCCACGCGCCCGCCCTCGGCCAGCACCCTGGCGTCCAGGGGGACGGTCAGCCACAGGTCGTGGCCGCGGACCATGGCGGCCGGCTCGGCCTTGATACGCACGGTCAGCAGGGTCTCGCCGACGCGCACGGTGTCGCCGTGGCGCAGGCCCGCGGGCAGGGTGAGGCGCAGGCGTCGCCCGCCGACCTCGGTTTCCAGCGCGCCGCCCATGAAGGCGAAGGCCGGCTCGACCTCCAGCACAGCCTGGCTCGGCATGGCCGGCGTCTGGACGGTGGCGGGCGGAAAGCCCAGGCCGGCCGGGGGCTCGACGCCTTGCAGCATGCGATAGGCGGTCAGCACGTCGCGAAACAGGGCCGCGTCGCCGCCGGGACGGTCGGGATGGGCGCGCTTGGCGGCTTCGCGATAGGCCGCGCGCAGCTCGCGCTCGTCGGCGCCGGGCGCGACGCCCAGGATCGCGCGGGCGGCGGAAAGGGACAGGGAAGGGGCCGAGGCGGCGGTCATGCCGCGACCCTGCGCCGACTTGGTCAACGGGGCGTTAAGTTAAGACTTTAGGTATTGGGTGACCATGACCCCCAGGCTGACCACCAGCACCGAGGCCGCGCCGACGCCCCAGGCGAAGTTCGAGGCCGTCCAGCCGAGGGGGTAGCTGGCCTCGCGGCCTTCGATGCGCGCCCTGGCCTGCAACGCCAGCAGGCGTCGAAACGACCAGATCGGGAAGGCGACGCACACGCCCAGGCGGACCGTCAGCGACAACAGGTCCCAGGAGGTCCAAAGTGACGGTTGCGGGTGGAGCGAGATCCACGAGCCGAAATGGGCGAGGCCGATGGTCACGGCGGCCAGGACTTCCAGGCGCGACAGCACGAGATGGTTTTTGATCTTCACGTGAGATTCTCTTGATCTACGCGCCTGGATTGCAGGTTTTCACGCGTGGTCAAGGGCGTGGGGATCTGGCGCGAAAGTTCCGAAGGGCGCTTACGTAGCGGTCAAGCATGGCCCCCCGCCGCGTGGAGGCCTATATCCAGGCCATGACAGACGCCCCGCTGATCCCCGCCTCGCCCAGCGAAGACGACTATGTCGCCCAGGTGGCCGCCGCCACCCCGCCGGCGCTGCTGCCCGAGGGCGACCCGATCCACCTGTTCGGCGAGTGGCTGGCCGAGGCTGGCAAGTCCGAGCCCAACGACCCCAACGCCATGACCGTCTCGACGGTCGACGCCGACGGCATGCCCGACTCGCGCATGGTGCTGCTCAAGGACGTCGATAGCCGCGGCTTCGTCTTCTACACCAACCTGCAAAGCGCCAAGGGCCGCGAACTGGCCGCCAATCCCAAGGCGGCCCTGCTGTTCCACTGGAAGTCGCTGCGCCGCCAGGTGCGGGTGCGGGGCGTGGTCGAGCCCGTCAGCGAGGCCGAGGCCGACGCCTATTTCGCCAGCCGCGCCCGCCACAGCCAGCTGGGCGCCTGGGCCAGCGACCAGTCGCGGCCGTTGCCCGACCGCCTGGCGCTCGAGCGTCGCGTGGCCGAGATGGGCCTGAAGTACGGCCTGGTCGGCAAGGTGCCGCGCCCGCCGCACTGGTCGGGCTTCCGCATCGTGCCGCAGGTCATCGAATTCTGGCGCGACCGGCCGTTCCGCCTGCACGAACGCCTGGTCTACGAACGCGTCGACGGGGCGTGGGCCACCCAGCGGCTGTTCCCGTAGCGGTCACGCTGTGCCGTATCGCGCCAGGAAGGTCTCGACGGCGTCCTCGGCGATCTGGTTAACCGGGCGATCGGGCTGCACCTCGTCGCCGGCCGACAGCCCCAGCACCAGGGTGGCGTGGTCGAGCATGCCCATCAGCTGCCCCGCGGCCCAGGACGGTTTGTCGACCTTCAGTTCACCCGAGGCGTTCAACTCCCTGACCACCTGGATCGCCGCCCCGCCCAGGGACTCGCGCGCCGCGCCCAGGAAGTGGTCGGCCACTCCCTCGAAGCGCCGCCGCTCGGCGGTGACCATCCGGAACATCGCCCGCGTCGCCGGGGTGGCGAAGAACTCGGCATAGGCCCGGGAGAGGGCGGTCAGGCGGGCGCGGGCGTCGCCGATGGCCTTGGCGCTTTCGCGCACCGGCTCGGCCATCGTCCGCACGCTGTCGACCACCACGGTGCGGAACAGCTCGGCCTTGCTGGGGAAGTAGGCATACAGGGTGGCGGTCGAGACGCCCGCCCCGCGGGCCACCGACTCCATGCCGGCGTCCGCGTAGCCTTCCTTGAGGAAGATGTCGCGAGCCGCGGCCAGGATCTCCGCCTTCTTGTGCTCGGACCGTTTCAGTCCGGCGCCGATGAGCATGGGATTCCTCAACATCAGACTGTGATGGTTAAACGCTACTATCGCGTAAGTAGATCGCGCAAGCGTCTGCGAGGACTTGCACCGAACTTTGCGCTATGGGACGCCCGGGCGCCGCCGATCGGGCGGGCGAAGACGAAGGTTGGACGGCGTGATCAAGGACGCGGAAGCGGCGCGCGAACAGGAAGTGGCGGCTTGGCTGGGAGATAAAGCCGACCAGACCATCGAGACCTCCTGCGCTCGGGTGTTCCTGGTGGGCGAGTCCGCCTTCAAGGTGAAGCGCCCGGTCGACTTCGGCTTCCTGGATTATTCGACCCTGGAATTGCGCCGCTGGTCGCTGCAACGCGAGCTTTCCTTCAATCGCGCCGCCGCGCCCGACATCTATCGCGCCGTGCGCCAGCTGACCCGCGCCGCCGACGGTGGCATCGAGATCGACGGGGCCGGCGAGGTGGTCGAGTACCTGCTGGAGATGCGCCGGTTCGACGGCGAAGCCGTGCTGGCCTCCCAGCCGTGGGCCATCGACGACGCCCTGGAAGAGTCGCTGGGCCGCACCATCGCCCAGTTTCACGCCGGCGCGGCGCTGCGTCCGCAGGGCGGCGGCGTCTCGGCGCTGGGCTACACCATCGCCTCAAACGCCAATCTGCTGCGCGGCCTGGCCCCGCGCCTGGGCGCCCAGGCCGTCGAGCGACTGGTCGAGGAGACGGACCTGGCCCTCAAGCGCCTTGCCCCGCAGCTCGACGCCCGCGCCGCCGAGGGCTTCGCCCGCCACTGCCACGGCGACCTGCACCTGGGGAACATACTGATCGAGGAGGGCAGGCCGATCCTCTTCGACTGCATCGAGTTCAACGACGCCCTGTCGGATATCGACGTGCAGTACGACCTGGCCTTCCTGCTGATGGACCTGGACTTCCGCCGTCGCCGCGACGCGGCCGGCCGGGTGCTGAACGCCTATCTCGACGAGGCCGCCCGGACGTTCGGCGAGGGCCTGTGGACGGGCCTGGCCGCCCTGCCGCTGATGCTCAGCGTCCGCGCCGCCGTGCGCACCCACGTCTGGGCCTATACCGGCGACGACGAGGCCGCCCGCGCCTATCTGGCCACCGCCATCGAGCACCTGGCGCCCAAGCCGGTCAGCTTGGTGGCAACCGGCGGCCTGTCGGGCTCGGGCAAGTCGACCTTCGCCCGCGTCTGCGCGCCGGGCCTGGGCGCCGCGCCGGGCGCGGTAGTCCTGCGCACCGACGAGATCCGCAAGCGCCTGTGGAACGCGCCGACGCTGCAACGTCTGCCCAAGGAGGCCTACACCCCCGAGGTCAGCGACAAGGTCTATGACGAGCTGTTCCGCGACGCCGAACTGGTCCTGAAGGCCGGCCGCTCGGTGGTGGTCGACGCCGTGTTCATCAAGCCCGAGCAGCGCGCCCGCGCCGAGGCCCTGGCGACGAAGCTCGACGTCGCCTTCCAGGGCGTCTGGCTCGAAGCCCCCGCCGACGTCCTGCGCGCCCGCGTCGCCGCCCGCGTCAACGACGCCTCCGACGCCGACGTCGCCGTGCTGGAAAGCCAACTCACCCGCGACACCGGCGACATCGACTGGCGCCGCGTGGACACGGTCAGCGCCTTCGAGGACGAGGCGAGGGCGCTGGCCGAGCAGATGGGGTAGCCGCTTCGCGGTCCCCCTCAGTCGGCTTCGCCGACAGCTCCCCCAGTGGGGGAGCATCTTGGCGCATTAAATCCTCCCCCTCTGGGGGAGGTGGCCCGGAGGGCCGGA
>NZ_PJRS01000021.1 GCF_002858925.1 Caulobacter zeae
GCGCGACGCCTTCCTCTTCAACTTCGTCGAGCTCTACAATCAGACCCGATTGCTATGCCTCGATCACAAGGCTCCCGCCGAACTCCTCGCCAAGCTCTCGGGACACAACACTTTCGCGGGGATGGTGCGGGTGGGATGCGGCGAGGACAGAAGCGGCTCGTTGGGCTATCATCAGCCATGGCCGATGGTTTCACCCTCGATATCGATGCTGAACTAGCCGAGCAGCTATCTGCTGCTGCGGCGGAGGCCGGCGTATCGCGTGAGGCTTATGCTCTTGCGGTGCTTGAGCAGGATAGCAGGGGCGGCCCGCGCTTTACGATCGCGAGAGCCAGAGCCTACGACGTGGATCGTGGCGGAGAGGTCATGTCCATCGAAGAGGCTTTCGAGTTCTTCGACGCCTCTCTCGCCCGACACGGAACGCGGCCGGCTTGAAGCGGCGGGTCGTTCTTGCGCGCGCCGTCGAGCGCGATCTTGTGCGACTGTCCGATTTCCTTGCCGGCAAGAGTCCCCAAGCGGCTCGGCGTTCGGCTGACGCGATCAAGGCGGCTGTCCGGTCGCTGGAGACTTTCGCGTTGCGTGGGCGAGTGACGGCCAGCGACCTGCGGGAACTGAATGTGGACTTCGGCCGCGATGGCTACGTGATCCAGTATCGCGTCGAGCCGGAAATTGTCTTGGTGCTGCGCATCTCCCATGCGCTCGAAGATCGCGAGCCCTGATCATCCACGCCGAAACAAGACCGTCGGGCTTTCCTTGTAGGTCGTGCGGGTCTCTTCGACGAAGCCGGTCTTGGCCGCCAGGGCAAGGGAGGCGGCGTTGTCGGGGTGGATGATGCAAACCACCGGATCCTGGCCCCAGCGCCGCTCGCCCCAGGCCAGGCCAGCGCTGACCGCCTCGGTTCCGAAGCCCTGGCCGTGCGACCAGCTGGACAGCACCCAGCCCATCTCCGGCACGCCCTCGAACGACGGCTCGATGTCGCGGTGGAAGTCGGCGAAGCCCACCTCGCCGACATATCGCCCCGTCGCGGTCTCGCGCACCGCCCAGTAGCCGTAGCCCAGCAGCGCCCACAGGCCCCGGGCCCGCAGCAGCCGCGCCCAGCTTTCCTCGCGTGTCGAGGCGCGGCCGCCGACATAGCGATAGACCTCCGGCTCGCACCACATGGCCACGCTGTCGTCGAAGTCCGAGGTCTCCGGCGGGCTCAGGGTCAGGCGCGGCGTCGTCAGGACGGGCAGGGCGGCGGCGCGGGCGGCGAGGTCGTCGAGCGGCATCGGGGTCCGGGTTTGCTGAGGGGCGACGGCGCAGCCTATATCGACCTGCATAAAGAAGGGACCCGTCAGTTCATGATCGCGCCGCAGGACGCCGTCGCCGCCCGTCGCAAGCTCACCAACCGGCTGATCGCCGGCAAGGACGCGGGACGCCTCGTTCCCTTCTTCACGACCGACGCCAAGGTCATCGCCGGCGACGGTTCGCTGCTGCTGGGCCGCGACCAGATCATCGAGGCCTTCGCCGGACAGTTCGCCGATCGTGACTTCGTCTCCTACGTCCGCACCAGCGACCTGATCGAGATCGACGCCGACGGCGCCCGCGCGGCGGAAAGCGGCCGCTGGGTCGGAACCTGGAAAGGCGAAGGCGCGACCCAGAGCGGAACCTACCTGGCCACCTGGCGCAAGCTCGCCGGCCAGTGGGTCATCGAGAACGAACTGTTCGTGACCCTGGGGTGAGATCCTCCCCCTCTGGGGGAGGTGTCGCCGAAGGCGACGGAGGGGGCGTTTTCAGCTTTCGAGGCCTTGAAAACTCATCACCTGCTCCCCCACCGACCGCTGACGCGATCGCCTCCCCCACGGGGGGAGGTTCGCAGTTCCAGATCCTCCCCCTGAAGGGGGAGCGTCTTGGCGCCTGAGGCCCGCGTCCTACCGCCGCTTCTTAGAGCGCGGCGCCGGCTTGGAGGTCTTGTCCACGACCGCACCCGCGCCCGCGCCGACCACGGCGCCGAACGGTCCGGCCACGACCGCGCCGGCGATGGCCCCGGTGGCCGCCCGCTGTTCCATGTTGTGGCCGCAGGCCGTGGTCAGGGCGGCCAGGGCCAGGACGGCGGCCAGGCGCGGGACGGACGGCGAGAGGCGGGGCATGGCGGGTCTCCAAGGCGTCGGCATGGGGCCGATGAAACTGCAGCGGTTAACGGCGAAGCTTGGTCGAGGTTCCGACGCGGCCGCGCGAAGCGGCAAAAACCGCGCTGCTGCGGCGTTTTGGCGCCCGTCCAGGTTTTTCCTGTGAATCAAAGTGTTAACGGTATCGGTCGCCGAAAAGCCGAGCAGAATCCATGTTGCGGTGCAGCAGGCGCTTGCGACTCGGTCATAGTTCGGTCATAAGGCGAGGCATAAGCAGGATCTCGACCTCATTGCGAACGGTCGAACCTCCGCTGCCAGACCGGCCCGATAGTACTTTTTCCGGGTGTCTTGGGAGCGTTTTTGTCGGGGGGCCGGTGCGCCCTCGTCGCGCAGGACGCAAGTTTTGAACATCAAGTCGCAGACGTGCGCTGACGCGCGCGGGCTGATCGGCGCCGTATTGGTCGGGTCCGTCACGGGCCTGGCGCTTGGCGGCGTCTATCTGGCGGGGGGCATGGCCCAGACCGCCGCTCAGCACGCTCGGGTTACGCGCCTGGCCGACAGCGCCGCGGGGAGCTACTCCGAAGCGGCGCTGCATCAGGCCGCGTCGCGCATGGACGCCGGGGCGCTCGCCATCGCCCGCCGCCATGACCCCTACACCGTGTCCGGCGACGCCCAGCGTGACCGCCAGGCTTCTCTGCTCGCCGCCCGCCTCGAGAGCGGTGACCAGACCGAGGACAAGCCGCTCCTGATGCGGGCCACCCTCGGCGGTTCGTTCAATCCGGCCGCCGCGCCGTTCCACCTCGCCAACGCCCTCGAAAGCTCGCGCGAACTCGAGTGCCTGGCCCAGGCCGTCTACTACGAAGCCCGGGGCGAGACCTCCAGCGGCCAGGCCGCGGTGGCTCAAGTCGTATTAAACCGCGTACGCCACCCTTCGTTCCCCAAGTCGATCTGCGGCGTGGTCTTCCAGGGCGCTTCGGCCCGCACCGGCTGCCAGTTCAGCTTCGCCTGCGACGGCTCGATGCGCGCCGGTCGCGAGCGCGCCGCCTGGACCCGGGCCCGCAAGGTCGCCTCGCGCGCCCTGGCCGGCACGGTGATGTCCGAGGTCGGCTCGGCCACCCACTTCCACACCACCGGCGTCGCGCCGAACTGGGGTCCGCGCCTGATGCGCGTCGCCCAGGTCGGCATGCACGTGTTCTACCGCTTTGGCGGTCGCGCCGGCGCGCCGGGCGCCTTCACCGACAAGCCGCGTCCGTCGACCATCGACGACCTGCCCAACGCGCCCGTCCTGACGGCCCTGCCGCAGGCGCCCAGCGCCGACGGCAAGCCGATGATCTACGTCGCCAGCGCCATGGCGATCGCCAAGGAAGGCGGCATGGGCGGTCCCGAGAAGGTCGGTCCCGAACCGGCCTCGGCCCCGGCCATGCATCCGACCAAGGCCGCCGACAAGGCCGATGCGGTCAAGCCGTCTTCAGTGATCGCAACCGGAGCTGGTTCCTGAGGAATCCGGGGGCCAGGCGGGCCATGAAGCGCATCTGCCTGGCCCGCTTGCCCACCAGATAATAGAGCTCGCGGCCGTGCGCGGCCTGCCACACCGTCTGCGCCGCCTCGTCGACGCCGTAGACGGGCAGGCCGCTCTTGCGCAGCTCCTCGCCCATGTCGGCGTTCTTGCCCGGCTGCGAGTTGCGCAGGATCGGCGTCTCAACGAACCACGGCATGACGCAGGCCACGCTGACGCCGAAGGCGGCGAACTCGGCGTCCAGCGCTTCGGACAGGCCCCGCACCGCGAACTTGGTCGCCGAATAGACCGCCAGGCCCGGCGAGCCGTAGATCCCCGCGCACGAGGCCATGTTGACGAGCCGCGAGCCGGGCGTGGCCTTCAGGAAGGGCAGGGCGGCCCGCGCGCCGTTCAGCACGCCGTGCACATTGACCGCCAGCATCAGGTCGTCGCCCTGAGGATCGCTGTCAGCGAACGGTCCGAAGCGGGCGACGCCGGCGTTGTTGAACAGCACGTCCAGCCGGCCGCCCGAGGCCTGGGCGAAGGCGGAAAGGGCGGGCGTCCAGGCCTCGCGGTCGCGAACGTCCAGGGGATGGATTGAGCCGTTGTCCGGTCCGATGTCGGCCAGGGCGCGGGAAAGGCCGGCCTCGTCGATGTCCGAGAGGCCGACGAACCAGCCTTCGGCCGCGAAGCGCTTGGCGCTGGCCAGGCCGATGCCGCTGGCCGCGCCGGTGATGAAGATGGCCTTGCGAGCCGACATGTCCGCCTCCCCGTCGTTATCGTTCGTTATCGCCGATCAGACAGCGATCGACGGGGAGGGGTCAAGTTCACGCGTGCGTCAGTCGGTCTGGTCGTCGACCTCGGCGTCGGGGCCGTTCTTCTTGATCGACTCGATGGCGTTTTTGGCCGACGCCTTGGAGGCGTAGCCTTCGGTCCAGAAGATGCTCTCGCCGTTGTAGGTGAAATAGGCGACGAACTCGCCAGCCTTGTTCTTCTTGATCAGGAACTTGTGGGCCATCTGGTGGTGCTCCCGGGATGATGACTGGTCGTTGGTCGACGAGCCGACGCAGCGACCCTCGCGCTCCTGACGCGACCCTGTCAACCGCGTTGCGGTGAAGCCCGACGCACGGAATGATGGAGCCTCATCAGGCCGGACGGACCCATGAGCGCGGACAAACTCGACCACCTCTCGCGCACCCTGCTTGGCGAGGCCTATGCCGACCTCTCGGCCGTCAAGCGCAGCGTCATCGACCTGATCGCCGCCGAGGCGCCGACGGGGCTCGCGCCGGTCCTGGCCGAGAAGGAAGGCAGCTATTGGGAACGCCTGGCCGACCGGGTGGCCGCGATCGGCGGGTCCTGGGGCTTCATCGGCGGTTTCTCGGCGGTGCTGGCGGCCTGGGTGATCCTGAACCTGGCCCTGATGCCGTTCCACAAGGCCTTCGATCCCTATCCCTTCATCTTCCTGAACCTGGTGCTCTCGACCCTGGCGGCGATCCAGGCCCCGATCATCATGATGAGCCAGAACCGCCAGGCCACGAAGGACCGCGAGGCCGCCGAGCACGACTACGTCGTCAACCTGCGCGCCGAGCTCGAGATCATGCGCCTGCACGACAAGCTCGACGCCCTGCGCATGGCCGAGCTGTCCGACATGGCCCGCGCCAACACCGTCTGCCTCGACGAACTACGCGCCGAGGTGAAGGCCCTGCGGGGCGCCTAGCTGGCCTTGGCCGCCCGGCGCAGGGCCTGGGGCGGCTGGCCGTAGACGCGGATGAAGGCTCGGCGCATGCGCTCGGAATCGCCGAAGCCGGCCTCCAGGGCGATGTCCTCGACCTGCAGCGGCGCGCTGTCGAGCAGGGCGCGGGCGGCCTCGACGCGCAGGCGCTCGATGGCCTTGGCCGGGGTCGAGCCGGTCTCGGCGGCGAACAGTCGAGCGAAGTTCCGCGGGCTCATGGCCGCGCGCTCGGCCAGTTCCTCGACGGAAAGTGAAAGGGCGAGGTTTTCGCGGGCCCAGGCCAGAAGGGCGTCGAAGCGCCCGCCCTTCAGTTCCAGCAGGGCCGAGAACTGCGACTGGCCCCCCGGGCGACGGTGATAGACCACCAGCTGCTGGGCAGTGCGCTTGGCGATCGCTTCGCCCAGGTCCGCGCCGATCATGGCCAGGGCCAGATCGATGCCGGCGGTGATGCCCGCCGAACTCCAGATCGGACCGTCCTGCACCCAGATCCGGTCGGCCTCCAGCCGCACGTTGGGAAAGCGCTTCTGGAAATCCTTGGTGCGGCTCCAGTGGGTGGTCGCCCGCTTGCCGTCCAGCAGGCCGGCGGCGGCCAGCACATAGGTTCCCGAGCAGACGCTGGCCGTTCGCCGCGCCGCGTGGGCGTTCCTGCGCACATAGTCGAGGGTCGCTTCACAGGTGGAGGGCGCACGGACGCCGTCGCCGCCGGAGACCAGCAGGGTGTCGAAGGCCGGGGCCTTGTCGAACGCCACGGTGTCGAAGGCCGCGCCCGAGCTGCTGGCGGTCCAGCCGCCGTCGCGCGACACCACCGTCAGGCCATAGGCGCCGGGATCGAACCGCGCGGCGATCTCGAAGGCCGAGATGGGCCCTGCGGCGTCCAGAAGCTGGAAGCCCGGATAGACCAGCATGCCGACGGCGCGAGGCATGGCATTCCCCCCGAATGGTGGCGGAAATCGAGGGATCTCCGTCATTTCCGCCGAACGCTATCTGGGAGAGCATCGGTCGTCAAACCAGGAGCGCCGCCCCATGGCCGACCCGATCCGCATCGTCTTCGCCCTGTTCCCGGGCGTGACCCATCTCGACTTCACCGGCCCGCACCAGATCCTGGCGCGGCTGCCCGGCGCCCAGATCACCGTCGCCAGCCTGGCCGGCGGCGAGATCGAGGCCGACGGCCTGATCTTCGCCCATCTGGCCAGGCTCGACCAGATCGAGGCGTGCGACATCCTCTGCATTCCCGGCGGCTTCGGCACGACGCAGGCCATGGGCGACGAGGCTTTCCTGGATCAGGTCAGGCGGCTGGCCTGGAGCGCGCGCTATGTCACCAGCGTCTGCACCGGCTCGCTGGTGCTGGCGGCGGCCGGGCTTCTGGAAAGCAAGCGTGCGGCCTGCCACTGGGCCTGGCGCGACCAGCTGGCCCTGTTCGGCGCCATTCCCGACGAGAGCCGCGTGGCCCGCGACGGCCGCTTCGTCACCGGCGGCGGGGTCACCGCCGGCGTCGACTTCGCCCTGACCCTGGTCGCCGAGATCGCCGGCCCGAGCGTCGCCCAGGCCATCCAGCTGGCCGTGGAATACGCGCCCGACCCGCCGTTCCAGTCGGGTCGGCCCGAGCTGGCCCCGCCCGAGATCCTGGCCCGGGTGCGGCGCATCTACGACAACGGCATGGACGAGCGCCGCGCGGCGGCCGTGGCGGCGGCGGCGAGGTTGGGGAAGGGGGCGCTGGAGAGGGCTTAAGGGGACGAAACCCCGTCCTTCGACAAGCTCAGGATGAGGTTTCTATTGCACGGCCTTAGCCATGATCCTCACCCTGAGCTTGTCGAAGGGCGGGGATCACGCTGGCCTCACCCCACCTGTACGCCGGTCATCGAGATCGCCGCGAAGACGTCGTCGGCGAAGAACGACACCGGCTCGCCTTCGCCCTGCGCGCCCAGCACGTAGAGCAGCGGCAGGTAGTGCTCGGCGCTGTTGATCGACAGCGCCGCGTCCGGACCCAGGCTCTCCCAGTCGATCAGCGGCTGGTGGTCGCCGGCCGCGATCAGGGCCTTGGCGCGCTCGTTGAAGCGCGGCGCCCAGTCGGGGGTCTCGCCGGTGCGGAAGTTCACGGCCCGCAGGTTGTGGACGATGTCGCCGCTGCCGATGATCAGCACGCCCTCGTCTCGCAGCGCCGCCAGCCTGCGGCCGGCCTCGTAGTGCCAGGCGTTGGGCTGGCCGCGGTCGATGCTCAGCTGCACCACCGGCACGTCGGCGTCGGGATACATCGGCAGCAGCACGCTCCAGGCGCCATGGTCCAGGCCGCGGGTCGGATGCTGCACGGTGCGCTGCGGCGCCAGCAGGTCGGCGGCGCGCTGCGCCAGGGCCGGATCGCCCGGCGCCCGGTACTGCACGTCGAACAGCGCCTGCGGGAAGCCGCCGAAATCGTGGATGGTCTCGGGACGTTCGGCGGCGCTCAGCGCCGTGCCGCCCATGGTCTCCCAGTGGGCGCTGACCATCAGCACGGCCTTGGGGCGCGGCAGGTCGCGGCCCAGCTGCGCCCAGGCGCGGCTCCAGGCGTTGTCCTCGATGGCGTTCATCGGCGAGCCGTGGCCGATGAAGAGGACGGGCATGCGGGTCATGGCGGCGATATCCGAATAGAAACTTGCGCAGTTACAGATGGGCGCTCGCCCCTCGGTGGTCAAGCAGGGGGCCGCGCGACCTTCCGCCGCTTCCCCCGGGGGCTCGGCTTTGTTAAGGCCTCCCCTCGTGAGCACGTCCCAGTCATCCTCGGAGTCGGCCGCGTCCCCCTCGGGATCCGCCGCCCCGGTCGCGTCACCCGTCGGCCATTCGTCCCGTCCGGCCACCCGTGGCGGCGCCCTGGACCTGCTGCGCCTGCTGGCCGCTCTGCTGATCGTGGTCTACCACTTCGGGGCCGAGAGCCCGCTGCGGATCGAGCGCTTTCACCCGGTGTTCGCGCGCGGCTACCTGGCCACCGACTTCTTCCTGATGCTGTCGGGCTACGTTCTGGGCCGCGCCTACGGACCGTCGGCCATCTCCGGCCGGATCACCCACTTCCAGTTCTGGCTGCGCCGCGCCGCCCGCGTCTGGCCGGGCCACCTGATGGTGCTGGCCGCCATGGCCGGGCTCGTCTTCGCCTTGAACGTGGTCGGCACCGACGCCCACAAGCCCTCGCGATTCGCCTGGGACCAGCTGCCGCTACAGGCCATGCTGATGCACGCCTGGGGCTTCAACAGCGACGGCTGGAACCTGCCGAGCTGGTCGCTGTCGGCGCTGATCGTCTGCTACGCCCTATTCCCCTGGTTCTGGCGCGCCGCCAGCGCCACCCGCCGGCCCTGGCTGCCCATCGTGCTGGCGGCCGTGGTCGTGGTGCTGTTCGACATCGCCGCCCGGCGCACCAACGGTTTCGGGTTCGCCGAGGTGTCTATCGGCCTTTCCGACCTGCCGCTGCGCATCGGCGTGCTGCGCGCGATTCCGCTGTTCCTGCTGGGTCTGTGCCTTGCGCGGGCCGTCGAGCTTTCCTGGCCGAGCGAGAAGGCCGCCAAGGTGCTGCTGACCCTCGGCTGCGCGGGCCTTGTCGTCCTGCAGGTGATCGGCCGCTTCGACCTGCCCAGCCTGACCTGCCTGGCCGCCATCATCCTCGGCGCCGGCCGCCTGCCGGTGAAGCATCCCAAGGCCTGGATCGAGGAGGGCGCCAAGCTGTCCTTCGCCCTGTTCATCACCCACATCCTGGTCGGCGTGATCTACTGGAGCGCCGTGCACAAGCTGATCGACACCGTGCCGATCGGCATCGGCTGGCAGTGGCTGATGTGGCTGGCCGGTTTCCCGCTGGCCATCGGCGCGGCCTGGCTGTTCCACACCTATGTCGACCAGCCCGTGCAGGATCGCATCATGCCCTGGGTGCGCGGCCGCGGCTGAGGCGCGCGTCTTGCTCCCCGCCGAGTCGTAGCCTCCTATCCTCTCCACGCAGAGTTTCGTGGGGAAGACGATGTCAAACGCTCCTAGCCGCCGCACGCTGATGACCGGCGCGGCCGCCGCCACCCTGTTGGTTCCCGGCCTGGCCGGCGCCGCCGCCAAGACGTCAGCACGCGAGGCCGAAATGGCCGCGATCCGCAAGGCCGCCGAGGCCGGCTACGACGCCTCGGTCAAGCGCATCCAGGACTGGATCGCCCTGCCGTCGATCGCCGCCGAGAACCGCGACATGGACAAGGGCGCCGACTACATGGCGGCCCTGGCCAGCGACGCCGGCTTCACGAACGTCGAGAAGATCCCGACCGACGGCGCGCCTGGCGTGTTCGGCGTGCTCGACGTCGGCGCCAGGCGCTGGCTGGCGATCTACTTCATGTACGACGTCAAGCAGTACGATCCGGCCGAGTGGAGCTCGCCGCCGCTGGAGGCGCGCATCGTCGACAAGCCCGGCTTCGGCAAGGTGATCGTCGGGCGGGGGGCGGTGAACCAGAAGGGACCTCAGGCCTCGCTGCTGGCCGCCCTGCACGCCATCCGCGCCGCCGGCAGGAAGCCGCCGGTGAACCTCGTCCTGGTCTGCGAGGGCGAGGAGGAGATCGGCAGCCCGCACTTCCGCCAGATCGTCACCCGGCCCAACGTGCTGGCCGCCCTGAAGAAGTGCGAGGGCGTGATCATCCCCGCCGGCTGGCAGAGCCCCAGCAACGGCGGCGTCAGCGTCAACCTGGGCGCCAAGGGCGTGGTCGAGTTCGAGCTGGTGGCCAGCGGCGAGAAATGGGGCAGGGGTCCCAAGACCGACATCCATTCCAGCGAGAAGGCGCGCGTCGACAGCCCGGCCTGGCGGCTGGTCCAGGCGCTGACCACCCTGGTCACGCCCGACGGCAATACCCCTGCCGTCGACGGCTATTTCGAGAAGGTCCGGCCGCTGACCGCCCGCGAGAAGGAGCTGATCTCCCTGGCCGCCCAGCGCATGACCGAGGCCGACGCCAAGAAGGCCCTGGGCGTCGACCGCTGGATCGACGACCTGCCGTGGGAGAAGGCGCTGGAGCGCCTGGCCTCGCAGCCGACCATCAATATCGAGGGGCTGGTCTCGGGCTATACCGGCCCCGGCGGCAAGACCGTGCTGCCGGGCCGCGCCGTCGCCAAGATCGACCTGCGGCTGGTGCCGAACATGACCATGGACGACGCTGTGGCCAAGATCCGCGCCCACCTCGACAAGCGCGGCTTCAACGACGTCGAGATCAAGGTCAGCGGCGGCTACGACCCCACCGAGACACCCGAGGACAGCCGCCTGATCCGCGCCCAGTTGGCCAGCTACAAGCGCCTGGGCGCGCCGGCGACGCTCTATCCGCGCCTGGCCGGCTCGTGGCCGGGCACGGTCTTCACCTCGCCGCCCGTCAGCCTGCCGGCGGGCCAGTTCGGCCTTGGTCACGGCAGCGGCGCCCATGCGCCCAACGAGTACTACGTGATCGAGAGCAGCAACCCGAAGGTGCAGGGCCTGGTCGGCGGCACGATGAGCTATGTCGACCTGATGTACGAGATCGCCGAGGCCAATTAGCGGCAGGGAACGATCCTTGGGCGCATGTGGTTGAGCCCTAGCCGGCGACAGACCGGCGAAGCTCGTTCGGGAGAATCCACATGCGTCATACTCTGCTGGTCGGTCTGGCCGCCGTCGCCCTGACCGTCGTCGCCTGCGAGAACAAGACCGAGAAGGCCGCCGAGGCCTCGGTCGAAAGCCAGAAGGCGGCCGAGGCCGCCGCCCAGGCGTCGAGCGCCGCCAACACGGCCGCCGACGCCAGCGCCGACGCGGCCGCCGCCGGCGACACCTCCACCGCCAAGGCGGCCGGCGACGCCGCCGCCGCTGCGGGCGAAGCCGCCGAGAAGGCCGGCGACAAGGCGGAGAAGGCCGGCGAAAAGGCCAAGGACGCCGCACACTGACCTGGCCCGGGCGGCGCGCTCAGCGCCGCCCGGCGCCCTCGGCTCCATGGCCGAACCACCTTTCCTCGCGCGATCTCCACAACCATAGTGAGGGCGTGGCTCCGGCAAGTACGGGAGCCGGGGGAAGGGGAACATGCGGAAAGTCGCCGTGGCCGCCTTGAGCGTCGGCCTGTTCCGTAGGTTGGCGATCGCCGCCGCCGCCCTGCTCGTCGCCCTGCTCGTCGCCATGCCCGCCGCGGCCCAGACTGCGAGCCCTTCCGCCGCCGCCGAGACGCGCCTGTCGGACGCGGCCATCCGCCAGGTGCTGGTCCAGCGGGTCGATGTCGACAAGCAGGCCGCCGGCATCGTCGTTGGCGTCATCGACGCCAAGGGCCGCCGCGTGATTGCCCGGGGCGTCTTTGACGCGGCCGATCCTCGCCCCGTCGACGGCCAGACCTTGTTCGAGATCGGCTCGGTGACCAAGGCTTTCACCGGCCTGCTGCTCGCCGACATGGTCCGGCGTGGCGAGGTCACGCTCGACGAGCCCCTCGTCAAGCTGCTGCCCGCCGGCTCGGTCGCGCCCGAGCGCAACGGCAAGGCCATCACCCTTATAGACTTGGCCACCCATACCTCGGGCCTGCCGCGGCTGCCAGACAACATGCCGATGACCGACCCGCTCAATCCCTATGCTGACTACGGTCCCGACCTGCTGGACGCCTTCCTGCGGCGCTACAGCCTGACCCGCGACGTCGGCGCGGCCTATGAATACTCCAACCTAGGCGCAGGACTGCTGGGCCGGGCGCTGGCCCAGCGGGCGGGCGGCGACTACGAGACGGTGCTGCGCAAGCGGGTGCTGGCGCCGCTGGGCATGTCGAGCACCGCTATCGCGCTATCGCCGGCGCTCGAGGCCCGCTTTTCGCCGGGCCACACCGCGGATCTGGCGACCACGCCGCACTGGGACCTGCCGACCCTGGCCGGGGCGGGCGGCTTGCGATCCTCGGCCGACGACCTGCTGAAACTGCTGGCCGCCGAGCTTGGCTATGTCGACACGCCGCTGAGGGCCGCCATGGTCGGCCAGCTGGATCCCCGGCGTCCGGTGGGCGGCGATGTCCAGGTCGCGCTCGGCTGGCACGTCGCCGCGACGCCCAAGGGCGAGATCGTCAGTCATGGCGGCGGCACCATGGGCTTCCAGACATTCGTCGGTTTCGACCAGACGAGCGGGGTGGGCGTCGTGGTGTTGAGCAACGCTTCGGGCGCCATGGGCGTCGAGGACCTGGGCCTGCACCTGCTGACCGGCGCGCCGCTGAAGACTGCGCCCAAGGTCAAGGTCCGCGAGGCCAAGACCCTGCCGCCGATTGTGCTGGACGGCCTGACCGGCCGCTACGCGCTGGGGCCCGGCGCCGTGATGGCCATCACCCGCGAGGGCCAGCGGATGTTCGGCCAGCTGACCGGCCAGCCCCGCATCGAGATCTTCGCCGAGGGGCCGACGGCTTTCTTCACCAGGGTCGTTGACGCACAGCTGACCTTCACCGTCGGCGCGGACGGACGCGCGAGCAGCGTGACCCTGCATCAGAACGGCCAGAACACGCCGGCGCCGCGACTGGCCGAAGGCGCCGAGCCGCCGGCCGCACCGACGCCCAAGGTCGTGGCCCTGTCGCCACAGGCGCTGGACGCCCTCGTCGGCCGCTATGCCCTGGCCCCCGCGATGATCCTGGAGGTGACGCGGCGGGAGGGGCGGTTGTTCGCTCAACTGACCGGCCAGCCCGTCTTCGAGGTCTTCCCGCAGAGCCCGACAGAGGTGGTCTGGGCTGTGGTTCCGGCCCGCGCGCAGTTCGTGCTCGGCGCCGACGGCAAGGCGATCAGCCTGGTGCTGCACCAGAACGGACGCGCCCTGCCGGCGCCCCGCGTCCCCTAGCTTACAGCGTCACGCCCGACTTCCAGATGGCGATCTCGCGCTCGCCGTTGCGCTCGGCCTTGGTTTCCTGGCCCGAGGCGGTGGCGACGACCAGGTCGAGCAGCGAATCCGCCGCCTGGTCCATGGTCTGGCCGTCCAGCACCACCCCGGCGTCGAAGTCGATCCACGACGGCTTGCGGGCGGCCAGGGCGCTGTTCGAGGCGATCTTCAGCGTCGGGGCGGGGAAGCCCAGCGGCGTGCCGCGGCCGGTGGTGAACAGGATCACCGTGGCGCCGGCCGCCGTCAGGGCCGTGGACGACACCGCGTCGTTGCCCGGCGCCTCGAGCAAGGTCAGCCCGTGCGGGCCGACCCGCTCGCCGTAGCGCAGCACCTCGACCAGAGGCGCGCGGCCGCCCTTCTGCACCGCGCCCAGGGATTTCTCCTCCAGGGTGGTGATGCCGCCGGCGATGTTACCGGGCGAGGGGTTCTCGTAGATGGGCTGGTGGTTGTCGATGAAGTAGCGCTTGAAGTCGTCGATCACCTCGACGGCCTGGTCGAAAACCTCGCGGCTTGCAGCCCTTTGCAGCAGCACGTTCTCGGCGCCGAACACCTCGGGGATCTCGGTCAGCACCGGGGTGCCGCCCGCTGCGGCCACCTTGTCGGCGATGCGGCCGACCAGCGGATTGGCCGTGACGCCCGAGAACCCGTCCGAGCCGCCGCACTTGAGGCCAACCACCAGTTCGGAAAGCGGCGCGGGCTCGCGCTTGTCCTTCTCGGCGATCTCGATGAGCGTCTCGATGGCCTCCAGGCCCTGTTCGTACTCGTCTTCCACGAACTGGGTGGTGAACGAGCGCAGGCGCTCGGGATCCAGGTCCGGGGCGCTGTCGAGCAGGGCCTTCAGCTGGTTGTTCTCGCAGCCCAGGCCCAGGATCAGCACGCCGCCGGCGTTGGGGTGGGCGGCCAGGCCCGCGATCAGCTGGCGGGTGTGGGAAAGATCATCGCCCAGCTGCGAGCAGCCGAACGGGTGGGGGAAGGCGAAGACGCCGTCGACGCGGCCGGCGAAGCGGGCATTGGCCTTTTCGGCGATACGGCGGGCGGTGTTGGCCACGCAGCCGACGGTGCACAGCACCCAGATCTCGTTGCGCGTGCCGACCCGGCCGTTCTTGCGGCGATAGCCCAGGAAGCTGCGGTCGCCGACCACCTCGGTGTTGTCGGTCCCGGCCGGCGCGTAGGCGTAGCCTTCGACGCCAGAAAGGCGCGTCTCGACATTGTGGACGTGCACGTGGTCGCCGACGGCGATGTCGCTGACAGCCCGGCCGATCGGCCAGCCGTACTTCAGCACGTCCTCGCCCTTGGCCGCCGCGCGCACGGCGATCTTGTGGCCCTTGGGAATGTCGCTTCGCACCCGGATCTGCTCGCCGTGCAGATCGACGGTTTCGCCGGCCGACAGGGGACGCAGGGCGGTGGCGACGTGGTCGCGCGGATCGACGCCGTGGATCGATTCGCCGGGAAAGGTGGCCGTTTCGCTCATCTGGGGTCTTTGTCTTTGCGACTTTTTGTGTTGCCATCCGGTCCTAAGGGAGTGGAAACCGGTGTCAAGAGCTTCGCCAGCGCGCTTTTAGCCGCAGATTGGCTACGCTTTCGACGCTGGAGTATGACAAAAGAAAAGAACGCCCGCCGCATGGAAACGCCGTGACCTCGTCAAAGACGCCCAAAAAGTCCGCCGACGAGTCGGATGTGAACGCCGCGCTGGAAAGCGGCCGCCGCCGCGCCACCATCAACGACATCGCCCGCCTGGCCGGGGTCTCCAAGAAGACCGTCTCGCGGGTGATCAACCAGTCGCCCTTCGTCCGCGAAGAGACGCGGGTGCGGATCGAGGCGGTGATCGCCGAGTGGGGCTACGCCCCCGATCCCCAGGCTCGAGGCCTGGCCTTCCGCCGCTCGTTCCTGATCGGCATGATCTACGACAACCCCAACCCGCAGTACGTCGTGAACATGCAGCTTGGCCTGCTGGACGGCATGCGCGGCTCGGGCTTCGAGCTGGTGGTCCACCCCTGCGACCGTGGCAGCCCCACCTTCCTGCAGGACGTGCGGATGTTCATCGAGCGGCAGAAGCTGTTCGGCGTGATCCTGCCGCCGTCGGTGTCGGAGGACGAGCGCGTCGCCGACCTGCTGCGCGACATCGGCTGCGAATACATCCGCATCGCCTCGGTGCCGCTCGACGAAGAAGAGCACATGATCGTCGGTCACGACCGGCTGGGCGCCCAGGCCATGGGCGAGCACCTGGTCGGCCTGGGCCACGAGCGCATCGGCTTCATCACTGGCCTGCCCAGCTTCCGGTCGTCGCACGAGCGGCGAGGGGGCTTCGAGGACGCGCTGACCAAGGCCGGCGTGAAGCTCGACCCCAACTATGTGGTGCAGGGCGCCTACACCTTCGAATCGGGCCTGGCCTGCGGCGAGGCGCTGCTGGCCAAGACCCCGCGCCCGACCGCCATCTTCGCCGGCAACGACGAAATGGCCGCCGGCGTGCTGCAGGCCGCCCGCCGCGCCGGCCTGACGGTGCCGGAAGACCTGACCGTGGTCGGCTTCGACGACTTCCAGATCGCCCAGGCCGTCTGGCCGCCGCTGACCACGATCCACATCCCGACGCGCGAAGTGGGCCGCATGGCCGCCGAGAAGCTGATCGCCCGCGACGGCTACGAGCCGGGCGATCCGGCCAAGACGATCCCCTATCTGGTGACGCGCGAGTCTTCCGCCCCACCGAAGAAAGTGTAGGGTGCGCCGCGCGCCCTGCACCTTGCACCGAACTTTGACACCGGTTACCAAGCGCCACGAAGCGGCCCGTTAGCAGCCGCCGGCGAAGGGACGAGGAGACACGCCATGGCCCGGCCCCTGATTTTGCACGACGATCGCCTGTTCCCGGCCGATCCGACCGTCCGCGGCATCGCCCGCGAGCTCTATTCGACGGTCGCGGCCCTGCCGATCATCAGCCCGCACGGCCACACCGATCCGGCCTGGTTCGCCACCAACGAGCCGTTCCGCGACGCCACCGACCTCTTGCTGGCGCCCGACCACTACGTCTTCCGCATGCTCTACAGCCAGGGCGTGGCGCTGGACGACCTGAAGGTGCCGCGCAAGTCGGGCGTGCCCGCCACCGATCCGCGCGCGGCCTGGAAGCTGTTCGCCCAGAACTTCCACCTGTTCCGCGGCACGCCGTCGTGGATCTGGCTGAACCACGTGTTCAGCAAGGTGTTCGGCTTCACCGAGTTCCTGGGCGAGGACAACGCCGACGCCTATTTCGACGGCATCAACGAAGCGCTCGCCACCGACGCCTTCCGCCCGCGCGCCCTGTTCGACCGCTTCAACATCGAGACCCTGGCCACCACCGAGGGGCCGCATGATCCGTTGAAGCACCACAAGGCCATCCGCGAGAGCGGGTGGGGCGGCCACGTCATCACCGCCTATCGTCCCGATGCGGTCATCGACTTCGAGGACGAGCGCAGCCCGCGCGCCTTCGAACGCTTCGCCGAGATCTCGGGCCAGGACGTCCACAGCTGGAAGGGCTATCTCGAAGCCCACCGCATCCGCCGCAAAGCCTTCATCGAGGCCGGCGCCACCTCGTCCGACCATGGCCATCCGACCGCCGCCACCGCCGACCTGAGCGAGGCCGAGGCCGAGGCCCTGTTCGCCGACCTGGTGAAGGGCAACGTCACGCCGCAGAAGGCCGAACTGTTCCGCGCCCAGATGCTGACCGAGATGGCCAAGATGAGCCTCGAGGACGGCCTGGTGATGCAGATCCACCCCGGCTCGCACCGCAACCACAATGTCGGCCTGCTGGAATCGCACGGCCGCGACAAGGGCGCCGACATTCCGATGCGTACGGAATATGTCGATGCGCTGAAGCCGCTGCTGACGCGCCTGGGCAACGACAAGCGCCTGTCGGTGATCCTGTTCACCCTGGACGAGACGACCTACAGCCGCGAGCTGGCCCCGCTGGCCGGCCACTATCCGGTGCTGAAGCTCGGCCCCTCCTGGTGGTTCCACGACAGCCCGGAAGGCATGATGCGCTTCCGCGAGCAGGTCACCGAGACCGCCGGCTTCTACAACACCGTCGGCTTCAACGACGACACCCGCGCCTTCCTGTCGATTCCCGCCCGCCACGATGTCGCCCGTCGCGTCGACAGCGCCTTCCTGGCGCGCATGGTGAGCGAGCACCGCATGGATTTGGTGGAAGCTCAGGAGCTCATCGTAGACCTGACGTACAATCTGCCTAAGAAGGCCTACAAGCTCGATCAGCCGCGGCCTCTCCCGGCCCCGGCGCTCGCTGCCGAATAAGAACACCACTTCCGGAGTAAACACGATGTTCGCCAAGACCTACCA
This sequence comes from Caulobacter zeae, assembly GCF_002858925.1. Classification (GTDB taxonomy): domain Bacteria; phylum Pseudomonadota; class Alphaproteobacteria; order Caulobacterales; family Caulobacteraceae; genus Caulobacter; species Caulobacter zeae. The sequence continues at coordinate 17,472 of NZ_PJRS01000021.1, forward strand.
CGCCACCCATCCGGACATGATGTTCGCCGTCAGCAACGACGACCTGCGCGACCGCTACCTGATGCAGGACCTCTTCGTCGAAGGCGAGATCGTCCTGAACTACAACCACGCCGAACGCTTCGTGGTCGGCGGCGTCGTCGCCTCGACCGCCGTGAAGCTGCCCGACCAGACCGAGCCCGCCTCGGCCGCCGGGCACCCGTTCCTGGAGCGTCGCGAGCTGGGCGTGATCAACGTCGGCGAGACCACCGGCAAGATCACCGTCGACGGCGTCGTCTACGACATCGTTCCACGTGACGGCCTGTACGTCACCATGGGCGCCAAGGACGTGACCTTCGAAGGCACGGGCGGCGAAGCCGCTCGCTTCTACCTGGTCAGCCTGCCGGCCCACGCTTCGTTCGAAACCAAGAAGCTGGCCTTCGCCGACGCCATCCCGCTGGAGCGCGGCGCTCTCGAGACCAGCAACGAGCGCACCATCTACCAGTACATCGTCCCGACCACCTGCAAGTCGGCTCAGCTGCTGCTGGGCATGACCGTCCTGAAGCCGGGCAGCGTCTGGAACACCATGCCGCCCCACCTGCACGACCGTCGTTCGGAAGCCTACTTCTACTTCGGCCTGGGCGAGAACGACCGCGTGTTCCACTACATGGGCGAGCCGGACGAGATGCGTCACATCGTGATCGCCAACGAGGAAGCCGTCATGAGCCCGCCGTGGTCGATCCACATGGGTTCGGGCACCGCCAACTACACCTTCATCTGGGCGATGGGCGGCGAGAACCTCGACTACACCGACATGAACGTGCTGGACATCTGCCAGCTGAAGTAGGCGTAACACGCCACCCGCGCTCCTCCGGCCGTCATCCCGGCCGGAGCAGGGCGTAGAGCCGGGACCCAGGGCCGCAGCAATGCGCCACCCTGGGTCCCGATCGGCTTTAGGGCCGTCCGGGATGAAGCAATTGGGATCAGGAAGCAGATAAAATGGCCAATCCGTTCAGCCTCGAAGGCAAGGTCGCGCTCGTCACCGGCGCCAACACCGGCATCGGGCAAGGGATCGCCATCGCCCTCGCTCAAGCCGGCGCCGACATCGCCGCCGCGGGCCGCAGCGAACCGACCGACACCAAGGCCGCCGTCGAGGCGCTGGGCCGCAAGTTCGTGTCGATCAAGGCCGACTTCTCGACCACCGAACCCGTGCAGCGTGTGATCGACGAAACCGTCGCCGCCTTCGGCAAGGTCGACATCCTGGTGAACAACGCCGGCATCATCCGTCGCGCCGACTCGATCGAGTTCTCGGAAGCCGACTGGGACGCGGTGATGGACACCAACCTCAAGGTCGTCTTCTTCCTCACGCAAGCCTTCGCCAAGCAGGCCCTGACCCAGGGCGGCGGCAAGGTGATCAACATCGCCAGCTTGCTCTCCTTCCAGGGCGGCATCCGCGTGCCGTCGTACACGGCCGCCAAGTCGGGCCTGGCCGGCCTGACCAAGATCCTGGCCAACGAGTGGGCGACCAAGGGGATCAACGTCAACGCCATCGCGCCCGGCTACTTCGACACCAACAACACCGAGGCCCTGCGCGCCGACGCCGACCGCAACGCCTCGATCCTGGCCCGCATCCCGGCCGGCCGCTGGGGCCGTCCGGAAGACCTCGGCGGCGCCGCGGTGTTCCTGGCCTCGTCGGCCGCCGACTACGTTCAGGGCGTGACCCTGCCGGTCGACGGCGGCTGGCTGGCCCGCTAAGGCCGCCGGCCTTGGGGCCGTCACCAGACCGAACGATCCCCGCGAAGGCGACTTCGCGGGGATTTTCGTTTCTGGAGCGGGGGGCGACGGCCCTCACGCATAAAAAGCGCGCCGCCGAACAATGGTAGCGCAACCATTTCACCTCCCGACTTCCCCCGGGAGAAGAAGGGCGCTAGAGCCCGCACAGCGTTCGACCGGGCCGGGCTGAACGCGAGAACCGTTAGATCAGTTCTTACAGTCCCGACGATCCACCGTTCTCCCTGGCGGTGGTGATGGAGCATGCGCATGCGCGACTCGGCCCTCTCCCTCGGCGCCAGCCGTCCCACCAGCCGTGATGTCCGGCAGAACGCCAACCTGCTTGGCGACCTGCTGATCGAGGCCATCGGCTATCTGGAAGGGGAGGAGGCCGCCGGCCTGGTGGCCAAGGCCCGCAAAGCCGCCGCGCACGAAACCGACGAAGGCGAGGCCCCGGGTCTCGACCACCTGTTCGAAGGCCTCTCCAACGACCAGGCCGTGTTCCTGGCGCGGGCTTTCGCCAGCCATTCGCTGCTGGCCAATATCGGCGAGGACGTCGCCGGCCGCCGCCGCCACGCCGAGGCCGACGCCCGTCCCGGCGACGAGCGCGCCCGCACCCTGGTCGACGCCGTCGCGGTCCTGAAGGCGCAGGGCAAGACCGACGCGGAACTGGCCAAGGTCTTCGCCGCCATGAACGTGGTGCCGGTGCTGACCGCTCACCCGACCGAAGTCCGCCGCCGCAGCATGGTCGATCGCGAGACCGAGATCTCGCGGCTGATGACCCTGCGCCGCCACCACCTGCCGGCCGACCTGGAAGCCGACATCCGCGAGCGCCTGTTCCGCGAGATCGCCCTGATGTGGCGCACGCGCCTCTATCGCCCCGAGCGGATCACCGTGAAGGACGAGATCCGCAACGCCCTGTCGATCGTCCGCACCTCGATCCTGCCGGCCATGGTCGATCTCTACGAGGAATGGTCGGGCAAGATCGGCAGCCATGGCCACATCGCCCCGCTCTTGAAGATGGGCTCGTGGCTGGGCGGCGACCGCGACGGCCACCCCGGCGTCAACGGCGACACCCTGAAGTTGGCCCTCTCGTCGCAGTCGCGGGTGATCCTCGACTGGTACGCCGGCGAGGTGCGCAAGCTGTGGTCGAACCTCGCCGTCTCGACCGCCTACACCCCCGTCTCCGACGAACTGCTGGCCCTGGCGTCCCAGGCCAAGGACCCGTCGGTGCACCGCCTGGACGAGCCCTACCGCCTGGCCCTGGAGCTGATCTTCGACCGCCTCACCGCCGTGTCGCAGAAGCTGACCGGCCAGTGGGTGGCCTACGCCACCAGCCGCACGGACGTCGAGCCCTACGCCCACCCCGACGCCTTCGTCGCCGACCTGCAGATCATCATCGAGTCGCTGGAAGCCAACGGCGGCGAGCGCCTGGTCGGAGCCTCGCTGCGCACCCTGGTGGCCGTCGCCAGGGCCTGCGGCTTCCACCTGATGAGCCTGGACCTGCGCCAGAACGCAGACGTCCACGAGCGCACCATCCATGAACTCTATCAGCGCTCGGGTTCGGGCGTGCGCTACCTCGACCTCGACGAGGAAGCCCGCTCCAAGCTGCTGATCGAGGAGCTGTCGCACCAGCGGCCCCTGGTGTCGCCGTTCACCGCCTATGGCGAGGAGACGGCCAAGGAGCTGGCCACGATGGAAGCGGCCGCCCAGGCCGTGCGCGACTACGGCCACGCCTGCATCGGCGCCTACATCATCTCCAAGTCCGCGACCCTGTCGGACATCCTTGAGCCGCTCGTCCTGCTCAAGCAGGTGGGCCTCGTCTGGGGCGGGGCGGCGCCGCGCTCGTCGCTGAAGATCGCCCCGCTGTTCGAGACCATCGAAGACCTGGAAAACGGTCCGCGCGTGCTGCGCCAGTGGCTGGAGCTGCCGATCAGCCGCACCATCCTGGGCGACCGGCCGGTGCAGGAGATCATGCTCGGCTACTCCGACAGCAACAAGGACGGCGGCTATGTCGCCTCGCGTCGGGGCGTGGCGCGGGGGGCTTCTGCGCTCGCGTTCGAGGCCGACCGCATGGGCGTCGGCATCCAGCTGTTCCACGGTCGCGGCGGCAGCGTCGGGCGGGGCGGCGGACCGGCCGCCGAGGCCGTGCTGGCCCAGCCGGCCGGCACCGTCCAGGGCCGCATCCGCATGACCGAGCAGGGCGAGATGATCGCCCGCCGCTTCGGCGACCAGCCCACCGCCCGCCGCAACCTCGACGGCCTGGCCGCGGCCGTGGTCCAGTCCAGCCAGCGCCCGGTCAACCGCCCCGACCCCAAGGTCGAGAGCGCCATGACCGCACTGGCCCAGTCGTCCTTCGAGGGCTACCGCGCCCTGGTCTATGACGACCCGGCCTTCGAGGATTTCTTCTGGTCGGCCACCCCGATCGGCGAGATCGTCGGCCTGAACATCGGCAGCCGCCCGGCCAGCCGCACCGCCAGCCGCAAGATCGAGGACCTGCGGGCCATCCCGTGGGTGTTCTCCTGGTCGCAGGCGCGCTTCATGCTGCCGGGCTGGTACGGCTTCGCCTCTGGCGTCGAGCGCGCGGGCCTGTCGACGGGCCAACTTCAGGACCTGGCCGGCGACTTCGACTTCTTCGCCTCGTTGCTGTCGAACATGGAACTGGCGCTGGCCCAGAGCCACATGGGTATCGCCGCCCGCTACGTGGCCCTGTCGCCTGACCAGACCAACGCCCAGCGGATCTTCGAGACGATCAAGCGCGAGCACGACAAGGCCGCAGAGATCGCCCTGGCGATCCGTGGCGGCTCCAGCCTGCTCGACAACCAGCCGGAGCTGGCCGAGTCGGTGGCCCTGGCCGGTCACTCGGTCGACCCGCTGAACCATCTGCAACTGGAACTGCTGGCCCGCCGTCGCGGCGGCGAGCAGGCCGAGGACGTGCGCCTGGCCATCCAGCTCACCGTGGCCGGCATCGCGGCGGGCCTGCGCAACACCGGCTGATCCGGGAAGGGCGCGCCGCCGCTCATTCGGCGCGCCCGTCAAAAACGCGATGCTCGCGAACCTGCGTTTTCTACAGGCTTGCTCAAATGTCGAAACTGCGCTTATCTGTCTATGACACCGGTGACAAAACGAGCCGAGCTCTGATTGATACCGGTGTCACGACGTTTTGGGTCGGCTCCCCCGACCCGGCGTCCTGCGGCTCTTTGAGTTCGCTCCTGCGCAAACTTTCCAGGGCGTCGAGCTGTAGCTCGGCGCCCTTTATTTCGCCGGGGGCAGGGGGCTGGCGGAAAGTGACGCGGCGGCAGCCACGCGCTGTGGCGCAAGTCGCGCGCGCGGGCTAAGGGATCGCCCGAACAGATCTTCCACGCGCGGCGCGCCACGGCGGCGCCTCGCGCAAGAACGGCCCTTTCCGGGAGGAGTACGAGAATGCTGAAGAACCGTATGGCGGTGCTGCAGGCCCTTGAGACCCAAGGCGTGGTGCCGGTGTTCTATCACCCGGACGTCGAGATCTGTAAGAACGTCATCCAGGCCTGCGCCGACGGCGGCGCGCCCTGCATCGAGTTCACCAACCGCGGCGACTTCGCCGCCAACGTCTTCTACGAAGTCACCAAGCACTTCGCCTCGGCCGATCCGCGCGTGATCATGGGCGTCGGCTCGATCGTCGATGCGCCGACCGCCGGCCTCTATATCGCCAACGGCGCCAAGTTCATGGTCAGCCCGATCGTCAACGCCGACGTGGCCAAGCTCTGCAACCGCCGCATGATCCCCTACAGCCCCGGCTGCGGCTCGGCGACCGAGATCTCCTACGCCCAGGAACTGGGCTGCGAGATCGTCAAGGTGTTCCCCGGCTCGTCGGTCGGCGGCCCGGACTTCATCAAGGCCGTGATGGGCCCGATGCCCTGGACCAAGATCATGCCGACGGGCGGCGTCGATCCGGACGAGGCCTCGATCAAGAAGTGGTTCGGCGCGGGCATCGTCGCCGCCGGCATGGGTTCCAAGCTGATCACCCAGGAAGCCCTCGACGCCAAGGACTACGCCGGCATCTCCAAGAAGGTGCGCGAGACGGTCGACCTGATCGCCAAGGTGCGCGGCAAGGCCTGATGAGCGACAAGCCGATCCTCAACCTGCGCCCGGCCGCCGAGACCCGCTGGGACTGCGCGGCGCTGGGCGAAGTGATGCTGCGCCTGGATCCGGGCGACGGCCGGGTGCGCAACGCCCGCCAGTTCCAGGTCTGGGAAGGCGGCGGCGAGTACAACTTCGCCCGCGGCATGAGCAAGTGCTGGGGCAAGCGCGCCACCGTCGCCACGGCCCTGCCCGACAGCGACCTGGGCTGGCTGGTCCAGGACCTGATCGGCCAGGGCGGCGTGGACATGAGCCACGTGGTCTGGCGCCAGTTCGACGGCCTGGGCCGCAACACTCGGGTCGGCCTGAACTTCACCGAGCGCGGCTTCGGCGTGCGCCCGGCGCTGGGCGTCTCCGACCGCGCCAACTCGGCGGCCTCGCAACTGCGTCCCGGCGAGATCGACTGGGAGCGGCTGTTCGGCGAGGAGGGCGTGCGCTGGTTCCATACCGGCGGCGTGTTCACCGCGCTGGCCAGCAACACCGCCGAGGTGGTTCTGGAGGCCCTTGAGGTCGCCAAGAAGCACGGCGTCATCGTCAGCTTCGACCAGAACTACCGCGCCTCGTTGTGGAAGGACCGCGGCGGCCTCGACGCCGCCCAGGCCCTGAACCGCAAGATCGCCGCCATGACCGACGTGATGATCGGCAACGATCATGACTTCGTGGTGTGCTTGGGGATGGAGATCGACGGGTTGGCGAAGGGTCTCGAACCCACCGATCCGGCCAACTTCAAGACCCTGGCCCCGCAGGCGGTGAAGGCCTTCCCGAACCTCAAGGTCCTGGCCACCACCCTGCGGGCCGTGCGCTCGGCCAGCGTCAACGACTTCGGCGCCATCCTGTGGGCCGACGGGGCCTTCTACGAGGCCCCGATGCGCGACGGCCTGGCCATCTACGACCGCATCGGCGGCGGCGACGGCTTCGCCTCTGGCTTGGCCTACGCCCTGATGGAGAACCTGGGTCCGCAAGCCGCCGTCGACTACGGCGCGGCCCACGCGGCCCTGGCCATGACCACCCCGGGCGACACCTCGATGGTGCGGCTGAAGGAGGTCGAGGCCCTGGTGAAGGGCGCGGGGGCTCGGGTTATTCGGTAGCGAACCTCCCCCTTTGGGGGAGGCGGCCGAAGGCCGGAGGGGGGCGTTTTCAGTTGCCAAGGCGTTTGCCAGGTTCGCAGCCACTCCCCCCACCGATCGCTTCGCGATCACCTCCCCACAGGGGGGAGGTTCCCAAGAAAAAAGCCCCGGTCCTGCGACCGGGGCTTTTCCATTTTCAGGCTCTGGAGCCTACTTCCCCGCGCTCACCGCCGGCCCGTACAGCATGCCGTTGAACAGGAACTTGAAGGTCCCGTACGACTGCGCCCGCTGGGTGATTTCCGGACCCATGACGAACAGCTTGCCCTTGCCGACGTCGACGTCGAGGATCGCCGTGGTGTCCTTCAGGCGTTCCTGGCCGACGGCCCAGCCGCTGCGCAGCGGCTTGTCGGTGTCGAACCACGAGACCTTCGACACGCCCTTGGCGTCCGACTTCAGGGTGAAGGTCGGCGAGCGATCGTAGAAGATGTCCACGTCCGCGGGGATGCCGTAGGCCAGCGGCTGGGTGACGTCGACCTTGGCCCGCAGCACCGAGCCGGGGATGTAGAGCTCCTTGGTCGACAGGCCCACCAGCTTGCCGTTCTCGGTCTTGGCCGTTGCGACTTCGACCGGCGCGCCGAAGGCGGTGGCCAGGCGCGTGGAGGCGCCGATGGCGATCACCGTGCCGCCGTTCTCGGCGAAGGCCTTGAGCTGCGGGATGGTGGTCTCGTCGGACACCGTGCCGAGCCAGCTGTGGTACTCGGCCGGGATCTCCTCGGCCTTGGGCTGCGGATAGCCGCGGCCGGCGCGGAACGGACCGCCGGGCGTGGCCGGCACCACGCCGTCGGCGAACACCAGGACGTCGAAGTCCTTGGCCAGGTCGCCGGCGTCCAGGCGCTGCGGATAGACCACCTGGAAGGGGGCTTCGAACTTCTCGAACATCCAGCGGTTCCAGCCCGAAGGCATAGAGCCGCCATAGACGTCCACCAGGCCCACGCGGATCGGCTTCAGCGGCAGGGCCGAGCCGCCCGGCTTCGAACCGACGGCCCAGGCGTCGATGCCCAGTTCCTTGACGCCGGCGCCGATCACCTGCGCGGCGGCGGGCGAGTAGGGGACCCAGATGGCCCCGGCGGCGAAGCTCTGCTTGCCGGCCTTGGCCCCGTCCTTCAGCCACGAGACCTGGGCGCCGGCCTTCAGCAGGCGGTTGGTCAGGGTGAAGGCGTTGTTGGGGGCGTGGTCGATCAGCCAGCCGGCCTTGCCCGAGCCCTTCACGGCGCCCGGCTTGACGGCGATCAGGTCGGGCACGCGCTGGAACGGTCCGTCGAAGCCGTCGAGCACGCGGTCGAACTTCACGCCCGTCTGGTAGGCCAGGGTGTAGCCGGTGACGTCGTAGGGGGCCTTGGGCGGGCCGCCCGGATACTCGGCGTCGTGCGGGTGGTCCTGCGGCTCGAACATGTCGAGGATGTGCGGGCGATAGGCCTGGGCGGTCTTCACCACATAGGAGCCGGCCGGATAGGTCTTGCCGGCCACGGTGAAGGGCTTGGTGGCCTCGTCCACGTCGACGCCGGCCTTGATCAGCGCGTTCAGGAACGCCACCACGGTCGGCTTGTCGGCCTGGTCGGCGGTCAGGATGTAGCCGCGCGGGTCACGCTTTTCCGGGGCCTGCAGGATGGTCTTGTAGAGCGACGGATCGACCGAGGCCGAAGTCGGCGAGCCGGTGACGCGGCCCTCGAACTTCACCTTGGCGCCGGCGGCCTTCAGGTCGTCGATCTCGGTCGGGGTGATGGTCCAGCTGTCCTTCGAACCCTTGGCGATCGAGTTGCTGGCCATCTTCCAGATGTTGAACAGCATGCGCTCGCGGTTGCGCGAGGCGTAGTCCATCACCGCGCGGTCCAGGCTCCACTGGTACTCGACCGTTTGGGCCAGATGCCAGGTCTGCGGCGGGGCCGGCATCGGGCGGTCGCCGTTGGGCAGCTGCACGTCCGGCACCAGGTTCAGCGGCATCGGCGTCGGCGAGCCGGTGATCTCGGTCAAGAGGCCCACGGCGTTGTGGAAGTAGGCGATGGAGCGTTCCATGCCGTTGTGCCAGGTCGAGTAGGGGGCGGCGCTGCGGGCGCCCGAGCCGGGCTTGTCCTCGGCCACCAGGCGGCTGTGCATGGCCATGCCGACTTCCTGCAGCGAGGTCATGACCAGCGGGTCGTAGTTGTAGTTGAAGGGGTCACGGAACGGCGGGACGAACACCACCATGCCGTTCGGGGCCGGCTGGTGCTGGTTGTAGATGATCTGCGGATACCACTCGCGGAACAGCACCTTGTTGACGTTGGTGGTTTCCGACATCTGCGACATGAAGCTGTCGCGGTTGTTATCGTGGCCGACGTACTTCTGGTACAGGCGCGGGATCGAGTTGTACTCGCGCTTCTGCGGATCCTGGTTGCGCATGTACCAGTCCGAGACCAGCTCCATGCCGTCGGGATTGTCGTGGCCGAACAGCACGATGACGTCGTCGAGGATGCGCATCGTCTCGGGATCGGTCTTGGTCAGCATCCGGTACAGAACCTGGATCTGGCCCTGCGAGGTCACCGTTTCGGTGGCGTGCATGCCCGCGTCGATCCAGACCACGGCCTTGCCGGTGGCGGCCAGCTTCTCGGCTTCTTCCTTGCTGACTTCGCCCTTGGCCAGCTTGCGGGCGACGGCCTTGTATTCGTCCAGCTTTGCCAGGTTGGCGGGCGAGGAGACGATCGCCACCCACTGGGTGCGGCCTTCCTCGGACTTGCCGATGTCGACCAGCTTCATGCGGTCGGACTGGCCGGCCAGGGTCTTCAGATAGGCCTCATAGGCGGTGTAGTCGGCCAGGAAGTAGTCGCTGCCCGGGTCCTGGGCGAAGGCCTGGGCGGGCGGGGTGATCTCTGCCGAGTAGGCGGCCTGGCCGCCGAAAGTCATCACCAGCGCCAGGGCGGCCCCGGCCATCGCTACGTGTCGCGTCATCGCACTCCCCATCCACCAAAGCGGGGCGTGCTTGTTCGCCGGCCCCCTAAGCTTGACGCAGGCGGAGCACGAAACCGCAAGTTGGGCCACCATCGACGGAAAAATAGTTCGCGGACGGGGCGCTTGCCCCGCGCGGCCGGATGCGGCATCAGCAGGCCGCACAACGGATCCGGCCTCGCCGGATGGCTACCCCGGGCGCCGATCCCTCGGGAAACCTTCGCGGCGCGATCGCGCGCCGCCGCACCACGCAAGACCGATCCCATGAGCTTCCTCGCCAAGACGCGCCAGCAATGGCTCGCCAATCCTGGCCGCGACCTGCTGGCCGGCACGGTCGTCGCCCTGGCCCTGATCCCCGAGGCCCTGGCCTTCGCGTTCATCGCCGGCGTCGATCCGGCCGTGACGCTCTACGCCTCTTTCGTCATCGCCATGACCATCGCCTTCGTCGGCGGCCGGCCGGCGATGATCTCGGCTGCCACCGGCGCCATGTCGCTGCTGATGGGCGGCCTCGTGCGCGAGCATGGCGTCGAGTACCTGTTCGCCGCCAGCCTGCTGACTGGCGTGATCCAGATCGTCATCGGCCTGCTGCGCCTGGGCCGCTACGTGAAGTTCGTCTCGCGCTCGGTGATGAGCGGCTTCGTCAACTCCCTGGCCATCCTGATCTTCATGGCCCAGCTGCCCCAGCTGATCGGCGGCAACTGGCAGACCTTCGCCCTGGTCGGCGCGGGCCTGGCGATCATCTATCTCTTCCCGCGCCTGACGAAGGCGGTGCCCTCGTCGCTGGTGGCGATCCTGGCGCTCAGCGCCGTGGCTATCGCCCTGAACCTGCCGGTGCGCACCGTCGGCGACATGGGCCATCTGCCGACCGCCTTGCCCGGCTTCCACCTGCCGGCCGTGCCGCTGACGCTCGAGACCCTGAAGATCATCGCCCCGGTTTCGCTGACCCTGGCGTTCGTGGGCCTCCTGGAAAGCCTGCTGACCGCCAACCTGCTCGACGACCTGACCGACAGCCCATCCGACAAGGACCGCGAGACCCGGGGGCAGGGGATCGCCAACATCGTCTCGCCGCTGCTGGGGGGCATGGCCGGCTGCGCGCTGATCGGCCAGTCGATCATCAACGTGAAGTCCGGCGGCCGATCGCGCCTGTCGACCTTCTGGGCGGGCCTGTTCCTGCTGATCCTGATCCTGGTGCTGCGCGACTGGGTGGCGAAGATCCCGATGGCCGCCTTGGTAGCGGTGATGATCATGGTGGCCTTCACCACCTTCGACTGGAACTCGGTGCGCAAGCTGCGCTCGACGCCGTTGCAGTCGACCATCGTCATGCTGGCCACTACCGTGACGGTGCTGATCACCCACGACCTGGCCAAGGGCGTCGTGCTGGGCGTGCTGCTCAGCGTGCTGTTCTTCGCCCGCAAGGTCGGCAAGATGATCAACGTCGCCGAGCGCTCCGACAGCACGCAGACCGCCCGCCGCTACGTCGTCGAAGGCCAGCTGTTCTTCGTCTCGGCCGAACTGTTCGCCGCCGGCTTCGAGTTCCACGGCCATCCCACCAGCGTCGAGATCGACATGACCGCCGTGCGCCTGTGGGACCTCACCGCCGTCGGCGCGCTCGACAAGGTGGTGCTGCGCTATCGCCGCCAGGGCGCGGCGGTCGAGGTCGTGGGGCTGGACGAGGCGGGCGCGGCGCTGGTGGCCAGGCTGGCGGCGCACTGAGAACCCACTCTCCCTCTGGGAGCGGGAACACTTTCACCCCTGCGAAAGGCTCAGCACGTTGCCGTCGGGATCGGTGAACCAGGCGACCTTGGCCGCCCCGCCCGGGGCGGTCCAGATCCCCAGGGCGTCCTGGCCGAAGCCCTCGTAGATCGTGAAGGCGACGCCCCTGTCGGTTAGCGCCCGCACGCCGGCCTCGATGTCCTCGACGTGCCAGCCGAACACCGGATGGGCGCCGGCCTTGTAGTCGGGCAGGGCGGTCAGGCGGATCAGCGCCGCGCCGACCTCAAGAAAGTCGCCGAACGGATCGGAGCTGCGGACCACAAGGCCCAGCTTGCCGACATAGAAGTCCAGCGCGCGCTGGCGGTCGCTGACATGGACGAAGGCGACGGGCGTTCCGGAGGCGGCCGGCATGGTCTTTCACTCCCCGCGAGGTGCTTTCCGCGAATCCTGCCGCGAAAGCTAGGGTTTGGCGATGGACCCACCCCACGTGACCTGGGATTTGAACTGCGCATTGTGGCCTGTCGCCCCCGCCGCGCCTTGGGGACCGTTCGGTCCGAGGGCGTTGCTGTCGCATGCGGGCTGGACGGGAACACCGCTGCCGCCCGCGCCGCCTGGACCGCCGAAACCCCCGCAGATGTGGCCGCCGCAATCCTGAGGCTGCCCGGCGGCGTTCGTGTCTGTGAGCACCTGGAAGGCCGCCAAGTTCGACTGCGATATGGTGGAGATGGAGACACTGCCCGCGTCACCACCGTTCTGTCCCGGCCCGCCGGGGTTGCCCGCCGAGGCGGCGGCGTCGGCTGCGCAGGTGGATTGGTCGCGAGGCGAGGCATTCGGGCCTGGCAAGCCCGGCGTCCCGGCGTTGAGGATCGAGAGACCGCTGCCGGCCACGGCGCCGACCGTCAGCTCGATTGGGCCGGTGTTGAGCCCCGCGGGGGTGTTGGCTATTAGCTCGGCCGTGTCTTCGATGATCAGGACCTGGATCTGCAACTGCACCGAAGCGCCTCTGGTGATGATCTGCGCACCGGGCCCGAGCTGCAGCTGGCCTATTAGCGTCAAGCCAGGGTTCAGAATAAGCGTCGAGCCCTGCGGAACGGTGATGTTCTCGAGGGCCTTCGCCTTGTCGGCTTCGGCCGCTGCGGCGGCCGTCGAAAGCGCCAGAAGCGCCAGTCCTAGGGCGAGCCTGCACGCATATGGAAAACGCACCATCTTCAAGAAGTCTCTCCTGCTACTGCAAGCGAGAGTTTAGCTGTTGCCGCAAGCGGTCAAGCTTGTTGGGTCGTTTTCGTCTCGGGCGCCTTAGGCCACCGCGTAGTCGCGCACCTGCATCGGGCTGCTCTGGCTGATCGGCAGGGTGAAGCTGACGGTGGTGCCGTCGCCTGGGGTCGAGACCATCTCCAGCGCGCCGTCGTGCATCTCGACCAGCGACTTGGTCAGCGCCAAGCCAAGGCCGGTGCCTTGAGTGGTCTTGGAGTGCTGGCTTTCGACCTGCTCGAACGGACGGGCCAGGCGGGCCAGGTCCTCGGCGGCGATGCCGATGCCGGTGTCGGTGACCGACACCTTCACGCGTTCGCCCAGCGGGTCGCGGCGGATCTCGGCGCGGACGACGACACGGCCTTGGCGGGGGGTGAACTTGATGGCGTTGCTCAACAGGTTCAGCAGCACCTGCTTGACCGCGCGATAGTCGGCTTCGATCTCGGGCAGGGGCGGGAAGTCGACCTCGAGCTTCAGGCCGGCGGCCTCGGCGCGGTTGCGCACCAGGCGCACGGCGTCCTCGGTGACGTCCTCCAGGTGCAGCGGCTCGAACTTCAGCGCCATCTTGCCGGCCTCGATCTTCGACATGTCGAGGATGTCGTTGATCAGGGCCAGCAAGTGCTGGCCGGAATTGTGGATGTCGAGGCTGTAGCCCTTGTAGCGCTGGTCGCCGAGCGGGCCGAACATCTCGTTCATCATGATCTCGGAGAAGCCGTTGATGGCGTTCAGCGGCGTGCGCAGCTCGTGGCTCATGTTGGCCAGGAACTCGCTCTTGGCCTTGTTGGCGCCCTCGGCCTTGACCTTCTCCATCTCGTACTTGCGGGCCAGCTCGGCCAGCTGCTCCTGGCTGCGCTCCAGGCCGGCGACGGCGTTCTGCAGCTGCTCCTCGTTGCGGCGGCGGGCCTCTTCCTGGGTCTTGATGGCGGTGATGTCGGCGGCGGTCATGACCAGGCCGCCCTCGGCCGTGCGCCGCTCGCTGATCTGGATCCAGCGGCCGTCGTTCAGCTCGGCCTCGCGCACGCCCTTGGCGCCGGTGGGGTCGGGGATCTCCTGGCGGATGGCCAGGGCCGCGAAGCGGTTGACCTCGGCGCGGGCCGCGCCGGGCTTCAGGAGCTTGGGCTCCAGCGAGAAGACGTTGCGGTAGTTCCTGTTGCACATCAGCAGGCGACCCTGGCGATCCCAGAGCACGAAGGCCTCCGACACGCTTTCGATGGCGTCGCGCAGGCGGTTCTCGGCGGCCTGGGCGCGGGCCTGGGCCAGGCGCTCCTCTGTGACGTCCAGCGCCACGCCGATGATCCGCGAATAGCCGTCCTCGCCCGGCTTGCCGAAGCCCTGGCCGCGGGCGTCCACCCAGATCGAGCGGCCGCCGTGCTCGCGGGCGGGAATGCGGAACGACACGTCGAAGGCGCCGAACTGGGCGGCGTTGGCCAGCGCCTGGCGCACCCGGTCGCGGTGGTCGGCCGAGATCCGCTCGACCAGGTCCTGGCCGGGGGCCACGCCGCCGCCGCCCCAGCCGAACATCGCGCCGGTGACGTCGGACATGTAGACCTCGTCCGAGCGCAGGTCCCATTCCCAGATGCCGCAGCGGGCCGCTTCGACGGCCAGGCGGAAGCGCTGTTCGCTGTCGATGAACTCCTTCTGGGCGCTTTCGGCGCGGCGGCTTTGCAGCATCAGGATCAGGGCGAGCGCGATGCCGGCGGCCAGCGGGATCAGCAGGTTCAGCGCGCCTTCCATGACGCGGCGATCGACATTGGCCACGGTGTGGCTGGGGGTGCTGACGGCGACGATGACGGCGCCCTGGGCCAGGGGCTCGAAGGCCACGTCCAGGCTCGAGCCGTCGACGCCGCGACCGGTGAGGGCGGCCGCGCCCCCTTGCAGGTCCTCGACGGAAAGGGTGTAGGCCTGGCTGAGGCTGGCGGCGCCCTGCACGGCGCGCCCGGCGCCGACCAGCAGGCCGCCGTCGGCCAGGAACAGCGCGACCGAGCGCTCCTTGCCCGGTTCGCCGAGCAGGCGCGAGGGATCGCCGGCGGCGATGACATAGCCGCGGCCGGCGCTGGTCTGGGCCGCCATGGCGACATAGAGGCGGCCGCTGCGGCCGACGCCGCCGACCCAGACGCTGCGGCCCGAGGCCGAGGCGGCCTTGGCGGCCATGCGCCAGTCGGCCGACGGGTCGCGACCGGCGACGGCCAGCACCTCGGCGCTGGTGGTCACGGCCACGGCCATGGCCTCGCCGCCGGCGGCGCGCAGGGCGGTTTCGGCCGCGTCGATGGCCGAGGTCGGGTCGCGCTCCAACATGTCGGCGGCGGCCGATAGGCCCGCGCGCTGGGCGGCCAGGTTGGTCTCGACCTTGCCGGAAAGGATCTGGGCCTCGGCGGCCAGGCCCGCGCCGCCGGGCGGAGCGGAGGCTTCCTTCTGCAGGCTGTGCAGGCCAAGGGCGGTGTAGACGGCCAGCAGCAGCAGCGCGGCCAGGATCACGATGCGGACATAGGCCTGCGACGACCGGGCGGCGCGCATGCGGGCCACGCCCGCAGCCGAAAGTCCGGCCTTGGCCGGCCTTCCGGGTTTCGCCCCGCCAATTCGCAACGCTTGAACCTCTAGCACCCCAGGCGAGTCAGTTCGCCGACATGGTGAATCTACCGTACCCGTTCATGCGCCGTCACCCGGGGGAGAGGCGAATAAGCGGGGATGAGCGCTTTGGTCGCAACCGTTGCGCGGAGGAATCACCTCAAGCTCTCGCGGTAAGACCCCCTCCGGCCCTCCGGGCCACCTCCCCCACGGGGGAGGATCTTGAGCGCCCAGATGCTCCCCCGCTGGGGGAGCTGTCGCGGAGCGACTGAGGGGGCCGCCGCAGGCGGCTTACTCCAGCGCCCGTGTCGCCAGTTCCAGCACGTTCTTCGACAGGCCCGGCGCGGCCTGCACGCGCTCCAGTTCGCGGCGCATCAGGTCGCCCAGCGCCGGAACGTAGCGCCGCCAGCCGCCCAGCGGCTCGACCAGGCGGGCGGCGGTCATCGGGTTGAAGCCGTCCACCGCCAGGATCTGGTCGGCCAGGAAGCGATAGCCCGCGCCGCTGGCGTCGTGGAACCGCGCCGGGTTGGCGCTGGCGAAGCCCTGCACCAGGGCGCGGAAGCGGTTGGGATTGCCGGCGTCGAAGTCGGCGTGCTCGGTCAGGGCCAGCACCCGCTTCAGCGCGTTGTCCGACGGATCGCGGGCCTGGACCGAGAACCACTTGTCCAGCACCAGCGGCTCGTGCCGCCACTTGGCGTGGAAGGCGGCCAGGGCCGTCTCGCAGGGCTCGCCGCCTACCGCCAGCAGGGCCGACAGGCCGCCCATGGCGTCGGTCAGCGCCGCGGCCGCCTCGAAGTGGCCGACGATGCGCTGGACGTTGTCGGCGTGCGGATCGGCGGACAGCAGGTCGACGCAGGCGTTGCGCAGCGCCCGGCGACCGGCCGAGGCCGCGTCGGGCGAGAACTCGCCGTCGCCCTGCATGGCGCCGTGGATGCGGGCCAACTGCTCGCCCAGGTGCACGGCGATGCGGGCGCGCAAGGCGCCGCGAGCTTCGTGGATCGCGGCCGGATCGGCGGGCTCGACCGCCAGGGCGAGATCCCCTTCGGTCGGCAGGGCCAGCAGCAGGGCCTTGAAGGCCGGATCAGCGGCCGGATCGTCCAGCGCCTGGCCCAGGGCCTGGGCGTAGCGTTCCTCGCCGACCTCGTCGGGCGTCCCGGCGGCGCGGGCCAGGATCAGGCCCCGGGCCAGGCCCTGGCCGGCTTCCCAGCGGTTGAAGAGGTCCGGGTCGGCGGCGAACAGCACATAGGCGTCGGCGCTGCGCGCGTCGGTGGTCAGGGTCACAGGGGCCGAGAAACCGCGCAGGGCCGAGATCACGGGGGCCTCCGCCACGCCTTCCCAGCGCACCGTCAGGCTCTCGCCCTCCAGCAGCACCACCTCGCTGTCGCGCAGCGGGCGGCCGTCCTGGGCCAGCAGGCCGATGGTCACCGGGATCGGCAGCGCCTTCTTGACGGGCTGGCCGCTGGTGGGGGCGGTCTTCTGGGTCAGGGTGATCGACAGCGCCTGGGCGGCGGCGTCGTAGGCGTGGGTCAGCGACACGGCGGGCGTGCCGGCCTGCTCGTACCAGGCGAAGAACGAGGTCAGGTCGCGCCCCGAGGCTTCCGCGAAGCACGCGATGAAGGCCTCGACCGTCGTGGCCTCGCCGTCGTGGCGCTCGAAATAGAGATCAAGGCCGGCCCGGAACGCGTCGGCGCCCAGGATGGTCTTCAGCATGCGGATGATCTCCGCGCCCTTCTCGTAGATGGTCGCGGTGTAGAAGTTGTCGATCTTCAGATAGCTCGACGGCCGCACGGCGTGGGCCAGCGGGCCGGCGTCCTCGGCGAACTGCCGGGCGCGCAACGCCTTGACGTCTTTGATCCGCTGCACGGCCGCGCCGCGCATGTCGGCGCTGAAGCTCTGGTCGCGGAAGACCGTCAGGCCTTCCTTCAGGCACAGCTGGAACCAGTCGCGGCAGGTGATGCGATTGCCGGTCCAGTTGTGGAAGTATTCGTGGGCGACGACGCTTTCGATGCGCTCGTAGTCGAAGTCGGTCGCCGTCTCGGGCTCGGCCAGCAGCAGCGAGGAGTTGAAGATGTTCAGCCCCTTGTTCTCCATGGCCCCGAAGTTGAAGTCGCGCACGGCCACGATCATGAAGAGGTCCAGATCGTATTCGCGGCCGAACGCCTCCTCGTCCCACTTCATCGAGCGCTTGAGGGCGTCCAGGGCATAGGCCGCGCGCGAGGCCTGGCCAGGATCGACGAACACCTTCAGGGCCACGGTGCGGCCGCTCATGGTGACGAAGCTGTCCTCCAGCACGTCCAGCCGCCCGGCGACCAGGGCGAACAGGTAGGCCGGCTTGGGGAAGGGGTCGTTCCAGACGGCGTAGTGGCGGCCGCCTTCCAGCTCGCCGGCCTCCATCAGGTTGCCGTTGCTGAGCAGGTGCTCGAAGGTCGCGTCGGCCTCGATCCGCACGGTGTAGCGGCTGAGCACGTCCGGCCGGTCGGGGAAGAAAGTGATGGTGCGGAAGCCCTCGGCCTCGCACTGGGTGCAGAAGCGGCCGCCCGACATGTAGAGGCCCATCAAGGCCTTGTTGGCCGACGGATCGATCTCGACCTGCGTGGTCAGTTCGAAGGCGTCGGGGACCTCGGCGATCACCAGTCGCTCGTCGTCCAGCGCGTACTGGTTGGCGCTCAGGGCCTGGCCGTCGATGGCGATCGACTTCAGCGCCAGCCGCTCGCCGTTCAGCGCCAGGGCCTCGCCGGCCGCGCCCGTGCGGCGCACCTTCAGCGTGGCGGTCACGCGCGTGGCGGACGGCGCCAGCTGGAATGACAGCTGCGTCGTCTCGATCTCGAACGGGAACGGGCGATAGTCGGAGAGCCGGATCGGCTGGGGCGTTTCGGTGCGCATCCGGCCAATGTAGTCGCCCGTCGGGTCGGGGGCGAGGCCGCCGGTTGCGCGGCTTGTCGATTTATCGGTTAAGTTGGCGATGTAACCGGGGGGTGTTTGCAAGTGTCAGAGGTCGCCAATTCCGAGCCTGGGCCGGAGGGGGCGCCATTCCGCGTCCTGGGGGCTTTGGTCTGGGCGCCCGTGCTGGCCGCGGCCGTCTTCATCGCGGGCTTCGGCGTCTACAAGAGCGTCAGCCCGCTCGTGGTCGGCCTGTTCGTCATCCTGCGGCCGGAAGCATCGCTGAGCGACGAGGCCCTGCGCCTGTACATGTCGCTCGCCTCGCCGCTCGCCGGGATCGCTTTCGTCGGCGTCTACTGGCTGCTGGTGCGTCTGGTCGAGCGACGCGCCGTCGTCGAGCTCGCGCCGCGCGGCGCCTGGATCGAGGCCGCGCGAGGTGTGGGCTTGGCCGCTGCGGCCTTCCTCCTGTTGATGGTCGTCCTGACGTTGGCCGGCGCGATCGCGTGGCGCCCGCCGCCTTTGAAGACTTGGCTTGGCCACATCTCCGCCGGCCTGGCCTTCGGGATCGCTTCCGGCGTGCTGACGGCCATCGTGCTTCAGGGCGTGCTGACCCGGCTGCTGGCCCAAACGCAGGGGCCGGTGTTCGGCGTCGTCGCGGCCGCCTTTGCGGCGGCCTGGTGGACCGGTGGACGCGTGCACGTCAATGCGCAACTCGGCGCACTGATCGACGGGCTGATGCTGGCCCTCGTCTTTGTACGCCTTGGACGCTTGTGGCTCGGCATGGGCATCGTCGCGACCTGGGACGGGCTCATGACGGTCGTCAGGGGCGGCTTCTACCACGGGGACGACGGCAACGCCGCGCGGGCGTTCATCTTCGCGCCGGAGCAGGGGCCGCTGATCTCGTGGCTGCGCGGACCGGGCGGGCCCGACACCTCGGTCCCGGCGCTGGTCGGCGGAGCGCTGGCGGCCGGCTTCCTCGCCTGGCGCGCCTGGCAGGAAGGCCGCTTTTCGCGCGCTTGAGGCGGCGAGGGCGCTCCGGGACGGCGAACTCGATTGGGAAGGTTTGGATCCATGTCCGACGCGCTTGCTCCGTCGCCGGGCCGTATTGCCCCGGGCCGCCGGATCGTCATCCTGGTCTGGGCGATGATCCTGACGGCGGCGCCCTTCATCGCGGGGTTCGTCACGATGGGGGCCGTTGATGTCGGGATCGACCTGGCCTTCAGCCCTGTTTCCGGCGCTAGGTTCTACATCGACCTGGTTGCGGGGCCCCTGGCCGCCCTGGCGTCGATCGCGGCCGCGGTCGGAGCCTATGTCCTGCTGGTTCGGCTGGCCGAAAGGCGCTGGCCGTCCGAGCTGGCCCTGGCCCCGGCGCTTCCCGAACTGGGGCGTGGGATCGCCTTGGCCGTGATCGCCTTCGGCCTCCTGATGGGCGTGCTCACCCTGAGCGGCGGCGTGGTCTGGCGGCCGCCGCCTCTCGTCGACTGGCGCTGGGCGCTGGCCACCGGCCTTTCCCAGGGAGCGTTCGGGGGCCTGTTGCTGGGCCTGATGGTGCAGGGCGGGATCGCGCGGCTGGGCACGCAGGCGCTGGGACCGGCCGTGGGCGTCGTGCTCGCGGCGCTCGCCGCTTTCTGGATCCTTTCGTTTGACGTGGAGCGTCCGCCGATCCAGCGCGCGAACGCGGCCCTGGGCGGGGCGATCCTCGCCCTCGTCTGGCTGCGACGCCAGCGGTTGTGGCTGGGGCTGGGCCTGTTCATGGGCTGGGGCGCGCTGGTGGGCGCGGTCATCGGCGGTTATTCGCTGCAGTGCGGCTATGACTCTACCGAGGCCTTCATCTACGAGCCGGGGCGAGGCGTGCTGATCGCCTGGCTGAGAGGCGAGGGCGGCCCGGAAAGCTCGGTCCCGCTGCTGGCGGGCTGCGTCCTGGCCGTCGTCTGGCTGACCTGGCGCGCCTGGAAGGAGGGCCGCTTCTCGAGGGCTTGAGGCGGATCAATGTCCGGATGCGCGGGCGGGCGCATCACCCCTTCCGACGCCTCGACGCGTCGAAGTCCAAGGGGATAAGACCAATGACCGCCCTCCGCCTCGCTCTCGCCGCCGGCCTGACGCTCGCCGCCGCCGCGACCGGCGCCCACGCCCAGGAGGCCTTCACGCCCGCCGCCAAGGGGACCTGGCAGGTCAACCTGCGCGCCACCAGCGTCTCGCCCGACGCCGGCGACCCGATCGTCACCGCGGCCGGCGCCGCCAGCGGCCTCAAGGCCGACGTCAAGGACGACGTCATGCCGACGCTGGGAGTGTCCTACTTCCTCACCGACAAGCTCGCCATCGAGGTGATCGCCGGCACGACCCAGCACACCGTCAAGGCCGTGGGGCCTGGAACCGACGTCGTGGTGCACAAGACCTGGGTGCTGCCGCCGGTGGTCTCGGCCCAGTACCACTTCGCGCCCAAGGCCCGGTTCAATCCGTATGTCGGCGCGGGCGTGAACTACATGATCTTCTATAGCGGCAAGGACAGGAACGGCTTCACCGTCGATCTCGACGACGGCTTCGGCTACGCCCTGCAGGCGGGCGCCGACATCGCCGTGAAGGGGCCGTACGTCGTCAATGTCGACGTCAAGAAGGTGTGGTTCGAGACCGACGCCAAGATCAACGGCGGCGCCCTGAAGTCTAAGGTGAACCTGGACCCGATGGTGGTGTCGGTGGGCGTGGGGCGGCGGTTCTAGGCGGTGCGTGGTCCTCGTCCTTCGGCAAGCTCAGGATGAGGACCATTTTTGGGGCCGTGCAGTAGAAAACCTCACCCTGAGCTTGTCGAAGGGCGTGGTTTTCGCCTGGCTCAGCCCTCCACCGTCCCCGCCGCCGGGGTCTCGTGCAACTCCCGCTCGATGGCCGCGGCTTTCTGGGCCAGGGCCAGCAGGGCGGGGGGCGCGTCCTCGGGATGGTCGCCGACCAGGGTCATGATCTCGCGCGACAGGGCGTGCAGGCGCGGGGCGGCGGCGATCAGCCTGGCCTGGAACTCGATCTTGCGCGGGTCGCGGTCGTACTCGGCCCCCGGCGTGCGCCAGCCGCCCCAGTCGTTGGGGTCGGTGACCACCACCGGATAGGTGCCGGGGAAGGGGTGGTGCAGGCAGTCGCTTTCCTGCTGCCACTTGTTGCGCGCCCTCAGGACCCGCCAGTTGGACAGGACGCCGCCTTCCTGCGGATCCATCTTGTCTTCGGGCTTCAGCTCATGGGCCAGGAACTCGCGGCCCAGGCCCACGTCGTAGGTCACCCGCACCGGTTCGTCGAAGCCCTTGGCCCAGATGGGCACGATCTTCTCGATCGTCGCCCAGGCGCCGACGCTCTCGACCCAAACCTTCTGGTTCCGCTGATAGACGGTCTTGGCCATGGGATCTCGAACGGCTCCAAATACTGGGGCGCCATAAGAACCTGAAATTCTTGACGCCGGGTCAATCTTTCCACGCACGTAAACGTGGTTCATCGTCGCTTCCAACGGCCGTCGACAAGAACGGCCAAGGGAGAAAACGGCCGTGGATTTCGACTATTCCGACGACCAGAAGTTCCTCAAGGACGAGGCCCGCAAGTTCCTCGGCGGCCGCTGTCCGCCCGCGGTGGTGCGCGGCGTGCTCGACGATCCGGCCAAGCGCTACGACGCGCCCCTGTGGGCCGCTGTGGCCGAGCAGGGCTGGCTGGGCGCGGCCATCCCCGAGAAGCACGGGGGGCTGGGCCTTGGCCGCGTCGAGCTGTGCGCCATCGCCGAGGAGCTGGGCCGGGCCGTCGCGCCGATCCCCTTCGCCTCCACCGTCTACATCCTGGCCGAGGCCGTCATGGCCCACGGCACGACCGCCCAGCAGGCCGCGATCCTGCCCCGCGTCGCCGCGGGCGAGCTGATCGGCGCCCTGGCGGTCAGTGAAGGCCCCGGCGTCCTCACCCCCTCGGCCCTGTCGGCCCGGGTGGAGGGCGGCAAGCTTTCCGGCGTGAAGATCCCCGTCACCGACGGCGACATCGCCCACGTCGCCATCGTGCTGGCCAGCGAAGGCGGCAAGCCTGGCCTTTTCCTGGTCGACCTGACGGGCGAGGGCGTGAAGCGCGAGACGCTCGAGAGTCTGGACCCCACCCGAAGCGTCGCGCGCCTGACCTTCGACGGCGCGGCCGCCGAGCGGCTGGGCGGGGCGGGCGAGGGCTTCGACCTCGTCCAGGCCATCCTCGACCGCGCCGCCGTGCTGCTGGCCTTCGAACAGCTGGGCGGCGCCGACCGCTGCCTGGAGATGGCCAAGGAGTACGCGCTTGGCCGCTACGCCTTCGGCCGCGTGATCGGCGGCTACCAGGCCATCAAGCACAAGCTGGCCGACATGTACGTCAAGAACGAGGTCGCCCGCTCCAACGCCTATTACGGCGCCTGGGCCCTTAACGACGACGCTTCCGAACTGCCCACGGCAGCCGCCGCCGCCCGCATCGCCGCCTCCGAGGCCTTCTGGTTCGCCAGCAAGGAAAGCGTCCAGGTGCACGGCGGCATGGGCTTCACTTGGGAGGTGGACTGCCACCTCTATTACCGCCGCTCGCGGCAGCTCTCCCTGGTCGCCGGCTCGCCGAGGCTCTGGAAGGAGCGGCTGGTCAGCGAGCTCGAGAAGAAGAACGCGGCCTAGCGTTCGAGCCCACCCTTTCTCCTCCGCCTTTCTTCGTCATCCCGGCCGGAGCGAAGCGGAGAGCCGGGACCCAGGAGCAGCCGCAGTGCGCCGGCTCTGGGTCCCGGATCGACCTTTCAGGTCGTCCGGGATGACGGAGATTGATGCCATGGACTTCAACGATTCCCCCACCGAAGCCGCCTACCGCGAAAAGGCCCGCGCCTGGCTGGTCGAGGCCGCCGCCGCCCACCGCGCCGAGCATGGCGAGCCCAAGCCCAACACCCCCGAGCACATGGCCGCCGCCAAGGCCTGGCAGGCCCGCAAGGCCGCGGCCGGCTACGCCTGCATCACCTGGCCGGCTGCGGTCGGGGGAGGCGGCGGCACGCCGATCGAGTCGGTCATCTTCGGTCAGGAGGAGGGCAAGGCCGGCGTCGCCTACGGCTACTTCACCATCGGCCTGGGCATGTGCGTGCCGACGGTCATGGCCTTTTCCGACACCGATACGAAGAAGCGCTTCGTCTCCCCCGCCGTGAAGGGCGAGGAGATCTGGTGCCAGCTGTTCTCCGAACCGGCCGGCGGCTCCGACGTCGCGGCCCTTCGCACGCGGGCGGTCAGGGACGGCGAAGACTGGGTGATCAACGGCCAGAAGGTCTGGACCACCGGCGCCCACTACAGCGACTTCGGCATCCTCCTTACGCGGACGGACCCCGACGTGCCCAAGCACAAGGGCCTGACCATGTTCTGGATCGACATGCGCGATCCGGCCGTCGAATGCCGCCCCATCCACCAGATGTCGGGCGGGCGCGAGTTCAACGAGGTCTATTTCAGCGACCTGCGGGTTAAGGACAGCCAGCGCCTGGGCGAGGTCGGGCAGGGCTGGCAGGTCGCCCTCGTCACCCTGATGAACGAGCGCCTGGCCGTCGGCGGCTCGGCCGGTCCCAACTATCGCGAGGTGCTGGAGCTGGCCCGCGCGCTTCCCGGCGAGGACGGTCCGGCCCTTTCCAACGACGCCTTCCGCGAGAAGCTGGCCGATTGGTTCGTCGCCTCGCAGGGGCTGAAGTTCACCCGCTTCCGCACCATGACCGCCCTGTCGCGCGGCCAGACCCCGGGGCCCGAAAGCTCGATCGGCAAGATCATCTCGGCCAACCAGCTTCAGGACCTGGCCAACACCGCCGTCGAGATGCAGGGCGAGTACGGCGTCCTCACCGGCCCCGAAGCCGCCGCCGGCGCGGCCTTCCAGCAAAGCCTGATGTGGGCGCCGGGCCTCCGCATCGCCGGCGGCACCGACGAGATCCTCAAGAACATCATCGCCGAACGGGTCCTGGGCCTGCCGGGCGACGTGCGCGTGGACAAGGACGTGCCGTTCAGGGATATGCCGACGGGCAGGTAGGCCAGGACAGGGGGCGGCATGGCGGGCGGCGACGGACGTTCGGTGGTTCCCGCCCGGCTGCCCGACGACTTTCTGGGCCGGCTCGTCGTCGATTGCCCCGCGTGCGGCGGGTATGCGGCCATCCTGCCGCGCGACCCGTCCGACGTGCAGGCGTCCGCCGCGCGCCGGATGGTCTGCCGAGACTGCGGGGCGACGCGCGACAAGCCGCAGACCCCGAACGGGGCGCCGATCGACCCGTTCATGGGCTTGGCGCCCCGCTTCCGCGCCGCGACGCGTCACGGCGATCTGGTCGCCTGGAACGAGGCGCACCTCGATTATCTCGAGACCTACCTGTCGGGCCGCATCAGGGTGGAGCAGCGGTCCGCCGATCCGGCCGCTCCGCGCAACCAGACCATCGTCTCGCGGCTGCCGGCCTGGGCCAAGTCGGCGAAGAATCGGGACGAGATCCTGCGCGCCGTCGAGCGGGTCCCGCGCGAGCGCGGCTGAGTCATAAACCGTGAAAATACACGGACTTCCGTGGTTCCACGCCCCAAAACCCGTTCCATTTCAGGCACGTCAAACAAGAGTTGATGAACGTCGGTCGGCGAGCTTGACAGTCTCGCTTCCGGCGGCTCATGAACGTGGTTCCGATCATGGTTAACGGCGTGCTGGAGGGGGAGCGATGCACGAGGCCGGCGATGCTGTTGCGCTCCTCCGCAGGCTGAGGCGCGCGGGCGTCCATCTCCTCGAAAACAGGCGCCATGTGATCCGCCGCGTTCCGCTGGGCGCGGTGGCGGCGGTCGCCGTGCTGCCGCTGTTTGGCTGCGACTTCTCCGCGCCTCAACTGTTCGCCAAGCGGGCCACGGCCTGTCCGCGCCCGCAGGCGGCGCAAGGCGGCTCGGGCCAGTTCAACCAGCAGCAGATCGAGATCCGCAACCTGCGCCAGGGCGGCTTCCGCGGCGACTTCTTCGCCCAGCTGGAGCTGGCCCGGCGCTACGAGGGCCAGCGGACCAGCGACAAGAACCTGGATGATCCAGTCGAGGCGGCCGCCTGGTACGCCATGGCCTTGGCCAACCCTTCCGGCTATGCGCCGATCGCCGCCTACGAGCCGCGCGGCAAGCCGGGCAAGGCGCTGTCGCGCTTCGACGACTGCCGCGCCTATGAGCGCCACGCCGCCTATGGCGCGCTCGACCGCCAGCTGTCGCGGATGTCGACCGAGGAGCGCGAAGAAGTCCGCAACCGGGTGATCTACATCCTGTCGACGCAGGGGGCCGACGGCTACCGCACCCTGGCGCGGATGCACGACGGCTATTTCGGGCCCTATGGCGAGCCGTCCGACAACCTGCAGGCCGTCGAGGCCTATGGCGATCGCCGCCATGTCGGCGCGCCGGCGGCGCTGGACCTGTTCCGCCGCAACGATATTGACGCCTATCTCTACAATTACCTGGCGGTGCAGACCGGCGACGTGTCGGCCTATGTCATGCTCAAGGACTTCGAGCGCTCCTCGCCGCAGCGGGCCTCGTACGGAACCTTCGTCGAGACCAAGGCCAAGCGCTGGATCCCGCCCTACGAGTTCTATCCGCCGGATTCGCCCGATTCCGGCGTGCCCCACTCGGACGAGAGCGATCCGGCCGGCGAGGCCAAGGAGGCGGCGCTGGCCCGTCTGCACGAGCTGCCGTTCGTGCACATCGGCGAGGCGCTGTCCTACCTGCGGATCCTGCCCGCGCCGCTGCTCGACGAGCGGCTGCTATCCCTCAACGACGCCCAGACCTTCCAGGCCTCGATCGGCCGCCCGACCACGGGCCGGCTGTCGCCGATCGAGAAGGTGAGGGCAGTGCAGTACGCGGCCGTCAACGGCTCGTCCAAGGCCCAGCTCGTCCTGGCGGTGATGTACTCCGAGGGCGTCGGCGTGCCGCGCGACTACGCCCGGGCCTACCACTGGTACGAGGAGGCCGAGCGCCAGGGCTCGCCCGAGGCCAAGTACGCCATGTCGACCTTCTTTTCGCTGGGCCTGCAAGGCGTGGCCGACCAGGACCGCGCCAAGGCGGTGGTCTACCAGCTGGACGCGGCCCTGGCCGGCTTCAAGCCGTCGGCCTGGCGGCTGCAACAGCTGCTGGCCCAGGTGTCGCGCCCGCCGCGCGGCCCCGGCGAGCGGCCCCAGCCCTATGCGGCGCGCGCCTATGTGGCCCCGGCCAACGCCGGCCCCGTCGACGCCGCCCCGGTCAACGCCGCTCGTCCTGACGCTGAAAGGGACTATCGATGAAGCGCCTCGCCTCCTTCGCGGCGGCCCTCGTCGTCCTGGGCCTCGTGGGCGCCGCGCCGCAGGTCGCCTCGGCTTCGCCCGACGCCAGGATCGACCAGCAGATCCGCCCGTGCTTTGGCCTGCTGCTCGAGCCCAACCTGTCGAAGGGCTGCGGGGCGCGCCGTCCGGTCAAGCGCAAGCCGCCGCGCCGGCCCTATTATCCCGGCGGCGGCTACGGGCCGTACCGCACCGTCGTCGACTGCGACATCGCCTATCCGGGCGAGGTGAACGACGTGCTGGCCCGGCTGTATGACGGCGACACCCTGACCCTGGTCTCGCGCAACGGCGGCGCCTGCGTGGAGTCGCTCAGCGTCACCCGCTCGGTGTTGATCACCGCCCGTGACTACAGCCCCTCGCGCACCCGGCCGATCCTGGTGGCGCCGGCCGACCAGCCCTGCATCCGCATCGCCCCGGGCGTCGCCTTCGTGGTGTTGCAGAACCTGGGTCTGGAAGCCTCGCGAGGCGGAACCGCCTCGTGCATCGTCGGCCGCGCCACCGAGCTGGCCCTGAAGGGCGTGGTCGTGCGCTATGACGGCGAGGCCTCGGCCATCGACGTCGCCGACAGCCGGGTGGAGATGATCCAGACGGCCTTCGTCGGCCGCACCCGTGCGCCGGTGGTCAAGCTGTCGGGCAGCCTGCAGGCCCAGGACATCGACGTGGCCGCCACCGCCATCGGCATGGCCGTGGAGACCGGCCGAGACAGCCGCCTGCGCGATATCCGCGTCGTCCGGCTGGGCGACTGGAGCGGCTCTTCGCGCACCCGCAATTCGGCCGGTTTCGTGCTGACCGGCGTCAACCGCGACCAGCTGGTGCAGATCGACGGCCTGGCGACCGACGGCTTCTCGCGCGGGATCTACATCAGCGGCGGCGAGACCACCTTGCAGCGTCCCGTGGTTCGCGACAGCGACTGGGCGGTGGTGCTGGAAGGCGCCGACCTGCGGGTGCTGGACGGCCGGCTCGAGGCCGCCGACGTCGGCATCTACGCCGCCTCGGGCGTGGTCTACGCCTCCGACAACGCCATCGCCGGGGTGATGCGCGCGGGCCTGTTCGCCGACAGCGGGGCCCAGATCCGCGCCCGCGACAACCGCGTCTTCGCCCGCCCCGGCGGCTGCGAGGCGCTGGTCACCGGCTATTTCGACGGCGCCCTGACCTGCCGTCCGTGGTTCGAGGCGCCGGAGCTCTTCCGCACGCCCCGCGATCGGGCACGCCTCGACTACGACAGCTACTGGCCCGCTGGCGCGGTGGCCGTGCTGTCGGGACCGCCTTCGAGCGCCCTGGCCGGCGGTCCCGTCGATCCGTACGAGGCCTCGGCCGCCGCCGGCGGTCCTGTCGGCGCCCAGCCTGTTGGTCCGCAAGGGAGCCCGCGATGATCCGCCTGTTCGCTGCCAGCGTTCTCGCCCTGGCCCTTGCCGCCGGCGCGGCCCAGGCCCAGCCGGCGGGGCCCGCCAAGCGTCCCGGTCCGCCCGGCCGCGTTCCGTGCGGCGCGCCCCTGACCGGCCAGGCGCCCGACGTCATGACCTACGACCGCGCCACCGGAACCCAGGTGTTCGTCAGCGGCCAGGGCGGGACCGAGGTCTCGGCCTTCAACCAGCGCACCGGCTCGTCGGCGGGCCTGCGGGGCGATCTCTCCAAGCCCGGCGTCACCGAAAGCTGCGCGTCGGACGCCCTGACCGGCGACGGCTATGCGGTCACCTCGCGCGGGCCGGGCGACATCGCCGTGGTCGGCCGCGACGGCCAGACCGGCGAGCGCTGGGCCATCAAGCGCTCGGACGGCACGACCGAATACTGGGATCCGCGCGGCGAGCACCGCTGCTTCCGCGGCAGCCTGGGCATTTTCCCTGGCGCGCGCGGATGCTGAGCCGCCTTGCCTTGCTGGGCCTGGCCGCAGCCGTCCTGGCCGCCTGCGCGACCCCGCAGGCCCACCGTCCGCCCCCGCCGCCGCACCCGTCGGAAGTCACGCCTCCGCCGCCGCCGATCGACATGATCCGCCCGAAGGTGTGACCGGAAAACCCTCTCTCTGAGAGAGAGGGATCAAACCTATGGCCCCACCGTCGCCTTCATCTCCGGCGGCTTCCTCCGCATCGTCGCCTGCTCGTAGGCGTAGCCCAGGCTTAGCAGGCGGGCCTCGCTCCAGGCCGGGCCGATGAACGACAGGCCGACCGGCAGCCCCTCGACCTGGCCCATGGGCACGGTCAGGTGGGGATAGCCGGCGACGGCGGGCAGGGTGGTGGCCGAGGCGCCGTAATGGTCGCCGTTGACCGGATCGATGGTCCAGGCCGGCCCGGTGGTCGGGGCGACGAGGGCGACCGCGCCGGTCTCCTTGAGGATCCGGTCGACGCCTTCGGGGCCGGCGAGACGTTTCGCGTCGGCCTTGGCCTTCAGGTAGTCGAGGTCGTCCAGGCCCTTGGTCGCTTGCGCCCTCTCGAAGGTCTCCTGGCCGAACCAGCGCAGCTCCTCCGGCGTGGCGGCGTTGAAGGCGATCAGGTCGGCCAGGGTGCGGGTCGGAACCTTCTTCGGGTCGGTCGAGGCCAGGTAGGCGGCGATGTCGGCCTTGAACTCGGTGAACAGCACCAGTCCCTCGGCCTTGCCGATGGGGCCCTCATCGAAGGCCTTCACCTCGACCAGCGTCGCGCCCTGGGCGGCCAGGTCCTGCAGCGCCTGTTCGAACACCGCGTCGGTCTTTGGCGAATCTCCGGTGTAGAACCGCGCCACCGCCAGGGTGACGCCCTTCAGCGCGTCCTTCGACAGGCCCGCGGCGTAGTCGACCTTGCGGGCGTCGGCCTCCAGCGTCGCCGGATCGGCCGGGTCCGAACCGGCCATGGCGGTCAGCAGCAGGGCCGCGTCGCGCACCGTGGTGGTCATCGGGCCGGCGGTGTCCTGGCTATGGCTGATCGGCACGACGTGGGTGCGCGAAATGAGGCCGACGGTGGGTTTGAGGCCCACCAGGCCGTTCATCGCCGCCGGGCAGGTGATCGAGCCGTCGGTCTCGGTGCCGATCGCGGCCGTCGCCAGGCCCGCCGCCACCGCCGCGCCCGAGCCGCTGGACGAGCCGCAGGCGCTGCGGTCCAGGGCATAGGGGTTGCGCGTCAGGCCGCCGACGGCGCTCCAGCCGCTGGTCGAGCGCGACGAGCGGATATTGGCCCATTCCGACAGGTTGGCCTTGCCCAGCACCACCACGCCCGCCGCCCGCAGCCGGGCGACCAGAGGGGCGTCGCGGCCGGTGACGTTGTCCTTCAGCGCCAGCGAGCCGGCGGTGGTGGCCATCGGATCGAGGGACTCGATATTGTCCTTGATCAGGATCGGCAGGCCGTGCAGCGGGCCGCGCGTCTTGCCCACCTTGCGTTCGGCGTCGAGGGCGCGGGCGATCTTCAGGGCGTCGGGGTTGAAGGCCAGCACGGCGTTAGTCCTGGCGCCGAAGAAGTGCTGCACCATGAGGCGGCCCTGCACGGCGTCCTCGGCGGTCAACTCGCCAGAGGCCTGCAGCGCCTGTTCGTCGGCGAGGCTCATCTGCGGGCCTACGAAGGCGACGTGCGCGACCTTGTCCTCGGCGTCCTTCGAAAGCGAGGCGAGGAACTCGGCCGGCGTCTCCGCCTTCGGTTGTTCCGGCGCGGCCACGGCGGGCCCGGCCAGCAGCAGGGCGGCCCCGCCAAGCAGCAACAGACGCTTCATCCCCACCATCCGTCCCCCGTCACATGCGGAAACGGCCCCGACCGTGAGGTCGGGGCCGCCCTTGTCGATCACTCGCCTTTCAGCTTGCGGTCGAAGAAGTCGAGATGCGTCTTCATCACGTGCAGGCCCTTGGACCGGCTGCGGATCACGCTGTGGCGCTCGCCCGGATACAGCATGGTCTCGAAGGCGATGCCCTTCTTCTGCAAGGCCGCCAGCACGCGGGTGCTGTTCTCGAAGATCACGTTGTCGTCGGCCATGCCGTGGATCAGCATCAGGCTGCCGGGCTTGAGCTTGTCGACGCGACCCAGGAAGTCCGAGGCCGCGTAGCCGGCCTTGTTCTCGTCGGGCTTGCCCATGAACTGCTCGGTGTAGTGGGTGTCGTAGAGGCCCCACTCGGTCGGCGGCGCGCCCGAGACGCCGGCCTTGAAGGGCGTGCCCTCGGCGCTCAGCATCATCAGGGTCATGAACCCGCCGTACGACCAGCCCATCACGCCCAGGCGCTCGGCGTCGACGTAGGGCAGGGTCTTCAGGAAGGCCGCGCCGGCGAACTGGTCCTCGACCTCGACCGTGCCCATGCGGCGGTCCAGGGCCGTCTTGAACGCCGTCGAGCGGTTGGACGAGCCGCGGTTGTCCAGCTTGAACACCACGTAGCCGGCGTTGGCGAAGGCCTCGTCGTTGACGCCCCAGGCCTTGGTCACGCGCTGGGCGTGCGGTCCGCCATAGACCGAGACGATCACCGGATACTTCTTGGCCGCGTCGAAGTTCGCCGGCTTCAGCAGCGAGTAGTGCAGGACCTGGCCATCGGCGGCCTTCAGCGTGCCGAACTCCGGAACCAGGTGGTCGGCGGCGTAGGGCGCGTAGGGGTGGGCGGCGTCGAGCCTGTTTTCCTCGATCCAGCGCACGCGCTTGCCGCTCGGGTCGTAGAGCGCGGTCTGCGGCGGGGTCTTCGGATCCGAGTACGAGCCGACGAAGGCGCCGGTGGCGGCGACCTTCGTGGTCCACCAGCCGCCGGCCGAGGTCAGGGCCTTGGGGGCGCCGGGCTTGATGTAGGAGACCGAATAGAGCCGGCGCTCGATCGGCGTGTCGATCGAGGCGCTGAAGAACACCAGGCCGCGCTTCTCGTCGACCTCGTCGACGGCCTCGATCTTGTCGACCGGCCAGTCGCCCTTGGTCACCTGCGCGAGCAGCTTGCCGTCGGCGGCGTAGTGATAGAGGTGCTTGTTGCCCGACTTCTCCGACGACCACAGGAAGCTGCCGTCCTTCAGCGGGCGGAAGTCGTCGTGCAGCTCCACCCAGTGCGGGTCGGTCTCGGTCAGGATCGTTTTGCCCCCAATCTGGCCCTGGCCGCTGGCCGGGCTGAAGGCGATCAGGTCGAGGGTCTTCTGGTCGCGGCTCTGGCGCTGGACGTAGAGGGTCTTGCCGTCCTTCGACCAGGCCACGCGGGCCAGGTAGATGTCCTTGTCGGCGCCCAGGTCGATCTGCACCACCTTGCCCGAGGCCAGGTCCTTGACGAACAGGTCGACGATGGCGTTCGGGCGGCCGGCGCGCGGATAGCGCTGGTCGATCACGGTGGCGCCCGCCGGGCCGATGTCGGCGCGCGGCACGATGTCGACGCCGCTCTCGTCGACGCGGGTGTAGGCGATCAGGCGCTCGTCGGGCGACCACCAGTAGCCGGTGTCGCGGTCCATCTCCTCCTGGGCGATGAACTCGGCCACGCCGAACGACAGGGCGCCCTTGCCCTCGGCGGTCACCGCCGTCTCCTCGCCGCCGGTCAGCGGGCGGACATAGAGGTTCTGGTCGCGCACATAGGAGACGAACCTGCCCTTGGGCGAGACCTTGGCGTCGACCTCGTCGCCCGGGGTCTCCGTCAGGCGGGTCACCTTGCCGTCGGCGACGCTGTCGACATAGAGGTCGCCGTCCAGCGGCACGAGCACGAAGCGGCCTTCGCTGTCCCAGCTGTATTCGACGACGCCGCGGGCCAGCACCCGGGCGCGCTCGCGACGGGCGATCTCCGCTTCCGACAGCGCCTTGTCGCCCGACGACAGGGCGTTGGCGTCGATCAGCCGGTAGGGCTCGCCGCCCTTCACGTCCACCGCCCACAGGTCCTGCACGTTGGCCGCCTCGGGCTTGGCCTTCAGGTAGGTCACCCGCTTGCCGTCCGGCGACAGGGCCACGCCCTTGGCGGTCGGGCCGTTGATGTCCGGGTCGGAGAACAGGCGCTCGGGGGTGAGTTTTTCGGCCATCACGGGGGAGGCCAGGGCGAGACAGGCCGACAGGGCCATGAGCGAGGGGCGGATCATGGCGCGGACGCTAGAGCCCCGCACGTGCGTTGCCAAGCTCCCCTTGAGAATAGTTACAATATAACATAACGGAAATGCGCCGCGCGGATCGGCTCAGTCGAGCCGCCGCGTCCCTCATCGTCATTTCCTTCCCGGACAGCGTGCCCCCTTGCGTAGATTCCTGCTCGCCTTCGCCTCGCTCCTGCCGCTCACGGCCATTCCCGCCCATGCCCAGGAGGGGGGCGAGTCCCCCACCGCCGTGCAGCCGGTCCTCGTCGAGGGCGCCCAAGACGAGCTTGGCCCGGTCCTGACCGCCTCGCGCTCGGTCCTGGCCGGAGAGGCCCTGGCCCGCGTGCGCGCCGCCAGCCTTGGCGAGACCCTGGCCAAGACGCCGGGCGTGCAGAACAGCGCCTTCGGCCCCGCCGCCGGCCGTCCCGAGATTCGCGGCCAGTCGGGTCCGCGCGTGGCGCTGCTGGTCAACGGCATGCCCTCGCGCGACGCCTCGACCCTGTCGGGCGATCACGCCGCGCCCATCGAGCCGTTCCTGGCCGACCGCATCGTCGTCTCCAAGGGCCCGGCTTCGGTGCTGAACGGCGGCCAGGCCGTCGGCGGCGCGGTCGACGTGAGCGACGGCCGCATCCCGACCCGTGTTCCAGGCCAGGCCTTCTCCGGCCGCGCCGAGATCAGCGGCGGCTACAACACCGGTTCGGCCGCCATGGCCCGCCTCGACGGCGGCCAGGGCGAGTGGGCCTGGCATGTCGACGCCCTCTATCGCGACGTGCCCGACCTGCGCATTCCGTCCGGCTCCAAGGACGCGGCCTGCCGCACCTGGAAATCCCTGGTGTCCAGCACCTATGTCCAGACCCTGTGCCAGGTGCGCCTGTCCAACCCGACCTGGGTGCGCGACCCGGCCACCGGCCTGTGGGTCGACGGCACGCCGCCCGAGCGTCAGGTGATCACCGACCGCAATCCCGGCGCCGACGGCCGGCTGTCGAGCAGCGGCCTGACGACCAAGGTCGTCACCCTGGGCGCCAGCCGGATCACCGCCGACGGCTATTTCGGCGCGTCCGTGCAGCGCTATGTCAGCGACTACGGCGTGCCGGGCTTCGCCTACATCACGTCCAGCCACCCCCAGCCCTCGCCGATAGCCTTGCAGGTCCGCTCGACGCGCTTCGACGTCAAGGGCGGCCTGACGCCCGACGCCCTGGGCGTGGCGCGCCTCGACTTCGCCCTGGCCCGCACCGAGGGCGACGACCGCGAGGTCATCGACGGCCAGGCTCACACCCGCCTGCGCACCGAGGCCGACGACCTGCGCATCGACGTGACGCACAAGCCGTTCGCGGGCTTTACGGGCCTGGTCGGCGTGCAGGCCAGCCAGCGCGACCTCATCACCGACGGCGCCAAGGCCTACCTGCCTTCGGTCGCCACCCGCGAGGACGCCGTCTACTGGACCGAGCAGTTCGCCTGGCGGGCCCTGACCGTGAAGGCCGGCGCCCGCGCGGGCCGCACCCGCTACGACGTCGACGAGGCCACCATCCGCCCGGGACGGGGCCTGGGCTCGCTGGCCAAGGACCGCGACTACTCGACCACCGACCTGTCGGGTTCCGTCCGCTACGACGTGATCGAGGGCCTGTTCGTCGAAGCCCGCTACGACGAGACCGAACGCGCCCCGTCGCTGATCGAGCTCTACGCCAACAGCGATCACTTCGGCATCCTCACCGAGGAGCAGGGCGACGCCCGCCTGAAGGTCGAGCGGGCCAAGACCACCGAGCTCGGCGCGGGCTTCCAGCGCGGCCGCTACCGCCTGACGGCGGCGGCCTATCGCACCGACTACGACAACTATCTCTATCTGGGGAACACCGGCGTCTCCCGAACCCTGCCGGTGCGCGAATGGCGCCAGGGCGACACCCGGATCGAGGGGCTGGAGATCGAGGGCTCGGTGGCCTTCCGCGGCACGGCCGTCGGCGACATCGTGCTCGGCGGCTTCGTCGACCGGGTGCGCAGCAAGCCCCGCTACACCCTGCCGGACGGCTACAGCCCCTTCACCTCCAAGGTGACGACCGCCGACTGGGACAAGGAGTACTTCCGCCGCAACCTCGATGGCGACTACCTGCCGCGCATGCCCGTCTCCCGGTTCGGCGGCGACGTGTCGTG
The DNA here is from genome assembly GCF_002858925.1 of Caulobacter zeae. Classification (GTDB taxonomy): domain Bacteria; phylum Pseudomonadota; class Alphaproteobacteria; order Caulobacterales; family Caulobacteraceae; genus Caulobacter; species Caulobacter zeae. The sequence continues at coordinate 52,181 of NZ_PJRS01000021.1, forward strand.
GTCGCGGGGCGTCTGGAGCGCCAGCCTGGGCGCGGTCCGTTACGAGAAGCAGGATCGCGTCGCCAAGAACGAGGCTCCGACCGCGGCCTACACCCTGGTCGACGCCCATGCCGCCTACGCCTTTACGGCGCGCGGCGCCAAGTGGGAGGCCTTCGTCGACGCCACCAACCTGCTCGACGAGGAGGCTCGGGCCCACAACTCGTTCCTGCGCTACCGGGCGCCGATGGCGGGCCGGGCGGCGCGCGTGGGGCTGAGGGCTAGGTTCTAGAACCACATTTTTCGTCATCCCGGGCGGAGGCGCGTAGCGCCGCAGACCCGGGACCCAGGGGCTACCGCAATGCGTCGGCCCCTGGGTCCCGGCTCTCCGCTACGCTACGGCCGGGATGACGAGAAGAAGGTGGAGCTACTTAGAAAACCGCCGCCCCAGCCAGTCGATGATCGCCGCGTTCACCTCGGCGGGTTTCTCCTGCTGGGTCCAGTGGCCGCTGCCCTCGATCAGCACCTTCTCCAGGTCGTCGATCTGGTCGCCCATGCGGTCGGCGAGCGAGGGCGGCAGCACCACGTCGTGCTCGGCCATGATCATCAGGCAGGGGATGCCGTCGATACGGCGGGGCAGGGGCTCGGATCGCTCCCAGTTGCGGGTGAAATTGCGGTACCAGTTGATCGGCCCGGTGAAGCCGCCGTTCTCGAACGCCTCCACATAGACGGCCCGCTCCTCGTCGCTGAGGAACTGCTTGTCGTCGGTCGCCGGATCGTAGTGCTCCAGCGCCAGCTGCAGGGCCAGCGAGCGGCGCTCGGCCGGGCGCGACGAAAAGCCGACCACGCTGTCGCCCGGCAGGCGCATGAAGAAGCGCATGGTCTTGTCCACGTCCTGGGCGAACAGGGCGTCGGCCGCGCCGGGCGTCTGGAAGTGCACGATGTACATGTCCGGCCCGTATGCGGCCTTGAACATCTCGATGGGGTCGATCGGCAGCCGGGGCACGAACGGGGTGTTCAGCCCGATGATCCCGGCCACGCGGTCCGGGTGCAGCAGCGGCATGGCCCAGACGACGATGCCGCCCCAGTCGTGGCCGCAGAAGATCGCCTTCTCGACGCCCAGGTGGTCGAGCAGGGCGACAAGGTCGCCCGTCAGGTGCTCCATGTCGTAGTCGGTGACGGCGGCGGGCTTGCCGGTCAGGCCATAGCCGCGCTGGTCGGGGGCGATCACCCAGTAGCCGGCCTGCGCAAGGGCTGCGACCTGATGTCGCCACGACCAGGCCAGCTCGGGAAAGCCGTGGGAGAAGACGATGGGAACGCCCTGGCGCGGTCCGGCCTCGTAATAGGCCATCCGCAAGCCGTTGATGTCGGCGAACTGCGGCTGCGGCCAGGTCTGCGCGGCGGCCATCGGCGTCTCCCTTGTTATGTTATCAGTGGTCAGATTGCGGGGCGGTGATCGACCGGGCAAGCGATAAAGGGTTCCCGTGGCGGCGGACGGGAGTAGAAGGCGCCCATGACTTCCGCCGCTCCCGCTTCTCCCTCCGCCACGCCCTGGCGGCTCGTCCTGCTTTTGGGGGCGCTGACGGCCTTCGCGCCGATGTCGATCGACATGTACCTGTCCAGCTTCCCGGCCATCGGCCAGACGCTGAAGGCGGGTCCCGAGCAGGTGCAGCTGACCCTGGCGACCTTCTTCGCCGGCATGGCCATCGGCCAGTTCCTCTATGGCCCGGCGTCGGATCGCCTGGGCCGCCGCGCGCCGATCCTGCTGGGCGTCGTCATCTACACCGTCGCCTCGGTGACCTGCGCCCTGGCGCCGAACATCGAGGTGCTGCTGGGCGCCCGCTTCGTCCAGGCCCTGGGCGGCTGCGCCGGGGCGGTGGTGGCCCGCGCGGTGGTGCGCGACCGCTTCGACCACGCCGAGACGGCCCGGGTGCTGTCGCTGATGACCCTGATCATGGGCCTGGCGCCGGTGCTGGCGCCGCAACTGGGCGGGCTGATCTTCGCCCTGGCCGGCTGGCGGGCGGTGTTCGGGGTGATGGCGCTGTTCGGCCTGGCCATCGGCCTGTGGGTGCTGCTGGGCCTCAAGGAGTCGCGCTCGGAAGAGACCGCCGCCCAGGCCCGGGCCGAGAACCCGCTGCGCGCCTTCGCCCTGCTGCTGCGCGAAAAGCGCCTTCTGGGCTACGGCATCGCCGGGGCGCTGAACGGCTCGGTGCTGTTCACCTACATCTCGACCTCGCCCGATCTGGTCATGGGGACCTACGGCCACTCGCCGCTGGTCTTCAACATCGTCTTCGCGGCGAACGCCGTCGGCATCATCGGCGCCAGCCAGGTCAACCGCCTGCTGCTGCGCCGGTTCAAGCCGGACGAGGTGCTGACCCGCGCCAGCCTCGCCTCCACCACCCTGGCCCTGGTGCTGAGCTTCTTCGCCTGGACGGGCCTGGGCGGCGAGTGGACCGTGCTGCCGGTGCTGTTCCTGGCGCTGTCGACCTACGGCCTGATGTCGGGCAACACCATGGCCGGCGCCCTCAGCGTCGACCCGCGCCGCGCCGGCTCGATCTCGGCCCTGATGGGCGGGACCTCCTTCGGCGCGGGCGCCGTGGCCGCCTGGGCCGGCGGCCTGCTGCACGACGGCACCCCGCGCCCGGTGGCGATCGTGATGTTCGCCTGCCTCGTGGGCTCCAGCCTGGCGATCTTCCTGCTGGCGGTTCCGAAGAAGGCGGCGGTTTCGGCCTAGCACCAAATTCCCCGTCATCCCGGCCGCAGCGAAGCGGAGAGCCGGGACCCAGGGGACTGGGCGCCGCGCCTGGATCCTCCACCCGGCGACGGCCGACGCATTGCGCCGGCCCCTGGGTCCCGGGTCTGCGGCCCGCTTCGCGGACCTACGCCCAGGATGACGGCTGAGGGGTTCTAAGGCGCCGTCGGCCGCAGGCCGAACCATCCGCCGTCGGCGTCGAACAAGACGTCGACCCGGCGCAGCGCGTGCCGGCCGGTGTTCACGAAGGCCGTCGGCATCGGCGAGTTGACCAGCACCTGGGTCGGCGCGACCGCGTCGCCCTGGCCGGTCGTGAAGGCCAGGGTCGTGACCGGCTGGGTCGGCACGGTGATGGTCACCGTCTGGCCGTCCGCCAGCACCGTCGACTGGGCCTTGTCGTTGGCGTTGGTCTGGGTCCGCGTCTGCAGCGCGGCCGGATCGGCCACGCCCAGGTACATGGTCGGGATGCCGGTATCGATCAGCAGCGCGCCGGGTTGGGCGGGCAGGCCGCCGGCGGCCACCTGCATCGGCGCCTGCGGCCAGTCCATGGCGCCGTTGGGCCCCTGCTGGCCCAGCTTCACGAACCGGAAGCCGCCGGTGTTGGCCGGGGTCAGGCCCACATGCACCCCGTCGCGGGTGACCACATAGCCCCGGCGATAGGTCCCCGGCGCGATCGGCCGGCCGTCGATGGCGGCAAGGTTCAGCAACGGGTTCTTCTGCGGCGTGCCCTGCGTCTGGCCATTGCCCTCGCGTCCGAAGCCGACGCCCATATAGGCGATGCCCTTGGGCATGTTGATCGTGGCCTTGGGCGCGGCGCAGGTCCCCGGCGAGGTCTTCACGTCGTAGCCGGGGCATTTGTGCTCGATGTCGACCACCAGGATCGGCACCTGCGCCCGCGCAAGCTCGGCGCCGCCCGCATCGACGAAGGCGACGCTGGTAGGGACCCAGTGTCCCACCCACAGCCGCTTGCTGCTGCTCAGGAACTCCCAGCCGCGCGGATAGGCCTTGGCCTTGTCGGGCGACCAGCCGGGCAGGTCGGCGGCCGAGATCACCACCCCGGTCGAGCCGGTGTCCATCACCACCGGCGGCGGCGCATAGGCGCCCAGCGGTCCGTCCAGCCGCAGCGACACGGTCGGCGGCCCGTCGAACGGCGCCTGTCCGGCCGCCCAGGGCGTGAAGGGGATGAAGCGGCCCTGGTCGTAGGTCTGGAAGTCGGGGGGCTGGAAGTCGGGCCCAGCCTGCGAGCAGGCCTGGGTCGCCAGCGTGGTCGAGGCCAGCAACAGCGCGGCCGCGCCTTGGGGAATCCTGATCGGTCGCATGAAGCCTGTCCTCCCTGGGTGGAGTTCATGTCACTTCGTGCAACTTAGAATGATCTATCCACGCCTTTGCAAGCGTGGCTAGGCCTGGTCGGCGACCTTGCCGGCTCTCCAGGCCAGGGCCAGCCAGCCGGCCAGGAAGGCGACGCCGCCGATCGGGGTGATCGCGCCGAGAATGCGCGGCCCGCCGAACGCCATGGCGTAGATGGTGCCCGAGAACACCAGCGTTCCGAACAGGAACAGGCCCGCGGCCAGGCCCGCCGAGCGTCCTGTCGCACGCGCCACGGCGAAGGCGGCGAACACCGCCAGCGCGTGGGTCATCTCGTAGAGGGCGCCGGTCTTCAAGAGTTCGGCCGGACGGGCCTCGTGCACGCCGTGCGCGGCGAAGGCCCCGACGGCCACCGAGACGAAGCCGCTGAGGGCGGCCAGGCGCAGATAGGTCTTCGGGGTCCAGATCTTCGCCATGGGCCTAGCGATGCTTCTCGTGCTGGGTCACTTCGTCGGGCTTGATGTCGATGACGTTGGGCGCGGCGGCGTTGTATTGCTCGGTCTTGTGCAGATCCATGACCACGCTGCGGTGGCCTTCCCAGATCATGTGCAGGGCGACGTAGAGCACGATGGCCAGGCCCACGAAGCCGATCCAGCGGTGCTTGTGCAGCAGCTTGGCGATGGCGTTGGCGGCCAGGCCCATCAGGGCGATCGACAGCAGCAGGCCAAACACCAGGATGCCCGGGTGCTCGCGCGCGGCGCCGGCCACGGCCAGCACGTTGTCCAGCGACATCGAGACGTCGGCGATCAGCACCTGCAGGAAGGCGCTCTTGAAGCTCTTGGCCGGCTTGGCGCGCGGCTCGGTGGTCGGGTCGCTGTCGAGCACGGCGGCGGCGTCGGCCTCGTCGTGATGAGCCTGGTCGCGCAGCTCGCGCCACATCTTCCAGCAGACCCACAGCAGCAGCAGGCCGCCGGCCAGCAGCAGGCCCACCACGCCCAGCAGCCAGGTGGTGATCAGCGCGAAACCGATGCGCAGCACCACGGCCGCACCCAGCCCGTAGAGGATGACCTTCTTGCGATCCTTCACCGGCAGGCCGCCGGCGGCCAGGCCCACGGCCACGGCGTTGTCGCCGGCCAGGACGAGGTCGATCATCAGGACCTGGAGAAAGGCGGCGGCGGGGCCGTCGGGCGTGAAGAGCGTTTCGAGCATGCGGTCTCAATGGGGCAGGCCGCGCGCCCTGGCAAGGGCGGGAAAGCGGGCCGGAAACGAAAGCGGCGCGCCCTGCTGAAGGACGCGCCGCTCAGGCTGTCGACGAGCGCCGGTCCTAGTGGACCGGTTCGGGCTCGCGATGGGTTTCGGTCGCCGCCGGGGCGGGCGGTTCCGGTTCGACGTGGGCCTGCTCGCTGACGTGCTGCACCTGCGGGCTATCGTCGGCGGGGGCGGGGAAGGGCTCGTGCTCGGTCGCCTGGGCGGCGGCCTGCTCAGCCTTGGTTTCCTGGTGATGGTTGAACATCGCCGTGGCCGCGGCCCCGGCGATCGCGCCGCCGGCGGCGGCAACCATCGGGTTCACATAGGCCACGTCCTGCGACTTGGGCGTGTCGAACTCCGGCTCGTTGCGGCCGTAGTCGTGCAGGGTGCGGAACTTGCGGCGACGCTCTGCCCGCTCCTTGGCCTTGGCGGCGTTGCGCGAGATGGCCACCAGGATGATCAGGGCCAGCAGGACGAGGCCCGCGCCCAGCAGCGACTTGCCCGGAACCTTGCCGATCCCCGGAACCTCGTACTGCGTGTCCAGGAAGGCCGGCAGCTTGAAGCCCTCGGCCGCTTCCTTGACCTTGGCCGGGGCTGCGGCGACCTGCTTGCTGATCGAGCCGAGCGAGAACGGCTGGGCCGGCTTTGCGCCATCCAGCGAGGCCCCGAACGAGGTGGTCAGCTGGCCCTTGGCCTCCGGCGTCGGCTTGACCTGCCAGGCGAAGGTGGTCGGCTCGCCCGGCTTGACGGTCGCAGTCTGGCGGCCGTTCGGGGTGATCTCATAGCCCTGGCCTTCGAGGTCGGCATAGGCGCTGACCTTCTTGGCCGGCTTGCCGATGCCCAGCTTGGCGGCCTGCTGCTTGATCATGTCGCCCAGCGTGGCCGGCAGCGACAGGGTGACCTGGCCTTCCTTGCCGGTCTTCAGGCTTTCGGCGGTGGCCAGCACCGCGCCGCTGGTGGCGGCGGGAGCGACGGCGGCCTGCAGCTTCTCGACCTTGGGCGGCAGCTTGGCGGCGGCGGGCGCGACCGGGACGACGACGGGCGTCGGGGCCTTGGCCATCTGCGCCGGCTTGGCGGGCGGGGCGACCGGCTTCAGGACCGGGGCCTGGGCGACAGCCTTGGGCGCCGGCGCGACGGGCGCGGCCTTCACCGGCGCCGGCTTGGCGGCGACGACGGCGGGCTTGGGCGCGGGCTTGGCCACGATCGGAGCCGGCTTCGCCACGACCGGCGCGGGACGCGCGGCGGCGACCTGGGCCGGGCGGGCAGGGTGCGGCCGGGCCGCCGGCTTGGTCTCACGCGGGTTGGCGATCGGACGCATGGCGGTGACCAGCGTGCCGTCGGCCCGGCGCCAGGTCTTCAGGCGCGAATCGTCGGTGGTGACGGCGACCGGCTTGGGCTGGGCGATCGGACCACCCAGCAGGCCGTCGGCGGGCGGCGCCTCGGCGGCGGCCGGCGGCGCGCCCAGCAATTCGGATTTCTCGACGGCCGGCGGCGGCGCCGGCTCGTTGAGAGTCGACGACGTGTCGGCCGGCTGCTTGGCGCCGCACCCCGCCAGCGCCAGCACGACAACGGCGGACGAGGCCAGGGCCGCCGTCCGGAACTTCACCTGCAACATCGGGTCCCCCGATCCCATGCTTCAAATCCTCCGCGAGCAAGGCTCGCGGAGGTACTCGTCCGCGAGGAAAACACGTCGTTGCGACGAAATCAAAACGGTTAATCGGGATTCACGAACCGATTTCCCCCGTGGCGCGAACTCGTGACGTTTCATAGAGCGCGATCGCCGCCGCGGCGGACACATTCAGGCTCTCGAAGCCGCCGGGCATGGGGATTTTTCCCATCGCGTCGCAGTGCTCGGCCACCAGGCGGCGCACGCCTTCGCCTTCCGAGCCCAGCACCAGCACGGTCGGGCCGCCGTCGAGCACCTCTTCCAGGCTGTGTTCGGCCTCGCCGGCCAGGGCCACGGCCCGCCAGCCCAGTTCCGCCAATTCCTCGAGAGCCCGCGAAAGATTGACCACGCGCGCGTAGGGCACCTTGTCGACCGCGCCGACGGCGGTCTTGGCCAGCACGCCGGAGAGGGCGGGGGCATGGCGGTCCTGCAGCACCGCGCCCTTCACCCCGAAGGCGGCGGCCGAGCGGAAGATGGCGCCGACGTTCTGCGGGTCGGTGATCTGGTCGAGCATGACGATGACGCCCTCGGCCGGCGTGCCCAGTTCGGCCAGCGACAGCGGCTCGGGCTCGGCCACCTTCATGGCGATTCCCTGGTGCACCGCGCCCTGCGGCAGAAGCCGGGCGATGTCGCCGGGCTCGAACACCTGAAGCGCGGGGTGGCGCTGCAGATTCGGCGCGAGTCGCTTTGCCCGGTCCGGGGTCACCAAAAGGCGCTTCGCGGGGGGTCTGGCGGGGTTGGAAAGCGCTGCTTCGACCGCGTGATTCCCCCAGATCCATTCCTTCTCGTCGCCCGACGGCTTGGAAAAAGTCTTGGTTTTCTGAGGCTTGGAGCGATTTTCACGTTCTGGCGCTTTTGGCCTTCTACGGTCGTTGCGTTCAGAATGAGAGGACACTATAAGACGCGCTCCGATTTGGGGGCCACGAGGTTCCGCGAGCCGGTCCGGCGGTGCTTAAGCACACTCCGTTCCTGCTCAAAGAGCTTTTGTTCCTCGATCCACAGCGAGCCGTTTGACACGGACGCCAAGATCGAAGATATGGCCGCCTCTTCCGGTAGTTCACATCGCGCCGTGGGGGAATGTCCCGAGCGGCAAAGGGGGCGGACTGTAAATCCGCTGCGAAAGCTTCGAAGGTTCGAGTCCTTCTTCCCCCACCACGCGCGATGAACACCGGAAGGAGGGCTTGAGCCCCCGAGCCAAGAGACGGGAGCCGACGCGACCCCGCTGCCAGACTAGCTAGGCCCAAGTCTAGCTTACAAGGGCGGGTATAGCACAATGGTAGTGCAGCAGCCTTCCAAGCTGAGGATGCGGGTTCGATTCCCGCTACCCGCTCCAGCTCCCCCGAAAAGTTAGACGTAATCAATCAGCCGCCGGCGCGAAGGTAGAGACGATGGCCAAGGAAAAGTTCGAACGTAATAAGCCGCACTGCAACATCGGCACCATCGGTCACGTTGACCATGGCAAGACGACGCTGACGGCCGCGATCACGATTACGCTGGCG
>NZ_PJRS01000049.1 GCF_002858925.1 Caulobacter zeae
AGGCCCTACCGCCCTCAGACCAACGGCATGGCCGAACGCTTCAATCGACGCCTGGCCGAGGCTCTGCGAGGCCATCCCGCGTCGGGCAAGAACGCCGGCCGAAACCGCTTCGCTGATCACGCCCAGCGCGACGCCTTCCTCTTCAACTTCGTCGAGCTCTACAATCAGACCCGATTGCTATGCCTCGATCACAAGGCTCCCGCCGAACTCCTCGCCAAGCTCTCGGGACACAACACCAAGGCGGGGATCCAAGCCGCGTTTCAGGACGAGGCGCGGCCGTGGACGACCCGCAGACTCTGCTTGGGTCCCCGCCTTCGCGGGGAAGCTCGGGTTTTGAGGCGGCTGTCGGGTGAACTTGGGCGCCGCCGGGACGGACGCTCAGCCTCCTAGCCCTTCGGCGGGTCGCAGCGGCCGTACATGGCGTCGAGGCCCTTCAGGTAGTCGGGCATGGTCTGAAGCCCCAGCCCCGCGCGGCGCTTCTCCAGGCCGGCGGGGTCCTCGACATTCTCGGGCATGGCATGACGGCCGTCGACGCAGCGCGCCCGCTGGGTGGCGTAGCGCTGGGGCCGGCCTTCCTGTTCGGCGACGCGGTCATAGAGGTTGGGATAGCCGCTCGGCGCACGTCCCTGGGCGACCAGCGGCTCCATCTTGGCCAGGGCCTCCTTCTGGAAGGCCAGGTCCGGCGAGTGATTGACGATGTGGAAGGCCCCGTCGGCGGCGCGCTGGCCGACCTCTTCCGGCGTGAACCAGCCCCGTCCGGCCAGCAGCCCCTTCAGGCGCTCGGTGTGCTTGATGTCTATCGGCTCGTAGTGCTGCTTCCAGATCGCGTCGAGCGCCTGGCGATCCTCCGGCGAGGCGGTCTTGCGCACCTTCAGGAAGGTCACCCGCGTGGCCTGGTCGACTGCGCCCATGCCGCCCAGGTCCTCGATCAGCGCTTGCCTGGCGACCAGGGCCTCGGCGTCGGCCCGCGCCTGGGCCACGGCCGGCGTCTCCTGCGCAAGCGCCGGCGCCGCCGCCAGCATTACCACCGCCACCAGACCTGCCCGGATCATCGCCGCCCCTCCGCCCATACCGCAAAGGTGGCGACGCCTCGCGGCGCAATCATGGCGGCGATCACGACCTGGCCCGCAAAGAAAAAAGCCCCGCCGTTTCCGGCGGGGCTCGTTCCTGATCGACGCTTCGGAAGGCCTCAGCCGCGCTGGTCGCGCTTGGCCAGCACGCGCAGGCGCAGGGCGTTGAGCTTGATGAAGCCGCCGGCGTCGCGGTGATCGTAGGCGACCTTGCCCTCTTCGAAGGTGACCAGGTCCTGGTCATACAGCGAGTAGGGGCTGGTGCGGCCGATGACCGTGACATTGCCCTTGTAAAGCTTCACGCGGACCTGGCCCGACACCTTGGTCTGGCTGTAGTCGATGGCGGCCTGAAGCATCTCGCGCTCGGGCGAGAACCAGAAGCCGTTGTAGACGAGCGAAGCGTACTTCGGCATCAGCTCGTCCTTCAGGTGCATGGCCCCGCGGTCGAGGGTGATGCTCTCGATGCCGCGGTGGGCGGCCAGAAGGATGGTGCCGCCCGGGGTCTCGTAGACGCCGCGCGACTTCATGCCGACGAAGCGGTTCTCGACCAGGTCGAGGCGGCCGATGCCGTTGTCGCGGCCCAGTTCGTTCAGCTTGGTCAGCAGGGTCGCCGGGCTCATCGCCACGCCGTCGATGGCGACGGGGTCGCCCTTCTCGAAGTCGATGGTGATGATGGTCGGCTGGTCCGGCGCGTCTTCCGGCGCAATCGTGCGCATGTGGACGAACTCGGGGGCTTCGACCGCCGGGTCTTCCAGGACCTTACCTTCCGACGAGGAATGCAGCAGGTTGGCGTCGACGCTGAACGGGGCTTCCCCGCGCTTGTCCTTGGTGATCTGGATCTGGTGCTTCTCGGCGAATTCCAGCAGGGCCTCGCGGGACTTGAAGTCCCACTCGCGCCAGGGGGCGATCACGGTGATGTCGGGCTCGAGGCCGTAGTAGCCGAGCTCGAAGCGGACCTGGTCGTTGCCCTTGCCGGTGGCGCCGTGGCTGACGGCGTCGGCGCCGACCTGGCGGGCGATCTCGATCTGGCGCTTGGCGATCAGCGGGCGGGCGATCGAGGTGCCGAGCAGATACTGGCCTTCGTAGACCGTGTTGGCGCGGAACATCGGGAACACGAAATCGCGCACGAACTCCTCGCGCACGTCCTCGATGAAGATGTTCTCGGGCTTCACGCCGGCGGCCAGGGCCTTGGCGCGCGCGGGCTCGATCTCTTCACCCTGGCCGAGGTCGGCGGTGAAGGTCACCACCTCGGCGCCGTACTCGGTCTGCAGCCACTTGAGGATGATCGAGGTGTCGAGACCGCCCGAATAGGCGAGCACGACCTTCTTGACGGGCTTCTGGGCCATGTCGGGGGTCCTTGTCGAAGGCGAAAACACAAAGTCGCGGGGCGTTTAGCGCGCTTTTGCGACGAGGGAAACAACAGGGTCGGCGAGCGGCCCTAGAGCCGGATCTTGCCCTCTTCGGCCAGCTGGTTCAGCGCCCGCCGCACCTGGGTCAGGTGGATGACCGCGAAGATCGCCGCCAGAGTGGCGCGCAGGCCCAGCATGATGATCGACAGAGTCAGGTCGTCGGCCTGGCGGCTCTCGACCAGCAGGTAGAGGCTGATGGCGAAGGCGCCGGTCGGCAGCAGCACCAGGGCCGGTCCCCGCGGCAGGCGCAGCAGGGTGTCGCCCTTGGGCGACCACGCCACCGGGGTCGCCTCGCCCTTGGGGATCTTGCCCCAGGCCATGCGCGAGGCCCCGGCCATGATCGACAGGGCCAGGATCCAGAGCACGTCGCCGATGACGCCGAGAATATCCATCTACGCAGTCAGCCTTACACGGTTACTTGGGCGCCGAGCTCGACGACGCGGCCGGGCGGGATCTTGAAGAAGTCGGTCGGGTTGGCCGCGTTCTTCATCAGGAAGATGTACAGCCGGTCCTGCCACAACGGCATGCCCGAATTGGCCGACGGCACGATCGAGCGGCGGCCGAGGAAGAAGCTGGTGGCCATGATGTCGAACTTCAGCCCCTGCTGCTTGCGCAGCAGCGCCAGCGCCTTGGGCACGTTCGGGCTTTCCATGAACCCGTAGTAGATCTCGACCTTCTTGAAGTCGTCGTTGACCTTGAAGGTCTTGATCCGGTCCTCCTCGGGCACGCGCGGCGTCTCGGCCGTGCGCACGGTCAGCACCACGTTGCGCTCGTGCAGCACCTTGTTGTGCTTGAGATTGTGCATCAGGGCGACCGGGGTCATGTCCGGGTCGGAGGTCAGGAAGATCGCCGTGCCGGGCGCGCGGTGGGGCGCGCGGGCCCGCAGGATCTCCATCAGGTCGGCCAGGGGCACGCTGTCGCGGCGGGTCTTTTCGCTGAGGATCTGGCTGCCGCGCACCCAGGTGGCCATGATCGTGAACAGCGCAGCCCCGATCAGCACCGGCAGCCAGCCGCCGGTGAAGAAACGCAGGGCGTTGGCGCTGAGGAAAACGAGGTCCAGCGTCATGAACGGGATCAGGAAGGCCAGGGCCGCCGTCCACTGCCACTTCCACAACTGGCGCATGACGATGAAGGCCATGGCGGTCGTGACGACCATCGTGCCGGTCACCGCCAGGCCGTAGGCGTGGGCCATGGCCGACGAGGTCTTGAAGGTGAACATCACCGCCAGCACGCCCAGCAGCAGCATGGTGTTGAGCTGCGGCACGAAGATCTGGCCCGACTGGGTCTCCGATGTGCGACGCACGTCCATACGGGGCAGAAGCCCCAGCTGGATCGCCTGCTGGGTCAGCGAGAAGGCGCCGGTGATCACCGCCTGGCTGGCGATGACCGTGGCCGCGCCGGCCAGGATCACCAGAGGCAGGCGCAGCACGTCGGGCGCCATCTCGAAGAACCAGTTCAGTTCCGGGAACGGCACGCCGGCCCGCTCGGCCTCGATCAGGGTGTTCAGGGCCAGCGCCCCCTGGCCCAGATAGTTCAGGGCCAGGCACGGCAGCACGAAGAACAGCCAGGCGGCCTGGATCGGCCAGCGGCCGAAGTGGCCCATGTCGGCGGTCAGGGCCTCGGCGCCGGTCACGGTCAGGAACACCGCGCCCAGCACGATGAAGCCGGCCATGCCGTGGTGCTGCAGGAAGTGGACGGCGTAGTAGGGGTTGATCGAGCGGAACACGCCCGGGTGGGCCAGGAGGTTGTAGACGCCCAGCACCGCCATGACCGTGAACCACACGGCGCAGACCGGACCGAACAGCTGGCCGACCTTGGCCGTGCCGCGGCTCTGGATGAAGAACAGGCCCAGCAGCATAACCGTGGCGATCAGCAGCACCGCCTCGGTGCTGATCGAATGCTCGAGCGCCGGAATGGTCCGCAGGCCTTCGACGGCCGACAGCACCGACATGGCCGGGGTGATCACCGCGTCGCCGTAGAACAGCGCCGCCCCGATCACGCCCAGGCCGAAGACCAGCGCGGTGCGTCGCCCCATGGCGCGCTGGGCCAGGGCCATCAGCGACAGAACGCCGCCCTCGCCCTTGTTGTCGGCGCGCATGATGAACAGCACATACTTGATCGTCACGACCAGGATCAGCGCCCACAGGGCCAGCGACACCACGCCGAGAATCTCGGCCCGGGTCACGCCGTCGGCGGCCGATGCGTGCAGCGCCTCCTTGAAGGCGTAGAGCGGGCTGGTGCCGATGTCGCCGAACACGACGCCGACGGAGCCCAGCGCAAGCGCGAACGTGCCATGGCCCTTGGGACCGTGACCATTCGAACCCGCTTGCTGGGGAATGTCGCACGCCGCGACAGAGGCGTTCTCAGTGTTCGAAACGCCGGAGGCTTCGGAAGCCATTCAATCCCTCCGGGACCGCGCCCTCGAAAATCTCGCGCGAAGCCCCATATCGATCAAGCGGCGCGCGATACACCCAATCCGATCCGGGTTCAATCGCCACCTTGGCCGCGGACCGGTGACGGTTTTTGTTTCAACGCGTGCGTTCCCCCCTTACGTTCCGGACTTACAGAAGATCATGTCCGACAGTCAGAAGTTCCCCGTCGCCGCTCACGCCCTGGCTTATCTGGCGCACAAGGAGGCTTTCAGCCCCGACCGCGCCGTCGCCAGCGCCGAACTTGCGGCCTCCGTCCCCACCAATCCGGTGGTGGTGCGGCGCGTCACCGCCATGCTCGGCAAGGCGGGACTGATCGGCGCGCGCGCCGGCGCCAACGGCGGCGCCTGGCTGCTGAAGCCGGCCCAGGACATCACCCTCGACACCGTGCTGCGGGCCGTCCACGGCTGCGCCAACCTCGGCACCGCCCCGCCCGGGGTGAAGGGCTGCCCGGTCGGGGCCCGTATCCCCGACGCCGTCCGCGCGGCCCTGATCGCCGCCGACGCCGCCGCCGCCGAGCGCCTGTCGCGCATCTCGGTGGCCGACCTGCTGGCCGACCCGGCCGAGCGCGAGGCCGTCCTGAAGAGCGCCTGACCCCTCGGGCGGACGGCCCGAGAGCGCCTTAAAGGCCCTCGCAGAAAAACTGCACCCGAAATTGTTGCTGATCCCCTGGCGCCGATGGCGGGCGCTATTACGTAATCGCTACCGATACAGTTCCTGTTCGGACAACATCATTCTCCTTGAGGGGACCACCGCCATGACCACCAAGGTCGCCATCGTCTATCACTCGGGCTACGGCCACACCGCCGTGCTCGCCGACAAGGTTGCTGAAGGCGTCCGCGACGCCGGCCAGACCCCGGTCCTGCTGCAGATCGAAAGCGCCGCCCAGGACTTCAAGCCCATCCTCGACGCCATCACCGAGGCCGACGCCGTCGTGTTCGGCGCGCCGACCTACATGGGCGACGTCTCGGGCGTGTTCAAAGTCTTCGCCGACGCCAGCTCGGCCGTGTTCTTCACCGGCGGCTGGAAAGACAAGCTGGCCGCGGGCTTCACCAACTCGCACAGCTTCGCCGGCGACAAGGGCCACGCCCTCGCCAGCCTGACGATCCTGGCCGCCCAGCACGGCATGAACTGGATCAACCTCGGCATCGCCCCGCCGGCCGTCACCGCCGCCGAGCGCGGTCCCGAGACGATCAACCGCGTGGGTTCGTTCGTCGGCGTCGCCGCCCAGTCGGACAACGCCTCGCCGGAGATCACCCCGCCGGCCGGCGACCGCGAGACCGCCCGCCTGCTGGGCGTGCGCGTGGCCGAGGCCGCCGTCCGCTGGACCCGCGGCGCCCAACCGGCGCTGAGCGACGCGGCCTAAGGCTTCAGGCATCGGGCGCGCCCTACCCCTCCCCCGGGGGGCGCGCCTTCGCGGAGGAACGACCGCCCCCGCCCTCCCCCAGGTCGTTCCTCCGCCCCCGCTTGAACCGGATCGGCGGGCGTGCTCGACTCCTGTGACGCTTTGCTTGCAGGACCTTCGACTCCATGGCCCGCCGCCTCGCCCTGATCACCGGCGCCTCCGCCGGCATCGGGGCCGCCTTCGCCCGCATCTACGCCAGCCACGGCTATGACGTGGCCCTGACCGCCCGCCGGCTCGACCGGCTGGAGTCGCTGGCCGCCGAGATCCGGATGCGCTTCGGGGTCGAGGCCTATGCGATTTCCGCCGACCTGGCCGATCCCGGCGGCGTCGACGCGGTGCTGGCGGCGGTCGCCGCCGAGGGCCGCGAGATCGACGCCCTGGTCAACAACGCCGGCTACGGCCTGCCCGGGACCTTCGACAAGACCAGCTGGGCCGACCAGTCGGCCTTCCTGCAGGTCATGCTGACCTCGGTCTGCGAGATGACCCACAAGGTGCTGCCGGGCATGGTCGAGCGCCGCTTCGGGCGCATCGTCAACGTCGCCTCGCTGGCCGGCCTGGCGCCCGGTTCGGCCGGCCACACCCTCTATGCGGCGACCAAGAGCTTCCTGGTGAAGTTCTCCCAGAGCCTGCACCTGGAGAACCTTTCCAACGGCGTGCACGCCAGCGCCCTGTGCCCGGGCTTCACCCTGTCGGAATTCCACGACGTCAACGGCACCCGGGCCCAGGTCAGCCAGAGCCTGCCGGCCTGGATGTGGATGGGCGCCGACGAGGTCGCCGCCGCCGGCTACGAGGCGGCCGAGGCCAACCGCCCGGTCTGCGTCACCGGCGCGCCCAACAAGGCCATCGCCGTGCTGGCCAAGCTCATCCCCGACGAATGGGCCCTGGCCCTGATCGCCAGCCAGGGCGGGAAATTCCGGAAGGTCTGAGCTCTTAAGCTCCTCCCTCGCTTTAGCGGGGGAGGTGGCGCGCTGCGGATACGCAGCGTGACGGAGGGGGCGACGGCCGGCACAGAGCCCAGCCTCGCCCCCTCCACCGCGGAGCCTGTCCTCGGGCGCGCGCTTCGCGCGACTCGGGGGGCGGTCCCCCTCCCCCGTTTCACGGGGGAGGAACTATCATTCCTACTTCTCCGCCGCGTACGGCGCCTTCGCGTCCGCCCGGATCAGGCCGCGCGTCGCATCGCCCACCCCGATCAGCACGAACTGCACGGCCAGGGCGCAGAGGATTAGGCCCAGCACCCGCACGACGATGCTCATGCCGATGCGGCCCAGCACCTTGCTGATCACCGGCGCGGCCCAGAAGGTGGCGACCAGCACCACCGAAACCGCCGCGATGACGCCCACGCCCAGGGCCATGCCGGCCAGGCCCAGGTGCTTGGCCTCGCTGGCGTAGATGATCACGGTAGAGATCGCGCCCGGACCGATCAGCAGCGGCATGGCGAACGGCACGATCAGCCGCTCGAAGCGCTTCTTGGCGTAGACCCGCGCCGACAGCGGCTCGGTCTCGCCCTCGGCGGCGTCGGCGAACATGGTGGTGAAGTCGTCGCGCACCATGTCCAGGCCCAGGATGAACAGGATGATGCCGCCGGCGATGCGGAAGGCCGGCATCGAGATGCCGAAGAACTCCAGCAGGGAAACCCCGGTGAAGTAGAAGAACACCAGGAAGGCCAGCACGAAGAGGCCGATATAGACGGCCACCATCCGCCGGCCGGCCGAGGCCGCGCCGATGGTGGCGGCGGCGAACAGCGGCACGTTGCCGATCGGGTCGATCAGGGCGAACAGCGCGACGAAGAAGTTGACGGCGAGTTCGGCCTGGCTCATTCGACGTCCTCAACCTTCATGACTGTGCGGGAAACGTCGCTCTCTCTAGAGCGATGCGGCCTCGCGCGCCAACACCGGAGCTTGCCCATGTCCGCCGATCCGCGCCTGATCATCCCGCTGGACCTGCCCACGGTCGCCGACGCCCGGAAAATGGTCGAGCGCATCGACGACGCCGCCTCGTTCTACAAGATCGGCCTGGAACTGCTGGCCACCGATGGCATGGCCTTCGCCGGCGACCTCAAGAAGGCCGGCAAGCAGGTGTTCCTCGATTGGAAGCTGCACGACATCGGCGCGACGGTGGAGCGCTCGGCCCGGGTGCTGGCCGGGGCCGGCTGCGACCTGCTGACCGTCCACGCCGAGCCGCAGGTGATGCAGGCGGCGGTGAAGGCCAAGGCGGGCTCGGACCTGAAGATCCTGGCCGTCACCGTGCTGACCAGCCTGACCGACGCCGACCTGATCGAGATGGGCTACGCCTTCAGCGCCCGCGCCCTGGTCGAGCGCCGCATCCGCCAGGCCATCGAGTGCGGGGTCGACGGCATCGTCTCCTCGCCGCACGAAGCCGCCCTGGCCCGCGAGATCGGCGGTCCGGACTTCCTGGTGGTGACGCCGGGCGTGCGCCCGTTCTGGGCCGCCAAGAACGATCAGGCCCGCGCCGCGACCCCGGCCGACGCCCTGAAGGCCGGCGCCAGCCACCTCGTCTGCGGCCGCCCGATCACCGCCGCCAACGACCCGCGCGAAGCGGCGTTGAAGGTGATCGAGGAAATGGCGGGGCTGTAAGGGCCCGGGGAAACCTCGCCCTTCGACGAGCTCAGGGTGAGGTTTCCACTCAACGGCCTTTGAATTGATCCTCACCCTGAGCCTGTCGAAGGGCGAGGATCACTCACTTAAAGCTTCGAGCCGCCCCAGACGCCGAACGGGTCGACGAAGTCCTTGACCAGAGCCTGGGCCACGGCCGGGTGGGTCAGCTTGCCGCCCAGCACGTTGAGGCCGCGCGCCAGGTGGACGTTGTCCTCCAGGGCGTCGAGACCCTTGTCGGCCAGGGCCAGGCCGAACGGCAGGGTGGCGTTGCCCAGGGCGTCCGACGAGGTGCGCGGCGCGGCGCCGGGCATGTTGGCCACGCAGTAGTGGACGACGCCGTCGACCGTATAAGTCGGCTCGGCATGGGTAGTCGGGTGGCTGGTCTCGAAACAGCCGCCCTGGTCGATCGACACGTCGACCAGCACCGAGCCCGGCTTCATGCGCGACAGGTGCTCGCGGCGCACCAGTTTCGGCGCAGCGGCGCCGGCCGTCAGCACCGCGCCGATGACGACGTCGGCCTTGAGGATCTCTTCTTCCACCGCGTCCAGGGTCGAGTAGCGGGTGAGGATGCGGCCTTGATAAAGGTCGTCCAGTTCGCGCATGCGCGGGATCGAGCGTTCCAGCACCACGACCTCGGCGCCCAGGCCGGCGGCCATGCGGGCGGCGTTGGAGCCGACCACGCCGCCGCCCAGCACCGCCACGCGGGCCGGCGGCACGCCGGGCACGCCGCAGAGCAGGAGGCCCATGCCGCCGTTGTGCTTGAGCAGGGTCTCGGCCGCCGAGAACACGGCGATCCGGCCGGCCACTTCCGACATCGGGGCCAGCAGCGGCAGGCCGCCCTTGGCGTCCGTGACGGTCTCGTAGGCGATGGCCGCGCAGCCGCTCTTCAGCAGACCCTCGGTCTGGGCCGGATCGGGCGCCAGGTGCAGGTAGGTGAAGAGGATGTGGCGCTGCGTCAGGCGTTCCCACTCGACCTTCTGCGGTTCCTTGACCTTGACGATCATCTCGGCGCCCGAGAACACCGCGTCGGCGTCGGGGGCGATGCTCGCGCCGGCCTTGACGTAGGCCTCGTCGGCATAGCCGGCGCCTAGCCCTGCGCCCTGCTGCACCAGCACCTGGTGGCCGTGGGCGACATATTCGCGGACGGCGGTGGGGGTCAGACCGACCCGGTGTTCGCCCGGTTTGATCTCGGAGGGGACGCCAACGCGCATGATGTTTCCTCGCTTTTTAGCTTTAACGCTGGTGTACGCCTCTACGTTCGCATGTTTCTTGGTTCTTTCGTCCTTCAGAGAACGTGGTATGCAGGAATCCTGCGTAAACGGAGCCATTTGGTGAAGAAATCCCCGGTCACGCTTGATGTGTTCGACCGAAAGATCCTCCGCCTGCTCCAGCGCGAGGGCCGAGCCAGCTACGTGGACATGGCCAAGGCGGCCAACCTGTCGGAGTCGGCCTGCCTGCGCCGGGTGCGGGCGCTGGAGGACGCCGGGGTCATCGGCCGCTACGCCGCAGTGATCGACGAGCGGGCCGTGGGCCTGCCGCTCAGCGTCTTCGTCACCGTCACCCTGTCGTCCCAGGCCGAAGGCGCCCTGACCGCCTTCGAGAAGGCCGTGGCCAATGTGCGCGAGGTGGCCGAGTGCTACCTGATGACCGGCGGCTCGGACTACCTGCTGCGGCTGGTCGTGGCCGATGTCGACGACCTGGAGCGCGTCCACAGCCAGGAACTGACTCGGATCCCCGGCGTGGTGCGGGTCAGTTCGTCGATCGCCATGCGCACCGTGGTCAAGCGCGTCGAATTGCCGCTCTGAACCCGGCTTGGCCTCCGGTTAACCCCCAGCCCCTAGGGTCGCGCCGTTCTTATCGTTTCCGGGGGCGACCATGGTTTCTCGACGCATCCTGCTGGGCGGCCTGGCCGCCGGCCTCGCAGCCCCCGTCCTGGCCCCAGTCCTGGCCCATGCCGAAGGCTACCAGGAGACCCGGACCCCGCCGGTCTGGAAGCCCAAGGCCCGCCGCACCGCCAAGGCCCTGGCGACCCAGCCCACTGACAAGGCCGCCCTCGACAAGGCGCTGAAGACGGTCAAGCCGCTGGACGGCGCGGAGCCCGAGGACCCGACCGCCGTCTCGGGCGTGCAGGTGCAACCCGCCAAGCCCGTCCCCAGCATCAGCCCCGACGAGGCGCTGGGCCGGCTCAAGCAGGGCAACGCCATCTTCGCCCGCGGCGGCGCCAGCCTCGTCCTGCCGGCCGCGGCCCGCATCGGCGAGATGGCCGCGGCCGAGCGGCCGTTCGCCGTGGTCGTCGCCTGCAGCGACAGCCGCGTGGCCCCGGAACTGCTGTTCAACTGCAATCTGGGCGACCTCTTCGTGCTGCGCGCGGCCGGCCCGACCGTCGGCCCCGAGGCGCTGGGCGCCATCGTCTACGCCGTCGATACGCTGGGCGCCTCGCTGGTCGTGGTGCTGGGCCACACCAAGTGCGGCGTGGTCGGGGCCGCCGTCGACGCGGCCACCCGCAAGAGCCGCCCCACCGGCGTGTTCGAGGCCGTGCTGGCGCCGATCCTGCCGGCGGTGTTCGACGCCCAGGGCGAAAAGCCCGCCGACCTGCACGACGCGGCCGCCCGCCGCAACGCCCGCAACATCGCAGCCCGCCTCAAGGTCGCCGACGGCGTCCTGGCCGAGCGCATCGCCCAGGGCCGCCTGAAGATCGTGCCGGCGACCTACGACCTGACCACCGCTCAGGTCGCCTTCGAAGCTTGACCGGAAGCGGTAACCGGTTGCTTGGCGCGAAACCCTGGCAACCATTATCGCGACGCCGTTGACCCCCGCTCGCGCTTAGGTTCAAGTCCCCCAAATCACTTCGGGTTTGGGAGAGACGACGGATGTCGACGGACGAGACGCCGCAAGGCGACGGCGCGGCCAAAACCTCCGTCTGGACCCGGATCAAGTCGCAGCTGAAGACCCCCGCCGTCGCCATCGCGGCGGGCGCGCTGGTCGTCGGCTTCGGCGGCGGCTTCGTGGCCGCCAAGACCGCCGACCTCGGCTGGTTCGGCGGCGGGGGCAAGGCCGCCTCCGGAACCGCCGCCGTCAAGGGCGAGGCCTGGTCGCTGTTCGGCAAGCCTCGCGACGCCAATGCCCGCCGACGCGGCGTTCCCAAGCCTGAAGGTTTCGCCGTCTGGCGCACCCGCATCGACAGCTCCGGCGGCGAGGCCATGGCCTGCATCCAGATGAGCCGCGACCTGGACCCGTCCAAGGCCTATGCCGACTTCGTCATGGTCTCGCCCGACCTCGGCCGCACCCCGGCCGTGCGGGTCAAGGGCGACGAGCTGTGCATCGGCGGCGTCGGCTTCACCGACCGCCGCATCACCCTGCTGAAGGGGCTGCCCGCCAAGGGCGGCGAGACCCTCGGCGCCAATGCCGACGTCGACTTCACCTTCGGCGAGAAGCCCCCCTACGTCGGCTTCGCCGGCGACGGTGTGATCCTGCCGCGCGAGGAATCCGACGGCGTCGCCATCGAGACCATGAACGTCCAGAAGCTGGCCGTCGAAGTCTGGCGGGTGTCCGACCGCAACCTGGTGCGCAAGTCGATCAGCGCGCCTGATCCCACCGGCGAGGGCGACTGGGCCGGCGACTATGGCGAAGACAGCGCCGGCGACGAAGGCCGCCGCATCTGGAAGGGCGAGGTTTCCGTCGACGGCGCGGCCGGCGCCAAGGCCACCACGGTCTTCCCGCTGGGCGCGGTGCTCAAGGAGATGAAGCCCGGCGCCTATCTGATCAAGGCGCGCGACGCCTCGGGCGGCCGCGATCCCGACGGCGAGGGCGACACCCCGCCGGCCCAGGCCCGCCGCTGGATCGTGTTCACCGACATGGCGCTGATCGCCTATGACGGTTCCGAAGCGCTGGACGTCGTGGTCCGCTCGCTGAAGACCGCCAAGACCGTCGCCGGCGTGCGCGTGGCCCTGGTCGCCCGCGACGGCGAGCCCCTGGCCGAGGTCAAGAGCGACGCCGACGGCCGCGTGCGCTTCCCCCGCCCGCTGCTGAAGGGCGAGGGCGGCGAGCGCGCCAAGATGGTCATGGCCTATGGCCCCGAAGGCGACCTCTCGGTGCTCGACCTCGACCGCTCGCCGGTGGACCTGTCCAAGCAGGGCGTCGGCGGCCGCACCGAAAGCGAGGGCGGCCGCGCCGTCGGCAGCGACATCGACGGCTGGCTCTATGCCGACCGCGGCATCTATCGCCCCGGCGAGATCGTGCACCTGACGGCGATGATCCGCGACCGCATGGCCAAGGCGGTCAACGACCGCAAGGGCTACATTCTGGTCAAGCGCCCCTCGGGCGTGGAGTTCAAGCGCTGGTGGTTCGGCCAGGCCAACGCCGGCGCCGTGCCGATCGACATCGCCCTGCCCCGCAGCGCCCCGCGCGGCCGCTGGACCGCCGAACTGCACATCGAGGGCATCGAAGCCTCATCCGGTTCGCTGAGCTTCAGCGTCGAGGACTTCGCGCCCCAGCGCCTGGCGGTCACCGCCACCGGCCAGGAGAGCACGCCGATCCGCATCGGCGAGACCCGCCAGATCGCGGTCAACGCCCGCTTCCTCTACGGCGCGCCGGGCTCGGGCCTGCAGACGCAGGGCGAGGCCCGCCTGCGCCGCGACACCGACCCCTTCCCGCAATACAAGGGCTTCGAGTGGGGCGACGCCAAGGAGCCCTTCGACGAGAAGCTGATCGAGCTGGGCACGACCGTCACCGACGGCGAGGGCCGCGCGGTCCTCAATCTGGGCACCAGCGACGTCGGCGACACCGGCCAGCCCCTGGTGGCGGCGGTCACCGCCTCGGTGTTCGAGCCCGGCGGCCGCCCCGTGCGCGAGGGCCTGGAGCTCAAGGTTCGCGGCAAGCCGATCTATTACGGCGTCAAGGTCGAGCAGGGCGACGGCTCGGGCCGCGACGACCCGCCGGTGAGCCTGGAGGTCATCGCCGTCGACGCCGCCGGCAAGAAGATCTCGACCACCGCCAGCTACACCCTGATCAGCGAGAACTGGAACTACGACTGGTTCCAGCAGGACGGCCGCTGGCAATGGCGGCGCACCAGCCGCGACGCCGTCGTGGCCAAGGGCGCGCTGAACATGTCGGCCGGGGCCAGCGCGCGGATCAACCGCCGCCTGGGCTGGGGCGACTACCGCCTGGTGATCGAGGGACCGGAAGGAACCAAGACCGTCGCGCGGTTCTCGTCGGGCTGGGGTTCCCCGGCCAAGGACGCCGAGGCCCCCGACTTCGTCCGCGTCTCGGCCGGAACCCGCGCCTACGCCCAGGGCGACACCGTCGAGATCACGCTGAAGGCCCCCTATGCCGGCCAGGCCCAGGTGGCCGTGGCCACCGACCGCCTGATCGACTTCAAGACCCTGTCGGTCGGCGAGAACGGCGCCACCGTGAAGCTGAAGACCAGCGCCGCCTGGGGCGGCGGGGCCTATGTGATGGTCACCGTCATCCAGCCGCGCGACCCGGTGGCCTCGCCCAAGCCCAAGCGGGCCCTGGGCCTAGTCTACGTGCCTCTGGAGCCCAAAGGCCGCAAGCTGACGGTCGACATCGGCACGCCGCCGAAGCTCGACTCCAAGGCGCCGGTCGAGATTCCGCTGAAGGTGCAGGGCCTGTCGTTCGGCCAGAAGGCCCGCGTCACGGTGGCGGCGGTGGACGAGGGCGTGCTGCGCCTGACCCGCCAGGAAAGCCCCGATCCGGTGAAGTGGTACTTCGGCAAGCGCGCCCTGACGCTCGACTACCGCGACGACTACGGCCGCCTGCTCGACCCGAACATGGGCGCGCCGGCCAACGTCAACTTCGGCGGCGACGAGCTGGGCGGCGAGGGCCTGACGGTCACGCCGATCAAGACCGTGGCGCTGTGGTCGGGCGTGGTCGAGACCGGCCTGGACGGCAAGGCGACGATCAAGCTGCCGCCCGCCGACTTCAACGGCGAGCTGCGGATCATGGCCGTGGCCTGGACCGACAACGCCGTGGGCTCCGGCTCCAAGGCCATGACCGTGCGCCAGCCGGTGGTGGCCGACCTGAACCTGCCGCGCTTCCTGTCGCCCGGCGACAAGCCGACCGCGACGCTGGAACTGCACAATGTCGAGGGCAAGCCCGGCGCCTACACCGCCGAGGCCAACGCCTCCGGCGGATTGAAGGTCGCCTTCAGGAAGGTGATCACCCTGATCCTGGGCCAGCGCGTCGCCGAGAAGATCCCCTTCCTGGCGCCCGACGTCACCGGCGTTGGCAAGATCGGCTTCAAGGTCACCGGTCCCGACTTCTCGACGACCAAGGACTATCCGATCCAGACCCGCCTGGGCTGGGGCGACGTGGTGCGCACCACCACCGAACTTCAGGCGCCCGGCGCGACCTACACCCCCAACTACCAGCTGCTGTCGGGCCTGGCGGCCGGCGACGTGACGCTGCAGGTCAGCTACTCGCCGTTCAAGGGCTTCGACCCGTCGGCGATCGCGGTGGCCTTGCAGCGCTATCCGTACGGCTGCACCGAGCAGGTGGTGTCGGCGGCCTATCCGCTGCTCTACGCCCAGAACGTCTCGACCGATCCCAAGCTCAAGCGCACCCCTGCCGCCCTGGCCGGGGCGGTGGGCCGCCTGCTCGATCGCCAGACCCTCGACGGCGCCTTCGGCCTGTGGCGGGTGGGCGACGGCGAGGCCGACCCGTGGCTGGGCGCCTACGCCACCGACTTCCTGCTGGAAGCCAAGGCGCAAGGCGTGGCCGTGCCCGACGAGGCGCTGGACAAGGCGCTGAACGCCATGCGCCAGGTCAGCCGTCCCGACGGCTGGGCCTCGGTCGCCTACCGGATGGAGTATCCGTCCTGGTGGGGCCGCAACGAGGACGAAAGCCGCAAGGCCACCCAGCGCATGCGTCGCCGGGCCAGCGCCTACGCCCTCTACGTCCTGGCCAAGGCCGGGCGCGGGGATCTGGCCCGCCTGCGCTGGTGGCACGACGTGCAGATGAAGGACGAGGACCAGCCGATCGCCAAGGCCCAGGTGGCCGCCGGCCTGGCGCTGATGGGCGACCACGCCCGGGCCCGCTCGGCCATGCGCCAGGCGGTGAACTCGCTGAACTGGCGCGACGAGTACGACTGGTACCAGAGCCCGCTGCGCGACGTGGCCGCCGTCACGGCCCTGGCGGTGCAGGCCGGCCAGACCGACGTCGCCGCCAGGCTGCAAGGCCGCCTGGAGAACGTGGTCAAGGATCCCGACGCCCTGAACACCCAGGAACAGGCCCAGCTGCTCTACGCCGCCCACCAGCTGATGAAGGCCGCCGGCCCCATCAACATCGAGGCCCAGAACGTCGTCGCCCTGCCGGCCGCCGGCGGCGCGCCGCGCTGGGCCGTGGGCAAGCTGGCCGACGCCCGCTTCACCAACAAGGGCAAGGGCGCCCTGTGGCGGACGGTCAGCGTGCGCGGCACGCCGATCGTCGCCCCTGTCGCCGAGAGCAACGGCCTGTCGGTGAGCAAGCGCCTGTTCACGATGAGCGGCGGGGCGGTCGATCCCTCGGCCATCCGCCAGGGTGAACGGGTGATCGTGCTGATCCAGGGCCGGTCGATGCAGGCCCGCTCGACCGCCCTGGTGGTCGACGACGCCCTGCCGGCCGGCTTCGAGATCGAGGCCCCGCTTGGCGCCGACGACGCCCAGAACGGACCGTTCCGGTTCTTAGGGGAGCTGTCGACGCCTGACGCCCAGGAAAGCCGCGACGACCGCTACATCGCCGCGCTCGACCTGGAGGGCAACAAGCCCTTCGCCATGGCCTACATCGCGCGGGCCGTGACGCCGGGCGAGTTCTTCCTGCCCGGCGCGGTGGCCAAGGACATGTACCGCCCGAGCATCGCCGCCCGGTCCGACGCCGGCCGCACGACGATCACCGGCCAATGATGTTGGAACTGCTCCCTTCCCCCTTGATGGGGGAAGGGTCGGGGATGGGGGTGACCACGGCGCTTGAAGGTGAAGCGCCGTGACCACCGCCAACGCCGAAACCACCCCCACCCCTGACCCCTCCCCCATCCAGGGGGAGGGGAAAATCCCGCTCCTCACCCGCCTGCTCGCAGGCTTCCTCGCCGCCCAGGTCGGGGTGTTCGCCCTAAGCGCCGCCTTCCCGCCGGACATGAGCCGCGCGAAGCGCTCCTCGCCGGTGGTGCTGGGCGAGCGCGGGGCGTGGCTGCGCGCCCTGCCCGTCGAGAACGGTCGCTGGCGGGTGCGGGCCGACCTGCAACGCACCGACCCGACCTTCCTCAAGCGTCTGGTGGCGGTGGAGGACGCCCGCTTCCGCTGGCACCTGGGGGTCGACCCCATCGCCGTGGTCCGCGCCGCCGGCTCGGCGATCGTGCATGGCCGGGTCAGCAGCGGCGCCTCGACCCTGTCGATGCAGACAGCCCGCCTGCTGGAGCCTAGGCCACGCAACCTGGGCAGCAAGCTGATCGAGATGGTCCGCGCCGCCCAGCTGGAAAGCCGGCTGAGCAAGGACGAGATCCTCGCCCTCTACCTGACCCTGGCCCCCTACGGCGGCAATCTGGAAGGGGTGCGCGGCGCCAGCCTCTCCTACTTCGGCCACGAGCCGTCCAGCCTGACCGACGGCGAACAGGCCCTGCTGATCGCCCTGCCCCAGGCGCCCGAGGCCCGCCGGCCCGACCGCCGGCCCGAAGCCGCCCGCGAGGCCCGCCGCGCGGTGCTGGACAAGATGGTCCGCGCCGGCGTGCTGACCACCGTGGCCGCCGTCGAGGCCGAGGGCGAACCGATCCCGCGCCGCAGCGCCTTCCCGGCCATGGCCTGGCACCTGGCCGGCCAGCAGGCCGCCGCCGCGCCCGCCAGCCAGCCCAGCGTGCTGACCACCATCGACCCCGACCTGCAGGCGCGGCTGGAGCCCCTGGCCGCGAGCGTCGCCGCCAGCCAGGGCCCCGAAGCCACCGCCGCCATCATCGTCGTCCGCATCAAGGACCGGGCCGTGCGGGCCCTGGTCGGCTCGGCCGGCCGCGACCGTCCCGGCGGCTGGGTCGACATGACCAGCGCCGTGCGATCGCCCGGCTCGGCCCTGAAGCCCTTCGTCTACGCCTTCGCCTTCGACGACGGCATGCTGGCGCCCGACACCCAGATCGACGACGCGCAGACCCGCTTCGCCGACTATCAGCCGGAAAACTTCGACCGCGTGTTCCACGGCAAGGTCACCGCCCGCGAGGCCCTGGCCTATTCGCTGAACGTGCCGGCCGTCGCCACCCTGGAGAAGATCGGTCCCGAGGCCTTCGCCGCCCGACTCGAAGCCGGCGGCGTCAAGCTGCTGCGTCCCAAGGCCGAGGTGAAGGCCGCCGGCCTGGCCCTGGCTCTGGGCGGCGCGGGGATCACGCTGCGCGATCTCGTCACCCTCTATGCCGGACTGGGCGACGGCGGGGTGGTCAAGCCGCTGGCCTATACGGTCGACGAGGCCAAGACCCGCGAACACCAGGCTGGAACCCGTATCGCCCGGCCCGAAGCGGTCAACCAGGTGCTCGACATCCTGCGCGAGGCGCCGGGCCCGCGCGGCCGCGCCCCTTCGGCCCTGACCCGGGGCGGACCGGCCATGGCCTTCAAGACCGGCACCTCCTACGGCTTTCGCGACGCGGTGGCGGCCGGGATCGTCGGCGGCCACGCCATCGTCGTCTGGACCGGCCGGGCCGACGGCGGCGCGCGCGGCGGGCTGACGGGGCGCGACGCGGCCCTGCCCACCCTGTTCGACGTCGCCGATCTCGTGGGCGCGCCGCCCACGGCTCCGCGCCCGATCGCGCCGAAGTCTGCCCCCGGCGCCTTGCAGCAACTGCGGACCGTCGCCGACGAGGGTCCGCGCCTGATCTTCCCGCCCGACGGCGCGACGGTGCAGGTCGAGGGACTGGGCAGGAACTCGCGCGGCCTGGTCCTGGCGGCCGGCGGCGAGAACCTGTCGTGGTACGTGGACGGCAAGCCCCTGGCCGACGATCCGGTGGGCGGCAAGCCGGTCTGGCGGCCGGCGGCGGCGGGCTTCTATCGGCTGCGCGTGGTCGACGACCAAGGCCGGGCGGCCAGCGCCCGGGTGCGCATCAGGGCGCCGGGCTAGGGCGGATCGATATCTGGCGTTTGGGACGAAAACCTCGTCCTTCGACAAGCTCAGGATGAGGTTTTCCAGCGCTCGGGCCCGTAAACTCAGGCCTGTAAATGGTCCTCACCCTGAGCCTGTCGAAGGGCGAGGGCCACGCGTGGCCTCCGAACGCCTCCAGCCTCAAACCTTCGACGCGGCCGGCTTGCGGCGCAGAATCATCACCGTGGCGACCAGCAGCAGGCCGCCGACGACCACGGCGGTCAGCCACACCGGATCGGGCTTCCAGTAGCCCAGGTGGCGCGCGGCCAGATAGCCGGGGGCCAGGACGGTGATCACCCACACCGGCGCGGTGACGGTGTTGGCGGCGTGGAAGGTCCAGTCGCGCATGCGGGTCATGCCCGCGGCCATCGGCACGAACGGCCGCAGCGGGCCGAGATACCGGGCCACGGCCAGGGCCAGCACGCCGTAGCGGCGGGTGTAGAGGCGGGCGCGGGCAACGGTGCGGCGGTGCTTGGCCAGCACCGGATGGCGCACGGCCCAGGCGCCCATGTGGCGGCCCATCAGGTAGGAGATCGCATCGCCCAGGGCCGCCCCGACGCTGCACCAGACGATCACCTCGACCGGATGCAGCGAGCCGGTGGCGATCAGCGCGCCGGCCGTCAGCATCACCGCCATGATCGGGATCAGCACCCCGACCAGCATCAAGGCTTCGAGCAGGGTGACGACCGCCAGGATCGCGCACACCAGCAGACGGTGCTCGACGACGAGGCTGTGCAGGCTCTGGAGAAAGGCGTCCATGCAACCACCGTGGCAGGGGATGGTGACGAACAAGTAAGCACCGAACGCCGATCCGCCAACTGCGACGATCCGGCGCGGCCCTCTTTTCCTGCCTCCTAGATGCCGTCGCCTGCCGTCGGGCCGGCCAGCACGCGGTGATAATCCTCGATGCTCTCGATGCCGACATTGAGGTCGGTGACCAGGCCGTTGGCCAGCGAATAGACCCAACCGTGCACGGCCAGGCTCTGGCCGCGGGCCCAGGCGTCCTGGACGAAGACGTCGGAGGCGACGTTGCGCACCTGGCGGATGACGTTCAGCTCACACAGGCGGTTAAGGCGGTCGCGCTCTTCCGGGATGGCGTCCAGCTCGCAGCGGTGCTCGGCGTGGACCTCGCGGATCGGGTGCAGCCAGTGATCGACCAGGCCCCGGCGCTTGCCGTCGATGGCCGCCGCCACGCCGCCGCAGCCGTAATGGCCCACGACCATGACGTGCTTGACCTTCAGCACGTCGACCGCGAACTGCAGCACGGACAGGTAGTTGGCGTCCTGCGGCGGAGCCAGGTTGGCGACATTGCGGTGCACGAACAGCTCGCCCGGATCCAGGCCGACAATCTCGTTGGCGGGCACGCGGCTGTCGCTGCAACCGATCCACAGGTACTCGGGGCTCTGCTGGTTCTCGAGGCGCTTGAAGAACTCGGCGTCGACCTCGGTCTTGCGCTTGGACCAGTTGGCGTTGTTGGTTTTCAGATCTTCAAGCATCGGCGGCGTCCGGCTGGAGGCTGGGGTGAGCAGCGGCGAAGGCGGGATGGTCGGCGGCGCGGTCGGCGGCCGCCACCAGGGTCGGATAGGGTGAAAGGTCGATGTCGAACCGGCGCGCGCCATAGACCTGCGGCACGATGCAGACATCGGCCAGGGTCGGCGCGTCGCCATAGGCATAGGTCCCGCCGTGGGCGACGACGGCGGCTTCCAGGGCGGTGAAGCCCTCGGCCAGCCAGCGGGCCATCCAGGCCTTTCGGGCGGCCTCGTCCTGGCCTCGAGCGGCCAGCTCGCCGGTGACCCGTACATTGTTCAGCGGATGGATGTCGCAGGCGACGACCTGGGCCATGGCCCGCACCCGGGCGCGGCCCAGCGGGTCGGCCGGCAGCAGGGCCGGTTCGGGATGGGTCTCGTCCAGCCATTCCAGGATGGCCAGGCTCTGGGTCAGGACCACGCCGTCGCCGATGGCGAGCGCCGGCGTGAGGCCCTGCGGGTTCAGGTCGCGATACGCCGCCTGGCGCTGCTCGCCCTTGAGCAGGTTCACCGGCGCCTGGTCATAGGCCAGGCCCTTGAGGGCGAGGCCTATGCGGACGCGATAGGGCGCGGCCGCCCGCCAGTAGCCGAACAGCGTCAGGGTCACGGCGGCGCGCTCCCTCTAGACCAGGGTGAAGGCCAGGGCGCCGACGCCGTCGACCTCGCCGGCGATCTCGTCGCCCTTGACCACCGCGGCGACGCCTTCGGGCGTGCCGGTGAAGATCAGGTCGCCGGCCGCCAGGGTCCACAGCTTGCTGGCCTCGGCGATGATCTCGGGGATGTTCCAGATCATGTCGGAGACGAGGCCCGTCTGGCGCTGCACGCCGTTGACGGTCAGCCAGATGGCGCCGTCGAACGTCGCGTCGGCCGCCGGACGGATGGCCGAGATGGGAGCAGAGAAGTCGAAGGCCTTGCCCGCTTCCCAGGGGTGGCCCTTGGCCTTGGCCGCGCCTTGCAGGTCGCGGCGGGTCAGATCAACGCCCACGGCGTAGCCGAAAACGTGGTCCAGGGCGTCGTCGACGGCGATGTTCGCCCCGCCCGACTTCAGCGCCACGACCAGCTCGATCTCGTGGTGCAGGTCGGCCGTGCGCGGCGGATAGGGCACGTCGTTCATCAGCGGCGCGATCGCGTCGGCCGGCTTGGCGAAGAAGAACGGCGGGTCGCGCTCGTCGCCGCCCATCTCGGCGCGGTGGGCGGCGTAGTTGCGGCCTACGCACAGGATGCGGCGAACCGGAAAGACCGCCTCGGATCCTTCCACCGGAACCGAAGGCTGGACGGGCGGGGGAAAGGCGTAGGTCGTCATGGCCGCCTGCTTAGACCCAAAACCGCGCGACCGGAACCCCGCTGGAAAAGCGCGTCATTGGTCGGGAACCGGGTCGCCTAAACGTTCTTTCACTTGCCCAGCCTCTCGCCGTCTTGTCATGTCGGATTGGGGACTGTTGGCGTTAACAAGACCGGGGGCCGCGAGTACCGATGCTGATCATCGAAAACCTGACGCACGTTTATGGCAACGGCGTGCGCGCCCTGGACGAGGTCAGCCTGACCATACCGCGGGGGATGTACGGCCTGCTCGGCCCCAACGGCGCCGGCAAGTCCACCCTGATGCGGACCATCGCCACCCTCCAGGCCCCCACCTCGGGCCACATCCGCTTCGGCGACATCGACGTCCTGAAGGATCCGGAGGCCCTGCGCCGCGTGCTGGGCTACCTGCCGCAGGACTTCGGCGTCTATCCGCGGGTCAGCGCCTACGACATGCTCGACCACATGGCCGTGCTGAAGGGCATTTCCGGCCGCAAGGAGCGCAAGGACACCGTCGAAAGCCTGCTGGCCCAGGTCAACCTCTGGAACGTTCGGGGCAAGGCCATCGCCGGCTTCTCGGGCGGCATGCGCCAGCGCTTCGGCATCGCCCAGGCCCTGATCGGCGATCCGCGCCTGATCATCGTCGACGAGCCCACCGCCGGCCTCGACCCAGAGGAACGCAACCGCTTCCTCAACCTCCTGGCCGAGATCGGCGAGAACGTGGTGGTGATCCTGTCGACCCACATCGTCGAAGACGTCTCCGACCTCTGCCCAGCCATGGCCATCATCTGCGACGGCCGCATCGTGCGTGAAGGCGCCCCGGCCGACCTGATCGCCCAGCTCGAAGGCCGCATCTGGAAGAAGACCATCGACAAGGCCGAACTGGACGACGCCAAGGCGGCCCACCAGGTGATCTCGACCCGACTGCTCGGCGGCCGCACCATCATCCACGTCCTGGCCGACACCGATCCCGGCGCGGGCTTCGCGCCCGTCACCGGCGGTCTCGAGGACGTCTATTTCTCGACCCTCGCCACTACCCGCTGCGCGGCGTAAGGGGGCAGGCGCCATGTTCGGCAAGATCGCGAGCTTCGAGCTCCGCTACCAGCTGCGTTCCCCGGTGTTCTGGGTGGTCGCCGTCCTGTTCTTCCTGCTGACCTTCGGGTCGGTGACCATCGAGCAGATCTCGATCGGCGGCGGCGGTACGATCCACAAGAACGCCCCGTTCGCCATCGCCCAGACCCACCTGATCCTGTCGATCTTCTACATGTTCGTGACGACGGCCTTCGTGGCCAACGTCATCGTGCGCGACGACGAGACGGGCTACGGCCCGATCCTGCGCACCACCCGCATCCGCAAGTTCGACTATCTGTACGGCCGCTTCGCCGGCGCCTTCCTGGCCGCCGCGATCTCGTTCCTGGCCGTGCCGATCGCCATGCTGATCGGCTCGTTCATGCCGTGGATCGACCCGGAGAAGCTGGGTCCGAACCTGCTGAACGCCTATGTCTACGCCTACTTCGTGCTGGCCCTGCCGACGCTGCTGCTGACCTCGGCGCTGTTCTTCGCCCTGGCCACCGTCACCCGCTCGATGATGTGGACCTATGTCGGCGTCATCGGCTTCCTGGTGCTGTGGGTGGTGGCCGGCATCGCGCTGGACAAGCCCGAGTTCGAGCAGGCCGCGGCCATGTGGGAGCCCATGGGCACCGGCGCGTTCAGCCTGGCGACCAAGTACTGGACCGCCAACGAGCGCAACACCGTCACCCCCGCCCTGACCGGAGCCCTGCTGTTCAACCGGGTGTTCGTGATCGCGCTGGCCGGCGGGCTGCTGGCGGCCGCCTACGGCCTCTTCCGCTTCCAGGCCGCCGAACTGGCCGGCCGCAAGGGCGAGAAGTCCAAGGCCGCCCTGCCGCCGCCGGTCGAGATCCTGCCGCCGGCGCCCAAGCCCCTGGCCCAGCCGCGCCACGACCGCGCCACGGCCTGGATCCAGTTCGTCGCCCGCACCCGCCTGGACATGGGCCAGGTGTTCAAGAGCCCGGCCTTCTTCGTGCTGCTGGCGCTGGGCCTGTTCAACGCCGCCGGCTCGCTGTGGGTCGCCACCGACGCGGACGGCTATGGCGGCCAGATCTATCCGGTGACCCGGGCCCTGCTGGCGCCGCTGCTGGGCTCGTTCAGCCTGATCCCGATGATCATCGCCATCTACTACGCAGGCGAGCTGGTCTGGCGCGAACGCGAGCGCCGCACCCACGAGATCATAGACTCCACCCCGGTCGGCGACTGGGCCTTCACAGCCCCCAAGATCGCCGCCATCGCCCTGGTGCTGCTGTCGACCCTGCTGGTCAGCGTGGTCGCCGGCGTCGTCAGCCAGATCGGCCACGGCTACTTCCGGCTGGAACTCGACAAGTACCTCCTGTGGTATGTGCTGCCCCAGGCCGTCGATTGGGTCCTGCTGGCCGTGCTGGCCGTGTTCCTGCAGGTGCTGAGCCCGCACAAGTTCATCGGCTGGGGCCTGATGGTGGTCTATGTCGTCACCCAGGTGACGTTCCAGAACCTCGGCTTCCAGCACAATCTCTACAACTACGGCGGCTCGCCGGGCATGCCGTTCTCGGACATGAACCGCCTGGGCGCCTTCTGGATCGGGGCCTGGTGGTTCCGCGCCTACTGGAGCGCCTTCGCCGTGCTGCTGGCGGTGCTGTCCTACGCCCTGTGGCGTCGCGGGACCGAGACCCGGCTGCTGCCGCGCCTCAAGCGCCTGCCCCGTCGCCTGCGCGGCGCCAACGGCGCGGTGTTCGGCGTCGTCTTCCTGGCCTTCGCGGGCCTGGGCGGCTTCATCTTCGTCAACACCAACGTCTGGAACGAATACCGCACCAACCTCGACGACGAGCGCTGGACGGCGGACATGGAAAAGGCGCTGCTGCGTTACGAGAACACGCCCCAGCCCAAGATCACCGGCATGAAGCTGGACGTCGATCTCTATCCGGGCGAGCCCCGGGCGGTGACCCGCGGCGCCTATGTCATCCAGAACAAGACCGGCGCGCCGCTGAAGGAAATCCACGTCCGCTTCGACCGCGATCTGGCCGTGCGCGCCCTGTCGATCGAGGGCGCGCGTCCCAAGCAGACCTTCGAGCGCTTCAACTACCGGATCTTCGCCTTCGACACCCCGCTGGCGCCGGGCGAGACACGCCGGATGAGCTTCATCACCGAGCGCAGCCAGAAGGGCTTCAAGAACGGCGACAACGAGCGTCGCGTGGTCGTCAACGGCACGTTCCTCAACAACATGGAGATCGCGCCGATCCTGGGCATGGGTCGCGACGGCCTGCTGCAGGACCGCGCCAAGCGCCGCAAGTACGGCCTGCCGCCCGAACTGCGGATGGCCAAGCTGGGCGACGTGGCCAGCCGCCAGTTCAACGGCCTGCGCAAGGACGCCGACTTCGTCACCTCCGACATCACCGTCACCACCGACGCCGACCAGACGCCGATCGCGCCGGGCAGCAAAGCTTCGGAGCGGGTGTGGAAGTCGGGGAACCTGGAGCGCCGCACTGTGCGCTTCGTGGCCGACGCGCCGATCCTGCCGTTCCTGTCGATCCAGTCGGCCCGCTACGCGGTCTCGCGCGAGACGTACAAGGGCATCGACCTGGCGGTCTATTACGACCCGCAGCACGCCTGGAACATCGACCGTATGCGGGGGTCGATGAAGGCCTCGCTCGATTATTACCAGGAAGAGTTCAGCCCCTATCAGTTCAAGCAGCTGCGCTTCCAGGAGTTCCCCGCCTACGCCGACTTCGCCCAGGCCTTCGCCGGCACCATCCCGTGGTCGGAGAGCATGTTCTTCATCGCCGACTACCGCGATCCCGAGAAGATCGACATGGTCACCTATGTCGGCGCGCACGAGATCGGCCACCAGTGGTGGGCCCATCAGGTGCTGGGCGCCGACCAGCAGGGCTCGACCATGCTGTCGGAGACCTTCGCCCAGTACTCGGCCCTGATGGTCATGAAGCGGATGTACGGCGAGGCCCAGATCCGCAAGTTCCTGAAGTTCGAGCTCAACAGCTACCTGCGCGCGCGCGGCGGCGACGTGCTCGAGGAGCAGCCGCTGGCCCGGGTCGAGAACCAGGGCTACATCCACTACCGCAAGGGCTCGCTGGTCATGTACCGGTTGCAGCACGAGGTGGGTGAGGAGACGGTCAACCGGGTGCTGCGCAAGCTGATCGCCGACCACGGTTTCAAGGGCGCGCCCTACCCGACCACGCTCGACTTCCTGCGGATCCTCCGCGCCGAAGTCCCGGCCGACAAGCAGCCCCTGGTCGCCGACCTGTTCGAGAAGATCACGCTCTATGACCTCAAGACCAAGAGCGCGGCCGTCAAGAAACGGGCCGACGGCCGGTACGACGTCAAGCTCGTGATCGAGGCCAAGAAGATGTACGCCGACGGCCGCGGCAAGGAGACGGACGCGGCCCTCAACGAAGTGCTGGACGTGGGCCTGTTCACCGCCGAGCCCGGCAAGAAGGGCTTCGAGCAGAAGGACGTCGTGGCCATGGAGCGCCGCCCGATCCGCAGCGGGACCCAGACCCTGACCTTCGTCACCAAGGTCGCCCCGCGCTTCGCCGGCGTCGACCCGTACAACTTCGTCATCGACCGCAACGGCGACGACAACGTCGTGAAAGCGGCGGATTGACCTGCTCCTCCCCCGCTTGCGGGGGAGGGGGACCGCGAAGCGGTGGAGGGGGCGAGACTGGACACGGCGCTCCGCCCCTCGCCCCCTCCGTCACGCTGCGTATCCGCAGCGCGCCACCTCCCCCGCTAAAGCGAGGGAGGAGTTAGCAGCCACAAAGAAAAACCCCCGGCCTTTCGACCGGGGGTTTTCCACGTCAGGGCTTCAGAAAGCCCTTCATGCCGTTCTACTTCATGCCGTTCTTCAGGCCCTCGGCCATGTTCAGGTGCTCCTGGATCTTCGGCGCGGTCTCGGCGGCGAAGGTCTTGATGGCGGCGTTGTCGCCGTCCTGGGCGTAGCGCTGGAACAGGTTCAGCGCGGCCTGATGGGCGTCGACCTGGTCGTCGGCGTACTCCTTGTCGAAGTCCTTGGCGTCGGCCTTGTTCAGGTCGTCCAGCTTGCCTTGCAGGTCGTCGGGCAGGGCGGCCGGCAGGGTGAAGGTCGCGCCCGAGGCGGCGATGGCGGCCTTCAGGCCCTGGCTGGTGGCGGTGTGGGCGTCGATCATCGCCTGGGCGAACTTCTTCACGTCGGCGTTGGTCGAGCGCTTCAGCGCGATCTTGGCCGACTCGATCTCGAACGTGTCGCCGGCCGCGGCCTTGGCCGAGAAGTCAGGCGCCTTGGCCTCGTCGGCCGGGGTCGGAACGGTGGCGGCCGGGTTGGCGTCCGGGGTCGCGGCCTGCTCGGCCGGGGTGGCCGCGCCCTTGGTCTCGTCCTTCTGGCCGCAGGCGGCGAGGCTGAGAGCGGCGAAGGCGGCGCCGACGATGAGAATCTTGCGGGTCATGGCTGTCTTTCCCTGCGCGTTGTTCTGGTGGAAGAAGGTCGGCGTCGCGCGTCGCCGTGTGGCAGGAAGAAGGTTCACGGCCGCGTGATGGTTCCGTGATCGGGGAGAGGAACAAAATGACCCAAGGACCGTTGGCGGGCGTCCGCGTCATCGAGATGGGGCAGCTGATCGCCGGTCCGTTCTGCGGCCAGGTGCTGGGCGACTTCGGCGCCGAGGTCATCAAGCTGGAAGACCCCGCGACCGGCGATCCGATGCGCCAGTGGGGGCGCTCCAAGCCCAAGGGCCTGTCGCCCTGGTGGCCGGTGATCGGCCGCAACAAGAAGTCGGTCACCGTCGACCTGCGCACCGACGAGGGCCGCGCCATCGCCCGCGACCTGATCGCCACGGCCGACGTGGTGGTCGAGAACTTCCGTCCCGGCACGCTGGAGAAGTGGGGCCTGGGCTACGACGACCTGGCCAGGACCAATCCCGGCCTGGTCATGGCCCGCGTCTCGGGCTTCGGCCAGACCGGCCCCTACGCCAAGCGGGCCGGCTACGCCCTGGTCGGCGAGGCCATGGGCGGCCTGCGCCACATCACCGGCGAGCCCGACCGCAACCCGGCCCGGGCCGGCATATCGATCGGCGACAGCCTGTCGGGTCTGAACGCCGCGCTCGGCGTGATGATGGCCCTGCACGCCCGCCACGCTACCGGCAAGGGCCAGGTGGTCGACGCGGCGATCTATGAGAGCGTGCTGACGGTGATGGAGAACCTGATCACCGAGTACGACCTGACCGGCTACATCCGCGAGCGCTCGGGCGCGGTGCTGCCCGGCATCGCCCCGTCCAACGTCTATCCGACCAAGAGCGGAGAGCTCGTGCTGATCGGCGCCAACCAGGACACCCTGTTCAAGCGCCTCTGCGACCTGATGGGCCGGCCGGACCTGGCCGACGATCCGCGCTATCGCGACCACGCCGCCCGAGGCGTCAACCAGGGCGAACTCGACGCCCGCATCGCCGCCTGGACCCTGGACCAGGACATCGACGACCTGCTGCCGAAGCTGGAAGCCGCCGGCCTCGCGACGGGGCGCATCTACCGCGCGCCCGAAATGCTGGCCGACCCGCAGTTCCAGGCTCGCGAGTCGATCGTCTCCGTGCCCCACCCGGTGTTTGGCCAGGTGAAGATGCAGAACGCCTTCCCCCGCCTAACCGACACCCCCGGCGGCGTCCGCTGGACCGGCCCGACGCTGGGCGAGCACACGCAAGAGGTGCTGACGCAATTGGCGGGGATGTCGGCGGAGAAAGTGGCCGAGCTGAAGGCGCGAGGGGTGGTTTAGCGCCAGAGATCCTCCCCCTCTGGGGGAGGTGGCCTGAAGGGCCGGAGGGGGGTCGCTTTCAGCTTTCGAAACGCCGGCCGATCTCCCCCCACCGATCGCTACGCGATCGCCTCCCCCACAGGGGGAGGTCCCTGGCTTAGATCACGGACAAGGATTCGGCCGCGCCGCGTGGATGGCGTTGACCGCCTTTTCCAGCTCTTCCGTCCATTCCACATCAAACGCGTCGATGTCGGTCTTCAGCTGCTCCATGCTCGTCGCGCCGATGATCGTGGCCGTGACGAACGGGCGGGCGTCGACGAACTTCAGGGCCAGCTGGGCCGGATCCAGGCCGTTCTGGCGGGCCAGATCCACATAGGCCGTGAACGCCTCGATCGCGCCGGGGCCCTCGTAGCGCTGCATGCGGTTGTAGAGCGCCTTGCGCGAGCCCTCGGGCAGGTTTCCGCCCAGGTACTTGCCGGTCAGCTGGCCCTGGGCCAGCGGCGAATAGGCCAGCAGGCCCACCTGCTCACGCATGGCGATCTCGGCCAGGCCGTATTCGAACACCCGGTTGGCCAGGTGATAGGCGTTCTGGATCGAGGCGATGCGCGGCAGGCCCCGCTTTTCGCTCTCGGCCAGGAACTTCATCACGCCCCACGGAAACTCGTTGGAGACGCCCAGGGCCCGGATCGAGCCCTTCTTCACATGCTTGTCCAGCGCCTCGAGGATGTCGCCGAAACGCTCGTAGTCGTCGTCATAGTCCTTGTAGGTCTGGCCGCCGAACACCCGCACGGCGCGGTCGGGCCAGTGCAGTTGGTAGAGGTCGAGATAGTCGGTCCGCAGGCGCTTGAGCGAGCCTTCCACGGCCTCGTCGATCTGGGCCTTGGTCTGGCGGGTGCTGGCGCCGTCGGCGCGCATCCACGGCAGGCCGCCGAAGGCCGAGCCCCGGCCGGCGACCTTCGAGGCCAGCACGATGTCCTTGCGACGCCCCGTCTTGGCCAGCCAGCTGCCGATGTAGCGCTCGGTGCTGCCTTGGGTCTCGGCCGTGGGCGGGCTGGCGTACATCTCGGCCGTGTCCCAGAAGGTGACCCCCCGGCCCAGGGCGTAGTCCATCTGGGCGTGGGCCTCTTCCTCGCTGTTCTGCGAGCCCCAGGTCATGGTACCCAGGCAGCAGCGCGAGACCTGGATGCCGGTGCGGCCGAGTTCGACGTAGTCCATGAAGTCCCCTGCTTGGCTTTGCCCGCCTATTTAGGACGTCGCGCGCACAAGGCGAACCCAAACCTCGGGCGACCAGACACACTTTGATACATTCGCGCCGGCCTCGTCTTCCCGCTTGAAGCCTTGCGTAGAAGGCCATTCGATCCGATATTTCACACGTGTCCCCTCGGGGACGTTGAAATAAGGGTTTCCTTCGATGAACGACTTCAACCGCGACTATGCGCGCACGATCCCAGCGGATCGCGTCGACATGTCGGTTGACGCCGGGCTGCGCACTTTCATGCTCGGCGTCTACAACAAGGTGGCGCTGGGCCTGCTGCTGTCGGCCGCCCTCGCCTGGACGACCAGCTCGTTCCCGCCCGTGCGCGATCTGCTGTTCCAGGTGAACGGCAACCGCGTGGGCTACACGCTGCTGGGCATGGTCATCGCCTTCGCCCCGCTGGGCATCCTGCTGTTCTCGAGCTTCGTCATGAAGTCGATCAACCCGCGCACCGCGGGCGTGATCTACTGGTCGATCGTGTCGCTGATCGGCGCGTCGCTCGGCACCGTGGTGCTGATGTACACCGGCGGCAGCGTGGCCTCGACCTTCCTGATCACGGCGACCGCCTTCGGTGCGCTCAGCCTGTTCGGCTACACCACCAAGAAGGACCTGACCGGCTTCGGCAGCTTCCTGATCATCGGTCTGGTGGGCCTGATCCTGGCCTCGATCGTGTCGATCTTCTTCCCGTCGGGCCCGCTGGTCTTCGCGATCAACGCCATCGGCGTGCTGATCTTCGCCGGCCTGATCGCCTACGACACGCAGAACCTCAAGATGACCTACTACCAGGTCGGCGGCGACGCGGCCGCCAAGTCGGTGGCCACCAACTACGGCGCGCTGAACCTGTACCTGGACTTCATCAACCTGTTCCGCTTCCTGCTGTTCTTCCTGGGCGACCGCCGCTAAGGCGCCTTCCAGGCACAACGACGAAGCCCCGGCGGATCGCTCCGCCGGGGCTTTTTCGTGGGCGCATGTTCCTGGGCGCCGGCCGGCCCGCTAGTCCACCACCTTGAACTTGCCCTTGTCGAACAGCCGCAGCACCTGGGCCAGGTCGTGGCCGCGCTTGAGCACCATGCCGGCCTGGCCGCGCACCAGCCACTGGCCCTGCTTGCGGGCCAGCTCGGGCCACTTCTCGACGCGATAAAGCGGGGCCTCGGCGGCGTGGCGGAAGATCGAGAAGGCCGCATGGTCGCTCGCGCCGCCCATGCCGTAGTCGCGCCACTCGCCGGCCGCGACCATTCGGCCGTAGAGGCGCAGCAGCTGGTCGATCTCGCGCCGCTCGAAGAACACGACGCCGCCGACGGGAGGGGAGACATCCAGGGCCATCGGACGAATCCTAACCCCAAATCAGGCCTTTAAGCGAGCGTCGCAAATCCGCAACATCATTCGACGAAGCGAAAAGCCAAGCTGGACCAGGCCACGAAATGACCTTGTTTCGGTCGTTCGCCCGCCCGCTTCCCCAGCGAAAAAGTCAGTGTCGGCTGATCGGAGACCCCACGGTCCAGGATCCTGAACAGCCCCCCCAGCCCCCCTTGATCGCGGGCCGGTCGGCCGACAGACCAAATCAAGAGAACCCCTCTCTTAAACTGCAGAGCCCGCGTGGAGCCCCCTCCCACGCGGGCTTTTCGCATCTGGGCCCCACCCCTCTCAGCGCGGCTTGCGGAACTGCAAAGATCGCCACAGAGGCGCCCCACCCGGTCGCGAAACGACCCTGATCGCGCCCTTCGCCGGCCGCTTGGGGGCTCGATAGTCTCATGGTCGGTCGATCGGAACGCCTCGCGGTCCGGGATCCTGAACAGCCCCTCCAGCCCACCGGCTCGCGGGCGGCCCGTTCGACCGGCGCGTATCTTCTATCCCCTCCCCTAAAGACCCCGCTTCGCCGATCATCCCCTAAGGCGAGGCGGGGTTTCTTTTGCGTGGAAGGCGGGTTGGGAAGGCCTAGCGGCTCTTGCCGCCGGGGGGCAGAACGCCCAGCACCCGGCCGCCCTTGGCGCCCTGGACGATGATGGCGGTGGCCAGGTCGTCGTCCTTGGCCAGGGCCGGCAGGCGGTACATCTTCGGACGGCCGGTCCAGGCGCCGATCTTGACGATCTCACGCACCACGTTGCGGTGGACGATGGTCTGGCCGCGGTTGTCGCCGCGCTTGACGGCGATCTCCTGCTTGCGCGGATCAAAGCGCACCAGCCACACCTCGGCCCCGCCGCGCGGCGCGGCGCCCGAGCCGATGGCCACGCGAGCCACCCCGACGAACTCCATGTCCGGGGCCGGCGGCAGGTGGGCGGTCTCGATCAGCTTCTCGACGGTCTCGGCCTTGGCGCCCGAGGCCTGCACCTTGCCGGCCACCACCACCTGGGGCGTGGGCACGTCGCGCAGCGCGAAAGCCTTGGCGTAGGCGCGCTGGCGCTCGACGAAGGCCGGCTTTGCGAAGGTGTCCTTCCAGCCGAGATAGTCCCAGTAGTCGACCGAGTAGGTCAGGGCCAGCACGTCGTCGCGCTCGGCCAGCTCGGCGGCCGCCTGGTTGGCCTTGCCGCAGGACGAACAGCCCTGCGCGGTGAACAGCTCGACCAGCACGGGCGACTTGGCCGCGGCCGGGGCGGCGACGAGGCTCGTCAGGGCGAGGGAAAGAAGAGAGATAAAGGCCGTACGCATGTGCGGCGCACTTAAGCCAAGAAACCACTGCGTCGCCCCTCACGAGGCCGTGAAAAGGCCGCTTCAAGGCCGGGAATCCACACGACAACGATGTCGGGACCCCGACGGACCCTCGGACGAACGAAAACGGCCGGCCCCAAGGGGACCGGCCGTCTCGTATTCAACGTCTGAAGACGTCGCTGCTTAGTCGGCCTTGGCCAGGTTACGCAGCACGTAGTTCAGGACGCCGCCGTTCTTGAAGTATTCGAGTTCGGTCGGCGTATCGATGCGGCAGCGCACCGGGAAGCGGGCGATGCGGCCGTCGGTCGGGCGGTAGAGCTCGACGATCAGCTGCTTGCGCGGGGCCAGATCCGTCAGGCCGCGGATCGAGACCAGCTCTTCGCCGGTCAGCTCCAGCTTCTGCCAGCCGTCCTGGATGAACTGCAGCGGCAGCACGCCCATGCCGACCAGGTTCGAGCGGTGGATGCGCTCGAAGCTCTCGGTGATCACCGCGCGGACGCCCAGCAGCTTGGTGCCCTTGGCGGCCCAGTCACGCGACGAGCCGGTGCCGTATTCCTTGCCGGCGAACACGACGGCCGGACGGCCTTCGGCCTGGTACTTCATGGCCGCGTCGTAGATCGGCATCACTTCGCCCGAGGGGAAGTGCTTGGTCACGCCGCCTTCGATCTCCGGGGTGATCTTGTTGCGGATGCGGATGTTGGCGAAGGTGCCGCGCATCATGACTTCGTGGTTGCCGCGGCGCGCGCCGTAGCCGTTGAAGTCGATCGGCTCGACGCCGTGGTTGACCAGGTACTGGCCAGCCGGGCTCGAGGTCTTGATCGAACCGGCCGGGCTGATGTGGTCGGTGGTGATCGAGTCGCCGAACACGGCCAGGACGCGGGCTTCCACGATGTCGGTGACCGGAGCCGGGGTCATCGACATGTTCGGGAAGTACGGCGGGTTCTGGACGTAGGTCGACTCGCCTTCCCAGGCGTAGGTCTGGCCGCCGGTCACCTTGATGCCCTGCCAGTTCTTGTCGCCCTTGAAGACGTCGCCGTAGCGGCTGGCGAACATCTTCTCGTTGATCGACTTGCGCTGCAGGGCGGCGATGTCCTCGTTCGACGGCCAGATGTCGCGCAGGAAGACGTCGTTGCCCTTCTTGTCCTTGCCGATCGGCTGGGTGTTCAGGTCGATCTTCAGCGAGCCGGCCAGGGCGTAGGCCACCACCAGCGGCGGCGAGGCCAGGTAGTTGGCGCGGACGTCCGGGTTCACGCGGCCTTCAAAGTTACGGTTGCCCGAGAGCACCGAGCAGGCGACCAGGTCGTTCTCGTTGATCGTCTTGCTGATGTTTTCCGGCAGCGGGCCCGAGTTGCCGATGCAGGTGGTGCAGCCGTAGCCAACCAGGTTGAAGCCCAGGGCGTCGAGGTGCTTGGTCAGGCCGGCCTTGGCCAGGTAGTCGGTGACGACCTGCGAGCCGGGGGCCAGCGAGGTCTTCACCCACGGCTTGGCCTTCAGGCCCTTGGCGACCGCGTTCTTGGCCAGCAGGCCGGCGGCGATCAGGACCGAGGGGTTGGAGGTGTTGGTGCACGAGGTGATGGCGGCGATCACCACGTCGCCGTGGCCGACGTCGAAGTCCTCGCCTTCCACCGGGGCGCGGAACTCGGGGCTTTCGGCCTTGCCGAACTCACCGATCAGCGACTCGGCGAACTTGCTCGAGGCGTCCGACAGCAGGACGCGGTCCTGCGGGCGCTTCGGGCCGGCCAGCGACGGCAGGACGGTGCCCAGGTCCAGTTCCAGGGCGTCGGTGAAGGTCGGCTCGGCGACGCCGGGCTCCCACCACAGGCCCTGTTCCTTGGCGTAGGCTTCCACCAGGGCGACGCGCTCGGCGTCGCGGCCGGTGCCCTTCAGGAAGGCGACCGTGGCGGCCGAGATCGGGAAGAAGCCGCAGGTGGCGCCGTATTCCGGAGCCATGTTGGCGATCGTCGCCTGGTCTTCCAGGGTCAGGTTGGCCAGGGCGTCGCCGTAGAATTCGACGAACTTGCCGACCACGCCCTTCTTGCGCAGCATCTGGGTGACGGTGAGCACCAGGTCGGTGGCCGTCGCGCCTTCCGGCATGGCGCCGGTCAGCTTGAAGCCGATGACTTCCGGGATCAGCATCGGGATCGGCTGGCCGAGCATGGCGGCTTCAGCTTCGATGCCGCCGACGCCCCAGCCCAGGACCGACAGGCCGTTGACCATGGTGGTGTGGCTGTCGGTGCCGACGACGGTGTCGGGATAGGCGACTTCCGAACCGTCGACCTGGGCGGTCCAGACGGTCTGGGCCAGGTATTCCAGGTTCACCTGGTGGCAGATGCCGGTGCCGGGGGGCACGACGCGGAAGTTGTTGAAGGCCGACGAGCCCCAGCGCAGGAAGCGGTAGCGCTCGATGTTGCGCTCGTATTCGCGCTTCACGTTGGCGTCGTAGGCCTTGCTGTCACCGAAGTTGTCGACCATCACCGAGTGGTCGATGACCAGGTCGACGGGGTTCAGCGGGTTGATCTTGGCCGGGTCGGCGCCCAGGGCGACCATGGCGTCGCGCATCGCGGCCAGGTCGACGACGGCCGGAACGCCGGTGAAGTCCTGCATCAGCACGCGGGCCGGGCGGAAGCTGATCTCGTGCTCGACCGAGCCCTTGTTTTCCAGCCAGTTGGCGACGGCCTTCAGGTCGGCTTCGTTGACCGAGACGCCGTCTTCGTAACGCAGCAGGTTTTCCAGCAGCACCTTCATCGAGACGGGCAGCGAGCCCGTGCCGGCCAGACCGGCTTCCTCGGCGGCGCGAAGGCTGTAATAGACGTAGGTCTTACCGCCGACGACGAGTTCGCGGCGGGTTTTGAGGCT
Organism: Caulobacter zeae; assembly: GCF_002858925.1. Classification (GTDB taxonomy): domain Bacteria; phylum Pseudomonadota; class Alphaproteobacteria; order Caulobacterales; family Caulobacteraceae; genus Caulobacter; species Caulobacter zeae. Next base: position 35,393 of record NZ_PJRS01000049.1, read on the forward strand.
GTCTACAGACGCCATTTGGAAGGATCCCTTCTCTGTTCACGGCCGCCGGAAAACCACTCCCGGGATCGCGCGATCGAGGCGGACCCACAGCGTCCATCCTCGCGCCGCGTACGCCCCATCCAATGCGGAGGGTGACGGCCGAGCGCTTCTTAGCGCCGGTTACCCACAACGTCCATGCGCGCGGCATGGACTTCCAATGATGAGAGCCGTTCGCATAAAGGGTTTGAGCCTCTCGCGGGGCGAGCGGACCCTGTTTTCGGGGCTCGATCTGGACCTCGAAAACGGTGACGCCGTGGCCCTCACCGGCCGCAACGGGGCCGGCAAGACCAGCCTGCTGCGGGCCGTCGCCGGCCTGCTGCGCCCCCAGGCCGGAACCATCGGTTTCGAAGGCTCCGCAGGGCGGATACTGGAGGCCGAAGCCGCCCGCGCCGACCACCTGCACCTGGCCGGCCATCACGACGGCCTGAAGTCGGCCCGCACCGCCTGGGAGGAGCTCTTGTTCCAGGCCCGCTGGACCGGTGGGACCGAGGCTTCGGCCCGCGCCGCCGTCGAGCGGCTGGAGCTTGGCCGCCTGCTCGACCTGGAAGTCCGCCGCCTGTCGGCCGGCCAGCGCCGCCGCGTCTCCCTGGCCCGGCTGCTGGCCAGCCCCCGCCGCCTGTGGCTGCTGGACGAGCCGATGGCCCCGCTGGACGCCGCCCACCGCGCCGCCTTCGGCGCGATCATGGCGCAGCACCTGGCGGGCGGCGGCATGGTGCTGGCCGCCGTGCACGACCCCCTGCCCGTCCCCGCCCGCCTGGTGGAGGTCGGCGCATGAGGGGGTTCGGCGTCCTCTTCCGGCGCGAATTCGCCCTGGCCTGGGGCCGGGGCGGCGGACCGCTGCTGGCCCTGGCCTTCTACGCCTGCGTCGTCACCCTGCTGCCGCTGGCCGCCGGCCGCGCGCCCGAGCGCCTGGCGGGCCTGGCCCCCGGCATCGCCTGGCTGGCCCTGGCGCTGGCCGCCCTGCTGTCGCTGGAGCGCCTGTTCGAGCGCGACTTCGAGGACGGCGCGCTCGACCTGCTGGCCCTGGGCCCCGCTCCCCTGGAGGCGGTCGCCGCCGCGAAATGCCTGGCCCACTGGCTGGCGGCCGGCGCGCCGCTAGCCTTGGCCGCGCCGGTGGCGGCGGTGGCGCTCGGCGCCTCGCCCACGATCATGCCCCTGCTGTTCGTCTGCGCCCTGGCAGGGGGCCTGGCCTTCTCGTTCCTGGGCGGACTGGGCGCGGCCCTGTCGCTGGGCAGCAAGCGCGGCGGCCTGCTGGTGGCGGTCATCGTCCTGCCGCTCTACGCCCCGCCGGTGATCTTCGGGGCCGGCGCGCTGGACGCCCTGACTGGCGGCCTGCCGTGGACCGGCGGCCTGCTGTTCCTGCTGGCCTACAGCGCCGCCGCCGTCGCGCTCAGCCCCCTGGCCATGGCCGCAGCCTGCCGCAACGCTCTCGACTGAGGCTGGAAAGCCACCCCGCCATGGGGATTTTGCGGCGCCGCACAATGACGCGGCGACGGCGGATTGATTTTTGGACGAAATCGTCCATTTATCCCCCGTCGCGTCCGACAGGCGAACATTGATCCGTCGGACGCCTACCTCCTTTCAGGATTTGGCCATGGCCGAGACGAAGAAGAAGAAGCTGGTTCCGCTGCTGGTGGCCGGCGTCGCCGGCGTGGCCATCCTGGCCGGCGGCGTGCTCTGGTACATCGACAAGCAGCGCTTCGAGAGCACCGACAACGCCTTCGTGCAGGCCGACACCGTCTCGGTCAGCCCGCAGGTCACCGGCTATGTGGCGCAGGTCCTGGTCGCCGACAACCAGCGCGTCGAGGCCGGCCAGGTGCTGGCCAAGATCGACCCTTCGACCTTCCAGGCCAAGCTGGACCAGGCGATCGCCAACGCCGCCGCCCTCGACGCCGCCATCAAGGGCGTCGACGACAAGGCCATCCTCGAACAGGCCCTTATCCAGCAGCGCCAAGCCGGCGTCGCCAGCGCCCAGGCCGACGCCGGCCGGGCCCGCGCCGACCTCGCCCGCTACGACTCCCTGGCCAGGCAGGGCTGGGTCTCGCAGCAGAAGGTCCAGACCGAGGCCGCCGGCGCCAAGCAGTCCGACGCCACCGTCGCCAGCGCCCAGGCCGCCCTCGAGGCCGAGCGCCGCACCGCCTCGGCCCTGGGCTCGGCCCGCGCCCAGACCGTGGCCCAGGCCGCCGCCGCCCACGCCGCCGTCGACCAGGCCCGCATCGACCTGGAACGCACCGTGATCCGCGCCCCCGCCGCCGGCGTGGTCGGCGCCCGCACCGTGCGCCCCGGCCAGCTGGTGCAGCCGGGCGTGGTCCTGATGTCGGTGGTGCCGCTGGGCCAGAGCTTCGTGGTCGCCAACTTCAAGGAAACCCAGGTCGCCCGCCTGCGCGTCGGCCAGCCGGTCGAGATCAAGGCCGACGCCTTCGGCAAGCAGAAGATCGTCGGCAAGGTCGACAGCTTCGCCCCGGCCACCGGCCAGGAGTTCGCCCTGATCCCGGTCGAGAACGCCGTCGGCAATTTCACCAAGATCACCCAGCGCCTGCCGGTCAAGATCGCCGTCGACCGCGCCGGGGCCGGCGCGGCCCTGCGCCCTGGCCTGTCGGTCGAGGTCAAGGTCGACGTCCGCGACCGCTCGGGCCCATCCTTTGCCGAAGCCGGCCAGGGAACCGAGCAGGTCGCCCGCGCGCCGACCGCGACCCAGGCCCGCTAAGGCCGCGCCGTCGTGACCGACGCCGCCCTGCCCGCTTCCGCCAAGCCCGCCCCGGCCAAGACCGCGGGCGAGGTCGACTGGACCAAGCTGTTCCTCGGCTTCGGGGCCATGGTCATCGGCCAGTTCATGGCCATCCTCGACATCCAGATCGTCGCGGCCTCGCTGCCGCAGATCCAGGCCGGCGTCGGGGCCAGCGCCGACCAGGTCAGCTGGATCCAGACCGCCTACCTGATCCCAGAGGTCGTGATGATCCCCCTGTCGGGATATCTGTCGCGCCTGTGGGGCACCCAGCGGCTCTACATGGCCTCGTGCCTGGGCTTCATCCTGATGAGCGTCGCGACGGGCCTGTCCTCGTCGATCGACATGATGATCCTGACGCGGGCGCTGCAGGGCTTCATCGGCGGGGCGATGATCCCGACGGTGTTCGCCGTGGCCTTCACCGCCTTCCCGCCCGAGCGCCGGATCACCGCCAGCGTCATCATGGGCCTGATCGTCACCCTGGCCCCCACCGTCGGCCCGACCCTCGGCGGCCACCTGACCGAGTGGCTCTCCTGGCGCTGGCTGTTCTTCATCAACGTCCCGCCCGGGATCCTGGTGCTGTTCGCGGTCGCCAAGTGGGGCGACTTCGACAAGGGCGACCCTAGCCTCGCCAAGGGCTTCGACTGGTCGGGCCTGGCCTTCATGGCCGTCTTCCTGATGAGCATGCAGTACGTTCTGGAAGAAGGCGCCAAGGAGAACTGGTTCGAGGACGACCTGATCCTGGGCCTGACCGTCGTGACCGTGGTAACCGGCGTCGTCTTCATCTGGCGCCAGCTGACCTACAGGAACCCGATCGTCGAGCTGAAGGCCTTCGCCAACCGCAACTTCAGCATCGGCGTGATGATGACGGCGATCTCGGGCGCCAGCCTGTTCGGCGGCACCTTCCTGCTGCCGCAGTTCCTCAGCCGCGTGCGGGGCTATTCGGCCTCGGAAGTGGGCACCACCATGGTGGTCTCGGGCCTGTCGATGTTCGCCACCGGACCGATCGCCGGCCGCATCGTGCGCAAGGTCGATCCGCGCATTCCGATGTGCATCGGCTTCCTGCTGGCGGGCTGGGGCATGTACATGGCCCACGGCGTGACCAAAAACTGGGGTTTCTGGGAATTCGCGGGGGTCCAGGCTTGTCGCGGCGTCGGGGTCATGATCGCCATGATCGCGACCCAGCAGATCACGATGAGCACCCTGCCCCAGCACATGGTCAAGAACGCCTCCGGCCTCGTGAACCTGTCGCGCAACACCGGCGGCGCCATCGGCCTGGCGTTGCTGGCCACCAGCATCACCCAGCAGACCGCCCTCTATTTCGGCGACATGTCGTCGAAGGTGGCGAACGGCGGCGAGGCGGCGACGATGATGGCGGGCCTGGCCGCGCGCATGCAGCAACTGGGGGTCAGCGACCCCGACGGCGCGGCGCGCAAGGCGATCGGCAACATGATGAACCAGCAGGCCACGGTGCTGGCCTTCGGCGACAGCTTCACCCTGCTGGCCTACGGCTGCTTCGTCGCCGCCGCAGTCAGCCTGCTGGCCGCCCCGCCCAAGGTCATTCCCCCGCCCCCCTCGGACGCCCACTGATGCCCAGGATCGCCGGACAGATCGACGTCGCCAAGACCGAGGCCATCCTCGACGCCGCCGTCGAGGTGATCGGCCAGCGCGGCCTCTCGGCCCCGATGGAGGAGATCGCCCGCCGGGCCGGGGTCTCCAAGCAGACGGTCTACAACCACTACGGCTCCAAGGCCGAGCTGGTGAAGGCGCTGATGGCCCGCCGCGTGGCCCGCATCACAGCTCCGCTGCGCGAGCCGGGCGCCATCGACAATCCACGCGAGGCGCTCGAGGCCTTCGCCCGCTCGATGCTGGAGACGGTGATCACCACCAACGGCTATTCGGTGCTGCGGGTGATCATCCAGGGCGCGGGCGAGATGCCCGACGTCGCCAACGAGGTGTTCGAGGCCGGTCCCCGCCAGACCCGCCGCCAGCTGGCCGCCTTCCTTGAGACAGAAACGAAGCTTGGCCGCCTGGCCGTCGACGAACCCGAGCAGGCCGCCGAGTTCTTCGCCGGCATGGTGCTGGGCCACAGCCAGCTGCGTGCCTTGCTGCGCCTGCCGTCCGACCGCACCCCCGAGCAGTTCAACGCTTTGGCCACGGCCGCGGCGGCGCGGTTCATGCGGGCCTACGCGCCTTAGACGTCCTGCATCCCTCCGTGGATGTCTCGCTGGCCATGGAGCACGCGCCAGACATCCACGTGGTCGTTCCGTTCGAAGTAGAAGATCAGATAGGGGTAGCGCTTCAACTGCCAGGTCCGAAGGCCTGGGCGTTTCAGAATGTAGGCGTAACGCGGCGACCCCGCGGCTGAACGCTCGCCTATGATCCGATAGGCTTCATACAATGCCTCGGCGAAATACAATGCCTCGGCGAAGCCGAGAGCCGCCGTCACACCCGCTTGAGATAAATACCAACTCACCGCCGCTTCGACATCGGCCTCGGCCTCAGTTCGCGGGATGACCGGCTTGAAGCTCACCCTTGCTTCAGGATCCGAGCGCGGAGATCGTCGAAATAGGCGCCGTCGGCCACACGACCCGGAGGCGACATCTCGCCTTTGCGCAGCAGTGCATTGAGCGCCTCGCGATCTTGCTCCTGGCGGATCAGGTCGCGCACGTAATCGGCCTCGCCGTCATAGCCATGCGCGGCGGCCTGCTCCTCGACAAAGGCCTGAAGCGTCTCGGGCAGAGCGATGTTGAGCGTGCTCATGGGTGAAACGCTAACACGACGCCCGGAAAGCGCCCACGAAAAAGCCCGGCGGATCGCTCCGCCGGGCTCGGTTCGTTCCATCGAGGACGAAAGCGATCAGCCTTCGGCTTCGTCGGGCATGCCCATCATGTGGAAGCCGGCGTCGACGTGGACGACTTCGCCCGTGGTCGAGCGGCCCAGGTCCGAGACCAGCCACAGGGCGGCGCCGGCGACGCCTTCCATCGAGGTGTCTTCCTTCATGGCGCTGAAGGCGCGGCCCTGGGCGATCATGCCGCGGCCGCCGGCGATGCCGGCCAGGGCCAGGGTGCGCATGGCGCCGGCCGAGATGGCGTTGCAGCGGATGCCCTTGGGGCCGAGGTCCCGGGCGATGTAGCGGGTCGCCGCTTCCAGGGCGGCCTTGGCCACGCCCATGGTGTTGTAGTTCGGGATGGTCCGCTCCGACCCCAGATAGGTCATGGTGATCAGCGAGCCGCCGTTCGGCATGATCTTGGCCGCGCGCTTGGCGACGTCGACGAAGCTGAAGGCCGAGATGTTCATGGCCGTGAGGAAGCCCTCACGGGTGGTGTTGTCGACGAACGAGCCCTTCAGCTCGTCCTTGTTGGCGAAGGCCACCGAGTGGACCACGAAGTCGAGCGTGCCGAACTTCTCCTCGACGGCGGCGAAGGCCGCGTCCATCGAGGCGTCATCGGTGACGTCGGCCGGGATCAGGGTGTTGACGCCGATGCTCTCGGCCAGCGGGCGCACGCGGCGCTCCAGCGCCTCGCCCTGGTAGGTGAAGGCCATCTCGGCGCCCTGGGCGGCCAGCTGGCTGGCGATGCCCCAGGCGATCGAGTTGTGGTTGGCCACGCCCATGACCAGGCCCTTCTTGCCCGCCATCAGCTCGCCCTTGGGGAATGCGTAGTCGTCGGCCATCGGTCGGCTCCTTGGATCTTGGATCGCTGGTTAGCAGGCGGGGTTCCGCTTCGGAACCCGCCCGCCCCGGCGTGTCTGGAAAAGGCTCAGTCGGCCTGGCCGAAGATCAGCGTGCCGTTGGTGCCGCCGAAGCCGAAGCTGTTGGACATCACCGTGTCGAGCGGCTTGTCGGCGCGCTCGCGCAGGATCGGCAGGTCGGAGAACTCGGGATCGAGGTTCTCGATGTTGGCGCTCTCGGCGGCGAAGCCGTTCTTGAGCATCAGGATCGAGTAGATCGCCTCCTGCGCGCCGGCCGCGCCCAGGCTGTGGCCCGTCAGCGACTTGGTCGACGAGATCAGCGGCGCCTTGTCGCCGAACACCTCGCGCACAGCGCCCATCTCCTTGCTGTCGCCGACCGGCGTCGAGGTGCCGTGCGGGTTCAGGTAGTCGATGGCGCGGCCGCCGGCCTGGGCCATGGCCAGCTTCATGCAGCGGGCCGCACCCTCGCCCGACGGGGCGACCATGTCGTAGCCGTCGGAATTGGCGGCGTAGCCGATCAGCTCGCCATAGATCTTGGCCCCGCGCGCCTTGGCGTGCTCGTACTCCTCGAGCACGACGACGCCGGCGCCGCCGGCGATCACGAACCCGTCACGGTCCTTGTCGTAGGCGCGGCTGGCCACGGCCGGGCGGTCGTTGAAGTTGGTGCTCATGGCGCCCATGGCGTCGAACAGGTTCGACAGGGTCCAGTCCAGCTCCTCGCAGCCGCCGGCGAAGACGATGTCCTGCTTGCCCAGCTGGATCTGCTCGGCGCCCGCGCCGATGCAGTGGGCGCTGGTCGCGCAGGCCGAGCTGATCGAATAGTTGATCCCGCGGATCTTGAACCAGGTCGACAGCACCGCCGACGGACCCGAGCTCATGGCCTTGGGCACCGCGAACGGACCGATCCGCTTGGGGCCCTTTTCCTTCGTCGTGGCCGCGGCCTCGACGATGACGCGGGTGGACGGACCGCCCGAACCGACGATCAGGCCCGTGCGCTCGTTGGAGATGTCGCTCTCCTCGAGGCCGGAATCCGCGATCGCCTGTTCCATGGCGATGTGGGCGTAGGCCGTGCCGGGCGCCAGGAAGCGGGCGGCGCGGCGATCGACCAGGCCTTCCCACTCGATCTGGGGCGCGGCGTGCACCTGGCAGCGGAAGCCGAGTTCCGCGTACTCCGGCGCGGCGACCACGCCCGACTTGGCCTCGCGAAGCGAAGCCAGCACCTCGTTGGCGTTGTTGCCGATGGACGAGACGACGCCCAGTCCCGTGACGACGACGCGACGCATATCAGTACCTCTTTCTCCCCGATCGCCGGAGCCGGCTCCTTGAACAGAACGGCCGGCCTGTCGGTTGGATCAACCCGCCATCTGTTCGGCCGTGAACAGGCCGACCTTGAGGTCCTTGGTTTCGTAGATCACCTTGCCGTCGGCTTCCATGACGCCGTCGCCGATGCCCATGACCAGCTTGCGCATGATCACGCGCTTGAGGTCGATCTTGTAGACGACCTTCTTGACCTCGGGGGTCACCTGGCCGGTGAATTTCACTTCGCCCACGCCCAGGGCGCGGCCGCGACCCGGCGCGCCCGACCAGCCCAGGAAGAAGCCGACCAGCTGCCACATGGCGTCCAGGCCCAGGCAGCCGGGCATGACAGGGTCGCCGATGAAGTGGCAGCCGAAGAACCAGAGGTCCGGGTTGATGTCGAATTCGGCTTCGACATAGCCCTTGCCGTACTTGCCGCCCTCGGATTCGATCCGGACGATGCGATCGAACATCAGCATCGGCGGCACGGGCAGCTGGGCGTTGCCGGGGCCGAACATTTCGCCCCGGCCGCAGGCCAGGAGCTCTTCGAAGGTGTAGGCGCTCTTTTGCATGCGAACGCCCCTAGCACGGCGCCGGGGCGGGCCTCAATGTTACATTCGGCGACAATTGGTGAGAGACCCGCCGAAACGGGTCGAAATCAGCGTCCCTCCGGACACTGCAGTGCCTCTTTCGCCCCCCAGATCTCGCCTTCCGGGGCCCAGCCCGACGCGCCGTCGGCCTTCAGCCGGCACCAGCCCTTCTCGCATTTGTCGAGATTGGCGATCGAGCGGCCGGCCAGATAGGCGCTGATCCGCGACTCCGGCTTGGGCGAGGCTCGCAGGGGCAGGGGGCTGTCCTGCACCCGCATGGCCGTGCGCCGGCCGTCGGTGGTGCGCTTGTGCACCCAGGCAAGGCCCCCTTCGGGGTCGCAGATCCGCCGCCATTCACGGGTTTCGGCCACCACCTGCACCGGCAGGCCCTTGGCTTTGTAGATCCACAACAGGCGGTGCTGCTCGTCCGGGCCCTGGCGCGCATTGACCTCGCCGTACTTCAGCACGACGTAGCGCGGCACCGGCAGGCCGGACGGCGTGGTGGCCGGCGCCTGGGCCAGGGCCGGCCCCGCCGGCAGCAGGATCGCGGCCGCGAGACCGCCCAGCGCCAATCCGCCCAGCGAACGATGTTTGCATTTCACCGGCATGTTGCTTGGCCGCTTCCGGCCCCTTTGCTACAGATTTCGAACGCCCGTCAGGGAAAGGCTTTTCGGACCGCCCATGCCTGCCCGCAAGCTCAAAGTCGTCGTCACGCGCAAGCTGCCCGATCCGGTCGAGACGCGCATGTGCGAACTGTTCGACACCGAACTGAACCTGTCCGACAAGCCGATGACCGCCGATGAGCTGGTCGAGGCCATGGGACGGGCGGATGTTCTTGTGCCCACCATCACCGATCGCATCGACAGTCGCCTTCTGTCGCGATCCGGCGAGCGGCTCAAGCTGATCGCCAACTTCGGGGCCGGGGTCGACAATATCGACGTCGCCACCGCCAATGCGCGGGGGATCATCGTCACCAACACCCCCGGCGTCCTGACCGAGGACACCGCCGACCTGACCATGACCCTGATCATGGCCGCCGCCCGCCGCGTCGTCGAAGGCGCCGAGGTGGTCAAGGCCGGCGAGTTCCAGGGCTGGTCGCCGACCTGGATGCTGGGCCGCCGCCTGTGGGGCAAGCGCCTGGGCATCGTGGGCATGGGCCGCATCGGCCAGGCGGTGGCTCGCCGCGCCAAGGCCTTCGGCATGCAGGTGCACTATCACAACCGCAAGCCCGTCAGCCCGCGCATCGCCGAGGAGCTGGGCTGCACCTACTGGGAAAGCCTCGACCAGATGCTGGCCCGGATGGACATCATCTCGATCAACTGCCCGCACACCCCGGCCACCTACCACCTGCTGTCCGCCCGCAGGCTCAAACTGCTGCGACCGCACGCCATCGTCGTCAACACCGCCCGCGGCGAGGTGATCGACGAAGGCGCCCTGGCCAACATGCTGGCCCGGGGCGAGCTGGCGGGCGCGGGCCTCGACGTCTACGAGCACGAGCCGGCCATCAATCCCAAGCTCTTGAAACTGCCCAACGTGGTGCTGCTGCCGCACATGGGCTCGGCCACGGTCGAGGGCCGCATCGACATGGGCGAGAAGGTCATCGTCAACGTGAAGACCTTCATGGACGGCCACCGGCCGCCCGATCGCGTGATCCCCGCCATGCTGTGATCGCCGTCCGGACGATCGCATCTTGCAATTGCAAAGCTTGCGGAAACTCGCGACTGTGAGGTCGCGGGGAAATTGAGGCCCCGCGTCTGTAGTCTTCAGTGCGACCGGGGGGCCGCCGCCTTGCTTACACGCCGTTTCATGATTGCGGCCGCCTCGTCGGCGCCGCTGGCCATCGACCATGCCTTCGCCGCGGACGACACGTCGGGCGATGCGAAGAAAGCCGACGCCAAGAAGACCGAGGCCAAGACCGACAAGGCCGTCATCGTCCCACCCAGCGTCGACGAACTGCTGCAGGGCGCCGAGGTGCTCGACACCGCCCTGTCGCCGGACGGCTCGCGCGTGGCCATCCTCGTGGAGCGCAAGAAGGGCGACAAGACCACCGCCCTGATCATCTTCTACGAGACGACCGGCAGCGACGAGTCGATCAAGCCGGTGCAGTTGGGCGAGACGGTCGTCGACCAGGTGGAATGGGCCAACGAGGAGCGCCTGCTCATCTGGGTGCGGATGACCAAGGACGCCAAGGGCCATCCCATGGGCCTCTATTTCTACGGCGAGTTCATCCCCATTCCGGTGCGCCGCATCCTGGCGATCGGCGCCGACGGCCGCGACCCCGTGGTGCTGTTCAACAACCAGAAAGGGGTGATGAAGCGGCAGTTCAATCTGGCCAACGTGGTCGACCGGATGAACACCGACCCCAAGCGGATCCTGATGCAGATCTGGGACACCGTCACCGAGTGCGAGACCCTCTACGTGGTCGACGTCTATACCGGCGAGGCGGTCCATCTCGAGCGCGGGTCCCCGTCGACCGACGGCTGGTACACCCAGAACGGCGTGCCGGTGATCCGCTACGACTCCAACGCCCGCGGCACCGTGGTCAGCGTCCTGGCCCGCGCGCCGGGCGAAAAGGAGTGGAAGCTCTACAAGAAGGTCCGCCGCAACGAGCTGAAGAAGCTGTCGGACCTGGAGTTCGTGGCGCCGACGCCCGAGCCGGGCGTGCTGCTGATGCTGTCGACCGACGAGGGGGCCGACATGCCCACCATCCGGCGCTTCGACACCAAGTCGATGAGCATCGGCGACGTCGTCTCGCACGACGACAAGCGCCCGATCCAGGGCGTGTTCGTCGACGAAAGCTACAAGACGCTCAGCATCTCGGTCAGCGACGACCGCAGCAACCACCGCTTCGTCGATCCGAAGCTGGCGGCCCACTACAAGGGGATCAACGCCTTCTTCGGCGACGAGTGCAACGTCAGCCCTTTCGACGTCAGCGGTGACCACAAGCGGTTCATCTTCTTCGTCAGCGGCCCGCGCCATCCGGGTGCCTTCTGGCTGTACGACCTGGACAGGAAGGACCTGCGCCTGCTGGGCGACAAGCGCCCGTGGCTGACGCAGGAGCGCCTGGCCCCGATGAAGGCCGTGCCGATCAAGACCCGCGACGGCCAGACCATCACCGCCTACCTGACGACGCCGGTGATCGCCTCCGACAAGCCCCGGCCGATGGTGGTGCTGCCGCACGGCGGTCCCGAGGTGCGCGACACCTTGAGCTTCGACCTGTTCACCCAGGCGCTGGCCGCCCAGGGCTGGCTGGTGCTGCAACCCAACTTCCGCGGCTCGGGCGGCTACGGCAAGGCCTTCGCCAACGCCGGCCGCAAGCATTGGGGCGACCTGATGCAGGAGGACGTCGAGGACGCCGTGGCCCAGGTGGTCGCCTCGGGCGCCGCCGATCCCGACCGCATCGCCATCTGCGGCGTCAGCTATGGCGGCTATGCGGCCCTGATGGGCGCGGTGCGCCGCCCCGAACTCTACAAGGCCGTGGTCTCGATCGCCGGCGACGCCGACCTCGTCGAAAGCCTGGCCTTCTCGCGCTCGGAAGACGGCTCGGATTCCGACGCCTACGCCTATTGGTGCAAGACGATCGGCGATCCCAAGGCCGACAAGGCCATGCTGCTCGCCGCCTCGCCCTCCGAGCGCGCCGCCGAGATCAAGGCCCCGGTGCTGCTGATCCACGGCACCGAGGACACCATCGTCACCCCCAAGCAGTCGAAGATCATGGCCAAGGCCCTCAAGGCCGCCGGCAAGCCCTGCGAGCACATCGAGATGAAGGGCGTCGGTCACCGCGACTGGTCGGACGACAACTGGAAGATGGTGCTGACCAAGTCGATCGAGCACATCCGCAAGGGGTTTGCGTAAGGGGCTGCCCGACCCGGTCTTGACACGGCGCACTTTTGGAGTCCGTTGACCTTTTGTTCTGAGTCGCTATATTTGATGTGAGGCGGCCATGCGCCGGAACACCCCAGAGCACTCCAAGAGTGCAGGCGAGAATTCGCAATTATGGGCCGGGGGGTCGCCTCACTTTCACGACCTGCATGCTTCTCAATCCCTCACTTCGAAAAGAGCGACGAACTTGCGTTGCTCAGGCGTCAGCGCCAGCCTGTCAGCCCAAGGGTAAAGCTTCACTCCGTAGCTTAGATAATTTCCCTTGCGGCTATACATGCGAGGTCTCAGCGCCTCCGCATACTTCAGCTCACAGTTGCCATAGAAGTCGGGCTCGATACCCGATGTTATCGATGAAGCGACGATATCAGCGATCTGCAAGCCTGCTCGTTTGCTGTGGTCCTGCGCTTCGATGCCATTGATATCGACGACCGCCCAGTTGATCTGCACGGCGGGGTCGTCGAAGTTCTTAAGCTTGAGCAGGTATGCGCGAAAGGCTTCGTAAGATAGTCCGCCCCGCCGCGAGAAGATGATCTTCACGCGCCCATCGCCCTCCGGAACGATGCGGCGCAAATCTCGGCAAAGCCACGATATCCGTTCGATCAAATACCGGCAAAGATAGAAATAAAGCTGATTTTTCTCAGCATAGATCTCCGCCTGCAGGCTGGGCTTATGCGCCGCAACACATATCCCCCGCAAGGCCTTGGCCGCCAGAACCTGACTCGCCATGGTCCTTTGGCCGTGATTCATATCCTTGAAGTGAAGGGGCCTGTTCTCGACCTTCCGGCCCAGTTTGGATCTGATCTCGTTTCGCCACTCGACCATCTCAAGATCACGCGACATCCGGCAGACTGTCGCTGACAGCGTCAGCCAAGTCGAGGCGCCGCCAGTTTGCCCCGGAATTCTGTACCGGCGAAAACCGTCGTCGCCTGACTCATCGATGTACGCGATGTAGCTGTGCGCCATTCATGGGAGAAGATCACCCTCAACCCAGAATAGCAACGCTTCCTCAGCCCCGCATGTCGCCGGTTTCCATAAACCGCTGGTGCCAGGACAGCGCCTCGCCCGGCAGGGTCGGGGTCTGGCGGCCGTAGGCGCCCAGCTGGGCGCGCTGGAAATAGTCCTCCAGGGCCGGGCGGAAGTCGGGGTGGGCGCAGTTGTCGATGATCACCCGGGCCCGCTGCTTGGGCGACAGGCCGCGCAGGTCGGCCAGGCCCTGTTCGGTGACGATCACCTGGACGTCCTGGTTGATGTGGTCGACGTGGCTGACCTGCGGGACGATGGCCGAGATCTTGCCGCCCTTGGCCGTCGACGGGGTCATGAAGATCGAGACATAGGCGTTGCGGGCGAAGTCGCCCGAGCCGCCGATGCCGTTCTGGATCCGCGAGCCCATCACATGGGTCGAGTTCACCGCGCCGTAGATGTCGGCCTCGATCAGGCCGTTCATGGCGATGCAGCCCAGGCGCCGGATCAGCTCGGGGTGGTTGGAAATCTCCTGCGGACGCAGGATCATCTTGTCGCGGAAACTGACCATGTCGGCGTTGAGGCCAGCGGCGGCCTCGGGACTCAGCGAGAAGGCGGTGGCCGAGGCCATGCGCAGCTTGCCGGCGGCCAGCAGGTCGAGCATGCCGTCCTGGATCACCTCGGTATAGGCGGTCATGTTCTCGAACGACGCATCCACGAGGCCCGTCAGCACGGCGTTGGCGATATTGCCCACGCCCGATTGCAACGGCAGCAGGGACGGGGGCAGGCGGCCCATCTTCACCTCGTGGGCGAAGAACTCCAGCAGGTGACCGGCGATCGCCAGGGCCGAGGCGTCGGGCGCGGCGAACGGCAGGTTACGGTCCGGCGCGTCGGTCTCGACCACCGCCACGACCTTGCTCGGATCAACCCGGAAATAGGCCTCGCCGATGCGGTCGTCGGGCCTCACCAGCGGGATCGGCACGCGGTTCGGCGGCAGGGCGGTGCCGTAGTAGATGTCATGCATCCCCTCCAGCGCCGGGTTCTGCCAGCGATTGACCTCGAGGATGATCTTCGAGGCCCGGTCCAGCCAGGTCTTGTTGTTGCCCACCGACGAGGACGGGATCAGCGAGCCGTCGGCGCGGACGCCGGCGATCTCGACCACCGCGGTGTCGAGCGGACCCAGGAACCCCTGCCAGGCCATCGGGGCCACTTGGCTGAGGTGCATGTCGAAATACTCCATCTCGCCGCGATTGATCTTCTCGCGGGCGATGGGGTCGGAATTGTAGGGCAGGCGGAACTCGACGCCGTCTGTCTTGGCCAGGGCGCCGTCCAGCTCCGGGCCGGTCGAGGCGCCGGTCCACACCTTGACGCGGAACTTGTCGCCGGCGGCATGGGCCGTCTCGATGCGCTCGGCCAGGGCCATCGGCACGGCCTTGGGATAGCCCGAGCCGGTGAAGCCGCTCATGCCGACGGTCGAGCCCGGCTCGATCAGGGCGGCGGCGTCCTGCGCGCTCATGACCTTGGCGGCCAGGCCGGGGTGGGCGATGCGAGAGGTGGTCATCGGTTTTCTCCCTTGGCCGACCGGCGGCAAGGGGGAGGTCCGCCGGGACCGGCGGCCGGCAACCTAGACCAAACGATCCCCTGGCTCGACCCCGTAAAGCCCCGTAGGCGCAAGGTTTTCGCCGAACGGCGCTATGCTCCGCAGGCGGGGCATCCCGGGTCCGCGCCGATGCGCACCGTGCGGGTCTCGGCCGCCAGGGCGTCGTAGATCAGCAGGCGTCCGGCGAGCGGCTTTCCGGCTCCGGCGATCACCTTCACCGCTTCCAGCGCCATCATCGAACCGACGACGCCGGCCAGGGCGCCGACCACGCCCACGAGGGCGCAGGTCTCGGCGTCCGGCGGGATCTCCGGCACCAGGCAGCGATAGCAGGGTTGGCCGTGGAACACACCGACCTGGCCCGTCCACCGCCCCAGCGCCCCGCTGACCAGCACCTTGCCCTCGGCCAGGCAAGCGTCGCTGACGGCGAAGCGGGTGGAGAAGTCGTCCGTCCCGTCCAGCACCAGGTCGTAGCCGCGCACGATCTCGCGCGCATTGGACGCATCCAGCCAGACGGGGTGGGGGACCACCGCCACGTTCGGGTTCAGCGCCGCCAGATGTATCGCGGCCGCCTCGACCTTGGGCTGGCCGACGTCGGCCTCGGCATAGAGCACTTGGCGCTGCAGGTTCGACAGCGACACCTTATCGGCGTCGGCGATACCGATCGTCCCCACGCCCGCGGCCGCCAGATAGAGCGCGGCCGGCGCGCCCAGGCCCCCTGCGCCGACGATCAGAACCCTGGCCGCCTTCAGCTTCTGCTGCCCCGGCCCGCCGATCTCGCGCAGCACCAGGTGGCGGGCGTAGCGCTCGACCTCGCGTTCGGAAAAGCTCATGGCGCTTGACCCTCCAGGCCGGCCTCGCCACATGCGAAGCCATGCAAAGCTCGAACTCGTTCCCCGACTGGCACGGCACCACCATTCTCGCGGTGCGCAAGAACGGCCACACCGTGATCGCCGGCGACGGACAGGTCTCCATGGGCCCAACCGTCGTCAAGGGCAACGCCCGCAAGGTCCGCCGCCTGGCCGGGGGCGCCGTCGTCGCCGGCTTCGCCGGGGCCACGGCCGACGCCTTCACCCTGATCGAGCGGCTGGAAGCCAAGCTCGAGCAATATCCCAACCAGCTGGCCCGGGCCTGCGTGGATCTAGCCAAGGACTGGCGCACCGACCGCTACCTGCGCCGCCTCGAAGCCATGCTTCTGGTCGCCGACAAGGACGCCATCTACACCGTCACCGGCGTCGGCGACGTGCTGGAGCCGGGCGAAAGCCCCGGCGGCGGCGCGGTCGCGGCCATCGGCTCGGGCGGCAACTATGCCCTGGCCGCCGCCAAGGCCCTGATCGACCAGGACCTGACCGCCGAAGAGATCGCCCGCCGCGCCATGGCCATCGCCGCCGAGATCTGCGTCTACACCAACGGCAACCTGACGGTGGAAGGGCTGTAGGGCAAAGATCCTCCCCCTCTGGGGGAGGTGGCCCAAAAGGGCCGGAGGGGGGCCGTTCTCAGCTTCCTGGGTATCGTTCGTCCTCCCCCCACCGATCGCTGCGCGATCGCCTCCCCCAGAGGGGGAGGTCCCTCGCCAACCGTGGCGCGCTAAGGTGCTGGCAGGAGGCCTGACCATGCTCAAGATCCTTCCCCCCGCCCTGATCGCCGCCGCCATCGCCGGGCCGGCCATCGCCCAGAACATCTCGGCCGCCCCCATCGAGGCCGCCGAGCGCGCCTTCGCGGCCGACGGCCTGGCGCTGGGGATCAGGGGCTCGTTCCTCAAGCACATGGCCGACGACGCCATCGTCTTCGCCCCCGGCCCGGTCAATGCCCGCGAGCTCTACGAGAAGCGCCCCGGGACGAACGAGCCCAGGCTGTTCTGGTGGCCGCAGAAGGTGGTGATCGCCCGCTCCGGCGACCTTGGCCTGTCCTTCGGCCCCTGGAGCATCGACGACAGGCGCGGCGGCTACTACGCCACCATCTGGCGCAAGGGCGCGGACGGGGTGTGGAAGTGGGTCTATGACGGCGGCGCCGAGGCCGATCCCGGCAAGGCCCCCGGTCCCGACGCCGCCGCCCAGGTCGGCCCGCTGGCCCCCGAGGGCGCGGCGTCCCAGGCCCAGGGCTTCGAGGAGGCCCGTAACGCCGAGGCCGCCCTGGCGTCGGCCGCCTCCACCGACGCATCGGCCGCGTACACGGCCGTGCTGACCAGCGACGCATGGCTGTTAGGGCCCAAGGGCGCCAAGACCCTGGCCGGAAACGACCTTTCCGCCCGCCTGGCCCTGCGTCCGGCCTCGATCGCGCTTCGTCCGCAGGGCGGCGGCGCGTCGGGCGCCGGCGACCTCGTCTGGACCCATGGCGAGGCGACTTGGAGCGGACCCGATAACAAACCCGTCGCCGCGCACTATATGCACGTGTGGCAGAAACGCGCCGAAGGCTGGCGCCTGATCTTCGAGACCCTGATCAACGACACATGACCGAGTTCTCTCCCCGCGAAATCGTCTCCGAACTGGATCGCTTCATCGTCGGCCACGCCGAGGCCAAGCGCGCCGTGGCCGTGGCCCTGCGCAACCGCTGGCGGCGCCGCCGCACGCCGGCCGACCTGCAGGACGAGATCACCCCCAAGAACATCCTTCTGATCGGCCCCACGGGCGTGGGCAAGACCGAGATCGCCCGGCGCCTGGCCAAGCTGGCCCAGGCCCCGTTCCTCAAGGTCGAGGCCACCAAGTTCACCGAGGTCGGCTATGTCGGCCGCGACGTCGACCAGATCGTCCGTGACCTGGTCGAAAGCGCCCTGGCCATGGTCCGCGACAAGCGCCGTTCGGGCGTGAAGGCGAAGGCCGAAGCCGCCGCCGAGGACCGCATCCTCGACGCCCTGACCGGCCCCGGCGCCACGGCCGCCCGCGACAGCTTCCGCAAGAAGCTCCGCGCCGGCGAGCTCGACGACAAGGAAATCGAGCTGACCCTGGCCGACAACGGCGGCGGCGGCATGTTCGAGATCCCCGGCCAGCCCGGCGCCTCGGTGCTGAACCTGGGCGAGATGATGAAGTCGTTCGGCGGTGGCCGCACCAAGACCCACAAGACCACGGTCTCGGGCGCCTGGGCCCCGCTGATCGCCGAGGAGAGCGACAAGCTGCTCGACCAGGAGGCCCTCACCCAGGAAGCCCTGGCCCTGGCCGAGAACCACGGCATCGTCTTCCTCGACGAGATCGACAAGGTCGCCAGCTCCTCGCAGCGCGGCGGCGCCGACGTTTCCCGCGAAGGCGTGCAGCGCGACCTGCTGCCGCTGATCGAGGGCACGACGGTATCAACCAAGTACGGGCCGGTGAAGACCGACCACATCCTGTTCATCGCCTCGGGCGCCTTCCACGTGGCCAAGCCCAGCGACCTGCTGCCCGAGCTGCAAGGCCGCCTGCCGATCCGCGTGGAGCTGAAGGGCCTGTCGCGCGACGACATGCGCCGCATCCTCACCGAGCCGGAAGCCAACCTGCTGCGCCAGCACCAGGCCCTGATGGCCACCGAGAACCTGACCCTGGTGTTCACCGACGAGGCCATCGACGCCCTGGCCGACGCGGCCGTGGCCGTCAACGCCTCGGTCGAGAACATTGGAGCCAGACGTCTGCAGACGATCATGGAAAAGGTCGTCGAGGAGATCAGCTTCACCGCCACCGACCACGGCGGCGAAACCGTCACCATCGACGCCGACTACGTCAACAAGCGCGTCGGGACCCTGGCGGCCAACGCGGATCTGAGCCGGTACATTCTGTAACCAAGATCCTCCCCCCGAAGGGGGAGGCGGCCCGAAGGGCCGGAGGGGGAAGCGGCTGCTGACGCGCCGCTGTCACTTCCCCCTCAGTCGCTCCGCGACAGCTCCCCCTTCAGGGGGAGCGTTTTGTCCCCGTCGCCCACGAAGAAAGGCCCGGGCGTCGCCGTCCGGGCCGTGAAGTCAGAGGGGATGTTACTAGGGGGATACGGGAGATGAATGCGCGTCCCGCGCGTCCGGTTCCATGAAGCTCTCGTGACGACGTGCGACACTAAGTCTTTGTTTCCAGAGGCCCCTCGATCCCGATCTCGGTAAACGCCCCTTAACCATCTGGGGCCACAAGGTAGCATTCGAAGTGCTTCGGAGTGGTTCATGGCGCGAGTTGCGCGGCGATCGAATGTGGAGCTGGTCTGGGAGGCGGTGCGCTACGGCTGGGACCAGCCGTGGACGGCCCGGTTCCGGGGCGGCGTCCTGGCGGTTCTGGGCGCGGGTCTGCTGCTGTCCCTGGCCACCTATGACGCCTCCGATCCCAGCTTCAACGCCGTCAGCGGCGCGCCGGCCAGCAACGCCCTGGGCGGCGCCGGCGCGGTAATCGCCGACGTGGTCGTCCAGTCCCTCGGCCTGGCCGGCTGGGTGGCGGCGATCATGATGCTGGTGTTCGGCCTGGCCCGCACCGCCCAGCCCGATCCCGACGCTCACCGCCGCGAACTGCGCGTGCGCGCCGGCGTCGGCGTGGCCGGCCTCCTGGCCCTGGCCGGCTTCCTGACCGTTCTGGCCAAGCCCGCCGTGTGGCCGCTGGCCAAGGGCCTGGGCGGCTTCTGGGGCGACGGCCTGCTAAACCTGCTGGCCGGGATCTTCAGCTTCGCCCACATCCCCGGCGCCCGGATCATCGCCGCCCTGCTGCTGCTGGTCGGCGCCGTGATCGGCGTCGGCTACGCCCTGGGCGTGCGCCGCGTCGACCCCGAGAGCGTCCTTTCACTGGTCGCCCGCCTGACCGCCCCGCGCGAACGCGCGCCCCGCCAGGAACCTGAACCGCAGGCCGCCCGCGCCCCGCGTCCCAAGGCCGCGCCGCGCCGTCCCGTGCGCGACGCCATCGACGCCATCGACAACGACGAACCCCAGGCTCCCTCGCCCCGCCGCGCCGCCCGCGCGCCCGCCCCGGTCGAGGACGACGGCGACGGCATGGTCGTCGCGCCCCAGCCCGCGCCGCGCGCCGGCAAGGCCGCCCGTCCCGCTCCGCCGCCGGTCGAGGACGACGAGGACGACTTCGCGCCCAGCTTCGAGGCCCGCCCGCTGGCGATCCGCCAGCCCAAGGCCCCGGCCCCTTCCAGCAACCGCGAACAGCGCGAACAGCAGAAGACCTTCGACTTCGAGGAAGACGAGGACGGCTTCCAGCTGCCGGAACTGGCCATGCTGGCCAAGGCCAAGCCGCGCTCGTCGGAGTTCGACGAGGGCGCCCTGCGCCAGAACGCCCGCCTGCTGGAAAGCGTGCTGGCCGAATTCGGGGTCAAGGGCCAGATCGACCAGATCCGTCCCGGCCCGGTCGTGACCATGTACGAACTGGTGCCGGCCCCGGGCGTGAAGACCGCCCGCGTCGTGGCCCTGGCCGACGACATCGCCCGCTCGATGAGCGTGATCTCGTGCCGCGTCGCTGTCGCCCAGGGCCGTAACGCCATCGGCATCGAAATGCCCAACCAGCGTCGCGAGACCGTCTATCTGCGCGACCTGCTGTCCAGCGCCGACTACGACAAGGCCAGCTCGATCCTGCCCATGGCCCTGGGCGAAACAATCGGCGGCGAGCCCTATATCGCCGACCTGGCCAAGATGCCCCACCTGCTGATCGCCGGCACCACCGGCTCGGGCAAGTCGGTCGGCGTCAACGCCATGATCCTGTCGATCCTCTACAAGCTGCCGCCTGAAAAGTGCCGCTTCATCATGATCGACCCGAAGATGCTGGAACTGTCGGTCTATGACGGCATCCCGCACCTCTTGGCGCCGGTCGTGACCGATCCGAAGAAGGCCGTCGTGGCGCTGAAGTGGACCGTCCGCGAGATGGAGGACCGCTATCGCCGCATGTCCAAGATCGGCGTGCGCAACATCGGCGGCTACAACGAGAAGGCCAACGAGGCCCTCGAGAAGGGCGAGCACTTCGAGCGGACCGTGCAGACCGGCTTCGACGACGCCGGCCGCCCGATCTACGAGACCGAGCAGATCCGCCCCGAGGCCATGCCCTACCTGGTCGTGGTCATCGACGAGGTGGCCGACCTGATGATGGTGGCCGGCAAGGACATCGAAGGCGCCGTCCAGCGCCTGGCCCAGATGGCCCGCGCCGCCGGCATCCACCTGATCATGGCTACCCAGCGCCCGTCGGTCGACGTCATCACCGGCACCATCAAGGCCAACTTCCCCACCCGGATCAGCTTCCAGGTCACCAGCAAGATCGACGCCCGCACCATCCTGGGCGAGCAGGGCGCCGAGCAACTGCTGGGCCAGGGCGACATGCTCTACATGGCCGGCGGCGGCCGCATCACCCGCCTGCATGGTCCCTTCGTCTCCGACGGTGAAGTCGAGGCCGTGGCCAAGTTCCTTCGAGACCAGGGCATCCCCCAGTACCTGGAGGAAGTCACCGCCGGCGGCGACGAGGAGCAGGAAGAAGCCATCGAGGGCGCCTTCGCCGGCGAGGGGGGGGCCAACGACCTCTACGACCACGCCGTGGCCGTGGTCACCCGCGACCGCAAGGCCTCGACCAGCTACATCCAGCGCCGCCTGCAGATCGGCTACAACCGCGCCGCCTCGCTGATGGAGCGGATGGAAAAGGAAGGCGTCGTCGGCGCCGCCAACCACGCCGGCAAGCGCGAGATCCTCGCGCCGCCCCCGCCGCCGCTGTAGGCGCGGGACATCGGAAAAGGAAAACGCCGCGACAGTCGATGTCGCGGCGTTTTTCGTTCTCGCGCCGACCGCTCCCCAAACTCGTCATCCCGGCCGTAGCGCAGCGAAGAGCCGGGACCCAGGGGCCGCCGCGATGCGCCGACGAACGTTCGCAAGCGAACCCTACCGCGGAGCCCAGTCCCCTGGGTCCCGGATAAGCGCTCCGCGCTTTCCGGGATGACGATGATGGCTCGAACTTTCAAAGCGCCCCGAAGGCGCCGACCTCAGACCAGGATGTTCAGCAGCGAACCCGGGCGCAGGATCTTCTGCGGCTGTTCGGTCGGCGCGGTGAAAGCCTTGGGCGGCACGGTGCGGCGCGCCTGGGGCTCGGTCTGGGTCTGCAACTGCACGGTCATCGGCGAGGCCGTGGGACGCGCGCTGGTCGCGTCGGTGACCGCCGCCTGGAAGAAGGCCGCCGCGCGCGACTGGCCGGCCGGAGTCACGGCGCCCGACGAGGGTCGGGCGGCGACGGCGGGCAGGCCGGTGGGACGAACGGTGCTCATGACGCAGTTGATAGCATGGTTAATGCAGAGTGCGCGAGCGTGGTTAACGAGCTTCTAAGCCGGAAAGTGCGCGACGCTTCAACGCAGCTTGAAAACGAGCGCGTCCAGATCCTGCGGCGTGATCGGCCCGGTGTGCTTGGCCACCACTTGGCCCTGCGCGTCGACCACGAAGGTCTCGGGCACGCCGGTGACGCCGAACTCCACGCCGGCCCGGCCGTCGCGATCGACCAGGCGGGCGGCGAACGGATCGCCCAAGCGCCCCAGGAACGCCTCGGTATTGGCCGGCGCGTCCTTGTAGGCGACGCCGACCACCCGCACGCCGCGCGCCTTAAGCGCCATCAGCTGCGGATGCTCCACCTCGCAAGGCGCGCACCAGGAGGCGAAGAAGTTGACCAGCATCGGCCCGTCGCCGGCGCTGCGGACCGGGGTCGGCGACCCGCTGTCGAGGTCGGGCAGGGAGAGGGCCGGAACCGGCTTGCCGACCAGCGCGTCGGGGCTGACCTGCGGATTGCGCTTGAGGGCGTAGCCGGCGAACAGCACCGCCAGGGCCGCCAGCACGATCAGCGGCGAGAAGGCCAGCCAGCGCTTCACTGGCGAGCCTGCTTGGCTTCGGCTTGCCGACGCTCGGCCTCGGCGCGCCACCGGCGGGCGACCGAAAGGCTGTCGGCGATCATCCAGGCGAACACCGCCGCCGTCAGGGCGAAGGCGGGCCAGACATAGACGGCGTACTTGCCGGCGTCGAAATCGAACTGCACGCGATCAGGCCTCCGCCGCCTTCAGGGCCAGGCTGCGCGCCTTGCGCCGCCAGACCAGGGCCCGGATCCGCACCAGCCACAGCGACCCGAACGCCGACAGATAGGCCAGCTGCATCAGCAGCATCGGCCAGGCATAGACGACTGGCAGTCGGTTCTCCGGCTTGGCCAGCAAGGTCGAGGAGCCCTGGTGCAGGCTGTTCCACCAGTCGACCGAGAACTTGACGATCGGCAGGTTGATGACGCCGACCAAGGCCAGGATCGCCGCGGCGCGGGCCGCCTTCTGCTCGTCGTCGATGGCGCCGCGCAGGGCCAGATAGCCGAGATAGAACAGCAGCAGCACCAGCACCGAGGTCAGGCGGGCGTCCCACACCCACCAGGTCCCCCACATCGGCTTGCCCCACAGCGATCCCGTGGCCAGGGCCAGCACCGTGAAGGCCGCGCCCAACGGGGCGCAGGCCTGGGCGGCCGCGTCGGCCAGGGCGTGGCGGAACACCAGGGCGAGAAAGCTGGCGATCCCCAGGCACAGATAGACGAACATCGCCAGCACGGCCGCGGGCACGTGGATGAACATCATCCGCACCGTATCGCCCTGCTGGTAGTCCTCGGGAACCGTGAAGGTCAGGATCAGGCCGACCACCGCAAGCACGCCGGCGATCGCGCCGAACATGGGCGCGGCCCAGCGCGAAAAGGCCATGAACCGCTCGGGGTTGGCCAGGAAGTCGAACGGGTTCTTGTTGTGGTTGCGGGCGCCCATCGACCTTGACTTAGATCGGCCTGAGGACGCCCGCAATCGTCTCGCGCGCTTACGAGCCCGACTTGCGCTGGATGATCACCCGGCGTTCGCCGAAACCGGGCTTGGGACCCCGGGT
The DNA here is from genome assembly GCF_002858925.1 of Caulobacter zeae. GTDB lineage: Bacteria > Pseudomonadota > Alphaproteobacteria > Caulobacterales > Caulobacteraceae > Caulobacter > Caulobacter zeae. The sequence goes on from NZ_PJRS01000049.1 coordinate 58,969, forward strand.
CTCGAAGCGGCGGACGGTGACGTTCGGGGCGCCGGTCACTTCCGGGCCGAGGGCGTCGAAGGCCTTCTTCTGGCTGGGCGTCAGGGCGTTGTAGAAGCTGCGGGTGGCGTCGGCGCGACCCTTGAGGTCGGCGGCGACCTTGGCCATGCGGTCGGCCTGCTCATCGAGGCGTTCCAGCGCGGTCGGCGGCGCCTTGTCCTTGGCGCTTTCGTCGCGAGCCGGCCTCGGCTCAGGGCGTTCCTTCGGACCCGTGGCGGCGATGTAGGCCTTCAGCGCGCCGTCCTGGCGGTCGGTCAGTTGCAGCACGTCGCGCAGGCGCTGGGCGCGGGCTTCCGGATCCTGGTGCATGCGGACCGGCCCGATGCGGTCGCGGAACACCATGTGGTCGAAGCTCGGCGGAGGCGGCGGGGGCTCGGGCGCTTCCGGCGGCGCAGGCGGCGGCGGCGGAGCGGCGGGCTGGGCCGAGGCGGCGACGACGCCGGCCGCCAGGGCCGCGCCGGCGGCGAGGGTGAGAGACTTCAGGACGAGACGCATGGCGATCTCCATCGCAAGGGGTGGAAACGAACTGCGGCCTAGGTTGAGGGCGGTTGTGGCGCGAAAATGTCTGAAGATGTGAACAATGTTACACGAATGAAGCGTTGCCAGGAGCGCTGATACGAAGTGCATGCAAATCAAGCACTTGATCCTGTTGCTCCAAGGCCTCGACACGCCGTCTTTCGAAAATTTCATGTTGTGCCGGGCCCTGCTGACAGCCCCTGACACGCAACCGGGCGATATCGAGGCCGCGCCGCCTCTCGCCAGGCGGCCACGGATACGCCATGAGGCCCCCATGAAACGCGTCGCCTTCCTCGCCCTGATCCTCGCCGGCACGCTGTGGGGCCTCGGCTTTCCGCTGGGCAAGCTGATCCTGCGCGAGACCGACGCGGCCCACATGGTGCTGCTGCGCTTCGTGGTCGCCGCCTTGGTCGCCGCCCCCTTCGCCCTGCGGACCAAGGAGGCCCGCGCCCTCTTCAAGTCGCCGGTGATGCTGGCCTCGGGCGCGCTCTACGGCGTGGCCTTCATGGTGCAGTTTGAGGGCCTGGCCCATGTCAGCGTCACCCTGGCGGCGCTGCTGGTCGGGGCCATGCCGGCCCTGATCGCCGTCTGCGCCAAGGTCATGGGCGAGAAGGTCAGCCGCGCCTCCTGGATGGGCGTGGGCGCGGCCACCCTCGGGGCGGCCCTGATCGCCGGCAAGCCAGACGGCGCCGGCTCGCTGCTGGGCGTGGCCCTGTCGCTGGGCTCGCTGCTGATCTTCCTGGCCTGGCTGGTGGTGCTGAAACGCGCGCCCAAGCCGCCGACGCCGATGGCCATCCCGGCGGTGACGGTGATCGTCGCGGCCTTCACCGTGCTGCCGATCGCGCTGGTCATGCACGGCCCGCCCAAGCTCGACCTGTCGCCGATCGCCTGGACCAGCGTGCTGGGCCTGGGCGTGCTGTCGACCCTGCTGGCCACCGCCGCCTGGCAGTACGGCTCGTCCCGCGTGGGCAGCGCCAGCGCCGGGGTGTTCATCAACATCGAGCCCCTGATGGGCGCCTCGATCGGCGTCCTGCTGTTCGGGGACCACCTGACCCTGGCCCTGGCCATCGGCGGCCTGATGATCATCGCGGGCAGCTTCGTGGTGGTGCTGGGCGAGAAACAGGCCGATCCGGAGAGCCTGCAGGCGACCCCGGCGCCGGCGCCCTAGCCAAACAGGGCGGCGGCCCAGGCCGCCAGCCCGACCGCCAGGCACAGCCCCGCCACCCCGACCGCCACCGACCGCATCCAGCCACCGCGGCCCTTGCCGCCGAGCAGCAGGGCGACCGTCGGCCCGAAGGTCGCCGCCAGGGCCAGCGCCGCCCCGGCCTTGGCCGTCGAGGTCACGTCGCCGGACGACGGGGTCTCGGCCAACGCCTCGCCGCCCCGCAGGTCGGCGATCAGGCGCCGGGCCTCATCGGCGTCGACATCGGGCGTCCATAGCCGAAAGCCGCCCATGGCGATGGTCATCAGATAGTCGCTGGCGCCCCAGTGTTCGTTCTGGACCAGCACCGGCACGCCCTCGGCCCGCAGCCGCGAGGCGGCGACCTGGGCCTCGACGAGGTCGGCGAAGCGGGCGATCTCGGTCAGGCTCATCGACCGGCCTCCTCAGCGCGGCTCGGATCCCAGCCGCCACAGATAAAGCTGCCGCGCCGGCGTGCCGACGCGCAAGCCCTCCAGTTCCTCGCGTTCTGCCTTGGTCAGCTTGAAACGGCTGTAGCCGCGCTGGGCCAGGCAGGTCTCGACCGCTCCGGTCGCTTGCCGCCGCACCTCGCGCCAGTTGCGGTTCATGTGCAGCTTCTGCTGGTCGGCATAGGCGTACATGGCGTCGAGCCCGCCCGCCGGATCGACAGCCATGTCCATCTCGAACACCACGTCGACCAGCGGCAGCTTCACCGGGGCCGCGGTCTCGACATAGTGCAGGCACTCGGCCTCGTCGGTGCGGTACTTCAGGTAGCTGATCCCCGACTTGCCCCAGCTGTCCTTGCGGGTCGGGGCGGCCTGCGCCGCGCCGGCCAGGGCGGCGAGCAGCAGCATCGACAGCGCGGCGGCCTTGATCGTCATCGGCAAGCCCTCGGCCGGTTGATCGCTCGGATACCCATGTTACCGTGACCAGCAACGAAGGAAAGGGCGCCCCGCGTCCGACATGGGAGGCCGCCGGTGACCCTCGCCGACCTGATGCTCGCCGCGGGACTGTCGCTGGCTATCCAGCCCGTCGCCTCGCCGCCCGTCCAGGCCCCTCCCGCAGCGGCCGCCGTCGACGGCGTCGTCGTCACCCCCGGCGAAAAGGCCAAGGCCATGCCGCGCTGGGCCCAGAAGGTGCGGGGCGACGGCTGGCCGTTCTTCGCCGCCGGCGAGGACGGGGCGGTGCTGATGTTCGCCAAGACCGCCAAGGGCAACGACGGCCTGAAACCCCGGGGTCAGGTCTGGGTCCGCCACGAGTTCCGCCAGCCGCGCACCGAAGCCGAGGCGCCGGACGCGCCGCCCTTCCTGTCCGAAAGGCTGCTCGTCGAGGTCGACTGCACGGCGAACCGCTTCCGCAACGCCGCGGCCTTCCGCTATCCGGCCAACAATCTCGAAGGCGCCGAGGACGCCTATCGCTTCGAGCAGGACTGGCAGGCCCCGGCCGCCGGGACGCTGGACGCCACGGTGGTCGAGGCCGCCTGCATGACGCCCTAGCCGGCCTTCTGGCTGGCGATCCAGGCGTCGACCTGGGTCTCCAGCACGTCGAGCGGCACAGAGCCGTTCTTCAGCACCGCGTCGTGGAAACCGCGCAGGTCGAACTTGAGCCCCAGCGCCGTCTCGGCCCGCGTGCGCAGCTCGCGGATCTTAAGCTCGCCCAGCTTGTAGGCCAGGGCCTGGCCGGGCCAGGTGATGTAGCGGTCGACCTCGGCCTCGATGTTGGTCCGCGACAGGGCGGTGTTGTCGAGCATGAAGGCGATGGCCTGGTCGCGGGTCCAGCCCTTGGAATGGATGCCGGTGTCGACCACCAGTCGGCAGGCGCGCCACATCTCGTAGGACAGCCGCCCCATGTCCTTCTCGGGCGTGTCGTAAAGGCCCATCTCGATGCCCAGGCGCTCGGAATAGAGCCCCCAGCCCTCGACGAAGCCGGTGAAGAAGGCCGCGTTCTTGCGGAACTCCGGCAGGTCCAGCTCCTGTTGGAGCGCGATCTGGTGGTGATGGCCGGGCACCGCTTCGTGCACCGTCAGGGCCGGCATCTCGTAGAGCGGCCGCTGGTCCAGATGGGTGGTGTTGACGAAATAGACCCCGGGCGAGCCCGTGCTGGCAAAGCCGGCGTTGTAGTAGGCCGTGGTGTTGCCCTCGGCGATCTCGGCCGGGATCTCGCGCACGGTATAGGGCAGGCGGGGCAGGGTGGCGAACAGCTTGGGCATCCAGCCGTCGATGGTCTTGGCCAGGAACGTCGCCTCGCGCATCAGCTCGGCCGGCGTTTTGGCGTAGTATTTCGGGTCGGTGCGCAGCTTGTCGATGAACGCCTTGCGATCGGGCGCGACGCCGCTCTTGCGGGCGACCTCGTCCATCTCGGCGCGGATGCGGGCCACTTCCGACAGGCCCAGCTGGTGGATCTCCTCGGGGGTCTTGGTCGTCGTGGTCATCACCCGCACCTGGTAGGCGTACCAGGCCGGCCCCTGGGGCAGGGCGGCGGCGGCCACGTCCTTGCGGCACCTGGGGGCGTAGTCCTTCTCGTAGAAGTCCGACAGCGCCTGGTAGGCGGGATTGACCTTGCCGGTGATGGTCGCCTTGGCGCGGGCCTGCATGGCGGTCCAGTCGGCGTCGGCGATCGTCGCGGGTTTCTTGCCCTTGAACGGCTTGTAGAAGGCCGAGGCCTCCGGATCCTTGGCGATGGTCGCCGTGATCGTAGCCCCGAACGCCTTCATCGGCGCGCACGGCTGGACGTAGCCCTTGGAGAGGCCCTCGCGCACCGTGGCGATCGAGGCGGCGTTATAGGCCGGATAGAGGTCCAGCCGCTTCAGGTAGCTGTCGTAGTCGGCCTTGGTGAAGAACGGCAGCATGTCGGGCAGGGCGGCGAAGTACTGGTGCCAGCTGCCGATGCTGGAAAACAGCATGGTGCGCTGGCCAAAGCGATTGCCCTCGACCTGCTCGCTGAGCATGCGGTGCAGTATGGCCTTGTTGACCCGGTCGGGCTGGGTGAGGCCGGCGTCGGGAATGGCGTCCAGCCGCGTGAGAAAGGCTTGCGCCTCGGCGGCGCGGCGATCGGCGAAGGCCAGGGACGGATCGTCCAGCTGGTCGTCATAGGTCCGCACCCCCAGCAGGGTGGCCTGCAACGGCGCGCCCTTCAGCCACCAGGCCCAGTGCTCGTCGACCAGGGCCTTCAGCGCCGGCGAGGCGACGCCGGCCGAGGCGGTCGCCGCGGGCGCCTGGGCCAGGGCCGGCGACACCGAGGTTCCGGCCAGTACGGCGGCCACGCAGGCCGCTCCCATCCACCGCTTGAGCATGTTTCCCCTCCTTGCATCGCCGACAGCCGCCGCAGACAGCCATGCGTCGGGGAACTTGCGCAAGCCACGCCCCCGTTTCGCCATCCGCCGACGCGCACTATGTCTGGCCGCAAGCAGGAGGAGCACCCATGGCCGTTTCGAGACTCGCTCGCCTTGCGGCGCTCACCGCCCTGGCGCTCGCCTTCGCCGTTCCCGTCGCGGCCCAGACGCCGACCGTAGAGCTGCAACCGGCCGATCCGGGCAGCGCCGTGGTCGAGGAACTGTTTGTCGTCGCCCGCCCGCCGGGTCCGGCCCTGTGGCTGGTCGAGAAGAACGGGGCCAAGCTCTATGTGCTCGGCTCGGCCGCGCCCCTGCCGCACCAGCTGAAGTGGGACAGCCCGCGCCTCAACCGCGCCCTCGACCAGGCCAGCCTCGTGTTGGTGCCGCCCGAGGCTTCGGTCGGGCCGATGCAGGTGACCAAGTTCTTCCTGACCGGCGGCGGCGGCGTGCGCCAGGGCTTCGGCAAGAAGCTGGAAGACCAGCTGCCGCCCGACCTGAAGGACCGCTTCGTCAAGGCCCGCACCCAGGCCCGCCGCACCGCGATCCCCTACAAGGACTGGAAGCCGGCCGTGGCGGGCTTCATCGTGCTGTCCGATTTCCGCCAGGCCGCCGGTCTGTCGGAAGCCAAGCCGGTCAGCACCATCGAGCGCATGGCGAAAGCCAAGGGCGTCAAGGTCAAGGCCATGAGCCAGTATCGCCTGGGCCCGGTGCTGGGCGCGGCCGGCAAGCTGTCGGAAGAGGCCAATCTGGCTTGCCTGCGCGACGCCCTCAACGAGATCGACTACGAGGCCCCGCGCTGGAACACGCTGGGGACCGACTGGGCCAACGGCGACATCGCCTCGGTGCGCGCCCGCTACTCGTCCAGCGCCGCCCAGCGCTGCCTGTTGCGCGCGCCCGGCGGGGCGGGTCTGCTGAACGAACAGATCGGTCAGTCGGCCAAGGCCCTGTCCGAAGCGCTGGAGCGGCCTGGCGTCACCGTCGCCGTCGTCGACCTGGCCTTTCTGCTGCCCGGCAACGGCGTGCTGGACCGGCTGAAGGCCGGCGGCGCGACGGTGACCTCGCCAAGCTAGTGGAACGCCTTTTACTCCCGTCATTCCCGCCACAAGGGCGGGAATGACGGGAAGATAAGGACTATCGCCCGATGAACCGCCGCACGACGATCAGGCCGCCGCGGTACTCGTCCTGCTGGCCATAGCGCTCGATCAGCGGGCTGTCGGCGGCCTCGCCGAGGATGCGCTCGTAGTTGGCGAACGTGCCGATGGCGTATTTGTCGCCGATCGGGGTCATCATCAGGAAGGCCACGCCCACCTGGTTCAGCCCGCCCTTGGGATCGTATTCGTTCAGGCTCGGCACGGCCGCCACGTCCTTGGCGGTGACGCCATAGAAGGTGCGGTTGGTGTTCTTGTCGCCGCCGCGGGCATAGACCATCGACTGCAGCAGGCCCACCGGCGTCACGTCCTGGCGCGACACCGAGCCCCAGAAGTCCCAGCCGTCGGAGACGCTGGTCACGTCGCGACCGATGCGGCCGCCGACGACGAAGTCCTTCCAGGTGCGCTTGTAGGCGTAGACGGCCAGGTCCGCGCCGGTGTCGGGGCTCTGGATGCCGCTGTCGGTGTCGTCTGGACCACCCCAGCGCGGGCGCAGCTGGGCGCCGACGTGCAGGGTCTCGTCGTTGATGACGTTGTAGCCCAGGCCGTCCAGGCCGTTGGCGTAGATCTTCCCCTTCCAGTGGGCGCTGCCCCAGAAGGTGAAGTTGGTCTTGTGCGGGTCCTTGCCGCCGGGGGAAAAGCCGTAGACCGGCCCGCCGCCGACATCGACCTCCCAGGTCGAGGGCGCTTCGATGGCCTTATAGGGCAGGGCCTGGGCGAGAGCCGCGGCGGGCAGGGCGCAGGCGGCCGCCGCCAGCAGGGCGATGAGAGGCTTGGTCGACATGGAGTCCTTGCGATCAGACCAGAAGAAACGGGACCCCAATCCCTGACCGCATCCCGTCGAACGCGTTCGATGAAGCCCTTAATCCTCCGCGGACGGAAAGGCAAAGGGCTTCGCGCCGGCGCCCGCCCCTCGACGAGCCCCTCGACCAGCTGGGCCCAAGCGACTCGAAATCCTTGCATTTTCCACAGCGCTCCCGCATAAGCGCGCACTTCCGGCGCTTTATCAGCAGCGCCTCCACCGTCACGACCCCGCCCCGGTAGCCCGGGACACCATGCGGACGAGGACGGCGAGGACCCCCGTCGACGTGATCGTCCACGGGGGCTGATCGCGTTTGGTCACTGTATTCAACGTGGGTTTCGCATGTTCGACGGCCTTACAGAGCGACTTTCAGGCGTCTTCGACCGCCTCGGCGGTCGCGGCGTGCTGTCCGAAAAGGACATCGACGAGGCCCTGCGCGAAGTCCGCGTCGCCCTGCTGGAAGCCGACGTCGCCCTGCCGGTCGTCAAGGACTTCATCTCCAAGGCCAAGGAACAGGCCTCGGGCGAGTCCGTCATCCGTTCGGTCAAGCCGGCCGACCAGGTGGTCAAGATCGTCTATGACGGCCTGGTCGAGATGCTGGGCGGAGACGTCCCCACCGGCCTGAACCTCGCGCTTAACCCGCCCACCATCATCCTGATGGCCGGCCTGCAGGGCTCGGGCAAGACCACCACCACCGGCAAGCTTGCCCTGCGCCTGTCGAAGACCGAGCGCAAGAAGGTGCTGGTCGCCTCGCTCGACACCCGCCGCCCGGCGGCCATGGAGCAGCTGGCGACCCTGGCCAAGCAGGTCGGCGTCGAGAGCCTGCCGATCGTGGCCGGCCAGAGCGCGCCGGACATCGCCAGGCGCGCTCTCACCGCCGCAAGGCTCAGCGGCTACGACGTCCTGATCCTCGACACCGCCGGCCGCACCACGCTGGACGAAGCGATGATGAGCGAAGCGGCGGAAATCGCCCGCATCGCCAATCCCTCCGAGACCATCCTGGTCGCCGACAGCCTGACCGGCCAGGACGCCGTGCGCACGGCCAAGGCCTTCCACGAGCGCCTGCCGCTCACCGGCCTGATCCTGACCCGCGCCGACGGCGACGGCCGCGGCGGCGCGGCGCTGTCGATGCGCCACGTCACCGGCCTGCCGATCAAGTTCCTCGGCGCCGGCGAAAAGATCGACCAGCTCGACGTCTTCGACGCCCGCCGCGTCGCCGGCCGGATCCTGGGCCAGGGCGACGTCGTCGCGCTGGTCGAAAAGGCCGCCGCCGACCTCGACGCTGCCGAAGCCGAGCGCATGGCCCGCAAGCTGGCCAAGGGCAAGTTCGACCTCGACGACCTGTCGTCCCAGCTGTCGCAGATGCAGAAGATGGGCGGCATGGAAGGCATCATGGGCCTCCTGCCGGGCGTCCAGAAGGTCAAGAAGCAGATCGCCGAAAGCGGCATCGACGACAGCATCTTCCGCCGCCAGCAGGCGATCATCAGCTCGATGACCAAGGAAGAGCGCAAGAAGCCCGACATCCTGGCGGCCTCGCGCAAGCGCCGCATCGCCGCCGGTTCGGGCGTCGACGTGGCCGAGGTCAATCGCCTGCTCAAGCAGCACCGCCAGATGGCCGACATGTTCAAGTCGATGAGCAAGGACGGCGGCAAGGGCCTGGCCCGCATGGCCGGCATGCTCGGCGGCGGCGACATGGCCCGACTGAAATCCCTCGGCGGCGGCAAGATGCCCGCCGGCGATCCCAACGCGACGGAAGGCCAAGGCCTTTCGGGGCTGCCCGGTCTGCCGGGCCTCGGGGGCGGGGCCAACCCGCTCTCCGGCCTGGGCGGCCTGCCGCCCGGCTTCAATCCGTTCAAGAAAAAATAGCTTTAGATCCAAGGACTAACGAAAATGCTGAAGATCCGTCTCGCCCGTGGCGGCGCCAAGAAGCGCCCGTACTACTCGATCGTCGTCGCTGACAGCCACTCGCCGCGCGATGGCCGTTTCATCGAGAAGGTCGGCACCTACAACCCGCTCCTGAAGAAGGATGACCCGGCGCGCGTCACCCTGAAGCTCGAGTCGATCCAAGAGTGGCTCAAGAAGGGCGCCCAGCCGACCGACCGCGTCGCCCGCTTCCTGGCCGCCCAAGGCGTTGGCGCCTGGACCGCCGGCAACAACCCGCAGAAGGCCGAGCCGGGCAAGAAGGCCAAGGAACGCACCGCCGAGCGCGCCCAGCGCGAAGAAGAGCGCCTGGCCGCCGAAGCCCAAGCCAAGGAAGACGCCAAGGCCGCCGCTGAAGCCGCCGCCGCGGCCGCCGCCGAAGCCGCTGCTGCTCCGGCCGCTGAAGAAGCTCCGGCTGAAGAAGCTCCGGCCGCCGCCGAAGAAGCTTCGGAAGGCTAAGGGATACGGCGCCGCCCTCCTGGCGAGGGCGGCGCCTTTCTCTTCTCTACCCACGACCCCGGCTTGGTCCGGAAAGACTCAAGTCGATGCCCATCTCTCCCGATGACCCGTTGATCCTGGTCGGCCGCGTGGCCGGGGGCTTTGGCGTGCGCGGCGAGGTGCGGATCTCGACCTATACCGAAGAGCCGCTGGCCTTGAAGGGCTTCAAGCGGCTCCTGCGCCAGGACGGTTCGACCGCGCTGAGCATCGGCTCGGCCCGCGCCGTCAAGGACGGCCTGATCTGCCGCTGCTCTGAGATCACCACCAAGGAAGCCGCCGACGCCCTGCGTGGCCTCAAGCTCTACGTCCCCCGCTCGGCCCTGCCCGAGCCGGACGAAGACGAATTCTACCTCACCGACCTGATCGGCATGGCCGTGCGCCACATCGCCACCGGCGAGGACCTGGGCAAGATCAAGAGCGTCCAGGACTTCGGCGCCGGCGACCTGCTCGAGATCATTCCTCCGCTCGGCGGCCAGACCTGGTACCTGCCCTTCACCCGCGCCGCCGCGCCAGAAGTGAAGCTGGCCGAACGCCTGGTGCTCGCCGACCCGCCGAACATGGTGGGCGAGCCCGAGGGCCCGCAGTCCGACGAGGACTAAGGCGCCGCCTCGGGGTTCAGCGCGATCCCCTTCACCAGTTCCGGCCAGTTCCAGCGGATCGCCATCGTGCTCCCCGCGGTCGGAAGGCCGTCGTCGCTATGAAGCGGGGCGCGCAGGACCGTCATCGCCGCCGCAACCGCCTTGGAGGCCTCCGGACCAACCTCGCCGGTCGTCCGGCAGCCCTTCAACGCGCCGTCCGAAGCGATTTCGCAGCTCATGTTGGTCACGCTCGCAAGGGCTTCCACGCCGGCCAGGATCCTCCGGGCCTGCTCGCGGTCGGGGCGCACGGGCCACGTCACCAGGCGCGGCTCGCATTCGCCTTCGCCGTCCGGACAGGCGAAGCGGTCGGACCCGTTGCGCGGCGTACCCTCCTTGACCCGCACGATCATGATGGCGTCCTCGCCGATCGCCTTGCCGTCGGGCGTCGGCTGGTAAGCGCGGATGGCGGAGCCGCCTTGCGGCGCGCCAGCGAAACTGATCGGGATCAGCCGCCGGGCGTCATCGACGGGCCTGCCGTCGCGCGTGGGCGGCACGAAGGCGAATATGACGCTCATCTTCACGGCGGCCTCGCCGAAGCCGTAGCCTTCCGGCGTTTCGGAAACCACCTTGCAGTCGACCGCCCGGCCTTCGGCGGTCAGTCGGCAATCGATCACCGCCCTGCCCGCGATCCCCTCCTTGGTGGCGCGCTCGGGATAGTACCTCGCCATACTGTTGGCGTCGGGCAGGCTACGCCATTCGGCGCGGTCGATACGTGGGGTTTCCCGCGCGTTGCAGGCGGAAGCGGCAATCAGGGCGACGCCGAGCGCCAGAACGGAACGAAGCAACATACCGCAAGCTTAACTTTAGCAAGGCGGCTGTCGACCTCGAACGTCGAGCCAGTCACCCCGCCAGTCGCAGCAGCGCCGAACCGTGCGGCGGCAGCATCCGCTCCACGCGGTCGTCGACTCGCTCAAGATCCTGCCCGCTCCACAGGTCGCGCGCCGACACGCCGCCGGCCAGACCGATCTCGCGCAGCCCGATCCCCGCCGCCTTCGGCTTTCCCGTCGTGTTGAACAGCGCCAGGTAGCGCTCGGCCGGCTTGCCCTCCGGTCGCGCCGACCAGACCCGTGTCCCGTCTTCCACGAAGTGTGGCCGGTTGCCGGTGCTCGCCTGGTTGACCGCCAGCACCTGCCGGTTGGTCAGCAGGGCGAGGGTGGCGTCGTCCAGGTGGCGCAGATCGCCGCCCATGATCAGCGGCGATCGGGCGATCGACCACAGGGTCATCAGGGTCTGCTGCTCATCGGGCGTGAACTTGCTGTCGCGCTTGCCCAGGGCCAGCCGGCCCAGCGGCAGCATGTCGGCGTCGGGCCAGGCGCCTGGGGCGCGGAAGGCGTTCCAGTTCTCCAGCCGCGTGAACTGGGCCTCCAGCATCGACCACTCGTCCCAGAAGTCGTCGGAGATGCGCCACATCTGGGAGAACCTGCGCACGTGCTCGGCGCGCGGCACGGGCGTCTCGCCCGGCGACAGGCTGAGGATCATCGGCCGGCCGGACGCCTTGATCGCCTTGTGCGCCGCCTCGATCTCGGCGGCGTGGGCGTCGTAGGGGCGACTCATGTCGTCCATCTTCACGAAGTCGACGCCCCATTGGGCGAACAGGTGGAAGACGCTGTCGTAATAGGCCTGGGCCCCGGCCTTGCGCATGTCGACGCCGTACATGTCGGGGTTCCAGGAGCAGATGCTGGCGGTCTCGGCGACGTCGGCGGCGCGGACGCCGGTTCCCAGCACCGGCAGGTTGGCCTTCACCGCCGCGCGCGGGATGCCGCGCATCAGGTGCACCCCGAACTTCAGGCCCAGCGCATGCACCTGGTCGGCCAGCGGCTTGAAGCCCAGGCCGCCGGCGCTGGACGGGAAACGATTGGGGGCGGGGAGAAGGCGGCCATGGCCGTCCATCGCCGGCTGGGGGTTGCGATTGTAGTCGTAGCTGGCCGCTTGCGGCTCGTACCACTGGATGTCGACCGTGAAGACGTCGTAGCCGAACGGCAGCAGCTTGGCGGCCATGATCCTGGCCGTCTCCAGCGCCTGGGCCTCGTTGATCGTGGTGGCGAAGCTGTTCCAGCTGTTCCAGCCCATCGGCGGGCGCGGGGCCAGCAGCGCCGGCTTGGCCGCCGGCCCCGCCGCGGCGCTCGAGCCGGCCGCCAGGCTCGCGCCCATCCCCGCCAGCAGCACCCCGCGCCGATCCATCGAGGGTCCCGTCATCGCCTGCCTCCCGCCCCGGCCGGCCTTGGCGCCGATCCTCCTGGACGGCGCTATTTGTCAGACAATTTGCCGTCCGAGCAAGCCGCCACCGACTGATGAACAATGGGTCATGACGCAAGCTTAACTGGCGTCATGCCGGCTCGCCGTGGCCCATGGTCGCCGCTCAAGAGGGACCTTCCATGCGCCGCCTGATCGCCGCCACAGCCGCCATCGCCCTGCTGGCCGCGACGCCCGCCTTCGCCGAGGATGGCGAGACCCTCAATGTCGTTCAGTCCGGCCAGGTCATCGAGGCCCTGAGCCGCAGCCTCGACGGCTATTTCGATCGGCGCAAAGCCATCGCCGTGCAGGACGCCCTGCGCGCCCGCCGCGCGCAGCTCGCCATGATCCGCGACCGCGCCAAGCTGGCCGAGGCCCTCAGCGCCATCACCGTCGGCGTCTCGGGCGATCTGCACCTGCGGGTGTCTGTGGCCACCACCAGCGCCAAGGCCGCCGCCCTGACCGACGCTGAACAGGCCCTGCTGGACCAGCGCCTGGCCTACGGCCTGATGGCCGCCCGCCGCCTGCCGGCCAATATCGGCTATCTGAAGCTGCGCTATTTCGAACAGACGGACGCCGGCGCGGACATGGTCGACGCGGCCCTGGGCCTGCTGAAGGACACCGACGCCCTGATCATCGATCTGCGCGAGAACACCGGCGGCGGCGGCGCGGCCGACGAGCGCCTGCTGGGCCACCTGTCGAAGACGCCCCTGGTGCTGGAGACCATCCGCTGGACGCAAGGCGACGGCCGCGTCGAGGTCCAACAACGGAAGGTCCGCCAGGGGCCCGGCGCGCCGCTCTATGCCGACAGACCGGTCTTCGTGCTGACCGCCGCCCGCACCTTCTCGGCCGCAGAGGCCTTCGCCTACAGCCTGAAGGCCAACGGCCGCGCCGTGCTGATCGGCGAGAAGACCCGCGGCGGCGGCAATCCCGCCAACCGCCCCTCGCCGCCGCTGGGCTTCGGCCTGGTGGTCTTCGTGCCCAACGGCCAGGTCGTGCATCCGCTGACCGGCGCCGGATGGGAGGCCGTCGGCGTGGTCCCCGACGTCGCCACCGCCCCGGACGCGGCCCTGACCGAGGCCTACCGCCGCGCCCTGGCCGTGGCCAAGCCGCTGGTCTCGACCCCGAAGTCGGAGAAGGAGCGGGCCGACGCCGTGGCCGACCCGGCCGCGACGCTCATGGCCGACCAGACGCTTTGAGCTCCGCCAGGAAGACGTCTAGGCTGGCGGCATGATCCGCCTGTTCACCGCGATCGCCATCCCCTCCGAGATCGGCGCGCCGCTCCAGTCCCGACAATCCGGCATCGAAGGCGCCCGCTGGCGGCCGCTGGAGGCCTTCCACATCACCCTGCGCTTCATCGGCGACGTCGCCGAACCGGTGGCCGCCGACCTCGACGAGGCGCTGGCTGAGATCGAGGCGCCGGCGTTCGACCTGGAGCTCAAGGGCGCCGGCCATTTCGGCGAAGGCGCCGACATGCACGCCGTCTGGGCCGGGGTCGAGGACGAGCCCTTGCTGCGCCGCCTGCAGAAGGCCAACGAAAGCGCCGCCCACAAGGCCGAGTTGAAGCCCGAGACCCGGACCTACCACCCGCATGTCACCCTGGCCTATCTGAAGCGCGCGACCGCGCCCGAGGTCGGCGCCTGGATCCAGCGCCACAACCTGCTGCATTCGCCGCCGTTCCACGTCGATCGCTTCGGCCTCTATTCCAGCTGGCAGACCAAGGAAGGCTCAGTGTACCGGCTGGAGCGGGAGTACCCGCTGAAGGGCTGATCGGAAGATCCTCCCCCGTGGGGAGGCGGCCGAAGGCCGGTGGGGGGCCGTTTTCAGCTTCCGCTGAAGGGTTGGGCGTCGCGGCTTCTCCCCCCACAGGGGGCGGTTCCATCGGGCGAACCACAGCCGGAACATCCAAGCCCGACCCCGCCTCTTGCGGTTTGCTCCCGGAGCGCGCCTGATCGCGGCGACGCTCGGGAGTTCTCGCATGACCCTCTACGTCCTCGCCCTGCTCATCGGCGTGATCGCCGGCCTGCGGGCCATGACCGCCCCCGCCGCCGTCGCCTGGGGCGCGCATCTCGGCTGGATCCCGCTGGCCGGCACGCCGCTGGCCTGGCTGGGCGGCAATATCGCCACCTGGATCTTCACCGCCCTGGCGGCGGTCGAGCTGATAACCGACCAGTTGCCGATGACCCCCAGCCGCAAGGTCCCGCCGCAGTTCGGGGCGCGCATCGTCGCCGGCGGCTTCTCGGGCGCGGCCATCGGCTTCGCCGGCGGCGCGTGGATCGTCGGGGCGATCCTGGGCGTCATCGGCGCGGTGATCGGCACCCTGGGCGGCGCCGAGCTGCGCGGCCGCCTGGCCAAGGCCTTCAAGCGCGACACGCCCGCGGCTCTTGTCGAAGACGTGATCGCACTGGGCGGCGCCTATCTGATCGTCTCGGCGGTTTCGTGAGCATGACCTTCGACGCCATCATCATCGGGGCCGGCCAGGCCGGGCCTTCGCTGGCCGGCCGCCTGACCGCCGCCGGCTGGAAGGTGGCCCTGGTCGAGCGCAAGCTGTTCGGCGGCACCTGCGTCAACACCGGCTGCATGCCGACCAAGACCCTGGTGGCCAGCGCCTATGCCGCGCACCTGGCCCGCCGGGCGGCCGACTACGGCGTCGTGCTGCAAGGCTCGGTCGGCGTCGACATGAAGGCGGTCAAGGAACGCCAGCAGACCGTGGTCCGCAACGCCCGCGGCAATGTCGAGACATGGCTGAAGGGGATGGACGGCCTGACCGTCTTCGAAGGCCACGCCCGCCTGACCTCGCCCACCACCGTCGAGGTCGACGGCCAGGTGCTGGAGGCCCCGAAGATCTTCCTC
This sequence comes from Caulobacter zeae, assembly GCF_002858925.1. Lineage (GTDB taxonomy): Bacteria > Pseudomonadota > Alphaproteobacteria > Caulobacterales > Caulobacteraceae > Caulobacter > Caulobacter zeae. The sequence continues at coordinate 74,126 of NZ_PJRS01000049.1, forward strand.
AATGTCGGCGGCCGCGCCAACGTCCCGGACATGCCCGGCGTCAACGACATCTCGTATCTCACCAATGTCGGCATGATGCAGCTGGACGTGCTGCCCGAGCACCTGGTGATCGTCGGCGGCAGCTATATAGGGCTGGAGTTCGCCCAGATGTACCGGCGCTTCGGCGCCCAGGTGACCGTGGTCGAGATGGGGCCCCGCCTGATCGGCCGCGAGGATCCGGAGGTTTCCGACGCCGTTCGCGAGATCCTGGAGGCCGAGGGCGTCACGGTGCGGCTGAACGCCGAGTGCATCAGCTTCTCGCCCTGCAAGACGGAAAGGGGCGAAGAGGGCGCCTGCGTCCACGTCTCCTGCCAGGAAGGCGAGCCGGCCGTGAAGGGCTCGCACGCCCTGCTGGCCGTCGGCCGCAGACCCAATACCGACGACCTGGGGCTGGAGGCGGCCGGCGTCGCCGTCGACAAGCGCGGCTATGTCACGGTCGACGACACCCTGCGCACCAACGTCCCGTCGATCTGGGCCATGGGCGACTGCAACGGGCGCGGGGCCTTCACCCACACCGCCTACAACGACTTCGAGATCATCGCCGCCAACCTGCTGGATGACGATCCTCGGAAGGTCACCGACCGCCTGACCGCCTACGCCCTCTATACCGACCCGCCGCTGGGCCGGGTGGGGATGAGCGAGGCCGAGGTCCGCAGCTCGGGCCGCCCGGCCCTGGTCGGGACACGCCCGATGACCCGCGTGGGCCGCGCCATCGAGAAGGGCGAGACGAAAGGCTTCATGAAGGTGCTGGTCGACGCCGAGACCAGGCAAATCCTCGGCGCCGCCATCCTGGGCGTCTCGGGCGACGAGGCGATCCACGGCGTTCTGGACGTCATGTACGCCAAGGCGCCCTACACGGTCCTGCAACGCACCGTGCCGATCCATCCGACGGTGTCGGAGCTGATCCCCACGGTGCTGGGCGAGCTGAAGCCGCTGGAATAGGGGCGACTAGCCGCCCGCCCGCTCCTTGGCCAGGCGCGCGTCCAGCCGCGCGGCGTAGCGGTCGGCATAGGTTCGGCAGGCACCGGGATCGACGAACGGGTTGGGCTTCTCAGCCCGACGGGCGCGCGCCAGCCGCTCGTCGCCGCCCGACTGGTCGGGGTGGGCGCTGATCAGCACGTCGCACTTCAGGCCGCGCATCACGTCGAAGCTGCGGCGAAAGCTCGCCACGACGCCTGCGTTCTTCGGGTCCGAGAACCGGTAGCCGTCGGACGACACCGGATTGAGGCTGGAGCCGAACACCACCGCCTTGCAGTCGCGCCGCTCGCACGAGGTCCAGGTCCAGCTCATGCTGCCGGCCGTGTGGCCCGGCGTGGCGCGGGCGGTGATGGCCACGTCGCCGAGCCGGATGACCTCGCCGTCCTTGACCACCCGCAGCTTCGTCACCGCCGGAAAGGGGACGAGATCCGCGCGCTGGGGGTCGTCATCGCCCGGCCTGCCGCGCCGTAGCGCCTCGGCGGCCGCGGCGCTGGCCACCACCGTCGCGCCGCTGTCGCGGGCCAGGGCGGCGAGGCCTCCGGCGTGATCGTAGTGCGGCTCGGTGCTGAGGATCAGCTTGATGTCGGTGACCTTGAAACCCAGCGCCTTGATGTTGCCCTCGATGGCCGGCACGGCCTGGGGCAGGGCGGCGTCGACCAGGATCAGGCCCTGGCTGGTCCTGATCAGCCCGACGCTAAGACCCGAGAAGCCCACAACGTAGCTATTGCCGTAGACCTTGATCGGCGCCTCGCTCCCCAGCCAGCGGGCCGCGTAGGCCGGCTCGATCGGTGCCAGCAGGGGATCATGCGCCGCCGCTGGTCCACTCACCGCCATCAATGCTCCGGCCACGCCCAGACCCGCGATCCACTTGGTGTTCATGCCGCTCTCCCCTTCGGTTGGCGCGGCGAACCTGCCGATCGCAAGGGTCGGCGACAAAGCATCATATCTGGACGGAGCCATTAGGCTGGTTCATGCCTTGGCCATGGATCGCGCCCAGCTTCCCCTCAACGCCCTGCGCGCCTTCGAGGCCGCCGCCCGGCACCTGAACTTCACCCGCGCCGCCGTCGAGCTGTGCGTCAGCCAGGGCGCCGTCAGCCACCAGGTCGCCCAGCTGGAGGCGCGCCTGGGCGTCTCCCTCTTTCGTCGCCTGCCGCGCGGCCTGGCCCTGACCGACGAGGGCCAGGCCCTGGTCCCGGTCCTGGTCGACGCCTTCGACCGCATCGGCGCTACGCTGGACCGCTACAGCGACGGGCGCCTGCGCGAGGTGCTGACCCTGGGCGTGGTGGGATCGTTCGCCACAGGTTGGCTGCTGCCCAGGCTGGACGCCTTCCGCCGCGCCTGTCCTGAGGTCGACCTGCGGGTGATGACCAACAACAACCGCGTCGACCTGGCCGGCGAGGGCCTGGACCTGGCTATTCGCTTCGGCGACGGGGCCTGGCACGGCGTCCATGCCGAACCGGTCCTGACCGCGCCGCTGACGGCCCTGTGCGCCCCCGCCATCGCGCAGCGGCTGTCGAGCCCCGGCGACCTGGCCCGCGAGACCCTGCTGCGGTCGTATCGCGCCGACGAGTGGCCCCGCTGGTTCGCCGCCGCCGGCGCCGAAGCCCCGCCGCTGCGCGGACCGATGTTCGACAACTCGGTGCTGATGGTCGCCGCCGCCGTGGCCGGGCAGGGCGTGGCCCTGGCTCCCGCCGCCCTGTTTGCGCCCGAGCTGGCGGCCGAGCGCCTGGTCCGCCCCTTCGCCGCCGAGGTGGTCACCGGCCGCTACTGGCTGACACGGCTGCATTCGCGCCCCGACGGCGCGGCCATGGCCGCCTTCCGCACCTGGCTGCACGACGAAATCGGATAGACGCGCGAGCCGCGTTGCGGGCCGGGCGATCACGGCGCACCCTTCGATCATGTCCGCCTCCGCCGCCCTTCTTCTGGCCCTGGCCGTCGCCTCCGCCCAGGCGTCGGAGCCGCTCGACGCCTGGACCAATGTCCGCATCGAGCAGGAGATCGACGGAAGCTGCGCGGAGATCCGGGCAGGGCGGTCGCTCGATCGTCCCGCCATGATCATGGACGGCGTGTGCCATGGCTGGCGGTCCGAGACCTGCGGCGACCGTATCTGGTTCCAGGCCAGGGGCGTGGTGCAGGACCAGGCCCAGGTTCTGTTCGCCCGGACCGACGGCGTGCTCGACGTCGCCCGGCTGATCGACGACGAGGTCGCCCGTCGCTGGCCGGACCGCGAGGTGCTGCATCTCGAATTCACCAGCCTTAGCTGCGGGGCGGACGGGCTCGTCGCCCGCTACGTCGGCTCGCACGTGAAGAGCGAGGGCGGACCGGCCGCCGGCATCGCCGGCGAAGTGCGGATCGGCGGCCCCTCAGACCATGCCCTTACACTGAAGACAGGGCGCTGAAGCCCCGGCGCTGAGCGGCCCGGACCTCAGGCCGCCAGCGGCAGCACCACGCTGAAGGCCGAGCCTTCGCCCGGCCGGCTGTCGACGCCCAAGCGCCCGCCATGGGCCTCGACGATGGCCTTGCTGATCGCCAGGCCAAGGCCGTTGCCATGGGCGGCGGCGGCCTCGCCCTGCCAGTGGCGCTCGAAGACCCGGGCGGCCTGCTCGGGGCTCATGCCCCAGCCGGTGTCGCGCACCTCGACCACCACGGCCCCGTCCGCCACCCGGCTGGACAGCGACACGGTCCCGCCCGGCTCGGTGAACTTGATGGCGTTCGACAGAAGGTTGGCCACCACCTGGCCGATGCGGCCCTCGTCGGCCTCAAGCAGCGGCTGCGCCGCGTCGGGGGTGTAGGCGAAGTCCAGCCCCTTGCGGGCCGCCGACAGGGCGAACTGGTCGGCGATGTCCGCCAGCAGCCGGCGCAGGTCGACCGTCTCCTTGGCCAGAACCAGGCCGCCGGCCTCGATCTTGGAATGGTCGAGGATGTTGCGGATCAGCCGCCGCATGGTCTCGGTGGCCAGCAGGATGGCCTCGACGCCCGAGCGCACCTTGGGCTGCTGCTCGACGCCGGGCTGGGCCAAGAGGTTCTCGCTGGCGAACAGGATGGTGGTGATGGGGTTGTTGAGGTCGTGGGCCACCACCTCGACCGCCTCCTTGCGGGCCAGCGAGATCGCCTTCTCCCGCTCGGCCAGGCGGGCTGCGACCCGGTCGTAGCCTCGCTTCTGCTCAACCAGCCGCAGCAGCAGGCGGCCCAGGAAGGCGCAGAACACGAAGGCGCAGAGCGAGGCCAGCACCAGCACTCCGAACACGCCGCGCACCACAGCCTGGTTATGGGTTCGCTCGGCCTGGTAGCGCGCCGCCGACCTCTCCGTGAAACGGTCGATCGCCGCGTCGATGCTGCTGGTCAGCGGACCGGCGTTGTTCTGGAAAAAGGCGTTGGCGCCGCTCATCGTGCCGCCGTCGAGGCGCCGGGCGACGCCGGCCCTCTGCAACACCAGCAGCCGGCGTTGCAGGGTGGAAACTTGGTCCAGCGCCGCGCGCGTCTCGTCGTCGCGGGCCAGCGCCTTCAGGTCGCCGACGATGGCGTCGAAACGGCGATTGGAGCGCTCCAGCTCGACCAGCAAAGTCTTGTCGCCGTTGATGACGATGACCGGCACCAGCGAGTTCTGGCGCATCTTCTCGCCGCGCAGGTCATGAGCGAGGATCACGGTGCGGGTATAGACGGCGTCCAACTGGTCCTGCACGGCCGAGAAGCGGGCCAGGAAGAACAGCGAGGCGGCCAGCAGCGGCAGGAAGGCCAGGGCGATCGCCCCCACCAGCACCAGCAGCCTGCGTTCATAACCGACCATCCGGGATCCTTCCGGCCTTGCGCGGGTCAGACCGCCGCGTGGTCCTTCAGCACCCCCAGCGACACGATGGCCAGGGTCTCCTCGTGGGTGGCCTCGAGGATGACCTGCGGGGCCATGCCGGCGTCCAACGCCTCGCGCCAGCGACCGGCGCAAAGGCACCAGCGGTCGCCGACCTTGAGCCCCCGGAAGGCGAACTCCGGACGCGGGGTCGACAGGTCGTTGCCGGTGGCCTTGGAGAAGGCCAGGAACTCTTCGGTCATCACGGCGCAGACCGTGTGCAGGCCAAGATCGTGCGGCCCCGTTTCGCAGCAGCCGTTGCGGTAGAAGCCGGTCACCGGGTCGAGCGAGCAGGGGATCAGTTCCCCGCCCAGCACGTTGCGGGCCGTTTCGTCGTAGCGCGTAGGAGCCGGTTGCGTGGTCATGGCGCCAGCTTAACCCCGTTTCCCCCTTTCCCGCCATGGCTTCGCCCGCCGCGAGATCGACGCTTCCCGTCCCACGCGGCGGATGCTTTACAGTAGCTGTCCCGTCAGGATGATCCCCGCCATGACCGACCTCGCCCGGCCGCGCCGCAGCGCCCTCTACATGCCCGCCTCCAACGCCAAGGCCGTGGAGAAGGCGCGCACGCTCGACGCCGACGTGATCATCCTCGACCTGGAGGACGCGGTGGCCCCCGAGATGAAGCTGGCCGCCCGCGAGGCCGCCGTCTCGGCGGTGAAGGCCGGCGGTTTCGGCCCGCGAGAGATCGTCATCCGCACCAACGGCCTCGACACGCCCTGGGGGGCCGACGACCTGAAGGCCGCCGCCGAGGCCGGCCCCGACGCGGTGCTCGTGCCCAAGGTCAATGACGCCGCCGACGTCCACGCCTATGAGGCGGCCCTGCACGCCGCTCCGATCCACACCCGGCTGTGGACCATGATCGAGACCGCCAAGGCCGCCTTTCACCTGTGGGAGATCGGCGAGGCGGCAAAGACCACCCGGCTTTCGGCCTGGGTGATGGGGGTCAACGATCTGGCCAAGGAGATGCGGGCGCGGCAGACCCCGGGCCGCGAGGCCTTCCTGCCGATCCTGTCGCTGGCGGTCGCCGCCGCGCGCGGACACGGCCTCTCGATCCTCGACGGGGTGCACAACGACATCGAGGATCTGGCCGCCCTGGAAGCCGTCTGCGGCCAGGCCGTCGATTTCGGCTTCGACGGCAAGACCCTGATCCATCCCAAGCACCTGGAGATCTGCAACCGCGCGTTCTCGCCGTCGGACGACGAGATCGCCTGGAGCCGGGCGGTGATCGCCGCCTTCGCCGCGCCCGAGAACGCCGGCAAGGGCGCCCTGCGGGTCGAGGGCAGGATGGCCGAGCGGCTGCACCTGGTTCAGGCCCAGCGGCTGGTCGCCGTTTCCGAGGCCATCGCCGCGAAGACGGCGGGCTGATAAGGACCCTCATGCGTCGCCTTCTCGCCGTTTCCCTGTCCGCCCTGCTGTCGTTTCCGGCCACCGCCCTGGCCCAGGCGCCCGCTTCCGAGGTGGTGACGACCAACCCGTCCGCTTCGACCCCGGCCCAGGCGATCCCGCTTGTTGACGCCCCGCCGGCCGGCGGCCAGGCCGCGCCCTCTCCCAGCTCCGGGCCCGCCGCTCCGCAGGTCGCCGCGCCACAAGCCGCCGCGGATCCCCTGGCCGACCTGATCGCCGCCAGCGGCCCGCAGACCACCGACGAGGAAGACGAGGCGCCGCCCACCGCGCCCGCGCCGCGCCACAAGCCGACCATCCTGCCGATCCCCGCGCCCGAACCGGCGACTCCGACCACAGCCGGCGGCGCGATGAGCGTCGAGCAGGCCTATGAGCTGCGCGTGAAGGGCTCGATCGCCGCCGCGCAAGGGCTGCAAGGCCCGCTGGACGGCGGCTGGATCCTGCGCGACGCCGACGGCGTGGCCCTCTATTCGCTGCAAATCGCCGATCCGGCCGGCGGCTACGGACCCGTCGAGGGCGCCTGGCGCGACCTGCGCCGCCCCGGCGCGGTCGGCTCCACCGGCCTGATCGACAGCATCGAGCGCACCTATTACGGCGGCGCGGCCGTGCGTTTCATGCCCCGGGCGGGCGTCGGCTCGACCCTGGCGCTGAACGTCGGTCCCGACGGGTCCTGGAGTGGTCGCCTGACCCAGGACGGCGCGGCCCCAACCAGCATCGCCATCGAGCGCACCGGCGCGCCGGTCCTGCCGGCCGGCTACGCCGTGGCCGCGCGCGGACCGGTGATATGGCCGCCGCGCGCCGCGCCGACCGCCGCGCGCACCGCCTCGGCCGCTCCGGCCCGGGCCGCGCCCTGCTCGACCAGGGGCAAGAAGGGCAAGGCCCTGAAAGCCGCCAAGGACAAGTGCGCCGCCGCCGCTAAGAAGGGCGGCGGCAAAGGCAAGACGACCGCCCGCTCGGGCAAGGCCGGCAAGGGCAAGGCGGTCAAGCCGGGGAGCCGCAAGAAGACCGCCGCGGCCGGCGCCCGCAAGAGGCGGCGGTAGACCTGGCCCGGCCGCAGGCGAACGACGGCCAGGCCCCCGCGCCCCCTTCCGCCCCGCCCAAGCCCTTACTGGGAGTCCATGGCGGGGCGTACGACAACCGATGAACCGTCAGGGCAACGCGATCGTGCGGTAGTCGGGATTCTGCGCGGAGGCGATGGCCAGCGCCTGCTCCGGCGTAGCGGCATCGACAGAAATCGTCTTGTCCGGCGCACCAACCCCGTCTTTCGCGAAGTATAGATTTACAACGTAAGTATTCATGGAATTGTATCCTTTTAAAATGCTTCCAATTGAACGCGCGTTATCGCGCACGTCCTATTCTCAGGATCTCATAAGGCAGCGTTGAATTTCAATATGGTTAGGCGGAGAGGCGTATTTTTCTGGACACCGGCCATCCGGACTTCGCTCAGTCCGGCCGGTCGCGCCGCCGCAGCCACTGGCGCAGCACGGCCACGGTCTCTTCCGGCCGGTCGGTGAAGGTCGCGTGGCCGGCGCCGGGCACGACGGCCAGTTCCGATCCCCTGGCCCGGCGGGAAAAGGCGATGGTCGTGGCCGGCCGAGCCTCGTCGTACTGGCCGACCATGAAAAGGGTGCGCGGGCCGTCCAGGCGGTCGAGCAGGGGCTCGCCGTCATAGGCCTTCAGCGTGCCGGTGGCCGAGAACTCGGTCGCGCCCCACATCGTCTTGTAGAGCACCGGATTGAAGCCCCGGTCGCCTGTAGGCCGGTAGGCGCGGTGCGCCGGCGAGGGCGGCTCGCGGGTCAGGAAGGCGGTGTAGAAGGCGTCGGTCGCCGCATCGCAGGCCGCCGAGAACGCCTTGTCCGATGGCGAGGGCGGCGCTGCTTCGCAGCGGGCCAGCTGGTCCTGCACGGCCGCGGGCAGGTCGCCGCGCAGCAGGTTGGCGTCGGCGATCCAGCTGCGGGTCGAGACCAGCGGACTGGCCAGCACCAGGCTGGCCAGGGCCTGTAAGCGGCGCGCGCCGTACTCCAGGGCCACCGTGCCGCCCCAGCTGTGGCCGAGCACATGCCAGCGGGGGATCTTCAAGCCCTCGCGCACGGCCTCCAGTTCGTCGACGAACCGGCCCACGGTCCAGTTGGCCGGGTCCATCGGATGATCGGAGAGGCCGCTGTCGAGCTGGTCGTAGAGGATCACCGCCCGTTCGTCCGCCAGCGCCAGGGCGTCGAGGAACCCCGAGTGCGTGCCGCCCGGCCCGCCATGGACCATGACGATCGGCGGCGGCGCGGCGCCCGCCAGGGCCGCATCGAGGTCGCCGTTGATCCGCACATAGACCCGACCGCCGGGGACCGGCAGGCGCACCTCGCGGTCCGGCTTCGGAAAGGTCGCCAGCAGGGGTCGCGCGGCGTCCGCCCAGGCTCCGCCTGCAACGGCGGACGACAGGGTCGTGGTTCCCGCGGCGGCCAGCAGGCCCAGCAGCTTCCGTCGCTCGATCACGCTCTTCCCCACATGCCCTCATGCCCTCACGCAGCCGGCCGTCCGGGCCGGCGCCGCGCCAGGCGTCCGGACGCGCCGGAGACTTGCTCCAAGCCGCATCCGGCCATCCGACCGCCGGCACGGTCGAACCTTCGCCCTAGCCGTGCGTCCATCGCGCGACTGTGACACGGCGCACGGTCAACCGCGACGCCAGCTCCTGTTTTCGTCAGTGCGCCTTGGCTTGGCCGGCCTCGGGCTCGTCGTCGCGCGACCGCTTCAGGCCGCCGCTGATCGGCGAGCTGGGACTGGCCAGCTCGTCGCGCATCGCCTCCAGCAGGACGTCGACCACCTCGACCGGATCCCGGTTATAATAGTCCGACAAGCCCCGCCCGAGATGACGCAGCAGGTCGGCCAGCATCATGCCCCAGGCCCGCGCCTCGTCGATCGGCGTCTCGTCATAGACCCCGATGCGCAACGCGCAGTGCAGGCCGTGCTCGGCCACCCAGATTCGCGCCAGCTCGGTGGCCGCTGGATCGCGCATCGCCGCGTCCGGGATCGGCTGTTCCTTCATGCCTCCGCCCCCCCAATGTCTGGTCCTAGTCCTGGTCCTGCTCAGCCGGCGCCGTCCTGGCCGCGCCGCTCGGACGCCGCCGTGCGGCGGGCCGCCCCTTCCTTCTGGCGACGCCAGTAGTCGGCCCCGTCGTCGGGCTTGAACATGGTGCGCGGCGCCCCGGCCCGGGTGACCACGGCGAAGACGTTGCCGGCAGGGTCGTAGATCAGGGTGTCGCCGTTCGTCCGCTTCAGGGTCTGGACCCCGGCCGGCGGCTTGGCCACGAAGGCGTGGGTCTTGCGCACATAGTCGTCTACGTCGCGGGCGCCGAAAGCCTCGCCGAACCGCTCGAAGCCGCGCTGGGCGTTTTCCTCGGCGCTGCGGGTGCGGTTGGCGGCCCACATCGGCCGGCCGGCGATCAGCCGCACCGGCGCATCGCGTGGATCGGCCGCCTGCCGCGCACTCGCCGACGCGTCGGCGACCTCGCGCGAGACCGGCGCGCCGCCGCCGCTGTTGGTTCCCTCGCTCGACGCGACCTGGCCGCCCTTGGGCGCCTTCACCGCCGAGGCCCCGCCGTCACAGGCCGCCAGCAGCAAGGCCGGCAGGGCCAGAAGTCCGAAACGCCACGCTCCCGTCATGATCGCCACACCTCGTTATTTACCACCTTAACGATTAGTGAACGAAAAAAGAACGCGAGTCGAGTCCCACCGTTAAGCTTTCCGCCTTCCGAAGCGCGCCGCGATTGCCTGCGGGCGCGAGGCGCTCTATGCGCGGAGGGGAACCGGCGAACGAGAGGCCTTCAAGGTGAGCGACATCCCGGGCGGCAAGCGCGTGCTCCTGATCGTCGGCGGCGGCGTGGCGGCCTACAAGGCCCTGGAGCTGACCCGCCTGCTGCGCAAGGCCGGGATCGGCGTGCGGCAGATCCTGACAAAGGCCGGCGCCGAATTCGTCACCCCGCTGTCGCTGGCGGCGCTGAGCGAGGACAAGGTCTATGACGACCTGTTCTCGCTGACCGACGAGGCCGAGATGGGCCACATCCAGCTGTCGCGCTCGGCCGACCTGGTGGTGGTCGCCCCCGCCACCGCCGACCTGATCGCCAAGGCCGCCAATGGCTTGGCCGGCGACCTGGCCTCGACCACGCTTCTGGCCACCGACAAGCCGGTGCTGATGGCCCCGGCCATGAACGTGCGGATGTGGCTGCACCCGGCCGTGCAGCGCAATGTGGCGACCCTGAAGGCCGACGGCGTGTCGTTCGTCGGCCCCGACGAAGGGGCCATGGCCTGCGGCGAGTTCGGACCCGGACGCCTGGCCGAGCCGCCGGAGATCTTCGAGGCGATCGTCACCATGCTGCGCGGCCCCGCCGCCCGCCCCCTGGCCGGCAGGCACGCCCTGGTCACGGCCGGTCCGACGTTCGAAGCGATCGACCCCGTGCGCGGGATCACCAACCGTTCCAGCGGCCGCCAGGGCTACGCCATCGCCGAAGCGCTGGCCCGCCTGGGCGCGCGCGTCACCCTGGTCAGCGGCCCCGTGGCCTTGCCCACGCCGCCGGGGGTGACCCGCGTCGACGTCGAGAGCGCCCGCCAGATGCTGGCCGCCTGCGAGGCTGCCCTGCCGGCCGAGGTCGGGGTGTTCGTCGCCGCCGTCGCCGACTGGCGCGTGGACGAGGTGTTCGGCTCCAAGCTGAAGAAGGACAAGGGCGGCCCCCCGGCCCTGACCTTCGTCGAGAACCCCGACATCCTGGCGACCCTGGCCGCCTCCGGTCCCGATCGGCCGAAACTGGTGGTCGGCTTCGCGGCCGAGACCGACGACGTCGAGGCCCATGCCCGCGCCAAGCTGGCCCGCAAGGGCTGCGACTGGATCATCGCCAACGACGTCACCGAGCCGGGCGTCATGGGCGGAACCGAGAACGCGGTCCTGCTGATCGCCAAGGACCATACCGAACGCTGGGAGCGCGCGTCCAAGGACGCCGTCGCCCAGGCCATCGCCCAACGCATCGCGGAAGCCCTGACCTAAATGACCACCACGCCCCACATTCCCGTCGTCCAGCTGGCCCACGCCCACGGCCTGCCGCTGCCAGCCTACGAGACGGTCGGCGCCGCCGGCATGGACCTGCGCGCCGCCGTCGAGGAGGACGCCCCCCTGACCCTGAAGCCGGGCGCCCGGTTCATGGTGCCGACCGGTCTCGCGTTCGCCGTGCCGCAGGGCTTCGAGGCCCAGGTGCGGCCACGCTCGGGCCTGGCGGCCAAGGCGGGGATCACCTGCCTGAACTCGCCGGGCACGATCGACAGTGACTATCGCGGCGAAGTGAAGGTGATCCTGGCCAATCTGGGCGCCGAGGACTTCGTCATCCGTCGCGGCGATCGCATCGCCCAGCTGGTGATCGCCCCGGTGGTGCAAGCCGCCTGGAGCCTGGTGGCCGCCCTGGACGACACCGACCGCGGCGCCGGCGGCTTCGGCTCGACCGGCGGCCGCTGAGGCCTGCGGCTATCCGCCTTTCTCGCCGCCTGAGCGGGAAAGGTGGGCGCCCACGTCCTATCGCGCGCCCAGACCCACCAGCAGGTAGCCGCCGAAGCCGGCCGTGAAGGCGGCGGCCGCCAGCCACAGCATGGGACCGATCAAGGGCAGGGGACGAGGGGCTTCCATCGAGGGCGTCCTGGCTCGGCCGAGAACTCGACCATGCGTGCAATACGCGCGGCCCCGTCCCCCGGTTGCGACCGTGCGCCGTTGCTTATCTCACGATTCCCGCTTAGCGCGCATAGATCGAAACATCCCTGAAAAGGCGATTTCGCTCTAAATGCATCCGCAAGTAATCAGCATACGGACTAATATCCCTGGACTCGCCTGAACGAGTCTATCTCTGCGGCGAGATGACGCATCATCGTGTCACTTCTTTTCAGAACAGCGATTTCATGGGCTAAAACAATCGGGAATGACGCCCAGCGGACGTCATTCGTGTTCATGAATAAATTCCATTAATTCTATAGAGCGAAACTCTTCCCAATTCTATCCTGGGAAGTTCTCGAGATGCTCAGCAACCTCAAGGTGGCGCACAAGCTGGTGGTCGCCTTCGCCGTCCTGGTGGCGGCCGTGGCCGGCGCCGGCCTCCTGGCCTGGAACGGCCTGTCGTCGATCCAGCGCGTCACCGCCCTGAACGCCGAGAGCTACGCCTACCGGGCCACGGTCGAGAAGGCCTCGGCCGAACTGGTCGAGCAGCAGAACGCCGCCCGCGGCTTCGTGGCCAGCCTCGATCCCTCCTTCGTCAAGAAGTACGAGGACTTCCAGGCTAGGTACGACGAGGCGCACCAGACCTTGAGCGCCGGCGCCGAGCAGGAAGACCAGAAGGCGCGCCTGGCCCAGCTGGACCAGGCCGTGGGGGTGTTTCGCGCCGAGACCCGCGCCCAGATCGCCGCCGCCCAGGATGCAGCCCGGCTGGACGCCGCCCGCCTCGACATCGGCAAGAGCGGCCGCCTGACCAATGTGCGCAAGGCGCTGAAGACCATCGACGAGGCCGAGAGCGCCGAACTGGCCGCCCGGATCCAGGCCCAGGGCAAGGCCTTCACCGCCGCGACACTGGCCCTGGCGCTCGGCGGCGCGGCCGCCGTGGCCATCGCCGTGCTGATGGGCTGGCTGCTGGCGCGCAGCATCGCCACGCCGGTCGACGCCATGACCACCGCCATGCGCCGCCTGGCCGGCGGCGACAACGCCGTGGCCGTGCCGGCCCTGGGCCGTCGCGACGAGATCGGCGCGATGGCGCAGGCCGTTTCGACCTTCAAGGACGCCGCCATCGAGAAGCTGCGGGTCGAGGGCGAGGCCGCCGAGCACCGCCGCCAGGCCGAGGCCGAACGTGGCGCCAACGAGGCCGAGCGCGCCGCCGGCGCCCGCGAACAGGCCGCCGTCGTCGCCCAGGTCGGCCAGGCCCTGGAACAGCTGGCGGCCGGCGACCTGACCGTCCGCCTCGACCAGACCTTCCCGCCCGCCTATCGCAAGCTGCAGAGCGACTTCAACGCCGCCATGGGCCAGCTGCAGGAGACGATGACGACGATCAGCGGCGCGGTGGGCGGCATCCGGGCCGGCTCGGGCGAGATCAGCCACGCGGCCGACGATTTGTCGCGCCGCACCGAGCAGCAGGCCGCCAGCCTGGAAGAGACCGCCGCCGCCCTCGACGAGATCACCGCCACCGTCCGCCGCGCGGCCGAGGGCGCCGGCCATGCCCGCAAGTCGGTCGACGCCGCCCGCAAGGACGCCGAGGCTGGCGGCGAGGTGGTCGAGCGCGCGGTCGCGGCGATGACCCAGATCGAGGCCTCCTCACGCGAAATCGGCAACATCATCGGGGTGATCGACGAGATCGCCTTCCAGACCAACCTCCTGGCGCTGAACGCTGGTGTCGAGGCGGCGCGGGCGGGTGACGCGGGCAAGGGCTTCGCGGTCGTGGCGTCGGAGGTCCGGGCCCTGGCCCAGCGCTCCGCCGAGGCCGCCAAGGAGATCAAGAGCCTGATCGGGGCGTCGGGCCAGCAGGTCGACGCGGGCGTGGCCCTGGTCGGACAGACCGGCGAGGCCCTGAGCCGCATAACCGCCGGAGTGCAGGACATCAACCGCACCGTCGCCGAGATCGCCGCCGGCGCCCAGGAACAGGCCACGGGCCTGGCCCAGGTCAATGTCGCGGTGAACCAGATGGACCAGGCCACCCAGCAGAACGCCGCCATGGTCGAGCAATCGACCGCCGCCAGTCACTCGCTGTCCAACGAAGCCGCCGAACTGGCGCGGCTGGTCAGCCGGTTCAAGATCGGGGCGGGCGGCGCGAGCGCGGCAAGGCGGGCGGCATAGCAAGATCCTCTCCCTGTGGGAGAGGTGTCGGCGAAGCCGACGGAGAGGGGAGTGGCTGCGAGATCGGCCGACGATTGCGGCAGCTGAAAACGCCCCCCTCCGGCGCTTCGCGCCACCTCCCCCAGAGGGGGAGGATCTTGAAAAACGAAAACGCCCCGCCTGGCTTTCACCGGGCGGGGCACTGTCGTTTCAGCTCAGATCAGAGACGGCGATCAGGCGCCCGGGGGCACCGGGAAGCCGCGGTCGCGCATCAGGGCGCCGATCTTGACGTCGCGGCCGCGGAAGGCGCGGAACTGCTCAGCCGGGTCGACCGAGTTGCCGCGCGACATGATGGTCTTGATCAGGCGCTGGCCGGTGGGCTTGTCGTAGAAGCCGCCCGGCGCCTCCTGGAAGGCCTCGGCGACGTCGGCGGTCAGGGTGTCGGCCCACAGGTAGCTGTAGTAGCCGGCCGAGTAGCCGTCGCCCGAGAACACGTGACCGAACTGCGGCGTGCGGTGCCGCATGACGATCTCCTTGGGCATCTTCAGCTTGGCCAGTTCGTCGCGCTCGAAGGCGTCCGGATCGATGTCCACGTCGCCGGCCAGGTGCAGCTTCATGTCGATCAGGGCGCTGGCCAGGTACTCGGTGGTGTCGAAGCCCTGGTTGAAGGTCGAGGCCTTCTTGATCTTGTCCACCAGGGCCTGCGGGATCGGCTTGCCGGTCTGGTAGTGGACGCAGAACTTGTTCAGCACTTCCGGCGTCGACAGCCAGTGCTCGTTCAGCTGGCTGGGGAACTCGACATAGTCGCGGGCGACATTAGTGCCCGAGACGGTCGGATAGGTGGTGTCGGCGTTCAGGCCGTGGATGGCGTGGCCGAACTCGTGGAACAGGGTGTTGGCGTCATCCCACGAGATCAGCACCGGCTCGCCGGGCTTGCCCTGGATGAAGTTGGAGTTGTTGGAGACGATCGTGGCGATCGGCTTCTTGAAGCGCTCCTGGTTGCGGTAGGCGTTCATCCAGGCGCCCGAGCGCTTGCCCTGGCGAGCATAGGGGTCGAAGTACCACAGGCCCACGTGCTTGCCGTCGCGCAGCACCTCGTAGACGGTCATGGTCGGGTGGTAGACCGGAACGCCTTCGACCTTCTTGAACTCGAAGCCGTAGACCTGGCCGGCGGCCCAGAACATGCCCTCGCGCAGCTTCTCCAACTGCATGTACGGCTTCACCTCGTTCATATCGAGGTCGTACTTCGCCTTGCGGACCTTCTCGGCGTAGAAGCGGTAGTCCCACGGCTCGATCTTGAAGCCGCCGCCTTCCGCGTCGACGATGGCCTGCATCTCGGCCACGTCCTTGGCCACCTGCTCGATGGCCGGGGTCCAGACGGCTTCCATCAGGGCCATGGCCTTGTCGGGCGTCTTGGCCATGGCGTTCTCGAGGCGCCAGTGGGCGTGGGTCTGGTAGCCCAGGAGCTTGGCGCGCTCGACGCGCAGCTTCAGGATCCTGGCGATCAGGGCGTTGTTGTCGGTCGCGCCGCCGTTGTCGCCGCGGTTGACGAAGGCCTTCCAGACCTTCTCGCGGGTGGCGCGCACCGGCGAGTTGGTGAGGTAGGGGTCCACGCTTGAGCGCGTGTTGACGATGATGTGCTTGCCCGGAAGCTTGCGCTGCTCGGCGCTGGAAGCGGCCGCGCCCTTGATCGAGTCCGGCAGGCCGACCAGGTCGGCGTCGGTCAGCTCGATATAGGTCTCCTCGTCGGCCAGCAGGTTCTGGCTGAACTTGGTGAAGTAGCCGGCCAGCTCGGTGTTGATGGCCGCGACCCGCGCCTTGGCCTTGGGGTCCAGCTTGGCGCCGGCGCGCACGAAGTTGGTGTAATAGATCCAGGTGACGCGCTGCTGCTCGGGCGTCAGCTTGGCCTTTTCGGGGCTGTTGTAGACGGCCTCGATGCGGGCGAAGAGCGCGGCGTTCTGGGTGATCTTGTCGCCGAACTCGGCGAACTTGGCGTCCAGCTCGGGCTCGATGGCCTGGAACTCCGGCGAGCTCAGGTTCGAGCCCCAAATGCCGTAGTAGCAGACCACGTCGTTCAGCGTGCGGCCGCTGTCTTCCAGGGCGGCGATGGTGTTGGCGAAGGTCGGCGCGGCCTTGTTGGCGGTGATCGCGTCGATCTCGGCCTGGTTCTTGGCCATGGCCGCTTCGACGGCCGGCTTCAGGTCGGCGATCTTCATCTTGTCGAAGGCGGGAACGCCGCCGTACGGACCGGTCCACGTAGCGAGCAAGGGGTTGGTCTCCGCGGCGAAGGAAAGGCCGGGCGCGGCGGCGCTCGCGGCGGCGGCCGCGGCGGTCGTGAGAAGGAAGGTGCGACGTTGCACGGAAGGCTCTCCGTTAAGTGTGGCCGGACCCTAGGCCAAGGTCGCGGCCTCGTCACATGACAGGACCGTAACCTTTTCGCGAAGCCGCCCCGGCGCATGGACGACGCGCGCGACCGGGTCTAATGCTCGCTGCATGACCATCGGCGTCTTCGACTCCGGCGTAGGGGGCCTGACCGTCCACCGCGCCCTCGTGCAGCGTCTGCCCCAAGCGGACTTCGTCTATCTGGCCGACCAGGCCAACGCCCCCTATGGCGGCCGTCCCGGCGAGGAGATCGTCGACCTGACACGGGCCGGCTGCGAGCGGCTGTTCGAGGCCGGCGCCAGCCTGGTGGTCCTGGCCTGCAACACCGCCTCTGCCATCGCCCTTCGCCGCCTGCAGCAGACCTGGCTGCCGGGCTACCGCAAGGCGCTGGGGCGCCCCGTCAACATCCTGGGCATCATCGTGCCGACCATCGAGGCGGCCACCGGCCTGCCGTGGGAGCACGAAGCCGAGCGCCGCGGCGACAAGGTCGAGCAACTGGACGTGCTGGGCGTATTCTCCACCCAGGGGACGACCAATTCCCGCGTCTACGAGATCGAGATCGACAAGCGAAAGCAGGACCTGGCGGTGTTCTCGCAGCCCTGCCCGGACCTGGTGCCGATGATCGAGGCCGACGCCGGCGTCGTCGAACTGGCCAAGGCTGTCGAGGGCTATGTCCAGGCGCTGAAGACCCGCATCGGCCGCTATCCCGACCGCGCCGTGCTGGGCTGCACCCACTACGAGATCATCGCCGACATCTTCCGCGCCGCCCTTCCGGCCGGCACCCCGGTGATCCACCAGCCGGCCTCGACCGCCGACTCCCTGGAGCGCTACCTGGAGCGTCACCCGGAGTACGACCCCGGAACGGGCGGCGGCCGCGTGTTCCTGACCACCGGCCATCCCGGCCCGCAGAACGGCCTCGTCCAGAGCTTCTGGGGCGGCCCGCTGGTGTTCGAGAAGGCGTAAAGCCTTTCGATCGGCGCGTGATCCTCGTCCTTCGACAAGCTCAGGATGAGGATCAAGAAGCGACCCTGCACTCGAACCTCACCCTGAGCCCGTCGAAGGGCGAGGTTCGGTCGCACCCCATTTCCGCTTGTCTCCGATCCAATGGCGGCGCTTCATCGCGGAACTTCGGCCTCGGAGACGCGCCATGAAGCATGCCGCCACCGCTATTGCTTTCGCCCTGCTCTCGGCCGGCGCCGCCCGCGCCGAGGTGCTGGACGCCCAGTCGAACGGTTTCGCCACCAAGCGCTCGGTCGTCATCGCCAAGCCCGCCGCCGAGGTCTGGGCCGCGCTGGTTCAACCCGCCAAGTGGTGGAGCAGCGAGCACACCTGGTCCGGGTCGGCCGCCAACCTGTCGCTGGGCGCGGCCTCGGGCGCCTGCTTCTGCGAGAAGATGCCGAACGGCGGCTCGGTGCTGCACATGACCACGGTCAACGCCCAGCCCGGCAAGCAGCTGACCCTGTTCGGCGGCCTGGGACCCCTTCAGCTCTCGGGCGCGACCGGCCACATGATCTGGGCCCTGGCCGAGAAGGACGGCAAGACCACGGTGACCTGGAGCTACGACGCCGGCGGCTACATGCGTGGCGGCCTCGATAAGATCGCCCCGATCGTAGACCAGGTGCTGGGCCAGCAGCAGGACCGCCTGAAGGCCTATCTGGAGACCGGCAAGGCCGGGTAGGGCCCTAGCGCGCCGGCGGTTCGACCACGACCCAGCCTTCGGCCTGGGGCTGGCTGGGCGAAGGATGCGCCGGCCGCTCGAAGGTCCGCGTCCGCGGCGTCCATTCGCCTGGCGCGATCCTCAGGGCCGTCTGGTAGGTGCAGCGGAACCGGCCCGCCTCGGCGGGAGCGCAGCGAAGGCCGCGAACACGGGTGCGGGCCGCCCGGGCCATGCCGGCGCTGTCGCCGACCCCGACGGCCTGAATGTCCTCGATCGCGGTAATGCCGGTCTCGATGCGGGCGACCGCCCAGGCGCTAGGCGGAGCGCCGGCCGGAAAGACGCCGGAGGCGCAGCCGACCGCGCACAACACCGTCAGCAGAAGCAGCCGCCGCATGGTCATCCTCCCGTTCCCGCCGGCAGCTTAGCCGGCGCGGAAGGCCTGGTCAGCCTCAGTGCAGCCCGCGCAGCAGGTCGATGCGGCGCATGGCCTTGCCCGGCAGCGCCGACATCCGGCCCAGCGGCAGGGCCTCGGCGACCTGGCGCACGCCCCAGGCGGCCGAGCGCACGAAGGTGGCGGGCGAGGGCGCGCCGTAGAAGCCGAACACCACGGTCTGGCGGGCGTTGGAAAGCTCGCGCTTGAAGCGGTAGTCCCCGGTGCCCAGGTCCAGCCGGTGGTAGGACCCGGCGTTCATGCCCTTCAGGATGTCCTGGAACAGCAGCAGGCCGGGGGAATAGCGCTCGAACTTGGCGTTGTGGGCGATCAGCCAGCCGTGGATCGTGTGCTTGCCGCGCAGGTGCAGGTGCACCGCCGCCAGCTCGTCGCCCAGGTGCAGGGTGTAGAGCCCGCCGCCGAAATCGCCGTCGCGGCGCTCGAACAGGTCGGTGACCAGCCGGGTGACCCAGTCGGTCTTGAAGAGATCGGTCTGGCCGGTGGCCAGGAGCTGCTCGCGCTTCCACTCGATCAACTGGTCGAAATCGGCGCGGCTGTCCGACATCGGCGTGTAGCGGCAGGGCCCGACCTCGCGCTCGGCCTTGCGGCGCTTCTTGTCGATGTCCTTGAGCACGCCGACGCCGGCGGTCTTGCGATCGGCGGCATAGGCGTCATAGCCGGCCGAGACGTCGACGATCCACGAGTCCGCCTGGCCGCGGCCGTGGCGGGCCAGGGTCTCGTCGTCGGCCAGCATGTGGCAGAAATCCAGGCGCTGGGCCTTCAGGGCCGCCAGCAGATGGCGCGGATCGACGGCGACGTCGGCGGCTGAAACCAGCGCCTGATAGTCGCACATCGGCGCGCCGGCCGGCATGGCCACGCCGGCCTTGATACGCGCCGGCAGGAAGGCCAGGGCCTGGCCGTCGTCGTCACGGATGACGGCGACCTTCACGCGGTCGCCCTTCTCGCGCTGGGCGACGGCGACCGCCTTGGCCCATTCGGGCGACAGGAAAGGAGAATCCAGGCGTGGCTGCAACGTCTGCAGGGCGGTCCAGCGGGCGCTGTCCTCCGGCGTGAGCTGTAGGGCCTCGACAACGTCGATCTTCACGGGCGCCCCCCGAGCGCTGATCCGAGCCTCCAGAAGGCCAGCTCGGATCATGACGCCCAGAGATTGCAGTCCGGTTTACGGACCTTGCGTGATCAATCCATCAGTTTGCGGGTCAGATACGTATATTCGAGCGACACCCGGCGGGCGGTCTCGGCAAGGTTGGCGCTGGCGGCATGACCGCCGTCGACGTTCTCATAATACAGCACCGGATAGCCCAGGGCCTCGAGCCTGGCCGCCGCCTTGCGGGCGTGGGCCGGGTGGACGCGGTCGTCCTTGGTCGAGGTCTCGATGAACACCTCGGGATACTTCTGGCCGGCCTTGAGGTTCTGGTAGGGCGAGTACTTCTCGATCACCGCCAGGTCGGACGGGATCTGCGGATCGCCGTACTCGCCCATCCACGACGAGCCCGCGCCGATCTGGCTGTAGCGGACCATGTCGAACAGCGGCACCTGGATGACGATGGCGTTGTAGAGCTCCGGACGCTGGGTCAGGGCGACGCCCATCAGCAGGCCGCCGTTCGACCCGCCCATGATCCCAAGCCGGCGCGGCGAGGTGATCTTGCGGGCGATCAGGTCCTCGGACACCGCGAAGAAGTCGTCATAGACCCGCTGGCGGTTGGCCTTCAGGCCCTGCTCGTGCCAGCTGGGACCAAACTCGCCGCCGCCGCGGATATTGGCCACCACATAGGCGCCGCCTCGCTCGAGCCACAGCTTGCCCATGGTGGGCGAATAGCCCGGCGTCATCGACGCCTGGAAGCCCCCGTAGGCGTAGAGCAGGGTCGGGGTCGAGCCGTCGTACCTGGTGTTCTTCGGGCGGACCAGGAAGTACGGGATCTTGGTCCCGTCCTTCGAGGTGGCCTCGAACTGCTCGACCACGTGGGTCGAGGCGTCGAACTTGGCTGGAGCGGCCTTGACCTGGTCGAGCTTGCCGGTGGCCGCGTCGGCCAGCCAGTAGGTCGTGGGGGTCAGGTAGCCGGTCACGCTGACGAAGATGCGGTCGTCCTTGTCGGACGCCGAACCCAGGCTGACCGTCGAGTTGGCCGGCAGGTCGAGCTTGGTGCGGCTCCAGGCGCCGTCCTTGACGTCGTAGGCATAGGCCGCGCCCTTGACGTTCTCGAACAGGGCCACGACCAGGCGGTCGCGGGTGGCGTTGACGCCCTGGACGGACTCGCGGGCCGTGGGGTGCAGGATCAGCTTGGCTTTCGCCTTGGCCGGATCGGCCTTCAGGGCGGCGAGGTCGAAGGCGGCCAGGTCGCCGGTCTTCAGGCCCTGCTCGGCCCAGTCCTGCTCGACGCTGAACACCAGCTGGCCCTTGACCAGGGCCTGGATCGACGACTTCAGCGGGAAGGGCAGCTTCACCGTCGTCTCGCCGACCACCAGGTGGGTCTCGGCGTTGAAGGTGTCGAGCGGGCGCAGCACGAACACCGCCCGCACCACGCCGTCATGGTCGCGCAGGGCGTAAGGGCTCACGCCATAGCCGCCGTCGTCCTTGGCGCCGCGGTAGACCTCCTTGGCGGCCGACAGGGGCTGACCGCGTTTGACCAGCTTGACCACGTAGGGATAGCCCGACGTCGTCACCTCGCCCGGGGTCCAGTCGGTGGCGACGATCAGGGTGTCCTTGTCGATCCAGTCGAACCGGTGCTTGCCCTCGGGCAGCTCGAAGCCGCCGGCGACGAACGTCTTGGTCTTGGTGTCGTACTCGCGCACGACCACGGCGTCCTTGCCGCCGTTCGACAGCGAGACCAGGCAATACCGGCTTTCCGGGGCCAGGCAGTCGGCGCCCTTCCAGACCCAGTTCTTGCCCTCGGCCTTGGCCAGGGCGTCGAGGTCGAGGATCGTCGACCAGGCCGGCTGCGCCGTGCGGTAGCTAGCCAGGGTGGTGGTGCGCCAGACGCCGCGCACGTGGTCGGCGTCCTGCCAGTAGTTCCGCAGGTCGTCCTCGGCGACGAACGACACGCCCGGGATGCGGTCCTTGGCGTTGACGATGGTCAGGGCCGCGTCGTGCAGGCCGGCGTAGCGCGCATCGCCCTGCAGGATCGGCAGGCTGCGGTCGTTCTGGGCCTTGGCCCAGTCGAGCGCGCGCTGGCCCTCTATCTCCTCCATCCAGATGTAGGGATCGTCCTTGCCCAGCTCGGTCAGCGGGGTGCGGGCGGCGGCAGCGGCGGGCGCGGTGTCGGGAGCGGCGTGGGCGGAAACGGTCATGAGGCTCGTGGCGGCGAAGAGGGCCAGGGTGAGCTTACGCATCTAGTGATCCATCAGCTGGCGCGACAGGTAGGTGTAGTGCAGGGCCCAGCGCTTGGCGTTGGCCGCCGGGTCCGCCCCGTTGGCGTGACCGCCGTCGGTGTTCTCGTAGTACATGTAGGGCTGCCCAAGATCGGCCAGGCGGGCCGAGAACTTGCGGGCGTGACCGGGATGGACCCGGTCGTCCTTGGTCGAGGTGGTGATGTAGGCCAGCGGGTATTTCACCCCGGCCTTCAGGTTCTGGTACGGGCTGTACGCCTGGATCCAGGCGCGTTCTTCGGGCTTGTCCGGGTCGCCATACTCGCCGATCCACGACGCCCCGGCCGGCAGCTTGGTGTAGCGGATCATGTCCAGCAGCGGGCTTTCCACCACCACGGCGTTCCAGAGGTCGGGCCGCTGGGTCAAAGCAACGCCCATCAAGAGGCCGCCGTTGCTCCGGCCATACGCGCCCAGGTGACGCGGGCTGGTGACCTTGGTCGAGATCAGGTTCTCGGCCACGGCGAAGTAGTCGTCATAGGCCCGCTGGCGGTTGGCCTTCAGCGCCGCCTCGTGCCAGGCCGGACCGAACTCGCCGCCGCCCCGGATGTTGGCCACCGCGTAGGAACCGCCGCGCTCGAGCCACAGCTTGCCGATCAGCGGGTCGTAGACCGGCAGCTTCGACAGCTGGAAGCCGCCATAGGCGTGCAACAAGGTCGGGGCCGAGCCGTCGAGCTTGGCGCCCTTCTGGCTGACCAGGAAGTAGGGGACCTTGGTCCCATCCTTGGAGGTCGCTTCCTTCTGCTCGACTTGCAGCTTGGAGGCGTCGAAGCGCGCCGGCAGGGTCTTGACCGTCTCGGCGCCGGTCCTGGTCGCGTCGGCCAGCTTCAGCTGGGTCGGGGTGAAGAAACCCTCGACCGTGTAGAACACCTGGTCGCCACTGTCGGCCGTGGCGACGATCGAGACGGCGGCGTTGTCGAGGCCTGGCAGGCCCTGGCTGCGCCAGCCGAACTCGCCGTGGTCGCTGAAGCTGCGGATGCCGCCTTTGACGTTGTCGTAGACCACCGCCACGACGCGGTTGTCGGTCACCGCCACCTGATCGATCGACTGGCGCGCGCCGGGCGCGAAGATCGTGCAGGGGTCGCAGTCGTTGCTGATGACGATGTCGTCCTTGGCTGCCGCCGGCTTGGGCAGCAGGGCCTTGGGGCTGACCGAAACCAGCGAGCCGGCCGGGAAGTTGCGGCCCAGCGACGGCATCGGTTCGTAGTTCCAGGGCTCCTCGACCGTCAGGATCAGATCGCCGCCGACCATGCCGCGGATAGACGAGCGCTCGGGGATCGGCAGCTGCGTCGCCTTGCCGGCGTCGTCGAGCAGGAAGGTCTTGGTGTGGAAGAAGTCGGTGGCGCGCTCGATCAGCACCACGCGATTGCCCTTGGCGTCGCGCAGCACGTGCGGGCGGGCGCTGACGTCGGCCTTCTCGCCGCGGAACACCTCGACGGCCTCGCTAAGCGACTGGCCGCGCTTGAGGGTCTTGACCACCATGCCGTAGCCGCTGTCGGTGGTCGTGCCCGCGCCCCAGTCGCGGGTCAGGATCAGGGTGTCGGCGTCCAGCCAGTCGATGGTCTGCTTGCTCTCGGGCAGGAAGAAGCCGTCCTTGACGAAGCTCTTCGCAGCCAGGTCGAACTCGCGCACCTCGACGGCGTCCTTGCCGCCGTTCGACAGGTTGATCAGGCACCGGTCATGGGTCTTGGGGCGGCAGTCGGCGCCCTTCCAGATCCAGTTCTTGCCTTCCGCCTTGGCCAGGGCGTCCAGGTCGATCACCGTCTCCCACTTGGGATCGGCCGAGCGGTAGCTCTCCAGGCTGGTGCGCCGCCAGACGCCGCGCACGTGGTCGGCGTCCTGCCAGAAATTGAACACGCTGGTCCCGATGAAGGTCGGGGCGGCGATGCGGTCCTTGGCGGCCAGCACCTTCAGGGCCGCATCGTGCAGGCCCTGGTAGCGCTTGTCGCCGGTCAGGACGGGCAGGGTCTTGGCGTTCTCGGCCTTGACCCAGTCCAGCGAAGACGGCGTCTCGACGCCTTCCAGCGCCAGGTGAGGGTCGGCGGCCTCCTGGCCGCGGGCGGGGCCGGCGGCGAGGAGGGCAAGCGCCAGGGCGGCGGGGGAAACGGAGCGGAGCGTCAGCATGGCGGGGGACGTTAATGCCATTCCGCGCGCTGACTAGGCCATTTTTGACCTCGGGATAGAGTTACGGGGCTCCGTCGTCGGGAATGCACAGCAGCCGGCCGCAGGCCTTGCAGTGCACCGCGTCCGGGTCGTGCTTGCGCAGGCCGCAGTCGGGGCAGGGGAAGGTCACCTTGTGCGGCCGCAGGATCGACTGGATCAGGCCGATGAACAGCGACACCCCGCCGATCATCACCGCCATCGACAGGAGCTTGCCCCAGACGCCCGGCAGGGTGACGTCGCCGTAGCCCGTGGTCGTCAGGCTGGTGACGGTGAAGTAGAGCGCGTCGACATAGCCGGCGATCCCCTCGTGCCGGCCCGCGAAGCTGGAATAGACGAAGCCCGTCACCACGAAGACGAAGGTCAGCAGCGACGAGGCCGCGCGGGTGATGTCCTCGATGCGGGTGTCGTCGTAGCGCCGCGCCACGGTGCGCCAGAAGAACTCGCTGTGCACCAGGGTCCACAGCCGCACCACCCGAAGGAAGCCGAAGTTGAACAGCCAGGCGGGGAACATCAGCGTGGCCAGCACGAAGAGGTCGATCCAGGTGATCGGCTTCTTCAGCCAGGACTTGATGTCGCCGTGGGCGATGGCGCGGGCCACGAGATCCGCGGCCAGGAACGTCGCCACCCCGTAGTCCAGCAGGTAGAAGGTCACCCCGTGGTGGTGCATCAGCGGCGCGGCGATGAAGAAGGCGATGATGATCAGGTCGATCAGGATCACCGCATAGCGGAACCGCACCGCCGTCGGCGAGGCGCCGTGATAGAGCGCCCTCAAGCGGGCCCGCAGGCGAAGATCCGCCGGTTCGCGCTCAGCCATTGTCGGCGACCAGGCGCAACGGCGCGCGCTTGGCTTCCACCGGCGCGGGCGGGGAACCGCCGACCAGGGCCAGCGCCGTCTCGTAGCCGCCGCCGAAATCGACCCGCGTCATGGTGTCGAGCTGGCGCGCCGTCGGTTCGAGCTCCCAGACGGCGCCCGGGTCGATGTCCTGCATCCACACCACCCCGCCTTCGACGCTGATGATCGCGCCGATATAGCAGACGTTCGGCTTGTCGATCTCGGCATGGACCGTGACCACCGGGAACAGTCGCCCGGCGGTGGCCAGGATGTCGCCGATGCTGTTGAGCGCCACCGCCGGCGTCTCGGGCTGGATCTCGCCGCGCTTTTCGAGGGCCGCCTCGATGAACTCGGGATAGGGCGCGGGCCGCAGGTTCTTGACGTCGGCCAGTCGGTAGCAGCCGAAGCCGTTGAAGTGGATGTGGTCGCTGATCTCGCAGAGCATCAGGAACTCGGGCCCGATGCCGACCACGTAGCCGTTGACCCAGCCGTCCTCGAAACGCCGGTGAAAGCGCATGAGCCGGCGCTCTTGCATGGCGCGGGTTAGTTCCTCGCGAACATCCTTGGCCGTCATCTCACTGCGTCGTCCCGCTGCGGTGCATTTTGCGTCGCTTTCGACTATATAGCCCGGCCATGAGCCGCACCTTCCTGAAGATGAACGGGCTCGGCAACGACTTCGTCGTCATCGAGACCCTCACCCAGCCGTTCGAACCCTCCGCCGAGGAGATCCGCGCGATCGCCAAACGCGGCCAGGGCGGGATCGGCTGCGACCAGGTGGTGGCCATCGATCCGCCCAAGGCGCAAGGCGCCTCGGCCTATGTGCGCTTCTGGAACGCCGACGGCGAGGAAGCCGGGGCCTGCGGCAACGGCACCCGCTGCGTGGCCTGGCTCCTGATGCAGTCGGGCGGCAAGAACGAGGTGGCCTTCGACACCGTGGCCGGACGCCTGTCGGGCGTCATGGCCGGCGACAAGCGCGTCACGGTCGATATGGGGCCGCCGCGCCTGTCGTGGGAACAGATCCCGCTGGCCGAAGAGATGGACACCGCCCGGGTGGAGCTACAGGTCGGCCCGATCGACGCCCCGTGGGTGCACACACCGGTCTGCGTCTCGATGGGCAATCCGCACGTGGTGTTCTTCGTCGACGCCCCGGTGAGCGACGAGTTCGCCGAAAAGACCGGCAGCCTGGTCGAGCACCACCCGCTGTTTCCGGAAGGCGTCAATGTCGGCTTCGCCCACGTCGTCTCGCGCGACCACATCAAGCTGAAGGTCTGGGAGCGGGGCGCCGGCCTGACCGCCGCCTGCGGCACCGGCGCCTGCGCCGCCCAGGTCGCCGCCGTGCGTCGCGGCCTGACCGACCGCACCGCCACCGTCGAGTTCGAGAGCGGCCCGCTGGTCATCGAATGGCGCGAGGCCGACGGCCACGTGATCATGACCGGCCCGGTGGCCCTGGAGTTCACCGGCAAGCTGCCCGAGACCGTCAGCGCATGAGCGAGCTGCACCCCGCCCTCGCGCCCGGCAAAACCGCCGTCGTCACCGGCGCGGCCGACGGCATCGGCCTGGCCGCCGCCAAGGCCTTCGTCGAACTGGGCCTCAACGTCGTCATGGCCGACGTCACCGGCCGCAAGCTTAAAGCAGAGGCCGAGGCCATCGGCGCCCTGGCCGTGCCCACCGACGTGGCCGACCGCGCCGCCGTCGAGGCCTTGCGCGACGTCGCGATCAAGCGCTTCGGCACCGTCGACGTGCTGATGAACAACGCCGGCGTGGGCGGCGGCGGCGACGCCTTCTCGGGCGACGACGCCTGGAAGCGCATCCTGGACGTCAACCTGTGGGGCGTGATCAACGGCGTCCAGGTGTTCGGCGAGGAGATGGCCGAGAGCGGCCATCCGGGCCTGATCATCAACACCGGCTCCAAGCAGGGCATCACCCAGCCGCCGGGCGACACGGCCTACAACGTTTCCAAGTCGGCGGTGAAGGCGCTCACCGAGGGCCTGGCCCACACCCTGCGCGAGATCGTCGACTGCCAGGTCAGCGCCCACCTGCTGATCCCCGGCTATACCTTCACCGGCATGACCAAGCGCGGCCCGGGCGGCAAGCCCGACGCGGCCTGGACAGCTGAGCAAGTCGTCCACTTCATGCTGGCCCGCATCGCCGCCGGCGACTTCTACATCCTGTGCCCGGACAACGACGTGCCGCGCGCCCTGGACGAAAAGCGCATGGCCTGGGCCATGGGCGACGTCATCGAGAACCGCCCGGCCCTGTCGCGCTGGCACGACGACTGGAAGGACGCCTTCGCGGCGTTCATGGCGTCATGAGCGTCTACACCGTCATCAAGGCCCAGCCGAAGCCCAAGCCCGAGGTTGGCGAGGAAGGCGGTCCGGCCGTGACCATGCCCGGCGCCAACGGCGTCGACGTCGTCACCTTCGGCTGCCGCCTGAACGCCTACGAGAGCGAGGCCATGCGCGCCCGCGCCGCT
The DNA here is from genome assembly GCF_002858925.1 of Caulobacter zeae. Lineage (GTDB taxonomy): Bacteria > Pseudomonadota > Alphaproteobacteria > Caulobacterales > Caulobacteraceae > Caulobacter > Caulobacter zeae. Next base: position 101,525 of record NZ_PJRS01000049.1, read on the forward strand.
GCAGACGGCCTGTCTGACGCCGTGGTGTTCAACACCTGCGCGGTGACCAACGAGGCCGTGCGCCAGGCGCGCCAGGCGATCCGCAAGGCCCGCCGCGAGCGCCCGGACGCGCGGATCATCGTCACCGGCTGCGCCGCCCAGATCGATCCGGCCGCCTTCGCCGCCATGCCGGAAGTCGACCTGGTGCTCGGCAACGCCGAAAAGGCCGCCCCCGGCGCCCTGGTCGAGACCACAACCCGCGTGCGGGTCAACGACATCATGTCGGTCAAGGAGACCGCCGGTCACCTGATCGATGGCCTGAAGGACCGCGCCCGCGCCTATGTCGAGGTGCAGAACGGCTGCGATCACCGCTGCACCTTCTGCATCATCCCCTATGGCCGCGGGAACTCGCGCTCGGCCCCGGCCGGCGAGGTGGTCGAGCAGGTCCGCAAGCTGGCCGCCGAGGGCTATCGCGAGGTCGTGCTGACCGGCGTCGACGTCACCTCGTGGGGCGCCGACCTGCCGGGCGAGCCGACCCTGGGCCAGCTGGTGGGCCGCATCCTGCGCATGGTCCCCGACCTGCCGCGCCTGCGCCTGTCGTCGATCGACGCCGCCGAGATCGATCCGGATCTTCTGAAGCTGTTCGCCGAAGAACCGCGGCTGATGCCGTACCTGCACCTGTCCTTGCAGGCAGGCGATGATTTGATCCTCAAGCGCATGAAGCGCCGGCACAATCGCACCGACGCCCTGAACCTGGTGGCCAGCGTGCGGGCCGTGCGGCCGGACGTGGCCTTCGGCGCCGACCTGATCGCCGGCTTCCCGACCGAGAGCGAGGAGGCCTTCGAGAACACCGTGCGCCTCGTCGAGGAGGCTGGCCTGGCCTTCCTTCACGTCTTCCCCTACAGCGCCCGCCCCGGCACGCCGGCCGCGCGGATGCCGCCGGTGAAGGGCCCGGTGATCAAGGACCGCGCTAAGCGCCTGCGCGAAGCCGGCCAGCGCGGCCTGGAACGCCACCTGGCCGCCCAGGTCGGCCGCGTGCTGCCGGGCCTGGTCGAGCGCGACGGCCTGGCGCGCGCCGAAGACTTCACCGAGATCGCCTTCACCGGCGAAGCGCCGGCCGGCGAGATCGTGGCCTTCCGCGTCACCGGCCATGACGGCGCCCGCGTGATCGCCGAGCGGGCCGCTTGAGGCGCCTTCTCGCGGTCGTCCTCGCCGCCCTGCTCGCCGCCCCGGCGGCGGCCCAGGCGCAGGATGCGTCGGTCACCTTCAGCGTCATGACCTACAACGTCGCCGGCCTGCCCTGGCCGGTGAAGAAGGGTCGCGGCGAGGCGCTGAAGAAGATCGGCGACGAACTGGCCAAAATGCGCGCTGAGGGAACCGAGCCCGACGTCGTCCTGATCCAGGAGGGCTTCCGCAAGGAGATCGGCGAGCTGATCGACCGCTCGGGCTACCCCTACGTGGCGCGCGGTCCCAAGCGGAAACAGCGCGACGCCAGTCTGTGGGCCAAGGGCGACAAGCCCGACTATCGCCGCGTGGCCTATCGCTGGCGGGGCGAGGGGCTGGGCAAGTGGGGCTCCAGCGGACTCTGGGTGCTGAGCAACCACCCGATCGAGGACGTGAAGTCGCATGCCTATCGCTACTGCGCGGGCCTGGACTGCCTGGCCAACAAGGGCGTGATGCTGGTCAGCCTCAACGTGCCGGGCCTGCCGACTCCGGTCGAGGTGGCCGACACACACCTCAATTCCAAGGGCGCCTCGCGCGTGCCCCGGTCGCGCAACCGCATGGCCCACCACCTGCAGGCCGACGAGTTCAAGCGCTTCATGGCCGCCGACCGCACGCCGGGCGCGCCGCTGATCGTCGGCGGCGACTTCAACGTCATGCATGCGCCCGATCGGTTCGACTACGTGATGGCCGACTATCCGTTCGAGGTGGTCAGCCGCTGGTGCCACAACCTGCCGGGCGCCTGCGACACCCAGATCTCCTACGACGGCGACGCGCCCTGGCTCGACACCCAGGACCTGATCGGCTTCCTCGACGGCGACGAGGTCGATGTCACGCCGACCCGCGTCGAGGCCACCTTCGACGGCGCCCACGAGCCGGTCCTGTCGGACCACGACGGCTATCGCGTGACCTTCCTGCTGACGCCGAAGACCTAGCGGCGACCGCCCCGGCCGTTGCCGCCCTCGACGCCGCCGCGCGCGCGCAGCAGGTCGCCCAGCGAGGCGCCGTCGATGGTGCAGCGGGCCACCACCCGGTCGTAGGAGTGCTTGATCGCCCGGCATTGCAGGTACTGCCGCCAGACCACGTCCTCGAGCATGGTCTTGGCCGCCCGGCCGCCGGCCGAATGCAGCTCCGGAGCGTAGAAGTCGGAGATCCGCACCTCGATCCAGGTCGACGGATCGCTGCTCCTGCCGACGCACAGGCTGTCGCCGTCGCCGACATAGCGGACAGGACCATCGAAGCGCGCGCCGGGCGCGGGCAGGGCGCCTTCGCACGGATCGGCCAGCGCCACGGCCGGCGCCGCCAGGAGCGCCGTCGCCAGAACCAGTCCCCAGCCCTTCATCGATCCCTCCGCCTTGCGCGAGAGGAATCGGTACGCCCTATCGAAGCAGTTGTATTTTCTCACGTTTTACTAACTCGAACGCATTACTGCGTCCGTTCAACACCACGTCGGGCCTTGCTGTCACGCGGGATCTGACCTCTGTTGCCGCCCTGCTTGCGGAGAGGATCATGGGCTTGAGCGGCGGCTGCCAGTGCGGCGCGGTGCGGTTTCGGGTCGAGGGCCAGCCCGGCCGCGCCTCCATCTGCCATTGCCGGATGTGCCAGAAGGCGTTCGGCGGCCCTTTCGGCGCTCTGGTGACGGTAAGTCAGGCCGATCTGACCTGGACCCGGGGCGAGCGCGCGACCTTCCAGAGCTCCGACGCCATCCGCCGCGGCTTCTGCGCCGCCTGCGGCGCGCCGCTGACCTACGAATGGAGCCAGGAGAAGATCGACCTGGCCGTCTTCGCCTTCGACGATCCGTCGGCCGTTGAGCCCGTGGTGCAGTTGGCGATCGACACTCGGCCGGCCTGGATGGAGCATCTGGCCGACATGCCGGTGCGCTCGCCGATGGGCGGATCGGCGAGCCCGGTGGTGTCGAGGCAGCATCCCGATTTCGATACGTGAACGCCAACTCCTCCCCCGTGCAACGGGGGAGAGGGACCGCGAAGCGGTGGAGGGGGCGAGACTGGGCTCTGTGCCGGCCCTCGCCCCCTCCGTCACAGCGCTGATAGCGCCGCGCCACCTCCCCCGCTTCGCGAGGGAGGAGCTAAGGCTTCTCTTCCCCGCCCATGAACCCGGGCAGGCTCCAGCCGAACTTGATGGCGCAGGCGCGCAGTCCGAAAGCCGCGATGAACCCGGCGATCCCGGCCGGCCAGAAGCCGACATTCAGCCATTGCAGGATCGCGAACACGGCAGCGCCTAGCAGGGCGGCGGTGATGTAAATCTCGCGGCGTAGCAAGAGGTTGGGCTCCTCGGCCAGCACATCGCGCACCACCCCGCCGAAGGCCGTCGTGAGCACGCCCATGATCACCGAGGTGAAGGGATGCACGCCCAGGCTCAGGGCTTTCGCGGTGCCGACCACGGCGTAGGCGGCCATGCCCAGGGCGTCGAGCCACAGCAGGGCTCGAAACCGCCAGCCGCGCTGGCCCAGCAGCCAGATCACCAGGGCGGCGGCCAGGCAGGCCAGGATGTAGCTGGGCTTCTGGATCCAGAAGACGGGCGCGCCGATCAGCAGGTCGCGCAGCGTGCCGCCGCCCACGCCGGTGATGGCGGCGAAGAAACCGAAGGTGACGATGTCGTGCTTGCGTCGCGCGGCGGCCAGCGCGCCGGTCGCGCCGAACACGGCGACGGCGGCGTAGTCGAGCCAGAACAGGGCGGCGGCCAAGGGATCCATGGTCTCTAGACGCCATGCTCCGGGGCCAAGCGCAACCGTTCACGCTTCCGTGGCGCTAACCCTGAATCGTAAATCGCGTCTTCACTTTTCCACCCACCTCGCTACAGGAGCGCGGATGAGCGAAAAGCCCTCGCAGAAACAAGGCTGGTTCCAGCGTCTCACGGCCGGCCTCACCCGGTCGTCCCAGGCGATGACCGAGCAGGTGACCGGCGCCTTCACCAAGAAGCCGCTGGACCAGGAACAGCTCGACGCGCTGGAGGAGATGCTGATCGAGGCCGACCTCGGCCCGCAGATCGCCGCCCGCATCACCGACGCCTTCGGCAAGGCTCGCTTCGGCAAGGCCTCGAGCGACCGCGAGGTCAAGGAGGCCCTCGCCGAGCTGATCACCGCCGAACTGGCCGACCGTGAAGGCCGCTTCGACCCGCTGGACGGCCCACGCCCCTATGTCGTGCTGTTCATCGGCGTCAACGGCTCGGGCAAGACCACGACCCTGGGCAAGATCGCCGCCGACCTGACGGAGAAGGGCGCCCGCGTCCTGATCGCCGCCGGCGACACCTTCCGCGCCGCCGCCGTCGAGCAGCTGAAGGTGTGGGCCGACCGGGCCGGCGCCGACTTCATGTCCAAGCCCACCGGCAGCGACGCCGCCGCCCTGGCCTTCGAGGCTGTCGAGCGCGCCAAGGCCGAAGGCTACGACGTCGTGCTGATCGACACCGCCGGCCGCCTGCAGAACAAGCAGGGCCTGATGGACGAGCTGCTCAAGGTCATCCGCGTGGTCAAGAAGGTCGATCCCGACTACCCGCACGAGACCCTGCTGGTGCTCGACGCCACCGTCGGCCGCAACGCCCTGGCCCAGGAAAAGGTGTTCGGCAACAGCGTCGGCGTTTCCGGCATCGTCATGACCAAGCTGGACGGCACCGCCCGCGGCGGCGTGCTGATCCCCGTGGCCCGCGCCTCGGACAGCCCGATCAAGCTGATCGGCGTCGGCGAGGGGATCGACGACCTGCAGCCGTTCGACGCCCGCGCCTTCTCGCGCTCGCTGGTCGGGCTGGAGGACTAGCCGCGTGACCCGTCCTGAAGCCCCTAAACCCAAGTCGGCCGGCTGGGTTCGTCATACGGTCGACTACGGCCCCCTGCTGGCCTTCCTCGTCGGCTTCCTGGTAACCAAGAGCATGACCACGGCCACTTGGGTGCTGGTCGTGGCCTCGGCCATCGCTCTGGCCTTCGGCTTCGCAGTCGAGAAGCGCCTGGCGCCGATGCCGCTGATCGCCGGCCTCGGCGCACTGGTGTTCGGCGGGCTCGCGCTGGTCTTCCACGATCCGCGGCTGCTGAAAATCAAGCCCACAGTGCTAAACATAGCCTATGCCGCCTTCCTGTTCGGCGGCCTGCTGTTCGCAAAGAATCCGCTGAAAGTGCTGCTGGGCGAAGCGTTGCACATGGACGACGCGGCTTGGCGCACGCTGACGATCCGCTACGCCTGTTATTTCCTGGTCGCCGCCGCCGCCAACGAAGTGGTCTGGCGCACCCAGAGCGACACGGTCTGGGTGTGGTTCAAGTTCCCTGGCCTGGCGCTCCTGGCCGTCCTGTTCTCGCTGACCCAGGTGCCCTTCTTCCTGAAGCATCTGGCCAAGCCCGAAGAAGAGAAGATGCCAGAGCCTCCGGTTACCTGACGCCGCGTCGATCCGGCCGAGACTGATCCACCGACCACGGACCATCTGTCGTCAAACCGACGCGTTAGCGTGCTAGCTGGACGTCCGTCAGCGGAAACGGGGGCGGACGACATGGCCAAGCACAAGAGCGACAAGACCGCGGCGCGCGAGGTCGGGGTGCTGGACCGCTCGCCCAGCCACCTGTTGCACCGGGTGCTGCAGACCGCCCTCGACATCTATGTGGAAGAAACCGGCGCCGGCGCGATCACCCAGCGCCAGTTCGCGGTGCTGGCCGCCGTGGCCCAGCACGAGGGCGTCACCCAGACGGGCCTGGTGAAGGCCACCGGCATCGACCGCTCGACCCTGGCCGACATGGTCGCCCGGATGATCGCCAAGGGCCACCTGGAACGTCAGCGTTCGGAACAGGACGCCCGCGCCAACTCCGTGCGCCTCACGCAGGCCGGCCGCCTGATCCTGGAAGAGAGCCTGCCGCGCGTGGCCGCCGCCGACGCCCGCATCCTGTCGCTGCTGAAGGCCGGCAAGCGCGACGGCTTCCTCGACCTCTTGGCCGAGATGGCCGCCGTCGACCTGACCGCGCCCCGTCCCGAGCCGAAGGCCAAGAAGGACAAGGCGGAAAAGGCCGACAAGCCGAAGAAGGACAAGAAGGCCAAGAAGGACAAGGACGCCAAGAAGGCGGCCTGACCCCACTTCGCCGCGAAACCTCGACCGTTCGGCGGCGTTCCCTTCAGCCCCAACCTGAACGGCCCTTCATCGCAGCGCCGGAAAAGGGCCCTTCCATGGCCTTTCCCGCGACGCGCGCACAGGGCAAAGGTGGAGGTGAAGGAGTTCGCATGACGCAGACCACCATGAACCGTCGCACCCTGATCGCCGCCGGCGGCGCGGGCCTGATGGCCGCCGCCTTCGGCGCGCCGACCCTGGCCCAGGAACTGTCGGACGAGGACAAGGCGCTGATCGCCAAGGCCACGGCCTACATCCAGGGCCTGTCCAACGCCAAGGGTCGCTTCGTGCAGACCGATCCGCGCGGCGTGACCACCCAGGGCACCCTGTGGCTGCAACGTCCAGGCAAGGCGCGCTTCGAGTATGACGGCCCCAACGGCCTGCTGGTCGTCAGCAACGGCAATAACGTCAACATCTTCGACAGCCGCCTGAAGACCTTCGAGAGCTATCCGCTCAGCCGCACGCCGCTGGCCCTGCTGCTGGCGCGCGAGGTGCGCCTGGACCGCGGCGTGAAGATCACCAGCGTGCGCAAGCTGGCCGACGGCTTCACGATCGTCGCCCAGGACGCCAAGCGCCAGACCCTGAGCCGGCTGGAGATGAACTTCAGCAGCGCGCCCGAGCTGATCGGCTGGACCATCAGCGACGTGAAGGGCGGCCAGACCCGCGTGCGCCTGTCGGGCCTCGACAAGGTCGGCGCCATCGATCCGAAGCTGTTCGTGTTGACCGATCCGCGCCGCCGCACGGGCAAGCCGGCGACCGGCTGACATCCGTGCAAGCCGGTCGGTTTGTGACATTCTCACAACATGCAATAGATAAGCGGTTTTTCGCTTGACTAAAAGTTTCGGCGTGGCACTTTTATCACGCATGGCGATGAGCGCCCGACCCGCTCTTCGCAAACCGTGCCGGATCTATCCCCTCCCGGCGGCGGCATGAGAGACCTGACTTTCGCCCGGACGCCTCGCGTGTCCGGGCGTTTTTCTTTGTGGTCGGCGAGCGGTGCAGGTAGGGGAGCGGCATGCGCCTCCGTATCGCCACCTGGAACGTCAATTCCGTCCGCCTGCGCGCCGAGCAGGCCGCCCGCTTCGTCGACGAAGCCGCCCCCGATGTCCTGTGCATGCAGGAGATCAAGTGCCAGGACGGCGAGTTCCCGCGCGAGGCCTTCGAGGCCATGGGCCTGCCGCATATCAAGATCGCCGGCCAGAAGGGCTGGCACGGCGTGGCCATCGCCTCGAGGCTGCCGATCGAGGACGTCCCCACCCTGATGAACTGCCGCGAGGGTCACGCCCGCTGCGTGGCGGTGAAGGTGGCCGGCGTCGAGATCCAGAACTTCTACATCCCGGCCGGTGGCGACCTGCCCGACCGCGTCGCCAACCCCAAGTTCGACCACAAGCTGGATTTCTACGAGACCCTGACGGCCGCCCTCAAGAAGCGTGATCCAAAGGCTCCGCTCATCGTCACCGGCGACCTCAACATCGCGCCCGGCGAGAACGACGTCTGGAGCCACCGCCAGATGCTGAAGGTGGTCAGCCACACCCCGGCCGAGCTCGAGGCCTTCGACGCCCTGATCAAGTCGATGGACCTGCTGGACCTGCCGCGCCTGGCCGTGCCCGAGCCGGAAAAGCTGTTTTCCTGGTGGAGCTACCGCGCCACCGACTTCCGCAAGTCCAACCGCGGCCTGCGCCTGGACCATATTCTGGCCAGCCCCGGCCTGCGCGACGCGGCCATCGTCGACGGCAAGGTCTCCTCGCGGGTCCATGACGACGTACGCGAGTGGGAACGCCCCAGCGACCACGCCCCGGTGACGGCGGATCTGAAGGTCTAACCCTCTCCCAGAGGGAGAGGGAGGGGCCCATGCGCAGCATGGGAGGGTGAGGGGTTACGCCGTCAACCGGCGTGCCGGCACGCCGTCTTCAGTCCCTAACCCCTCATCCGACGGCCTGGGGCCGCCACCTTCTCCCTATGGGAGAAGGGCTACTCGGAAGCCGGCGCCAGCTCGGGCAGGGCGAACTTCAGCCAGACGGCCTTGTCCTTCAGGGTCGACTTGACCCAATCGGCGTGCACCGCGCGCTCGGCGTCGGTCGAGCGGAAGGGCAGGGGGCGCGGGCGGGCGCCGTAGCCGCCGGCGCGGGCGGCGCTCACCGCGTTCACCGCCACGGCGTGGGTCAGTTCGAGCGCGCGCTCCTTGCCGCCTTGCAGTTCGAGATAGACCTCGGCCAGCAGGTGGGAGTCGATCAGCGCCCCGTGCTTGTCGCGGCTGTCGAGGCTGATCTTGAAGCGCTTACAGAGCGCGTCGAGCGAGTTGTACATGCCCGGAAAGCGCTTCTTGGCCATGGCCAGGGTGTCGACCCAGCGCTCCTCCGGCAGCGGGGGACGACCGCACTTCTCCAGCTCGAAATTGACGAAGCTGCGGTCGAACGAAGCGTTGTGGGCGACGACGACGCTGTCGCCGACGAATTCCAGGAACTTGTCGGCGATCTCATGGAACTTCGGCTTGCCGGTCAGGAAGGCGGCCGACAGGCCGTGCACCTTCTCGGCCTCGGCCGGCATGTCGCGCAGCGGGTCGCAATACTCATGGAACGACCGGCCGGTGGGCATGTAGTCCACCACCTCGATGCAGCCGATTTCGACCAGGCGGTCGCCCGTCTTCGGATCGAAGCCGGTGGTTTCGGTGTCGAGGATGATTTCCCGTGCCATGGCCTTTCAATGGGCCGGTTCGAGTCCGGCATCAAGCTTGGGGCGCGGTTCTCAACAGGGTCAGGATGTCGCGCACCTGGTCGTGGGCGGCCGCTAGGCCCTTACCCGTGTCGACCACGAAGTCGGCGCGGGCGCGCTTTTCGGCGTCGGGCAGCTGGCGGGCCAGGATGGCCTCGAACTTCTCGGGCGTCATGCCGGGCCGGGCCAGCACCCGCTCGCGCTGGACGTCGGCCGGCGCGCTGACCACCACCACCTTGTGGACGTTCTTCTGGCCGCCGGTCTCATAGAGCAGCGGCACGTCGAGCACGACGATGTCGTGGCCGTCCTTTTTCGCCTTCTCAAAGAAGCCGATGCGATGGGCGCCGACCAGCGGGTGAACGATGGCCTCCAGCTTTTCCAGCGCCTCGGGATCGCCGACCACCTGGGCGCTGAGCCGCGCACGGTCGATCGCGCCATCGACTACGACACCTGGAAACGCCGCCTCGACCGGCGCCACGGCCGTTCCACCTGCTGAATAGAGCGCATGCACGGCGGCGTCGGAATCGTACACAGGCGCGCCTTCGGCCTCGAACATCTTGGCCGTGGTCGATTTGCCCATGCCGATGGAGCCGGTGAGGCCAAGGATGATCATTTCGCGCCTTGCCCCAGATGCGCCAGGGCGACCGCCCGGACATCGACGCCAGCCGGTGGGGCCTGGCCGAAGAAGGCTTCGAACGACGGAACGGCCTGTAGCAGCAACATTTCCAGGCCATCCACAGTGGGGCGGCCGGCGGCTTGCGCCCGTTGCAGGAACTCGGTGCGCAGCGGCTTGTAGACCATGTCCATCACCACGCAGCCTGGCGGGGTGAGCGCGAGATCGGCCGGCGGGCCGTCGCCGCCGCCAAGGCCCAGCGAGGTGGCGTTGATGACGAGGCCCGCATCCGCCAGCAGGGCAGGGAGCTCGGCCTCGCCGGCCGCGATCACCTTGTCCCCAAGGGCGTCGGCGATGGCCTGGGCCTTGGCGACCGTGCGGTTGACGATCCCCACCTTGGGCGCGCCGGCCAGCAGCAGGGCCGCGGCCGCGCCACGCGCCGCGCCGCCGGCGCCGAGGATCACCACGGGCGCGGCCGAGACGTCGAAGGCCGGGGCCTGGGCGGCGATCGCGCCCAGCAGGCCCGGGCCATCGGTGTTGTCGGCGAAGATCGTACCATCCTCGCGGAAACGCAGCAGGTTGGCGGCGCCCGCCAGGCGCGCCAGGTCGCTGGCCTCGTCGGCGCAGGCCAGGGCCCTCTCCTTGAAGGGGATGGTGACATTGAGCCCGCGAATGACCCCGCCGCGGAAGCCGTTCACGAAGACCTCGAAGCGGTCTTCGGGCGGGCCCATCGGCACATAGGCGCCGTCGATTCCGGCGGCGGCCAGCCAGGCGTTGTGCAGCAGCGGGCTCATCGAGTGGACGATCGGCTGGCCGCAGACGCCGGCCACCAGGGCCTGGCCGGTAATCTTGAAACTCATGCCTGAAGGGCTCCGTGCAGGCGCAGGAAGTCGAGCAGGCCGGTCATCGGCAGCCCGAGGATGGTGAAGTAGTCGCCGTCTATACGGTCGAACATCTGCAGGCCTTCGCCCTCCAGCATGTAGCAGCCGACAGACGACAGGATCTGCTCGCCCTTGCGCTCCAGATAGCCATCGAGCCAGGCCTCGCTGAATGGGCGGACCGACAGCTTGGCGGTCTCGACGATGCGCCAGATCGGCTGGCCGTCGCGGGCCACGACGACGCCGGAGTGCAGCTTGTGGATTTCTCCACGCAGTTCCAGCAGGCGGGCGCGGGCGGCCTCGAGGGTATCGACCTTGTCGAACAGCCGGCCCTTCAGCTCCAGCGTCTGGTCCGAACCGATCACGAGGCCCGGTCGCCTGCGGGAAACCTTGACCGCCTTTATCTCGGCCAGGGCGTCGGCGACGTCGCGCGGCGTGACCTCTTCGGCCAGCAGGCCGGCCTTGGCCGCCTCTTCGTCCACACCCGAGGCGACGGCCTCGAAGGGCACGCCGGCGTTCTTGAGGATGGTCTGACGGGTCCAGCTGGTCGAAGCCAGCACGATCGGGGAAGGGGAGGCGCTCATCCCAGCACCTCGACCTGGCCGCGGCCGCCCGACAGCAGGTTGATGATCGCCGCGGCGGTTTCCTCCACAGAGCGGCGGGTGACGTCGATGATCGGCCAGCCGTTCTTTTCGAACAGGCGGCGGGCGGCGATGATCTCGGCCCGCACGCTGTCGGTGTCGATGTAGTCGCTCTCTCTATTCTCCTTGAGCGACAGGAGACGGTTGCGGCGGATCTGGATCAGCCGCTCGGGCGTCGTCATCAGCCCGACGATCAGGGTGTTCTTCAGCTCGAACAGCTGCTCGGGCGGCGGACGGCCCGGCACCAAAGGCACATTGGCCGCGCGCACGCCGCGATGGGCCAGATAGATGCAGGTCGGCGTCTTGGAGGTGCGCGAGACGCCCACCAGGATGACGTCGGCCTGGGTCAGGTCCTGGCCGCCCTGGCCGTCGTCGTGGGCGATGGCGTAGTCCAGGGCCTCGATGCGGTCGAAATAGTCGTTGTTCAGCGCGTGCTGCGCGCCCACGCGCGTGGAGATCTTGGCGCCCAGGTAACGCGACATGGCGCTGACCACCGGATCCAGCGCCGCGATGCACGGCATGTCGAGCTTGCGGCAGCCTTCTTCCAGCGCCGAGCGCAGGTTGGGGTCGATGATGGTGTGCATGACCACCCCCGGCGCGCCCGCGATCTCCTCCAGCGCCCGATCCAGTTGCCGGATGGAACGCACCAGCGCGTAGATGTGTTCGATAGGCAGGATATCGGTGAACCGTGCACAGACCGCGCGCGCCATGGCGTTCAGGGTCTCGCCCGTGGAGTCCGAAACCAGGTGGATATGGAAGTAGGTCGCGAACCGCGCGGTGTGGCGATCGGCCTCAGGCGACGCACTGTCCTGTGGATCATCCGTTAAGGGTTGCTTTACCACTCTGGGAGCCTTCTGGGGACAAGCGGGCGCCAAATGCGCCCCAGCGCGACGCTGCGCCGCGCCCCTGTGATAAACGGCCTCATTGACGCCGGACAATCCCCAGCTTGAACCTGCCCACCAGGACCTGTGCCTGCGCGTTCTCCCGCGCTTGTGGAAAGTCCTAACGGATGGTTAATTTATCATTCACCATCGTCTGGGTTTCGTAAGGAATCCGATGGGTTGGAAGCTTGTCCACGAAGTTCACAAGGTATGACTCCCATGTGTACCAAGCTGGGGCATACCGAGTAGGGCCTGTTGGAGTTGTCCACCGGGGCGGACTTATCCCCGTGTTGCACTTGCCCTCCCCCTTCCTCCTCTCTTTCTAAGATTCTTATTTTTAAGAAGAATAAGGGGTACGGGATCGCACGGACTTGAGTGGAACGGCTCGCCGGGATTTAACCGCCGGTATGACGAGCTCTCCGATCCCGAAGTTTCTCTCCGTGCTGGCCGGTGAAACCGCCGAGCGTCCTCCGGCCTGGTTCATGCGCCAGGCGGGACGGTACCTGCCCGAGTATCGCGCCGTGCGGGCGACGACCCCCGACTTCATCAGCTTCTGCCTGAACCCGGAGAAGGCGGCCGAAGTCACCCTGCAACCGCTGCGCCGCTTTCCGTATGACGCGGCCATCGTCTTCGCCGACATCCTGCTGGTCCCCGGCGCTCTGGGCCAGAAGGTCTGGTTCGAGGCCGGCGAAGGCCCGAAGCTCGGCGAGCTGCCCTATCTCGACGCCATGGCCGACAAGACCCAGCAGGCCGGCGAGGCCCTGAAGGCGGTCGGCGAGACGCTTTCCCGCGTGCGAGCCGACATCGATCCCTCGAAGGCCCTGATCGGCTTTGCCGGTGCGCCATGGACGGTGGCGACCTACATGATCGAGGGCGGATCCAGCGATCGCTCGGGTGCGCGCACCTTCGCCTACCAGAACGCCGAGACGCTGGACCGACTGATCCAGATCCTGGTTGACGCCACGGTCGATTATCTGGCCATGCAGGCCGCTTCCGGCGCCCAGGCGCTGAAGCTGTTCGAGAGCTGGGCCGAAGGCCTCTCCGAGCCGCTTTTCGATCGCCTGGTGACCAAGCCCCATATCGCCATCGTCGAGGGCCTTCGCGCCCGCGGCGTGACCGTGCCGCTGATCGGCTTCCCCCGCGGGGCCGGAACGCTCGTCGAGGCCTACGCGCAGGCCGTGCCGGTGGACGGGGTGGCGCTCGACACCTCGGCCTCGGCGAAGCTGGGCCAGGCGATCCAGAAGACCAAGACCATCCAGGGCGCCCTCGATCCGCTGCTGCTGCGGGCCGGCGGGTCAGCGCTGGACGAGCGGGTCGAGCAGATGCTCGAGCAATGGGGGCAGGGCCCCTATATCTTCAACCTGGGTCACGGCATCTTGCCCGACACACCGATCGCTCATGTCGAGCAGGTGCTGAAGCGGGTGACCGGCCTGTGAACCAATTGAAGAGCGGCGCGGAAGCCGGGCGACGGATCGCCGTCGTCCTGTTCAATCTCGGCGGGCCCGACGGCCAGGCGGCCGTGCGGCCGTTCCTGTTCAACCTGTTCCGCGATCCGGCGATCATCCAGGCGCCGTTCTTCGTTCGCTATCCGGTGGCGGCGCTGATCTCGACAACCCGGGCCAAGTCGGCGCGCGCCAACTACGCCCTGATGGGCGGCGGCTCGCCCCTTCTGCCGGAAACCGACAGGCAGGCCCGCGCACTGGAGGCGGTGCTCGCCGAGCGCCTTCCGGGCGACACGGTCAAGGCCTTCGTGGCCATGCGCTACTGGGACCCGCTGACCGGCGAGACCGCCAAGGCGGTGAAGGCCTGGAAGCCCGACGAGGTCGTGCTGCTGCCGCTCTACCCCCAGTATTCGACCACCACCACCGCCTCGTCGCTGAAGGCGTGGAGCAAGGCCTACCGCAAGGGTCCGGGCCGGACGACGACCGTCTGCTGCTATCCCACGGCCGATGGGTTCGTGCAGGCGCACGCGGACCTGGTTCGGGCGGAGTACGTCAAGGCCGGCTCGCCCAAGCCGGCGCGGATCCTGTTCTCGGCCCACGGCCTGCCGGAAAAGGTGATCACGGCCGGTGATCCCTACCAGCGCCAGGTCGAGGCGACGGCCGCCGCCGTGGTGGAAAAGCTCGGCGACATCCTGGGCGAGGGCGTCGACTGGAAGATCAGCTACCAGAGCCGCGTCGGCCCGCTGAAGTGGATCGGACCGTCCACCGACGAGGAGGTCGAGGCGGCGGCGCATGAGGGCCTGGCGCTGGTGGTCACGCCGATCGCCTTCGTCTCCGAGCACATCGAGACCCTGGTCGAGCTCGACGTCGAGTATCGCGAGCTGTTCTACGCCCACGGCGGCTCGATCTATGCCCGCGCGCCAGCGCTTGGCGTCGCGCCCGCGTTCATAGATTGTTTGGGGACTCTCGTGACTGAGGCGCTCTCTTCGGAAGCGTCGCAGGTCTGCGGCAGCGACCAACCCTGTCCCAAAGCCGCCCCTGGAGCCCGCGCGTGAACGACTTCCTGGTCGAGCATTTCAACCTGATCCGCGGCCTGCACATCCTGGCCGTGATCGCCTGGATGGCGGGGATGCTCTACCTGCCGCGCCTCTACGTCTATCACACGGGCACCACGCTCGGTTCGGAGATGGACGCGACCTTCAAGGTCATGGAGCGGCGGCTGCTGCGGGGGATCATCAATCCGGCGATGATCGCCGCGCTGGTCTTCGGCCTGGGCCTGATCATGGCCGACGGCGCGATCCGCGGCTGGGACTTCCTCCTGAAGCCCTGGATGCTGGCCAAGCTGGCTGGCGTGTTCTTCCTGTTCGGCTGGCACGGCTTCCTGTCGAAGGCTCGCAAGGCCTTCGAGGCCGGCCAGAACACCCGCTCGGAGAAGTTCTGGCGCGCCACCAACGAGCTGCCCTTCGTGGCGGCGATCGTCATCGTGCTGTCGGTGACGACCAAGTACCTGAACTAGCGGAGGCGGGGCGCCTGGCCCCGCGTTCTCCCAACCTTATCCCCCGCCAGGCGATGGAGCCCCACAGGACTCCATCGGTAGCGCTTGACCCCGAACCCGCCTTGTGGTTCCCGTCTTGGTCAGACGTTGCGGCCATACCGCAGCGTTCCCGCCTTTCACGGATCGCGCCCGTCCTGGTGCGCCTCATGATCCGTTCCCCTGATCGATCCGCGCCGCCGTCATGGCGCGACCCCATTGCCGCCTTCGCCTGAAGTCGGCTGAATTTCTATCCAAGCCCGGATCGTATCCGGGCGACCGCGAGTCTATGCATGACTGAAGAAACCGATCCGCAAGCCCCGCTCGATCTGGACGCCCCCGTGGAGGTCCTTGGGGAAGCCACGGAAGAGGCCGCCATCGAGATCGTGGCCGAGGCCAATGACGCCGCCATCGAGGCCGGCGCCGACGACGAAGACGACAACGCCGAGATCACCGCGGCCATCGCCGCCATGGGCCTGACGCGCATGTCGCTGCAGGAACTGAAGGAAAAGTCCCCGGCCGACCTGCTGGCTTTCGCCGAGACCTTCGAGGTCGAGAACGCCAACTCCATGCGCAAGCAGGACATGATGTTCGCCATCCTGAAGACCCTCGCCGAAGAAGGCGTGGAGATCTTCGGTTCGGGCACCATGGAAGTGCTGCAGGACGGCTTCGGCTTCCTGCGCTCGCCGGAAGCCAACTACCTGCCGGGCCCGGACGACATCTACGTGTCGCCCTCGCAGATCCGCAAGTTCGGCCTGCGCACCGGCGACAGCGTCGAGGGGGCCATCCGTTCGCCGCGCGAAGGCGAGCGTTACTTCGCCCTGACCAGCGTCTCGAAGATCAACTTCGAAAGCCCGGAAAACGTGCGCCACAAGGTGCACTTCGACAACCTGACGCCGCTCTATCCCGAAGAGCGCCTGAACATGGAACTGCCCGATCCGACCATCAAGGATCGCTCGGGCCGCGTCATCGACATCGTCGCCCCGCTCGGCAAGGGCCAGCGCTGCCTGATCGTCGCCCCGCCGCGCGTGGGCAAGACGGTGATGCTGCAGAACATCGCCAAGTCGATCGAGACCAACCACCCCGAGTGCTATTTGATCGTCCTGCTGATCGACGAGCGCCCGGAAGAAGTCACCGACATGCAGCGCACGGTGAAGGGCGAGGTCATCGCCTCGACCTTCGACGAGCCGGCCACCCGCCACGTGCAGGTCGCCGAGATGGTCATCGAGAAGGCCAAGCGCCTGGTCGAGCACAAGCGCGACGTCGTCATCCTGCTGGACTCGGTCACGCGTCTGGGCCGCGCCTACAACACCACCGTCCCGTCTTCGGGCAAGGTGCTGACCGGCGGTGTCGACGCCAACGCCCTGCAGCGTCCCAAGCGCTTCTTCGGCGCCGCGCGTAACGTCGAAGAGGGCGGCTCGCTGTCGATCATCGCCACGGCCCTGATCGACACCGGCAGCCGCATGGACGAAGTCATCTTCGAAGAGTTCAAGGGCACCGGTAACTCGGAAATCGTTCTTGATCGTAAGGTCGCCGACAAGCGCATCTTCCCGGCCATCGACGTGCTCAAGTCGGGCACCCGCAAGGAAGAGCTCATCACCCCGCGCGACCAGCTGCAGAAGACCTACGTGCTGCGCCGGATCCTCAACCCGATGGGCGCTTCGGACGCTATCGAGTTCCTGCTCGACAAGCTGCGCCAGTCGAAGACGAACGGCGATTTCTTCCAGAGCATGAATACTTAAGCTTGGTGTTTCACGTGAAACACGAGAAAGGCCCCGGAGCGATCCGGGGCCTTTTTGTTGGTCGGTGGTGTTGAGATCCTCCCCTCTGGGGGAGGTGGCCCGAAGGGCCGGAGGGGGACTTCCACTTTCGCGGCGTGGCCCTCGTCCTTCGACAAGCTCAGGATGAGGACCAAGACTGGCGTGGTAGAAACTTGGCGCCGTGGCCTCTGTCGAAAGCCTCATCCTGAGCTTGTCGAAGGACGAGGCTTTCGTTTCACGGTCTCAGGGAACCAGCACCGTCGCCCCGGTCGTCTTCCGCCCCTCCAGGGCTTCGTGCGCCGCCCGGGCCTCCGCCAATGGGAACCGCTGCCCGATCTCGATCTTCACCGCGCCAGAGGCCAGCACCTCGAACAGCGCCGCGGCGCTCTCGTCGAGCTCCTCCGTCGTGACGATATAGTCGAACAGGCGAGGGCGGGTGATGAAGGCCGACTTGGCGCCCAGCTCCAGAGGCGCGAACGGCGGCACGGGGCCCGAGGCGTTGCCATAGGTGACCAGCACGCCGCGACGCCCGAGGCTCTTGAGGCTGCCCTGGAAGGTGTCCTTGCCGACGCCGTCATAGACGACCGGCACGCCGGCCCCGTCGGTGATCTCGGCCACCCTCGCTGCTACATCCTCGTGGTCGTAGAGGATCACGTGGTCGGCGCCGAGGTCGCGGACGATCTGGGCCTTGGCCTCCGAACCCACCGTGGCGATGACGGTCGCGCCCAGGGCCTTGGCCCACTGCACCAGGATCTGGCCGACGCCGCCGGCGGCCGCGTGGACCAGCACGGTCTGGCCGGCTTGCACGGGGAAGCAGCGACGGACCAGGAACTCGGCCGTCATGCCCTTGAGCAGGACGGCGGCGGCGACCTCCAGATCGACGCCTTCCGGAACCTTCACCGCCCGATCGGCCGGAACCACCGAGGCCTGCGCATAGGCGCCCATCGTGCCGTTGTAGGCGACGCGGTCACCAACGGCGAAGCGGGTGACGCCCTCGCCGACGGCCTCCACGTGACCGGCGGCTTCCAGGCCCAGCACCTGCGGGTACTTCACCGGATAGAGGCCCGAGCGGTGATAGGTGTCGATGAAGTTCAGACCGACAGCCGCGTGGCGGACGAGGATCTGGCTGGGGCCGGGCGAGGGGAGGTCGCACTCGACGACCTCCAGGACCTCGGGGCCGCCGGCGGCCTTGGCTTCGACGGCCAGCATCAGGCGAGGGTCTTCTTGAAGAAGGCCAGGCTGCGGCCGTTGGCGAGGGACGCGTCAGCGGCGTCATAGTGCTCCCCGCCCTCGCGGGCGAAGGCGTGGTCGCGGCCCGCATAGGTATGAAGCGTGATCTGCGGATGGTCCTTCAGCGCCGCGAAGATCACCTGCTGGGCTTCCTTGGGCACGAACTTGTCTTCCTCGGCCACGTGCAGCAGCAGCGGCTTCTCCAGCTTCTCGGCCTCGCCGACATACTTCTCCAGGCCGACGCCGTAATAGGAGACCGAGGCGTCCGCGTCGGTGCGGGTGGCGGTCAGGAAGGCCAGCAGGCCGCCCAGGCAGTAACCGACCGCGCCCACCTTGCCTGACGACTGCGGGCGGATGGCGTCGATGGTGGCGTCGATGTCGGCGACGCCGGCGTCCACGTCGAACGCGTTGAACAGTTCGAAGGCCTTCTTCCACTCGGCTTCCGACTTGTCGGTGATGTCGATGCCCGGCTCGATCCGCCAGAACAGGTCGGGGCACACCGCCAGGAAGCCTTCGCCTGCCAGCTTGTCGCAGATGTCGCGCATCACCTGGTTGACGCCGAAGATCTCCTGGATGACGACGACGGCCGGCGGATTGTCTCCCGTGGCGGGACGCGCGACATAGGCCGAGAAGTCGCCATCGGGCGTGTTGATCGTGAGGGTCTCGCTCATGGGGCTCTCCACATACAATAAGCCGTCGATGGGACTTTCGACCGAAGCGCTCTAACCTGCCCCGAGCAGTGCGCGGCGTCACAATCTCGTGGCCTGCCGCCAGGGAACTTTTTCGATGAAGATGACGATCGAGATCGACTGCACCCCGGTCGAGGCGCGGGCCTTCCTGGGCCTGCCCGACGTAAGCGGATTGAACGACCATCTCGTCAAAGAGATGCAGGCCCGCATGGACGCCAACATGGCGATGCTGGCCCCCGAAGAGCTGATGAAGAACTGGATGGCGTTCGGGGCCGGCGCCCAGGACAGCTTCCGCAAGCTGATGACGGCCGCGGCCGGAGCAGCGGTCGGCAAGCGCGACTGATCTGATGGTCGATACGATCTACGCGCCGGCGACGGCGGCCGGGCGCGCCGCCGTGGCGGTGATCCGCGTCTCGGGTCCGGCCAGCGGCGAGGCTGTGCGCGCGCTCACGGGAAACCTGCCCAAGCCGCGCCAAGCGGTCCTGCGCACCCTGCGCCACGATGGCGTCGCGCTCGACGATGCGCTGGTGCTGTGGTTCCAGGGACCGGCCAGCTATACCGGCGAGGACGCCGCCGAGTTTCACGTGCACGGGGGAAGGGCGGTCGTCGAGGCTCTGCTCGGCGCCCTTTCGGCGCTGGGCCTGCGCCTGGCCGAGCCGGGCGAGTTCACTCGTCGGGCTTTCCAGCATGGCAAACTGGACCTGGCCCAGGCCGAGGCCGTGGGCGACCTGATCGACGCCGAGACCGAAGGCCAGCGCAAGCAGGCGCTGGGGCAGCTGGGCGGCGCCCTTGGCCGTCGCTACGACGGCTGGCGCGATCTGCTGGTCCAGGCCCTGGCCATGTTGGAAGCGGCGGTCGACTTCCCCGACGAGGAACTGCCGGAAGACGTGGCGGCGCGCGCCCGTCCCGGACTGGAGACCTTGAAGGCCGAGATCGACGCCGCCCTGGCGGATATCGCACGTGGTCGCCGGGTGCGCGACGGCTTCCGCATCGCCCTGGTCGGCGCGCCCAACGCCGGCAAGAGCACGCTGCTCAACGCCCTGGCCGAGCGCGACGCGGCCATCGTCACGGCGACGCCCGGCACCACGCGCGACGTCATCGAGGTCCCCCTGGTGCTCGGTGGATACAAGGCCTTGCTGGCCGATACGGCCGGTATCCGCGAGACGGCCGACGACATCGAGGCCGAAGGTGTGCGCCGGGCGCGAGGCTGGGCCGAGGAGGCGGACCTGCGGATGTGGGTCGTCGACGCCGGGGAGTTTCACGTGAAACATTCTGAACACCACTCAATCGTCCGTGCGGGCGACTGGCTGGTGATCAGCAAGACCGATCTGGTAGAGCCGTCCGTGGTGACGGCCATACGCGCCCAGACAGCCGAGTTGGGATTGCACGTGGTGGCGCTGTCGGCCCGGGAGGAGGGCGCCGACCCTATCCGGGCTGCGCTGACCGAGCATGTGGTCCAGGCTCTGTCCGGCGCGGAGTTTCCGGCGGCGACGCGGATCCGCCACGCGGAACGCCTGGGGGAGGCGAGGGCCTATCTGGAGCGCGCTTTGGCCGAAACAGACGACGTGGAACTGGCGGCTGAGGACGTTCGCCTCGCTTCACGTGCAGTTTCGCGGATCACAGGCCGGATCGACCCAGAAGACGTGCTTGACCGTGTCTTTTCAAGCTTCTGCATTGGGAAGTGAATGTTTCACGTGGAACAGGTACTTGAACCGTCCACAGCCTGACCACAGATACGCGCACTGCGTTTCACGTGAAACGCCCCGGACTCGACTCGCCCACAGGGCGGCTTGAAGCTATAAGTCAGGCACGCTCCCGCCGGGTCGGGGGCGTTCCGCATTGAGGCGCGTTTCTCCCTTGTCCAGCTCTTCGCCCCAGTCATGGGACGTCATCGTTATTGGCGGCGGTCACGCCGGTTGCGAGGCCGCGGCGGCCGCCGCGCGCAGCGGTGCGCGCACCCTGCTGCTGACCCACAAACGTGAAACCGTCGGCGAGATGTCCTGCAACCCGGCCATCGGCGGCCTGGGCAAGGGCCACCTGGTGCGCGAGATCGACGCCCTGGACGGTTTGATGGGGCGCATGGCCGACAAGGCCGGCATCCAGTTCCGGATGTTGAACCGTTCCAAGGGCCCGGCCGTGCGCGGCCCACGCTCGCAGATCGACCGCAAGCTCTATCGCGAGGCCATGCAGGCCGAGCTGTTCGCCTATCCCAACCTCGACGTCGTCGCCGCCGCGGCCGAGGATTTGATCGTCGAGGACGGCCACCTGGCCGGCGCCGTGGACGGGGAGGGGAACGTCTACCGCGCCCACAAGGTGGTGCTGACCACCGGCACCTTCCTGAAGGGCGTCATCCACCAGGGCGAAACCCGCATCCCGGCCGGCCGTGTCGGCGACCAGCCGTCGATCGGCTTGTCGGACCGCCTCTATGGCCTGGGCTTCGACATGGGCCGCCTGAAGACCGGCACGCCCGCCCGCCTCGACGGCAAGACCATCGCCTGGGATCGCCTCGACATGCAGGCGGCCGACGTAGAGCCCGTGCCGTTCTCGTTCCTGAACGACAGGATCGAGGTGCCGCAGATCCGCTGCGGCATCACCTTCACGACCGAGGAAACCCACAAGATCATCGCCGATCGTCTGGATGAGTCCGCCGTCTATGGCGGTCGCGCCACGGGGATCGGCCCGCGCTATTGCCCGTCGATCGAGGACAAGGTCGTCCGCTTCGCCGACAAGACCAGCCACCAGGTGTTCCTGGAGCCGGAAGGCCTGGACGACGACACCGTCTATCCGAACGGCGTCTCGACCTCGGTCTCGGCTGAAACTCAGCTTCTGTTCCTGCGCACCATCCCCGGCCTCGAGGCCGTGGAGGTGATCCGCTACGGCTATGCGATCGAGTACGACTATGTCGATCCGCGCGAGCTCTACGCCACGTTGGAGACCAAGCGCCTGCCGGGTCTCTACCTGGCCGGCCAGATCAACGGCACCACGGGTTATGAAGAAGCCGGGGCGCAAGGCCTGGTCGCCGGCATGAACGCCGCGCTTTCCGCCTTGGGCAAGGAGCCGGCCGTCTTCGCGCGCGACGAGGCCTATATCGGCGTGATGATCGACGACCTCGTCACCCGCGGCGTCACTGAGCCCTACCGCATGTTCACCAGCCGGGCCGAGTTCCGCCTCACCCTGCGCGCCGACAACGCCGACCAGCGCCTCACGGAACGTGGCGTGCAGCTGGGCGTCGTGGGCGAGGTTCGCGCCGCCGCCTGGGCCGCCAAGAAGGCGGAACTGGACGCCGTCCGCGCCCGCGCCCGCGCCCTGAACATGACCCCGGCCGAGGCCGTGAAGGCCGGCTTCAAGGTCAATGCCGACGGCCAGCGCCGTGACGTCATGGCCATGCTGGCCTATCCGGACGTGGGCCTCGATGACCTGGTTCGCGTGTGGCCCGAGATCGCCGACTGGAGCCCCATGGCCCGCGAGCAGATCGAGATCGAGGCGGCCTATGCCGGCTATCTCGACCGCCAGCGCGCCGACGCCGAGTCCCTGCGCAAGGACGAGGACCTGCGCCTGCCGGCCGACCTCGACTATCGCGACATCGGCAGCCTCTCCAACGAGGTGCGCGAGAAGCTGATCCGGGTAAAGCCCCTTACCCTGGGCCAAGCCGCTCGCATCGAGGGGGTCACTCCTGGCGCCCTGACGGCCCTGCTGGCCCACGTGCGACGGGGCCGGGCCGCCTGATGGTTGTTTCTGAACTCGTGATCGAAACGCTCGACCCGGTCGACGCCGCGGCCTTCCAGAGGCTGACGGGCTCGACCGACGCCCAGGTCGCCGACCTGGCGCGCTACAAGGACCTGCTGGCCGAATGGAACGAGGTGATGAACCTCGTTGGTCCGGCCTCGATGGCCGCCTACTGGAACCGTCACGCCTGGGACAGCGCCCAACTGCTGACCTTTGCGCCGCAGGCCAAGACCTGGGCCGACCTGGGGGCTGGCGCCGGCCTGCCCGGCGTGGTGCTGGCCATCCTGCTGAAGGGCGTTCCCGGGGCCAAGGTCCACCTCGTCGAGAGCATGGCCAAGCGCTGCCGCTTCCTCGACGCCGTCTGCGGCGAGCTCGACCTGCCGATCGAGATCCACAACGCTCGCGCCGAGAGCCTGGACCTCAAGGTGCAGGTGGTCACGGCCCGGGCCTGCGCGCCGATGCCGCGCCTGCTGGAATACTCGCAACCCTATCTCAAGCGTGGCGCGGTCGCCTGGTTCCTGAAGGGCCAGGAGGTCGCCGCCGAGATCGCTGAAGCCGAGAAGACCTGGAAGTTCGAGTCGGACGTGCGGGGCTCCAAGAGCGACCCGCGCGGCCATGTCGTGCAAATCAAGGGGCTGAGCCGTGTCCGCAAAGTCTGAGCTGAGAGTCCTGGCGGTCGCCAACCAGAAGGGCGGGGTGGGCAAGACCACCACGGCCATCAACCTGGGCACCGCCCTGGCCGCGTGCGGCGAGCGCGTGCTGCTGATCGACGCCGACCCGCAGGGCAACTGCTCGACGGGCCTGGGCATCGGTCGCCTGCAGCGCAAGAAGACGTTGTACGACGTGCTGATGGGCGAGGCCCCCATCGTCGAAGCCGCCGTGCAGACCTCGCTGCCGGGCCTGGACGTGATCCCGGCCGACGCCGATCTGTCCGGGGTGGAGCTGGAGCTGGGCCAGGTGGCGCGCCGCTCCTACCGCCTGCGCGACGCCCTGGAGCCGCTGCGCGCCAACGGTCCCTATACCTACGTCCTGATCGACTGCCCGCCGTCGCTGAACGTGCTGACGGTCAACGCCATGACCGCGGCCGACGCCGTGTTCGTGCCCCTGCAGTGCGAGTTCTTCGCCCTGGAAGGCCTGACCCAGCTGATCCGCACCATCGAGCGGGTGCGCGGCAGCCTGAACCCGCGCCTGGAGATCCAGGGCGTGGTGCTGACGATGTACGATCGTCGCAACAGCCTCTCCGAGCAGGTGGCCCGCGACGTGCGCGAGCATTTCGGCGACAAGGTGTACGACGCGGTCATACCGCGGAACGTCCGGGTGTCGGAGGCGCCGTCGTTCGGCAAGCCGGTGCTGCTCTATGACCTCAAGTGCGCCGGCTCGCAGGCCTACCTTCGGCTGGCCCGCGAGGTGATCAGCCGCGAGAAGGATCGCCAGGCCCAGGCCGCCTGATCCACAGGGTCTACCTGTTTGAGCGCCGACCTGAGAATACGGGTCGAAGTCGTTATTGAAGTTGAAGTTTCGAGGAGACGGTCGTGGTCGGTGAAGCGGGGATGTCGGAAGGCCGTCGGGGTCTGGGTCGCGGTCTGTCGGCGCTGCTGGGCGAGGTCGAAGCCGCCCCGGCGCAGGCGCCGGGCGACAATACCGGCGGTTCGCGCGAGGCGCCGATCGAGCTTCTGAAGCGTAATCCCGATCAGCCGCGTCGGACCTTCCGCGAGGAAGACTTGGTAGAACTTTCCAATTCGATCGCCGAGAAGGGCGTGCTCCAGCCCATCCTGGTGCGGCCCGCGCCGGGCGCACCGGGCGAGTACCAGATCGTCGCCGGCGAGCGCCGCTGGCGCGCCGCCCAGCGGGCCGGCCTCAGGACCGTGCCGATTATCGTGCGCGAGCTCGACGATCTTGCCGTGCTCGAGATCGGCATCATCGAGAACGTCCAGCGCTCGGACCTCAACATCCTCGAAGAGGCCCTGAGCTACCGCGTCCTGATGGACAAGTTCGGCCGCACCCAGGACGCCATCGCCCAGACGATCGGCAAGAGCCGCAGCCACGTGGCCAACACCCTGCGCCTGCTGGCTCTGCCGGAAGCGGTGCAGCAGCATCTGGTCACCGGCGCGCTGACCGCCGGCCACGCCCGCGCTATCGCCACGGCCGCCGATCCGGGCGCCTTGGCCCAGCAGGTCATCGACGGCGGCCTGTCGGTGCGCGAGACCGAGACCCTGGCCCGTGTCGCCCAGACCGGCGACGCCACCCCGCGCGCCAAGAACGGCGGTTCGGCGTTGCCGCGCGCGCCGCGCTCCAAGGACACCGACACCCAGGCCCTGGAAGCCGACCTGTCGTCGGTGCTGGGCCTCGATGTCGAGATCGACCATCGCGGCGGCGCCGGCTCGCTGATCGTGCGCTATGCGACGCTCGAGCAACTGGACGACCTGTGCAACCGCCTGACGCGCGGCGTCTGATCGACCCGATTTTCGGGGTCTCCTGTGGCGCATGAAGAAGGGCGCGGCCGTATCCTGGGTCGCGCCATTCGCCACAGGCGGGGGCGGGGAGGGCGAAATTTTCGCCTAATCCCTTGCTGTATAAGGGAAAAGTCCGGGCCGATTCGCTGAATCGAAAGCTCCGGCGGCGGAATTTTTCCACAAGCGGGCGACGCTGTGGTCGCCGAATTGTTTGACCAGAATCTCGAATCGCTATCCGCGCGCCATTGCTAGCGCGCGACGCTGGCCCGGGCGCGCTTGAGGCCCGGACGGGTGCTCGGGGCGCCCGCCTCGTTCTGCTCGAGCGCCGACAGGAGGTCGGCCTTCAGCGCCGAGACCTTGCGGCCGTCGGCCAGCTTCCCGCCCTCGGCCGTCTGCACGTAGAAGGCGTCGACCGCCCGCTCGCCATAGCCGTCGATATGGGCCGACTGGATGGACAGGCCATTGTCGGCCAGGGTGCGGGCCAGGGCTTGCAGGAGGCCCGGGCGGTCACGGCCGGAGGCTTCCACCACCGTGGCCTCGTGCGAGGCCTCGTTGTCGACGACGACGGTGGGAGCGATGGCGAAGGCGGCCGTGCGGGCCAGCTCGGCGCCGCGCCGGGCCTCGACATTGACGCCCTCGCCGCGGCCGGCCGCTTCCAGGGCGTCGGCCAGGCGGCGCAGGGCGCGGGGGTTCTCGCAGCCCAGCGCCGAGCCGGTGACGTCCTGCACATAGAAGACGTCCAGCGCCTGGCCCTGGCGGGAGGTGAAGACCCGCGCGCCGACGACATTGCCGCCCAGCGACGAGATGGCCAGAGCGAGGTCGGCGAACAGGCCGCGACGGTCGCGCGCGGCGATGACGATCTCGGCGGCGTTGGCGCCGGGATTGACCTTGCCCTCGGCGGCCGCGCCGCCCTGGATGGCGGCCCGGCGGGCCAGGGCGGCGTGGTCGAGCAGGTCCTGCGGACCGAAGGCGCCGAAATAGGCGTCTTCCATCGCCGCGGCCCAGCCCTTGGCGGCGGGGTCGGCGGCGATCAGGGCCTCGCGTGCGGCCGCTGCTGCGGCCTCCTGGTGGCGTTGAACGTTGGCGGTGGCGTCACTGCCCCGGCCGCCCCGGAAAACCGCCTCAGTGGCGTTGTAGAGCTCGCGCAGCAGCTGGCCCTTCCAGCCGTTCCACACGCCGGGCCCCACGGCCCGGATATCGGCCACGGTGATCACCAGCAGCAGGCGCAGGCGCTCGGGGTTCTCGACGATGCGGGCGAAGGCCGCCACGGTGCCGGGATCCGAGACGTCGCGCTTCTGGGCGAAGTCGCTCATGACGAGATGGTTCTCGACCAGCCAGGCGACCAGCTCGACCTTGGACCGTTCCACGCCAAGGCGTTCGCAGGCGCTGCGAGCCGATCGGGCCCCCGCCTTCTCCTGGCCGCCGACGCCGCCCTTGCCGGTGTCGTGCAGCAGCATGGCCAGGAACAGGGCCTCGCGGTCTTCGATCAGCGGCATGATCGACACGGCCAGCGGATGGTCTTCTGAGAGGCGCCCGGCGGCCATGTCGCCGATCAGGCCCACGGCCCGCAGGGTGTGCTCGTCCACGGTGTACGAGTGGTACATGTTGAACTGCATCTGGGCCACGACCCGACCGAACTCCGGGATGAAGCGGCCCAGCACGCCGGCGTCGTTCATCAGGGTCAGGGTGCGGTAGGACCGCTTGCCGCGCGCCAGGAGGTCGAGGAAGGCCCGGGTGGCCTCCGGATCGCGCCGCACCTTCGAGGTGATCAGACCCAGGTGCCGGGTCACGGCCGTGAAGGCGTCGGGGTGTAGGTCGAGGTCGCGCTCGTCGGCGATCTTGAACAGCCGGATCAGGTTGACCGGATCGCTCTCGAAGATCGCCGGCCCGTCGATGTTCAGCCGGCCGCCGTCCTCGTAGAAGCCCGGCGCGTCCAGGGCCTTGCGCTTGGGCTTGGCGCCCGGAAGGAAGCGCGAGATGCCCTTGGGCTCGTTCTTGAAGTGCTCGGCCTCCAGCTTGGCCGAGAAGGCGCGGGTCAGCGCCCCCACTTCCTTGGCGATCAGGAAGTAGCGGCGCATGAAGCGCTCGACGGCCGGCGCGTCGCCGCGGTCGCCATAGCCCATGCGGCGGGCGATCTCGGGTTGGAGATCGAAGGTCAGGCGCTCTTCGGGCCGGCCCGTGGTGAAGTGCAGGTGCGCCCGCACGGCGTGCAGGAAGTCGAAGGCGCGGATGAAGGCCTTGGTCTCGCGGCCCGAGAACACCTCCATCTTGAAGACGTCCTCCGGCGCGTCGACCGGGTGCAGGTATTCGGCGATCCACACCAGGGTGTGCAGGTCGCGCAGGCCGCCCTTGCCCTCCTTGACGTTGGGCTCGACCATGTAGCGGCTGGCGCCGGCGCGGGCCTGGCGGTCGTCGCGTTCCTTCAGCTTGGCGGCCACGAACTGCTGGCCGGTGCCCTTCATGACCTCGTCGCGGAACCGCTTCTTGAGGTCGGCGGCCAGGCGCTCGTCGCCGGTCAGCCGCCGGGCCTCGAGGATCGAGGTGCGGATCGTGAAGTCTTCCTTCGAGAGGCGCACGCACTCCTCGATGGTGCGCGAGGCATGGCCGACCTTGAACCCTAAGTCCCACAGCGCATAGAGCATGTACTCGATCACGCTCTCGACGTGCGGCGTCTGCTTGTAGGGCCGCAGGAACAGGAGATCGATGTCGCTGAACGGCGCCAGGGTGGCGCGGCCGTAGCCGCCCACGGCCATCAGCGCCAGGCGCTCGCCTTCGGTGGGGTTGCGGGCCCGGAAGACGTGCACCGTCGTGAAGTCGTAGAGGGCGGTGATCACCTCGTCGGTGACGCCGCTGAGCAGGCGCGCGGTCTCGACGCCGCCGGCCCCGTTCTCCAGCCGCTCCTTGGCGATCATCCGGCCGCGGAACAGCGCCTGCTTGAGGATGTCGATCGCCCGGGCGCGTTGGGCCGCCTCGTCGCCGATGGCGTCCAGGGCGGCGGCCGAAAGGCGCGCGCGCAGGGCGTGGCCGTCGACGACGTGTTCCAGGGGCGTGGGGCGGAGGCGGCGGGGCATGGCGGTTATATGGGTGTCCGAGACGGGCGGCCAAAGCGGCCACCGGAACCGGCCGCCGCCATGCTCCTATGATTGATCCTAGGTCTTGAGCAGACCCTTAAGGCGATAAAGCGCTTCGAGGGCCTCGCGCGGGCTCATGCCGTCCACGTCCAGCTCCTTCAGCGCCCCATCCACGGCGCTGGGCGCCGAAACGACAGGCGCCGCGGCGACGGGGGCCGAGGCCGCGAACAGCGGCAGGTCGTCGAGCCTGGCTGGTGATTCGGTCTTGCTCTCCAGGCGATCGAGCACCTCCTTGGCGCGGGCCACCACCTGCGGCGGCACGCCGGCCAGCTTGGCCACCTGCACGCCGTAGGAGCGGTCGGCCGGGCCGTCGGCGGCCTCGTGCAGGAAGACCAGGTCGCCGTTCCACTCCTTGGCCCGCAGGCTGAGGTTGGAGACGTGCGCCATGCGCTCCTCCAGCGTCGCCAGCTCGTGATAGTGCGTGGCGAAGAGGGCGCGGCAGCGGTTGGTGTCGTGCAGCGATTCCGCGCAGGCCCAGGCGATGGCCAGGCCGTCATAGGTGGCGGTACCGCGCCCGATCTCGTCGAGGATGACGAGGCTGCGCGGGGTGGCCTGGGTCAGGATGGCGGCGGTCTCGACCATCTCCATCATGAAGGTCGAGCGGCCGCGGGCCAGGTCGTCGCCGGCGCCGACGCGGCTGAACAGGCGATCGACCACGCCCAGCCGGAAGTTCTTGGCCGGCACGTAGCAGCCGGCCTGGGCCAGGATGGCCAGCAGGGCGTTCTGGCGCAGGAAGGTCGACTTACCGGCCATGTTCGGACCCGTGACGATCGACAGGCGGGCGGCCACCTCGCCGGCGGCGTCCAGGCGGCAGTCGTTGGGGGTGTAGGGGTCGCCGGCGCGGCGCACGGCGGCCTCGACCACCGGGTGGCGGGCGGCCTTGGCCTCGAAGGCCAGCGACTTGTCGACGATCGGGCGCACGGCCCCGGCGTCTTCGGACCATTCGGCGAGGCTGGAGGCCACGTCCAGGCGGGCCAGGGCCTCGGCGGCGGCCTGGATCGGCTCGGCCAGGGCGCAGGCCTCGGCGCGCCAGTCCTCGTAGGCGGCCACTTCCATGGCCAGGGCCCGCTCGGCCGCCTGGGCGATGCGGGCGTCGAGGTCGGCCAGCTCCACGGTGGTGAAGCGCACCTGGTTGGCCAGGGTCTGGCGGTGGATGAAGGTGGCGTTCAGCGGCGGCTGGAACAGCGGGTCGGCCTTGCCGGCCGTGGCCTCGACGAAATAGCCCAGCACGCCGTTGTGGCGGATCTTCAGCGAGATGCCGGCCTCTTGGATCAGGCGCTGCTCGAGGGCGGCGACGACCCGGCGGCTGTCGTCGCGCAGGGCGCGGGCCTGGTCGAGCTCGGGGCGGATGCCGGGGGCCACGAAGCCGCCGTCCCGGGCCAGGGCCGGCAGGTCGGGGCCGAGGCCCGCCTCGAGGGTGTTCAAGAGCTGCGAGACGCCCTGGTGCAGCGACGGCGTCAGGGCCGCCAGCGCGCCTTCCAGCTCGACCGGCGGCGGCGACAGCGGGTCGCCCGAGCCGCCGACCATGCCGGCCAGCTTCTCGCCGGTCTTCAGGCCGTCGCGCAGGCAGGCCAGGTCCCGCGGACCGCCACGGCCCAGGGCCAGGCGGGCCAGGGCGCGGGCCATGTCGCCCGAACCCTTCAACTGCTCGCGCAGGCGCTCGCGCAGGGACCGGTGCTCGACGAACCACTCGACGGCGTCCAGGCGCTGGTCGATGGCGGCCGGGTCGAGCAGGGGGCGGGCCAGGCGCGAGGCCAGGAGGCGCGCGCCGCCCGGCGTGACGGTGCGGTCGATAGCCGCCAGCAGTGAGCCGTTGCGGTCGCCGTTCTGGGTGCGGTCGATTTCCAGGCTCGAGCGGGTCGCCGGGTCGATCGACATGACGTCGGCCTCGGCCGCGCGGCGCGGCGCGCGCAGGGCCGGCAGCTTGCCGGCCTGGGTCATTTCCAGGTGGGCGGCGATCAGGCCGAGCGCGCCGATTTCCGCCGCCGCCAGGCCGCCGAAACCGTCCAGGGTGTCGACGCCGTAGAGGCGCTTGACCCGGGTCTCCGACGCCTGCGGCTCCGACAGGGCGGATGGCATCGGTTGAATCAGCCCGCCGCAGATCTTCAGGGTCTGGGCCAGATGGTCGTCGGCCAGCAGGCGGTCGGCGACCAGGGTCTCGGACGGCGACAGGGCCGCCAGCAGGGGCCCCACGCCCTCCTTGCCGGTCGAGAAGCACTCGACCTCGCCGGTGGACAGTTCCACGGCCGCCACGGCCGCCTGGCCCGCGCGAATGGCCACCGCCGCCAGGCGGTTGGCGCCGCGGGCGTCCAGCAGGCCGTCCTCGGTCAGGGTGCCCGGCGTCACCACGCGGACGATGTCGCGGCGGACCACTGACTTGGAGCCGCGCTTCTTGGCCTCGGCCGGGTCTTCCATCTGCTCGCAGACGGCGACCTTGAAGCCCATCCGGATCAGCTTCGACAGATAGGCCTCGGCCGCGTGATGCGGCACGCCGGCCATCGGGATCGGCTGGCCGGCATGGGTTCCCCGGAAGGTCTGGGAGATGCCCAGGGCGGCGGCCGCGCGGATCGCGTCGTCGAAGAACAGCTCGTAGAAGTCGCCCATCCGGAAGAACAGCAGCGCGTCGGGCTGGCGGGTCTTCATCTCGAAGAACTGCTGCATCACCGGCGTGGCGCCGGTGGCGTCGAACGTCTGGACGGGCGGAGAAACGGGGGCGTTCATCCCCAGGAATCTACAGAGCGTCGCCGAATTCGTTAAGCGAAAGCGACATTGCCCAGCTCGGGCGTCCCCAATAAATTCGCGGCGAACGTGGGGGCGTGATGATCGAGAACGAACAGGGCGCGGCGGCCGGGGCCAAGGCTGCGCCGACGGCGTACAAGCCCGACTGGCTGCGCAAGCCGACCGGCCAGGAAGTGGCCGCCTTCTTTCCCAAGGAGGCCGGCAGGCGCGGGGTGAGCGGCACGGCGACCATCGCCTGCAAGGTGGTGGCCGAGGGCCGGCTCGGCGACTGCGAAGTGACCAAGGAGCGGCCCGCGGGGCTGGGCTTCGGCGAGGCGGCGCTGGGTCTTTCGAAGACCTTCCGGATGACCCCGCCGCCGCCGGGCCAGATCGGCGAGCAGAGCGTCTCCATCCCGTTCACCTTCCAGGCGCCGAGGATGGCGACGGCCCAGGATGGCGCCTCGCGCTACAAGCCGCAGTGGCTGCGCAGGCCGACCGAGGACGAACTCAACGCCTACTATCCCGAGAAGGCCCAGGACCGGGAGATCGGCGGCTCGGCCAGGCTGACCTGCAAGGTCGTGGAGGGCGGCCAGCTGTCGGGCTGCATGGTCACCGAAGAGACGCCGGTGGGCCTGGGTTTCGGCGAGGCGGCGCTGAAGCTCTCGAAGATCTTCCGCATGACGCCGCCGCCGCCCGGCGCGACCGGCGAGGTCACCATTCCGATCACCTTCAGCGTGCCGCCCAGCCTGGAAAGCCGGTTCTTCGACGGCGAGTGGCGCGAAGGCCCGGCCGGCGTCGCGGCCGTCGTCGTCGTGAGCCTGGCCCTGATCCTCGGCGGCCTTGTTCTGGCGCGGGCCCTGAGAGGGGACCGCCGGGTCGACCTCTAGACGCTTCAACCCGAAACGAAAAAGGCCCGCCGATGGGGCGGGCCTTTCGCGGTCGAATGCGAACCGGGTCTAGTTCCCCGTCACTTCTTCCCAGAAGCGCTTGGCCTTGCCGACGAAGTTGGCCGACTTGGGGTTCTGCTTGTCGTCGCACAGGCCGGCGAGTTCCTTGAGGAGCTCCTTCTGGCGGGCCGACAGGTGGGTCGGGGTCTCGACGAACAGCTCGACCACCAGGTCGCCGCGCTGGCGGTTGCGCAGCGACGGCATGCCCTTGCCCTTCAGGCGGACGGTCTTGCCGGTCTGGGCCCCTTCCGGAACCTTGACGCTGATCTTGCAGGTGCCGTCGCAGGTCTCGCCGCCCTTCAGGCACGGGGCCTCGATCTCGCCGCCGAGCGCGGCCACCGTCATCGGCACCGGCACGGTGCACAGAAGATCCAGGCCGTCGCGCTCGAACAGTTCGTGCGGGCTGACCGACAGGAAGAGGTAGAGGTCGCCGCGCGGACCGCCGCGCACGCCTGCGTCGCCTTCGCCCGCCAGGCGGATCCGGGCGCCGTCGTCGACGCCGGCCGGGATGCGGACCGACAGGATGCGCTCCTTGCGGACCTGGCCGTGGCCATGGCAGCCGGCGCAGGGATCCAGCACCAGGCGGCCCGAGCCGCCGCAGCGCGGGCAGGCGCGTTCGACCGAGAAGAACCCCTGCGTGGCGCGCACGCGGCCGGCGCCGCCGCACGAGCCGCAGACGGTGGGGCTGGTGCCGGGCTTGGCGCCCGAGCCGTCGCAGACCTCGCAGGTCATGGCCGCGGGGACGGTGATCTCGACCTCGGCGCCGGCATAGGCCTGCTCCAGCGAGATCTCCAGGTCGTAGCGCAGGTCCTGGCCGCGCTGCGGGCCGTTGGACTGACGGCGGCCGCCGCCGAACATCTCGCCGAAAACGTCCCCGAACACGTCGCCGAAGATGTCGCTGGCGTCGAACCCGCCGCCCATGCCGCCAGGGCCGCCCTGCGGACCATTGACGCCGGCGTGGCCGAAGCGGTCGTAGGCGGCGCGCTTCTGCGGGTCGGAGAGGACGCTGTAGGCCTCGTTGATTTCCTTGAACCGGCCGCTCGCGTCCTCGCAACCGCCATTGCGGTCGGGGTGGTGCTGCATCGCCAGCTTGCGGAAGGCGGATTTCAGGCCCGCGTCGTCGCAGGTCCGGTTCACGCCGAGAATTTCGTAATAGTCGCGCATCGTCAGCGTTCGGCGCCCGTAAGGCTCAACAAGACAGGGAGTGTCGAGAAAGAGGTGGGGGAGGGCGCGCCCCGCCGCAAGGCGTCAATCGGGCGCACCGCAAAACGAGCGCGCCGGCGAACGGATCTCGAAGGATCGTTCGCCGGCGCGTCCATGGCTTAGGAAGCCGGCTTGTCGGCGCCGTCGACTTCCTCGAACTCGGCGTCCACGACGCCGTCGTCCGCGGCGGCCTCGGCGCCGGCTTCGGCGCCTTCACCACCTTGCTGCGAGGCGTACATGGCCTCGCCCAGCTTCATCGACGCCTGGATCAGGGCCTGGGTCTTGGCCTGGATGGCCTCGACGTCCTCGCCTTCCAGGGCGGTCTTCAGCTCGGTGACGCCGGTCTCGATCGCGGTCTTCTCAGCCGCGCCGACCTTGTCGCCATGCTCGGCCAGGGCCTTCTCGGTCGAGTGCAGGATCGCCTCGCCCTGGTTCTTGGCCTCGACCAGCTTCTTCTTCTCTTCGTCCGCGGCCTTGTTGGCCTCGGCTTCCTTGACCATGCGCTCGATGTCGCTGTCCGAGAGGCCGCCGTTGGCCTGGATGCGGATCGAGTGCTCCTTGTTGGTCGCCTTGTCCTTGGCGTGGACCTGGACGATGCCGTTGGCGTCGATGTCGAAGGTGACCTCGATCTGCGGCACGCCGCGCGGCGCCGGCGGGATGCCCACCAGGTCGAACTGGCCGAGGATCTTGTTGTCCACGGCCATCGGGCGTTCGCCCTGGAACACGCGGATGGTCACGGCCGACTGATTGTCGTCAGCGGTCGAGAAGGTCTGCGAGCGCTTGGTCGGGATCGTGGTGTTGCGCTCGATCAGCGGGGTGAACACGCCGCCGAGGGTCTCGATGCCCAGGGTCAGCGGGGTCACGTCGAGCAGCAGCACGTCCTTGACGTCGCCTTGCAGAACGCCGGCCTGAACGGCCGCGCCCAGCGCAACGACTTCATCGGGGTTCACGCCCTTGTGGGGTTCGCGACCGAAGAAGTCCTGCACCGCCTGCTGGACCTTGGGCATGCGGCTCATGCCGCCGACCAGGATCACTTCGTCGATGTCGCTCTTCTTCAGGCCGGCGTCCTTGAGGGCCTGTTCGCACGGACCGATGGTGCGGGCGATCAGGTCGTCGACCAGGGCTTCCAGCTTCGAGCGCGACAGCTTGATGTTCAGGTGCAGAGGGCCCGAGGCGTTCATGCTGATGAACGGCAGGTTGACCTCGTACTGAGCCGTCGACGACAGCTCCTTCTTGGCCTTCTCGGCTTCCTCGCGCAGGCGCTGGAGGGCCAGCTTGTCTTTGCGCAGGTCGACGCCCTGCTCCTTCTTGAACTCGTCGGCCAGGTAGTCGACGATCCGCAGGTCGAAGTCTTCACCACCCAGGAAGGTGTCGCCGTTGGTCGACTTCACCTCGAACACGCCGTCGCCGATCTCGAGGATCGAGACGTCGAAGGTGCCGCCGCCCAGGTCGTAGACCGCGATCTTCTTGCCGTCGTTCTTGTCCAGGCCGTAGGCCAGGGCCGCCGCGGTCGGCTCGTTGATGATGCGCAGGACTTCCAGGCCGGCGATCTTGCCGGCGTCCTTGGTCGCCTGACGCTGGGCGTCGTTGAAGTAGGCCGGAACGGTGATGACCGCCTTGGTAACCGGCTCGCCGAGGTGGGCTTCGGCGGCTTCCTTCATCTTCTGCAGGATGAAGGCTGAGACTTCCTGGGGCGAGTAGTCCTTGCCGTGGGCCTTGACCCAGGCGTCGCCGGTCGGGCCCTTGACGATCTCGTAGGGCACCATGCCCTTGTCCTTCTCGACCACCGGGTCGTTCGCGTTGCGGCCGATCAGGCGCTTGATAGCGAACAGGGTGTTGGTCGGGTTGGTCACGGCCTGGCGCTTGGCGGGCTGGCCGATCAGGCGCTCGCCGTCCTCGAGGAAGGCGACGACCGACGGGGTGGTGCGAGCGCCTTCGGCGTTCTCGATCACCTTCGGGTTCTTGCCGTCCATGATGGCCACGCACGAGTTCGTGGTGCCAAGGTCGATACCGATAATCTTGCTCATGTGGTGTGCCTGCAGCTCCTCGAATGGCGGACGGCGGTGACAAGGGCCTTATCAGAAGCGCCCCGGTTTTTCTCGGTCCGTCCCCGTCTGGTCGCGTCTAGGGTTGATCCAAAATCCTGTTGCCTGGACGAACCAGGCGAAAGGAGAGGCTTCAGTCGAAGTTGACGAGCCCGTCAACCCCGCTTCGATGCCCGATATGGGGGATACGCGTACAGTCGCAACCCCATTCCCGCAGGGAAAGAAGGGGAATCTGCAAGACGGAACGTCGCAGCGTCGGCTCGTCGACCCTTGGCCGACGCCGCGAAAAGCTCCGTTCAGCCGGCCTTGGCGACCCAGGCGGTGATCGCCGGCAGACGCTCACGACGCACCTTGGCCCGGTATTCGATCGCCGAGACCGTCTTGTCGGCCTCCTTGCGCGAGCTCTCAGTGAGGTTGGCGCCGGCCCAGGCCTTCAGCTTCTCGGCCGTCTCCAGCTTGCCTGAGGCCTTGGCGAGGCTGGGGATGAAGCGGGTGCGGGCGCTGTTGTCGACCTTGGCGTCGACCGCGTCGCGATGGGCCGTGGCGAAGTCGAAGGCCATGTCCGGATGGCGCGAGGCGACGGCCGAGATCATCCCGGCCGAGTTGGTCTCGCCCGGCTCGGCGGTCAGGGCCAGGTCCAGGGCCTTGCGGGCCAGGGCCTCGTCGTCGGCCGCCGCCAGCAGGTTGTAGAGCTGGGTGCGGACCAGCGGCGTCTTCTCGGCCTGGGCCTGGGCATGGATGGCGTCCCAGGTCGCCGCGTCGGCGTTGACGGCCACGACGCCCAGGATCGCCTTGCGCAGCGGGCCGGGGATGGCGGCCGGGTCGGTCTTGTCGGCGGCGAAGCGCTTGCGGGCCTCGGCGACCACGGTCGGATCGCCCAGCTCGCCCAGGGTGGCGATCAGGTCGCCGCGCAGGATGGCCACGGTATCGAGCTCGCCGGCCTTGGCCTCCCAGCCCACGCGGGCCAGCAGCGGCAACAGGCGGGCGATGGCCAGCTTGCGGAAGGCGGCGCGCTCGGCCTGGCCTTCGTAGTAGCCGTCGATGGCCGACAGGACGCTGGCGACCTTGGACAGCACCTGCGGGTCGGCCTCGGCCGGCGTGGCGGCGATCAGGGCCAGGGCGTCGGTCGGCGCCTGCTGGCCGGCCGCGCCCATCGACCAGGCGTCCGACAGCAGGCCCAATTGGTCGATCGCCGGCAGCTTGCCGAAATCGGCCGCAAGGCGCTGGAACTGGGCCGGGGCGTAGAGGGTGCGGTAGTAGCCGCTCTGGCCGGCGTTGACGACGATGGGGCCGCAGCCGTCGACGGTCAGGCTGGCCTTGCCGCCCTCGACCACGGTCTTGGCGATCGCCGCGCCGTCCAGCGCCTTGGCGTTGACCGGGACGCGCCAGGCCAGGGGCGTCTTGTCGGGGAAGTCCTTGCTGAATTCGCCTTGTGTCAGGGTCAGCACCTGCTTGCCGGCCTGGCAGGCGCCGGCCTCGACGCGGATCAGCGGCACGCCGGGTTGCAGGGTGAAGTCATGGGCGATGGCGGTGATCGGCTTACCGGCGGCCGTCTCGACCGCCTTCCACAGGTCGTCGCTGACCGTGTTGCCGTAGGCGTGGGCCTTGATGTAGGCGCGCACGCCGGTGCGCCAGGCGTCCTCGCCGACATAGCCCTCGAGCATGCGGATGACCGCCTCGCCCTTCTGGTAGGTGATGGCGTCGAAGGCCTGGCTGGCCTGCTCGACGGTCTCGACGTGCTGCACGACGGGGTGGGTCGTGACCAGGCCGTCCAGGCTCATGGCGTATTCTCGCCCGCCGACGGCGGCCAGGGCGGCGTTCCATTCGGGATGGAACTTCTCGGTCGCCCGGCCCTCCATCCACGAGGCGAAGCCTTCGTTGAGCCACAGGTCGTCCCACCAGGCCATGGTCACCAGGTTGCCGAACCACTGGTGGGCGGTCTCGTGTGCGACAGTGGTGTAGATGTTCTGGGCGTCGCGCTGGGTCGAGATCTTCGGATCCATCAGCAGGGCGTATTCGAAGTAGAAGATCGCCCCCCAGTTCTCCATGGCGCTGAAGAACTGGCTGCGGCCGGGCGCGGCGATGTGGTCCAGCGCCGGCAGCGGGTAGTCGACGCCGAAATAGTCGTTGTACCAGGCGGTCAGCGGACCGGCGGAGTCCAGCGCGAACTTGGCCTTGGCCAGGTCGCCCTTCTTGGTCACCACGCCGATGTCGACGCCGGCGGTCTTGATGCTGGCGCGCTCGAACTCGCCCAGGCCGAAGAACAGCAGGTAGGTCGACATCTTCGGCGAGGTCGCGAAGGTCACCTTCGTCTTGCCGCCGCCAAGGTCGACGCTCTTGGCGATCGGCATGTTGCCCAGGGCCATCTGGCCGGTCGGGATCGTCGCCTCGACGCTGAACGTCGCCTTATGGAACGGTTCGTCCCACGAGGGGATGAACCGGCGGGCGTCGGAGTTCTCGAACTGGGTGTAGAGGGCGCGCCTCTGGCCCTCCTCGGTGTCGTAGTCGAGGGCGAACAGGCCGGCGGCCTGGGTGTAGATCTTGCCGGCGTAGTCGATGGCCAGCACGTGCTTGCCCTGGGCCAGGGGGGTCTTGAGCGTGAAGGCGGCGGTCTGGGCGTCCTCGTCGACCTTGATGGTCGCCGGCTTGCCGTCGATGGCGGCCTTGGCGAAGGTCAGGTCGGCCGCCTGCAAGGTGATGGTCGCGGTCGGCTCGGTCACCTCGACGGCGATCTTCACCGAGGCGGTGAATCTCATCGTCTTGGCGTCGGGCGTGAAGGCGAGGTCGTAATGGGTCGGATGGGCGTTGCGGGGCAGCTGGGTGGTCACCGTGGCCGGCGTCGCGCCCTTGGAGCCGGAAACGGCCGGGGCGGCGAGGGCAGTCCCCGAGGCGAGAAGCAGCGTGACCGCGGCGGCGGTGGACAGAAGACGACGCATGAACGGCCCTGGTATGGAATGATCGTGCGGAGAAACCCGCGAAGGCGCGAACCAACACCCATCCGCCCGTCCACAGGCATTAATTCCGCGTAATGATGACCCCCGTCAGCCTCGTCCCCGGCTTCGATCTCTGGCCCAGCCTGCTGTCGCCGGAGGCTCAGCGCGGGCTCGTCGAGACCGTGCTGGCGGCCGCGGCGATCTCGCCGCCGGCCAATTACGCAACGCCCTACGGCAAGGCGATGAGCGTGGCCATGACCAGCCTGGGGCCGCTGGGCTGGACCAGCGACGCAGTCGGCTACCGCTATGCCGACCGTCACCCCGGGACCGGCGCGCCCTGGCCGGCGATGCCCCAGGCGCTGTTCGATCTTTGGGCGGCCCTGGGCGATCCCGAGGTTCCGCCCGACGCCTGCCTGGTCAATTTCTACGACGCCGAGGCCCGCATGGGCCTGCACCAGGACCGCGACGAGACCGATCCGCGCTTTCCGGTGCTGTCGATCTCGCTGGGCGACACGGCGGTGTTCCGCATCGGCGGAACCAGCCGCAAGGACCCGACCCGGTCGGTGCGGCTGTCGTCCGGCGACGTCTGCCGATTGTCGGGCCGGGCCCGCCTGGCTTTCCACGGCGTCGACCGCATCCTGCCGGGCTCCTCGCGCCTCGTGCCCGGGGGAGGGCGGATCAACCTGACGCTCAGGCGGGCGCGGGCGGGTTGATCGAGCCCCAAGCCTCTTATGCTCCCGTCATTCCCGCCCTTGTGGCGGAAACCCTCGTTCCGTTTCCACGTGAGGCGCAAGCGGACTGCCGAGCAGTCCGCCCCAACCGCACCTGCGGCCGACAGAGAGGTTCCCGCCACAAGGGCGGGAATGACGGGAAGAAAGAATGGCCCAAACGAAAAGGGCCGCTCCTTGCGGAGCGGCCCCTTCGGTCGACTTGGAAGCCCTGATCAGCCGCGCAGCTTGCGGGTGATGGTCTCCAGGTCCTGGCTGAGCACGGCGTCGTCCTGGCGCAGGGCCTCGATGCGGCGCACGGCGTGCAGGACGGTGGTGTGGTCGCGACCGCCGAAGCGACGACCGATGTCCGGCAGTGAACGAGTGGTCAACTGCTTGGCCAGCCACATGGCCGCCTGGCGCGGACGGGCGATGGCGCGGTTGCGGCGCTCGCTGAGCAGGTCGGCCTGCTTCATGCCGTAGTGCTCGGACGTCGCCTTCTGGATGTCGTCGATGGTGATCCGCTTCTCGCCGCCGCGCAGGTGCGGGCGCAGGATCGCCTGGACTTCGTCCAGCGACAGGCGCGACAGGCGCTCGCCGGCGCGGGCGGTCAGGGTGTTGAGCGCCCCTTCCAGCTCGCGGACGCTGTCGGTGAAGCGGTCGGCCAGGAATTGCAGCACTTCCGGACGGACCGTCCCGACGAAGCCCTGGGCGCGGCCCAGCGCCTCGATCTTGCGCTCCAGGATGCCCAGGCGCAGCGAGCGGTCGGCCGGCTCCATGCCGCAGACCAGGCCCGCCGACAGGTGCGAGCGCAGGCGCGCGTCCATCTCGGTCATGGCCGAGGGCGGACGGTCGGCCGAGAACACCACCCGGCGGCCGTCCTCGACGAGGGCGGTCAGGGTGTGGAACAGCTCTTCCTGGCTCGACTGCTTGCCGGCGATGAAGTGCACGTCGTCGATGATCAAGAGGTCGGCGCCGCGCAGTTCGTCCTTGAAGGCCGTGGTCTGGCGATCCATGACCGCGCGGACGAAGGTCGACAGGAAGCGCTCGGCGGTCAGGTAGACCACGCGCTTGTTCGGGGCGGCGCGCATGGCCTCCCAGGCCAGGGCGTTCAGCAGGTGCGTCTTGCCGAAGCCGTAGGGGCCGTGGAACAGCACCGGGTTGAAGTGGCCGTCGGCCCAGCTGGCGACGCGGCGCGCCACGGCGTGGGCGAATTCGTTGGCGGGGCCCGGAACGAAGCTGTCGAAGGTGAAGCGTTCCTGCAGGCCCTGGATCGGCGAGGTCTTGCCGGCGACAGGGGCCGCGGCGGCGGGGACGTCGCTGGAGACCGGCAGCACGATCTCGATCGGCTGCGGCTTGGCCTCGACATAGACGGCGCCGGTGGTGGCCGAGGCGGCGTCGGCCGAGGCTTCGAATTCGAGGCGTGACTTCAGGTCGAGGCGGCGGCCTACGGCGTCGCCGGCGGCCCAAAGCTCGCCGATGCGTCGCCAGGCGCTGCGACGGATCCAGTCGCGGGCGATGCCGGTCGGAGTCACGAGGACGACGTCGCCCCCTTGAGTTTCGCGCAGCACGGCGGGCGCGATCCACGAACCGAAGGCGGCGTCGCCCAGCTCGCGCTTCAGGGAGACGCAGACTTTGTTCCACACGATGCCGGCAGGCTCGCGCGTGACGGCGGCATACGCCGCCGACAATTCATGACTGGCCGCCCCGACCTTGATCGACATCAGTTCACCGCCTCGCGCCTGCATACACACAATTACAGATTGCCGGCCGCAAGCCCCCCATGGCGCGCGACCGAACTCAGAAACTCTCCCCCGCAATTATTGTGGACACACAGGGGCTTAACCGGCGAACGCATGGTGTCCGCCGCCGCCGCTGTCGTCAAAGACTGGGAGAGCGCTGAGACCTTTAAACTAGCCACCGGCCCGGGCCGGTCAAACGGAAAACTTGCGTCCGATCGCGGATATTTCTGTTGACTCGCGACACCGCCTCGCCCGTCAAGGGAAAGCCGTTTTGAAGACTTTCGTTCGACGAGCCGGGGGGCAGGTAAAGGAGTACATAGACAAAGCAAAAGCCGACCGAGTTGCCTCGATCGGCTTCTACAAGTCTTTGATTTCGCTGAACGAACGGCGTTCGTTCGCGATCTGGACTTAGGCGGCGGCCTTATCCAGCTTCTTCAGACGGGCGGCCAGGCGCGACACCTTGCGCGAGCCCGTGTTCGGGTGAACGACGCCCTTCGAGACGGCGCGCATCAGCTCCGATTGCGCCTCGATGAAGGCGGCCTTGGCGACGGCGACGTCGCCCTTGGCGATGGCGTCTTCGAACTTGCGCAGGAAGGTGCGCACGCGCGAGCGGCGAGCGGTGTTCACTTCGGTGCGACGGGCGATCTTGCGGATCGCTTTCTTGGCGCCGGGATTATTGGCCATGGATAGGACCTTCAAACGGACGGCCGCGCGGGCGGCCGCGAAGCAGGTGAAATCAAGAGCGCGCGGATATACGGGAAGGCCGTCGACCGGTCAATCCATCCACAATGGGAATCTTCGCCGGCCCGGGGATCACGACCCCTTGAACGCAGGTTTGCGCTTCTCGACGAAGGCGGCCATCCCTTCCTTCTGGTCGTCGAAGGCGAACAGCGAGTGGAACAGCCGGCGCTCCAGAGCCACGCCCGTGGTCAGGGTGGTCTCGTAGGCGGCGTTGACCAGTTCCTTGTTCATGGCCGTGGCCAGCGGCGACTGGGAGGCGATCTTGGCGGCGACCTTGACGGCCTCGTCGACCAGTTGGTCGGCCGGGAAGATGCGCGAGACCAGGCCCGCACGCTCGGCTTCCTCGGCGTCCATCATCCGGCCGGTCAGGATCATGTCCATGGCCTTGGACTTGCCCACCAGGCGGGTCAGGCGCTGGGTGCCGCCGATGCCGGGCGCGACGCCCAGGTTGATCTCCGGCTGCCCGAACTTGGCGGTGTCGGCGGCCAGGATGAAGTCGCACATCATCGCCAGCTCGCAGCCGCCGCCCAGGGCGTAGCCGGACACCGCGGCGATGATCGGCTTCCGCACCGTCTCGATGGCCCGGGCCTGGGCCGTGAAGAAGTCGGCCTTGAACATGTCGGCATAGGACTTGTCCGACATCTCCTTGATGTCGGCCCCGGCGGCGAAGGCCTTGGGCGAGCCGGTCAGCACGATGCAGCCCACCGTGTCGTCGCCCTGCGCCTGGGCCAGGGCTTGGCCGAGTTCCGTCAGCAAGACGCTGTTGAGGGCGTTCAGCGCCTCGGGCCGGTTCAGGCGGATCAGGGCCACGCCGGGCGCGGTCGTGGGGCGTTCGACGATCAGGGTCTCAAAGGCCATCTGCGCTCGTTCCTCATGCTCACTTCGGCCGTCTATTGCGGCCCTTCGACATCGTAGCCCAGCGCGCGCAGGCGGGCAGGAAGGCCGTCAGGGCCCAGCAGGTGCCCCGCGCCGACCACCACCACCGTCCGGCCGGATCCGGCCAGGCGCGCTTGCAGGGCGTCCATCCACCGTGCGTTACGCTCGACGATGAACCGACGATAGAGGGCGGGCGAAGATTTCCGCATTCCCCCGACCACGGCGCGCTCGAGCGCTTTCTGATCGCCCTGCGACCAGGCGGCCACCAGGCGGCGATATGCGCCGGGGTCCTTTTCCAGCTGCCTGACCGTGGCGTCGAGAGTGCGGACCTGGTCGGCCTCGGAGGCGCCGGCGAACAGCGCCATCTGCTCGTCGGGGGTCTCGAAGGCCTTGCGGACGACCTTGGGCGGCGCGGCCGCCTGCAATCGCCGCTCGACCCCGCCCTCGGCCAGGCCTTGGTCCTGGGCGAAGGCGGCCGTGGTCAGCCGCACCTCGGCCATCCACGGCTTGAGGCGCTCGATCTCGCTCATCGGCACGTCCAGGCGGCTGGCCAGCTTGCGCAGCCGGGCGGCGGCGCGGGGCTTCAGCCGCGAGGTCAGGGTCTGGCCGGGCGGCAGCAGGCCGTAG
Source organism: Caulobacter zeae (assembly GCF_002858925.1). Lineage (GTDB taxonomy): Bacteria > Pseudomonadota > Alphaproteobacteria > Caulobacterales > Caulobacteraceae > Caulobacter > Caulobacter zeae. The sequence continues at coordinate 144,048 of NZ_PJRS01000049.1, forward strand.
GCGCCGGCCAGGTCCTGCATCCGCCGGTCGGCGGCCGCATCCATCGGGACCTCGAACCACAGGTCGTCGGCCTGGGCGAGGGCGGCGTCCAGCGCCGGGGGCTTCCAGTCGAGGTCCTTGGGCAGGACGTGCATCGAGCCGAACAGCACGATCTCGGAATCCGCGTCGCGCACCGTCCACACCGGCGGCGCGGCCAGGGCGGGGGTCGCCAGCAGGGCGGCCAGAGCGACGAGGAGGGAACGGAACATCACGCCAAACCGGAAAGCTGCGCCTCAAGCTGGAGAAGGCGCGGCCAGGGTCATTTCTGACAAACGGGGCAGAAAAAGGTTGAACGCCCGGCCTGGACCTCGCGGGCGATCACGCCCTTGCAGCCAGGCGTGGGGCAGGGCTCGCCCTCGCGGTCGTAGACCCTGAACCGGTGCTGGAAATAGCCCAGCGCCCCGTCGGCGGCGGCGAAGTCCTTCAGCGACGAGCCCCCGACCTCGACCGCCTCGGCCAGCACGTCCTTGATGGCGGCGGTCAGCGGCCCCAGGCGCTTGCCGGCGATCTGGCCCGACGGCTTGAACGGCGAGATTCCCGAGCGGTGCAGCGCCTCGCAGACATAGATGTTGCCCAGGCCCGCCACGGTCTTCTGGTCCAGCAGCAGGGTCTTGGGCCCTTGCTTGCGGCCGCCGAAGGCCTTGACCAGGGTCTTGGCGTCGAAGGCGTCCGACAGCGGCTCTGGCCCCATGGTCGCGAACCACGGATGGCGGTCGACGCGGTCGGTGGCGATCAAATCCATGAAGCCGAACCGGCGCGGGTCGTAATAGGTGACGGTCGCGCCCTCTTCGGTCTCGAACACGACGTGGGCGTGCTTGTCGTCCGGCCTGACCTCCCGGGCGAAGTCGCCGGGCCTGCCAATTCTTTCCTGATTTGGGCCCTCGGGAGCCGCTATCTCAAATCTTCCGGTCATGCCCAGATGCATCACAAGGGTGTCGCCACGATCCAGCGGCGCCAGCAGGTACTTGGCCCGTCGCTCCAGCCGCAGGATCCTCGCGCCGGTCAGCCGCTGGACGAAGCCGTCGGGCAGGGGAAAGCGCAGGTCGGGGCGGTTGGCGCGCACGCGGATGAGGCGCGCGCCGGACAGGACGGGCTCGAGTCCGCGGCGGACGGTCTCGACTTCGGGCAGTTCGGGCAAGGAAGACCCCTTAAAACGATGACGCGGCGCGAGACGCGGTCTAATAGGCGAAGATCATATAGAGAGCCCGACCCGTAGACGTCATGAGCAAGCCCTCCGCCACTTTCGGATTCAAGGACGTTGATCCCGCGCTGAAGGCCGGGCTGGTGCGCGGGGTCTTCGACCGCGTGGCCAAGAACTACGACCTGATGAACGACCTGATGAGCGGCGGCGTGCACCGGCTCTGGAAGGACGCGGTCGCAGCCCGCCTCAACCCGCAGCCGGGCGAGGTGATCATCGACTGCGCCGGCGGCACCGGCGACATGGCCCGCCGCTTCGCCAAGATGGCCCGCAACGCGCAGCAGCGCCGCGGCGGCCCCGACGCGACCATCAACATCGTCGACTACAACGCCGAGATGATCATGGCCGGGATCGAAAAGGGCGGCGAGCCCGAGATCACCTGGACCGTCGGCGACGCCCAGCGCCTGCCGCTGCCCGACGCCTATGCCGACGCCTATGTGATCTCGTTCGGCATCCGCAACGTCACCGACATCGACGCGGCCCTGCGCGAAGCGCGCCGGGTGCTCAAGCCCGGCGGCCGCTTCCTGTGCCTGGAGTTCTCGCGTCCGGCCACCGAGGCCCTCGCCAAGGCCTATGACGCCTACAGCTTCAAGGTCATCCCGCAGGTCGGCGAATGGGTCGCCAAGGACCGCGACGCCTACCAGTACCTGGTCGAGAGCATCCGCCGCTTCCCCGACCAGAAGACCTTCCTGTCGATGATCGAGGCGGCCGGCTTCAAGCGGGCGACCTACACCAACTTCACCGGCGGCGTGGCGGCCCTGCACCAGGGCTGGGCGCTCTAGGGGCGGGCGACCCTGCGGCGTCAGCCGCCGCAGCGGCGTACGACGTCTGCGTAGAGGGCCTCGTCGAACTCGTTGTAGCGGGCGATCTTGCGGCGCAACTCGTCGGAGACCGGCCGGCCGGCGTGATCGCCCGCCGTGACGTTGAGCCGCGAGAGGTTCACGCCCGCCATCTCGGGGAGGACATCGGCCAACCGGGTCAAGTCCTCCTGCATCGCCTCCTGCCGGCCGATCCAGACGCATTCGTCCAGCGTCGCCTTGGCGCGCTCGAACGTGTCCTGCATGTCCACGTTGGTGTTCAGGACATGGTCGCCTAACTGGCGGACCTGGCGATTGTAGATGTTGCGAAAGACGGTCTCGACGTCGAGCGAGAAGAAGTCGTCGATGTCATGCGACAGGGCGGCCATCACGTCCGGATAGGGCGGGACGCCCACGCTGCGGACGAAGCGGTACCACGACAGGCAACGCTCGGTCGGGTCGCGCACGGCGGTGAGCAGCATGGCGTCGGGAAAGAAGCGGCGCGCATCGGTGACGCTGATATGGCCGAAGACGACCGAATAGCGTCGCAGCGCGTCGGCTTCGGCTTCGGTCATCTCGGAGGCCCCGAAGGCGGGGCTGACGGCGTCCTCGCCCAGGCCGCGGCAGAGCGTTTCGCGCAAGCTGGTGCCGGCCGTCTTCGGAATATGGAGGAAAACGGCGCGGACCATGGCAGACTCACTTCACAAAACAACTACTGCAACGATAGCCCATTCGCCGCGTCAGGGGAGCCATCGGGCCCTCGGGCGAGGCGCGGGCGCGTGATCGCGGCCTGGCCTCTTGACCTGCGGCGCGGGCCGGGCTTTGAGGCCAAGTCATGATGAAGACTACCTCCGACGCGTACGCCGCTCGCGTTTTCGCCGCGTGAACCGCTTGGCCGCGTTCCTGCGTCTGATGGGGGCCGGTTGGCGCCTGGTGCGCGCCGACGCCCTGGTTCCCAAGGAAGTCGAGCCGCTGCTGCCGCCGTCGGCGCGGCTGGCCGGCTGGTTCCTGCGCCTGTTCGCCGGCGGCAAGACCCGCAAGGGTCGGCCGGGCGAGCGCCTGGCCCGCGCCCTGGAGGGCCTGGGGCCCGTCGCCATCAAGATGGGCCAATTCCTGTCGACCCGGGCCGACATTTTCGGCGCGACCTTCGCCGAGGACCTGTCGCACCTGAAGGACCGCCTGCCGCCGTTCCCGACCGCGATCGCGCGGGCCGAGGTCGAGCGCAGCCTGGCCCGGCCGATCGACAGCCTCTACACGACCTTCGGCGAGCCGGTGGGCGCGGCCTCGCTGGCCCAGGCCCACGAGGCGACCCTGCTCGACGGCGCCAAGGTGGCCGTGAAGGTGCTGCGTCCCGGTATCGAGCGCCGCGTGGTCGAGGACAGCGCCACCCTGCGCCTGGCGGCCGATCTCGCCCATCGCCTGGTTCCCGCCGCCCGCCGCCTGCGCCCGCGCGAGTTCGTCGAGGTGGTGATCCGGGCGCTCGACCTGGAAATGGACCTGCGCTTCGAAGCCGCCGGCTGCGCCGAGCTGGGCGAGGCCATGGCGCTGGACACCCACATGCGCGCTCCGGCGGTGGTCTGGGACGGCGTCGGCAAGCGCGTGCTGACCCTGGCCTGGGCGCCGGGCGTGCCGCTATCGGATCCCAAGGCGTTGGAACAGGAAGGCCTCGACCGCAAGGCCCTGGCCGACAACGTCACGCGCGGCTTCCTGGCCCAGGCCCTGGACCACGGCCTGTTCCACGCCGACCTGCACGAGGGCAACCTGTTCGTCAGCGCCCCGGCCGCCATCACCGCCGTCGACTACGGCATCGTCGGGCGCCTGGGCCTGGCCGAGCGCAAGTACCTGGCCGAGATCCTCTATGGGTTCTTGAGCCGCGACTACGTGCGCGTGGCCAAGATCCACTTCGACGCCGGTTACGTGCCCGCCCACCAGGACATGGACGCCTTCGCCCAGGCCCTGCGCGCCGTCGGCGAGCCCGTGTTCGGCCGCGACGCCCGCCAGGTGTCGATGGGCAAGCTCCTGGCCCAGCTGTTCGAGATCACCGCCCTGTTCGAGATGGCCCTGCGGCCCGAGCTTGTCCTGCTGCAGAAGACCATGGTCACGGTCGAGGGTGTGGCCCGCCGCATCGACCCCTCCCACGACCTGTGGGCGGCGTCGGACCCCGTCGTCCGCCGCTGGATCGCCCGCGAACTGTCGCCGGTGGCGCGGATGAGGGAACTGGCCGACGAGGCGCTTCGCGCGCTCAAGGCCATGGCCCGCTACGCCGAACAGCCCCCGGTTCCGCCCGCGGTGGTCGTCGAGAAGACCCCGGCATGGCCGTGGTTCCTGGCCGGCGCGGGGGCGATGGTCCTGGCCTTTGCGGCCGTTCGCATTCTGGTCGCGCTGATCCTGGCCTAGAGGCCCAGAGCCTCCCGCGCCGCCGCGATCGCCGCGGCGCGCACGTCCTCGGGGTAGGGAGCGCCGGCGCTGTGGCCCCACACCGGTCCCGGCCAGGCCGGATCGCCGGCCCGGCGGCCCAAGACGTGGACGTGCAGCTGCGGGGTGACGTTGCCCAGAGCGCCGAGGTTCAGCTTGTCGATGGCGACGCCCAGCACCCTGGCCACGGCCCGCACGGCCGCGCCGGCGGCGACGGCTTCCTCGGTCAGAGCCGCGCGGCCCTCGACCGACAGGTCCTCGATCTCGACCAGGCCGTCGGCGCGGGGGATCAGCACCAGCCACGGATAGCGGGCGTCGTCGTGCAGGCGCACATGGCAAAGCTCCAGCTCGCCGACCGCGTGCGAGCTGGCCGGAAAGGCCGGGTGCAGAGAAAAGTCAGCCACGCTTGGGGACCCCCGCCCAATAGTCGAAATCCAGGATCACCGCCGGGTCGTAGACCCCGTCGCCGTCCTTGTCGGGGAAATCCGTACACGGCCTGTCCTTGGTGGCAACCAGCCGCAACCGCAGGGCGCCGATGGAGCCCAGATCCGCCTTGTCGAGCACCTCGCTCCAGGCGAACACCGTCGAGCCGGCGAAGAACGGGGCCACGTGGCGGCCGCCGTTGATCCCCAGGATCAGGCCGGCGTTCTGCAGGCCGTTGAACGACAGCGCCTTGGCCGTCGAGATCACCACCCCGCCATAGACCAGGCGCCGGCCCGACGGGTCCTTGCTCCGCTCGAACTGGTTGAAGTGCACCTTGGCGGTGTTCTGCCACAGCCGCGTGGCCATCTGGGCTTCGGCCTCCTCCACCACCATGCCGTCGACATGGTCGATCTTCTCGCCGACCGCGTAGTCCTCGAAGGCGTGCGGCGCGCCGGCCAGCGCCCAGTCGTAGGCCGAAAAATCCAGGCCCGGCGGAACGACCAGGTTCTCGGGCGAGACCGCCTTGGCCAGGTCAGGAACCGTCTGCCCCTCGACCACGGCGGCCGGGTCGCGCTTTCGCACCATCACCCAGCGCACGTAGCTGAGGACGGCCTCGCCGCGCTGGTTGGTCCCAGCGGTGCGGACGTAGACGACGCCGGTCTTGCCGTTGGAGTTCTCCTTGACCCCGATCACCTCCGACGTCGCCGCCAGGGTGTCGCCCGGGAACACCGGCGCCAGGAACCGGCCTTCGGCGTAGCCCAGGTTGGCCACGGCGTTCAGGCTGATGTCGGGCACGGTCTTGCCGAAGACGATGTGGAAGGCGACCAGCGGGTCGACCGGGGCGGCGGCCAGGCCGCTGGCGCGGGCGAATTCGTCCGACGAGAAGAGGGAAAACCGCGGTCCGTAAAGCGCCGTGTACAGCGCGACGTCGCCGGCGGTCACCGTGCGCGGCGTGGCGTGGACCAGCACCTGGCCGACGCGGAAGTCCTCGAAAAAGCGTCGAGGATCGGTCTTGCTCACGGCGCCTCTCCTTGTGTTTGTTGTGATCGTTTTGCCGCAGCGCAGCGAAACGGGAAAGGGGGCTTGAGACTGAGCCGCGAGGGGCGTAGACCGCGCCCCGACATTTCCTGTCCACAGCCTGATGGAGACCCCATGGCTCGCGCGAAGATCGCCCTTATCGGCGCCGGCATGATCGGCGGCACCCTGGCCCACATCGCCGCTCGCGAAGAGCTGGGCGACGTGATCCTGTTCGACATCGCCGAAGGCACCCCGCAGGGCAAGGCGCTCGACATCGCCGAAGCCTCGGCCGTGTTCGGCAAGGACGTGGCCCTGAAGGGCGCCAACGACTACGCCGACATCGCCGGCGCCGACGTCTGCATCGTCACCGCCGGCGTGCCGCGCAAGCCGGGCATGAGCCGCGACGACCTGCTGGGCATCAACCTGAAGGTCATGAAGGCCGTCGGCGAAGGCATCAAGGCCCACGCCCCGAACGCCTTCGTCATCTGCATCACCAACCCGCTCGACGCGATGGTCTGGGCCCTGCAGCAGTTTTCGGGCCTGCCGAAGGAAAAGGTCATCGGCATGGCCGGCGTCCTGGACTCGGCTCGCTTCGCCTACTTCCTGGCCGAAAAGACCGGCGTGTCGGTCGAAGACATCCACGCCTGGACCCTGGGCGGCCACGGCGACGACATGGTCCCGATGGTCCGTCACTCGACCGTCGGCGGCCTGCCGCTGCCGGACGCCGTGAAGGCCGGCTTCCTGACCCAGGAAGAGCTGGACGCCATCGTCGAGCGCACCCGCAAGGGCGGCGGCGAGATCGTCGCCCTGCTGAAGACCGGCTCGGCCTTCTACGCCCCGGCTGAAAGCGCCATCGCCATGGCCACCAGCTACCTGAAGGACAAGAAGCGCGTCTTGCCGTGCGCCACCTTCCTGAACGGCGAGTACGGCCTGTCGGGCCTGTACGTCGGCGTGCCGGTCGTCATCGGCGCCGCCGGCGCCGAGAAGATCGTCGAGTTCGAAACCAACGACGCTGAGAAGGCGATGTTCGCCAAGTCGGTGGAGTCGGTGCAGGGCCTGATGGAAGCCTGCAAGGCCATCGACCCGTCGCTGGTCTAAGACCGGCTCGACAACCCGATACGACGAAGGGCGGCCCCGAAAGGAGCCGCCCTTTTTGTTTTCGCGCTCCTCGAACCTTCTCTCCTCTGGGAGAGGGAAACTCAGTGCGCCGCCTCGCCGGGTTCCTGCGAGATCTCCTCAAGGGTCTTGCCGACCTGCTTGGCGCCGTAGTCCTTGGCCACGTCGCCAAGCGACAGGATGCCGGTCAGGTTTCCGCTCTCGTTGAGCACCACCAGGCGGCGGACCTGGTTGTTGGCCATCTTGGCGGTGGCGTCCGCCAGGATGTCGTCTTCCCTGACCGACAGCACCTCGCCGTCGCTCATCACCTCGGAGACGGGGCTGTCGAAGCTGCGGCCCTCGGCCACCACGCGCAGGACGATGTCGCGGTCGGTGACCAGGCCCAGCACCTTGCCGTTGTCGACCACCGGCACCACGCCGCTGTCGATCTTGGCCATCACTTCGGCGACCTTGCGGATGCTGTCGCCGGGACGGGCGACCGAGACCTGGCTGGTCATGGCGTCGCTGACTTTCATGGGTCTTCCTCCTTCAGGGGGAGTGGAATTGGACCCGCTAGAAACCCCGCGACGCCGCAGACCGTTCCGCTTGTTCTCTAGGCCAGCGCCGCCTTTTGGCCGGCCAGGAAGGTCGCGACCGAGGTCGGCGCCTTGCCGGTCAGGCTTTCGACCGTGTCGGTGAGCAGGGCGTGGCGGCCCTCGGCGGTGTCGTGGTCGAAGACGGCCAGCAGCGCCACATAGGCCGGCGGCAGGCCCGCGCCGGCCAGGCCCGCGCGCAGGGCGTCCAGCGGGATGTCCTGGTGGGCCACCGGCTTGCCCGAGACCTGCGCCAGCAGGGCGGCCAGTTGCTCCTGGGTGACCGCCTCGGGACCCGTCACCTCGAGGACCTGGCGGCCCTCCGCGCCCAGCAGGGCGGCGACGTCGACGCGGGCGCAGTCCTCGCGGGTGACATAGGCACGGCCCTTGCCGTTGGTGGCGGTGTAGAGGGTCCCGCTGGCCAGGGCCTGGCCAGCGCCCATCAGGATCGTCTCGGCATAGAGGTGGTGACGCAGGATGGTCCAGTCGAGCGCGGCCTCGGCGAAGATCGCCGCCTCGGTCCAGAAGTGGTCGTCCATGCCCGAGGCCTGGGGTCGCGCGCCGGGACCGGAGGTGTAGGCCAGGTGCTTCACCCCGGCCTTGGCGGCGGCCGCCACGGCGGCGCGGTGCTGGGCGATGCGGCGGCCGGGCTTGTCCAGCGCGTCGGTGCTGACCAGCAGCAGGCGGTCGACGCCGGCGAAGGCGGTGTCCAGCGAGGCCGGGTCGTCGAAGTCGGCGGCGCGCACCTCCACGCCCTTGGCGGCCAGGTCGGCCAGCTTGGCGGGATCACGCGTGGTGGCGATCACGTGCGGCGCGCCGGCCTCAAGCAGCAGCTCGACCACGCGGCGGCCCAGTTGGCCTCCGGCGCCGGTCACCAGGAGGCGATCGTTGAGGAAGGGCTTGGCGAGAAAGGGCTGGGCGGTCATCGAAGGCGTCCTTTGCTGGTCTCTTTTCGAGACCAGGTGTAGATGTGAGACCAATTGTGCGCCGTAAAGACGGCAGTTTTCCGGGAGATAGGCACCTTGAAGGAACCACCCGTCTTGTCGTCGGAAGCCCTCTCGCCCGAAGCGATGTGCGAGGCCATGGAGGGCTGGCGAGGCCAGGGCTTCACCAGCGCCGACTGCCCGGTGCGCGACGTCGTCGATCACCTGGGCGACAAATGGAGCACGCTAATCCTGTCGCTGCTGTTCATCGGTCCCAAGCGGTTCGGGGCCCTGCGCCGCGCAGTGCCCGACATCTCCCAGCGCATGCTGACCCAGACCCTGCGCGACCTGCAGCGCGACGGCCTGATCGAACGCGAGGTGTTCCCCACCAAGCCGCCCAGCGTCGAATACAGTCTCTCGCCGCTCGGCATGTCGCTGCAGACGCCGCTGAACGCCCTGATCGCCTGGGCGGTCGAGCACCATGGCGCCATCCGCGAGGCGAGGGCGCGCTACGACGGGGCTGAAGCGGCGTAGAAGATCCTCCCCCTCTGGGGGAGGTGTCGCCAAAGGCGACGGAGGGGGGCGTTCTCAGCTGCCGCTACGCCCGAAGTTCCCCCCACCGATCGCTGCGCGATCGCCTCCCCCACAGGGGGAGGTTCGCAACACCGCGGGGCTGCGCTGGCCGCCGAACCATCCTACATCCAGCGCCCAAGCCTCACCGGAGCCCTCATGACCATCACCGCCCACCGCGTCAGCGTTCCCGTCTTCGTCCAGGGCCTGAAGGGGCTGTCGGGCGTACTGGCCAAGGCCGCCGCTCATGTCGAGGAGCGCAAGCTCGACCCCGAGGCCCTGCTCAAGGCGCGGCTCTATCCCGACATGTTCCCGCTGATCCGCCAGGTGCAGATCGCCACCGACTTCGCCAAGGGCGCCAGCGCGCGCCTGGCCGGCCTCGAGGTTCCGGCCTGGGACGACGCCGAGACCAGCTTCGCCGACCTGTCGGCCCGCGTGGCCCGCGCCATCGCCTATGTCGAAGGCCTGGACCCCGCCGCCTTCGACGGCGCCGAGGACCGCACCGTGGCCCTGACCCGTCGCGGCGAGACCACCGAGCACAACGCCCTCGACTACCTGACCGGCCAGGCCCTGCCGAACTTCTATTTCCACCTCTCCACCGCCTACGCGATCCTGCGCGAGAACGGCGTCGTGCTGGGCAAGCGCGACTTCCTCGGCACGGCCTGAGCCCTTGGCGGCGGCCCCGTCCGGACCGCTCAGGCAGTCCGGACACTCAGGCAAGAAGCGCCTTCCGCATGCGGAAGGCTAGGGCCGCCGCCGAAACGCCCATACCAGGCCGGCCAGGGCGGTGAGCACGCCCGCCGCGGCCGACAACACGACCGCCAGTTCCTTCAAGACCTCCGGTTCCATAGCTCCACCCGTCACTCGACCCCGCATCGCGGCTACAGACCAGAGTGACTCGTTCCGACGTCGAGTTCGGACGTATGTTCACTATTTGTTCTTTAAGGTTGAGGCGGCTCACGCCACCTCGCGCGTCGCCACCGCTTCCAGGCCTAGGATCGCGGCCTTGCGGGCCAGGCCCCAGTGGTAGCCGGTGAGCCGGCCGTCCTTGGCGATGGCCCGATGGCAGGGGATCAGCAGCGAGATCGGGTTGGCGCCGATGGCCCCGCCGGTGGCCTGGAAGGCCTTGGGCTTGCCGGCCCAGGCCGCGACCTGGCCGTAGGTGGCCGTCCCGCCGGCCGGGATCCGCAGCAGCGCCTTCCACACCTGCACCTGGTAGGGCGAGCCGATCAGCACCACGGGCAGGGGGCCGTCGCCGGCCCCGAACGCCTTCAGGGCGGTGTCCTGCGCGGCCATGTCGTCGCGCACCCAGTCAGCGCCCGGCCAGCGGCGGTGCATGTCGGCGAAGCTGAAGTCGTCGTCGCCGTCCGAGAAGGCCAGGCCCGCTAGGCCGCGCTCGGCCAGCACGAACAGACCCCGGCCGAACGGGGTAGGGGCCCAGCCCCAGCGCAGGGTCATGCCCGCCCCGCGCCGGCGCACCTCGCCCGGGGTGGCGGCCTCCTGAGCGATGAACAGGTCGTGCAGCCGCGAGGGTCCCGACAGGCCCGCGTCATAGGCCGCGTCCAGCACGCTGGCCCCGGCCTCCAGCGAGCGGCGTGCCTCGGCGTGGGCGATGGCGGCCACGAAGGTCTTGGGGCTGACCCCCGCCCAGCGGGTGAAGATCCGCTGGAAGTGGAACGGCGACAGGCCCACGGCGTCGGCGGCCTCGTCCAGCGACGGCCGCTCCATCCAGCGCTGGGCCAGCCAGTCCAGGGCTGTGGCCATGCGGTGGTAGTCGGCCGAGCGTTCGGCCAGGCGCGCCAGGATTTCGGACGCGGACGGTTCGGACGGGACGAGATCGAGAGCCATCGCCGCACTCTACGCCGAGCGGGGCAGGGCGTCCGCCCGGTTCTTGCGCCGCCTGTCCCGGCTCAGGCGTAGCGCTCGGCCCGCGCCGCCTTGATCGCCCGCTCCAGCGCGCGGGCGAAGGCGACCCGCTCGTCGGGGCTCAGCGCCCGGGCCAGGGTCAGGCGGCGGCGCGACATGAAGAGGCGCACGCGCGACTCGTGCTCGCCCGGCTGGTCGAGGTCGACGCGGGTGAAGGCGGTGGGCGAGGTCCACACCACCTTGGCGCCCCGGTCGTCCTCCCGGCTGACGATGATTTCCTCGGCCGTGACCTTCACCCGTTCGGCGCGCGACAGGGCCCGGTTGCTGGCGCGCAGGGCCAGCCACAGGGCCAGGACGTCCAGGCCCAGGAAGGGCAACACCGGCGGCGCGCCCACCACCAGCAGGAACGCCGCGACCATCAGGTTGAAGGCTATGGCCACGGCCAGCACCGCGGCCATGCCGGCGCGGCTCAGCGACCGGTTGGGGCGGATCACGGCGTCCATGTAGAGCGCGGCGGCCATGCCAAGGGTCTACGCCCCTCGCGCCGCCTTGGCGAGCGGCCCGCATCACGGCATGGTCGCCGCCGATGGCCGCCAGCAAATCCCTCGTCAAGAAACGTCCCGCCGGCAAGCGGATCACCGCCGCCGAGCGCGAACGCGTGCGCATCCTGTTCGAGCGCTTCGAGAGCCTGGAACTGCGCCCCAAGACCGAGCTGAACTACTCCAACCCCTACGAGCTGGTCACCGCCGTGGCTCTGTCGGCCCAGGCCACCGACGTGCAGGTCAACAAGGCCACGGGCCCGCTGTTCCAGGTCGCCGACAGCGCCGAAAAGATGCTGGAGCTGGGCGAGGACGGCCTGATCAAATACATCGCCTCGATCGGCCTTTTCCGCACCAAGGCCAAGAACGTCATCGCCTCGGCCCATATCCTGATGGACCGCTACGGCGGCCAGGTGCCGCTGAACCGCGAGGCGCTGGAAAGCCTGCCGGGGGTGGGGCGCAAGACCGCCAGCGTGGTGCTGAACGAGCTGGACGTCGAGCCGGCCATCGCCGTCGACACCCACGTGTTCCGCGTCTCGCATCGCCTCAAGCTGTCGGCCGGCAAGACGCCCGACGCGGTCGAGGACGACCTGATGCGCGTGGTGCCAGGTCCCTACCAGACCCGCGTCCACCACTGGCTGATCCTGCACGGCCGCTACATCTGCGTGGCCCGCAAGCCCAAGTGCGAGGTCTGCAAGATCGCCGACCTCTGCCCGTCGCTGGGGCTGTTCTAGCGCTCAGACCCGCGCGCCCGGCGTGAACCGCGCAGTCATCGCCATCATCGCCACGACGCCGGCCGCCATCAGCAGCCAGGCGGCTGACAGGCCGGACGAGGCGTCGCGCACCCAGCCGGCGAAGAACGGCATGACGCTGGCCATGACGTAGCCGCCGCCCTGGACGAAGGCCATCAGGTCGCCGGCGCTTTCCGGGTCGCTGGCGTGGTCCAGCGTGACGATCAGCGACAGCGGGAAGATCGCGCCGATGCCCGCGCCCAACAGGCAGACGGTCGGCAGCACCAGCCATGGGGCCAGCAACAGGCAGGCGATGCCGGCCAGCAGCGAGGCCAGGGCCGCCGCCAGCAGGGGCCGGCGGTCGGGGCGGCGGGCGATGGCGGCCGAGACGGCGAGGCCCGCCAGCACTTCACAGACCGTCAGGGCCGACAGGGCGTAGCCGGCCTGGTCGGCGGTCAGGCCCCGGCTGGCGTAGAACGGTGGGAACCAGGCCAGCACCAGGGTGTAGGCCCCGGTGCCGATGCCGAAGAAGGTCAGCAGCAGCCAGGCGCGTGGGCTCTTCCACATCGACGCTTGGCGCAGGGCGACAGGGCCGCCGGCCGGCGCGGCCGTCTCGCGCTTGGCCGCGCGCATCCACAACGCCAGGGCCAGCGCGGCGGGCAGGGCCCACAGGCCGAACATCGTCTGCCAGCCAGCCAGGCGGGTGACGCCGGTGGCCATAGCGGCGGCAACGGCGGCGCCGGCCATGATCCCGGTGGTGTAGAGACCCATCATCCGCGGCGCGCCCTCGCCGGTGGTCCTCTTGATGAAGCCGGGCATCAGGGCCTGCACGGCCGCGACGCCGACGCCCACCATGGCGGCGCTGGCGAACAGACCCGCGGTGGTCGGCCAGATCGCCCGCAGACCGCAGGCGATGGCGATGGCCAGGAGGCCGATGGCCACGCCCAGGCGCTCGCCCAGGGCGCGGCGCAGCGGCGCCGCCAGCAGGGCGCCCAGGCCCATCAGCAGGATCGGCAGGGTGGTCAAGAGGCCCGCAGCGGCCGAGGAGGCGCCGGTGGCGGCCTTCACCTGGTCGAGTACGGGGCCTAGCGCGGCCAGGGCTGGGCGCAGATTCAGGGCCGCCACGACGATCGCCGCGATGGTGAGCAGGGCGCCGCTTTTGGCGGCACGGGTGGAGGCAGACGCGCTTTTACGCGCCTTGGCGTCTTCTTCGTAGGCGAGGACCACGATATATCTCGTCGGAAAGTATCTTGATGGCGAGATATATCCGATGGCGGTGAAAGCCAAGCGTCATGACCGCGCAGGCGCGGCCTCGGTCCAGTGGCGGCGCGAGCGGCCGGACCTGGATCCGTTTCCGATGGAGCTGGTCGGACGCCTCTGCGAGGTGGCCGAGATCGTGCTCAAGGAACGCCTTGCGCCGCTGTTCGCCGCCCACGGCCTGCAGCGCGGCGAGTTCGATGTCCTGGCCACCCTGCGCCGGGCGGGGGAGCCCTACGCCCTGACCCCGACCGACCTCTACGAGACGGCCATGGTCTCGTCGGGCGGCATGACCGCGCGGATCGACCGCCTGGAGAAGATGGGCCTGGTCGAGCGCCGCCCGCATCCCAGCGACCGGCGCGGCACGCTGGTGGCGCTGACGGAGGAGGGCAGGGGGCTGCTGGACAAGATCCTGCCCCTGCACATCGACAACGAGCGGGCGTTGCTGGAAGCGCTGGATGCTAGCGAGCAGCAGGCGCTCAGTGGGTTGCTGGCCAAGCTGTTGTCAGGGTTGGAGCCGGCCTAGGGGCGAAACCTCGCCCTTCGACAGGCTCAGGATGAGGTTTTCCTCAGTCCGGAGCCTTGCCTTGGTCCTCTTCCTGAGCTTGTCGAAGGACGAGGACCACGCAAGGGCGATGGGGAGGGCGGAAGGCTCAGACCCCCAGCCCCAGGCCGCCGCGCGCCTTGGGCGGGTCGATGTGGCCGGCCTCGCGGGCGCGGGTCCAGTTCAGCTTCTCGACGCCTTCACGGAAGGCGAAGCGCAGGATGTGGTCGGCGACCACCTGCTCCAGCTTGGCCAGGGCCTCGAAGTCCTCGGCCTCGACGGTCATGTCCAGGCCTTCGGCGTCGGCGGTCATCCGGCACGGGCCCAGCGGCAGCGGGAAGGCGGCCGTCGTCTCGGTCAGTTCGACCTCGAACTTGTGGCCCCAGTGCTTGGCCAACTGGGTCATGTAGCGGGCGGCCTTGTCGGTGACGAGGCGAGCGTGGCTTTGCATGAGATGTGCTCCTCTGTTCCGGCCCGGTTCAGACAGCTTCGATCTGCGTTGCGGCGTCGTCCAAAGCCTTGGCGATGGCGGCGATCTGCTCGGAGCTTAGGCTTCCGGCGTGCAGTTTCAACCGCAGGGCCGTCTTCAGGTTCTCGCGGGCCCGCAGGATCTGCGGCGCGAAGGCGGCGCTGCGCGAGGCGGCCTCGGCCATGCGCTCGAACAGGCCGTTCACCGGCTGGGCGTTGGTTTCCAGGAAGGCTTGGCCCTCGTCGGTGATCGTATAGAGCTTCTTGCCGCCGCCGGCGTCTGTCGCGGCCACGTAGCCGAGCTCTTCCAGCAGGGTCAGGGTCGGATAGATCACGCCCGGGCTGGGGCTGTAGGCGCCGCCGGCCGCGGTCTCGACCGCCTTGATCAGTTCGTAGCCATGGCTGGGCTTGTCGGCGATCAGCTTCAGCACGACCAGGCGCAGGTCGCCGTGGTCGAAGAAGCGGCCGCGCGGGCCGCCGCGGCCGAAGCCCCGTCCGCCCATGCCGCCGTGTTCGCGGCCGTCGAAGCCGAACGGATGGCGGCTGTGGTGACCGCCGTGGCGGCCGTGGTGATGGTGATGATGTCGTCCAAACATGTGTGCTCTTTCGATGCAGTTTCGTTATATCGAAATGATAGATATATCGAAATCGCTCGGCGTCAAGAGCTATTTAGATATATCTGATGCTATCGGGTCGCGACGGTCGCCGGAAAGGCCTGGGCGCACAGCTCCTCGCCGAAGGCGTCGCTGAGCTGCTCCTCGGCCTCGCCCATCTTGATGACCGCCAGGCGCGAGCCGACGATCGTCTTGCCGATGGCGTAGTCGCCGACGGTCCTGCCGGTGCGCACGTCGACCAGACGGGCCTGGCTGCGCAGTACGTTGGCTCCGCCGACCAAGGCGGTCATGGCCGGATTGGCCTTGTCGAAGCGATCGAGCTTCACCTCCAGCCGCAACGGCCGCTGGCCCTTGGCGCAACCGTCGAGCTTGGCCTGCACCCGCTGCTTGAACAGCGCGTCGAAGCCGTCGGTGACCTTCAGGTCGCCGCGTGTCAGCCGCACTTCGGAAATCCTGGCCTGGCTCCGCCAGTCGGCCGGCAGGTCGTCGACCGCGGCGCTGCGCGAAAGGCTGACACAGCCGCTCATCATCGTCGCCAGGCCCAGCAGGGCCGTCATCCTCGCCGCGTTCATCGCATCGCTCTCCCAATCCCCGGCCCTGAACGCGCCGAACGGGGGAATGGTCGCAGATCGAAAGAACGTCGGTATTGAATGATGGCGCGGCGATCAGGCCGCGCGCAGGGTCTCGGCCAGCAGGCGGCCTTCGGCGGCGCGGCTGGAGCCGGCCCGCCAGGCGACCACGATCTCGCGGGTGGACTGGGCGGTGGCGAGCGGCCGCACCGTCACCGGCGCGTTCTCGGCCAGGCCCGCCTGCACGGCCATGGCCGGCAGGAACGACACCCCCAGGCCCGAGCCGATCATCTGAACCAGGGTGGGCAGCGAGGTGGCCGCGAAGCTCTCTTCGTCGCCGACGCCCTTGGGCGGCTCCAGCCCGCAGGCGGCCAGGGCGTGGTCGCGCAGGCAGTGGCCGTCCTCCAGCAGGATGACGTCCTGGCCGTCCAGGCTGGCCGGATCGACCCTGTCCTGCATGGCCATCGGGTGGTTGGCGGGGGCCGCGGCCAGCAGTTCGTCGTGCTCCACATGGGCCCAGTCCAGGCCCGTCATGTCGTAGGGCAAGGCGATCAGGGCCGCGTCCAGAGAGCCGGCCTTCAGCGACGCGATCAGGCGCTGGGTCAGGTCCTCGCGCAGGAAGAGGCGCAGCTTGGGGAACTGGTCGCGCAGCAACGGCAGGGCGCGCGGCAGAAGATACGGGGCCACGGTGGGGATCACGCCCAGGCGGAAGCGCCCGGCCAGCGGCTGGCCCGCCCCCCGCGCGGCCTGCACCAGGTCTTCGGTCTGGGCCAGAATCGAGGTCGCCCGGCGCACGGCTTCCTGGCCGGCGGCGGTCAGGATCACGCCCGAGCGCGCCCGGTCGACCACCGGCGCGCCGAGGATCTTCTCCAGTTCCTGGATCCCGGCCGACAAGGTGGGCTGGGTGACGTAGCAGGCCTCGGCCGCCCGGCTGAACGAGCCGTGCTCGGACAGGAGCTTCAGGTACTGCATCTGGCGAAGGGTCGGGAGCATGGATCCGATATAGGCCGCCTCTATCGAAAATCCAAAAGCAATCGAGACGGTCTCAGGGCTGGCGTGCATGCTCCCCTGCGCATCTCCCCGGAAGGGGGCGAAGAGACGTGAACCGCTCAGGGGTCGAGCGCGATCGGTATGGCTTCCTGCTCTTGCCGCGCCCCTATCACCAGTCGATCCACGCGGACGATCCCCCGCCCCCGTGGGCCGACCCCGCGATAGACGGTGCGGAGTTTCAGCGCCCGATGCCAGATCCGCCGCCCTTCCGCCCCCGAAAGCAGGATGGTGGAACAGCTTCGATCTTGCGGGCAGGGCGTGTCGTTCTCGATGAAGACGATATCACCGACGGTCAGGGTGGCGATCAGCGCCGGCAGGTCGCGGCAGTCGGCGCGCGTCTCGCACGAGATCCGGCCTCGGGGCGCTGACGCCAGGCCCTGCATGGCGCCGACCGAGGCAGAAACATCGACGTCGTCGTCGGCCATGAAGAAGTTGGCCGCGATCTGGCCCTGCGCCGCGCAGGTTTGCGGCGTCGGACTATCGGTGTTGCGGTCCGTCGGTCCGACCACCTTGTAGCGGGCGCGGACTCTCACGTCGGCGAAGCGCTCGCGCGCGGCGGGGGTCTCGTCTTCGGGATCGACCTGTTCGAGGCCGACATGGAGGGCGGTCGAGACGCAAAGTCCCGGTTCGCCCGGCACGGGTTTCAAGGCCAGGTTCAGTCCGCCCATGGTCTGGCTGTACTTGGGCGGCAGGCCTTTGGGCGGCACGCCGTCCACCTCGACGATCCGCTCTCGCAGAAGGGCCAGGGCGGCGTCGGCCAGCGCTGGCTGGGAGAGCTCGCGAGCCTGCGCCGCCGACAAGGTCGGCTCATTGGCCGGCGCCGCGTTGGCGGCCATCAGAACAGAGCCCGAAAGCCAGATTCCCAGCCACGCCATCGTTATCGCCCCCTCATCTCTTCGCCTGGCTCCGGCCTAAAGCGCCGCCTTCACCGCCGCCGCGAACGCCGCGCCGTGGTCGTGGGCGTGCTGTAGGAAGAGATCGGGCTCGATGATCTCCAGCTCCATCAGCTGCGGGGTGTGGTCCAGGCCCCGGATCAGGTCGATGCGGGCGTAGGTCAGCGGCTGGCCCAGAGCGTCGAGCACCATGTGGGCGGCGTGCAGCGCCTCGGGCTCGGGCGCGATCTCGCTGACCTTGCCGCCGAACTGCGGCTGCACCCGGAAGTCGCCGGGCACGGCCACCTTGGTCACCGCGTGGCTGAAGGCGCCGTCGAAGAAGAACAGCGACAGCTCGCCCTCCTCGCCCACCGCCGGCAGAAACGGCTGGATCAGGGCCGGGCCCGTGGGCGCGTCGGTCAGGTCGGGGTCGCGACCCAGCTTCACCGTACGATGCGAGCCGCCCGAGACCTGGGGCTTGGCCACCACCAGGTCGACCTGGAAGCGGTCGCGCGCCTCGGCGACCGCTTCCAGGGTCACCTCGTCGAGCGTGATGGTCGGCACCACGGGCGCGCCCTTGGCGGCCAGTTCGGACAGATAGGTCTTGGCGGTGTTCCAGCGCAGCAGGCCCGGCGGGTTGGCGGTGCGCACGCCGGCCGCCTCCAGGGCGTCGAGCCGCGCGTACCATTCGGGCTCGCGGTGGTGATAGCCCCACGACAGCAGCGGCAGGACGATCCCCTGCCCGCCGGCCTCGACCGGGTCGGTCCACGGACGGGAGGCCACGGTCAGGCCCAGGGCCCGCAGCGGCGTCGCCAGGCGTTCGAACAGCGGCGGCCAGCTCTGGGCGAAGCGTGGCTCGTCGGCGGCGGGAACCAGGATCAGGACGTCGGGCTGCGTGATGCTCATGCGCCAAGGGTTAGAAAGCCGCAGGGCGCGGGGCAAGGCCTGCGTTGCCCAAGCCTACGTTGCCAGGGCCCTCCCCTTCCTTTACTTGCGGTCGGTCAATCTTCCCGGAACAGAGCAGACATGACCGCCCTCTACGACGTCGCCGCCATCGGTAACGCCATCGTCGACGTGATCGCCCAGTGCGACGACGCCTTCCTGGACGCCCAAGGGCTGGTGAAGGGCTCGATGGCGCTGATCGACACGACGCGCGCCGCCAGCCTCTACGACGCCATGGCCGCCGGCATCGAAGCCTCGGGCGGCAGCGCGGCCAACACCCTGGCGGGCGTGGCCAGCTTCGGCGGCAAGGCCGCCTTCATCGGCAAGGTCGCCGACGACCAGCTGGGCCGGGTGTTCACCCACGACATGCGCGCCATCGGCGGCGTCTTCACCACCCCGCCGCTGGCCGAGGGCCCGGCCACGGCCCAGTGCCTGATCAACGTGACGCCGGACGCCCAGCGCACGATGTCGACCTATCTGGGCGCCTGCGTCGAGCTGACCGCCGCCGACGTCGACCAGGCCATCATCGAGGGCGCCCAGTACGCCTATCTCGAGGGCTACCTGTTCGACCCGCTGGAAGCCCGCCGCGCCTTCGCCAAGGCCGCCGCCCTGTCGCACGGCGCCGGGCGCAAGATCGCCATCACCCTGTCGGACAGCTTCGTCGTCGATCGCCACCGCGAGGCGCTGCTGGGCTTCGTCGAGACCCAGTGCGACGTCGTCTTCGCCAACGCTTCGGAAATCTGCGCCCTGTTCCAGACCGACGACTTCGACGCGGCCGTGAAGGAACTGGCCAAGCGCGTCGAGATCGCCGCCGTCACGCGAAGCGAAAAGGGTTCGGTGGTCGCCTCCGGCGAGCACTTCCACGAAATCTCGGCCTTCCCCGTGGAAAAAGTCGTGGACACGACGGGCGCGGGCGACCAATACGCCGCAGGTTTCCTCTACGGCCTCTCCCAGGGGCGCTCGCTGGCCGACTGCGGCAAGCTGGGCTCGCTGGCCGCCGCCGAGGTCATCGCCCACTACGGTCCGCGTCCGCAGGTCAAGCTGCGCGACCTGGCCGCCCAGAACGGACTCTAACACCTCTGGTCCCGACCGGACCTTCAAGGACGAAGCATGGCCCGCACCGCTGAAGTGGTCCGCGAGACGAAAGAGACCCAGATCCGGGTCTGGATCGATCTCGACGGGACCGGCGCCTCGACGATCTCCACCGGCATTGGTTTCTACGACCATATGCTGGAGAGCTTCGCGCGCCACGGCGGCTTCGACCTGAAGATCGAGACCAAGGGCGACCTGCACATCGACATGCACCACACGGTGGAAGACACCGGCATCGTGCTGGGTCAGGCGATCAACAAGGCGCTGGATGGCTTCAAGGGCATCCGGCGCTTCGGCCACGCCTACATCCCGATGGACGAGACCCTGACGCGCTGCGCCATCGACCTGTCCAATCGCGCCTATCTGATCTGGAAGGTCGAGTTCAAACGCCCCAAAGTCGGCGAGATGGACACCGAGCTCTTCAAGGAGTTCCACCACGCCTTCGCCATGAACTGCGGCGCGTGCATCCATCTCGAGACGCTCTACGGCGACAACACCCACCACGTGGCGGAAAGCGGCTTCAAGGCCCTGGCCCGCGCCCTGCGCCAGGCGGTGGAGTTCGACCCGAAGACCGGCGGCCAGGCGCCGTCGACCAAGGGCGTGCTGTAAGGCTCATACCATGCAGACCCTCGCCCTGATCGACTACGGGTCGGGCAACCTGCGATCGGCGGAAAAGGCCCTCAACGAGGCCGCCCGCCGTCGCGGCGTCGCCGCAGACATCGTCGTCACCGCCGATCCCGCCATCGTGGCCAAGGCCGACCGGGTGTTCCTGCCCGGCGTCGGCGCCTTCGCCTCGTGCCGCGCGGGCCTGGACGCCTCGGGCGTCTATGAGGCCATGAACGAGGCCGTGCACCAGCGCGGCGCGCCGTTCATGGGCATCTGCGTCGGCCACCAGCTGCTGGCCACCGAAGGCCTCGAGTTCGGCGTCACGCCGGGCCTCGACTGGATCGGCGGCCAGGTGAAGAAGCTCGCCCCGTCCGATCCGTCGCTGACCATCCCGCACATGGGCTGGAACGCGATCGCCCTCTCGCGCGCTCACGCCCTGTTTGAGGGCATCGAGGACGGCGCCCACATGTACTACGCCAATTCCTTCGCGCTCGATGCGGCCGATCGCGCCGATGTCGTGGCGACCAGCGACCACGGCGGCGCGTTCGTCGCGGCGGTGGCCAAGGGGAATGTCGCGGGCGTACAATTCCACCCCGAAAAATCACAAGCCGCGGGGCTCACCCTGCTCGCCAACTTCCTGGAATGGCGCCCATGATCCTCTATCCCGCCATCGACCTGAAGGACGGCCAGTGCGTGCGTCTGCTGCACGGCGACATGGACAAGGCCACGGTCTTCAACAACAGCCCGGCCGACCAGGCCCAGCGCTTCGTCAAGGACGGCTTCTCGTGGCTGCACGTCGTTGACCTGAACGGCGCCATCGAGGGCAAGTCGGTCAACACGGCCGCCGTGCAGTCGATCCTGGAGTCGATCTCGATCCCGGTGCAGCTGGGCGGCGGCATCCGCACGCTCGAAGGCATCGAGGCCTGGATCGAGGCCGGCGTGTCGCGCGTCATCCTGGGCACCGTGGCCGTCCACGACCCGGACCTGGTCCGCAAGGCCGCCCGCCTCTGGCCCGAGCAGATCGCCGTCGCCGTCGACGTGCGTGACGGCAAGGTCGCCATCGACGGCTGGACGGGCCTGTCGGACATCGACGCCATCAGCCTGGGCAAGCGCTTCGAGGACGTGGGCGTGGCCGCCCTGATCGTCACCGACATCAGCCGCGACGGCGCCCTCACCGGCGTCAATGTCGAGGGCGTGGGCGAACTGGCCGACGCCGTCTCGATCCCGGTCATCGCTTCCGGCGGCGTCGCCGCCGTGGCCGACATCGAGCGCCTCAAGGCCCGCAAGGGCGTCGAGATCGCCGGCGCCATTCTGGGCCGCTCGCTCTACGCCGGCACGATCAAGCCGGCCGAAGCGCTGGTTGCGGCGGCCGCCTGATGCTGAAGACCCGGATCATCCCTTGCCTCGACGTCAAGGACGGCCGGGTCGTCAAGGGCGTCAACTTCGTCGACCTGCGCGACGCCGGTGATCCGGTCGAACAGGCCGCCGCCTACGACGCGGCCGGCGCCGACGAGCTGATGTTCCTCGACATCACCGCCTCCAGCGAGGGCCGCGGCCTGATCCTGGACGTGATCTCGCGCACCGCCGAGGTCTGCTTCATGCCCGTCTCGGTGGGCGGAGGCGTGCGCCAGGTGTCCGACATGCGTCGCCTGCTGCTGGCCGGCGCCGACAAGGTCTCGACCAACACCGCCGCCGTCGAGAACCCCGACCTGATCGCCGCCGGCGCCGACGCCTTCGGGGCCCAGTGCGTGGTGGTGGCCATCGACGCCAAGGCCCGCCCCGACGGTTCGGGCTGGAACGTCTGGACCTATGGCGGCCGCAAGGACACCGGCCTCGACGTCGTCGACTGGGCCGCCAAGGTGGTCGAGCGCGGCGCGGGCGAGATCCTGCTGACCTCGATGGATCGCGACGGCGCCAAGATCGGCTACGACATCCCCCTCCTCCAGGCGGTGACGGGCGCGGTCAACGTGCCGGTGATCGCCTCGGGCGGCGCGGGCAAGACCGAGCACCTGGTCGAAGCCGCTCGTGACGGCCACGCCGCCGCCGTGCTGGCCGCCTCGATCTTCCACTTTGGCGAGATTTCGATCGGCGAAGCCAAGCAGGCCATGGCCGCCGCCGGCGTGCCGGTGCGTCTGGACCCCGCGAAGGCGGTCGCATGAGCCGCCTGTTCGAAGTCCTGGAGCGCCTGGCCGCCACGGTCGAGAGCCGCAAGGGCGGCGATCCGACCGCGTCCTACACCGCCAAGCTGCTCAACGACCCGGCCCTGGCCGCCAAGAAGCTGGGCGAGGAAGCCGTCGAGACGGTCATCGCCGCCGTGGCGCAGGGCCCTGAGGCTCTGGCCTCGGAGAGCGCCGACCTGCTGTACCACTGGTTGGCGCTTATGGCGGCGGCTGGCGTGTCGCTGGACGCCGTCGCCGAGAAGCTGGAAGCCCGCGAGGGAACGTCCGGGCATGCCGAGAAGGCTGCCCGGCCGAAGTAGCCTTGCGTTTCCTCGTCCTTCGACAAGCTCAGGACGAGGAAAGTTCCGGCACCGAGGATCAGTAGAAATCCTCACCCTGAGCCTGTCGAAGGGCGAGGATTTCCGCCCCTACCCCTTCCGCTTCAGCGCCACATAGAGCGCGCCCTCGCCGCCGTGCCGCTGATCGGCTTGCGACACCCCGGCGATCATCTCGCGCAGGGCCGGATCGGCCAGCCATTCGGGGGTGCGCTGGCGCAGGACGCCGTGGCCGACCTTCCCCTTGCCGGTGATCACCAGAACCGCCCGGTGACCCTCGTCCCAGGCGCGGCGGATGAACCGCTCCAGCGTCGCGCGGGCCTGGTCCTGGTCGAGGCCGTGCATGTCCAGCCGCGCGCCGATCGGGTCGTGGGCCTTGACGATGCGGCGGCGACGGTTGGGCTCGATGCCCTCGGGCGGCGGCTTGGGCGCGGGTTTCGGCTTCAGCGCCTTGATCTCGGACGGATCGATGCGCAGCGGCGCCACCGAGGCCAGGTGCGTGGGCGGCTCGACATCCGCGGCGTGGGCCAGCAGGTCGGCCTTGCCGGGACGGATGCGGGCCTTGTCGCGCATCTTCAGCGCCTTTTCGGGCGCGCGGCCCGTCACCGTCGAGGCCACCAGCCGCCATAGGCGCTGGCCATCGTCTTCCGGCGGCCGCCGCTTGCTCATCGGACTAGGGTTGGATCTGGGGGACCAGTCGCCACAGGCGCAGGTCGTGGCGTACGCGGCCGGCCTCGGTCCCGGCCGCCTGGCCGGTGCCCATGTAGAGGTCGGCGCGCACCTGGCCCTTGATCGCCCCGCCGGTGTCGAGCGCCACGACGGCGCGGCGATAGGTCGGGAAGGCGCCGGCCAGCTTCGGGGCGCTGGCGTCGATCCAGTAGAGGCCGCCCATGGCGTGCTGGCTGGGGTCGACGGCGATGGCGCGGCCGGCCGGAAGCGGCACGTTGGCCGCGCCCGTGGCCTGGCGGCCGTCGTCGGGCAGGGTCTGGAAGAACACGTAGCGCGGGTTCAGCTGCATGATCGCATCGGCCTTGGGGCCGCGATTGGCCGCCAGCCAGCCGCGGATCGCCTCGCCGGAGGTATTGCCGTCGGCCAGCAGGCCCTGGTCGCGCATGGCCGTGGCGATGCCGACGAAGGTCTTGCCGTTGTGGGCGGCGAAGGCGGCGCGCACGCGGCGGCCGTCGGGCAGGGTCAGGACGCCCGAGCCTTGGATCTGCAGGAAGAAGAGGTCCTCGGGGCGCATCCAGGCCAGCGGCCGGTCCAGCGGCGAGGCCTCGATGACGGCGCGGTCGTCATAGGGCACGAAGGTTCCGCCGGCGGCGCGGCCGACCACGGTCTTGCCCTTCAGGCTCGGGTCGAAGGCGCCCAGGTCCAGCATGGCCAGGTCGGCGGGCCGGCCGCGCATCGGGGCGCTGAACTCGGCCGAGCGCGACATGCGCGCTTCGTACTCAGGGGCGAAATAGGCGGTCAGCAGGCCCTGGCCAGCGACGGCCTCGGGGCGGAAATTGGCTTCCAGGAACTGGCGGGCGCGGGCGTCGTCGACCGGACCGGCGGCCTTGGCGCGACGGCAGATCTCGGCCGTGGCCGGATCCTTGGCGACGCCGCAGGTCTCGCGGAAGGCCTGCAGGGCGGCGGCGTGGTCCTCCTCGTTCCAGCCTTGCAGCGCCGAAAAGGCGGCGGGTGACGGCGTCGGGGGCTGGGTGGGTTGCGAAGGCTGCGGCGTGGTCGGGGTCGGGACCTGGGGCGTCGGGGCGACCGGAGGCGGCGGCGCGGTCGTCGTACAGGCGGCCAGCACCAGGGCGGCCGCCGCGATCGTCAGGACGGAACGCAGCATCAGGCTTCGGCGACCGCGACGCGCACCAGGGTCCAGTTGGGGTCGCGGCTCTTGAGGTCGCGCTCGAAGGTCCACAGGTCGGCCGTGCGGCGGTCGTCGACCGCTTCGCCGGCGGCGCTGGTCGAGCGCGTGCGCACCTCGGCCAGGATCCGCACCACGGCGCGGGCGGTGTCGCCCTGCACCTCGGCGCTGTCGAGGTCCATGCGCGGCGGAGCCAGGATCTCGACGCTCTCGGTGCGGCCTTCCGCCTCGCGGGCGGCCATGGCGCCTTCGAAATTGGCCATCACGTCGGCGGCCAGCAGCGGCTTCAGCGTCTCGCGGTCACCAGCCGCGAAGGCCTTGAGGATCATCTCGTAGGCGTAGCGGGCGCCCGACAGGAAGCGGGCGGGATCGAAGTCGGGCTGGCGGGCGCGCAGGGCGGCCAGGCCCGTGGCGTTGACCGGGATCGCCGTCTCGGCGCTGTCGGCCGGACGGCCGGCGGCCGGGGCGGCCACGGGGGCGGGCGTGTCCTCGGGCTGACGCCCCACCCGGCGACCGAGCGTGGCGTAAAGCTGGTAGAGGACGACGGCGGCGAGCACCGCGAAGACGATCAGTTCAAGCACGACAAGTTCCGCATCGGGGCCGTCGATTGAGACGGCAGCCTTCCTATATAGGCCAAGCGACCGCCCGCGTCAGGCGCCTGACGTTGCACGGCGTTCTCCCGCATGTTAGCAGCGCCGCTCACGCCTAACGGCCGATATGCCGCGCCGAGTATGGAAAAACCCTTCATGACCGATACCAACGGCGCTCCGCCCGCCGCCCAGGACGACAACGAAGCGGCCG
Organism: Caulobacter zeae; assembly: GCF_002858925.1. Classification (GTDB taxonomy): domain Bacteria; phylum Pseudomonadota; class Alphaproteobacteria; order Caulobacterales; family Caulobacteraceae; genus Caulobacter; species Caulobacter zeae. The sequence goes on from NZ_PJRS01000049.1 coordinate 169,418, forward strand.
CCGCCGGCATCCGCATCGTCGCCCAGTTCGTTCGCGACCTGTCGTTCGAAAACCCGCTCGCGCCGGACTCGCTGCGCGCCTCGGCCACCCAGCCGGCCATCGACATGGGCGTCGAGATGAACGCCCGCGGTCGCGCCGACGGCCTGTTCGAAGTCGACCTGAAGCTGTCGGCCCGCGCCGAGCGCGACGGCCAGGCGGTGTTCCACGTCGAAGTTGTCTATGGCGGCCTGTTCCAGATCGCTGGCGTGCCGGAAGAAGCCCTCGAGCAGGTCCTGCTGATCGAGTGCCCGCGCTTCCTGTTCCCGTTCGCCCGTCGCCTGATCGCCGACGTCACCAGCGAAGGCGGCTTCCCGCCCTTCCTGATCGACCCGATCGACTTCGGCGGCGTCTACGCCGCGCGCAAGGCCCAGGCCGAAGCCGGCCAGGTCGGCAACGCCTGATTTCAGGCTGACGACCCCGAAAACGAAGAAGGCCCGGAGCAGCGATGCTCCGGGCCTTTCTTTTTGGGGTTCCTCAGAGGGCTAAGGCTGAAGCCGGTAGCCGCCCGCCTCGGTGATCAGGATCCGTGCGGTGGCGGGATCGGGCTCGATCTTCTGGCGCAGGCGGTAGACGTGGGTTTCCAGCGTGTGGGTGGTGACGCCGGCGTTGTAGCCCCAGACCTCGGTCAGCAGCTCCTCGCGCGACACCGGCTTGGAGCCGGCGCGGTAGAGGTACTTCAGGATGTTGGTTTCCTTCTCGGTCAGCCGCACCTTCTTCTGCTTGTCGTCGACCAGCAGCTTGGCCGAGGGGCGGAACTCGTAGGGACCGATGCGGAATAGGGCGTCTTCCGAGGCCTCGTAGCTGCGCAGCTGGGCGCGGATGCGGGCCAGGAGCACGCCGAAGCGGAAGGGCTTGGTGACGTAGTCGTTGGCGCCCGATTCCAGGCCCAGGATCGTGTCGCTGTCGCTGGCGGCGGCGGTAAGCATGATCACCGGCGCGGTGACGCCGTTCTTGCGCATCAGCCGGCAGGCCTCGCGGCCGTCCATGTCGGGCAGGTCGACGTCGAGCAGGATCAGGTCGGGCTTGATCTCGCGGGCCTGGCGCACGCCCTCGCCGGCGGTCGGGCACTCGGCCACGGCGAATTCCTCGTGCAGGGCGAGCTGTTCGGCCAGGGCGCCGCGCAGGTCGTCGTCGTCGTCGATGAGAAGCAGGGTCTTGCGTTGCGCCATGAGGCGGAACATGACCGCTACGAGGCCCGGCGCCAAGGGGCGCGGGCTTGCGGGAGCGGGGTTTGCAATGATCTTCCAGGCGCGTTCCGCCCAAAACGGCGCGACCATCGACCTCGGCGACGGCCGGATCGTGCGCTGCGCCCTGGGCAAGGCCGGCGTCATCGCCGCCGCCGACAAGCGCGAGGGCGACAACAGGAGCCCCCTGGGAACCTGGGCGATCCGCCAGGTGCTCTACCGCCCCGACGTCTATCCGGACGGCCCGAAGACGGTCCTGCCGACTGCGCCGATCGCCCCCGACGACGGCTGGTGCGACGCGCCCGGCGATCCGAACTACAACCGCCCGGTCAAGCTGCCGTATCAGGCCAGCGCCGAGCGCATGTGGCGCGACGATCCCGTCTACGACCTGGTGGGGATCCTCGCCCATAACGACGACCCGCCGGTTCCGGGCCTGGGCTCGGCGATCTTCCTGCACCTGGCGCGCGAGGGTTATCCCGGCACCGAGGGCTGCGTGGCCCTGGCGCGGGCGGATATCGAGGCGCTGCTCGCGAAGGCCGCGCCGGGGGACGCGATCGGGATCGCGGAGGGGTGAGGCCTTTGAGGCGCTCCCCCTGAAGGGCGAGCTGTCGCGGAGGGACTGAGGGGGAAGCGAGAGATGACTGGCCGGCATCGCGGCAGCTGAAAACGGCCCCCTCCGGCCCTCTGGGCCACCTCCCCCAGAGGGGGGAGGATTCTGGGATCACCGCGCCCCGAACAGCGCCGAACCCACCCGCACCGAGGTTGCGCCACACGCGATCGCCGTCTCGAAGTCGTCGCTCATGCCCATCGACAGCTTCGCAAGCCCGTTGCGGGCGGCGATGTCGGCGAGCATCCGGAAATGCGGCACGGGGTCGTCTTCGGCCGGCGGGATGCACATCAGGCCTTCCACGGAGAGCCCGTAGACGCCCCGGCAGGCGGCGATAAAGGCGTCGGCCTCGACCGGCGTCACGCCGGCCTTCTGCGGCTCCTCGCCCGTATTGACCTGGACGTAGAGGCGCGGGGCCGTCCCCTGCGCCTGGACCTCGTCGGCCAGCACCCGGGCCAGCTTCTCGCGGTCGAGCGTCTCGATGACGTCGAAGAAGGCCACGGCGTCGCGGGCCTTGTTGGTCTGCAGCGGCCCGATCAGCCGCAGCTCGATCTGCTCGCGCAGCGGCGTCCAGCGCTCCCTGGCCTCCTGCACGCGGTTCTCGCCGAAAACCCGCTGGCCCCCGTCGAACACAGGGGCGATATGGTCCCACGGCTGTAGCTTCGACACCGCCACCAGCTGGACGGCGTCGGCGGGCCGGCCGGCCGCGAGGGCGGCGGCGGCGATGCGGGATCGGATGGCGTTCAGGGCTTGCGACATGTCGGACCAGGAAACAGGCAGTCTGGAAATCCTCTCTAGAACGGCCGCGCGGCTTCGCCCATGGGTCTGGCCGGGCGATCCCCTGCCGCGCCTGTTGTTTTTCACCGATCCGGTGCGGGTTCCCGATCCGGAAGCCGTCGCCGAGCGCCTGCCGGCGGGCGCGGGGATCGTCTATCGGCCTTTCGATGCGCCGGACGCCATCGAGCGCGGCCTGCGCCTAGCGGCGATCGCCCGTGCGGGCGGCTTGCTGCTGTTGGCGGGCGCGGATCCGGCCCTGGCGCAGGCGATCGGCGCGCAAGGCGTGCATCTGCCTCAGCGCCTCGCGGACAGCGCGGCCTATATTCGCAGGGGCCATCCCTCATGGCGGATCACGGCGGCGGCGCACGACGCCCCGGCCGTGCGGGCGGCGCAGCAGGCCGGAGCCGAGGCGGTGGTGGTCTCGCCGGTGTTACCCAGCAACAGCCCCTCGGCCGGCGCGCCGCTGGGCGTCGCGGGCCTGGCGGCGATCACGGCGAGCGCGGCCCTGCCGGTCTACGCCCTGGGCGGCGTCAACGCGAAAACCGCCGGCGCGCTGGTCGGCGCGGGCGTCTACGGCTTGGCGGGAGTCGAAGGGTTCGGCGCCTGAGCGCCGAAGATCAGAACTTGAAGGCCGTTTCCAGCTTCACGCGCGGCGCGGGCTCGCGGGTTTCGTTCTTGCGGGCGGCGGCCACGGGGTTGTTCTCGCCCAGGGCCACGGCGCCGCCGACGCGGATCGACGGCGTGACCTTGTAGTAGGCCCCGGCCTGGACGTCCTTCAGCTCCATCTCGCGGCCCACGGGCTGGTCGAGGTCGAGCTTGAGGCCCCACTTGCCCTTGCGGGCGTCGAATTCGAGGGTCTTCTTGGGGTTCTGCGGGCTGAACGGCGCGCCTTGCGAGGCGGTGAAGTCGTTCTTGACGGTGAAGTCGGCGGTGGCCGGCGCGGTACGGGTCTTGGTCTGGGCATGAGCCAGCGAAGCCGATCCCGTGAGGATCAGCGCGGCGGCGCCCGCCAAGACGAATTGCGTCGCGACCTTCGTCACTCGACACCCATTCCCCAAAATAACCCCTGCCCGAACCTCATATAGGTACGGACACCCTGAAAGCCGAATAAAGGCCTTGGTACAACGCGGTCAACAGGGCTTGGATCACGCTGATCGTCGCAGGTTACGATTCAAGCGGCGCCTGTGGCGGTCATGTCACGCGATTCCTGTTTTGACGCGGCGCGGCCATGCTATAGACGCGTTCCGGCTGCGGGGGCGCGCCTGGGCTGCGCGCACGCGCCGGCAGATTTTTGGAGCGAGGTACTATGGCGTTTGAGCGTGGGTCCATGTTGCGCGGCGTCGCCGCCGGCGTGCTGGCGCTGTCGGTTCTCGGCGTGGGCGCGTGCAGCAGCAACAAGCCGCCCAAGACCTTCACCAGCCAGAGCGAAGAGTCCGGTTTCCAGCCCTTCGGCCTGTTCAAGAAGAGCCCCAAGGCCGCCACGAGCGAAGGCTCGATCGGCGTCAACGGCTTCCTGTGGCGCGCGTCGCTGGACACCCTGGCCTTCATGCCGCTGGCCTCGGCCGACCCGTACGGCGGCGTGATCGTCACCGACTGGTACATCAATCCGGAAAAGCCCGACGAGCGCTTCAAGGCCACTGTCTACATCCTGGACACCCGCCTGCGCGCCGACGGCCTGAACGTCACGATCTTCAAGCAGGCCAAGGACGCCTCGGGCGCCTGGGTCGACACGGCCGCCTCCGACCAGACGGCGACCGACATCGAGAACGCCATCCTGACCCGCGCGCGTCAGCTTCGCCTCTCGAACATCCGGAACTAAGGGCTCTTTTAAAGTCCCGAAGGATCCGCGCGGGAGCCCCTCGTCTGGCGACAAGGGGCTCCCGTTCGCATATTTAGGCGCGCCCCGGCCGCGAAACCGCTTATGAGCATTGCGGAACGCGTCCATTTTGTTGGAGCGCGCCTGGGCGGGTTAACCGCCCACACTTAACCCTGGCGCGCTCTCGCGCATCGACCGCAAGCACTGTCTGGTTTCCATGGCCCGCTACAATCCCAAAGACACCGAGCCGAAGTGGCGCGCCGCCTGGGCGAACGCCAACACCTTCCTGACGCCGATCGCCCCCGACGCGCGTCCGAAGTACTACGTGCTCGAGATGTTCCCCTATCCATCGGGGCGCATCCACATGGGCCATGTGCGCAACTACGCCATGGGCGACGTCGTGGCCCGCTACAAGCGCGCCCAGGGCTTCAACGTGCTGCACCCGATGGGCTGGGACGCTTTTGGCATGCCCGCCGAGAACGCGGCCATGGAGCGCGGCGTCCACCCCAAGGGCTGGACCTACGACAACATCGCCTCGATGCGCGAGCAGCTGAAGGCCCTGGGCCTGTCGGTCGACTGGTCGCGCGAATTCGCCACCTGCGACCCGGAATACTACGGCAAGCAGCAGGCCTGGTTCCTGCGCCTGCTGAAGCGCGGCCTGGTCTACCGCAAGGAAGCCTCGGTCAACTGGGATCCGGTCGACATGACCGTGCTGGCCAACGAGCAGGTCATCGACGGCAAGGGCTGGCGCTCGGGCGCGACGGTCGAGAAGCGCAAGCTGACCCAGTGGTTCCTGCGCATCACCGACTACGCCGACGCCCTGATCGACGGCCTGAAGACCCTGGATCGCTGGCCCGAGAAGGTCCGCATCATGCAGGAGAACTGGATCGGCCGGTCCACGGGCCTGCGCTTCAAGTTCCAGTTCGACGGCGAGGCGCCGGACGGCCTGGCCGAGGGCCTGGAAGTCTACACCACCCGTCCCGACACCCTGTTCGGCGCCAGCTTCGTGGGCATCGCCCCCGAGCACCCGCTGGCCGAGCAGCTGGCGGTCGAGAACCCCGACCTGCAGGCGTTCATCGCCGAGTGCCGCAAGGGCGGCACCTCGGAGGCCGATATCGAGGGCGCCGAGAAGCTGGGTCGCGACACCGGCCTGCGCGTGAAGCACCCGCTGGACCCGTCGATCACCCTGCCGGTGTGGATCGCCAACTTCATCCTGATGGACTACGGCACAGGCGCGATCTTCGCCTGCCCGGCCCACGATCAGCGCGACCTGGACTTCGCCCGCAAGTACGACCTGCCGGTGCTGCCGGTGGTGCTGCCCAACGGCGAGGATCCGGCGACCTTCACGGTCGGCAAGGAGGCCTATGTCGGCCCCGGCAGGATCTTCAACTCCGAGTTCCTGGACGGGATGGAGGTCGAGGCCGCCAAGACCGAGGCCGTCTCGCGGATCGAAGCCGCCGGCCAGGGCCAGGGCGCGACCGTCTATCGCCTGCGCGACTGGGGCGTTAGCCGCCAGCGCTACTGGGGCTGCCCGATCCCGGTCATCCACTGCGAGGCCTGCGGCCCGGTGGCCGTGCCGGAAGACCAGCTGCCGGTCACCCTGCCCGAGGACGTCACCTTCGATCCCAACAAGCCGGGCAACCCTCTGGTGCGGCACCCGACCTGGAAGCACGTCAATTGCCCGTCGTGCGGCGCCCCGGCCGAGCGCGAGACCGACACGCTGGACACCTTCGTCGACAGCAGCTGGTACTTCGCCCGCTTCACCGACCCGACTGCGGCCGAGCCGATCGACAAGGCCTGCGCCGACCACTGGATGCCGGTCGACCAGTATATCGGCGGCGTCGAGCACGCCGTGCTGCACCTGCTGTACGCCCGCTTCATCACCAAGGCGCTGAAGGACGAGGGTCTGCTGTCGGTGGACGAGCCGTTCGCGGGCCTGTTCACCCAAGGCATGGTCACCCACGAGGCCTACAAGGACGAGGCCGGCGACTGGGTCGAGCCGTCGGACGTGGTGATCACGGCCGAAGGCAACGTCCGCACCGCCAAGCACGCCAAGACCGGCGCGCCGATCGTCATCGGCGACATCGAGAAGATGTCGAAGTCCAAGAAGAACGTCGTCGCGCCCGAAGACATCTTCGAGGCCTACGGCGTCGACGCCGCGCGCCTGTTCGTGATGAGCGACAGCCCGCCCGAGCGCGACGTGCAGTGGAGCAATTCGGGCGTCGAGGGCTCGTGGCGCTTCACCCACCGCCTGTGGAACGAGTTCGACAGCCAGCCGGCCGGCGACTTCGCCCACGACGACGCCGACGAGACGGCCCTGGCCCTGCGCAAGGCGGCCCACAAGCTGATCGGCTTCGTCACCGACAGCATCGAGGGCTTCCGCTTCAACAGCGGCGTGGCGCGCCTGTACGAGTTCCTGAACGCCCTGAAGGCCGCTCCGGCTGAAGGCGGCTCGAACGCCGTGCTGGCCGCCCGCGTCGAGGCGCTGGACATCCTGGCCCGCCTGGTGGCGCCGTTCACGCCTCACCTGGCCGAGGAGGCCTGGGCGCGCCTGGGTCGCACCGGCATGGTGGTCGATGCGCCGTGGCCCAAGGCCGATCCGGCCCTGGCCGCCGACGACGAGCGCGTGCTGCCGATCCAGATCAACGGCAAGCGCCGCGGCGAGATCAAGGTCAAGGCCGGCGCCCCGGACGACGAGGTGCAGAAAATCGCTCTGGCGGATCCCGCCGTCATGGCCCACCTTGAGGGCGTCACGGTCCGCAAGGTGATCGTGGTCAAAGACCGCATCGTCAACATCGTGGCGAACTGATCCATGAAGCGTCTCCTGGCGGCCGCCGCCCTTCTCTCGTCCCTGGCCCTGTCGGCCTGCGGCTTCACGCCGCTCTATGGCCAGCAGGGCGTCACGGGCGGCCTGGGCGCGATCGAGGTGGTCGCGGCCGAGGGCCGCGCCGGCTACATGCTGCGCGAGCAGCTGGAAGACGCGCTGGCGCGTAACCCCAACGTGCTGGCCTCGCACCGCCTGACCTACAAGGTCGAGGAGAAGCGCTACGCCCGCGGCGTGCGCGTCGACAACGTGGCCAACCGCTACGAGCTCAACATGAAGGTCGAGTGGAAGCTCACCGACACGACGACGGGCTCGGACGTGCGCAAGGGAACGACGACGGCGGTGGTCACCTACGACTCCGCCGACCAGCCCTACGCCGCCATCGCCGCCCAGCAGGACGGCCAGGAACGCGCCGCCGCCGAAGTGGCCCGCAAGATCCAGCTGGAACTGGCCGCCTGGCTGGCCGGCAAGGCGCCCGCCTGATCACGTGGCCATTCTTTCCAAGCGGCAGGAGGTCGAGCGGTTCCTGAAGGAGCCGACGCCCGATATCCGCGCCGTCGTCATCTACGGCAAGGACCGCGGCGTGGTGCGCGACCGCGCCACCCAGCTCGCCCACAAGGTGGTCGAGCGGCCTGACGACCCCTTCGACACCGCCCTCCTCACCGAGGGCGACCTCGACAGCCAGCCGGGCCGTCTGGAAGACGAGCTGGCCGCCCTGTCGATGATGGGCGGCAAGCGCCTGGTGCGCCTGCGGCTGATGGGCGAGAAGGCCGGTCCCGACAAGCAGGCCGCTGAAGCCCTGACCGCCCATGTCGAGGGGCGGCTGAACCCCGAAGCCTTCTTCCTGGTCGAGGCCGGGGCCCTGGGCCGCGACTCCACCCTGCGCAAGACGGCCGAGAAGGCCGGCGGCTGCTACGTCATCCCCTGCTACGAGGACGAGGTCGGCGACATGGCGCGCCTGACCCGCGACGCCCTCTCGCGCGATGGCGTCAGCCTGAACGGCGAGGCGCTGGACCTGTTCGTTAACCGCCTGCCCAAGGAGCGCGGCGTCGCCCGCGCCGAGATCGAGCGGCTGGCCCTCTATCTGGGTCCGAACAGCGGCATCGTCGCCACGCCCGCCGACCTGACCGACTTCCTCGGCGTCGAGCCCGAGGCCTCGCTCAGCGACGCGGCGGCGGACGCTTTCGGCGGCAAGATCGCCGCGGCCCAGGCGGGCCTGCGTCGCGCCGCCCAGGAAGGCGAGGGCGGCCCGGCCGCCGTGCGGGCCATGGGCTACTATCTGGGACGCCTGCGCCGCACCCTGACCCTGCACAAGAACGGTGTCGACCTGGGCGCTGCGGCCAAGGCCTCGGGCGTGTTCTGGAAGACCGAACGCGAGTTCCTGCGCCAGGCCCGCGCCTGGACGCTCGAACATCTTCTGACGGTGCAGCAGGACATCCTGATCGCCGACAAGGCCTGCAAGACCTCCGGGTCTCCCGACCAGTTGATCGCTGAGCGCCTGGCGCTTCAGATCGCGGGGCGGGCGAGGCGGCTGGGGCTGTAGGGGGCTAAGATCCTCCCCCTCTGGGGGAGGTGGCCCAGAGGGCCGGAGGGGGGACGTTCTCAGCTTTCGAAGCGTCGGAAGTTTATCATCGACTCCCCCCACCGATCGCTGCGCGATCGCCTCCCCCACAGGGGGAGGTTCTCAGACCTCCAATGCACTTTCCGTCAAACCTCGGTGCAGGCCGCGCGCCCCCGCTTGACGCCCTCACGCGCAGCGCCCAGAAGCCGGACGTGACCGACACCTCCGCCGCGCCCGAACCGACGTCCGCTCCGCCCGCCAAGAAGGGCGGAGGCCTGCTCAAGTCGTCGATGATCTATTCCGGCCTGACCCTGGTCAGCCGGCTGATGGGCTTCGTGCGCGACCTGGCGATCTCCTATCGCATGGGGGCCAGCGCCACGCCGGCCGCCGACGCCTTCAACACGGCCCTGGCCTTCCCCAACCTCTTCCGCCGCTTCTTCGCCGAGGGCGCCTTCGCGGCCGCCTTCGTGCCGGCCTACGCCAAGTCGCTGCAGGAGGACGGCGAGGACAAGGCCGACGTCATGGCCGCCGACGCCATGGCCACCCTGGCGGCGGCCACCATCATCATCACCGTGATATGCCAACTGGCCATGCCCTGGCTGATGATGCTGATCAGCCCCGGCTTCGCCGCCGATCCGGCCAAGTACAAGCTGGCCGTGCTGCTGACCCAGATCACCATGCCGTACCTGCCGTGCATGGCCATCGTGGCGCACCTGTCGGGCGTGCTGAACGCCCGTGACAAGTTCATCCTGTCGGCGGGCGCGCCGGTGCTGCTGAACATCGCCACCCTGATCTTCATCCTGCCGCAGGCCGACGCCGTTTCGGCCGCCACCTGGGGCTCGGTGGGCGTGATCGTCGCCGGCGTCGCCCAGGCGGCCCTTCTGGTCTGGGGCGTCAACAAGTCCGGCGCCAAGGTCCACTGGCGGCTGCCGCGCCTGACGCCCGAGGTGAAGGCCCTGATCAGCAAGGCCATCCCCGGCGCCCTGGCGGCCAGCGCCACCCAGGTCAACATCTTCATCTCCGGCAACCTGGCCAGCCACGTTCCCGGCGGCCGCACCTGGCTGGCCACCGCCGACCGCCTCTACCAGCTGCCTCTGGGCCTGGTGGGCGTGGCCATTGGCGTCGCCCTCCTGCCCCGCCTGGCGCGTGCGGTGAACACCGGCGACGGCGACGACGCCCAGAGCGCCATGGACCAGGCCATCGCCCTGGCGCTGGCGTTCACCTTGCCGGCCGCGGCGGCCCTGGTGGCCATGCCCGGCTTCCTGTCGGACGGCCTTTATACGCGCGGCGAGTTCACCGCCTTCGACGCCAGCCAGACGGCCTCGGCGCTGTTCTTCTACGGCCTGGGCACCCCGGCCTTCGTGTTGCAGCAGCTCTATTCGCGAGCTTTTTTCGCGCGCGGCGACACCAAGATGCCGATGCGTTTCGCCCTGATCTCGGTGGCGGTGAACATCGCCTTCGGCATCGTGCTGTTCAACCTGGTGGGCGTGAAGGGCATCGCCGCGGCGACCGCCATCGCCTCGTGGCTCAATGTCGGCCAGATGGCCTTCACCCTCTGGCGCAAGGGCCACTACGGCCCGTCGGGGCAGACCTGGTCTCGGGTGACCCGGATCCTGCTGGCCAGCGTCGGCATGGGCCTTGTCCTGGCCGCGGCCTCGCACTGGCGGCCGCTGATCGAGGCGCCGCTGGAGGCGCTGGGCCTGCGCGGCCATGTGATCGGCGCCAAGGAAGTGGCCCTTGTCCTGACCGTTCTGGTCGGCGGCGGCCTTTATTTCCCGCTGCTGTTCCTGTTCGGCGGCGTCAAGCCGAGCGAACTGAAGGCCGCCCTGCGGCGCGGCAAAGCAACCTAGAGCCTTGTCCGGCGCGCGCGGGGACGGTAACGAGCATGCCCATGGCTCCGATCGGTTCCCTCGCGCCGCGATGGCGCAGCTTCCGCTGAACTCGATCGCCGCGTCCTCGGACGCGGCCCGCGCCCCCGTGCGCGCCGCCATTCTGACCGTTTCCGACATCCAAGGCTGAAGCCATGACCGACCAAGCTCCCGTTCCGTACGCGGGTCCCAAGCGCATCCTGTCCGGGATCCAGGCCTCCGGCGCTCTGCACCTGGGCAACTATCTCGGCGCCCTCAAGCGCTTCGTCGACATCCAGGACGAAGAGCCCTTCATCTTCGTCGCCGACATGCACGCCATCACTGTCTGGCAGGACCCGGCCGTGCTGGCCCAGCAGACCCGCGAGATCGCCTGCGCCTACATCGCCGCGGGTCTGGATCCCAAGAAGGCGACGATCTTCCCGCAGTCGGCCGTGCCGGCCCATGCGGAACTGGCCTGGATCTTCAACTGCGTGGCGCGCCTGGGCTGGCTCGACCGCATGACCCAGTTCAAGGAAAAGAGCGGCAAGCACAAGGAGCGCAGCTCGGTGGGCCTCTACACCTACCCGGTGCTGCAGGCGGCCGACATCCTGCTCTACAAGGCCACCCACGTGCCGGTGGGCGAGGACCAGAAGCAGCACCTGGAACTGACCCGCGACATCGCCCAGAAGTTCAACAACGACTTCGGCGCCCCGGGCGGCCAGCCGGCCTTCTTCCCGGTCACCGAGCCGGTGATCGAGGGCCCGGCGACCCGCGTCATGAGCCTGCGCGACGGCACGGCCAAGATGAGCAAGTCCGATCCGTCGGACGCCTCGCGCATCAACCTGATGGACGACGCCGACGCCATCGCCGCCAAGATCCGCAAGGCCAAGACCGATCCCGAGCCGCTGCCGGAAACCATCGAAGGCCTGGCCGAGCGTCCGGAAGCCCGCAATCTCGTGGACATCTACGCGGCGCTTTCGAGCAGCACCCGCGCCGAGGTCATCGAGGAGTTCGGCGGCAAGGGCTTCGGCACGTTCAAGCCGGCCCTGGCCGAGCTTGCGGTCGAGGTCATGAGCCCGATCGGCGCGCGCATGCGCGAACTGACCGGCGATCCCGCCCAGATCGACGCCATCCTCAAGGACGGCGCCGAGCGCGCCCGCGCCGTGGCCGACCCGGTCGTGGCCGAGACCAAGAAGCTCGTCGGTTTCTGGGGGGCCTAGAAAACCCTTCTCCCATAGGGAGAAGGAGGGGCCCGCGCCGCAGGTGTGGGAGGATGAGGGATTAAGGCGTCGGCCGGCGGGCCGGTACGATCCTGGGGCAATTGGTGAGGGCGAAACCCCTCACCCTCCCACCGCTGTGCGGCGAGCCCCTCCCTCTCCCTCCGGGAGAGGTTCTTCAGGGCCTTGCCCTCCGCCCTCGCAAGGGCCACATGTCCGGCATGTTCATCCAGACCGAAACCACGCCCAATCCCGACGTGCTGAAGTTCCTCCCCGGCCGCGAGGTCCTGGTGGACGGCGCGCGGGAGTTCCGCACCCCCGAGGAGGGCGAGGCCTCGCCGCTGGCCGACGCCCTGTTCCGCCTCGGCGACGTGACGCGGGTGTTCTTCGGTCCGGACTTCCTGACGGTGACCAAGGGCGAGGACGCCCAGTGGCCGCACCTGAAGGCGCCGATCCTGGCGGCGATCATGGATCACTTCACCAGCGGCCGCCCGCTGCTGCTGAGCGAGGAGGCCGCCGGCGGCCACGACGAGGACGGCGTCTACGACGAGGAGACCGCCCAGATCGTCTCCGAGATCAAGGAACTGCTCGACACCCGCATCCGTCCGGCCGTGGCCCAGGACGGCGGCGACATCGTCTTCAGCCGCTTCGAGCCGGCCACGGGCGTTGTCTGGCTGCACATGCGCGGCGCCTGCTCGGGCTGCCCGTCCTCGTCGGCGACGCTGAAGTCGGGCGTCGAGAACATGCTCAAGCACTATGTGCCGGAAGTGACCCGGGTCGAGCAGACGCTCTGAAGCGACCGCCCTCGTCCTTCGACAGGCTCAGGAAGAGGGCTCTTGCCGGAGTCGCTGTCGAAAACCTCATCCTGAGCTTGTCGAAGGACGAGGTTTTCGCGTCCAGCAGCTGCTGGGCGCCTTGCGCGATCTACAGGGATCCCCATACTGTAACTACATAAGTTGCGATTATGGTTTCCTAAAAGGATCGCTGATGTCCAAGCTCGACACCGCCGCTCTCGCCCAGCTGTTCACCGAGGCGCGCACGCGCAACGGCTGGAAGTCCGACCCCGTGCCGGAAGCGGTGCTGCGTGAGCTGTACGACCTGGTGAAGTTCGGCCCGACCGCCGCCAACGCCAGCCCGGCCCGCTTCATCTTCGTCACCAGCCAGGAAGCCAAGGAAAAGCTGGCCGCCCTGTCGTCGGGCTCCAACGCTCCGAAGATCCTGGCCGCGCCGGTCACGGTCATCGTCGGCTACGACCTCGACTTCCCCGAAACCCTCGACAAGCTGTTCCCGCACGCCCCGGGCGCCAAGAACTGGTTCAGCGATCCGGTCGCCAAGGAGTGGGGCGCGCTGCGCAACAGCTCTCTGCAGGGCGGCTACTTCATCCTGGCGGCCCGGGCGCTGGGCCTGGACGTCGGTCCGATGTCGGGCTTCGACAACGCCGGCGTCGATGCGGCCTTCTTCGAAGGCACGAACATCAAGTCGAACTTCATCGCCTCGATCGGCTACGGCACCGACGAGGGCCTGTTCCCGCGCAACCCGCGCCTGGACTTCGAGGAAGCCGCCCAGATCCTCTGATCGGGCTTCCCATCGTCATCGCCTGGCAAGCCGGGCGATGACGGCGAGGGGAGGGCGCGCTAGAACCACGGCATGACCCTCCGTCTCGCGCTCCTCGCCGCGCCGCTGGCCCTGCTGGCCGCCTGCGGCCCCGCCGAAAAGACCCCCGCCACGTCCTCGGCCAAGCCGGATGCGACCGCCCAGGCCGCCCCGGAAGCGGCCAGGCCGGCCGACGGTTCGGCCGTGATCAAGATCACGCCCTATGTCGGCGGTCCGCTGCAGGTGGCCGCCGCGGGCGTCGGCCCCATCACCGCCGCCACAGCCTTCGACCAGCCGACGATCCAGGCCCTGTTCCCCAAGGCCGTGGTCAAGGCCGCCTTCATCCACGTGGGCGACGGCCCGCCCGGGCCGATCATCACCGTCGAGCAGGACAATGCGCCGCTGCTGGAGATCGGCAAGAGCGCCGACGGCGGCATCGCCGAGATCCGCCTGGCGGCCGGCGACGTGCGCGGACCCAAGGGCGAGAGCCTGCTGGCCAAGTGGGCCGCCCTGGGCTTCACCCGCGACCAGTGCCGCGCCGGCGAGGGCCGCACCGTCAACCAGACGATCTGCGTGCGCCCCGAGGCCCCGACCGTGTCCTACGTCTTCGGCGTGCCCGGCTGGACCAAGGGCGGCGTGCCCGACGAGGCGACGCTGAAGGCCAAGGGCCAGCTCAACGAGTTCGTCTGGCGTCCGGCCGAGACCGCCCAGGTCGGGGCCGCCTGATCTTGCGCGTTCTTTCCGTCGACACCTGCCTGGCGGCCTCGTCGGTCGCCGTGATCGAGGGCGAGCGCGTTCTCGCCGCCCGCACCGAGCCCATGACCCGCGGCCACCAGGAGCGTATCGCGCCCCTGGCCAGGGAAGTCGCGGCCGAGGCCGGCATCGCCTTCGCCGATCTCGACCGCATCGCCGTCACCGTCGGCCCCGGTTCGTTCACCGGCCTGCGCGTAGGTCTGTCCTTCGCCAAGGGACTGGCCGAGGCGCTTTCCATCCCCTGCGTCGGGATCAACAGCCTGGAGGCCCTGGCGGCCTCTTCGGGAGCGTCGGGCTTCGTCGCCGCCGTGCTCGACGCCAAGATGGCCCAGGTCTACCTCCAGGTCTTCGACGGCGGGGCGGCCCTGATGGCCCCTGACGCCCTCGACATCGGTTCGGCGACCGCCCGCCTGGCCGAGCTCTATTCCGGCGGCCCCGCGACCCTGGTGGGTTCCGGCACGGCCCTGCTGGAGGGCGTGCTGCCCGGCGCGGCCAGACTGGACCTGGCCGCCGCTGATCCGGTCGCCATCGCCCGCCTGGCGGCGGCGAGGCCCGCCCCGACCCACTCGCCCCGGCCGCTCTATCTGCGCGCGCCCTACGCCACGATGCCGACGCCATGAACCTGCGTCCTGTCGGATTGGAAGCGTGCTGGGACCTGGCCGACCTGCACGAGCGGGCCTTCGACCGCCCCTGGGCTCCGACCGAGTTCGAGGCCCTGCTCAACTCGCCCGGCGTCTTCGCCGTGCTCGGCTCCTCGGGCGAACCCGACGAGGCGCGGGGTTTCATCCTGTGCCGCGCCATCGCCGGCGAGGCCGAGATCCTGACCATCGCCGTCGACCCGGCCGCCCGTCGGCGCGGCTGGGGCGCCGCCCTGGTCGAGATGGCGGTCGGGATCGCCGCGGAGGCCAAGGCCTTCGACCTCTTCCTGGAGGTGGCGGCCGACAATGTCGCCGCCATCGCCCTCTATGGGGCTGCCGGCTTTTCGCAAGTGGGTCTCAGGAAGGCCTATTATCCCCATCCAGACGGCGCCAAGGACGCCGTCGTCATGCGGCGGGCGCTTAACACTTAGGAATCGATTGCCTATTGTGCCCGCGAATCCCCGACGGAGACGCCGCCTTGGACCGCCTCGAAAAGCTCTGCATCGAAAAAGGCATGCGCATGACCGACCAGCGTCGGGTCATCGCGCGCGTTCTGTCGTCGGCCGACGACCATCCGGACGTCGAGGAGCTGCACCGCCGGGCCCACGCCATCGACCCGCACATCTCGATCGCCACGGTCTATCGCACCGTGCGCCTGTTCGAGGAGAGCGGCATCATCGAGCGCCACGACTTCCGTGACGGCCGCTCGCGTTACGAAGAGACCCCGACCCATCACCACGACCACCTGATCGACATGAAGACCGGCAAGGTCGTCGAGTTCGTGGACGAGGAGATCGAGGCCCTGCAGCACGCGATCGCCAAGAAGCTCGGCTACAAGCTGATCGATCACCGCCTGGAACTCTACGGCGTGCCGATCGAAGAGTGATTGATCCTGATCAAGGAAAGGGGCGCGGGTTCAACCCGCGCCCTTTTCTTTTGGTCCCAGGGTGCGGCTCAGGCCCGCACGAAGTCGAGGAACACCGGGGCGCAGTCGCCCAGCTTCTTTTCCTCGTAACGGGTGGTGACGTGGTCGGCCGGGATGGCCTGGCGATCGATCCCGTCCTCGGCGAAGCGGAAGGCGGGGCTGGCCAGCATCCGCTCGATCGTCCACTCGGCGTAGTCGGCCCAGTCGGTGGCGAAGCGGAAGGCCGCGCCGGGTTTCAGCACGCGAGCCAGGTCGGCCACGAACTCCGGCTGGATGATCCGGCGCTTGTTGTGCCGGGCCTTGTGCCAGGGGTCGGGGAACATCACGAAGAGGCGGTCGATGCTGGCGTCGGGCAGCCAGCCGACCACGTCGCGGGCGTCGCCCTCGTGGATGCGGACGTTCGAGAGGGCCTGTTCCTCGACGTGGCGCACGGCGCTGGCCACGCCGTTGACGAAGGGCTCGGCCCCGATCACCAGCACGTCGGGACGGCGGCCGGCCTGGGCGGCCATGTGCTCGCCGCCGCCGAAGCCGATCTCCAGCCAGGTCTCCTTGGCGTCCGGCATCAGGTCGCGCGGCTGGAAGGCCTCGTGCGGCACGGCGATGGTCGGCAGCAGGCTGTCGAGCAGGGCCTGCTGGCGCGGCTTCACCGGCCGCGACTTCAGGCGGCCGAACGAGCGCAGCGGGCCGTGGGGCTGTTGAGGATTGGTCATGGGGCGGGTCTTTAGCGGTGAAGAGGGGCGGAGGCCAGCGGCTCGACGGCCCGTCCTGCGAGGCCCAAAAGGAAAGGGCCCCGGCTCGCGCCGAGGCCCTTCCGAATTCCAGAAGGATGCGAGGCTTACGCCAGGCCCTTCAGTTCCGACACCAGGTCGGTCTTCTCCCACGAGAAGCCGCCTTCGTTGTCCGGCGTGCGGCCGAAGTGGCCGTAGGCGGCGGTGCGGGCGTAGATCGGGCGGTTCAGCTGCAGGTGCTCGCGGATCGAACGCGGCGTGGCGCCGCCGATCAGCTGCGGCAGGACCTTTTCCAGGACGGCCGGGTCGACCTTGCCGGTGCCGTGCAGGTCGACGTGGAACGAGACCGGCTGGGCCACGCCGATCGCATAGGCGATCTGGATCGTGCAGCGTTCGGCCAGGCCCGAGGCCACGACGTTCTTGGCCAGATAGCGGCAGGCATAGGCGGCCGAGCGGTCGACCTTGGTCGGGTCCTTGCCCGAGAAGGCGCCGCCGCCGTGCGGGGCCGCGCCGCCGTAGGTGTCGACGATGATCTTGCGGCCGGTGATCCCGGCGTCGCCGTCCGGGCCGCCGATCTCGAAGCGGCCGGTCGGGTTGATCAGCCACTGGGTCTTCTTGGTGATCAGGCCTTCGGGGAAGATCGGCAGGATGTGCGGCTTGATCAGGTCGAGCACGCGCTTGGAGGTCGGGGTCTTGCCGTCGATCTTCTTCTTGTGCTGGTGCGACACGACGATCGAGACGACGCGCTGCGGCACGCCGTTACCGTCGTATTCCAGCGTCACCTGGCTCTTGGCGTCGGGCTCCAGCTCGTGCAGCTCGCCCGAGTGGCGCAGTTCGGCCAGGCGCTTGAGGATGTTGTGGCTATATTGCAGCGTGGCCGGCATCAGCTCCGGGGTCTCCGTGCTGGCGTAGCCGAACATGATGCCCTGGTCGCCGGCGCCTTCGTCCTTCTTGTCGGTGGCGTCCACGCCCTGGGCGATGTGCGCCGACTGGCCGTGCAGGTAGCAGGCGTACTTGGCCTTTTCCCAGTGGAAGCCCTTCTGGGCGTAGCCGATGTCCTTGATGGCCGCGCGGACCTTGGGCTCCAGGGACTTGATGATGTCCTTGGTCAGCTCCTTGTTGGCCTTCTTGTCGCCGCCCGGCTTGCCTGCGCGGACTTCGCCCGCCAGGACGACGCGGTTGGTCGTGACCAGGGTTTCGCAAGCCACCCGAGCTTCCGGATCGGCGCTGAGGAAAGCGTCGACCACGGTGTCGCTGATGCGGTCGGCGACCTTGTCGGGGTGGCCTTCGGAGACGCTTTCGCTGGTGAAGATGTAGGACGAACGGCTCAAGTGGACGGCTCCGGCTTATAGTCCAGCGCCCACGTGGCAACCGGCCTCGCGAGCTTAGCGAGAACCATATAAAGATAAGTTTATGTCCGCAAGGCGGCTGGTCGCCTTTCCGGGGACGACGGGCCGGGCGAGGGCGCCCGGCCGCGAGTGGCTAGGCTTCTTCCTCGGCCATCGACCGGACGAGGTCGAGGATGCGACGGCGCACCGGGGCGCGGTTCAGGCGCGGGAACAGCGAGGCCAGCTCCAGGCCCTCGGGCGTCATCAGGAACTCGTGCACCTGGTGGTCGTTGCGCGCTTCGCCGTCGGCCGGTTCGGACGGATCGGCCAGGCCCTCGAAGAAGTAGGCGACCGGGGCCTGGAGGCTGCGGGCGATCTCGTAGAGCTTGCTGGCGCTGACGCGATTGGCGCCGCGCTCGTACTTCTGCACCTGCTGGAAGGTCAGGCCCAGGCTCTCGGCCAGCTTCTCCTGGCTGACGCCGAGGATCTTGCGGCGCATGCGGATACGAGCCCCGACGTGCAGGTCGACGGGGTTGGGCGAACGCTC
This sequence comes from Caulobacter zeae, assembly GCF_002858925.1. GTDB lineage: Bacteria > Pseudomonadota > Alphaproteobacteria > Caulobacterales > Caulobacteraceae > Caulobacter > Caulobacter zeae. Next base: position 187,802 of record NZ_PJRS01000049.1, read on the forward strand.
GATTTCGGCGGTGGATTCGGGGGCGACGGTCATGCTTAGGCATAGACCTAAGATTACGGCTTTAGTTCAGCCCATATCTTTCGCAGCGGCAAACTTCTGACCGCCGATACGTGAGATGCCGATACAGATCGCCACCGAGGCGAGCAGCAGGATCGCCAACGGCCAGTCGCCCAGGCGCGAGGCCGGCGTGTCGTGGCCGACGGCGGGCAGGGGGGCGTCGATGACCCCGCGCGCGCCCAGGTCCAGGCGCTGGCCGGCGATCACGCGGCCCTGGGCGTCGACCATGGCGGAAACGCCGGTCGGGGTGGCGCGGATCATCGGCCGGCCGGCCTCGATGGCGCGGTAGCTGGCCAGGTTCAGGTGCTGCAGGGGGCCGGAGGTCACCCCGAACCAGGCGTCGTTGGAGACGTTGACCAACGCCCGCACGCCGGCGTCGGGGCGGGCCAGGCCCGGGAACAGGCTTTCGTAGCAGATCAGCGGCTGCACCTTCAGGTCCGCCCCTACGCTCAGGGGCGCCGGACGCGGACCGGTGGCGAAGCCGTCGCCCAGGTGGGCCATGCTCTTGAAGCCGATGGCGGTCAGGAAGCCCTCGGCGGGCAGGTACTCGCCGAACGGCACGAGCCGGTGCTTGTCGTAGACCCCGACCATGACCAGGTCGCCCGGTTCGCGGCGCAGGGCCACCAGGCTGTTGTAGTAGACCGGCGCCTCGATCGAGCCCTCGTAGCGATAGCCGCCGATCAGCAGTAGCTGGCCCGGCTGAAGCGAGTCCATGATCGCCTGGCGCACCCAGGTTCCGAGGGCGAGGTAGTCGTTGATGGCGGCGGGCAGGGCGCCTTCGGGCCAGACCACGATGTCGGCCGGCTTGCCGTCGGCATAGGCCGTGGCGGTCAGGGCGGCATAGTCGTTGACGATGGCCTGGAAGCTGGCGGCGTCCCACTTGGCCGACTGCTGGACGTTGGCCTGGACGATGCGGACCTTGGGGGCGGCCGATGTCACGGGGCTCGGCGCGGTCTTCAGCGCCAGGGCGCCGCCGCCATAGAGGCCGGCCAGCGCCAGGGCGGCCGCGCCGACGGCGATCTTGCCCGTCCTGCCTTGCCGCCAGACGGCGGGGGCGGCGGCGATGGCCAGGGTCACGAAGGTCAGGCCGTAGGCGCCCAGCAGGGCGGCGGCCTGGGACGGCGCCGAACCGGCCCGCCAGGTCTCGCCCGGCAGGTTCCAGGGAAAGCCGGTCAGCACGTGGCCGCGCACCCACTCCAGCGCCGACAGGGCGGTGGCGAAGGCCAGCACGCGCACCGCGCCGGCTGGGCGCAGGCGGCGATAGAGGAGAGCGGCCAGACCCCAGAACAGCGCCAGGCCCGCGGCCATGGCGGTCACCGCGAACGGGGCCATCCAGCCCTGGTTGGCGGCGTCGACCAGGAAGGCCTCGCCGATCCACCAGGTGCCCAGGCCGAAATAGGAGAGGCCGGCCAGCCAGCCGCGCAGGAAGGCCGAGCGCAAGGGCCGGGGGCCGCCGATCGCATCCAGCAGCCACAGCAGCAGGGCGTAGCCCAGCAGGCCGGGCAGGAACCCGAACGGCGGGTGGGCCATGGCCGCGGCCAGGCCCGCGACCAGCGCCAGCACGCGGTCGCGCCAGGGTGAGGCGGCGGTCAGGGCGCGCAGGTTCAAGGAGCGTCCACCGGGGCGAGCGAGGTCTCGGCCTCGACCGTCTCCGGCGCGCGGCGCACGCGCACCTTGAGCACGCGACGGGAGTCGGCCTCCAGCACTTCCAGCTCGAAGCCGGCGGGGTGGCGCACCATCTGCCCCTGTTCGGGCACCTGGCCGGCCAGGGCGGCGACGAGGCCGCCGACGGTGTCGACCTCCTCCTCGTGCTCGGGCGGGTCCAGGGTCTCGCCCAGGGCGGCCTCCAGGTCTTCCAGCGGCGTGCGGCCCTCGGTCTCGAAGACGCCGCCGGGACGGGCGATCACGGTGGCCACCTGGGCGTCGTCGTGCTCGTCGTCGATGTCGCCGACCACGCTCTCGATCAGGTCCTCGATGGTCACCAGGCCGTCGACCCCGCCGAATTCGTCGATGAGCATGGCCATGTGAACGCGCTTGGTGCGCATGCGCTGCAACAGGTCGGCGGCCCGCATCGAGGCGGGCACCAGGAACATGTCGCGGCGCAATTGTTCGAGGACGCGGGCCTCCGGCTCGGGGCGCAGGTCGCCGTCGGCCAGCAGGCGGAACACGTCCTTGACGTGGACGACGCCGATCGGCTGGTCCAGGGCCTCGCGGTAGATGGGCATGCGCGAGTGGCCGGACTCGACGAACTGGGCCACGACCACGGCGAACGGGGTGTCGAGCTCGACCGCCACCACGTCGGGGCGGGGGGTCATCAGGTCGCCGACCTTCAGGGTCTTGAACGCCTCGGCCTGGTCGACGAGGTCGGGCGCGGCGGCGTCGTCGGAATCGACCGTACGGGCGCGCTTGACCGGCGCGGCCCGCCGCAGCTCACGGAAGAACGCCCGCAGGCCCCGGCTGAATCTGGCCGGACCGGCGGGCGTGGAACTCTGGTCGTCGTCAGGCATGCCTTTGGGCTTTCACCTCTCGTCGGCGTAGGGATCGGGAACGTCCAGTCCCGCCAGGATCTCGCGTTCAAGCGCTTCCATGGCCTCGGCCTCGTCGTCGCCCTCGTGGTCGTATCCTAAGAGATGCAGCACCCCATGCGCCACAAGATGTTGCAGGTGGTGGCTCAGGGGCTTGCCCTGCTCGGCCGCCTCGCGGGCGCAGACGCCGTAGGCCAGGGCGATGTCGCCGATCTGGCCTTCGGGGTTGGTCGCCGGGTCCTGGGGCGAGGGGAAGGACAGCACGTTGGTGGCGTAGTCCTTCTGGCGGAAGTCGCGGTTCAGGGCCTGAACGCTGTCGTCGTCGGCCAGCAGGATGACGATCCCCTGGCCCTCGACGTCCTCGTGGGCGTCCAGCACGGCCTGGGCGGCGCGCCAGACCAGGGCCTCGGCCTCGGGTTCGGCCTTGGTCCAGGCCTCGTCTTCGATTTCGATATCGACGGTGATCATCGGGGAGTCGCCACCAGGGCCGCGTCGGCGTCGTAGGCCTTGACGATGCGCTCCACCAGCGGGTGGCGCACGACGTCGGTCGAGGTAAAGCGGGCCACGGCCACGCCCTCGACGCCGTCGAGGATAGAGACGGCGTGGGCCAGGCCGGAGTCGCGGGGGTTCAGCAGGTCGATCTGGGTTGGATCGCCGGTCACCACCATGCGCGCGCCCTCGCCCAGGCGGGTCAGCACCATCTTCATCTGCAGGCGCGAGCAGTTCTGGGCCTCGTCGACGATGACGAACGCATGGGCAAGCGTGCGGCCGCGCATGAAGGCGATCGGGGCGACCTCGATCTCGCCCTTGTCTCGGCGGCGGCGCAGCTGCTCGGCGCCCATGATGTCGGTCAGGGCTTCCCAGACCGGCGCCATGTAGGGGTCGACCTTCTCGTTCAGGTCGCCCGGAAGGAAGCCCAGCTTCTCGCCGGCCTCGACGGCGGGGCGGGTGACGATCAGGCGGTCGACCTCGCCGCGCAGCAACATGCCCGCGCCCTGGGCCACCGCCAGGAAGGTCTTGCCGGTGCCGGCGGGCCCGAGGCCGAAGACCAGCGGATGCCGGGCCATCTGCTCCATGTAGGCGGCCTGGTTCTTGGTCTTGGGCGAGACCGCGCCGCGGCGCACGGCGCGGGGCGAGGCCTGGCCGCCGGCGCTGTGGGCTTCGCCCACGGCCACGCGGATGTCGGCCTCGACCACTTCATGGCCGGCGTCGGCGCGCTCGGCCAGGGCCAGCAGGGCGCGCTTGGCCGCCGAGCGGCCCTTGACGTCGCCGGTAATCTTGACGCCGCCGCCGGGCGTCTCGAGCAGGACCTTGAAGGCGTCCTCGATCAGGGCGGCATGGCGGCCGGACGGGCCGGTGACGGCGACGACGGCGTCGTCGGAAAGCGGCAGGAACTCGGGCGTGCGGCTCACGCGGTCTCCAAAGCGGGTTCGTTGGCGAGCACGCCGGCCAGGCTCATCTTGGCGGCGCTCTCGATGCGGACCGGAACGATCGTCCCGATCAGGTGCTCCCCGCCCGAAACGTGGACGGCTTGCAGGTAGGGGCTGCGGCCGACGATCTGGCCGGGGTGGCGGCCGGCCTTCTCGAACAGCACCGGCAGGGTCTTGCCGGTCTGGCTGGCGTTGAAGGCCCGTTGCTGTTCGTCGAGCAGCTGGTTCAGGCGGTCCAGGCGTTCGGCCTTCACGGCGTCGTCGACCTGGCCGGGCATTGCAGACGCAGGCGTGCCCGGACGGCGCGAATACTTGAACGAGAAGGCGCTGGCGAAGCCGACCTCGCGCACCAGCTCCATCGTCTTCTCGAAGTCGCCGTCGCGCTCGCCGGGGAAGCCGACGATGAAGTCGCCGCTCATGGCGATGTCGGGCCGGGCGGCGCGGATGCGCTCGATCAGCTTCACATAGCTTTCGGCCGTGTGGTCGCGGTTCATGGCCTTGAGGATCTTGTCGCTGCCGGCCTGCACCGGCAGGTGCAGGTACGGCATCAGCTGCGGCAGCTCGCCGTGAGCCTCGATCAGGTCCTCGCCCATGTCGCGCGGGTGGCTGGTGGTGTAGCGGATGCGGTCCAGGCCATCGATCGTGGCCAGCTTGCGCACCAGCTTGGCCAGGGTCGAGCCGTCGCCGTCATAGGCGTTGACGTTCTGGCCCAGCAGCGTGACCTCGCGCACGCCGGCGCCGGCCAGGCGCTTGGCTTCTTCGACGATGTCGTTCACCGGCCGCGACCACTCGCCGCCGCGCGTATAGGGCACCACGCAGAAGGTGCAGAACTTGTCGCAGCCCTCCTGCACGGTCAGGAAGGCGGTGACGCCGGTGACGTGGCGTTCGGCCGGCAGGGCGTCGAACTTCTCGTCGGCGGCGAAGTCGGCGGCCAGGCGTTCACCCGAGGCCCGGTGGGCGCGGGCGATCAGCTCAGGCAGCTGGTGATAGGCCTGCGGGCCGACGACCAGGTCCACCGCCCGCTGGCGGTTCATGATCTCCTGGCCTTCGGCCTGGGCCACGCAGCCGGCCACGGCGATGGTCATCTTGCCGCCGGACTGGGCCTTGCGGTCCTTCATCTGCTTGATCAGGCCAAGCTCGGAATAGACCTTCTCGGTGGCCTTCTCGCGGATGTGGCAGGTGTTGAGCACCACGAGATCCGCGCCCTCTGGATCATCGACCACGCCATAGCCCAGCGGACGCAGGACATCGGTCATGCGCTCGCTGTCGTAGACGTTCATCTGACAGCCGTAGGTCTTGATATAGAGGCGCTTTTGCGGGGTCTCGCTCATCCGGCGAGGTTATGGGGTCGAGCGGCCCCGCGCGCAAGGTCGCGAAGGTCACACCCGGGGCTTGAAGCCGCAAAAGAAAACGGCGTCGGAGAGGTCCCCGACGCCGCGTCTCGATCTCGATGGATCAGTAGTTCTCGTCGTGACGCTTGATCGCCGCGCGGATCAGCTCGGCGGTCTCGTCCGGGTCGGCCCAGCCGGTGATCTTGGTCGACTTGCCCTTTTCCAGGTCCTTGTAGTGCTGGAAGAAGTGGGCGATCTGCTCGGTCAGGATGGTTGGCAGGTCGCGCCAGCTGTTCACGCCCGTGTAGAAGGGGTGCAGCTTGTCGACCGGCACGGCCAGGATCTTTTCGTCAGACCCGGCTTCGTCGACCATCATCAGGGCGCCGATCGGGCGGCAGCGGATGATCGCGCCAGGCACCACCGGGGTCGGGCCCACGACCATGATGTCGGCCGGGTCGCCGTCGTCGGCCAGGGTGTGCGGGATGAAGCCGTAGTTGGCCGGGTAGAACATCGCCGTGTGCAGGAAGCGGTCCACCATCAGGGCGCCGCTTTCCTTGTCGATCTCGTACTTCACCGGCTCGCCGCCCTGCGGGATCTCGATGACGGCGTTCAGGTCGTAGGGCGGGTTCACGCCCACCGCGATCTTGGAGAGGTCCATAGTGACTCTTCGTTGTGGGAAGGTTCCCGCGGGGAGGCGGGCCTCAAGCGGCCGTCTGTATAGGCCACAAGTGTTGCGATGCGAAAGAGGGGGCGTGTCCGCCCCTCGACTTGCGCCTCCAAAAGCAACTTCGATGTGTGGTCCAGCTTGTCGAGTGACCGCCAGAACAGCTTTTGCCGCTTGGCCTTGCGCCCTTGCAAAGGTCTCTCGCGCGCTGCGTGAGCCGGGGCCAGGAGGGGGCTTCCACACGCTCGCCTATCGCGCTATATAGCTCCTACATCGTCCGTTAGCGCTGATTGGCGCTTTCGAGCGGCGGCCCGAAAGGCTGCCGCTTTTTCTTTGGTCGCTCGCCAGCTGGGCCTTTCGAGGCCTCGGCGGGCGACCCACGAAACCGAGAAGAGAACCGTGCGCGGCAAGACGCGAGAAGACCTGGACCTGATCGAGATGCTCGATCCTGTCGCCGAGACCGTCGGCTACGAGATCGTCCGCCTGCGCCTGATGGGCGGGGCTGAACAGCGCCGCCTGCAGATCATGGCCGAACGCCCCCTGCAGGAAGACGGCAGCGGCGGCGACATGAACGTCGAGGACTGCGCCAAGCTGTCGCGCGCCATCTCCGAGGTGATGGACGCCGCCGACCCGATCGCCGGCGAATACACCCTGGAGGTCTCCAGCCCGGGCGTCGACCGCCCGCTGACCCGCCTGAAGGACTTCGAGACCTATGCCGGTCTCGAGGTGCGCATCGAGCTCGACCGCGTGGCCGAGGGCCGCAAGCGCTTCAAGGGCGAGCTCGCCGGTGTCGAGGACGACCAGGTCGGCCTCAACATCGAGGGCGAGGACGACGTCACCGTCTATTTCCCGTTCGCCTGGATCGTCGACGCCAAGCTCGTCCTGACCGACCAGCTGATGAAGCGGGGCGCCGATGCGCGCGCCGCCAGGATCGACCAGGACGGCGTCGACGCCGAGAACGACAACGATTTGTCCGAAAGTGAAGAGGACTGACCATGGCCATCGGCATCGCCGCCAACCGGCTTGAACTGCTCCAGATCGCCGACGCGGTCGCCCGCGAAAAGGGCATCGAGAAGGAAGTCGTCATCGAGGCCATCGAGGACGCCCTGCAGAAGGCCGCCCGGGCCCGCTACGGCGCCGAGCACGACATCCGCGTCAAGATCGACCCGCGCACGGGCGAGACGACGCAGAAGCGCGTGATCGAGATCGTCGCCGACGACGCCGACCTGGAAGGCGAGATCGGCAAGGTCCACCTGACCTCGGCCAAGCGTACCTGGCGCGACGCCGAGATCGGCAAGATCTACGAAGAAGCCCTGCCGCCGTTCGAGATCGGCCGCGTGCAGACCCAGATGGCCCGCCAGGTCGTCATGCACAAGGTTCGCGAAGCCGAGCGCGAGCGCCAGTACGAAGAGTACAAGGATCGCTCGGGCGAGATCGTCAACGGCAGCGTCAAGCGCGTCGAGTACGGCAACGTCATCGTCGACCTGGGCCGTGGCGAAGGCATCATGCGCCGCGACCAGTCGATCCCGCGCGAGAACTTCAACGTCGGCGACCGCATCCGCGCTTACATCTACGACGTCCGTCGCGAGACCAAGGGCCCGCAGATCATGCTGAGCCGCGCCCACGGCGGCTTCATGGCCAAGCTGTTCGCGCAGGAGGTGCCGGAAGTCTACGACGGCGTCATCGAGATCCGCGCCGTGGCCCGTGACCCGGGTTCGCGCGCCAAGATGGCCGTCATCTCCAACGACAGCTCGATCGACCCGGTCGGCGCCTGCGTCGGCATGCGCGGCTCGCGCGTGCAGGCGGTGGTCGCCGAGCTGCAAGGCGAGAAGATCGACATCATCCAGTGGTCGGAAGACGAAGCCACCTTCATCGTCAACGCCCTGGCCCCGGCCGAAGTCTCCAAGGTCGTCATGGACGAGGAAGACGAGCGCGTCGAAGTCGTGGTGCCGGACGAGCAGCTGTCGCTGGCCATTGGCCGCCGCGGCCAGAACGTCCGCCTGGCCTCGCAGCTGACCGGCTGGCAGATCGACATCATGACCGAAAGCCAGGAGAGCGAGCGCCGTCAGCGCGAGTTCACCGAGCGCACGGCCCTGTTCCAGGAAGCCCTGGACGTCGACGAAGTCATCGCCCAGCTGCTGGTCACTGAAGGCTTCGCCGCGGTGGAAGACGTCGCCTATGTCGACACCCACGAGATCGGTTCGATCGAAGGCTTCGACGACGAGACCGCCGAGGAACTGCAGGCTCGCGCCCGCGAATTCCTCGAGAAGGAAGCCGCCGCCCTGGACGCCAAGCGCGTCGAGCTGGGCGTCCAGGACGAACTGCTGGGCGTCGAGGGCGTGACCCTGGCCATGGCCGTGGCCCTGGGCGAAGGCGACGTGAAGACGATCGAAGACCTGGCCGGCCTCGTCCCCGATGACATGCGCGGCTGGTTCGAGAGCAAGGGCGGCGAGCGCGTGCGCGAGCCGGGCATCCTCGAAAGCTTCAACCTGTCGCCCGACGACGCCGAGGCCCTGATCATGCGCGCTCGTATCGCCATGGGCTGGGTCGAGGCCCCGCCGGAGCCGGAGTACGAAGAAGTCGAGGGCGAGGAGATCGAGGGCGAGGTCGAAGACGCCGCCCCGGTCGAAGGCGAGGAAGCCCCCGCCGCCGAAGAAGCCGCCGAAGAGCAGTAAGAGACAGAACCGGCCCTTCCGATCTTCGGAGGGGCCGCTTCCTTTGAAGACGCATGATCGACCAGACCGCTCCCAAGACCCACGCCGAAGCCAGCCGCGCGCGCAAGGACATCGTCCTGGGCGAGGTTGTCGACGAGGCGCGCCTGGTGCGGTTCGTGGCCGGGCCCGACGGCGTCGTCATCCCCGACTTGGCCCGCAAGCTGCCGGGCCGTGGCATGTGGGTGGCGGCCGACCGCGAGTCGATCGCCGCCGCCGCCAAGAAGAACGCCTTCTCGCGCTCGGCGAAGGCCAAGCTGACCGCCCCGGCCGACCTGGCCGATCAGGTGGAACGCCTGCTGGCCAAGCGGGTTCTGGACGGCCTGGGCCTTGCGCGACGCTCCGGGAGCATTATCTCGGGGTTCGAAAAGGTTCTGGCGGCCCTGGCCTCGGGCAAGACCGCCTGGCTGATCGAAGCCGCCGACGGCGCCGATGACGGCCGCCGCAAGGTCTTTTCAGCGGTCCGCAAAGCGCCGAACACCCCGAGAATCCTCGGTATGTTCACATCCGACGAATTGGGTTTGGCCTTGGGCGGGGAGAATGTGATACACACGGCGCTCCTCGCGGGGCGAGGCACGGATCGCTGGACTTTGGACGTCGAGCGGTTATCAGGCTTCCGTTCTTTCACGCCGCCGGACTGGGTGGTGCGTCAGAACGAGGAGCCCTAGGCTTCGATGCGTTCTCGGATGGCTTCATTCGATGGCGAAAAGAGCCTAGAACCTGAATGTTGGAGCAAGCCGCCTAAGGCGTCGCGCTCTTGAGCGAAGGGCCGGGAAACGCGCTTCCTATTGGAGGTACGTCCGGGCCCCTTTCTCGTATGGATTGATCGGTTTTTTGGGCCGGGAACCCGCCCGGCGGAAGTACAAGCGAGCGCATGAGCGACGAGAACGATAACGGTCGGCCTGGTTCCAACCCCGGTGGGCGCGCGCCCATCACCCTGAAGCCCCGCCAGGGCTCGGTGAGCGCCGGCGTTGTGAAGCAGAGCTTCAGCCACGGCAGGACCAAGACGGTGGTTGTCGAGACGAAGCGCACGCGTCCGCACGCGCCGGCTTCCGGCAACCTCGCCGCGCCGTCCCAGGCCGAGCGTCGCCACGACGCGCCGCGCCCGCAGGGCGGCGGTGGCGGCGGGGCCGCTGGCGGTCTGTCGCAGGACGAGATGCGCGCTCGCCAGCGCGCCATCGAGGCCGCTCGCGAAGCTCAGGAGCGCCAGGCCGCCGAGCGTCGCGCCGCTGACGCCCGCGCCGCCGCCGAGGCCGCCGCGGCTCGCGAAGCCGCAGCCAAGGCCGCAGCCGCCAAGGCCGCCGCTGAAGCCGCCGCCGCCAAGCCGGCTCCGGCCGCGCCCGCCGCGCCGACCCCGGCCGCCGCTGCTCCGGTCGCGCCCGCGCCGACGCCCGCTCCGGCCCCGGCCGCGCCGCGTGTCGAAGCGCCCCGCGCCGAGGCTCCCGCCGCGCCGCGCGCTCCGGGCCAGACCCGCACCTACGAACCCAGCCGTGAGCGTCGCGACGACCGTCCGACCACCACGACCTACCGGCCGACGCCGGGCGGCGACCGCCCTCAAGGCGATCGTCCCCAGGGTGACCGCCCGCAGGGCGACCGTCCGTTCAACCAGCGCGCTCCGCGCCAGGACGGGCCGTACAATCAACGCGCCCCCCGTCAGGACGGACCCTACAACCAGCGCGCTCCGCGTCCGGACGGCGACCGTCCGCGCGGCCCGCGTCCGGAAGGCGGCGCTGGCGGCGGTGGTTACCGCTCGGGCGGCGACCGCCCGCAGGGTGATCGTCCGCAAGGCGACCGTCCGCAGCAGACCGTCCGCTACTCGGCCCTGGCCCCGCGCCCGGCGCCTGGCGGCGCTCGTGGCCCTGGCGGCCCCGGTGGTCCGCGCGGTCCGCGTCCGGGTGTGCCCGCTTCGGCTCCGGCGACCCCGGAAATCCAGCGCGCCATGCGTTCGGCCCCGCGTCCCGGTGGCGAAATCGGCCGCCGTCCCGACGAGGACGACGATCGTCGCAAGACCGCGAACGCGCCGAACAAGGCCGTGTCGCGCGTCAAGGGCGCTCCGCAACGCCGCGAAGGCCGTCTGACCATCCAGGCCGTGGCCGGTGATGGGGATTCCGCCGATCGCATGCGCTCGCTGGCTTCGGTTCGCCGGGCCCGTGAACGCGAAAAGGAAAAGCGCCGTGGCGGCGCGGTCGAGCAGGCGCGCGTCGCCCGCGAGGTCGTGATCCCCGACGTCATCACCGTGCAGGAGCTGTCCAACCGGATGGCCGTGCGCGGCGTCGAGATCATCAAGTTCCTGATGCGTCAGGGCGTGATGCTGAAGATCAACGACGTCATCGACAACGACACCGCCGAGCTGGTGGCCACCGAATTCGGCCACACCGTCAAGCGCGTGTCGGAAGCCGACGTCGAAGAGGGCTTCATCGGCGCCGAGGACCACGACGATCACCTGGAAGCCCGTCCTCCGGTCGTGACCATCATGGGCCACGTCGACCACGGCAAGACCTCGCTGCTCGACGCCCTGCGCTCCACCGACGTGGCGGCCGGCGAACATGGCGGGATCACCCAGCACATCGGCGCCTATCAGGTTCGCCTGAAGGACGGCCAGCGCGTCACCTTCCTGGACACCCCGGGCCACGCCGCCTTCTCGGCGATGCGCGCTCGCGGCGCCAACATCACCGACATCGTCGTGCTGGTAGTGGCCGGTGACGACGGCGTGATGCCGCAGACGATCGAGGCCATCAAGCACGCCAAGGCGGCCGAAGTGCCGATCATCGTGGCCGTGAACAAGATGGACAAGCCGGGCTCGGATCCGACCCGCGTGGTCAACGAGCTGCTGCAGCACGAGATCGTCGTCGAAAGCCTGGGTGGCGACACCCAGATCATCGAGGTCTCGGCCAAGGCCCGCACGGGCCTGGACGACCTGCTCGACGCCATCCTGCTGCAGGCCGAAGTGCTCGACCTGAAGGCCAACCCCGACCGCACCGCCGACGGCGTGGTGATCGAGGCCAAGCTGGACAAGGGTCGCGGCGCCGTTTCGACCGTCCTGGTCAACCGCGGCACGCTTAAGCGCGGCGACATCGTCGTCGCCGGCAGCCAGTTCGGCCGGGTTCGCGCCCTGCTGAACGAGCGCAACGAGCAGCTGACCGAAGCGGGTCCGGCCACGCCGGTCGAGATCCTCGGCCTGGACGGCGTTCCCTCGCCCGGCGAAGCTTTCGCCGTGGTCGAGAACGAGGCCCGCGCTCGCGAGCTGACCGAGTACCGCATCCGACAGAAGCGCGAGAAGACTCTGGCTCCCGTGGGCGCCGGCGCTTCGATGGCCGACATGATGGCCAAGCTGCAGGACAAGAAGCTGAAAGAGCTTCCGCTGATCATCAAGGCCGACGTGCAAGGTTCGGCCGAGGCGATCATCGGTTCGCTGGACAAGATGGCCACCGACGAGGTCCGCGCGCGGATCATCCTGTCGGGCGCCGGCGCGATCAGCGAAAGCGACGTCATGCTGGCCAAGGGCGCCGGCGCGCCGGTCATCGGCTTCAACGTCCGGGCCTCGGCCCAGGCGCGAGCCCTGGCCGAACGCGAAGGCGTCGAGATCCGCTACTACGCGATCATCTACGACCTGCTGGACGACATCAAAGGCGTGCTCTCGGGCATGCTGGCCCCGATCCAGCGCGAAACCTTCCTCGGTAACGCCGAAGTCCTGCAGGCCTTCGACATCACCAAGATCGGCAAGGTCGCGGGTTGTAAGGTCACCGAAGGCGTGGTCCGCAAGGGCGCGAAGGTCCGGATCATCCGTCAGGACATCGTCGTGCTCGAACTGGGCACCCTGCAGACGCTCAAGCGCTTCAAGGACGAGGTCAACGAGGTCCCCGTCGGTCAGGAGTGCGGCATGATGTTCGCGGGCTTCCAGGACATCAAGGTCGGCGACACCATCGAGTGCTTCACCGTCGAGGAGATCAAGCGCCAGCTGGACTAGGCGTTTGACCTGAACTCAGCTTAGAGGAAGGCGCGAACTCCGGTTCGCGCCTTTCTTGCGTTTTGGGGTGTGTGTCGATGGAAGTCGCGGGGGAAATCGGGATCTTCGAGAGCCAGAAGGCCTGCGCGCCGCTGCGCAAGCACCTGTTCGGCGCGAGGCGGTTCCTGCCCTGGCTGCTGGTGCTGGTCTACATGGCCGCCCTTTTGGCTGGGTCGTCCCTCGCCGATTGGCTGGTTCCTGGAACTGGGCTCCTGGGGCTGCTGGTCGTGGCGATCCCCGCCGTGCTGCTTTGGGGGAAGATTTGTGGGCGGATGGCGCCGAAGGCCTGGATGGCCCGCGGCGTGCCGATGCAGGCGATGACCACCTACCGCGCCGACGAGACTGGCCTGACGATCGTCTGGCCCCACTATGAGACCCGCCTGGCCTGGGCCGGGGTTTCCCAGATCGCGCCCGGCCACAAGTCCTGGCTGTTCATCGGGCCGGTGCAGGCCTTCTTCCTGCCGGTGCGCTTCTTCGCCGACCCGGCGGCCGAAACGGCGTTCCTGAGGGCATGCTTCGACCGTCTCGATCCGGCCGCCAAGACCCGGAGCAAGGACCTCGCCGCGCGGCTGGGCTGACCCGCCGCGACACGAGCGACTGGAATTCGCCGGAATTGAGCGCTAGCCGTTGTCCATGCGCATTCGAGCCCTCCTCGCCCTGACCGCCATCGCCGCATCCTTGAGCGCCTGCGCCACCGCTGATCGCTACGACGCCGCCGGCGACGTGCACGCGTTGCTGACGGCGATCCGCAACAACGACCGCGCGACCTTCGACAGTCTTGTCGACCACCGGGCCCTGACCGGCGCGGTCGAGGCGCGCCTGGTCGATGAAGCCCGCCGCTCGGGCGCGAAGGGCGGCTGGCAGGCGGCGATGATCGCCCTGGCCGGCCCGGCCGCCGATGTCGCCGGCGCGGCCCTGATCCGCCCCGAGGTGTTCCGCGCCGCCGCCAACTACTACGGCTACACGCCCGACAAGCCGATCCCTGGCCGCATCGCCATCGCCTCGGCCCTGCGGCCCGTCGGCGACGGCCGGGTCTGCGCGGCCAAGAAGGACGGCCCCTGCATGCTGACCTTTACTCGCGAGGGCGGCAGCTGGCGGCTGTCGGGCTTCGACGCCCAGGCCGTGAACCTGCAGCTCAAGCGATGAGGGCCGGCCCGCCCCTGTTGCTCGCCGCCACGGCGCTGCTGAGCGCCCTGGCGACCCCGGCCGCGGCCGAGCGGCGGATGTTTTCCTACGACCCCATCTCGCCCGACGCCAGGCGGCTGACGGGGGCGGGGGTGACGGTGCTGTTCGAGCAGGGCCTGTTGGGCGCCCGGCCGATCAAGGTGCTGGCCACCGGCGTCCCGGCCCAGGCCCTGCTGCGCAAGGGCAGCCAGAAGGACCTCGGCAAGGGCGGGCTCGGAGCCATGTCCGGCGTCGACGCCGATGCGGCGCTGTACGAGGTCAACGGGACGGCCGAGCAGGGCAAGATCTACGTCCGCGCCTTCTGTCCGGGCTCCAAGCGCCTGTGGCTGAGCTTCAGCCGCATCGCCCTGCGTCACGACCTGCGCATCCAGGCCTTCGGCGACGATCCCAAGGCCGCCGGCCAGGCCCGGCTGTGCGGCACGCTGGACTTCTCCTATCGCGGCGAATGGCGCCTGCCCACCGACGGCCCGCCCGACCCGAACGAAGACTGGACCGACAGCCTCAACGGCCCGCGCTGAGGGTTCCTGCCTCTCCCTTCAGGAAAAGCCGGGTTTCCTTCCGTCGTCCGCGCCGCTAGAGTCGCGCCCATGATCGCGAGCGAACGCGGGACCCGGCGCTTCCAGCGCCGCCGCTCCCTGGGCACCAACGGACTCGTACGCAGCGCCTGACCGCTAGGGATCAGGCGTGGCGCTTATCTGCGCCCAGGCGACGGACGACCAGGCCGCCGTCGAACTCAGAAGACCGGCGGCCAGGGCCGCCCCGCGACAGTCTCGACGAAGAAGACCTCATGATCATCGACACCCAAGACTTGGCCCCGCAGGACTGGGCCGCGCGCTTTTCCGCGCGCATGGCTGGCATCCGCGCCAGCGAGATCCGCGAACTGCTGAAGCTGCTGGAGCAGCCCGACATCCTGTCGTTCGCCGGCGGCATTCCTGATCCGGCGCTGTTCCCGGCCGGGCCGATCCGCCAGGCCTATGCCGAGATCCTCGGCGACGGCGCCCAGGCCGCCCAGGCCCTGCAATACACCGTCAGCGAGGGGCACGGCCCGCTGCGCCGCTGGATCGCCGAGCGCATGACCCGCGACGGCATGCCGTGCGAGCCCGAGAACGTGCTGCTGACCGCCGGCTCGCAGCAGGCGCTCGACCTGCTGGGCAAGCTGTTCCTCGATCCCGGCGCGGCCGTCATGGTGGCCCGGCCGACCTATCTGGGCGCGCTGCAGGCTTTCAACGCCTACCAGCCGGCCTATCTCGACCTGCCCGAGGGCGCCCTGACCGGCGACAAGGCCGCCCAGGCGGCCGTGGAGGCCCGCAAGCCCCGCCTTGGCTACTTCGTCCCCGACTTCGCCAATCCGACCGGCGTCAGCCTGACCCTGGCCGAGCGCGAGGCGCTGCTGGACCTGGCCGAGAGCCTCGACTTCCCGCTGGTCGAGGACGGCGCCTATCGCGAGCTGCGCTTCGGCGGCGAGGCCATCCCCTCGCTGCTGGCGCTGGACATCGCCCGCAACGGCTCGATCGAGGCCGCGCGCACCCTGTTCTGCGGCACCCTGTCGAAGACTCTGTCGCCGGCCCTGCGGATCGGCTGGATCTGCGGCCCCAAGGCGGCGATCGAAAAGCTCGTTTTGCTCAAGCAGGGCGGCGACCTGCATGTCTCGACCATCAACCAGATGGTCGCCCACCGCGTGGTATCCGAGGGCTACGACCAGCACCTGGGCAACCTGCGGGCCGTCTATGGCGGCCAGGCGCGGGCGATGCTGGCGGCGCTGGAACGGCACATGCCCGCCGGGGTGTCGTGGATCTCGCCGGAGGGCGGCATGTTCGTCTGGCTGACCCTGCCGGGAGGCATCGACGGCAAGGCCCTGCTGGAGCGCGCCCTGGTCGACGCCCGCGTCGCCTTCGTGCCCGGCGCGCCGTTCTTCGCCGAAGCCCCCGCCGCCAACACCCTGCGCCTCAGCTACTCCCTCCTGCCGCCTGAGCAGATCGAGGAGGGCGTGCGCCGGCTGGCGGGGTTGATCGGTGAATAGCGATACTCCCCCTGAAAGGGGGGGGAAGTTATTGCTGGCGTCGAGGCGGTTGCCGGCCCACAGGCCACATCCCCCTCCGTCGGCTCCGCCGACACCTCCCCGTTCAGGGGGAGGGTCCCCAAATGGAAACGGCCGCTCCCTTTAGGGAAGCGGCCGTTTTGGTGGAGCTAAGCGGAGTCGAACCGCTGACCTCTTGAATGCCATTCAAGCGCTCTACCAGCTGAGCTATAGCCCCGAGGCTTCAAAGCCTTGGTTTCCCCGGTTGGTCGCCCGAGGAGGGCGGAAACTATGTCGAGGCCTTTCCGGGATCAAGCCCCTCCGTCAGGCGGGGAGCAAGTTTTCCGACAAGTCTTCGGCAGGTTCCAAAAATGGAAACGGCCGCTCCCTTTAGGGAAGCGGCCGTTTTGGTGGAGCTAAGCGGAGTCGAACCGCTGACCTCTTGAATGCCATTCAAGCGCTCTACCAGCTGAGCTATAGCCCCAAGGCTCTCTGGGAAATCACGAAGACTTCCTGTCGAATTCCTTAGTCTCTCCGGCGGTTCCGAGTGGCTGTCCCCCGAAGAGGCGCGGAACCTATGCCGAGGTTTTTCCGGGATCAAGCCCCTCGACGCACTTTTTTTCAGGGTGCGACGAAACGCTGTGGAGAACCCGAAAAACCGGGGTCGGATCGCTCCGACCCCGGCGCATTCGTCTTACCGGTCGTCGTCCTCGCCGTCCGGCAGGCCTTCGATCTCGTCGCCGAGGTCGTCTTCGTCCTCGTCCTCGAGGAAGGGGACGTCATCGCCGTCTTCGTCGGCCAGATCCTCGTCCTCGGCGAAGTCGACGCCCAGGTCGTCGCCGGCCGGAGACGGTTCGGCGGTCGGATCACCGTCCTCGTCGTCGCCTTCGGTGACGTCAGCCTCGGCGGCCTCGTCGATTTCCGGGGTCTCGTCGACCTCGTCCTCGTAGCCGTCCTGCTCCTTGGGAGCGGGGGCTTCCTTCTCGTCCTCGGCGTCATAGTCCGGCGTAATGGCGCGGGCGCGCACGCGGCGGGACTTCAACGCCTCTTCCGGGTCGAACTGTTCGCCGCACTTTGGGCAGACAGCCGGACGACGGTTGAGGTCGTAGAACTTCGATTGGCAGTTGGGGCAGATTTGTTTTGCGCCCAAGTCGGGATTAGCCAAGGCGGCGACCCTTTGATCCTGATGGGAAAAGCGGCGGCTGACTTGCCATGACGGGAGGCCGCTGTCAAAAGCAAACCCCTTCGCGAAACACCTATGTTGCAAGGAGCCGGTTTCGGCATGACCACGGCTGGATTGAAGAGCGCTCCGGGCGGAGCCCTTCGCGGTACGGTTCGGGCGCCTGGCGACAAGTCCATTTCGCACCGTTCGATGATCCTGGGCGCTCTGGCGAGCGGCACGACCACCATCGAGGGGCTGCTGGAAGGCGACGACGTCCTGGCCACCGCGCGAGCCATGCAGGCCTTCGGCGCGCGCGTCGAAAAGGAAGGCGTCGGCCGCTGGCGCGTCGAGGGCAAGGGCGGCTTTTCCGAACCCTCGGACGTCATCGACTGCGGCAACGCCGGCACTGGCGTGCGGTTGATCATGGGCGCGGCGGCAGGCTTCGCCATGTGCTCCACCTTCACCGGCGACGCCAGCCTGCGCGGCCGCCCCATGGGTCGCGTGCTCGATCCGCTGGCCCGCATGGGCGCGACCTGGTTCGGCCGCGACAAGGGCCGCCTGCCCCTGACCCTGAAGGGCGGCGCCCTGCGCGGCCTCGTCTATACCCTGCCGATGGCCTCGGCTCAGGTGAAGTCGGCTGTGCTGCTGGCCGGTCTGCACGCCGAGGGCGGCGTCGAGGTGATCGAGCCGGAAGCCACCCGCGACCACACCGAGCGCATGCTGCGCGCCTTCGGCGCCGAGGTTCTGGTCGAGGACAAGAACGGTGTGCGCCATGTGCGCCTGCCGGAAGGCCAGAAGCTGAAGGGCACGCATGTGCAGGTGCCGGGCGACCCGTCGTCGGCCGCCTTCCCGCTGGTCGCGGCCCTGATCGTCCCCGGCTCGGAAGTGACCGTCGAGGGCGTGATGCTCAACGTGCTGCGCACCGGCCTCTTCACCACCTTGCAGGAAATGGGCGCGGACCTGACCATCTCGAACGTCCGCGTCGAGAGCGGCGAGGACGTCGGCGACATCACCGCCCGCCATTCGCAGCTGAAGGGCGTCGTCGTGCCGCCCGAGCGGGCGCCGGCGATGATCGACGAGTATCCGATCCTGGCCGTCGCCGCCGCCTTCGCCGACGGTCCGACCGTCATGCGCGGCATCGGCGAGATGCGGGTCAAGGAAAGCGACCGCATCGCCCTGACGGCGGCGGGCCTCCAGGCCTGCGGCGTGATGGTCGAGGAAGAGCCCGAAGGCATGACCGTGGTCGGCACGAAGGGCGGCAACCATCCGGTGCGGGGCGGCGGCAAGGTGATCACCCACGGCGATCACCGCATCGCCATGAGCCACCTGATCCTGGGCCTGGCCGCGCAGGAGCCCGTCGAGATCGACGAGCCGGGCATGATCGCCACCAGCTTCCCCGGCTTCGTGTCGCTGATGACGGGCCTGGGCGGCTCGATCGTCGAGGCCTGATCCATGGGTTTCGTGATCGCCGTCGACGGCCCCGCAGCCTCGGGCAAGGGCACCATCGCCTCGCGCCTGGCGGCCCATTACGGCTTGCCGATGCTCGACACCGGCCTGCTCTATAGGGCCGTAGGCGTGCGCCTGCTGGACGTCGGCGGCGACCTGGACGACGCCGCGGCGGCCGAGGCCTCGGCCCGCGGCCTGGACCTGTCGGAACTGGAAAAGCCCGAGGTGCGCACCCGCGCGGCCGGCGAGGCCGCTAGCCGCGTGGCCGTGCATCCGGGCGTGCGCGCGGCCTTGTTCGAACTGCAGCGGACCTTCGCGGCCCAGGAGCCGGGCGCGGTGCTCGACGGGCGCGACATCGGCACGGTCATCGCCCCCGAGGCGCCGGCCAAGCTCTATGTCACCGCCAGCGCGGAGGTGCGGGCCGACCGCCGCTGGAAACAGCTGACCGGACAGGGCGAGAACGTCACCTTCGACGAGATCCTGGCCGATATCCGCAAGCGCGACGAGCGCGACGGCGGCCGCAAGGACGCGCCCATGGCCCAGGCTGTGGACGCTGTCTTGCTTGATACGTCGGAAATGACTATATCCCAGGCCTTCGATGCGGCTCTCCGCATCGTCGAGACGGCGCGCGCCCGGTGAGGAAACTCCAAGGGCTAATCTAACGCCCGCCTCGCCGCCGCTTTGGAAGCGCCGGATCGCATCAAAAATCACTTCACCCGGAATCCCGAGAACCGTCATCCGACGGCGCTCATCGCAGGGCTTCCCACAACCCAGAGACCTTAGATCAGCATGGCTGACGATATGAGCTTCAACCCCACGCGCGACGATTTCGAAGCGCTCCTCAACGACTCCATGGGCGGCCGCGACTTCGCGGAAGGCTCCGTGGTCAAGGGCAAGGTCGTTGGGATCGAGAAGGACTTCGCGATCATCGACGTCGGTCTGAAGACCGAAGGCCGCGTCCAGCTGAAGGAATTCGGCGTCGACGAAGCCGGCAAGGCGACCATCAAGGTCGGCGACACCGTCGAAGTGTTCCTGGAACGCCTCGAAAACGCCATGGGCGAAGCGGTGATCAGCCGCGAAAAGGCCAAGCGCGAAGAAGCCTGGACCCGCCTGGAAGGCGTCTACGCCAAGAACGAACCCGTCATGGGCGCGATCGTCGGCCGCGTGAAGGGTGGCTTCACCGTCGACCTCGGCGGCGCCTCGGCCTTCCTGCCGGGCTCGCAAGTCGACATCCGTCCGGTCCGCGACGTCGGCCCGCTGATGGGCAAGGAACAGCCCTTCGCCATCCTGAAGATGGACCGTCCGCGCGGCAACATCGTCGTCTCGCGTCGCGCCATCCTGGAAGAAGCCCGCGCCGAGCAGCGCACCGAACTGGTGTCGCAGCTGCAAGAGGGTGAAATCCGCGAAGGCGTCGTCAAGAACATCACCGACTACGGTGCGTTCGTCGACCTGGGCGGCATCGACGGCCTGCTGCACGTCACCGACATGAGCTGGAAGCGCGTCAACCACCCGAGCCAAGTGCTCGCCGTGGGCGACACCGTGAAGGTCCAGATCGTCAAGATCAACCCGGACACCCAGCGCATCTCGCTCGGCATGAAGCAGCTGCAGTCGGATCCGTGGGACGGCGTGGAAGCCAAGTACCCGGTCGGCGCCAAGTTCACCGGCCGCATCACCAACATCACCGACTACGGCGCCTTCGTGGAGCTGGAAGCCGGCGTTGAAGGCCTGGTGCACGTGTCGGAAATGTCGTGGACCAAGAAGAACGTCCACCCCGGCAAGATCGTGTCGACCTCGCAGGAAGTCGACGTCGTGGTCCTGGACGTCGATCCGTCCAAGCGCCGCGTCTCGCTGGGCCTGAAGCAAGCCCTGGCCAACCCGTGGGAAGCCTTCGTCGAGGCTCACCCGATCGGTTCGACCGTCGAAGGCGAAGTCAAGAACGCGACCGAATTCGGTCTGTTCGTCGGCCTCGACAACGACATCGACGGCATGGTGCACCTGTCGGACATCGACTGGAGCGTCGCCGGCGAAGAAGCCATGGCTCGCTACAAGAAGGGCGACGTGGTCAAGGCGAAGGTTCTCGATGTCGACATCGAGAAGGAACGCATCTCGCTGGGCATCAAGCAGCTGGCCGGCGACCCGATGTCGGGCGACACCTTCCGCAAGAACCAGACCGTGACCGTCACCGTCACGGAAGTCACCTCGGGCGGCATCGAAGTCCGCTTCGGTGAAGACGACGCCCCGATGACCGCCTTCATCCGCAAGTCGGACCTGTCGCGCGATCGTCAGGAACAGCGCCCCGAGCGCTTCGCCGTGGGTGACCGCGTCGACGCTCAGATCACCAACGTGGACAAGGCTGCTCGCCGCGTCTCGCTGTCGATCAAGTCGCTGGAAATGGCCGAAGAAAAGGAAGCCATCGAGCAGTTCGGCTCGTCGGACTCCGGCGCTTCGCTGGGCGACATCCTGGGCGCCGCTCTGCGCGAGCGCGCCACGAAGGACTAAGCTTTCTCCCTCACGGGTTTAAGCTGAAGACAGGCGGCGGTCGGAGCAATCCGACCGCCGTTTTTCTTTTGCGCGTACTCTTGGCCCTGCGCCCTGGGATTGTATGGTCCCGCTTGTCTGAGTAGTTGGCAGGGGCGCCCCATGTTCAAGTCTTCCGCGCTGGTGCTTCCGGCCGCCGCCATGGCCGCCATGTGGGCCGGGCACGCCGCCGCCGCCGACAAGCCCGTCTACGCCGCGCCCGCGGCCTGGGTGGACGTCGCGGCCATCCCCGCTTTTCAGCCCGGACCCGAGACCCCCGCCACCCAGGTGCTGCTCGACGACAGCCAGACCCGGCTCGAGCGCTCGGGCGGAACCTTCTACAACCGCCGGGTCGTGCGCATCGTGAAGACCGAGGGCCTGTCGGGCTCGGGCTCGCGCGCGGTGTCATGGAACCCGACCGCCGAGACCGTCACCCTGCACACCCTGGCCATCTGCCGCGGCGACCAGGTCATCGACCTCCTGCAGGGCGGCAAGGACGTGCTGGTCATCCGCCGCGAGACCAATCTCGAACGCGCCATGCTCGACGGCCGCCTGACCGCCAGCGTCCAGATCAAGGACCTGCAGGTCGGCGACGTGGTCGACTGGGCCTACACCGTCCACCGCACCGAGCCGCTGCTCGACAACCGGGGCCAGGCCTTCGAGCGCATGGGCTGGGGCGACAAGATCGGCCGTTATCGGGTGCGCATCGAGTGGCCGCAGGACAACCCGGTGATCTGGAAGGCCACGACCGGCTTTCCGCAGCCGACCGTCGCAAAGGCGGGCGGCTTCACGCGGCTGAGCGTCGACCTGACCGGCGCCGAGGCGCCCAAGGCCCCGGCCGGCGCGCCGCTGCGCTTCCTGCGGGTGGGCGAGCTGCAGGCCTCGACCTATGCCGACTGGGCCGAGATCTCGCGGCGCATGTACCCGCTCTATGACAAGGCTGCCGAGCTGGCGCCGGATTCGCCGGTGCGGGCCGAGATCGCCCGCATCGCCGCCCAGACCAAGGATCCCAAGGAGCGGACCTTCGCCGCCCTGCAACTGGTCGAGGACAAGACCCGCTACCTGGCGCTCAGCATGGGCGACGGCGGCTATCGTCCCGCGCCGGCCGACGAGACCTGGGCGCGGCGCTTCGGCGACTGCAAGGGCAAGACGGTGCTGCTGCTGGCCCTGCTGCGCGGCCTGGGCGTCGAGGCCGAGCCGGCCATCGTCTCGACCACCAGCGGAGACGGCATGGACGAGCGCGTGGCCGCCGCCGGCCAGTTCAACCACATCATCGTGCGCGCCCGCATCGATGGGAAAAGCTACTGGCTGGACGGCACCCGCTCGGGCGACAAGGGCGGCCTGGATCAGATGCGTCCGCCGAGCTTCCGCTGGGCCCTGCCGGTGCGCGCCAAGGGCGCGGGCCTGGAGCCGATCGAGCAGCCGCCGCTGGGCCAGGCCCTGACCGAGACCAAGCTGCACATCGACGCCTCGGCCGGGCTCGACAAGCCCGCGCCGGTGCGGGTCGAGATGCTGATGCGCGGCGACGCGGCCCGGGCCTTCAGCCGATCGCTGGAAACCGCGCCCAAGGCCGATGTCGAGCGCGCCCTCAAGCAGAGCATCTCCAAGAGCTCCAGCTGGATCACGCTGGAGACGGTCGACTGGACGAAGGCCGAGGATGGCGAGCTGAAGGTCGTGATGAGCGGGACCAGCACGCCGGAATGGCGCCTGAACGACGACCTTGGCGTGCGCGAGCTGAAGCTGGGCGGGGGCGAGGGCCGCGGAACGACCTTCCCGCGTCGCGAGCCGGGCCCCAACGCCGACGCGCCCTTCGTCCTGCGCTACCCGTCCTATGCCCGGACGACGATGGAGGTGGTGCTGCCGGGCAAGGGCGAGGGCTTCACCGTCAAGGGCGTCAACGGCGAGGACGCCGCCACCGGCTACCGCGTGACCAAGTCGGCCAAGGTGACCGACGGCGTCGCCCGCTTCGAGACGGTCAGCCGCAGCGAAGCGCGCGAGCTGCCGTTCGCCCAGGTCGAGGCGGCCAACGCCGCCATTCGCAAGGCCGCCTACGACGTGGAGATCGTCAGGGCGCCGAAGGGCCTTTAGATAACGGCTCGCAACCTTTTCCTTGAAGATTGCGGCCTGCTTGGGCAAAGGTCGCGGCGCGCCGCTCCCTCGGCGCAGGGGATATCGATGATCAAGTCCGAACTCATCGCCAGGCTCGCGAACGAAAACCCGCACCTGACGCAGAAGGACGTCGAGCGCGTGGTCGGCGTCATCCTCGAACGGATGATCAACGCGCTGGAAGCCGGCGGCCGCGTCGAGCTGCGCGGCTTCGGGGCCCTGTCGGTGCGTTCGCGTCCTGCTCGCGCCGGTCGCAACCCGCGCACGGGTGAAACCGTCGACGTCCGCGCCAAGCACGTGCCGTTCTTCAAGAGCGGCAAGGAACTGCGCGCTCGCCTGAACGCCGAGTAGTCGGCCGGGCGACTCTCTTGCCCCTTTAGGCGAACCGGCTCAGCCTTTCGGCGTTCCGGTTAGCCACGAGGGGTTTTGCGCATGAGCATCGTCAAGGAATTCCGCGAGTTCATCGCTCGCGGCAATGTCATCGACCTGGCCGTCGGCGTCATCATCGGCGCGGCCTTCAACGGCATCGTCAAGAGCCTGGTCGATCAGGTGATCATGCCCCCGATCGGCCTGCTGACCGGCGGCCTCGACTTCTCCAAGCTGGAATGGGTGCTGCGGGCCGAGGATCCGGCCACCGAGGCGATCGAGAAGGTCGCGATCCAGTACGGCGCCTTCATCAACACCCTGATCCAGTTCTTCATCGTCGCGGCCGTGGTGTTCCTGCTGGTCAAGCTGGTCAACCAGATCCGCCGCGCCGACGCCGCCGAACCGGCCCCCGAGGCGCCAGCCGCCCCGACGCCGGAAGAAAAGCTGCTGACCGAGATCCGCGACCTGCTGGCCAAGCCGGCCGTGGCCGCGGTTGTACCGGCCGCTGAAAAGCCTGCGCCGGCCGCCAAGGCCGCCGCTGCGCCCAAGGCTCCGGCCAAGAAGCCGGCCGCCCCGCGCAAGCCGTAGGGGTGATCTAAAGAACCTCCCTGTGGGAAGCGGCCGAAGGCCGGCGGGGGGAAGTTTTCAGCCGCCGCTACTCTGGCAGGCCTGGCAGTTACGCCCCCCACCGATCGCTTCGCGATCACCTCCCCCACAGGGGGAGGTTCTTGAGCGTCGGCTCAGAAATCCACCGCCACGCCCTTGCGCTCCCAGTCGCCGAAGCGGGTGGGCTCGGGGCCGTCGCGGCCGCCCTTTTCGGCGGGCAGGGCGCCGGCCGCCTCGGCCTCGCGGCGGGCGGCGGCCTCTTCCAGCGCGCGGCGGGCGGCGGGGCTCAGATCCTTGCCGGGCGCGGCGCCCAGGCGGGCCAGTTCAGGGTCCTGAACCTCGGAAAACGGGGGAGAAAGATCGTCGGACATGGTGTTTCATAGCACGCAAGCGTCGTTGGGGCATCCAAGAGCGCGTCAGGCGAAAGTGCAGGCGGTTTCGCCGCCTGACGCGCTCTCGCTCCCAGAAAATAGAGCCTTTTTGAACGCTTCAGGCGATTTCGCCTGAAGCTAAAAGGCTCTAGGGGCTTGCGCTTTGGCGCATTGCGGGGCACGGCGGGGCGGTGACTCAGGAACTTAACGACGGCCTTCCCGCTCGGGAAGCGGCCCTCGCCCTACTCGACGCGGCTCTTTCGCGCCGCGGCGGCCTCGACGAGGCCGCGACGACCAACGCGTTCCGCGCCCTGGAGCCGCGTGAGCGCGCCTTCGCGCGCGCCCTCGCCATGGCCGCCCTGCGCCGCCTGGGGCCCGTCGACCGGGCCCTGGCCGCCAAGCTCAGCAAGGAGCCGCCGCCGCGCGTGCGCAATCTGCTGCGCCTGGGCGCGACCCAGGCCTTCTTCCTCGACGTGCCCGCCTTCGCGGCCGTGGCCACCAGCGTCGAGCTGGCCGGCGCCAACAAGGCCAGCCGTCCGTTCAAGGGCCTGGTCAACGCCGTGCTGCGCGGCCTGCTGCGTGATGGCGCGCCGGCCGACGATCCCGCCGCCCTGGTGCCGCCGTGGCTGTTCGCCCGCTGGACCGCCGCCTGGGGCCAGGACGACGCCCGGGCCCTGGCCGCCGTCGTGGCCGAGGAGCCGGCCACCGACCTTTCCGTGAAGCCCGGGACCGACCTGGCGGCGCTGGCCGAGGCCATGGAAGCCGAGGTGCTGCCGGGCGACACCCTGCGCACCCGCCGTCGCGGCGATGTCGCCGGCTGGCCCGAGTTCGAGGCCGGCTCCTGGTGGGTGCAGGACGCCGCCGCCGCCATCCCAGCGCGCCTGCTGGACGTGAGGCCGGGCGAGACCGCCGTCGACCTCTGCGCCGCCCCGGGCGGCAAGACCCTGCAGCTGGCCGCCGCCGGCGCCAGGGTCGTGGCCGTCGACCGTTCGGCCGCCCGCCTCAAGCGCGTGGGCGAGAACCTCGCTCGCATGGGCCTGGACGCCGAGGTCGTGGCCGCCGACGCCTCGACGTGGGCCGACGAGCGCACCTTCGACGCCGTGCTGCTGGACGCGCCGTGCTCGGCCACCGGCACCTTCCGCCGTCACCCCGACGTGCTGTGGGCTGCGCGCCCGGGCGACGTGGCCAGCCTGGCGACCGTGCAGTCGGCCCTACTGGACAGCGCGGCCAAGCGCACCGCGCCCGGCGGCCGCCTCGTCTACTGCGTCTGCTCGCTGGAGCCGGAGGAGGGCGAGGCCCAGGTCGAGGCCTTCCTCGCGCGCCATCCGGACGTCTCGCTGGCCCCGATCGCGGCCGGCGAGGGCGGCGCCCCGGAGGCCAGCCTGACCGCTCGCGGGACGCTGCGCCTGCTGCCCCATCACCGCGAGGGCGGCCAGGACGGCTTCTTCGTGGCCCGTTTCGTGAAGGCGAAGTAGAGCGCGGGAGCCAAACCTGGCTTTCACTCGCTTGTAGCTTGAGCCTTTGACCGGTAATTCAGGGATACTATGACCGCGCCGATCATCGCCCCGTCGATCCTCGCCTCCGACTTCGCCAAGTTGGGCGCCGAAGTGGCCGCCATCGAGGCGGCCGGCGCCGACTGGGTGCATGTCGATGTCATGGACGGCCATTTCGTGCCGAACATCACGCTCGGTCCCGATATCGTTCGGGCGATCCGGCCGCACGCCAAGATCCCGTTCGACGTGCACCTGATGATCAGCCCGGCCGATCCCTATCTGGAAGCCTTCCGCGAGGCCGGGGCCGACATCATCAGCATCCACCCGGAAGCCGGCCCGCACCTGCACCGCTCGCTCAAGCGCATCCGCCAGCTGGGCGCCAAGGCCGGGGTGGTGTTCAACCCCTCGACCAGCCTCGACCATGTCGAATGGATCCTCGAGGACGTCGACCTGGTGCTGGTCATGTCGGTGAACCCCGGCTTCGGCGGCCAGAGCTTCATTCCGGGCCAACTGCGCAAGGTGGAAGCCCTGCGCAAGCTGATCGACGCGCAAGGGTTGGACATCATCCTGGAAGTCGACGGCGGCGTGACTCCGGTCACCGCGCCGCAATGCGTGGCCGCCGGCGCCACGGCCCTGGTGGCCGGCTCGGCGGTGTTCAAGGGCGGCCCGGACGCCTACGTCGCCAACATCCGCGCGCTCAAAGGGGACTGACGCCACCGCATGAACGGCGCGCCCGCCTCGCCCTCCGCCTCCAGGCCCGCCGGGCGTCCCCTGCGGCGCGGAGTCGTGTTGTCGCGGTCGATCGCCGCCTCGGCCCGCGCGGCCGTCGAGCGCGAGTGGTTCGGCTCGCCGCCACACCGCGCCGTGATCTCGAACCCGCGCCCCGTGGGCCTGTCGGGCCGGCCGCACGACCCTCGTCCCGTCGACGCCCAGCGCGGCCGCCAGCTGCTGGACGGCGTGCTGACCCTGCACGAAGAGAGCCTGAAGGTCGGCGCCGAGGGCGACCCCTTCGACACCCCCAGCCCCTCGCGCGCCTTCGCCGTGGCGCTGCACCGCTTCGATTGGCTGCCGGGCCTGCTGGTGCATGGCCCCGAGGGCGCGCGCCGGGCCCTGCGCCTGATCCAGGACTGGCGGCGGGTGTTCGGAACCTGGAACGGCTTCTCGTGGTCGGGCGAGTGCCTGGAGCGCCGCACGTTCCACCTGGCCTGCGCCGCCAAGACCCTGTCGCCGGGCGCCTCCGACGCCGAGAGCGCCGCCCTGGCGCTGGACATCGCCCGCGGCGCCCGCCAGCTGATGAAGGCCTCCGACGCTCCCGACCGCGCCCTGGAAAGGGCGACCGTGGTCGCCGTGGCCGGCGCGGCGCTGGTGGGCAAGGCCGCCGACCGGCTGATGGCCGAGGGCCTGCGCCGCGTCACCCGCGAGATCGACGCCATCGTGCTGGCCGACGGCGGCCACGCCTCGCGTTCGCCCGAGGCCGGTCTGGAGCTCTTGTTCGACCTGCTGACCCTCGACGACGCCCTGGGCCAGCGCGGCCGGCCGACGCCCGAAGGGGTCAGCCGGGCCATCGATCGGCTGTCGTCGGGCCTGCGCTTCTTCACCCTGGCCGACGGCAAGCTGGCGGCCTTCCACGGCGGCGAGACCGTCGAGCCGACCCGTATCGCCGCCGCCCTGGCCCATGACGATCACGGCCCCCGTCCGCCGATGGACATGCCGCACGCCGGCTTCCAGAAGATGCAGGGCGGCACGATCCAGGTGCTGGCCGACGCCGGCGCGCCGCCGATCGGCGCGCTCAGCCGGGCGGCCTGCGCCCAGCCGGCGGCGCTGGAGATCGTCTGCGGCAAGGACCGGCTGATCACCTCCAGCGGCTGGAGTCCCGAGGCGGCCAACGCCCAGGCCTTCCGCCTGTCCGACGCGGCCTCGACGGTGTCGGTGGGCGAGGGGTCTGCCGGGCGGCCGCTGTCAGGCTTCCGTGCGGCTGCGCTGGGCCCCTGGCTGGTCGACGGGGCCGCCAGCGTCGAATCCCGCCGCCATGACGGCGAGCAGGGCGTCTGGCTCGACATCGTCCACGACGGCTGGCGACGGCTGGGCCTCAAGCACGCCCGTCGCCTGTTCCTGGATCTGGCCGCCGACGAACTACGCGGCGAGGACAGCCTGATCCCGATGGCCGAGGCCAAGCTTGACGGCCCGCGCCGCTACCACCCGTTCAAGATCAGCTTCCACCTGCACCCCAACGCCCGCGCCTCGCTGGCGCGCGACGGCAAGAGCGTGTTGATCAAGGGGCCGTCCAATGTCGGCTGGTGGCTGCGAAACGACGCGCCCGACGTCGCCGTCCTGGCCGCTCCGCACTTCGACCACGGTCACGCCCGCCAGGCCGGGGTGATCGTGCTGAAGAGCCAGGTCCGCGCCGAGAAGGGCGCCAAGATCAGGTGGAAGCTGGCGAGAGCGGCGGATCATTGACCCAGATCCTCCCCCCCGAAGGGGGAGGTGGCCAGCAGGGTCGGCGGGGAAGTTTCTGCTGAGGTCGAGGGGGCTGCTGGTTCAGCATTCACATTCCCCTCCGTCGGCTTCGCCGACGCCTCCCCCTTCAGGGGGAGGGTTAGTCCAGCGACCTGTCCTTCGTCTCGGGCAGCAGGAACGCCGTCACCAGCACGCTGATCAGGGTGAAGAGCACCGGGTACCAGAGCCCGGCGTAGATATCCCCTACCGCCGCCACGATGGCGAAGGCGCTGAACGGCACGAAGCCGCCGATCCATCCCGTGCCGATGTGGTAGGGCAGCGACAGGGCCGTGTAGCGCACCCGCGTGGGGAAGAGCTCGACCAGGGCCGCGGCCAGCGGCCCGTAGAGGGCCGTGGCCCCGATCACGAACACCAGCAGCACGCCGAACACGCCCAGCAGGTTCATGCGGGCAGGATCGGCGGCGGTCGGATAGCCGGCCTTGGCCAGCGCCGCCTTGATGGCGGCCTCGCCGGCGGTCTTCACGGCCTTGGCCTCGGCGGGCGGCAGGCCCGTGGCGCTCCTGGAGACGATGCGGGTCTCGCCGATCTGGACGATGGCGGGCGAGCCGGCCGGACCGGCGTGGTTGTCGTAGGAGACGCCCGCATTGGCCAGGGCGCTCTTGGCGATGTCGCAGGACGAGACGAAGGCGGCCTTGCCGATGGGGTCGAACTGCAAGGCGCAGTCGGCCGGGTCGGCGGTGACGCTGACCGGCGCCCTTGCCGAGGCTTCGGCGAGGGCCGGGTTGGCGGCCTTTTCCAGCAAGTGGAAGCCGGGAAAGTAGAAGATTAGGACCAGGGTCATGCCGCCCAGCATCACCGGCTTGCGGCCGATCCTGTCCGACAGGGCCCCGAACACGACGTAGAGCACCGCGCTGACCGCCGCGGCCGCCATCATCAGGGCGTTGATCGTGCCGGGGGCGACCTTGAGGAACTTCTCCATGAAGGTCTGGATGTAGAAGAAGGTGGTGTACCAGACCGCGCCTTGCGCCGACATGACGGCGAAGAAGGCCAGCAGCACCAGCTTGAGGTTCTTCCACTGGCCGAAGGCCTCGGCATAGGGCGCCTTGGACGCCGCGCCCTCCTCCTTCATCTTGGCGAAGGTCGGGCTTTCGCTGAGCTTCAGTCGCATCCAGACCGAGACCGCCAAGAGGCCGATCGAGACGGCGAAGGGGATCCGCCAGCCCCAGGCGTCGAAGGCCTCCGGACCCACCAGGGCGCCCAGCAGCCAGCGGGTCGCCAGGATGACGAGCAGCGCCGCGAACAGGCCCAGCGACGCCGAGCTCTGCACCCACGAGGTCGCCCGACCGCGCTGGCCCGGCGGCGAGTGCTCGGCCACGTAGATCGCCGCCCCGCCGTACTCGCCGCCCAGGGCGAAGCCCTGCACGCACCGCAGGATGATCAGCAGGATCGGCGCGATGATCCCCGCCTGCTGGAAGGTGGGCAGGAGGGCGATGGCGAAGGTGGTGCCGCCCATCAACAGCACCGTGGCCAGGAACGCGCCCTTGCGGCCGGCCTGGTCGCCGATCTTGCCGAACACCAGGGCGCCCAGCGGCCGGAAGGCGAAGCCGACCCCGAACAGGGCCAGGGCGGCGATGTAGCCGGCGGTGTCGGACAGGCCGGTGAAGAAGGTCTTGGAAATGACCTGGGCCAGGCTGCCGAAGATGAAGAAGTCGTACCACTCGAAGGCCGTGCCGGCCGACGAGGCCGCCACCACGGTGCGCATCGAGGCGCCCTTCTTCTGATCGGCGCCGGCTGTCGTGTCCGTCATGCGGATCCCCCTAATCGCCAGGAGGATTAGCCCGTAACGCCGCTCTCTGAAAAGGGCGCCGATTGCGGGCTCGTCAGGCGGCGGCGGTCTCGGCGGCGCCGGCGGCCTCGGCCACCCGGACGATCTCGGCCAGCAGGGCGGTGGGCGAGATCGGCTTGGCCGCCACGCCGTTCATGCCGGCGGCCAGGTAGGTGGCGCGCTGGTGGGCCAGGACGTTGGCGGTGAGGGCCACGATCGGGGTGGCGCCGATCGGGCCGGGCAGGGCGCGGATGCGGCGGGCGGCCTCCAGGCCGTCGACGCCGGGCATCTGCACGTCCATTAGGATCAGGTCGAAGCCGCGCATCGCCGCCTCGACCCCCGACAGGCCGTCCTCGGCCGTCTCGACGTCGGCGCCCAGCATCTCCAGGATTCGGCGGGCGACCATGCGGTTGGTGGGGTTGTCCTCGACCACCAGGACCTTGAGGCCCTCCAGCATCTTGTCGCCGGCGGCCTCGTCGCGCGGCGCGGTCTGCACCGGCGGGGCGCTGATCGACAGGCTGAAGGTCGAGCCCTCGCCTTCGACCGAGCTGAACTCGACCTCGCCGCCCATCATCTGGGCCAGGCGCCGGGTGATGGCCAGGCCCAGGCCCGAGCCGCCGAACCGTCGGGTGGTGCTGGCGTCGGCTTGCTGGAAGCGCTGGAACAGGCGCTGCTGGGCTTCCTGCGGAATGCCCACGCCGGTGTCGGAAACCTCGAACACCAGCCTGTCTTCCTCCGTCCGGCGCAGGCGCAGCGACACCGAGCCCGACAGGGTGAACTTCACGGCGTTGCCCACCAGGTTGAACAGGGCCTGGCGCAGGCGGGTGGGGTCGGCCAGCACGACGCCGTGGTCGGGCGCGTCGACCACCAGGGCCAGGCCCTTGTGCTCGGCCTGGGCGCGCAGCAGGCGCGCGACGCTGTGCGCCAGGTCGGCCGGGTCGATGGGCTCGGGAGCGACGTCCAGGCGTCCGGCCTCGATGCGCGAGAAGTCGATGATGTCGTCCAGCAGGGTCGACAGCATGCGCCCGCAGGCCAGGGCCTCGCCCAGCAGGTGGTCGGCCTCGGCCGACAGGCCCTGGCGCTTGAGCAGGTGGATGACCCCCAGCACCCCGTTCATCGGCGTGCGGATCTCGTGGCTCATATTGGCCAGGAACTGGGCCTTGGCCTCGTTGGCGGCCTGGGCGGCGCGCTCGGCCTCCACCAGGGCCAACTCGGCGCGCTTCTGTTCGTCGATGTCGAGCACCAGGCCGTAGGCCTTGCTGACCCGGCCGGAGGCGTCGCGGCGGATCTCGTGGAACAGGCGGATCCAGCGCTCCTCGCCGTTGGGGCGCACCACCCGGGCGTCGAAGGCTCGCTCGCCCCAGCGACCGACGGCGCCGGCGGCGTAGACGGCGGCCACGTCTTCGGAGCGGATCATCGGCCAGATCGCCTGGCGCACGTCGTCGAAGGTGATGCGCTGGCCCAGGATGCGGTGGAACTCCGGCGAGCCCCAGAAGGTCCTTTCGGCGTGGTCGATCTCGTAGACCCCGGCCTGGGCCGCGCCCAGGGCGGTCTTCAGCCGCCGGGCGTTGGCGCGGGCCTCGCGGCGGGCCTCGGTCAGGGCGGTGACGTCGTCCATGTAGGTGATGACGCCGGCGATGGCGCCGGTGGCGTCGCGCCAGGGCCGGGCCTCCCAGCGCAGGCGATGCTCGCGGCCGTGGCCGTCGGTCAGGCTGTCCTCGCGGCGGACGACCGTATGGCCGGTCAGGGCCCGCTCGACGGCGGCGACGAAGCGCTTGCGCACGCCGTAGGTCAGTTCGTGCAGCGACTTGCCGATAACCTCGGCCTCGGTGGCCTGGAAGATGTCGAGGAAGCGCGGGCTGACCACGGTCAGGCGCAGTTCGCGGTCGTAGAGGGCCACGGCGAAGGGCGCGCCCTCGACCAGCTTGCGGGCCTTCTCCTCGCCCCAGCGGGCCAGGTCGCGATCGCGGGCGACGTCGGTGATGTTCTGCGAGATGCCGCGCAGGGCGAACAGGCCGCCGGGCCGCGGCTCGGTCTGGAAGGTGGCGCGGAAGGCGAACTTCTGGCCGGTGGCCCCGCGCATGTGGTGCTCGATCGTGCCGCCCTGGCCGGTGCGCACGGCGCGGGCGAAGGTGGCGCGCACGCGGCCGCGCTCGGGCTCGTCGAGCCGGGCGTAGAAGGCCTCGGGGGTCGACACTTCCTCGGGGCGCAGGCCGGTCAGGCTGAGAATGTCGCTCGACCATTCGATGCGGTCGGCGATGGGATCGAAGCTCCAGACGCCGACCCCGGCGGCCGAGGCCAGCATCTCGCGGGTGCGGCGGGAAACGGCCTGTTCGGCCTTGCGGGCGACCTCGGCAGAGACGTCGCGCAGGGTGCCGACGATCTCGCCGGCGGGACCCAGACGCGCGTGGGCCTCGAGCCAGATGCGGCGGTCGTCCTTGCAGATCATGCGGACGCGGAACACCGCCCCGCCCATGCCCTGGATCACCTTGCCCGATTCCAGCAGCGCCTGGTGGTCGGCGGGATCGACGAACTTTAGGGGCGGCTGGCCGATCAGATCGGCGGCGGTCCAGCCCGTCAGGCGGGTCCAGGCGGGATTGACGGTGGCGAAACGCCCTTCGGCCACGACCGCGAACAGGTCGTGGGCGTTCTCGAAGAACCACTGCGCGCTCTCGGCCTGGCTCAGAGGCGCGGGCGGCGTGTCTGGCGAGCGCGGCGAGGACATCCCAGCTCCCGGCGGAAGGTGAGGCGGATTGTCACGCCCAAGGGTAAACTTAAGGTTGGCGTCGGCGCGTTGCGCGCGAGATTTCTCGCGGGGGTCGCGTCACGCGGGGGGAAAATCGCGTCGGCCGTCGCCCGAAAGCAAAAAACCCGCCCGGATCGCTCCGGGCGGGGTCTTCAGTCGATCGTTCGCCGAGGCGAATGGGATCAGTAGCGGACGTTCAGGGTCAGCATGGTCTGGCGGGCCGGCGCCGGGTCGGCGTGGTGTACGCCGTTGGTGCGCAGGATGTAGCGTTCGTCCGTCAGGTTCTGGACGTTCAGCTGTAGGTCGACCTTGTCGTTGACCTGATACGAGGCGAAGGCGTCGTAGCGGGTGTAGGACGGGATGTAGATGCGGTTCGTACCGCCGCCGGCGCCGCCCTGGTTGCCGCCGAAGGTCTTCGACACGTAGTAGGCGCCGCCGCCGATCGTCAGCGGACGCAGCACGCGGTAGGTCGTGAACAGGCTGAAGGTGTTCTTGGGCGTGTTGGCCAGCGGGTCGCCGGTGTTGACGTTGATCGCCGTCTCGCCGGTGTTGGCGTTGACGACGGTCACGGCGCCGCGAACCAGTTCGCTGTCCATGTAGGTGTAGCCGCCGAAGACCTGCCACTTGGGCGTGATCTTGCCGGAGATGCCCAGTTCGAGGCCCTTCACCTGGGTCTCGCCGACCTGCTCGGACTTGTTCTGGGCGACGAGGATCAGGGCGTTCTTGCGCTCGGTCTTGAAGACCGCGCCCGACAGCGCCAGCTGGTCGCCGAACAGGTTCCACTTCGCGCCGAGCTCGATGCTGGTGGTGTCTTCCGGATCCAGCACTTCCTGGGCCGCGGTGGCCGCCGTGTTCTGGTCGCCGCCCTGGATGGTCGGCGGCGTCGAGGAGGTGGCGTACGAGGCGTAGATGCTGCTCGACTGGGTCGGCTTGTAGTTCAGGCCGACCTGGTAGTTGAAGAAGTCCCAGCTGGCCTTGGGCAGTTGCAGCAGGGTGATCGAGGTGGCCACGCCGTTACTGCTGGCGGCCACGGTCTGGTTCAGGCCGCGGGTCTCGTAGCTGTCATAGCGGGCGCCGACATTCAGCAGCAGCTTCTCGGTGATGGTCACGGTGTCGAAGGCGTAGATCGCCGCCGACTTGGTGACCGAGTTCGAGACCGGACCCTTGTTGATCACGCCCTGCCAGGAGTCGTTCGGGTTCGGGGCGTACAGACGGGTGCAGTCGCCCACGCCGGCGGTGGTTACGTTGTTGGTGAAGCCGGTCGGGCAGGCCGAGCCGTTGGTGGTGTAGATCAGGTAGCTGGAGTTCTCGTTCTTCTCACGCGACAGCTCGACGCCGGCGTTGAAGCTGTTCTTCAGCGAGCCGAGGTTGAACTGGCCGCTGATGTCGGTGACGGCGGCGATCGTGGTGGTCGGGTTCAGGCGCGACTTGGTGCCCCGCTTCATCCACCATTCGCCGGCCACGAACTGGGCGGCGCCGCCGTCGCCCGGGTTGGTGACGACGTAGTCGTTGACCGTCTTGGAGTAGCGGATGGCCTGACGGACCGACAGGCTGTCGCTGATCTTGTGGCGGATCGCCAGGGTGCCGATGTCGGCCTTGGTCTTCATGAAGTCACGGTCGAGGCCGTAATAGGCGTCGCGCGAGACATCGAGGATGCCGCTGATCGGCTTGGTGCGGGTGTCGGTGCCGGCCACGCCCCAGGTGCGCTTGGTCGTCAGCGGGATGCCGTAGTCCGGATCCTGGTCGGTATCCAGGTGGTAGTAGCTGAGGGTCAGCTGGGTGTCGGTGTCGATACCGAAGGCCAGCGACGGGGCGATGCCCCAGCGCTCGAAGCCGACCGCGTCGCGGCCGGGGGTGTCGCCCTTGGTGGCCATCAGGTTCAGGCGGAAGGCGGCGTTGTCGGCGAAGGTGTAGTTGGCGTCGGCGGTGGCGCGCAGATAGTTGTCGGTGCCGACGGCGGCCGAGCCGCTGGCGAAATTGCGGGCCTTGGGCGACTTGGTCGACAGGTTGATGCTGCCGCCGCCCGAGCCGCGGCCGCTGTAGACCGAGTCCGGACCCTTGATGACTTCGACCTGCTCGAGGTTGAACACTTCGCGGGTCTGGCCGCCGGTGTCGCGGATGCCGTCGACGAAGATGTTGTTGCCCGAGGCCTGGCCGCGGATGAACGGACGGTCGGCCAGCGGCTGGCCGCCTTCACCGGCGCCGAAGGTGATGCCCGGCGAGGTGCGCAGGATGTCGGTCAGCGAGGTGGCCGCGGTCTGCTCGATGATCTGGCTCGAGATCACCGTGATCGAGCGCGGGGTGTCGACCAGCGGGGCGGTGTACTTGCCCGACTGCATGTCGGTGGCCTTGCGGGCGTCGACGGCGACGCCGGAGACTTCCTGCACGTCGGCCGAGCCCGGCGCGGTGGCGACCGGCGCGTCGGCGTCGGCGGCGAAGGCGGCGGGCGCCAGAGCGAGACCAGCGACGCCGGCGACGGCGGCGGCGCCCAGGGCGCGGCGGGCTTGGCTGCGAACGCCGGCGGCGGGCGAGGAAGGCTTATGCATCTTGTCGAGAGACCCCAGCTCGGGTCGCGGGGGAGGATCCGCGGCCGCTGTCCTGAAATTGCGAGGCGTTCTTATTTTCGCAATTGCCGGGGTGCAATAATAATCAGTCGCAGGAGGAGCACGGTCGCCGCTGCACGCGACAACCGTGACCATTATGCAACGTATCGTTCGCGTATCAGGCGCCGCGGGCGACGAACCAGCCGTTTCGGAAGCCCTGGTCGGCCTTGCCATAGGTGAAGGGCTCGCCTTCCGGAGTGGTAAAGCGGCCGCCGGCGGCGACGATCAGGGCGTGACCGGCGGCGGTGTCCCATTCCATGGTCGGCCCGTGGCGCGGATAGATGTCGGCCGCGCCCTCGGCGATGCGGGCCAGCTTGATCGACGAGTCCATCGGCGCGCGCAAGCTGAAGCCGTACTGGTCGGCCAGGGCGGTGGCCTTGTCTTCCTTCATGGTGTGGCTGACCAGGGCCAGGGCCTGGCCCTCGGGCCAGGCGCGCGCGCGCACCGGCGTCTCGGCGCCGCCCGGCCCCTCGCGCTTGATGACGCCGCCGTCGGCCGTGAACCACACCTCGCCGGTGGCGGGGGCGCAGACGGCGCCGGCGACCGGCGCGCCGTTGTCGATCAGGCCGATGTTGACGGTGTAGTTCGGATCGCCGCGCACGAAGGCCTTGGTGCCGTCCACTGGGTCGACCAGGAAGAAGCGCGGGCCGATCTGGTCGGGCGTGCCGTACTCGCAGGCGTGTTCCTCGGAGATGGCGGGGATGTCGGGGTAGTGCTCGGCCAGCAGGGCCAGGATCACCTTCTCGCCGGCCTTGTCGGCCTCGGTCACCGGGCTCTCGTCTGCCTTGCGCACGACGTCGAGCTCGGTCCGCCAGAACGGCAGGATCACCTCGGCGGCGGCCTCGACGATACGGGCCAGGTCGCGTCCGATGTCGGCCGGAAGGGGGGCGGAGCTCATGCTTGTCCTCGGGGGTCGTCGCCGACGAAGACCAGTCTCACGACGCGGGCGTCGATCGTCTGCTTGCCGGCCTCTTCGAAATTCACGGTGACGCGATGGCCGGTCACGGACTGCACCTGGCCAAGGCCCCAGTCGGGCTGGCCCGGATGGCGCACCAGCACGCCGGGTTCGAGAAACGGATCCATCACGGCTCCCTGATAGTGCCTGGCGCGCCAAAGTGTGAGCGGTTTTCGGCGCCGTCCGGCGTCGATCTGTGCGCGGCCTGGTTGAACCCGATTTCGCGGCGACGTTTGCCAAAGCCCCAAATCACGCCAAAGATCGCGCCATGACCGACACCGCCGCCCCCGCCTCGCCCGCGCCCGCCGTCACGCTGGACGTCAACGGCCCGGATTTCGCCGCCCTGGTGGCCGCGCGGCTGTGTCACGACTTCATCAGCCCGGCCAGCGCCATCGTTTCGGGCCTGGACCTGCTGGAGGACCCCAGCGCCCAGGACATGCGCGACGACGCCATGAGCCTGATCAGCAGCTCGGCCCGCAAGCTGGCCGACCTCCTGCAATTCACCCGCGTGGCCTTCGGCGCCTCGGCCTCGGCCGAAGCCTTCGACTCGCGCGAGCTGGAGCGGCTGGCCCAGCAGGGCGTCTTCGCCCATGTGCGCCCGAACCTGACCTGGGACATCGCGCCGCAGCCGCTGAACAAGGCCGCCTCGCGCGCCTTGCTGAACATCGCCCAGATCGCCGCCAGCGCCCTGCCGGCCGGCGGCGCGGCGACGCTGCGCGCCGTCGTCGCCGACGGCCGCACGGCGATCACCGCCGACGCGGTCGGTCCCCGCGCCCGCCTGCGCCCCGAGGTTCTGGCCGGCCTCAAGGGCGAACCGCTGGGCGAGGGCCTGGGCGGTCCGTGGGTGCAGGCGGCCTATCTGTTCTCGGTGGTGCGCGCCGCCGGCGGCCAGATCGGCGTCGAGATCGCCGAGGAGCGCGTCAGC
Organism: Caulobacter zeae; assembly: GCF_002858925.1. GTDB lineage: Bacteria > Pseudomonadota > Alphaproteobacteria > Caulobacterales > Caulobacteraceae > Caulobacter > Caulobacter zeae. The sequence goes on from NZ_PJRS01000049.1 coordinate 225,306, forward strand.
ATCGCCGCCTGGACGCCGGCGCTCGACTGAACCGTACGTTTTTGCGCGCCGTCACCGCTCCTTAACCCGGATCGGCCAATCCTGCCGATCTAGGATTTGGAGCGCGTCAGTCGGCGAAACCGCACACACTTTCGCCTGACGCGCTCGCCGATTTGGAGCGCGCCGTGAAGACCTGCCTCGTCGTCGACGACAGCCGGGTGATCCGCAAGGTGGCCCGCCGTGCGTTGGAGGACATCGGCTTCGAGATCGCCGAGGCCGCCGACGGCATGGAGGCGCTGGCCTGGTGTCGCGCGGCCATGCCCGACGCTGTCCTGCTCGACTGGAACATGCCGGTGATGAACGGCCTGGAATTCCTGCAGCGCCTGCGCCAGGAGCCGGGCGGCGACGCGCCGGTGGTGGTGTTCTGCACGGTCGAGAACAGGGTCGACAACATTCGCCTGGCGCTCGACAGCGGGGCCGACGAGTACATCATGAAGCCTTTCGACGGCGAGATCATCGCCGCCAAGTTCGCCGAGGCGGGCCTGCTATGACCCCCGAGGACATGGATCTGCTGGCGGCCCTGGGCCGCGCCCGCGCCGGCATCAAGGTCGAGACCGACAAGCACTATGTCGTCGAGAGCCGCCTGTCGCCGCTGGCCCGGCGCGAAGGCTATGCGTCGATCGACGCCCTTATGGCGGCCCTGCGCGCCAAGCGCGAGGAGCGGCTGATCTGGGCGGTGGTCGAGGCTCTGACGGTCAACGAGACCGCCTTCTTCCGCGATCGCGCCACCTTCGCCTTCCTGCGCGACGTGGCGATGCCGGAGCTGTCGCGCCGCCGCAAGGACGGTTCGGTGCGGGTGTGGAGCGCGGCCTGCTCGACCGGCCAGGAGATCTATTCCCTGGCCATCGCCGCCGACGAGGCGCGGGGCCTGGAGCCGGGCGTGCGCTTCGAGTTCTTCGCCTCCGACCTGTCCGAACGCTGCCTGGAGAAGGCCCAGAGCGGCCTCTACACCCAGTTCGAGGTGCAGCGCGGCCTGCCGATCCGGCTGCTGATCAAGCATTTCGAGAACCAGGACGAGACATGGGCGATCTCGCCGCGCATCCGCCAGGCGGTGCGCTGGCGGCGGATCAACCTGGTTTCCGACCTGTCGGCCATGGGGGTCTTCGACCTGATTGTGCTGCGCAACGTGCTGCCGGGCCTCGACCCGTCGGTGCGCGCGCGGGTGATCGAGAGCATGGCCGCCCGCCTGACCGAGGACGGCCTGCTGGTGCTGGGCGAGACCGAGAGCCTGGCGGGCGTCACCGACGCCCTGCACCCGCTGCCGGGACGCCCAGGCCTGTTCGCCCGGGATCCGGCCTTCCGCGCCGCGGCCGCTTAGATCCTCGCCCGGCGCCGACGGCGCGGGACCAGGGTTTCCATCGTTTCCGAGATCCAGCCGGCCAGGCGTCGCCGCATCGACGCGGGCGGCTCGGGCGCGTCCGCCATGGCCTTCGACAGCTTGGCGAACAGCAGGGCGGCCGGACCCGGCGCGGCCAGGGCCGCGCGCGCGTCGAGGGCGTCGATCACCTGTCGCGAGATCCGCCGGTAGGGCGCGGCCGGAACCGCGGCGTGGGCGGCCGGCGTGCGGCAGTCGGAGAAGTCGGGCGCCAGGCCGCAGCCGGCCCGCAGCGCTTCGGTGATCTGGGCGGCGTAATCGGCGTCCTGGCCCAGGCGGTCGACGTCGATGACCAGGTCGGCCTGCGGCAGGGCCTTCAGGTAGGACAGCAGGTATACCGCTAGGAACGCGGTGAACGAGGTCCGCGCCGGCGCCCGCTTCAGCCGCCGGCGGACGGCGGAGATGCGCTGGACGAGCGCGCCGCCCCTGGGCGTGGGCAAGCCCAGCCGCCGCGCCAACGGTCCGGCCTCGGCCGCTTCCGACAGCAGGACGTACTGGCAGAGTTCGAAATAGGTCGGGCGAGGCCGCTTGCGCAGCGAGTGGAACGACAGCCACTGCTGCAACGGGTCGCGGATCAGCACCACGTGGAAACCGCCGAACCGTCGGCGCAGCCAGTCGATGCGGCCCAGGGTCCGGCAGCAGGCCAGAACAGGCCTCTGTCCGTCGCTTTGGGCGTCGCCGACCAGTCCGGCGACATAGGCGGTCTGGGCGGCGTCCTGCTGGCCGGCGGGCAGGAAATAGTCGTCGAGGGCGAAGCGCGCCTGGTAGCCGGCGACGCCGCCGCCGGGCGCCAGCAGGCCGGCGAATTCGGCGAGATAGGGAACGTCGTCCCCGGGATGGCGCAGGCCGCTGGCGCGCGGTGTCTCGCGGGCGATGCGCTCTGGCGTCAGCGTCGCCAGCTGCTCGTGCCAGGGCTCGTAATAGGCCCGCACGCCCGGCAGGGCGCGAAAGCGGCTCCAGACATAGGTGCTCGAGCAGCGCCAGCCGCTGTGCACGAAGACCGGGGGCTGGGCGGGATCGGGATGGGCGACCGGGATCGTCATGGCCGCCAGGATCGGCGGCCCGGTTGTCCGGCTTATCTCGCCGCCGACAGGAAAAGCAGGGCGTTCTTGTCAGCGCCGCAACGCTTGATGCGCATCCGAGACGCGCCGGCGCCGGTTCGGCGCCATGAGCGCAACAGGGCGATCCTGGACAGCAAAAGACCCGCCCCCGATGGAGGCGGGTCCTTCGGTCTGGGACCGGAAGATCCGGTTTAGTTCTTAGCGTCGCGAGCGGTGTCGCTGACGGCCTGGCCGGCCGAGGAGACGTCCTTGCCGGCGCCTTCGACGGTGTTGCAGGCGGCGACGCTGAGGCTGGCGGCGAGGGCGGCCAGGATGACGAACTTGCGCATGAGAGTTCTCCGGTGCTGGCCCTGACGGGCGCTTGAGATTGCCCAGAGCAAACGTGGCCCGCCGGTCTAGGTTCCGGCCTGATGCTGGGGCGGCGGCAGGGCCTGGGGCGTCGGAAACACCAGCCGCACGAGGAGGCCGCCCATCGGGCTGGCGTCGAACTTCACCTGGCCGCGCAGCTGGCGGGCGAAGGCGGTCATCAGGGTGCGGCCCACGCCCTCGCCGGGGCCGGCCGGGGCGCCGGGACCATCGTCGCCGATGGCCAGCTCTGCCTCTTCCCCGCGCACGAAGAAGTCGACGGTCAGCACGCCGCCCCGCTCCGAGAGGGCGTGCTTCTGGGCGTTGGTGATGGCCTCGACGGCGAACAGCGCCAGCGGCGCCAGGCGGTCCGGATCGATGACCAGGGGGTCGGCGTGGACCTCGGTGCGCACGGTGCCCTGGCCGTTGATGTCGCCGGCCAGCAGCAGGGCGGTCAGCTCCTCGAGGAACGGACGCAGGTCGACGCGCTTGAGGTCGGGGCCCTGGTAGAGGGCGCGATAGATCTGGGCCAGGGCGGTGATCCGCTGGCGGGTGTCGTTCATCGCCGTGCGCGCCGCCGGATCGGTCAGGGCGCGCTGCTGCATGTTCAGCAGCGAGGTGATGATCTGCAGGTTGTTCTTCACCCGATGATGGATCTCGCGCATCAGCGAGTCCTTCTCGGCCAGGCTGTCGCGCAGCGAGGCGTCGCGCTGGACGATGCCGGCGGCCATGTCGTCGAGGGTCTTGGCCAGTTCGCGGATTTCCGGCGGGGCGCGCTCAGAGGCCTGGACCGGGCGGACGGTGAAGCGGCCCTTGGCGTAGATCGCCGCCACCCGGCGCAGATAGACGATCCAGCGGATCACCTCGCGCTCGGTGGTCCAGAAGACGCCTGCGAGGGCCAGGGCGAAGGCCAGCAACGGCAGCAGCAGTCGCGAGATCGGGCTGAGGGTCGCCCACGAGATCAGGCCGGGAGCGGGCGCCGACAGCACCACGAAGACGTCGTCCTCGACGAGCGGGGCGGCCGAGAACAGGCGGTGGCGTCCCTGCGTGTCCTTGCCCGACCACAGGATCGTTTTCTGGCCCGCCTGGCTCTCTTCGCGCAGGTGCGTGTTCGAAGGGCCGAAGGCGTTGGGATCTGTGGCCGAGAAGATCGCGCCGCGCGCGTCGGCCAGGCCGATCTCGGCGCCGTCGGGCAGGAAGCGATTGGCGGTCTGGGGCTTGAGGCTCGACAGGGTCAGGACGGCGGCCATGGCCCCGTCGAACACGCCGGCGCCGTCCTCGGCGCGGACGGCCGTCAGCACCGAAGGCTCGCCCGCATAGACGGCGCCCGGCGCCGGCGCGACCGCCAGGTGGGCGCCCGCCGCCAGGTCGAGGAACCAGGGGCGTTGCGCGCGCTCGGGGTCGCGCGGCGTGGTGCCGGCGGCGCAGGCCACGCGGCCATAGGCATCGAAGCGGATCAGGTTGGCGTAGCCGGGCAGGCGCGACTTCACTGCGTCAAGCCGCCGGGCGCACTCCAGGCCGACCGAGCCGGGGCCCAGGGTCTGGAGCAGCACGCCGGCCGCCTCGATGCGAGCCCGGGCCGTGGCGGCGCTGTGGCCGGCGGCGAGCTCGAGGCTCTGCCGCCGGGAGTCGCCGTCGGAACGGAACGCCAGGTAGGACTGCACCACGCCGATGATCAGCACCGGCAGCAGGAAGACCACCAGCGTCAGGCCAAGCCGGATCCGGATCGTGCCGACGACTTCCGCCGCGCGGCCGTACACGCGCTTCACCGCTGGGTGCTCAGGCGCTCCGCATCGGCCAGGATGGCGTGCATCGCGTCGCCGGCGGCGCCGCCGTCGCGGTCATAGCCGCCTGACTCGAGAATGGCCTGCAGGGCGCGGCGCGCCCGGCTGACGCGGCTCTTCACCGTGCCGACCGCGCAGCCGCAGATGTCGGCCGCTTCCTCGTAGGCGAAGCCGCCGGCCCCGACCAGGATCAGCGCTTCGCGCTGCTCGGGCGGCAGCATGGCCAGGCTCATGCGCAGCTCGTCCAGGGCCACGGGGGCTTCCGGATCGTCCACGGCCACCAGGGTCCGCTCGGCGGCTTCCTGGTCGAGCTGGCTCTGGCGCCAGGAGCGACGCTTCTCCGAGTAGAACTGGTTGCGCAGGATCATGAAGGTCCAGGCCTTCATGTTCGTGCCCAGCTGGAAGCTGGCGCGTGCGTCCCAGGCCTTCATCATGGCGTCCTGCGCCAGATCGTCCGCGGCCGTCGGGTCACCGGTCAGGGTGCGCGCGAAGGCCCGCAGGTGCGGGATGAGGGTGACGAGTTCTTTCTTGAAGATCCCGTCACGGGCCGGATCGATGGGCGATCGGCCGACTTGCGCTTCGCTCATGCTCAACGCTCTCCCGAAGGCTTGTCAGCCTTGCGCAGGATGTCGAGGAATTCATCCGGGACAGGCTCGTTGACCACCTCGTCGAACATCTGCCGAAGCTTGACGCCGATGGCCTGCTGCCGAAGCCGCGCCTCGTCGAGCGAGGCGGCTCCCTTGCGTTGATCTTCCATGGGTACGTGTTCGATCATGTCCTCGACGCCGGTTGTGCGCAGCGTCCGCCCCCTGCGGCCGAATGTGTAAATGCTGGAGGTCAACGCCACATTCCGCATCGGGTTCCATAAGCTTGAGCATAGACTGCCAAAATTCGGATCGGTGCGGAACCGCCCTCGCACAGGGCACGTTATGCACTCGACTGAACGGCATAGCTTTGCCGTGACAGAAGGCCTTTTTTGTTTCGAAGACACTCTACGGGAGGGGTCATGAGTCTTCTTGCCCGACTGGCGCCGCACCTGCCTTACGTTCGCCGCTACGCCCGCGCCCTGACCGGGGACCAGACGACCGGCGACCACTATGTGCGGGTAGCGCTGGAGGCGCTGGCCGCCGGCGAGCGTTCGCTCGACGCGGCGCTGTCGCCGCGCGTGGCGCTCTATCGCGTCTTCCACGCCATCTGGCTGACCTCGGGCGCCCAGCTCGAAGCCCGCCGGGACGATATTTCGGACGACGCCTCGCAGCGCCTGCTGCGCATCGCCCCGCGCTCTCGCCAGGCGTTCCTGCTGACCGCGCTTGAGGGCTTCACGCCCACCGAGGCGGCCCAGATCCTCGACTGCGACTTCGGCGAGGTCGAGCGGCTGATCGCCGACGCCCAGGCCGAGATCGACGCCGAACTGGCGACCGAGGTGCTGATCATCGAGGACGAGCCGGTCATCGCCGCCGACATCGAGGCGCTGGTGCGTGAACTGGGCCACGACGTGATCGATATCGCCGCCACCCGCGGCGAGGCGGTCGACGCCGTCGCCCGCAAGACCCCGGGCCTCGTCCTGGCCGACATCCAGCTGGCCGACGGCTCGTCGGGCATCGATGCGGTCAAGGACATCCTGGCGCGTCTGGACGTGCCGGTGATCTTCATCACCGCCTTCCCCGAGCGCCTGCTGACCGGCGAGCGTCCGGAACCGACCTTCCTGATCACCAAGCCCTTCCAGCCGGAAACGGTGAAGGCGGCGATTGGCCAGGCGCTGTTCTTCCACCCGCGCCGGACCCGCCAGGCCGCCTGACGGCCTGGACAGGACCCCCGAACGACGAAGGCCCCGGCGAGCGATCGCCGGGGCCTTCTCTTTGGTGCGGTTCCATCGGGCTTCTGGCGAGCCCTTCCCTCAGTTCCGCGCGGCTAGTGGGCCGGCGCGGTCTGTTCCTGCGGAGCCTGCTTGGGCGAGGCCAGCTCGGTCGTGCCCTGCTGGGCCTCGGCCGGCGTGTTGGCGCCCCGGTTGCCCTCGACCGAGGCCAGCTCGCCGGAGCGCATGCCCCAGCTGCCGAAGAGGGCGATGGCGGCCAGCACGATCGAGATCACCAGCACCCAGAAGATGTGGCGGCCCCAGCGGCCCTGGCGGGCAGGCGTGGCCTTCAGGGTCGGCGAATGTTCGGTGTTGATGTCGGTCGCCATGGGCGCCTCCTATTTCGCGTCGTTCCACCCGGCCGGGGCCGTGCGGCCGGCGTCGAGCTGGGCGGCGGCGAAATGCTGGACGGTCCCGACCGCCAACGCCATGCCCAGCACCGCCACCACGGCGAGCAGGCGTGAACTCCGGGCTTGCCTGCGGCGACGCTGGGTTTCGAAGACCAGTCCGCCATGCGCGGCTTGATAGGCGCGGATCATCACGTCGCTCCCCATTCGCCCCGCGATGTCGCGGGATCATGAGAACAACGTTTCGCGCACGGCGCCGTTCCGAGGCCGCTGCGCATGCCTGGCCACGCGGTTCGCCGGTCAGGCGAAAAATTTTTCGAAAAGTCGGGAACGCCGATCGGGGGAGGTCGTTCTATGTCTGCGGAGGCGGCGACGCCCCCCCGACTTGAGGCTGGCGACAGCCAGCCTGCCGTCTCCGCAACCCCCTTCTCTGTCGAGCCTCAAGGCGGATCGGATCACCGGCCCGCCTTTTTCCGTATGCGTGGCTCAGGGTTAGGGCTTGGTAGGACCTTCCAGGTCGATGCGCACGTCGGCGCGACGGCGCAGGGGGCGCGCCTCGCCGTCGCGGGTGGTCGCCCCGGCGTCGCCCGCCGCGGTCACCTCGAACGACACCTGCCGGAAGCCGACCCGGGCCAGGGCCCCGGTCACGGCCGCGGCGCGCTTTTCCGACAAGGCCAGGTTGGCGTCGGGCGCCCCCACTGCGTCGGCTAGGCCCACGACGTGGACGTTCTTGGCCGTGCAGCCCTTGGCCAGGTCGGCGGCGCCGCGCAGCACCTGTCGGGCCTCGCGGGTCACCGCCGCGGAGTCGCGCTCGAAATAGATCGACACCGAAAAGTCCTCGCAGGCGGCCGGAACGGCCTCGATCTGCGCCCGGGACTTGGGCCAGGGGCTGCTCGCGCAACCAGCCGCCGCAACACCGATCGCCGCCATAGCGATCCAAACGCCCGCCTTGCTCATCCGTCGCCCTCTTGTTGCACCCAACTACGCCGCTTCGGACATGCCAAAGGCGGCCGACGCGCGCCGACCGCCTTCGAAATCCTGTTTGGACGAAGCCGCCTTAGCGGGGGCTGCCGTCTTCCCAGAAATAACGACCGCTGCGCGAGTCGTAGTAGTAATACCGTCCAGCGCGCTCGTCATAGTACTGGCGACGATTCACGTTGGTGGCGCCGCAGCCGCCGTCCTCGCGGCAGCCCTTGATGGCGCCGGCGGTGCCGCCGATGGCTGCGCCGATGGCGGCCCCGGTCCCTGCGTCGCCCGCGCCGACATTGTTGCCGATCACGGCGCCGGCGAGGGCGCCGAGAGCCGCGCCGCCGGCGGCGTTGCGTTCGGTGTTGCCGGTGGCCGTACAGGCGGTGGCCAGCAAGCCGGCGGCCGCCACGGCGATCACTGTGGTCTTCATCTTGGCTCTCCGTTCGAGCGTGTCCCGGTCACTCAAACGGAGCATGAGCGGCGGAAGTTCCGGCCCCCGCATCGGGGAACCCCGGCCAAGCGCCGCCGTTTGCTCCGCATGGGGGCCGCTTTCGGCCGCGCCGACGGGAGTTTGCATGCGCGTCGAACTGGTCGCCAACACCGCTTCGGGCTCGGTTGGACGGGACGGTCCCGAGAGGGCCGAGGCGATCCTGGCCGAGCATGGCGTCGAGGCGACCGTGCATGCGCCGGCCGGGGGCGAGCTGGAGTCCTGTCTCTCCGAGGCCCTGTCGCGAAAGCCCGACGCGCTGTTCGTCCTGGCCGGCGACGGCACGGCCCGGGCCGCCGCCGAGATGGCCGGCCCCGACGGTCCGCTGGTGGCCCCTCTGCCTGGCGGCACCATGAACATGCTGCCCCGCGCCCTCTATGGCGAGCGGGCCTGGCCCGAGGCGCTGAAGGCCTGCCTGACCCATGGCGAGGAGCGGATGATCTCCGGCGGCGAGGTGGCGGGGCGCCTGTTCTTCGTCGCCGCCATTCTGGGCAGTCCCGCCCTGTGGGCCGAGGCGCGCGAGGCCGCCCGCCAGGGGCGGGCCGACCTGGCCTTGATGCGGGCCCAGCGCGCCCTACGCCGGGCCTTCTCCAGCCGCCTGCGCTATGTGCTGGACGGCCGGCCCAAGGAGAAGGCCGAGGCCCTGACCCTGATGTGCCCGCTGGTCTCGACGGCGCTGGCCGCCGACGAACGGGCCCTGGAGGCCGCCGCCCTCGACCCCACCAACGCCCTCGACATCTTCCGCCTGGGGGTCAAGACCGTCACCGGCGCCTGGCGCGACGACCCATCGGTCAGCGTCGGCCGCTGCCGGGTGGGCAAGGCCTGGGCCGGCGGGCGGATCCCGGCCATCCTCGACGGCGAGCCGGTGCGGCTGGACGACCACGTCTCGATCCGCTTCCGCCCCAAGGCCTTCCGCGCCCTGGCCCTGAGGGACGACGCGCCGTGACCGGTCCCGTCTTCAAGTCCGGATCTGTCTTCAAGATGGTCCAGGTTTCCGACATCCATTTCGGCGGCGAGCATCCGCAGGCGGTGGAGGCGGCTGTGGAGTGCATCCACGCCGCGCGCCCGGATCTCGTTATCGGGGCGGGCGACCTGACCAAGGACGGGGCCCAGGTCGAGTTCGACGCCGCCCGCGCCTGGTTCGAGCGCCTGCCCAGGCCGCAACTGCTGGCCCCTGGCAATCACGACAGTCCGTTCAAGGGGCCGGTGGAGGTCTTCGAGCGATTGTTCATGCCCTGGCGGCGCTACGAGGCCCGGTTCGGCGAGCCAGACGGCCTGGCCTTCCGCGACGAGCGGGCGGCGGTGTTCACGCTGAACTCGGCGCGCGGGGCGCAGATCCGCTGGAACTGGTCGAAGGGGGCGGTGTCGCGCTTCCAGACCAGGGCGGTGGCCAGACGGCTGGCCGCCGAACCGCCGGGACGGCTGAAGGTGGTGGTCTGCCACCATCCCCTGATCGAGATGATGGGCGGGCCGATGACCGCCAAGGTGCGGGGCGGGCAGGCCGCCGCCCTGGCCTTCGCCAACGCCGGCGCCGATCTTGTGCTGACCGGCCACATCCATGCGCCGTTCGTGCACGCCTATCCCTATGCCGGCGGCTGCACCCAGGCGGTGGGCTCGGGCACGCTGTCGGTGCGCGAACGCGGCGTGCCGCCCAGCTTCAACATCATCGAGGCCGACGAGGCGGAGATGCGCATCACCGCCATGGCCTTCGAGCGCACCGGCTTCGTCGTCTGGCGCACCTGGGCGGTGAACCGCCGGCCCAACTGCAAGACGGAAGACCCTTGAACGCAAGAAGGGCGGGACCTTGCGATCCCGCCCTTCTCGAGGTCGGCCCTCGGTCGGTTGCTTAGACCGGGTAGGTCCAGGCTTCGCCCTGGCCTTGAGCCGCGGCGTACTGGGCGTCGGCGAAGGCCCAGTTGGGCAGGGCGTCGAACCAAGCTTCCAGGAAGCCCTTACGGTTGTTCTGGTGGTCGAGGTAGTAGGCGTGCTCCCACACGTCGCAGACCAGCAGCGGGGTCACGCCCGGCTTGGTCATGGCGCCGTCGGCGTCGTGGGTCGAGATGAGCGACAGCTTGTCGCCTTCGGCGACCAGCCAGGCCCAGCCCGAACCGAAGTGGCCGACGCCCTCGGCGACGAACTTTTCCTTCAGGCCGGCCAGGCCGCCGAAGGTCGCGTCGATGGCCTTGGCCAGAGCTTCGCCCGGACCGGCGCTGGCGGGAGCCATGCATTCCCAGAAGAAGGCGTGGTTCCAGGCCTGGGCGGCGTTGTTGAACACCTTGCCCGGGCCGGCGTCGGCGATGACCGCTTCCAGCGAGCGGGCGTCGTCTTCTGGCAGCAGGCCGTTCAGCGCGTTGACGTACGCGGCGTGGTGCTTGTCGTGGTGGAAATGGAGGGTGTTGGCCGAGATGGTCGGCTGGAGCGCCTCGTAGGCGTAGGGCAGGTCGGGCAGCTTGAACATGGTCACTCCATGGCGAAACGCCCCCGGAAGATGGGCCGGGGGCGGTTGAAAGCTAGGTTCGACGCTGAAAAAACTTCAGCGCTTGGGCGGCGGACGCGAGGCCATGAAGGCCTGGGCGACAGCCGCGGTGAAAGTCGGATTCTTGAGCGCGAAGACGCCGGCGGCCAGGGCCGCGCCGATCGACAGGATCGGGCGATCCTTGACGATGTCGACGATGCGCTCGGCGAAGCCGTTGACCTCCGGCGGCGGCGCATGGCGCGTGCGGCCGGCCTCGGCGCGATTGGCGGCGACCATGCCGGCCACGGCGACGATGAAGGCGGTGACGGCGGCGACCACGGCGGCCGCGCCGGCGGGCGTCAGGAACGGCGCCAGCACGGCGTACAGCGCGAAGGCGGCGGCGAACACGCTCACGGCAGCGGCCGCGGCGATCGCCGCGGCCGCTGCCAGCGTCATCAGGGTCTTTTCGAAGATCACTTGTTGTGGCTGCGGCTGCCGGCGAGCAGGAGGCCCAGGAGGACGCCGACGCCGAGGCCGGCCAGGGTGGCGGTGATCGGACGCTCGCGGACGCGCTCGGAGACGTACTTCTGGGCGTCTTCCAGCTGCTGACCGGCGGTGTCGGTGTAGGTGCGGCTCTGGGCGCGCAGGGTGTCGAAGCTGTCGACCAGGTTCTTCTCGAGGCGCTTGGCGGCGTCGGCGAAGCTGGCCTTGGCGGCGTTGGCGGCCTCGGCGAAGGAACGTTCGGCGTGCTCGGCGGCCGCGCCAGCGGCGGCCGTCGCCTTGTCGGCTTCCTTCTGAACGGTGTTCAAGGCGTTCGCGGGCATGTCTCGTCTCCGGTTCGCGGCAGGCTTTACGGGAAGTGCAGCTGAAGCTGCGCCCCGTCAACGCGGAGCCCGTACGGCCAGTTCCCACCTTAGCGCGACCGGAAAAGCTTCACCACAGGAGATCGCGCAAGAGCGTCCGATCCCCGCTCGCGCCACGCGAGAAGCCGGTCTATGTTCGAATCATGGCGGACGCGGATGCAGAACGAGCATCGGACCAGGAGGCTCGCAGGCTGCGGGCGGCGACGGCTCTGGCCGGAGCGTGGAAGGACGCCGACGACCCGCGCCTTTCCCGCCTGACGCGGCTGGCCGCGCGCCTGTTCGACGCGCCCCGCGCCGCCCTGATGCTGATCGAGCCCGAGCGCATTCGCCTGGCCGGCCGCATCGGGCACGCCGCCGATTCGATTCCCCGCGATGCGGCGCTGGCCGACGTCGTGCTGCGTTGCAGCCGCTCGGCGCTGCATGCCGACGTGTCCGGCGCGGCCTTCTTCGCCTGCGCGCCGCTGCGCGATCCGCGCGGCCTGGTGGTCGGCGTGCTGGCCGTCGAGGACGACCGTCCCCGCGACGGGGTCACGCCCGGTCAGCTGGAAGCCCTGGGCGAGCTGGCGGACCTGGCCACCGAGGAGCTGATCCGCGGCGCCGACCAGGCGCGGGCGGCGGCCGAGCGCCTGCTGGACGCCGAGCGCCTGGCCCTGGCCCTCAGCGCGGCCCGGCTCGGCGAGTTCGAGTGGAACGTCAAGACCGACCGCCTGCGGATCAGCGAGCGGATGGCCCGCATCAGCGGCATTCCCGCCGGCGAGGTCGCCGCCGAGGAGGGCAAGGCCGTCTGGCCCTATATCCATCCCGAAGACCGCGAAATCACGCGCGAGGACCTGCGCGCCCAGCTGCGCGACACCGGCCGCTACGAAGTCGAGTATCGCCGCGCCCAGGGCGTGGACGGCCACGAGCAGTGGAGCCGGGGCAGCGGCGTCATGGTGCTGGACGACGAGGGCCGGCCCGACCTGCTGATGGGCGTGGTGCAGGACATCACCGACCAGCGCGAGGCCGACGAGCGGCGCGACAACCTGGTGGCCGAGCTCGACCACCGCATCAAGAACATCCTGGCGGTGGTGCAGTCGGTCGCCGCCCAGTCAGCGCGCAAGAGCTCGTCGCTGGACGCCTTCCTCAAGACCTTCGCCGCGCGGCTGAAGTCGATGAGCTCGGCCCATGATCTGATCAGCGCCGCGCGTTGGCGCGGGGCGACCCTGGGCCGCATCGCCGCCGCCGAGCTGGGCGGGCTGGCGCCCAACCAGACCCGCTGGGACGGGCCCGAACTGTTCCTGACGCCCCGTGCGGCGGCCGCCCTGTCGCTGGCCCTGCACGAACTGGCGGTCAACGCCGTGAAGTACGGTTCGCTGTCGACCGAGACCGGCCGGGTCGAGATCGTCTGGCGCCGCTCGCCCGACGGCGGCTTCAGCCTGGAATGGCTGGAGACCGGCGGCCCGCTGACCAGCGAGCCGGTGACGCGGGGCTTCGGCGCCACCCTGGTCGAGGACGTGGTCGGGCGCGAGCTGGGCGGCGAGGCCAAGATCGACTACCGCCGCAGCGGCGTCACGGCGATGATCCACGCCGCCGCCTCGGCCCTGGCCGACGCCCCCGAGCCCGAACCGGCGCCGGCCGAGCCCGAACGCATCGTCGAGACCATCGGCGGCGGCGACGACAATTTCCGGGCCGGGGCCATAGCCGGCCTCAAGGTGCTGATCGTCGAGGACTCGCTGCTGCTGGCCATGGAGCTGGAGGCGGGCCTGGAGGACAGCGGCGTCGAGGTCGTGGGCTGCGCGGCCGAACTGGGCGAGGCCCTGTCGATGCTGGAGCTGGGATTCGACGCGGCCGTGCTGGACGCCGACCTCAACGGCCAGTCCGTGGCGCCGGTCGCCGAGGTGCTGCGCAAGGAAGGCCGGCCGTTCGTCTTCGCCACCGGCTATGCCGACAAGGCCGCGCCCATGGGCTTCGACGCCCCGATCGTGCGCAAGCCCTACAACGTCCACCAGATCGCCAAGGCGCTGGCCTCGGTCACAGGGCGGGGGTGACCCCCTCCGGCCCTCCGGGCCACCTCCCCCAGAGGGGGAGGATCTGAAAGCGCCGGCTCCAAGATGCTCCCCCTCTGGGGGAGCTGTCGCGAAGCGACTGAGGGGGATGCGCGATGCGCCCTACTTCCGGATCCGCATCAGGCACTCTTGCGCCACCGAGGCGACCAGCTTGCCGTCGCGGCTGAACATCTGGCCGCGCACCAGGCCGCGGCCCTGCGAGGCGCTAGGGCTGTCCTGCGAGAACAGGGTCCAGTCGTTGAAGTCGAAGGGGTGGTGGAACCACATTGCGTGGTCGAGGCTGGCGGCCTGCAGGCCCGGCGTCGTCCAGATCAGGCCGTGCGGGCGCAGGGCGCTTTCCATGAAGGCCATGTCCGACGCATAGGCCAGGGCGGCCTGCTGCATGCGGATGTCCTCGCCCAGCGGAGCGACGGCGCGCATCCACACCTGCTTTTCGCCCGACTTCTTGACCGGGGCCACGGGGTTCTGCGGGTCGATCCAGCGCAGGTCGACGGGGCGCGGGCGCTCCATGAAGGCCAGCATCTTGGGGTGGATCTGGTCGCCCAGGCTGCGCAGGTACTCGGCCTCGGTCGGCAGGGTCTCGGGCGCGGGAACGTCGGGCGCCTCGAACTGGTGCTCCAGGCCGACTTCCGGCGTCTGGAACGAGGCGGCCAGGTTGAAGATCTGCTCGCCGTGCTGGATGGCGGCCACCCGGCGGGTGGTGAAGGTGCCGCCGTCGCGGGCCCGCTCGACCTCGTAGAGCACCGGGGCGTTCACGTCGCCCGGGCGGATGAAGTAGGCGTGCAGCGAGTGGCAGACCCGGTCGCCCACGGTCTGGTAGGCCGCCGTCAGGGCCTGGGCGATGACCAGGCCGCCGAAGATACGCGGAAAGCCGTCATTGGGGCTGACGCCCCGGAACAGGTTCACCTCGATCGGTTCGAGGGTCAGGATCTCGGCGAGGTTCTCGGGCGTCTGCATGGTGCGCTGCGATAAGCTTCACGGACGGCCAGGGCAAGGCTGCCCATAACGTCAGCCTTGCGCCGCATGGTCGCGGCTCCCATCCTTTCGACCATGCCGCCTATTGTCCATCACCCCGCCTTCCGGGCCGAAATGCCGCCCGGCCACCGCTTCCCGATGGACAAGTTCTCGAAGCTGGCCAGCCTGCTGGAGGCAGAGGGGCTGCCGGGCCCGGCGGGCTTCCACCGGCCGGAGTTCGCAGCCCTGGAGGTGCTGCGCCTGGCGCATACGGATGACTATGTGCGCGGCGTCGTCGAGCTTTCCCTGCCGCCCGACATCGTGCGCCGCATCGGCATGCCCAACAGCGACAGCGTCGCCATCCGCGCCCGCGCGGCGACCGGCGGCACGATCCTGGCCGCGCGGCTGGCGCTGGAGCATGGGATCGCCTGCAACACCGCCGGCGGCAGCCACCATGCCGAGGCGTCTTCCGGCGCGGGCTTCTGCGTGTTCAACGACGTGGCCGTGGCCGCCCGGCTGCTCCAGGCCGAGGGGCGCGTCTCCCAGGTGCTGGTCGTCGACCTCGATGTCCACCAGGGCGACGGCACGGCGCGGATCTTCGAGGACGATCCCAGCGTCTTCACCTTCTCGATGCACGCGGAAAAGAACTTCCCGCACCGCAAGGCCGCCAGCGACCTCGACGTCGAACTGCCGGACGGAACCGACGACGGCGCCTACCTGGCCCGCCTCGACGCGATCCTCCCCGAGCTGATCGCGCGGGTGGATCCCGACCTCGTGTTCTTCAACGCCGGTGTCGATCCGCATACGGACGACAGGCTGGGTCGCCTGTCCCTGACCAACGCCGGCATTGCCGCCCGCGAGGCGCGGGTGCTGGGCGCCTGCCTGCAACGCGAGATCCCGGTCGTGGGCGTGATCGGCGGCGGCTACGATCCCGACATCGACCGCCTGGCTGATCGTCACGCCATACTGCACCGCACGGCGGCGGCTCTGGCGGCCACGAAAAAGGGGCGGCCCGTCGCCGAGCCGCCCCTTCCTCACGCGATCTGAAGTCCGGCCCTAGAAGGCCGTCCGCAGGCTGAGCACCGCCGCGCGCGGCGCGCCCACATAGGCGTAGGTGCGCGCATAGCCGGGGTCGCCCGGGGTGGCGCTGGTCTGGGTTCCCGACAGGTTGCCGTAATAGAACTTGTCCAAGATGTTGGTGACGTTGAGCTGGAGATACGACTTCTTCCAGCCGTCGCCGCCCAGGTCGTAGCGGACATCGGCGTCCCATACCGTGTAGTGCGGCAGCTTCTGGTCGTTGACGTCGGTCATGTACCGCTCGCCGATGAACTTGCCCTGCACGCCGATCTGGAACTTGCCGATGTCGTAGGTCAGGCGGCCGGCGAAGGTCCACTTGGGGGTTTCCACCACCTGCTTGCCGGCGGTGTCGGCATAGGTGGCCAGGCCCGTGGTCGAGCTGTAGCTGACGGCCAGGTCGTCCTGCAGCTTGGCGTCGGTATAGGCCATCGAGCCGTAGATCGTCAGGCTGTCGTCCAGGCGCCACTGGGCCTGGGCGTCGAAGCCCTGGATCTCGACGTCGCCGACGTTGCGGTCGATGTAGGTGCCGTCGTTCTGGTCGACCGTGGTGACGATCCGGTTCTGGATGTTGGTATGGTAGACGCTGGCCGAGGCCATCACGGTCGGCGTGCGGAAGCGGTAGCCGACCTCCACCGTCTGGCCGGTTTCCGGCTCGACATTGCCCAGGGCGCCGGTGCTGGTCAGGGTGTAGAGGTTGTCGACCTTCGGGGCCGACATCTGCTCCGAATAGCTGCCATAGACCGAGTGGTTGTCCCCGATGCGGTACGACAGGCCCACGTTCGGCAGGATGTCGTCATAGCTCTTCTTGGCCGAGAACGGCGAGAAGTAGGTCGCGCCGTTGACGGTGACGACCGAGGCCACCGCGCCGTCGGCCTTGGCGGCCGTGGCCGTCGGGGTCATCGACGAGCAGTAGTAGGTGGTCGAGCCGGCGCGCGAGTAGCAGTACTGGTTCAGCTCGCGATCCAGCGTGGGCAGGCGTACGCCGATGTTGGCGATCAGCTTCTCGTCCAGGAATTCGCCGCGGTACTCGACGCTGAATTGGTTGAAGGTGGCCACCGAGGCGCGGTTGCGCTTCTGGGCAACGTCGCCGTCCGCGGTCTGGACGGCCACGCCGTAGCCGTCCTTGCCGCTGAACACGTCGGTCGGGTCGCCGTTGCTGTTCAGCACGCTGTACTCGCCGGTCTGGCGGGTGTGGGCCTCGTCCCAGGCATAGGCGAAGCGCACGCGGTGGTGGTCGGCCACGTCCCAGATCAGTGAGGTGTTCAGGCCCCAGCGGCGGGAGTTGGTGTTGCTGGGGGAATAGACCAGCACGGTGTCGCTGGTGTCGCCGTCGCCATTGAGGTCGACGCCCTTGCCGGCGCTGTTCTTCAGCTGGATCGAGGTCTCCGACAGGCTGGTCGAGCCGCCGCCGTTGGCCAGGGTGTAGTTGAACGACGGATCGACCGTCAGCTTCAGGTTCGGCAGCAGGGTGAAGCGCGACTGGCCGCGGATCGTGCCGGTGTTCGACGGGTTCAGGCGCAGGCCGTAGTAGTTCGAGGCGCCCGGCGTGGTGCTGAAGTCGTAGTCCTCGCCGTAGGTCGCCACGTCGCCGGCCACCGAGGCGTCGGCGTTGGTCAGGTAGGGCGCGTAGTAGCTGTTGTTGCGGTTCTCGTTGTAGTTGAAGTTCAGCGCCAGGAAGTCGCCCGGCTTGGCCAGGTCCTGCTCGATGCGGGCGTTGACCTGCTTCTTCTCGAGCGTGCCCGGACCCTTGAACTTGTCGTATTTCTGCCAGCTGCCGGTGATCCAGGCGCGCGTGCCCAGCGGGCCGAACTCGCCGGTCTGCAAGAGGGCGAAGGCGCGGCGGAAGTTGTCGGTGCCGACGCCGGCCTTGGTGACCACGCCGAAGTCCTTGGTGGCGCGCAGGGTCGTGTAGTTGATGACGCCGGCGGTCGAGGAGGCGGTGACGGAGTCGGCGTCGGTCGAACCGGTGTTGACGTTGGCCTGCTGGATCAGCTCGGCGTCGACCTGCTGGTTGGAATAGATGGCGTAGTTGCCGCCGTCGTTCAGCGGCACGCCGTCGACCAGGAAGCCGATGTGGGCGCCGTCCTGGCCGTGCAGGCGGATGCTGCCGCCCGACGAGCCGTATGGGTCGCTGTTGGTGAACACCAGGCCCGGCACCAGGTTCAGCGATTGAAGCACGGTCTGGCCGTCGGCCTGACGGTTCAGGAACTCGTTGGTGACCGTGTACTTACCCTTCGGCGCGGTCTCGGCGACCATGGTCCCGTCCATCGTCTTGGGGCCCGAGGCGGCAGTGACGACGACGGTGTCGAGTTCGGTGGTGGCGGTCGATTGGGCGTAGGCGCCGGCGGCCGAGAGCAGGCCGCCGAACAGCGCCGTCGTGGCCAGGCAGGCCAGCTTGGTTCTGTTCATCTCTAAGAATATCCCCTTGTCCGCAACAACTCCGCCGATATGCGAAGTAAAATCCTGCGGAAGCGGGATTTCTAGAGATCGTAATTCAATGTTTGATGACGATATTTGAGCGATTATGGGGTCGAAAATCGACGGTATCGCTGCAAGTTCGCTGCAAAGGCAACGTTCTGATATCTATGGAAACAAGTAAGTTTCCAATTCTTTCCGATCTATTCTTTGGGGAATGATTTCGTCGGGCGCCATGCTCCGCCGGGATCGGGCCGGCGGAGCTACGCGGCGTTCACTTAGAAGCTCGGCGAGATGAAGCCGGCGACGACGACGAGGGGAAGCACGGCGAGCACCAGGCTGGCGAGCGAAGCGAAGGCGTTGTTCGAGAAGGTCATTGGTCTAGTCCCTGAGTTGTTGGCCCGGCGCGACGTCCGCGTCCGGTGAAAAGAGGTATAGGCGGGGCCAGGGACGAACACCCGTTACCTTTGCGTCATGACGCCATTTTAAGAAACTATCAGACCTGTAATGCGAATTACATTGGATTAATGTGGGCGCAGTGGTCGATGTTTTCGAAAATTATTGCCCAGCATGCCGGTCGGGCGGCGGGCGCGCCTTGCGCCCCGCCGCCGCAACCGGGGGAGGATCAGTCCTCGGTTCCTGTCAGCAGGAAGTGGCCGCGCAGGGCCGCGATCGGGGCCGCGCGCTGCTCCTGCCAGGCCTCGACATGGACGTTGGCGATGCGACGGCCGACCTTCTTGATCTGGGCGCGGGCATAGGTTGTCAGCGGCCGGCCAGAGCGCAGGTACTCGATCGAGACGTCGATGGTGCGCGGCTGGCGCTTCAGGGTCTCGGCGATCGATAGCTGGGCCAGGGCCGTCATCTCCATGAAGGCCCCGAGCACGCCGCCGTGGATGGCCGGCAGCATCGGATTGCCGACAATCTCGGGCGAGAACGGCAGGATGGCTGTCATCTCGTCGCCGGCCAGTTCGGCCTTCATGCCGATGAAGCGGGCATAGGGAATGGCGCCGAGCACGGCGACCAGGCGATCCTGGGCTTCGCTCATTGGCCGCCCTCCTTCTTGCTTTCGCCCGGCTTGCTGGAGCCTGGCGGCTTGAGGTTGGCGCCCGCCCTCTTGCCGGCGCTGGAATCCAGCATGAACGCAGCCTGGGCGGCGGCGATCGGGTCTTCGGGGTCGGTCTCGTAGGCCACGGCGCGGACGAAGGCGACCGAGCGGGTCAGCTTGTAGCAGTGGGCCCGGGCCAGGATGTCCTTCCCCGGCTCGGCCGGCCGCATGTAGTCGATGCGCAGGTCCAGCGTGGCGATCGAGGTCCAGTGGCTCATGGCCGCGTGCACCGCCTGGCCCGAGGCGTGGTCGAGCAGGGTGGTGACCACCCCGCCGGCGATGACCCCCGTGTCGGGGTCGCCGACCAGTTCGGTGCTGTAGGGAGCCTTGAGGATGGCGACGCCGTCGCCGATCTCCAGGGTGGAAAAGCCCAGGGCCTTGGCCTGGGGGCTTCCTTCGTTCATCGCCTTGGCGATGAGGCGGTGCTGTTCGCCAATATCCGTCTCGCTCATGAGGGATAGGCTTACAGGATCGCGCGTTGTCTTATCCAGCCGTGATCAAGCCCCAGGATCTTCTCTGTCCGAAGCCCGGAGGGCTCTACTGCCCGCCCGGCGACTTCTACATCGATCCGGTCCGCCCGGTGGACCGGGCGGTGATCACCCACGGCCATTCCGATCATGCCCGCGCCGGCCACAACACCGTGCTGGCCACGCCGCAGACGCTGGCGATCATGGCCGAGCGCTATGGCGAGGATTTCGCCGTCGTCGGCCGCCAGCCCCTGGCCTATGGCGAGAGCGTCACGATCAACGATGTCGAGGTCTCTCTCGTCCCCGCCGGCCACGTGCTGGGCTCGGCCCAGGCGGTGGTGCGCTGGAAGGGCCTGACCATCGTCGTCTCGGGCGACTACAAGCGCCGTCGCGATCCCACCTGCGCGCGGTTCGAGCCGACGCCCTGCGACGTCTTCGTCACCGAGGCGACCTTCGGCCTGCCGGTGTTTCGCCATCCCGACGACGCGGGCGAGATCGCCGCCCTCCTGAAGTCGGTCGATCAGTTTCCCGATCGCGCCCACATCGTCGGCGCCTATGCCCTGGGCAAGGCCCAGCGGGTGATCAGGCTGCTGCGCGAGGCCGGCTGGGACCGGACGATCCACGTCCACGGCGCGATGGAGCGGCTGAACCGCCTCTACGAGGCGCACGGCGTCGATCTGGGGCCCCTGGAGCCGGCGACCATCGAGCGCGGCAAGACGGGCGACTTCGCCGGTTCGATCATCGTCGCCCCGCCCTCGGCCCTGGCCGACCGCTGGAGCCGTCGCTTTCCCGATCCGGTCGACTGCTTCGCCAGCGGCTGGATGCGGGTGAGGGCGCGGGCTCGCCAGCGGGGCGTCGAGCTGCCGCTGATCATCTCCGACCATGCCGACTGGGACGAGCTGACCGACACCCTGGCCGAGTTGCGCCCCGGCGAGGTGTGGATCACCCACGGTCGCGAGGAGGCCCTTGAGCGGTGGTGCGAGCTGGAGGGCATCCCCGCCCGCGCTCTGCGCCTGGTCGGCTATGACGAGGACGACGGCGAGTAGCCGCTTCAGACGACCTTGAAGGTTTCCCGCGCCCGGGCCACGGGCTTGCCGTCGGCGCGGACGGTGGACTCGGCGTAGCACAGGCTCTTGCCCGGCTTGATGAAGTCGGTGTCGAACTCCAGCCATTGGCCAAGGGTGGCCGCGGCCAGATAGTCGACGCCCAGCGAGACGGTGACGAAGCCGTTGAAGGCCAGGCCCTCGCGCCGCATCCGCACCCCGCACGACAGGCCCATGGCGTTGTCGGCCAGGGCGGCGATCAGGCCGCCGTGCGGTCCGCCGCGCGAATTGGCGTGCACGTCGCGGGCCTCCAGCCCCAGCACCCATCGATCCTCGCGCACGTCGGCGTAGATCGGCTCCCACGGCGCGGTCAGCGGGCTGGTGCGGGTGTGGGGCGTGAAGGGCTGGGGCGGCTGGAAGGTCATCGGTCGTCTCCCTCCGCCACAAGTTAAACGAACGTTTGAATTATGCGCAAGCATGGCGGCTTGAACCTGCGCCCCCGCGCGACATTCTCTAGCCATGCGCGCCTTCGCCCATCTTCTCGACCGCCTGTCGCTGACGGCCTCGCGCAACGCCAAGCTGACCCTGATCGAGGGCTTTCTGTGCGTGACCCCGGACCCGGACCGCGGCTACGCCCTGGCGGCCCTGACGGGGGCCCTGTCGTTCGACGCCGCCAAGCCGGCCTTCATCAGGAAGGCGGTCGAGGCGCGGATGGACGCCCAGCTGTTCGCCTGGTCCTACGACTATGTCGGCGACCTGGCCGAGACCGTGGCCCTGGTCTGGCCCGCCCGGCCCGGCGCCAACCGCGAGCCGGAGCTGTCGGAGGTGGTCGAGGCGCTGAAGGCGACCTCCCGCGCCCAGGCCCAGGCGCTGATCGAGGGCTGGCTGGACGCCCTGGACGCCGACGGCCGCTGGGCGCTCTTGAAGCTGATGACCGGCGGCCTGCGGGTCGGGGTGTCGTCGCGGCTGGCCAAGCAGGCCTGCGCCAATCTGGGCGGCGTGCCGATCGGCGAGATCGAGGAGGTCTGGCACGCGATCGAGCCGCCCTATGGCGACCTCTTCGCCTGGCTGGAGGGGCGGTCCGAGCGGCCCTCGCCGGATGCGCCGGGCCGCTTCCGGCCGGTGATGCTGGCCCAGGCCATCGACGAGGCGGTGGATTTCGCAAGGCTCGATCCGGCCGACTACGCCGCCGAATGGAAGTGGGACGGCATCCGCGTGCAGGCGGTCAGCGAGCGCGGCGAGCGGCGGCTCTACACCCGCACCGGCGACGACATTTCGGCGACCTTTCCCGACGTGCTCGAAGCGCTCGACTTCGAGGGCGCGCTGGACGGCGAACTCCTGGTCATGCGCGACGGCGCGATCGCCAGCTTCGGCGACTTGCAGCAGCGGCTGAACCGCAAGACGGTGGACGCCAAGCTGATGGCCGCCCACCCGGCCGGGATCCGCGCCTACGACCTTCTGCTGGACGGGGAAGAGGATCTGCGGAGCCTGCCCTTCGCCCAGCGCCGCCAGCGGCTGGAGGCCTTCGTCAGCCGTCTCTCGACGACCCGCATCGACCTGTCGCCCATGCAGCCGTTCGAGACCTGGGAGGGTCTGGCCGCCCTGCGCGCCGCGCCGCCGCCGGGCGATCCGGCCATCGCCGAGGGCCTGATGCTCAAGCGCTGGGACAGCGTCTACGAGCCGGGCCGTCCCAAGGGGCCGTGGTTCAAGTGGAAGCGCGATCCGCATCTGGTCGACGCGGTGCTGATGTACGCCCAGCGCGGCCACGGCAGGCGTTCCAGCTTCTACTCCGACTACACCTTCGGCGTCTGGCGGCAGGACGAGACGGGTGAGCGCAAGCTGACCCCTGTGGGCAAGGCCTATTTCGGCTTCACCGACGAGGAGCTCAAGCAGATCGACAAGTTCGTTCGCGACAACACCATCGAGCGCTTCGGGCCGGTGCGGTCGGTGCGCGCCGACCTGGAGTTCGGTCTCGTCTTCGAGGTGGCGTTCGAGGGGCTGCAACGCTCGACTCGGCACAAGTCGGGCGTGGCCATGCGCTTTCCACGGATCAACCGCATCCGCTGGGACAAGCCGTCGCGCGAGGCCGACGAGCTTTCGACCCTGGAGCGGATGCTGGAGGGGTGACTTCGCCCAGACGCGCGTCGCCAGCGTTACTTGGGGGGAGGTTCAACTTCCGAGGCTCGCCGCCCCGCGCACTAGTCCCTTGCGCGTGACGCAAACTCAGCTAAGGCACTTGTCTTGCGTCGGGGCTGAGAACTTCGCTTCGGGGCAAGTATGGAGCAGGTTTGTGAAGTCGTTTTCCTTTCCGCTCGCCGACGTCCTGCGGGCCTGCCGCACGCACTTCGTGGCGACGGCCATATTCAGCGCACTGCTCAACCTCCTCTATCTCGCACCGACGTTGTTCATGCTGCAGGTCTACGACCGCGTGGTGCCGACCAGCGGCCACCTGACGCTGCTGTACTTGACGGTGGTGATGGCGTTCGCCCTGGGCACCCTGGCGGCGCTCGACCTGGTGCGCGCCAGGCTCATGACCCTGGCGGGCTTGCGCCTCGACCGGTTGCTGGCGCCGGTGATCCTGCGGCGCCTGATCGCCAGCCGTGCGGGGTCCGCCCAGGGAATGCGTGACTTCGACGTTCTTCGCCAGGCCCTGTCTGGACCCACCGCCCTGGCGATCCTGGATGCGCCCTGGGCCCCGATCTACGTCATCATCGCCTTCGTCGTTCATCCGGCGATCGGGGCCTTGGCGCTCGCCGGCTCGATCCTCCTGTTCGGCTTGGCGCTGCTCAACGAGAGGGCCACCAAGGCCTCGGCCAAGGGGGCCATGGAGTCCCAGGCCGCCGCCTATGCCGCCCAGGACGCCGCGGCGCGCAACGCCGAAGTGGTCAGGGCGCTGGGCATGCAGAGGGCGATGGAGGCTCGCCAGCTTGACCAGAGATCGCTGGGCCTGGACCTGGCTGCACGCGCCCAGATGGCGGGCGGCGGCTATGTCGCGGTCACCAAGTTCGTGCGCCTGGCGTTGCAATCGCTGGCGTTGGCCCTGGGGGCCTGGCTCGCGATCGAGCGCCAGATTTCGTCGGGCGCGATCATCGCGTCTTCAGTTCTGATCAGCCGCGCGCTGCAGCCGGTGGAGCAGATCGTCGGCGCCTGGGGCGTGGTCAACCAGGCCCGTAACGCCCTGTCGAACATCCTGGCTCTGCTGGACACCTCGGGCGACCGCCCGACGGGCACCACCCTGCCGATCCCCAACGGCGACGTCCGGCTGGAGCAGGTGATGGTCCGCAGCCGCGAGGGACAGTTCCTGTTGCGCGGCGTGTCGCTGAACCTGGTTCCCGGAGAGATTCTGGGTGTCCTCGGCCCCAGCGGCGCTGGCAAGACCACCCTGGCCAAGATCGCGGCCGGCGCGCTGACACCGGACGCTGGCACGGTCCGCATCGATCAGGCCAGCTACGCGGACTGGGAGCCCGACCGGCTGGGTCGCCTGATCGGCTATCTGCCGCAGGAGCCGTCCCTGATGGCCGGGTCCGTGCGTGACAACATCTCGCGGTTCGCGGGTGCCGTCGGGGATGACCAGGGCCTGATCGACACCGAAACGGTCAACGCCGCCAAATCCGCCGGGGTGCATGAACTGATCCTGCGGTTGCCGCACGGCTACGACACCGAACTGGGACTAAGCGGGCGAGGGCTGTCGGCAGGGCAGGCCCAGCGCATCGCCCTGGCGCGGGCGCTGTACGGCGCGCCGTCCGTGCTGATCCTGGACGAGCCCAACTCTGCCCTGGACGGCGAGGGCGAGGCGGCGCTGGCCAATGCGCTGATCGACGCCCGAAAGCGCGGCTGCGCCATCATGATCGTCGCCCATCGCAGCGGCATTCTCGGCATCGCCGACAGGCTGGCCGTGCTTCGCGAGGGCCAGATCGAGAAGGTCGGGCCGCGTGACAAGGTGATTGCCGAACTGAACGCCATGGCCGGCGGTCCCAAGCCCAAGGCGGTCAAGCCATGACCCGTTCCCTTACCGGTCCCCGCGACAGTTCGCGGACGATCTCCGACGATCCTCGCCGCATGGTCTTGGCCGGTTCGGCGATCGCGGGCCTGTTCTTCGTCGGCTTCCTGGGGTGGGCGGCGCTCACGCCGCTGGACGCCGGAGCCTATGCGCCGGGAACGATCGTCGTCGCCGGCAACCGTCAGGCCGTACAGCATCGTGAGGGCGGCGTCGTCACCGCGCTGAAGGTGCAGGAGGGCCAGCTGGTGACGCGCGGCCAGGCCCTGGTCGAGGTCTCCGACACCGACATCAAGGCTTCCGAGCGGGGCCTGGCCGGCGAGGTCCTGACCCTGCTGGCCCAGCGTGCACGCCTTGTCGCGGAGCGCGATGGGCGGAGCGCCTTTGTTGCGCCGCCTGAGTTCGCGTCGTTGCCGCCGCAGGACAGATCGCTGGCCAACGAAGCGATGACATTGCAGCAGCTGCAGTTCCGCGCTCGCCGGCAGGCGCTCGAAACCCAGCGGGGCGTGCTGGGTCAGCGCGTGCTCCAGCTCAACGAGCAGGCCGGCGGCGCTGAGCGCCAGCTCAAGGCCAATGTCGACCAGCAGCAGCTGATCCGCGAGGAGTATCAGGGCGTCAAGGAGCTGGCCGACAAGGGCTATGCGCCCAAGACGCGCCTGCTGGCGCTCAAGCGCGCAGAGGCTTCGCTGGAAGGCGAGAACGGCGCTCATCGCGCCCAGATCGCCCGCTCCAGCGAAGCGGTGGGCGAAACGCGCTTGCAGATCATGTCGCTAAATCGCGAGCGCGCCGAAGAGGTGGCCGGGCAACTGCGAGACATCCAGGTGCGGCTCGACGATCTCCAGCCCAAGTGGGTCGCCGTCCGCGAGCAACTGGCCCGCGCGGTGATCCGCGCCCCGGCGAGCGGCAAGATCGTGGGCCTGTCGGTCTTCACCGTCGGCGGGGTGATCTCGCCCGGCCAGACCTTGATGGAGATCGTGCCCCAGGACCGCGACCTGGTGGTCGAGGCGCGGGTGTCGACCGCCGACGCCGATGATCTGCGCCCGGGCCAGCAGACCCAGGTGCGCTTCAGCTCGCTGCATGAGCGGAACCTGCCGATCCTCAGCGGCGTGCTGACCAAGCTTTCAGCCGACAGCTTCGCCGACGAGAAGTCCGAGACGCGCTATTTCCGGGCCGAGGTTAAGGTGCTGCCCAGCGAGATGGCCAAGATCACGGCTATTCGCGGCGCCCAGGCCGGAATCCAGCCCGGCCTGCCGGTCGAGGTGATCGTGCCGCTCCGCCGTCGCACCGCCCTCGACTACCTGGTCGAACCGATGGGGCAGACCTTCTGGCGGGCTGGACGCGAACACTGAAGCGACGGGCCGCCGGCGGCGGTTCGCCCGGCTCCTAGGCGGGTGAACCCGAGCCGTTCTGGAACAGGCGGCCCCTTTCGGTGACCAGCACGGCGATCAGCCCGGCCAGGCCGAAGCCGAAGAAGCCCAGGGTCAGCGGACCGACGGTGCCGTCGAACAACTGGCCGATCAGGAAGCCGCCCAAGGCCCCGCCGATGGTGGTGATGAAGCCCTGCAGCGAGGCGGCCGCGCCGGCGATGTGGCCCAGCGGCTCCATGGCGATGGCCCCGAAGTTCGACATGACGAGGCCGAAGCAGAACATCATCCCGCCCTGCAGCAGGGCGAAGGTCCACACCGTCTCGTGCTGGGTGTGGGCGACGACGGCGTGCACGCCGGCGAAGGCGATGAAGCCGAACAGGGCTGCGTGCGAGACCTTGCGCATGCCCAGGCGCTCGACGATGCGGGCGTTGACCAGCGAGGCGATGGCGATGCCGCCGGCGATGCCGGCGAAGATGAGGGTGAACCATTCGCCCGCGCCCAGGGCGTCGACGAACACCTGCTGGGCCGAGTTGATGAAGCCGAACAGACCGGCCAGCACCAGAGTGGCGGCGATGGTGTAGCCCATGGCCACGCGGTCGGTCAGGGCCGTGCGGAAGGCGCCCAGGATCGCGCCGGGCGAGATCGGGGTGCGGTCTTCCGGATGCAGGGTCTCGGGCAGCTTCAGGGCGGTCCAGGCGATCACGGCGGCGCCGAACACGGCCATGACGCCGAAGATCCAGCGCCAGGGCGCGACCAGCACGATGGCCTGGCCGATCGACGGGGCGACGATCGGCACGGCCAGGAAGACGATGAACGACAGCGACATCACCTCGGCCATGCGTCGGCCCGAATAGCAGTCGCGGACGATCGACACCGACAGCACCCGCGTCGCCGCGGCGCCGACCCCGGTCAGGGCCCGGGCGACCAGCAGCATCTCGAACGAGGTGGTCAGGGCGCAGGCCAGGCTGAAGAGGACGTAGAGGCCAAGGCCCGCCAGCAGCACGGGCTTGCGGCCGTAGCGGTCGGCCAGCGAGCCGTAGGCGATCTGGGCCGCGCCGAAGCCCAGCAGATAGGCGGTGATCACCCATTGGCGCTGGTTGTCGGCGGTCAGACCCAGGCTCTGGCTGATCTGCGGCAGGGCGGGCAGCATCGAGTCGATGGCCAGGGCGTTGGTGGCCATCATCGCCGCGATCAGGGCGACGAACTGGGCGAAGCCCATGCCCTGGTGGGGCGAGATCGAGGTTGGGGTCGTGTCGCGGGGCATGACGCGCTTTCTTGGGCCGGGACGCGCGAGGCGCCGGCCGGCGCGGAACGCAATGACCGGCATATAGGCCGCCGGGCGTTGCGCGCCAACCGCCGCGGGTCGGCTATTGCGCCATCTGGAACTGAATGCTGACCGTCTGGTCGTCGCCGCCCCGCGATGCGCCCTCCTGAGACTGGCCCAGGCTGGCGACGCGCAGCAGCGGCTGCGAGCCGGGCTGGTCGGCCGGCGTGCTGCGCAGCACGCCCAGAACCGGCTGGGCGCCCGTCAGGGCCTGGTGGAAGGCGGCCGAACGCTTGAGAGCGAGGGCGGCGGCGTTCTGGCCTTCCGGGGTGAAGGCGTCGATGCTGGTCTGGCTGACCACGTTGACCAGCGCCAGCTTGGCTTCGCCCTCGGGGCAGGTGCTCGTTGTCGGGCCGCCGTAGGACAGGCAGGGCAGGCGCTTGGCCAGCGAGGCGGCGACATCGTCGGCGATCTTGCGGCCGCCGGCCGACAGGGTCGCGGAGTTCGGCTCGAACAGTTGGTCGGCCCGGAAGTACAGCGTGCCGCCGGCCGTATCGCCGGCCAGTGGAGCGCCAGCGTCGCGCAGATCGGCGTCGAGGAAGTGCATCAGCGTGCTCTGCGCCTCGCCAGCCGCCGCGCTCTTGCGGGTGGTCTTGGTGGGCGGACCGAACGAGAAGCAGCGGCGGTCCTGGCCCGCGCCGCCGATGACGGTTTCCGGCACGCACAGCACCCGGGCCTTCTCGTCGATCTCGACGGTGACGTCGCGCGGGGTGAGGGCCGTCGCCGTTTGCAGCAGGGCGGCCGTCTCGGGGTGCTTGGCCTCGGTCAGGGCCTGGGTCGATTGCCGGAATTGCAGCGCGAAATAGCTCAGCATGATGATGAAGATGAAGATCACCCCCACCATCATGTCGGTCATCGAGACGTAGTAGCTTTCACCCTCCTCGAGGTCGGGCGTGCGGCGCCGACGGGCGCGACCGAGGGCCGCCATCAGGCGAGGCTCTGCGCCGGAAGGGCCTGGGACGCGCGAGCGTCGGCCAGGGCGGTCTCGATGCGCGACAGCACGGCCAGTTGCTCGAGCATGACCTTCTCGGGCGGGGCGAAGCGCACGCAGCCGTCGAGTTGGGCGAAGAAGTGGGCTTCCAGCGCCTCGATGGCCTGCCGGCGACGTCGCGCGACCAGGCGAAGGATGATGGAGCCCAGCACGCCGGCGATCGAGGTCCAGAACTTGGTCGCCGCCACGGCCAGCAGGCCCATCAGAGCGGTCTGCATGCCCGCGCCGCCTTGGCGCTGCATGGCGTCGACGGCCTCGGTCAGCGCGGCCACGATGCCCATGAAGGTGATGACCAGGCCGATGGCGACCATCAGGTTGGCCCACCATTCCAGGCTGCGGGCCGGCGAATCCGCATGTTCGAAGGCGTCTGAGGCATGGATCGAGGAAGCCAGGCGCCCATCGCCGGTTTCCGCCAGTTGGCCGCGATAATTGGCCCAGCCCAGTTCGAGGGCAGGGTGAGCCGCCCCGCCCAGTCGCTTGTCGATCTGCGGGAAGGCTTCGGCGAAGGCCTTCTGCCGGTCTGGTCCGCCCAGTTCCGCCAGCAGGTCGCTGCGGCGGCTCAGGTCGTCCCGCAGCGGCGCATATTCGAAATGGCCCGATTGGAAGATCAGGCCGACCGCCAGGGCCAGGATCGCCCCGGCCATGATCAGGGCGGCGCTGGGGGCGCTGAAGACGGCTACGACGAAGCTGGTGACGGGATCGTGCATGCGGGCCTTCTGCCTGGGTTTTGCGCAGTGCACAATGCCAGAAGTTGAGGCCTCAATGAGGCCTAGCTTAGCCGTTGAACCCCCGGATCGCGTCGATGATCACCGCCTGGTCGGCTTCCGGCAGATAGGGGTGCATCGGCAGGGCCAGCACCGTTTCGGCCTTGGCCTCGGTGACCGGCAGGCCGCCGGCGCCGCGCGGGAAGGCCGCGTACGGCGCCTGCACGTGCATCGGGACCGGATAGTAGACGGCGGTCGGCACGCCCTTGGTCTTCAGGTGGGCGGCCAGGCCGTCGCGGTTCTCGTGCTCGATGACGTACTGGGCCCAGACTGAGACGCCGCCGTCGATGACCTGGGGCGTCGACAGCACCGCGCCGGCCAGGCCCTCGGCGTAGCGATCGGCCACCGCCTGGCGCAGCTCGATTTCCTCGGCGAAGATCGCCAGCTTCTCGATCAGGATCGCCGCCTGGATGGTGTCCAGCCGCGAGTTCATGCCGATGCGGGTGTTGAGGTACTTGGGGTCGTGGTCGAAGGTCTTGCCTTCGAGGTCGGGACCGACCGCCTTGCCGTGGACACGGTAGCTGTCCATCAGGTCCCACAGCACCGGATCGTTGGTCAGCACCGCGCCGCCGTCGCCGTAGCAGCCCAGCGGCTTGGCCGGGAAGAAGCTGGTGGTGGCCACGTCCGCCCAGTGCAGCGGATGCTTGCCGTGCAGGGTGCAGCCAAAGCCCTGGGCGCTGTCGGCGATCAGTTTCAGGCCTTCGCGCTCGCAGATGGCCTTGATGGCCGGATAGTCGGCGGGCTGGCCGAACAGGTCGACGGCGATGACCACCTTCGGGGTCAGTTTGCCCTGTGCCTTCACCTCGGCGATGGCGGCTTCCAGCTTGGCGGGGTCGAGATTGTAGGTGTCCGGGAGCACGTCGACGAACACCGGCGTGGCGTTGACCCACGGCACGACTTCCGGCGTCGCGGCGAAGGTGAAGGACGGGCAGAACACCGCGTCGCCGGGGCCCACGCCCCAGGCCATCAGCGGCAGGGCGATGGCGTCGGTGCCGTTGGCGCAGGACAGCGCCTTGCCGGCCTGGCCGAAGGCGGCCAGCTGGGCCTCGAACTCGCGGACCTGCGGGCCCAAGACATAGGCGCCGCTGTCCAGCACGGCCGCCACGGCGGCGTCGATCTTGTCGCGGATCCGGCGCTGCTGCGCGGCGAGGTCGATGAAGGGCATGCTCATGGGCGCGGCTCTTAGAGTTCAAAGGCGGCGGTTTCGAGCCAATTGATGTAACCGACTGTTTCGCCAAATGCTCCCCCCTGAAGGGGGAGCTGTCGCGGAGCGACTGAGGGGGAAGGCGTTGCTCGTCTGGCAGCCGCCTCGACCTCATCAGGAACTTCCCCCTCCGGCTCTCCGGGCCACCTCCCCCTTCAGGGGGAGGATCCTGACGCGGGAACGAACCTTGGCCGCGTGTCGTTGACCGGCCGGCGCGGGGGCGCCATCGAGAGTTTCATGAGCAAGCCGACCATCGTACCGCAAGACCTTTCCCTGCCGTCCATCGCCAACATCAAGGCCGACGAGACCATGTTCGGGCATTTCCTCGACTGGCTGGGCAAGATCGCCGTCAACCTGGTGGTGGCCGCGATCATCGTGGTGGTCACCTTCTGGGCCGCCGGCTGGCTGGCCGGGGTGGCCAGGCGGGCGCTGGGCCGGGTGCATCGGACCAATCCCGACCCGACCCTGGAGAGCTTCGTCTCGTCGCTGGTGCGCTACGCCATCGTCGCCGTCGGCCTGGTGGCGGTGCTGCAGCAGCTGGGCGTGCAGGCGACCTCGATCATCGCCGTGCTGGGCGCGGCCTCGCTGGCCATCGGCCTGGCGTTGCAGGGCGCGCTGTCGAACGTGGCGGCCGGGGTGATGATCCTGCTGTTCCGCCCCTATCGCGTCGGCGACGTCATCGAGACCGCCACACGCCAGGGCACGGTCAAGTCGCTCGACCTGCTGTTCACCGAGATCGCTACGCCCGACAACGTCAAGGTGATGATCCCCAACAGCAAGGTGTTCGGCGACGTCATCCTCAACTACTCGACCCACCGCACGCGCCGGGCCGACATCCTGTTCAAGGTGCCGCTGAAGACCGATCTCGTCGTGGTGCTGCAGAAGATGCGCGAGCGGGCCGAGCACGATCCCCGGGTGCGCAAGGATCCCGCGCCGATGATCGAGGTCACCGACCTGTCGGAGGTGTTCGCCCAGGCCGCCATCCGCGTCTGGACGGCCAAGGAGGACTTCGGCCCGGTCAAGACCGACCTCATGCTGGCCGCCCACCTGTGGGCCGAGGACCCGACGCGGGAACTGCCGCCGCCCCGGGCCTCCAAGGCTCCGGACCCGTCGCCGGCCATGCCCGGCGACAAGGACCATCACCTGTTCAAGTTGCGAGCGCCGAGGAGAGGTCGGAAATCAGGTCCGAGCAGTCCTCAATCCCCACCGAAAGCCGAATGAGGGTGTCGCTGATGCCCAGCGCCTTGCGCTGATCGGCGGGGATCGAGGCGTGGGTCATGATCGCCGGATGCTCGATCAGGCTCTCGACCCCGCCCAGGCTCTCCGCCAACGTGAACAGGCGCGTGCGCTCCAGCACGCGCCGGGCCGTCGCCTCGTCGCCCTTCAGCTCCACCGAGATGACGCCGCCGAAGCCGCCGTGCATCTGGCGGCGGGCCAGGTCGTGCTGCGGGTGGGTTTCCAGGCCCGGATAGATGACCCGCTCGACGTCCTTGCGGGTGGCCAGCCACTGGGCGATCTCGAGCGCGCTGTCGCAGGCCCGCTGCATGCGCAGCGCCAGGGTCTTGACCCCGCGCAGGGCCAGGAAGCTGTCGAACGGTCCCAGCACCGCGCCGACGGCGTTCTGCAGGAACTTCAGCTTGTCGATCAGCTCGGGATTGTCGCCGACCACGGCCACGCCCGCGACCACGTCGGAATGGCCGTTCAGGTATTTGGTGGCCGAGTGCATGACGATGTCGAAGCCCAGCTCCAGCGGTCGCTGGACGTAGGGGCTGGCGAAGGTGTTGTCGGCCACGGTGATCAGGCCGCGCTGCTTGGCCAGGGCCGCGATGGCCTCCAGGTCGGCCAGGCGCAGCATCGGGTTGGTCGGGGTCTCGACCCAAATCATCTTGGTCTCGGGCCGGATCGCCGCCTCGATGGCCGAGACGTCGCCCATGTCGACGAAGCTGAACGACAGGCCCGCCGAGCGCTTGCGCACCTTGTCGAACAGCCGGAACGAGCCGCCGTAGAGGTCGTCGCTGGCGATCACGTGGGCGCCGCTGTCGAGGATCTCCAGGATCGTCGAAGCCGCCGCCAGGCCCGAGGCGAAGGCGAAGCCGGCCGTCCCGCTCTCCAGGTCGGCGATGGCGCGCTCGAAGGCGAAGCGGGTCGGGTTCTGGCTGCGGCTGTACTCGAAGCCCTTGTGCTCGCCCGGGCTCGACTGGACGTAGGTCGAGGTGGCGTAGATCGGCACCATCACCGCGCCGGTCGTGGGATCGGGGAACTGGCCGCCGTGGATGGCGCGGGTGGCGAAGGCCAGGCGGTTCTTGCCGGGGATGTCGGTCATGCGGGAAGGGCTTTCATGGGGCGCTGTCGTCGGCGGACGGCAGCGTGCTCAGAATTTCCGGTAAGTCCTGGGATCCATGCAGGATGCGCATGATCACGGGTGGTCGGCGCTGGCAGTTGTAGACAAGGACATAGGGAAAGTCGGGCAGGAGCGAGAACCGATAGGGCTCGGGCGCATGCTCTGGGCGGCTCGCGCCGGTCATGGGGAAGCTTCCCAGCAGGGCCAGCGCCTATCTGGAACCGGCGTGAAGCCTTCGGGCTGTCTCCGGCGATCCAGCTGGCCGCAGCCATCATGTCGCGGCGAGCCGTGGCTGAAAGCGTGGCGGGAGGCATCTATTCGGCGGCGTGGGCTTCGGCGGCCTCGATGATGGCGTCCAGATCCGCCATGACCTCCTCGAGCGTGAACACCTCTCCCCGGTCGGCCTCGTCCTCGGCGTCCTTGAGCGACTGCAAGAAGGCTTGCCGTTTCTGCTCCTGGTGTTGCAGCAGGCGCAGGCTGGCCTCGACGACTTCGTTGACGTCGCCGAAACGCCCGTCCGCCACGCAATCCTCGGCGAACTTCTCCAAGGCGGGCGTCAGTTTCACCTGGATGGTCATGCGACCCTCTTGTCGATTTCGATCGCAGCATGACTCTGTGGGAACAAAACCGCAACCATCACGCCTCCAGCCGCAGGTGGTTGAGCAGGTCGACGCGAGTGATGACGCCGACGAACTCGTCGCCGTCGACGACCAGGGCCACCTCGTCGCGGTCGAACACCTCGGGCAGGGCCTCGACGCCCTGGTGGGCCTGCAGGGTGTTGATCTCGCGGGTCATGGCCTGGGCGACGGGGGTCTTGAAGCGGGCGCCCCGGTGCTCTTCGTGGTGCTCATCGCCGCCCTCGACGGCGGCCAGGATGTCGCTCTCGTCGAGGATGCCCACCAGCCTGCCGTGGTCGACCACCGGCAGCTGGCTGATGTCGGACGAGCGCATGCGGTTGTAGGCGGTCAGCAGCGTGTCCTGCGGGCCGATGGCGATCACCCCGCCGTCGGCGTAGCGCTTGGCGATCAGGTCGCGCAGGTCGCCGTGCAGCTCGCGCTGGTCGAAGCCGTGCGCGGCCAGCCACATGTCGTTGAACATCTTGGTCAGGTACTTGGCGCCGGTGTCGCAGACCAGGGTGACCACCCGCTGGGCCTGCGTCTGCTCGCGGCAGTATTTCAGGGCCGCGGCCAGCAGGCAGCCCGAGGACGAGCCGGCCAGCACGCCTTCCTTGCGCAGCAGCTCGCGGGCGGTGTCGACGCTCTCGCGGTCGCTGATCGAATAGGCCTTCGAGACAAGGTCCATCTGGGCGTTGTCGGGGATGAAGTCCTCGCCGATGCCCTCGACGATCCACGAGCCGGCCTCGCCATAGGTCCCGGTGGCCACGTAGTCGCAGAGGATCGAGCCGACCGGGTCGGCCAGCACCATCTTCGTCTTGGGAGAGTGGGCGGCCATGTAGCGGCCGACGCCCGTCAGGGTGCCGCCCGAGCCGACGCCGACCACCACCGCGTCGACGTCGCCGTCCATCTGCGCGAGGATCTCAGGGCCGGTGCCGGTTTCGTGGGCCAGCGGATTGGCCGGGTTGGAGAACTGGTTGACGTAGATCGCGCCGGGGATCGACTGGGCCAGGGCCTGGGCCATGTCCTGGTAGTATTCGGGGTGGCCCTTGCCGACGTCGCTGCGGGTCAGGCGCACGTCCACGCCCATGGCCCGCAGGTGCAGGATCTTCTCGCGCGCCATCTTGTCGGGAACGATCAGGATCAGCTTGTAGCCCTTCAGCGTCGCCACCTGCGCCAGGCCAAGGCCGGTGTTGCCGGCGGTGGCCTCGATGATCGTCCCGCCCGGCTTGAGGCTGCCGTCGGCCTCGGCCGCCTCGATCATCGAGCGGGCCACGCGATCCTTGATCGAGCCGCCGGGGTTCTGGCTTTCCAGCTTCAGGAACAGCCGGCAGGGGCCGGTGTCGAGGTTGCGCACCTCCAGCATCGGCGTGCGGCCGATCAGGTCGAGCGCGGAACCGGCGACCGGAGGAAGGGCGGATTTGGGGTCGTTCATGGCGCGACTCTGGGGCAGGGCGAAACGATCACCCTGTGTAACGCCCAAAACCGGAAACAGGAAACGCCGTTCTGAAAGCCTGGCCGTCAGGCCCCGGCGGCGGCCAGCCGGTCCATCCGCCATTCGCGGGCGAATTTCTTGCCGACGCCGACGTCCTCGAACACCACCTTGCGGCGCTCGGCGCCCAGTTCGGGGGTGTTGTGGATCATCACGAACGGAAAGCCGTTGCTGGCCAGGAAGCTCTGCACGAAGCGCGAGAAGCGCAGGGCTTCCTCGGCCGAGGCCAGGCAGATGTCGACGGCGATGTCGGCGGCTTTCATGGGCGCGCTCCTCAGAACTCGAGGTTTCCCGACCCTAACGCGCCAGTTCGCGTTTGCGAACCACCTTCGCAGTCGCAAAAAGAAACGGCCCCGGACGAATCCGGGGCCGCGCCTTGAGCCGCAAGGGATTGCGGCGATCAGAAAATTGTCGACCTAGAGGATCGACTGGCCGGTGCTGGCCCAGTCCTTCAGGAACTGCTCGAGGCCCTTGTCGGTTAGCGGGTGCTTGAACATGTCGCCGAACACCGCCGGCGGGATGGTGACGACGTCGGCGCCGGCGATGGCGGCTTCCTTGACGTGGTTGGTGTTGCGCACCGAGGCGGCCAGGATCTCGGTCTCGTAACCGTAGTTGTCGTAGATGGCGCGGATGTCGCGGATCAGGTCCATGCCGTCGAAGCCGTAGTCGTCGAGGCGGCCGATGAACGGCGAGACGTAGGTCGCGCCGGCCTTGCCGGCCAGCAGGGCCTGGGCCGGCGAGAAGCACAGGGTGACGTTGGTCTTGACGCCTTCGTTGGCGAAGTGGCCGCAGGCGATCAGGCCATCGCGGGTCAGCGGCAGCTTGATCACGACGTTGGGGGCGATCTGGGCCAGCTTGGCGCCTTCGGCGATCATGGCGTCGGCGGTGGTGGCGGCGACTTCGGCGCTGATCGGGCCGGGGACCAGGTCGCAGATCTCGGCGATCACTTCGAGCATCGGACGGCCCGACTTGGCGATCAGGGTCGGGTTGGTGGTGACGCCGTCGATCAGGCCGGTCGCGGCGAAGTCGGCGATGACCTTGGTGTCGGTGCTGTCGAGGAAGATCTGCATGGCTCTGCGCGCGGGCCTTGTTGTTGTGGAGAATTTGCAGCGGGTTTAGCCCCTCGGGGGCCGCCGCGCCAGGATTTCAGATTTCGCCGTCCGCCAGTTGGCGCAGATAGCGGTGGTAGCCGGTCTTGGGGGTCTCGCCGGCCAGGGCGCGCAGCTGGTCGGCGTCGATGAAGCCCATCTGGAAGGCCACTTCCTCGACGCAGCCGATGCGGAAGCCCTGCCGCAGCTCGATGGCGCGCACGTACTCGGCGGCCTCCATCAGGGAGTCGTGGGTGCCGGTGTCGAACCAGGCGTAGCCCCGGCCCAGCCGCTCGACCGTCAGGTCGCCGGCGTCGAGATAGGC
Organism: Caulobacter zeae; assembly: GCF_002858925.1. GTDB lineage: Bacteria > Pseudomonadota > Alphaproteobacteria > Caulobacterales > Caulobacteraceae > Caulobacter > Caulobacter zeae. The sequence goes on from NZ_PJRS01000049.1 coordinate 261,499, forward strand.
GCGGTTGACGTCGGTGATCTCAAGTTCGCCGCGCGCCGAGGGTTTCAGGCTCCTGGCGATGGCCGAAGCCTGGCCGTCGTAGAAATAGAGTCCGGTCACGGCGTGGCGCGAGCGCGGCCTGGCCGGCTTTTCCTCGATGCTCAGGGCCCGGCCGTCGGGGCCGATCTCGACGACGCCGTAGCGCTGCGGATCCACCACGCTGTAGCCGAACACGGTCGCGCCGCTCTGGCGTCCGGCCGCCTTCTGCAGGAGGTCGGCGAAGCCGGCGCCGAAGAAGATGTTGTCGCCCAGCACCACGGCGCTGTCGGCGCCGTCGAGGAAGTCCTCGCCGAGAATGAGCGCCTGGGCGATGCCGTCGGGAGACGGCTGGGGCTTGTATTCGATACGCAGGCCCAGTTGCGAGCCGTCGCCCAGCAAGCGCCGGAACGCGGTCTCGTCATGCGGATTGGTGACGATCAGGATCTCGCGCACCCCGGCCAGCATCAGGGTGGTCAGCGAGTAGTAGATCATCGGCTTGTCGTAGACCGGCAGCAGCTGCTTGCTAACAGCCAGGGTCAGGGGCGCCAGCCGGCTGCCAGAGCCGCCGGCGAGGATGATCCCACGCCTCATGTGTCCAGTCCTTCGGCGATGATTTGGTCGGCGGCGCGCGCCACGGCGCTAGTCCAGGGCTCGGCTTGCCAGCCGAAAACGGCGGAAACCCGGCTGTTGTCGAGCGCGCCGTTGAGCGGCCGCGCGGCGGGCTCGGGAAAGTCGCGCTTGGCGATCGGCGACAGCCGCGCGCGGGTCTGCGGGTCGCGGGCCAGGGCGGCGGCGGCCAGGTCGTGACGCGAGGTCGCCCCGCCGTTGGTGAAGTGGAACAGGCCGAAGGCCGGATCGCCCGCGTCAGCCGCGGCCCAGCGCGGCGCGGCGGCCAGGATGAAGTCGGCCAGGGCTGCCGCGTCGGTCGGGCAGCCGTACTGGTCGGCCACCACGCGCAGCTCGTCCCGCGCGCGGCCCAGTTGCAGCATGGTGCGGATGAAGTTGCGGCCAAAGCGCGAGAACACCCAGGACACCCGCAGCACCACGCCTTTTTCCCAGGCCAGGACGGCGGTCTCGCCGTCCAGCTTGGTCGCGCCGTAGACCGACAGCGGGTTGGGCGCGTCGTCCTCGCGATAGGGGCGGTCGAGGGCGCCGTCGAACACGCAGTCGGTCGACAGGTGGACGAGCGGCAGGCCGCGGGCCGCGCAGGCCCTGGCCATGGCGGCGGGGGCCAGGGCGTTGGCGGCGCGGGCCGCCTCGGGCTCGGCCTCGGCCTTGTCGACCAGGGTGAAGGCGGCGCAGTTGACCACGAGGTCGCAGTCGGTTTTCGCGATCGCCGCCTCGATCGCGGCTGCGTCGGCGAGATCCACCTCGTTGCGCGAGAGCGGAACGAGAACGGCGCGACCCGGCGCGGCGGCGATCATCGCCCGCGAAACCTGGCCGGTGGCGCCGAACTGCAGGATCCGGATCACGCGGTCACGCCCAGTCGCTGGCCAGCGAAACCCTTGGCGCGCAGCGCGTCCCACCAGCCGTCGTTGTCGAGGTACCAGCGCACGGTCCGCTCCAGGCCTTCCTCGACGGTCAGGGCCGGCGACCAGCCGAGATCGCGCTGCAGCTTGCCGGCGTCGATGGCGTAGCGGCGGTCGTGGGCGGGGCGGTCGGTGACGTGGGTGATCAGGTCCTCGCGCGGCGTGTTGCCCGGGCGGATGCGGTCGAGCGCGGCGCAGATCGTGCGGATGAGGTCGATGTTGGCGCGCTCGGCGTCGCCGCCGATCAGATAGGTCTCGCCGGGGGCGCCGGCCTCGAGCACCCGCAGCAGGGCCGCGGCGTGGTCTTCGACGTGCAGCCAGTCGCGGACCTGCCGCCCGTCGCCGTAGACCGGGATGGGGCGCCCGGCCAGGGCGTTGAAGATCACCGTCGGGATCAGTTTCTCGGGATGCTGGCGCGGGCCGTAGTTGTTCGAGCACGAGGTGACGATCACCGGCAGGCCATAGGTGCGGCCCCAGGCGCGGGCCAGCAGGTCCGAGGCGGCCTTGCTGGACGAGTAGGGCGAGGTCGGATCGATCGGCGAGCGCTCGTCGAAGGGGGCGTCGTCCGGGCCGAGCGCGCCATAGACCTCGTCGGTCGAGACATGCACGAAGCGGAAGCGCGCGGCGCGGTCCGGGCTCAGCTGGCCGTAGTGGGCGCGGGCGGCCTCGAGCAGCACGGCCGTACCCATGACGTTGGTCCGCACGAAGGCCAGCGGACCGTCGATCGAGCGGTCGACATGCGACTCCGCCGCCAGGTGCAGCACGGCTTCGGGGTCGTGGCGGTCGAAGATCGCCGCCATGGCCGAGGCGTCGGCGATGTCGGCCTGCTCGAACGCGTAGGCCGGGTGGGTTGCGACTTCGACCAGGTTGGCGAGGTCGCCGGCATAGGTCAGGGCGTCGACATTGACCACCGCATGGCCGGCGGCCAGGGCCGACCGGACCAGCGTCGAGCCGATGAAGCCGGCGCCGCCGGTGATCAGGAGTTTCAAGCCGGGCCTCCCGGGCCGGCCGGGAAACGCCGGCCGAGCTTGGTTCTGAGAAAGTGCAGCAAGTCGCCGCCCGTGAACAGGAAGCCTTCGACGCCGGCCCGTCGAGCGGCCTCGACGTCGCTGTCGTTGTCGCCGACCAGCACGCATTCCTGCGGCGACAGGCCGGCCTCGGCCAGGCCGCGCAGGATCATCCCGGGGTTGGGCTTGCGGTCGGGATGATCGTCGCAGCGATAGGCCTCAACCACGGCGTCCTTATGGAACGGGCAGTGATAGAAGGCGTCGACCTGGCCGCCGAGACGCCGCAGGTCGCCTTGCATGTGCGCGTGCAGGGCGTGGACCGCCTCCTCGCCGTAGTAGCCGCGCGCGACGCCGGACTGGTTGGTGACCACGATGCAGCGGACGCCCGCCAGGGTCAGGGCCGCGATCGCTTCGCGGGCGCCGGGGACCCATTCCAGGTCGGCCGGATCGTGGACGTAGCCCCGGTCGACATTGAGGACGCCGTCGCGATCGAAGAAGACGGCCTTCAAGGGGTTGTGGTCATGCATGTTGTCTCGCCATTACGCGACGGCCCGGTCGGTCACAAGCCGAGGCTTGCGTAGCGGCGCCCGGACGCTAGAAAACCGCTCGACTCTACTGGAGAACAGCATGACCGCTTCGGCCCGCATCGTCCGCCTGCGCGACCAGCTCAAGGCTTGGGCGCTGAACGACGCCTTCCCCCTGTGGTGGACCGTCGGCGCGGATCGCGAGAAGGGCGGCTTCTTCGAGAAGATCGCCCTGGACGGCGCGCCGGTCGAGGCGCCGCGCCGCGCGCGCGTGCAGCCGCGCCAGATCTATTCGTACGCTGCGGCGGGGGCCCTAGGCTGGGAAGGACCCTGGCGCGAGGCCCTGGCTCATGGCCTGGAGTTCTATCTGGCGCGCTACCGTCGTCCGGACGGCTTCTTCCGCACGCTGGTGGCGTCGGACGGCTCGCCGCTGGACGACAAGGTCGATCTCTACGATCAGGCTTTCGGCCTGTTCGGCCTGGCCATGGCGAGCCAGGCCCTGCCCGAGCGCGAGGATCTGCCCCGCATCGCCGTCGAGCTTAGGAACGCCCTGCAGGCGACGTTGAAGCACCCCGTGGCCGGGTTCGAGGAAAGCGTTCCGCGCACCCTGCCGCTGTTGTCCAACCCGCACATGCACCTCTTCGAGGCCAGCCTGGCCTGGGTGGAGGCGGGCGGCGACGCCGGTTGGCGGGCCCTGGCCGACGAGATCGCCGAACTGGCGCTGGCCAAGTTCATCGATCCGGCCAGCGGCGGCCTGCGCGAATATTACGACGGCGACTGGAACGCGGCCCCTGGCGTGGCCGGCCGCATCGTCGAGCCCGGCCATCAGTTCGAGTGGGCCTGGCTGCTGCTCCGCTGGAGCCAACTCTCGGGGCGGGCCGACGCTCGCGCCGCGGCGCTGCGGATGATCGAGATCGGCAAGGGGCCGGGCGTGGATCCCGCGCGCGGCGTGGCCATCTTCGCGCTGCTCGACGACATGAGCGTGCATGACGACGTCGCGCGCCTGTGGGCGCAGACCGAATGGATCAAGGCCGGCGTCCTGGCCGCCCAGGTCACGGGCGACGACGCCTGGCTGGAGGTGGCGGCCGACGGCGCCGAGGCCTTGCTCAAGTACCTCGACGTCGCCGTGCCGGGTCTCTGGCGAGACAAGCTCCAGGCCGACGGGACGTTCGTGGACGAGCCGGCGCCGGCCAGCTCGTTCTATCACATCGTCTGCGCCATCCTGGAGCTCGACAGGGTGGTCAGCGCCAGACCGTGACCAGCGCGGTGCTGGCTTCGCCGGCGCGCACCATCACCGGCGAGTGCAGGTCGGCGCGGGCGCCCTGGGCGTAGGTTTCGGTCTCTGCCTCAAGCGCTCCGTCCAGAACCTGGATGGAGCTGACCGGCAGGCTGGTCATCGCCCCGGCTTCGAAGCGCCACAGGGAAACCTCGGCCTTGGCCGAACGGGTGACCGGCTGGCGCTCGATCCCGCCGGAGAAGGCGATGGCGTGGCGGTGGGCGATATCCCGGCCGCTGGCCTTCAGCACGTCGACCAGGGTCTTCACCGCCTGGGCGTCGTCGCGGCGGCAGACCAGGACGGCGTCGCTCTCGGCGACGATCAGCAGGTCCTCGACGCCGATGGCGCCGACGAACGGCCCGTTCGAGCGGGCCAGCACGCCCCGGGTGTTGATCAGGTGGACGTCGCCGGTCGCGGTATTGCCCGAAAGGTCGCGGATCGAGGCTTCCCAGATGGCGTCCCAGGCTCCGAGGTCGGACCAGGTGAAGGCGGCCGGCGCGACCGCCGCCTTGTCCGTGCGCTCCATCACCGCGTAGTCGAGCGACTTCTTGGTCGTCGTGGAGAAGGCGTCGGCGTCGAGGCGCAGGGTGATGCCGTCGCGAGACCCCTTCTCGACGGCGTCGATGGCGCCGTTGCTGATCGCCGGCTCGTAGGTGTCGAGTTCCTCGAGCAGGGTCTTGGCCGCGAAGGCGAAGTTGCCGCTGTTCCAGTAATAGCCCTCGGCGAGATAGCGCTTGGCCGTCTCGAGGTCGGGCTTTTCGACGAAGGCGTCGATCGACTTGACGCCGCTGGGCAGGGCGTCGCCCGGCTTGATGTAGCCAAAGCCGGTGGCGGGGCTGGTCGGCTGGACGCCGAAGGTCACGATCAGGCCGGTGCGGGCGGCGCTCACGGCCGTCAGGGCCGCCTCTCGGAACACGTCCACCTCGGCGATGTGGTGATCGGCCGCCAGCATCAGGACGACGCCGTCTGGCGTCTTGGCGCGGACATAGGCGGCGGCGGCGGCGATGGCCGGCGCGGAGTCGCGGGCTTCAGGCTCGATGATCACCACCAGGTTGGCGCCGATCTCGCGGGCCTGGCGTTCGACCAGCTCAGCCATGTGACGGCCCGTCACCACCACGATCTCGTGGGCGCCGGGCAGGTCCATCACGCGAAGGATGGTTTCCTGGAAGCTCGAGCGATCACCGATCAGCTTGAGGAACTGCTTGGGACGATCCGACCTCGACGACGGCCAGAGTCGAGTGCCCGACCCACCACAGAGAATGACCGGATAAATGGCGTCGACCAAAGGATTCCCCCCACAAACTCGCACGCGGATACGTTGCGCGACCTATAGGACATTGCCTTTTCGGTCTACGCCCAAGTCTACCTCATCGGCGTCGCGGCCGAAACGCTAGGTGGCTGTATTGGCTGCGAGTTCGGCCAGCCAGGCCTCGGCGCTCGCGTCCGAGGGCATCCGCCAGTCGCCGCGCGGCGACAGCGCGCCGCCGGACGATATCTTCGGCCCGTTGGGCACGGCCGAGCGCTTGAACTGGTTGGCGAAGAAGCGCTTGAGGAAAAGCTCTAGCCACTTGCGGATCTCGGCCAGTTCGTACGCGCGGCGGGCCGTCTCCGGCAGGCCGACCGGCCAGCCGCCCTTGTCCGCGTCATGCCAGGCGCTCCAGGCCAGGAAGGCGATCTTCGACGGCGCCATGCCGTAGCGGCTCATGTAGAAGAGATTGAAGTCCTGCAGGGCGTAGGGGCCCACGAAGCTCTCGGTGGCCTGGGTCTGCTCGCCCGGCACCAGCTCGGGCGAGATCTCGGTGGCCAGGATGTCTTCCAAGAGGGCGGTGGTCGCCGCGTCGACGTCGCCCGAATGGGCCACGAAGCGGATCAGGTGCTGGATCAGCGTCTTGGCCGCCCCGCAATTGGGGTTGTAGTGGCTCATGTGGTCGCCGACGCCGTAGGTGCACCAGCCCAGCGCCAGTTCCGACAGGTCGCCGGTGCCCACCACCAGCGCTCCGTTGTGGTTGGCCAGCCGGAACAGGTAGTCGGTGCGCAGCCCCGCCTGCACGTTCTCGAAGGTCACGTCATAGACCGGCTCGCCGCGCCCGAACGGGTGGCCCAGGTCCTTCAGCATCTGGGTCGCGGCCGGCCGGATATCAAGCTCGGCGGCGGTGGTCCCGATGGCGCGCATCAGCCCCCAGGCGTTGTCCTTGGTGCGGTCGGAGGTCGCAAAGCCCGGCAGGGTGTAGGCCAGGATGTTGTCGCGCGGCAGGCCAAGCTGGTCCATGGCCCTGGCCGCCACCAGCAGGGCCTGGGTGGAGTCCAGCCCGCCCGAGATGCCGATCACCAGCTTCTTGAGGCCCGAGGCCTCCAGGCGGCGTGCCAGGCCCTGGACCTGGATGTTGTAGGCCTCGTAGCAGTTCTCGCGCAGCTTGGCGGGGTCGGACGGCGTGAACGGAAAGCGCTCGACCGCCCGGGCCAGGGCCAGGTCGCCGGCCGGCGGGACGAACTCGAACGGGACGATCCGGAACGGGACGGCCGGGGGCGCGAGCATCATCGCGTCGCCGAAGCTGCCCACGCGCATGCGCTCCTGGCGCAGGCGCTCGACGTCGACATCGGCGAAGGTCCAGGTCGGCCCGGTGGAGAAGCGCTCGGTCTCGGCCAGCAGCGCGCCCATCTCATGGATGTCGAGGTGGCCGTCCCAGGCGACGTCGGTGGAGCTCTCGCCCGCGCCGGCGGCGGAATAGACATAGGCGGCGATCGCGCGTGACGACTGGCTGGCGCACAGCAGGCGGCGGGTCTCCGACTTGCCGATGGTGATGTTGCTGGCCGACAGGTTCAGCAGGATCTCGGCCCCCGCCAGGGCCTGGGCGGTGCTGGGCGGATTGGGCGTCCAGACGTCCTCGCAGATCTCCACGCCGACGGTGAAGCCGTCCGCCTTGAACAGGATGTCGGTCCCGAACGGCGCCTCCTGGCCGGCCAGGCTCAGGGTCCTGCCGGTGACGCCCGCGCCGGGGGTGAACCAGCGGCGCTCGTAGAACTCGCGGTAGTTGGGCAGGAAGCTCTTGGGCACGATCCCCAGCACCCGGCCGGCATGGATCGCGACCGCGGTGTTGTAGAGGCGCCCCGCCTCGCGCAGCGGCGCGCCGACCACGAACAGCGGGGAAAGCGTCTTGCTCTCTTCGGCCAGGGTGGCGATCGCCGCCTCGACGGCGTCCAGCAGCACGTCCTGTTGCAACAGGTCGTCGATCGAGTAGCCGGTCAGGCCCAGCTCCGGGAACACCATGACCGCCACGCCCTGGTCGTGGCCCTGGCGCACGAGGTCGAGCACGCTCGCGGCGTTGGCGGCCGGATCGACCAACTTCACCTTCGGAACGGCGGCGGCGACCCGGACGAAGCCGTGGCGATAGGGAGAGAAGAACGACGGGCTACCCACGCGGTCGACCTTTCGAGGTTATGCTGAAAATGAGCATAAGTCTGCGTCCAGCTATATCCGGTCCACGCGCCGTTGCATAGCGGCCTCAGCCCGCGGGCGTTGCGCCCCGGTTGCTTGACCCTGGCGGCCTCGCATGTCACGTGCGGGCCGCGCAGGCGCCCCCGCCGTCCACAGACATAAAAGCCGAAGAGCCAGAGCCCATGCCCGTCTCGCCGATCAAGATGGCCGACGCCATCCGCGTCCTCTCGATGGAGGCCGTGCACAAGGCCAAGTCGGGTCACCAGGGCATGCCCATGGGCATGGCCGACGTGGCCACCGTGCTGTTCAGCAAGTTCATGAAGTTTGACGCCTCCAAGCCCGACTGGGCCGACCGCGACCGCTTCGTGCTGTCGGCCGGCCACGGCTCGATGCTGCTCTACAGCCTGCTTCACCTGACCGGCTACAAGGCCGTGACGATGAAGGAGATCGAGAACTTCCGTCAGTGGGGCTCGCTGACCCCTGGCCACCCCGAAGTGCACCACACCCCGGGCGTGGAGACCACCACCGGTCCCCTGGGCCAGGGCCTGGCCACCTCGGTCGGCATGGCGATGGCCGAGGCCCATCTCGCCGCCGTCTACGGCAAGGATCTCGTCGATCACCGCACCTGGGTCATCGCCGGCGACGGCTGCCTGATGGAAGGCGTCAGCCATGAGGCCATCAGCCTGGCCGGCCGCCTGAAGCTGTCGAAGCTGACGGTGCTGTTCGACGACAACAACACCACCATCGACGGCGTGGCCACCATCTCCGAGACCGGCGACCAGGTCGCCCGTTTCAAGGCCGCCGGCTGGGCCGTGAAGGTCGTCGACGGCCACGACCACGGCAAGATCGCCGCCGCCCTGCGCTGGGCGACCAAGCAGGACCGCCCGACCATGATCGCGTGCAAGACGCTGATCTCGAAGGGCGCCGGCCCGAAGGAGGGCGACCCCCACAGCCACGGCTACACCCTGTTCGACAGCGAGATCGTCGCCGCCCGCGCCGCCATGGGCTGGGACGCCGCGCCGTTCACCGTGCCGGACGACATCGCCAAGGCCTGGAAGAGCGTCGGCCGCCGCGGCGCCCGCGTCCGCAAGGGCTGGGAAGCCGCCGTCGCCGCCTCGGACAAGGGCGCGGAGTTCACCCGAGCGGTGGTCAAGAACCAGCTGCCCGCCAACGCCTTCGAGAAGCTGGAAGCCCACATCGCTTCGGCCGTAGAGAGCAAGCCGGTCAACGCCACCCGCGTCCACTCGGGCTCGGCGCTGGACCAGCTGATCCCGGCCATCCCGGAAATGATCGGCGGCTCGGCCGACCTGACCGGCTCGAACAACACCCTGGTCAAGGGCATGGGCACCTATGACACGCCCGACTACAAGGGCCGCTACGTCCACTACGGCGTGCGCGAGTTCGGCATGGCCGCGGCCATGAACGGCATGGCCCTGCATGGCGGCGTGATCCCGTACTCGGGAACCTTCCTGGCCTTCGCCGACTACAGCCGCGCCGCCATCCGTCTCGGGGCTTTGATGCAGGCCAAGGTCATCCATGTGATGACCCACGACTCCATCGGCCTGGGCGAAGACGGCCCGACCCACCAGCCGGTCGAGCATGTGGCCAGCTTGCGCGCCATCCCCAACCTCCTGGTCTTCCGTCCGGCCGACGCCGTGGAAGCCGCCGAGGCCTGGCAGGTGGCCCTACAGCAGAACACCACCCCGTCGGTGATGTGCCTGTCGCGCCAGAAGACCCCGCACGTGCGCACCTTCGCCGGCGAGAACCAGGTGGCCAAGGGCGCCTACGAGCTGCTGGCCGCGCAAGGCGGTGAAGCGGCCGTGACGATCTTCGCCACCGGCACCGAGGTCGGCCTGGCCGTCGCTGCGCGTGAAGTGTTGCAGTCGCAAGGCAAGCCGACCCGCGTGGTCTCGGTTCCCTGCTGGGAGCTGTTCGACCAGCAGCCGGCCGCCTACCGCAAGGCCGTGATCGGCTCGGCGCCGGTTCGCGTGGCCGTCGAGGCGGGCATCCGCCAGGGCTGGGAACGCTTCATCGGCGAGGACGGCAAGTTCGTCGGCATGACGGGCTTCGGCGCCTCGGCCCCGTTCGAGCGTCTCTACAAGGAGTTCGGCATCACCACCGAGGCGGTGGTCGAAGCGGCCGCCGGCTGATTGCGGCTCCCCCTCGGCGCGGTGCGCCGAGGGGGCTGGCGGCTCAGAGGTCGGCGATTTCCGGACGGCGGCTCGGGTGAACCAGCAGCAGGTCCGTCAGCTTGCCCGTCTCGTAGCTGGCCGGCTGCAGCGTCTCGGGGTTCAGCGGCTCGAAACCAAGGTCGCTGATGGCGTCGAACAGGTCGTTGTGGTCTTCCATGGTCGGGAACAGGTCGTACCATTCCACGAACAGGAAGGGCTTGTACTCGACGATCAGATCCTTGGACGCCCGCAGGATCTCCTTGTCGAAGCCCTCGCAGTCGGTCTTGACGAACGATAGCGTGGCGAGCTCGGCGTCGCTGTAGGTGCGCTTCAGCAGCGTATCCAGGCGGATGCCCTCGACCGTGGTGCGCACCTGGGCCAGGCCCTGCATCTGGGCCTGCAAGGCTTCGGAGAAGTTGGGGTCGATCAGGCCGCCGTTGCAGTTCTGATTGCCGTTGTCGACCAGCTCGACCACTTCGCCGTCCTTCTTGGTGACGGCGTAGCGCGACAGGGTGAACTCGGCCCAGGACGTGTTCAGCGAGGTGTTGACCTCCAGGACGGGATAGACGTCGCGGTTGGGCTCCACGGCCAGAACCTTGCCCGGCTTGCCGGTCGCGTGGTCGTAGCTGAAGACGCCGATTGGGATGGTCGTGTCGCCGCTGTGGGCGCCGACGTCGACGCACAGCGAGCCCGGCTTGATCAGGCGGTCCCAGTGGTAGGTCTGCGAATAGCGGCGCAGCAGTTCGCTGATCGGGGGTTCGTTGACCAGCGGATGGTTCCAGTCGCAGAAGGCGACCTCGCGTCCCTTCCAATCGACTGTCTGCCGAGGTTTCACATAGCTCATGTCCAGGCCCTCCTCGGACGTCGGCAAATCGTGCATCACTGTTTCCTGGCTGAGACGCTGGCGCCCATGTTCCCGCTGTAGCCGAACCGGAATGCGACCGAAAGTATCAAAGCTCGACATCGATCCAGGCTACGGCCTGCCGAGGAATTCCGGCGCTTCCTGTGTTTAACGGCTCTGGACGCTCGTCTCCGAATGTGGTGGAAGCGGGCTACGTGGTCGTCCTCACGTTGCTTGTCGAGAAGCGGGAGCTCTAAATTGCCGCGCGCGGTGGACGCGTGGCGACGAGGCTCAATCGGAAACCGGCTGGGTGAGGATGGGCGCCCGGCCGTCGCATCACGTGGGGTGATGCGGGGCGCGTGGCTTTTCCACACGAGCGGTCCGCGCGATCGCGGGTTTATGAGATTTTACGGGGAACGGGGCCATTATGGCGGATTTGTCTGGAAAGCGGGTTTGGGTCTCCGGACATCGCGGCATGGTCGGTTCGGCGCTCGTTCGCCGCCTCGCCAGCGAGAATTGCGAAGTCCTGGTCGCCGACCGGGCGACGCTCGACCTGCGTGACTCCGGCGCCGTCCGGCGTTGGGTGCAGGAAAACCGCCCGGACGTGGCCCTGGTGTCCGCCGCCAAGGTGGGCGGGATCCTGGCGAACGACAGCTATCCGGCCGACTTCATCTACGACAACCTGGCGATCTCCACGAACATCATCCATTCGTGCTTCGAGGGCGGCGTCGAAAAGCTGCTCTATCTGGGCTCGTCGTGCATCTATCCGCGCCTGGCGCCGCAACCGATCCCGGAGAGCGCGCTGCTGACCGGCCCGCTGGAGCCGACCAACGAGTGGTACGCGATCGCCAAGATCGCCGGCATCAAGCTTTGCCAAGCCTACCGCAAGCAGCACGGAGCCGACTACATCTCGGCTATGCCGACCAACCTCTATGGTCCCGGCGACAACTACGATCTGAACTCCAGCCACGTCATGCCGGCCCTGATCCGCAAGATGTACGAGGCCAAGCGCTCGGGGGCGAGCAGCGTGGAAGTCTGGGGGTCGGGCAAGCCGCTGCGCGAATTCATGTATGTCGATGATCTGGCCGACGCCTGCATCTTCCTGACCAAGTCCTATTCCGGCTACGAGCACGTCAACGTCGGTTCGGGCCAGGAGATCTCGATCGGAGAGCTCGCCCTGCTGGTGGCCAAGGTGGTGGGCTTCGAGGGCGAGATCCGCCAGGACGCCTCCAAGCCGGACGGCACGCCGCGCAAGCTGCTCGACACCAGCAAGCTGCAAGGGTTGGGCTGGACCGCCAAGCACGGCCTCGAAGAGGGCATCGCCCTGGCCTTCGAGGCCTTCCTTTCCGAAAGCGCGGCCAAGGCCGCCTGAGGGCGACGCCAATCCACGCTGCACAATTCGATTCCGGTCGGGTGATCCTATGGAAGATATGCTGACGGCTGGCCGTGTCGGTCGCAAAGCGTTGGTCTGCGACCCTGTCTGCGTGCTGCCCTACGGCCACGCGATGCCGGCGCTGAACCATTATCGGCGCCTGCTGCTGCCGCGCTTCGAAGACGTCAAGTGCCTGGCTTCGAAGAGCTTTTCGGAGAAGCTGGCGGTCGAGAACGACTTCGAGCAGGCCTTCACCTTCCTGTACAACAAGTACATCCCGGTGATGGGCGAAGCCCGCTTCAACGAGATGGTGAAGGCTCATCCGGCCTTTTCCGATGCCTTCGCCGATCCCTACGAGCGCGTCGCCACGGCTGACGCCGTCGATATCCTCGGCCGCCACGAGATCGCGTCCGAGGACACCATCTTCATGCCCGGCGCCGACTTCTACGGCATCGTCGGCTTCCTCAACGCCTGCGCGGCCCGGCCGGCGGCGCAGCGCCCCAAGATCTTCATCCGCCTGATCGGCGTGCTTGAGGCGGCGACGCCCTTCTACGATGACCCGATGGGCGAGCTTTGCCGTCGCATCCGCGCGGCCAGCGCCGCGGGCGTGCGCCTTTATCTTTCGGCCGAGACCCCCGCCTATGCGGACTATGTCAACGAGCAGACCGGCCTGATCACCTATCTGACGCCCTATCCGGAGACGTCGGAGCGCCTGCCGCTGCCGGAAACCGACGATTTCAACGTGCTGTGCGCGGGCTCGGCGCGCCTGGACAAGGGCTTCCACCACCTGCTCGAGATCATGCAGGGCGTGCATGCCAATCCGTCGCGGCGCAAGGTGCTGCTGACCACCCAGACCCTGCCGGTCAAGGGCAGCGAAGCCTGGGACAGCTATACCTCCCAGCTCTACGCAACGTCGGGCGTGACCCTGCTGGAGCCGGTGATCTCCTCGGAGTTGATGCACGATCTCTACCGGGCCTGCGACATCGTCCTGCTGCCCTACGCCCAGGACGTGTACCGCATGCGCGGCTCGGCCGTGATGATGGAAGCGGCCGGCGCAGGGCGTCTGTGCCTGACGCTGCGCGGCACGGCTTTCTCTCGCCAGGTCGAGTATTACGGGCTTGGAGAGGTCGTCGACACGATCCGGGACATCCCCGACGCCATCCGCAAGATGGCCGCGATGCCGCGTGACAGGATGCAGGGCCGCATCGATCAGGCCCGCGCCCGGTTCTTCCTGGATATCAACGCGGCCTACGCCCACTGGCTCAGCCTGTGAGACCGAACATGAACAAGAAGATCGCCAAGAAGCGGTTGGTGTACGTCGGGCACCACTTCCACCTGAAGACCCGCTCGACCCAGTTTCTGGTCGAGGCGCTGAGCACCCGGTTCTCGGTCACCACGGTCGCGGTCGATCCGGAGAACTTGGCGGCGTCGAACCTGAGCTTCACGCGCGCGGAATGCGACGTCGTGGTCGTCCTCCAGCTCGACTTCCTGGCGCCGATCTTCATCGCTCGCGGCATTCCCACGGTCGTGGTCCCGATGTTCGACGGTTCCGAGCACATGCCCGAGCTGCATTGGCAGTTCTCGCAACAGGCCCGGTTTGTCTCGTTCTCGCGCCACCTGCACGTGAAGATCCAGCGCGCCGGCGGTCAGTCGCTGCTGGTCAAGTACTTCCCCGAGCCCGAGGCCTATGTCAGCGCCCGGAAGTACCGCGAGCTCTCCGGCTTCTTCTGGGAACGTCGCCCCGACAGCGGCGTCGACGCCAGCTTCATCGCCAAGCTGGTCGGATCGCAGCTCGACCGCATGCATATCCATCAGGCCCGCGACCTGCCCCTGCCCCCCGGGCCGAACGTGAAGACCCTGTTCGGCGACACCGAGGTGACGACGTCGACCTGGTTCGAGAACCGTTCCGAGCTCTCCGAACTGATGGCGCGGGCGAACATCTATTTCGCGCCCCGCCTCAGCGAAGGCATCGGCATGGGCTTCCTCGAAGCCATGGCGCAGGGCATGGCCGTGATCGCCCACGACGCCAGCACCCACAACGAATACATCGCCAACTGGTCCAGCGGGGTGCTCTACTCCCTGCACGGCACCCACGAACTGGTTCTCAGCACCCAGAAGGTGGCCGAGATGGGCGAAGCCGCTCGCCAGTGCATCGCCGAGGGGCGTCCGATCTGGCTTCGGCAGATCGACCAGATGCTGGACTGGATCGACGGCTGCCCCGAACCCGACGTCGGCGACCTTCCCGCCGACTTCCTCGACACCGAGATTTCTCGCGCCTACACGGCGGGCTTTGGCGCCTACCGGCGCTTCCTGCGTCGCAACATCCATCTGCTGAAGTCCCTGGCGCCGAAGATGGAAACGGTCGCCAGCGGCAAGGGCGGCGTCATCGACGACGGCCCGGCCCTGATGCCGGCGCTGCGCGAGAGCACCATAGCCTTCGGCTCGGCCGGCGCCCGCCAGTACCTGGCCAAGGGCTGGTCGCACGACGAGCCCGGCTTCGTGTGGGTCGACGGCCCTTATGCGACCCTGAACTTCTCGGCGGTCGGCGACCTGGCCGCGGCGCGCAGCCTGACCATCCGCTGCCACGCTCCGCCGTTGCCGCACCCGCAGCGTCTGGCGATCGTGGTCAACGGCGCTTTCGCCGATGCGATCGAGGTGGGCTCGGAGTCGATCGAGCACACGATCGCCTTGCCGGAAGTCGGTCTGGGCGCCCTGACCGAGATCGCCCTGTTCGCCGAGCAGACCTGCAAGCTGCCGGGCGAAGCGCGGCGGTTGAGCGTCGCCGTCAGCTCGATCTCGTTCCACTAGGGCGCTCGAGCGATGGACGAACGCGTCGTCGATGTGAAGCCCCTCTACGAGGGCTGGTCGTCGATGAGTCTCGTCGGCATGCGCCTGGCGTCGGGCGCGGTCGTCCCGCGCCATGTCGAACACCACGGCCTCAGCGTCGGCGTGCTGCCGTTCGACCCGGTCCGGCGTTGCGCGACCCTTGTGCGCATGGCGCGAGCGCCGGTGCTCCTCGCGGGCCTGGAAGATGTCGTCGAGGTTCCCGCCGGCAAGATGGAGGGCGACGACCCGCAGGACACCGCGCGCCAGGAGGCGCTCGAGGAGGCCGGGTTGCGCCTGGGCGCTCTCGATCGCGTTGCGGAGTTCTGGAGCATGCCGGCCATCTCGTCGGAGCGCATCACGCTTTACCTGGCCGAGTATCGCGCCTCGGATCGCGTTGGCGTCGGCGGGGGGCTGGAAGAAGAGGGCGAGGAGATCGAGGTCTTCGAGATGGATCTCGACGCCCTATGGATGCTCGTCGCCCAGGGCGACAAGGTCGACATGAAGACAGCTGTGCTCGTCTATGCGCTGAGGCAGCGGCGGCCCGAGCTTTTTTCCTGACGCCTTATCGCACATAGTCGCGGCTTCTCTTTCTTTCCGTCGTTGCAAGGTTCCTGCGTGCCCCACAGCGTTATTCCGCACCTGAGCTACATCAAAGGCGTGCGGGCTGGCTCCAGGGAGGCCATGCCAGAGGCGTTTCGTCTGCGGCTGGAGCATGTCGACGAGGTGCTGGCGGAGGGGAAGGACCCGGTTGCGCGCATCCAGACGATCTTCGGCGCGCCGATGGAAGTCGACCTGCGCGAGGAGGTCTCGCGCAGCCTGTACGTCTATGGATCTTTCGAGGACGACCTGGTCGCCGCTTTCTCGCGCTTGCTGCGCCCAGGGGCGGTCTTCGTCGACATCGGCGCCCACTATGGCTTCTTCTCGCTCTGGGCGGCGACGCTTGTCGGTCCCGAGGGGGCGGTGATCTCCTTCGAGCCCACGCCTGACACCGCCGAGCGCCTGCGGCGCAACCTGGGTCCGTTCGAGACTTCGACGGTCAACGCCGCGGCGGTGTGGGACGCCGACGAGACGCTCTCGTTCAACACCTTCGACGTGTCGTGGTCGGCGTTCAATTCCTATACCTCGATCCGCGCGCCGGACGACATGGACACGCCGGCGCCGGTGTTGGTCGAAGTGCCGGCCCTACGCCTGGACAGCTATTTCGCCGAGGCCGAGCGTGGCCCGGACGTCATCAAGATCGACGCCGAAAGCGCCGAGCTGAATGTGCTTCGCGGCGCTGAGGCGGTGCTGGCGGCCTATCGGCCGATCGTCACCATCGAGGTCGGCGACTATCCTCATCTCGTGGACGCCGGCGTGCCCAACAGCTGCGAGATCCTGGGCTGGATCCAGGACCGCGACTACGTGCTG
The DNA here is from genome assembly GCF_002858925.1 of Caulobacter zeae. Taxonomy (GTDB): domain Bacteria; phylum Pseudomonadota; class Alphaproteobacteria; order Caulobacterales; family Caulobacteraceae; genus Caulobacter; species Caulobacter zeae. Next base: position 277,906 of record NZ_PJRS01000049.1, read on the forward strand.
TTCGAGCCCGGGTTGGAGCGCGAGACGCCTCATGTCCTGCGCGGGCCGCTCGAGTACGGCTACCAGAACATCGTCTGCGTACCCGCGGAGAGGCTTACGGGCTTGATGGCGTGAGTTATCGCCGCAAAGCCATGATCCGCGATCGTGCTCGCGGGCGTAAACGGGTCGCTCTATGGTGCAGTCATGGTTGAACCATCGGTCGTTTTGGATAGTTCGAATGTTCCGGTCGGAACGGTTCTCGCGGATTCTCTGCGTCTGGTGATCGAGAGCGAGTGCGTCGGCTCGGCGCTGATCCGCTTCACCATGGCCACGCGGCATTTCACCAGCCAGTTGCCCTACAACGAGCGGATTTCGCACCGCCTGAACCTCGAATGGATGGTGGTCTCCGAGGGCACGGGCGAGGTCCTGGGCGTCATCAGCCAGAGCGATCACAGCTATCGGCATCCCGAGATCGTGGTCAGCCTGCCACGCGACGCGACCCTGGTCCTCGTTCCCGGCGCGCCGTACCTGTGCGATGCGGCTGTCGCCGTCGAGGCGGTGGCCATTCCGCTGGGCCTGGGCGAGCCGCGTTACCGCTACGAGGTCGAGGTCGGCGCGGCGGCGGACGCGGGCGTCATCGGGGGGCAGTGGTCCTATCGGGAAGGGCACCTGCCGTTCCAGCATTGGTTCCACAACAAGGCCTTCCGCTGGGGCTTCGACGGGGCGACGCTGCGCCTGCCGTCGGTTGCTGGCGCGGCGATGTGGGTCGCCGTGAACGCCCTGTGCCGGACCGAGATCGAGGTATGGGCCGGTGACGTCCACCTGACGACCTTGGGCAAGATATCGGGGTCAGACCGCTGGCATGATGAGGCTTACGGCTTCGTGGTGCCGGCCGAGGTCGTCACGGGCGACGAGGTCGAGCTGGCCTTCCGCTTCGCCAAGAGCCGGACGGTCCTGATCGACTTCAATCTTCGGCAGGACGTCCTGGCGATGTCGCGCGTGATCGTCGACGTCTTCGAGAAGGACTGCTCCGCCTTGCCCGGCCGGCTGGCGGGCCGCCTGTGGCGCGACCCGGCCGGCGCGGCGCCCTCCTTGGGCGAGTGCCTGATGGATCCGGAAGGCGACCATGGTCAGGCCCAGGCCGCGCTGTTGGCGGCGCCGATCGAGTTCAGCCTCGTCGGCCGGTATTTTGCGCCGCACTCGCATTTCTGGACCACGTTGCGCGGCGTGATCGCCGGTTTCCAGGCCAATGGCGTGACCATGAACCTGCTGCCGGCGAACGCGCCTGCGGACGTGCTGGCCCGGTTCGAGAGTTGCGTCCTCGGGCCGATACGGTTCGACCAGGCCCTGGGCGAACGCCTGCGGGGCGATCCGCGCATCCAGGCGGCGATCGTGGCGCCGACCACGGGATCCCTCGCGGCCTTTGGCTTTGCGATCGACGAGAGCCTGCTAGCCGCGTTCGGATACCGCGAACTGTTCGACGTCCCCCTGCCCGGCGGCGGCAAGGGTAATTTCTGGGAACTGGCGTTGGTGCGGCCGGGCTTCTGGGCCGAGGAGGCGCTGGGCTGGGGCGGCACGACGCTGATCGGGCGCGCCGTCGACACGCCCTGGACGCTGCTGGCCTCCGCGAGCGCGGAAGACTGGATGGAGATGGGTGATCCGGCTTCGCGCACGGCGCTCGATGTGTTCGTCGGCGCGGCGAGCACGCCTCGGGCGGTCACGGCGGGCGGTCGTCCTTGCGGACTGCTGGTGCGCGACGGCGCGCTGGTGCTGATCGCGGCCGAAGCACGGACGGCCCTTCGCGCCAGCGGCGGCGGCATCGCCAGGGGGTGGCCGGACATCGAGATAGACGCCGAACTGTTCGACGAGCAGCGCCTGCCAGTTCTTCTGCACGGACGCGCCTTGCCCGCCTCGGGCGTTGTCGCGGAGGCCCTGCGCCTGGTCCGCGACCAGGTGGCGCGGGCGACCTTGACCTCTGGTCGTCACCTGCAGTTCCCGCTCCAGGCGCCAGAGGCTCCATGAAGATCAACATCCTGATCGACAACCACCTGCCGGTGGCCATCGAGAACTACGCCCTGGCGGAACTCGACGTCGAGGCTATCCGCGGCTTCCTGCGGGAGATCGCGCCGGCGCGCCTGACGGCCTTCGCCTACGGCCATGACGGCTGGGCGCAGTATCCGTCGGCGCTCAACGCCGCGCCCCCCGGCATGCCCATGGACCTGCTGGGGCTGTGGAAGTCTCTCGCCGCCGAGACCAACGCCCAGTTCGCCATCTATGTCAGCACCTTGCGCAACGACCTGTTGCTCCAGGCCGAGCCCTACTGGCAGCGGTTCGCGCTCGATGGAACGGGCTCGTATCGCGTCGATCACACCTCGCCCTATTGGGAAACCTGGCTGAAGCCCGTGCTCGAGGAGCTGATCTCGACCTATGAGCCGACCGGCTTCTTCTTCGACGGCGACTACTGGACGGTCGGGGAGAGCCTGGGGGGCTATCGGGGCGAGGCGGCCCGCGAGGTGTTTCCGGAGCTGGGCGAGGATCCGCTGCCGGCCATGACGGCGGAGCAGCATCGCCGCCTGACCGTGGTCACCTACGAGCAGTACCTGGCCAAGCTGGCTGCCTTCCTGGCGCCGCGGGCTCCGGCCAGTTCGGTCAACCTGGCCTTCACCTTCCGCCATCCGGCGGTGAGGCCGGCGGGCCTGGACCTGATCACGAGCGACCTGCCGCCCTTCTTCGCCGCCCTCGACTGCTGGCTGGAGACCGCTGTCACGTCGGCCAAGGACGCTGAACGCGAAGTCGTGGTTCCCCTGTTCGTCGAGCCGGAAGGCGGCGGGCGCAAGCTGGTCAAGCCCCTGCCTCAGCTCATTCACGAGGTCGCGCCGATCCTGGCCATGGGGGAGTCGCTGCACTTCTACTTCCCGCTTTCGGTGACGGGGCGCTTCGACGTCAGCTATGCGCCGCTCATCACCCGTCTGCGGGACGAGGTCCGGGCGGTGGCGCCGCACTACGACGACGCCGACTTCCTCTTCGCGCCGGACGTCTTCTGCCTGTCCGACAGCGAGCGGATCTGCGAGAGCCAGGACCTGGTGGCGCTCCGCGGCTCGGCGATGCTGGCCTCGCTGGCGGGGCTCAACTTCTGCATCGCCCCGACCAGCAGATGTCTGGAGAGCTTGCCGGAGATGCGGCTTCTGATCGCTCCGCTCGAGCTTTCGCCGTCGGCGGCGGCGTGAGTGGAGCAGGCCCGTGCACAAGGCGTGCGGGTGCTCCAGCGCGACGACGCCGCCGCCAACATGAAGGTGACGCGCGCCGAGATCGACGCCCTGAAGGCCGCCTACGCCGAGACGCCCGCAAACTGCTGGGCTGACTTCGACCTGGTTCGCCCCTTGAGCGCCTTTGTTCGCATGTTCCGCAAGGAAAACGGCGATTGGCGGATCTTCGTCTACAATGGGTGCGAGATCGGGTCTCCGCTGGGCCGGCGCGTGCTGAACGAGGGCGCAGGATATGCCGGCCGGGTGAGCCTCACGGCGCCGGCGGGCGCCACCGTGAGTTTCGTCGAGGGTTACGTCACCGACCTGCAGATCGATGGCCCGTCGGTTTCGTTCGGGCTGGACGGCGCTTTCGCGATCATCGAAGGAAAGCTGGACGCTTCCCGAGCCGAAGGCGCCGCCTAGGCGTCGGTTTTATCTTCACCCTTGTCATGACGAGTCCGACCCTGATGAGCGAACCAACCATCGTCTTCATCCAGCGCGGCTTCCCGCCGTTCCTGAAGTACTGCGTCGCCCAGGCACAGGCGTGCGGCTACCGCACGATCGTCCTTGGAGACGAGGAGGTGGGCGCCGCGGTCGATTGCGAATTCTACAACATCGCCGACTATTTCACCGACGCCAGCCGGTTTGCCGAGCGCTATATCCACATCGGCTCGAACAGTTACGACTACGAGCTGTTCTGCTTCCAGCGCTGGTATGCGCTGCGCGAACTGGCCCGCCAGATCGGTGGGGAAATCTACTATGTTGACTCTGACGTTCTGGTTTTCCCGGGCTTGGACTACGCCAAGCACCTGATCGGCGGCAAAAAACTGTTCAACGTGCCGTGGATCAACTACTTCCGCAGCCACGAGGAGATCTCGTTCTACATCGATTTCGTCGATAGTTGTTACGAGTCGGAAGAAAAGATTCGCGCCATTTCAGAAAAGTACCTCTATCACGGCGTCGCGCAGATGTCGGACATGTACCTGTTCTACGAGATTGGCAGCCAGTACCCGGACCAGGTCGTCAACTTCAAGGACTTTGGCCACTATCTCGGCTTCGACAACTGCGTGCGTGACATGGTGGGCTACAAGACCCGTCATCACCACAAGATCATCAACTTCCGGGATGGACTGCCCTACTGCCCGCGCGACGTAGGAGGGGAGACGCGGTTCTTCTCGCTGCATTTCCAGGGCATGAGCAAGCCGCTGATGCAGTTGCTGCACACGATCAGCGACCCCAAGGCGCTGGAGCGCCTCGACGACCTGGCCTTCTGGTTCGATCTGCCGGGACACAGCGCGGCGCCGGGTTACGACGTCGTCAAGGCGGCCTTCGACGAGCTTTCCGCCGCCTCGCCCAGCGCTTGAGAGGGCGCCAGGTTTGGATGGGATCATCCAAACCTGGCCCTCAGGCCCAGGCGGCCGTGGCGTCTCGCCCGGCCGCAGGCCTCAGAACTCGAAGGCGGCGAGCCGGCAGGCGGTCTTGTCGCCGTCCTGCAGGACCCAGGCCTGGATCTTGCCCTTGAGCAATGGGCTGGCGGCCGACCAGCCGGTGTCCGGCGCCGGGACCGCCGGCATGTTCTGCGGAACATCTGGACGCGGCCGCCCGCCTTCGCCCGCACCCACGATGCGCCCGGCCTCGTCGGTCAGCAGGATGTGCTCGCCGCGCTTCTTGGCCACGCCGTCCCAGCCCCAGCCTTCGAAGCCCACGCCGGGCCTTGCGCCTTCGTAGCGGACCCGGGCGACGTCGATATAGCCGTTGCACGTCTCGCCGACGGTGAAACGCTCCCGGATGGGCTTGCCGATCATGGACGCGCTCCACGCCGGCGGAGGCGGCAGGCTGTCGTTCGAGAGCGGCACGCTGGCCGGTTGCTCGCAGCCGGAGACGATGAAGCCGAACGCGGCTCCGACAAAGATCGTCCGAATTCTCATGGCGTCCTCCGTTGGCCGACTCGTCACTCGCGGCAAACTAGCGCGCCCTAGTGCTTTCGCGAGCCGTTATCTTGGATCGCTCAGGTATCTTGGATCGCTCAGCGCGACGGTGACGAGGCCGCGCCGATCGCCGGGCTGGGCGGCGTCAGGCCGGACTCGGAGATGTCCTGGGCCCGCCGGCCATAATTGGCCGCCCAGATCGCGGCGACCAGCAGGCACGCCGCGATGACCAGGATCACCCACCAGTGCGGATGCGACGAACGAAGGCGATTGAACTGCGATGACCAGTGCATTGAGCTTCAACGCACGCCGGCGACGATGGCTGCGTCGCGGCGTGCCGAAGTTGGCTCCAGGTCAGGCTCAGACGATGATGAAGTCGCCGGCCGAAGGCGGGCTGTTGGGCGGGTTGATGATCCACTCCTTCACCTCGCCAGTGGCGGCGTTCAGCCACATGACGTCGTCGACGCCGTCATGGTTGAAATCGCCGACCGTGGCCACCGTCCAGCCGGCGGCCATCGAGCCGGGGTCGAACGAGCCCGCCCAGTTGCCGTCGCGAATGGTCCAGATGTCCATCTGGCCCGTGAACTGCTGGCGCCACAGGATGTCGTCGGTGCCGTCGCCGTTGAAGTCGCCGATGCCGGCGAACTGCCAGTCGGTATTGTAGAAGCCCGGCGAGTACGAACCGGCCCAGGCGCCGTTCTTGAGCAGCCACAGGTCGACCTGGCCGGTCTGCGGGTTGCGCCAGAAGATGTCGGCGGTGCCGTCGCCGTTGAGGTCGCCGATCCCCTGCACGCCCCATTCGAGGTTGTAGGAGCCCAGGGTGTAGGCGCCGGTCTGGACGCCGTTCTTCATCAGGATGGCCTGGGTGACGCCCGTCTGGCTGTTGCGCCACAGGAAGTCGTCGCCGCCATCGGCGTTGAAGTCGGCCGCGCCGAAAAGGGTCCATTCCGAACCGGGCGCGATGATGGTCATGCTGCCCTGGTTGGGCACGCCGTCCTTGATAAAGCTGGCGACGTAACCGCCGGCGTCCGTCCTCCAGACGATGTCGTCGACCCCGTCGCTGTTGAAGTCGCCTACAGCGACCACGCTGCTGGCGCCGGAGACGGCCAGATTGAAGGCCCCGGCGTTGCGTCCGTCGCTCATCAGCCAGCCGGTGTAGGCGTTGCTGAACTTGTAGTCCCACAGCACGTCGATGGAGCCGTCGCCATTGAAGTCGCCGGATAGGGCCGGTTTCCAGTCCGACAGGGCGCGGGCCGGGTCGTAGGAGCCCGTCCAGTTACCGCTGCGCAGGCGCCAGGCGTCGGTCTGGCCCGTGGTGGCGTTGCGCCACAGCACGTCGGCGTTGCCGTCGCCGTCGTAGTCGCCCAGGCCGGCGACCTGCCAGGTGGTGTCATAGAAGCCCGGGGAGAACGAGCCCGCCCAGGCGCCGTTCTTCAGCAGCCAGCCGTCGACCTGGCCGGTCGTCGGATTTCGCCACAGCACGTCGCTGACGCCGTCGTTGTTGAAGTCGGCGATGCCGGCCACGTTCCAGGCGGTGCTGTAGGCGCCCGGCACGAAGCTTCCGGTCTTGACGCCGCCGCTCATCAGCCAGGCCTCGACCTGGCCGGTGGTCGTGTTGCGCCACAGGATGTCGGCGTCGCCGTCGCCGTTGAAGTCGCCCGCGCCGACGACATTCCAGTCCGAGCCCTTGTTGTCGCCCGGGGTGAAGTCGCCCGTGAAGGCGCCGTTGCGCATCATCCAGCCGGACAGCTGGCCGGTGGCGGTGTTGCGCCACAGGATGTCGGCGTTGCCGTCCTCGTTGAAATCGGCGACCGCGGCCACGGCCCAGTCGGTGCTCCGGGTCCCCGGCGAGGCCAGGGACGTCAGCGTGGAGCCGTTCAGCGTCCGGATCTCCATCGCGCCGGTGGCCGTGTCGCGGAAGAGGATGTCGTCCTTGCCGTCGCCGTTGAAGTCGCCCAGGCCCGCGATGGCGCGCCCGGTCATGTCGGCCGGGGCCATGGAGTCGAACGCCTGGAACCCGTCGATGGTCCAGGCCTCGTACAGGCTCTTGCCGTTGCGCCAGATCACGTCCTGCAGGCCGTCGCCGTTGAGGTCCGCCGAGCCGGCGGTGCTCCACTCCGAGCCGTAGGAGATCGGGCGTATGCTGCCGATCGACAGCGTCGCCGGTGACGACACCGTGGTCATGCTGGCGCGGCCCAGCTGGGCGATGGCCACGGCGGCGCCCGCGCCCGAGCCGTCGGCGTCCCAATAGAGCGTGCGGTTCGAGGTGTCGTAGAAGAGCGTGCGGCCGGCGACGGTGGCGGCCGAGCCGAGCTGGAAGGTGATACCGGAATCGGCGAGGGTCGTTCCGGTCAGGGTCCCGAAATCGCCGCGGTCGAGGCCGATCTTGTCGACATTGACCACGAAGTCGGTGATGAAATCCCTGCTGCCGGTCTGCAGCACGAAGGTGTCCGAGCCCAGGCCGCCGGTATAGGTGTCGCTCTGGGCGTTGCCCTTGAGGACGTTGTTCAGCTCGTTGCCGATCAGGATGTCGGCGCCGAAGCCGCCGATGGCGTTCTCGATCCACACGCCGGCGGCGATCGTCAGGCCGCCGTTCACCTTGCCCACGTAGGAGACGAAGCCGCCGCCGCCCGGCGCGTTGAGCAGGGTCGCGGGGCGCAGGTCGATGACGGCTGGGTCGAGCGCGCTGGACGCCGATATCGTGTCCACGCCGCCGGTGTCCCAGATCGCCCGGTAGTAGGCCGTCCCGGTGATGTCCAGAACGGGAAGGGAATAGACGGTGTTGCCGGTGTTGGCCGCGACGGCGCCGTACTTGGCCTGCAAGGCCGCGATGTCGAGCGCCATCGGCCCGGCCTGGCCGCCGTAGCCGTAGGAGACGAACTGGCCGGCCGGGCCCGAGGGCCAGCCGTCGTTGTACGACATGATCGTGTAGACGCCCTGGTTCAGCCCGGACGAACCGTAGGAGCCGAACTCGGACAGGACGCCTTCCATGACTTCCGACGAGCCGCCGGTGTCGTGCGGGTGCGCCAGGCCCAGGCCATGGCCGATCTCATGCAGGATGGTGCTGTAGGCGATGCCGCCAATGTTGAGGCTGTCGGGGGTCCAGCTGGCCACGCTCGGCGAGAAGACGCCGATCGCCGGCGACGAGGGCGGCGTCGTCATCATGCCGACGACGTCGTCGTCCAGGCCGGAATCCAGCACCATGACCATCGTGGCCTGGCTGCGCTCGGTGACGACGGTGAACCGGATGTTGGCCACCGCCGAAATCGCGGCGGTGACGTTCATCACCGACCGGATCTCGTCGCTCGTCCAGGCGCGATCGGCGGAATACTCGCCGAAGGTCTGGCCGCCCGTGGCGAAATAGATCCGGACCTCAGACGTGTTGAGCTTCGTGCCCCAGTCGATGGTGTCGACGGGGTCCTGCGGGCCGATCTGCTGGGCCGTCAGGGTGTAGCGGCCGGTCTCGTCCGAGAAGGCCCGGGCGGTGACGTAGTAGACGCCGGCCGTCGTCGGGGTGAAGCGGACCTCGGAATTCAGGCCGTTCGGGCCGTCGTCGTTGGAGGCGACGATCTTACCGCTGGCGTCGCGGATCTCGATGAAGGGGTCGCCAAGACCGCCCGACGACGCCGCGTTCAGCGTGAACACATAGCCCTGGCCGCCGTTCAGCGAAATGCGATGCCAGTCGGTGTCGCTGGCGTAGTCGATCTGGCTGCTGACGCTGCCGCCGACCGTGAGCACCGAGGTGGTGGATGTGGTGTCGGGAATGTTGTCGGTCGGGGTCGCGGCGCTGACCGCCAACAGCGAGTAGCTGCCTGGGCGCCCGTCGGCGGAGCCCGCCGAGACGTAGATGTAGCCCGAGCTGGTCGCCGTGTAGCTGTAGCGGGAGTCGAGCGAGGTCAGCGAGTCGTCGTTCTCGCCGATCAGCAGGCCGCTGCTATCGTAGATGCGCAGGTATGGGTCGGGCAGCGAGGTCCCCGCCGCATTGCCGCTCATCGTGTAGCTGGAGAGCGCGATCGTGTAGGTCCGCCCCGCCTCGACCTGCAGGCGATACCAGTCGGTGTCGTTCGCCGAGTTGATCCAGCCGAAGGTGACGCTGCTCAAGGTGAACGTCGTCGACGTGTTGCCCGGGACTGTGTCGGCGCCCTGGGTCTGGGCGATTTCCAGGAGAGGAGAGCCTAGACGCGCGACTTCGGAGGGGACCACGACGTCGAGCTCGGGGCTCTGGGTTTGGTAAGAAATCACATCAACTTGCACGTTAACCGCCACAACAAGCGCCAACCTTTCGGTTGAAGCCTGTTGTGGCGGGCGTTGCAAGGCCAATGCTGCGGAAAGTTGCGAATTCCGCAGCTGGGTTTCCCGCGTGTCACATCGGCGTCAGACGATGATGAAGTCGCCGGCCGAAGGCGCCGTGTTCGGCGGGGTGACAATCCATTCCTTCACTTCGCCGGTGGTTGCGTTCAGCCACATGATGTCGTCGACGCCGTCGTGGTTGAAGTCGCCGACCGAGGCCACGGTCCAGCCTGCCGGCATGGCGCCCGGATCGAACGAGCCCGCCCAGTTGCCGTCGCGCAGGGTCCAGATGTCCATCTGGCCGCTGAACTGCTGGCGCCACAGGATGTCGTCGGTGCCGTCGCCGTTGAAGTCGCCGATGCCGGCGAACTGCCAGTCGGTGTTGTAGAAGCCCGGCGAGTACGAGCCGGCCCAGGCGCCGTTCTTGAGCAGCCACAGGTCGACCTGGCCGGTCTGGGGGTTGCGCCACAGGACGTCCGCCGTGCCGTCGCCGTTGAAGTCGCCGACGCCCTGGACCTTCCAGTCGAGGTTGTAGGCGCCCAGGGTGTACGAGCCGACCTGCTGGCCGTTCGAGATCAGGCTCGCCTGGGTGACGCCCGTCTTGGCGTTGCGCCAGAGCAGGTCGTCAGTGCCGTCGGCGTTGAAGTCGCCGGCGCCGAACAGCGTCCAGTCCGCGCCCGGCGAGGCCGGGGCGAAGGCGCCCGCATAGCCGCCGGCCTTGATGTACCAGCCGTCGAGCGAGCCGTTCTCGGGGCTGCGCCAGATCAGGTCGTCGGTGCCGTCGCCGTTGAAGTCGCCCACGGCCGCCACTTCGAACGCGCCATGGCCGCCCGTGTTGAAGCTGCCCGACTGGGCGCCGTTGCGCATGTACCAGCCGTCGACCGCGCCCGTGTAGTTGTTGCGCCAGATCAGGTCCTGGGTGCCGTCGGCGTTGAAGTCGCCGGTGGCCGCCAGCGCCCAGTCCGAGCCGTGCGTGCGCGGGTCGGAAGAGCCCGTCCAGTTGCCGCTGCGCAGGCGCCAGGCGTCGATCTGGCCGCTGCTGGCGTTGCGCCACAGCACGTCGGCGTTGCCGTCGCCGTTGTAGTCGCCCAGGCCGGCGACCTCCCAGCTGGTGTTGTAGTTGCCCGGCGAGAACGAGCCGGCCCAGGCGCCGTTCTTGAGCAGCCAGCCGTCGACCTGGCCGGTCGTCGGATTCCGCCACAGCACGTCGCTGACGCCGTCATTGTTGAAGTCGGCGATGCCCTGGACTTCCCACGCGGTGCTGTACGCGCCCGGCACGAAGCTGCCGGTCTTGACGCCGTTGACCATCAGCCAGGCCTCGACCTGGCCCGTGGCCGTGTTGCGCCACAGGATGTCGGCGTTCTTGTCGCCGTTGAAGTCGCCCATGCCGACGACTTTCCAGTCCGTGCCCTTGTTGTCGCCCGGCGTGAAGCCGGTCGAGAAGCCGCCGTTGTTCAGCAGCCAGCCGTCCAGCTGGCCGGTGGACGTGTTGCGCCACAGGATGTCGGCGCGGCCGTCGTTGTTGAAGTCGGCGGTTCCGGCGATCGTCCAGCCGGCGCCGTGGCTGCCCGGATTGATGGAGCCGGCCCAGGCGCCGTTGCTGAGGAACCAGATGTCGGCGGTGTTGGTCGAGGCGTTCCACCACAGGATGTCGTCGACGCCGTCGCCGTTGTAGTCAGCCGCACCGGCCACGTCCCAGCCGGCGCCGTGGCTGCCCGGCGTGGTCGAACGGCGCCACTCCATGCCGTTGATGATCCAGAGATCGGTCTCGCCGGTGTTGGTGTTCAGCCACAGGGCGTCGTCGGTGCCGTCGTGGTTGAAGTCGCCGGTGGCGGCGACCTTCCAGCCGGTGGTGTGGGTGGTCGGCGCGCCGTTGCCGATCGACCGGGCGGTCATCGGATTGCTCTCGGCCACCCGCAGGGTCGAGGCGCCGATGCGGGCGAACTGGACCGCCGCACCGGCGCCGGAGCCGTCGGCGTCCCACGAGATCGCGCCGGTGGCGGCGTTGTAGAGAATGGTCGGAGCGGTGGTTGTGGCGCTGGCGCCAACCACGAACGCCACGCCGGCCGTGGCCAGCGAGCCCGAGGCGCCCAGGCCGAAGCCCGCGCGGTCCAGGGCGATCTTGTCCTGGCCGGCCACGAAGTCGAGGATGGCGTCGACCGCCCCGCCGCTGCGGTTGAAGCCGAAGGTGTCCGCGCCAGCGCCGCCGTACAGGGTGTCCTGGCCTTCGTAGCCGGTGATCACGTTGGCGCCGGCGTCGCCGCGCAGCACGTCGGCGAAGTCCGAACCGGCCAGGTTCTCGATCGAATAGTAGAGGTCGCCGGCCGCGTCGCCGGTGTTGTGGGACAGGTTGGCGAAGTCGACATAGACGCCGGCCGTCGCGCGGCGGAAGCCGGCCGTGTCCGAGCCGGCCCCGCCGTCGAGGCTGTCGCCGCCGCCGCCGCCCTCGATCAGGTCGTTGCCGTTCTGGCCGAGCAGGGTGTCGTAGCCGCCCAGGCCGTAGATGCGGTCATCGCCGTCGCCCGCCTGGATCACCGTGCCGCTCGCCGACCCGGTCAGGCTGTCGCCGAACGCGCTGCCGATGATGCCCTCGATGTTGGCGTAGGTGTCGCCCGCGGCGTCGCCGGTGTTGCGGGTGGGGTCGCTGAGGTCGACGGTCACGGCCAGGGCGTCGGCCACCGTCACCTTGGCGTAGGACACCCAGTCGAAGCCCGCGCCGCCGTCCATGAAGTCGGCGCCGCCCATGCCCGACAGGATGTCGTCGCCGCCTTCGCCGTAGAGGAAGTCGTCGCCGGTCAGGCCCAGGATGTTGTTGCCGTTGTCGTCGCCGTACAGCCGGTCGCCGCCGAAGAACGAGCCGGCCAGGTCGCGGAAATTGACATAAGTGTCGCCGGCGGCGTGGCCGGTGTTGATCGACGGATCCTTCAGCGAGACCGTCAGCCCCGTAGGCGAGGTCTCGTAGTCGAGATAGTTGCCGCCCGCGCCGCCGTCCATGTAGTCGGCCCCGGCGTCGCCGATGATCACGTCATAGCCGTCGCCGCCGAACAGCCGGTCGTCGCCGGCCAGGCCCCACAGCTGGTTGGCGTCGGCGTCGCCGTAGAGCGTGTCGTTGTAGTTGGTGCCGGTCAGGTTCTCGACGCTGGCGTCGTAGGTGTCGCCGGCGGCCCAGCCGGTGTTGATGCTGGCGTCGGCGAGCGACGCGATCAGGCCCGCGTTGGCCAGCTGGTAGCTGGCGATGTCGTCGTCGGCCCCGCCGTCGAAGTGGTCCACGCCCACGCCGCCGACCAGGTTGTCGTCGCCCGTGCCGCCATAGAGCCAGTTGGTGCCGGCGCCGCCGTAGAGGGTGTCCCCGCCGCCCAGGCCGTAGAGCTTGTTGTCGCCCGCGCCCCCATAGAGGCCGTCGTCGAAGTTCGAACCGATGATGTTCTCGATCGAGGTGAACTTGTCGCCATGGGCGTCGCCGACGTTCTGGCTGGGCGTGCCCTCCAGATAGACCTCGACGCGCGATCCGGCGGTCGCATAGCTGACGGTGTCTTCCCCGGCCCCGCCGTTCAGCTCGTCCGCGCCGCCCAGCCCCGAAAGGGTGTCGTTGCCGCCGCCGCCGTTGAGGATGTCGTCGCCTCCGGTGCCGACCAGATTGTCGTCACCCGCCGTGCCGTTGATGGTCGCCATCCAGCGCCTCCGCCTGTTCGCCGATCTTCCGTCGAGATACGCACGCCAATGCCAAGCCCCACCTGGAACGCGGCGCGTATCAGGAGTGACGCATATCCAACGAATTGGAAATTATTCGTTCTGTGCGATCGTTTTTTACGGTCGCCGCAGATTCGGCTTGGACCAACGTGGCGGAAGGACGCAATCGACGGGCGCCGGCGCCTGTTTTCAGGCCGCCAGGCGCGTGCGCCAGTAGTCGAGCAGGCGTTGCAGCGTGTCTTCGAACGCCATCTCCGGGCACCAGCCGCAGGCCGCGTGGATGGCCGCGTTCGAGCCGCCCGCCCGGGCGATGGCCGAGGGCCGCAGGCGTTCAGCGTCCACCTCGACCGACACGTCGACGGAGGTCAGGCCGAGCATCGTGTCGAGCACCGAGCGGATCGATCGGGTCTGGCCTGAGCAGATATTGAAGGTCGAGGCCGGGTCCAGCGCGTCGGCGTCGCTCAGCAGCAGGTTCGCCGCGCGCACCATGTCGGCGATGTCGCAGAAGTCGCGCTCGGCCGACAGGTCGCCGACCTTGATCGTGGGCGGCGCCTCGCCGCGCTCGATGCGCGCCAGCTGGGCGGCGAACGAGGAGGTGACGAACCGCTCGTCCTGGCCGGGCCCGATCTGGTTGAACATCCGCAGGATCAGGTGGGGGCCCTTGTGGACGTCCCGGATCATGTATTCGGAGGCCGACTTCGAGCGGCCGTAGGCGTTGGTCGGCTGGAGGGGGGCGTCCTCGGTGACCTGGTCGTGGTCCAGGAAGGTGCGGCCGTAGCATTCGCCGCTGCTGGCGAACACGAAGAGCGCGTCCGGGGCGTGACGGTGCAGGCTTTCGATCAGGTTGTAGGTGGCCAGGAAGTTGCCGCGCCACATGTCGAGCTGGGCCGAGGCGGCCAGATGGACGCTCGACTGCGCCGCCAGGTGAATGACCGTGGTCGGGCGAAACGCCTCGATGACGGGATCCACGGCCTGGCCCATGCACAGGTCGACGCAGGCGGTCCGTACGCGCGGGCCCAGGGCGGCGGCCTCGCCATCCCTGCGCGCCGTGGCCAGGAAGGCGGCCGACGGCCAGGTGCGCTGCAATTGGCCCAGCAGCGCTCGCCCCACGAAGCCGCCTGCTCCGGTGACGAGCACCCGTTGATCTTCCGGCTTACCCACGCATCCAACCCAGCTGCTGACATAGCGAAGCGCGCCAGGCCCCCGCCAGGGGCGGCGCCGCGTCTCCGCTCACGATGAAACGTCTCGCGACGGACGCCGCCGGCCTCGCCCGCGAGTTCGGGGCGACCCCTTGCGTTCGCTCCTAGCTTATCCCGACGGGGCGCGCATCGATAAATTGCCGGGCAGGCGAGGCGGCGCATGCGGCCCTCATATCCCTGGGGCGTTCTCCGGCATATGCGGGCGGTTGCAACTTGAAGGCATAATCGCTTGGATTCCGGCTTGGGCTATTGTACGCGCAGCCAGCATTGCTCCATTTCGAATCGCGGGGGTCTCTTATGAAGACGGCATTGGTCACTGGCATTACCGGCCAGGACGGGGCCTATTTGGCGTCTAACCTCCTCGAGCGTGGCTATAAAGTCTACGGTACGTACCGTCGTGGCAGCTCGGTCAATTTCTGGCGGTTGTCCGAAGTCGGCGCTCTGGGGCACGAAAATCTCGAACTGGTCGAGTACGATCTGCTCGATATTGGCTCGGCCTTCCGCCTGATCGAGAAGTACCAGCCCGAAGAGGTCTACAACCTCGCCGCCCAGAGCTTCGTCGGCGTTTCGTTCGAACAACCGGTCGCCACTGCCCAGATGACCGGCGTGGGTCCGCTGAACCTGCTCGAAGCCATTCGGATGGTGAACTCCAAGATCCGGTTCTACCAAGCCTCGAGCTCGGAGATCTTTGGTCTGGTGCAGGCCGTGCCGCAGAACGAGGACACCCCGTTCTATCCGCGCAGCCCGTACGCGGCCGCCAAGCTGTTCGCCCACTGGCTCACGGTCAACTACCGTGAATCCTACGACATGTTCGCCTGCAGCGGCATCCTGTTCAACCACGAGTCCCCGCTGCGCGGCCAAGAGTTCGTGACGCGCAAGATTACCAACACCGCCGCCCAGATGGTCCTGGGCAAGGCCGACGTGCTGGAACTTGGCAACCTGGACGCCAAGCGCGACTGGGGCTACGCGGCCGAATACTGCGAAGGCATGCGCCTCATGCTCCAGCATGACACGCCCGACACCTTCGTGCTGGCGACCAACCGCACCGAAACCGTCCGCAGCTTCGTCGAGATGACCTTCAAGGCGCTCGACATCGCCATCGAATGGAAGGGCGAGGGCGTCGACGAAGTCGGCCTGGACGCCAAGACGGGCAAGACCCTGATCAAGATCAACCCGCGCTTCTTCCGTCCTTCGGAAGTCGAGCTGCTGCTGGGCGACCCGGCCAAGGCCAAGGCCGCGCTCGGCTGGGAGCCGAAGACCTCGCTCGAGGAGCTGTGCCGCATCATGGTCGAGGCGGACATGCGACGTAACAAGGCCGGCGCCTCCTTCTAAAGAGGCGTTCGGTTCAGACCAGGCCGCGGCCCTTTCGAGGCCCGGCCTGGTCAAGACGCCGAGCTGAATGCGGCGGTTCACTCCGGGGCGTTGTCTTTGACCAGCTATTTCGATCTTTCGACGTCCGCCCGCTGGTCCGGGCACGCCGTTGGCATCGTGCGCGTCGAGCGCGAACTCGCCCGCCGGGCCGCCTTGTCGGCCGACATGGGCTTCTGCGTGTACGATCGCGCGGAGCGGTGCTTCAAGCAGATCGATCCCAAGGCGGTCGCCCCGATCCTGGCGGGCGAAATCACGGTGTCGTTCGACCTGCCCGCCGAAGAGCTGCCCGCGCCGCCCGAGAGCTGGCGTTTCCGGGCGCGCGAGGCGGTGCTGCGGCACCCCAGGCTCTATCAGGCGGTGCAGCGCGTGCGCGGCCGCCGCTTTTCCCTGAGCGAGATCGCCGAGGTCCGGCGCTACGAGGCCGAGGCGCGATCGGCGCCCAAGCCGAAGTCGACCATCGTCCCGCTGGCCGAGGTGGTCATCGGGAAAGTCGCGCTCGACGCCGACACGCGGATCATCTCCGGCGGTCTGGACTGGGAGTACAAGGATCTTCGGACGATCTACGAACTGAAGAAGGTTCATGGCTTCTCCTACGCGGCGATCGTCTATGACCTGATCCCGCAGATGATGCCGCAGTTCGTCGTGCCGTCGTACGTGAACCTGTTGAAGGACTATTTCGGCGAGCTGTTCTGGGTCGCCGACGCCTGCATGTGCATCTCCGAGTCCACCCGCCGGGACATGATGCGCTATTGCGAGCAGTTCGGCATTCCCGCGCCTCGTTCGGACGCCTTCCCCCTGGGTTGCGACGTGGTCTCCGCCAAGCCCGGTTCCGGCGAGGCCGAGCCGCCTGCGGAGCTCCCGCCCGAGCTGGAAGGCAAGCGCTATGCGCTTTTCGTCTCGACGATCGAGCCGCGCAAGAACCATCGCACGCTCTACCAGGCCTGGACGCGCGCCATGGACGAGGGCCGCCTGGACCCGGCCAGGGACCGCCTGGTGTTCGTCGGGCGCAGCGGCTGGGCGGTCGGCGACCTGATCCAGGAGATGGACGCCAATCCGGTGGCGCAGGAAACCATCGTGCGGCTTTCGAACATTTCGGACGCCGAACTCGACCTGCTCTACAAGCATGCCGCCCTGGGCCTCTTCCCGTCGTTCTACGAAGGCTACGGCCTGCCCCTGGCCGAGATGCTTGGGCACGGCAAGGCCTGCCTCTCCAGCCGGTCCGGCTCGCTCGAGGAGGTCGGTGGCGACCTGGTCGAATATATCGACCCGCTCGACACCCTGGGCTGGTCGGACGCCATCGTTCGAATGTTCAACGACAAGACCGCCCGCACGGCCCTGGAGCGACGGGTGGCCAAGACCCACAAGCCAGTCACCTGGGACGCCGCCGCCGACCTGTTCTTCGCCCGGCTGAAGGATCTGTAGCATGCCGCGGGTTCTCAGCCTTTCGACCTATCCCGTCGTGCGACCGATCCATGGCGGGCAGCGGCGCATCCACGCCTTCTCCCAGCGCCTGGCCGCCGGCGGCTGGGAGTTTGTCAATGCGTCGGTCTATGATCCCGACCATTATTCCGGCGCGGCGGTCGGCCCCGATGATCTGCCGCTGCGCTATGTGGGCACGGCGTGGCGCGGCCTGCCGCTGGTCGGCGACCTGCAGGCTGGCGAGTTCGCCGCCACCTCGCCCGAGGCCTACGCCCATTTCGCCCGCCTGGTGGAACGCCTCGCGCCGGACTTCATCCAGCTCGAGCAGCCGTTCCTGTGGCCGCTGGTCAAGCGGTTGCGCGCCGAGGGCGTCGCGCCGGAAACGCCGGTGATCTATTCCTCCCAGAACTGGGAGGCTCCGCTGAAATACAAGATGCTGGTCAAGGCCGGCGCGCCCGAGGCCAAGGCCCGCGAGGTCGCCGAAGCGATCACCGCGCTCGAGCGCGAGCTTTCGTGCGCTTCGGCCGCCATAGTCGCGGTCTCGGAATCTGACGCCGAGCACTATCGCGCCGCGGCGCCCGACGTGCCGGTGTTCGTCGTTCCCAACGGGGTCTCGCGCCCGGTGACGCCGACGGCCGAGGACGAGCGGGCCTGCGACATCTACGAGGGGCGCAAGTATCTCCTGTTCGTGGGCAGCGCCTATCCGCCCAATATCGAGGGCTTCCTGCATCTGTTGCTGAAGAACGGACTGTTCTTCTTCCCGCCCGAGAAGAGCGTGGCGATCTGCGGCGGGGTCTCCCACGGCATTTTCGGCAACGGCGTCTATCAGGCCCAGATCCATGCCAACAGCCGGCGCTGCCAGTTCTTCGCCGACGTCTCGGACGGCGAGCTGGAGGCGCTCAAGCGCGGGTCCCATGCGGTGATCCTGCCGATCCAGTTCGGCGGCGGCAGCAACCTCAAAACCGCCGAGGCGCTGGCCTCCGGGCGCTGGGTCGTGGCGACCTCGATCGCCATGCGTGGCTTCGAGCGGTTCGCCAACGCGCCGGGCGTGCTGGTCGCCGACACGCCGGACGCGTTCCGGGACGCCATCGTCAAGGTGCTGGCCTCGCCGCCGCTGAAGCTGACCGCCGCTCAGGCCAAGGCGCGGGAGTCGGTCTATTGGGACCGCTGCTTCGACGCCGCCGGCTACATCGAATTCTTCGACCGGCAAGTCGTCGGCGCCTAGGCTCAAGAACGTCGCCGTCATGGTCCACGCTACCTATCCGCAAGGCAACTTCCTCGCCGAGTACGCGTCGATCGTGAACGCGTTGACCCAAGGCCGCGTCTATGACGCTCGGCCCGCCGGGTTCTTCCACGGCGTGACGCCCGAGTACGACCGGCGATGGGAGTACGAGCGCGCGCTGGCGGCCATACCGGTCGATCTTGGCCGGGCGGCGATCGAGCTGGCCGCGCCGGAAAGCTTCTTCAGCCTGTTCGCGTCGGCCTACTACGGCGGTTTCACCGTGGCGGACGTCCTGCCGGGCGATCGGTTCGACCCCGAGGCGCGTCGAAACTGGGCCGAGGTCATGGCGACCTTTCCCGAGCGCCTGACCTATGCCCCGGCGTTGCCCAGCCCGACCGAACGGCTGTTCGACGCGGCGTTCGCCTTCCGCATCTTCGAGAACATTCCCGACGATTTCGCCCTCATGGCGCGCCTCCGCGAGGTCCTCGCCCATGATGCGCATATCGCGATTTCGGTGGCCTTCTCGCATGCCGGCGAGTTCCAGTTCGACGCCGGCGCGGGGTTCCGTGTGTACGGAGAAGAACGTCTCCGCGCTTTATTGGATGGTTTCCAGATTACCAGTTGGCAGCCCTTGGAAAGTGCATCAGAGGTTGCTACTTCGCCACGTCCGTTCGATCTGACCCTGCTGCATGTAGGCGCGAAACGGGTTTGAGTTCTCGCCGGCCGTGCTTTCCGGCGTTAAGGCTTACAGGCGCGCGATGCGTCCTGCTGGAGGTTTGATGATCGGCGCCGGCCCCTATATTCGTTTCCGCAATGGTTTCGAGGATTTGCTCGCGACGCCGCGCGATATCCGAGCCATCTTCGTGATGGCCTGGGACGATGTCACGGCCAAGTACAAGCGCACCATCCTGGGGCCGTGGTGGCTGGCCCTGGCCCACCTGGCCATGATGCTGGGCATCGGCTTCCTGCTCGGCGCGGTGTTCAAGCGCCCCTTCCTGGAATACGTGGTCTATGTCGGCCTGGGCCTGACCTTCTTCACGCCGATCCTGGGCGCGCTGGCCGACGGCCCCAACGTCTTCCTCCGCTACAAGACCTGGATCCTGGGAAGCAGCTATCCGCTGGCCTCGTACGTGATCCGCAGCGTGCTCAACATGCTGGTGATCATGCTCCACCAGCTTCCGGCGATCCTGCTGTTCTGGGTGCTGGCCAAGCTGCCGCTGCATGTCCACATGCTGCTGTCGATCGTCGGCCTGTTCCTCACCGTGCTCTTCGCCGTTGGCGTGATGCTGCTGCTCGGTCCGTTGGGCGTGCGCTTCCGTGACCTGGGCCCGGCCACCCAGGCGCTGACCTCGGTGCTGACCATCCTGACCCCGGTCTACTGGGACAAGGGCGCCCTGAACGGCGCCACCAACCCGGTCCTGGTCGCCAACCCGGCCTACCACCTGCTCCAGATCGTCCGCGGTCCGCTCCTGGGCGATTTCCCCACGACGCTGAACTGGATCGCCGGCGGCGGCGCGGCGGTGCTGGTCTTCGTGCTCGGCGCCCTGGTGTTCAGCCGCTCCTACTGGCGGATCTCGGTCTCCCTGTGAGTGAAACGCAGGCAGGCAGGATCGATCGCGCCTCGAGGGTAGCGGGATGAACAGGCTTCCGGAAACGGTGCACGACGAGCGGGCCTTCTTCAACGCCGCGATCCGGATGCACGACGAGATCCTGCTCGCCGCGCCGTCCGCGGTGGCCGAGGAGACGAACTATCCGTTTCAGGGACACGAACTCTGGGACAGCTATTTCGTCGGCCAGGCCCTGTCTTGCCTGCCGCGTCCGCGTCGCAAGATCCTGTTGTTCGCGCGCGCCAACCCGCTGATGCTCACGGCCCTGCGCGAGACCGGCGCCGAGGTCGTCGACTACGCGGCCACGCCGGCGCTGTCGCTGAAGTCCCTGCTGCCCAAACGCTGGCGGAGCGCCGAGGGCCGAATGGTCGATATCGCCCGTTCCGGTCGCATCGGCGGCGCGGACACCGTGGTGATGGACACCATGATCAACGAGATCGCCGATCCGTTGGGCGTGCTGCGCAGCTTCGCCAACCTGGTGGGGCCTGAGGGCGCGGTGATCTGCGTGCTGCGCCTCTCCACCGAGGGGCGCCACGACTATCACAGCGAGCTTGGTTTCGTGCTGCCGTCGCGGGAGGACGTGCTGGCGCTGCACGCCGACGGCTTCGAGGTCGAGTTGGTCGCCAAGACCAGCCGCGAAAGCGACCATGATGCCTGGCCGGGGTACAAGATCGTCGGCCTGCTCGTGAGGCCGCGGTCGTGATCATCGACGCCTGCACTTTCTACAACGAGTTCGGCCTGCTGAAGCTTCGGATGGCCACGCTCGCGCACGTGGTCGACAGGTTCGTCGTCGTCGAGATGGGCGTGACCCATTCGGGCGTGCGCAAGGGCTTCGTGCTGGAAGACTATCTCGACCAGCTGCCGGTTCCGCGCGAGCGCATCTGCTACGTCAAGCTGTGCGACTGGCCGCGCGTGAACCCGCGCCACGAGGCCGACCGCTGGGTTCTGGAGAACTTCCAGCGCAACGCCATCACCCGCGGCCTCGACATGATCGGCGCGGGCAAGGACGACACCGTGATCATCTCGGATGTCGACGAGATCCCCGATCCCGCGGCGATCCCTGTGGCCGTCGCCGCGCTTCGGAGCAAGCCGTTCGCCGTCCTGGTCCAGGTCTATCGCAAGCACTTCATCAACGGGCTTCCCCACGCCTACGTCAATTCGCCTCTCTGGCTGGGTTCGGTGCTCTGCCGGGTCGGCCAGCTGGATACGCTGGACGCGACCGCCTGCCGGCGCGGCGACGGCGACCGCGCGGCGTTCCTGTGGACCGACGGCGCCATGCGTGCGGATACGGCCTACATCACCCGCGGCGGCTGGCATCTGACCTACATGGGCGGCGTGGACGCCGTGCGGCTCAAGCTCGAGAGCATTGTCGAAGGCCTTGAGGCGCACCAGCCCAAGGCGTTCTTCGTGCCGCAAAGAAGCCGCCATAATTTCCGAGATGGCCGTACGCCGCAGGTTGAGCGGTGGGTGGCCGAAACGGACATCGGCATCGTGCCGCGACGGCCGCTGTCGACGCCCGAACTGAGATATTTGCCCGAGCCCGTCCTGACGGATCCGACCGAATGGGAATGGCTCTGGTGGTACGCACAAACGATCGACTGAGCCGGCCGTCCTGGTCAGTCGAATAAGCCGAGGTAGTAGTCTTGACGATCGGTATCCACGCACACGGCCTGGAGGTCACGTTCCCGGTGTACGCATCGGGGCGCGAGATGTCCTTGTTCTACTCCCTGGCCCGTTCGGGCGCCCAGCGCTTCATGAAGAAGCAGGGCGCTGGACCCGTGCTGGTGCAGGGCCTCAAGCGCATCTCGTTCTCGCTGAGCGAGGGCGACCGCATGGGGGTCATCGGCCGCAACGGCTCGGGCAAGTCCACCCTGCTGCGCACGGCCGCCGGCTATCTCAAGCCGTCGGGCGGCCGCCTGGAAGTGCAAGGCAGCATCGGCACCCTGATCGACCTGGGCATCGGCATCAACGGTGAACGCAGCGCCAAGGAGAACGTCCACTTCACCGGGAAGCTGGCCGGCCTGAACAAGGCCGAGATCCAAGCCTTCGACGAGGACGTCCAGACCTTCGCCGACATCGGCGCCTTCTACCACCTGCCGTTCGACACCTATTCGTCGGGCATGAAGCTTCGCATCCTGTTTGCGATGATCACGCACTTCAAGCGCGACATCCTGATCGTCGACGAAGTGTTCGGCGTGGGCGACACCCACTTCGCCGAGCGCGCCTACGAACGCATGACCGGCTTCGTCCACACGTCCAAGACCATGATGCTGGCGACCCACTCCGAAGGTCTGCTTCGGCAGTTCTGCAACAAGTGCATGTGGCTCGACAACGGCCAGATCCGGGCGCTGGGCACGCCCGACGAGGTGCTGGAAGCCTATCACGCCGGCTGAGCCTGGTGCGTGGCGGCGGCGACGCCGTCACGACAAAGGCTTGCGGACCTAGAGCGCCAGGGAGTACGGGCCTGCACATGACCCTCGACATCACCGCCATCCGCGCCGCCGCGGCCCGCCTCGCCGGCCATATCGAGCGCACGCCCTGCCGCTATTCGCGGACGCTGTCGAAGATTACCGGCGCCGAAGTGTGGGTGAAGTTCGAGAACCTGCAGTTCACGGCCGCCTACAAGGAGCGCGGTGC
Source organism: Caulobacter zeae (assembly GCF_002858925.1). Taxonomy (GTDB): domain Bacteria; phylum Pseudomonadota; class Alphaproteobacteria; order Caulobacterales; family Caulobacteraceae; genus Caulobacter; species Caulobacter zeae. Next base: position 300,493 of record NZ_PJRS01000049.1, read on the forward strand.
GCTCAACAAGCTGCTGCTGCTGTCGGACGCCGAGAAGGCCCGGGGCGTCATCGCCGCCAGCGCCGGCAACCACGCCCAGGGTCTGGCCTATCACGCCGCTCGCCTCGGCGTGCCGGCCACCATCGTCATGCCCAAGACCACGCCCTTCGTGAAGGTGCAGCACACCCGCGACTTCGGCGCGACCGTGGTCATCGAGGGCGAGACCTATGACGACGCCAACGCCCACGCCCGCAAGCTGCGCGACGAGCAGGGCCTGACCTTCGTCCATCCGTTCGACGACTACGACATCATGGCCGGCCAGGGCACGATCGCCCTGGAGATGCTGGAGGACGCGCCCGATCTTGAGATCATGCCGGTGCCGATCGGCGGCGGCGGCCTGATCAGCGGCGTGGCCACGGCCGCCAAGGCCGTGAAGCCCGACATCCGCATCGTCGGCTGCGAGCCGGCCATGTACCCCTCCTTCACCGCCAAGATGCGCGGCGTCCAGGCCCACTGCGGCGGCCAGACCATTGCCGAGGGCGTGGCGGTCAAGCAGGTCGGAGAGCTGACCTACGCCGTGGCCCGGCCGCTGATCGACGACGTGCTGCTGCTGGAAGAGCCGCACCTGGAGCAGGCCGTCTCGCTGTACTGCAACGTCGAGAAGACCATCGCCGAGGGCGCGGGCGCGGCCTCGCTGGCCGCCCTGCTGGCCTATCCCGAGCGCTTCCGCGGCAAGAAGTGCGGGCTGATCCTTTGCGGCGGTAACATCGACACCCGCCTGCTGGCCTCGGTGCTGACCCGCGAGCTGGTGCGCGCCCAGCGCCTGGTGTCCCTGCGCATCGTCGGCGACGACCGCCCGGGCCTGCTGTCGACCGTCTCGCACGTGATCGGGACCATGGGCGCCAACATCATCGAGGTGAACCACAACCGCCTTGCGCTGGACGTGCCGGCCAAGGGCGCGGAGTTCGACATCACCATCGAGACCCGCGACGCCCAGCACACCCAGGAAGTCATCGACGCCCTGCGTGAGCACGGCTACCCGCCGCGTACGGTGTAGTCGGCTGGTGCCTGAATGAAGAAGGGCCCCTCTCCAGCCGGAGAGGGGCCCTTTTCGTTTGCGGTGCGTGGTCTTCGTCCTTCGACGGGCTCAGGATGAGGACCAGATCGCAGGCCGTGCAGTCGAGAACCTCACCCTGAGTTTGTCGAAGGGCGGGGTTCTCGCGCCGCCGTCTACAGCAGCGACGAGATCGCCGCGCGGGCCGCCTCGCCCAGGTCCGGCCGCTTCAGGGCCAGGGCGACATTGGCCTTCAGGAGGCCGATCTTGTCGCCGCAGTCGTGGGTGTCGCCTTCGTAGACATAGGCGTGGAAGGCCTGGTCCTGCATCAGCTTGGCCATGGAGTCGGTCAGCTGGATCTCGTTGCCGGCGCCCTTCTCCTGGCTGGCCAGCAGGTCGAAGATCTCGGGTTGCAGGATGTAGCGGCCGGCGATGGCCCAGTTCGACGGAGCCGTGCCCTTGGGCGGCTTCTCGACCATGCCGCTCATGGTGGCCAGGCGCCCCTCGACCTTGCTGGGCGCGACCACGCCGTACTTGTGGGTCTCGCTCTCGGGCACTTCCTCGACGCCGATGATGTTGCCGCCGCCGACCTGGTCATAGACCTCGATGAGCTGGCTGAGCGCCGACTTGGGCGCGTCGACGATGACGTCGGGCAGCAGCACGGCGAACGGCTCGTCGCCGATGATGTCGCGGGCGCACCACACCGCGTGGCCCAGGCCCAGCGGGGCCATCTGGCGCACGAAACTCATCTCGCCCGGCTTGGGCAGTTCGTCGCGCAGTTGCTTGAGGATCTCGAGCTTGCCCTTGGCCTCAAGCTGCATCTCAAGTTCGACCTGGTGGTCGAAATAGTCCTCGATCGCGCCCTTGCTCCGCCCCGTGACGAAGACGAAGTGCTCGATGCCGGCGGCGCGGCCTTCCTCGACGATATAGGACAGGATCGGCCGGTCCACGACGTTGAGAAGCTCCTTCGGCGTCGACTTCGTCCCGGGCAGAACGCGGGTGCCCAAGCCGGCGACGGGAAGGACGGCCTTGCGGACGGGTTTCATGAGCACCTCGTGTCTGTGTCTCGGATGGACAGAGTTCTAGAGCGCGCCCCCCGAGCGCGCCACCACCGTTGCGTGACAACGGTGTCGGGAATGCGTTCCAAGCACGGAATGATTGATGTTCGCGCCAGGCCTGCTAGCTCAGGACGCGGATTTGGCCATCGGAAACATTTTCATGCGCGCTCGGTTCCTGCTTCTCGCCGCCCTGGCCAGCGTTTCGCTGGCGGCGTGCGGTCCTTCCAAGGAAGACCTGGCCGCGCGGCAGGCGGCGATGTCGGCCGCCAAGACCGCCGGCGCCGATTTCCTGGCCAAGAACGCCAAGGAGCCGGGCGTCGTCACCCTGCCCAGCGGCCTGCAATACAAGGTGATCCGTTCGGGCCCGGCGACCGGCCTGCACCCGCGTCCGATCGACGAGGTCAAGGTGCACTACGAGGGCAAGCGCCTCGACGGATTCGTGTTCGACAGCTCGTACGAGCGCGGCGTGCCCGCCTCGTTCCCGCTGCGCGGCCTGATCCCCGGCTGGATCGAGGCCATGCAGCTGATGCGTCCGGGCGACGAGTGGATGCTCTATGTGCCCGCCGACCTCGCCTATGGCGACAACCAGGCGGGAGCCGACATCCCGCCCGGCAGCACGCTGGTCTTCAAGATCGAGCTGATCGACGTGCTGCGCAGCAAGCTTCAGCCTCCCAAGAGCTGATCCGTGAGCTGAACATGGGCGCGATCCTTGCGCCCATGTTGCTCGCCGGTTTCAAATCGTTGCGGCGCGGTCAAAGCGCTTGGCTCCCCGGATCGCCTGGCTGATAGCGACAATCACTCGCAAGAAGCTTGGCTGGAGTTGGGGATGTCGCGCGTTTCGTTTGCTTCCGTTCTGATGGGGTCCGCAGCGGCCATGGCCCTGTCGGGCGCGGCCCTGGCCGCCGAACCCGCGCCGGACGCGGCCGACCTGGACGGCGTGGTCGTCACCGCCGCCGGCTTCGAGCAGAAGCTGGTCAACGCCCCGGCCAGCGTCACCGTCGTGCCGCGCGAGGAACTGCAGGAGATGCGCGCGGCGAGCCTGGCCGAGGTGCTGACCAATGTCGAAGGCGTCGACGTCGGTTCGGCCGTCGGCAAGACCGGCGGCCTCAACATCAACATCCGCGGCATGGGCAGCGACTACACGCTGATCCTGATCGACGGCCGCCGCCAGAACACCGCCGGCAGCGTCACGCCCAACGGCTTCGGCGAGACCTCGACCAGCTTCCTGCCGCCGGTGGCCGCCATCGAGCGCATCGAGGTGGTCCGCGGCCCGGTCTCGACCCTCTACGGCTCGGACGCCATGGGCGGCGTCGTCAACATCATCACCCGCAAGGTCGGGACCAGGTGGAGCGGCACGGCCAGCCTCGACGGCACGCTGCAAGGCGACGACGAATTCGGCAATCTCTATGGCGGCAACCTCTACGCCAACGGCCCGATTATCCGTGACCTGCTGGGCCTGGCCGTTCGCGGCAGCTTCCAGAACCGCGAAGCCTCGAAGCTGACCTTCGAGAACGTGGGCGGCGTCGACGCGCCGATCACCGGTTTTGGCCGCAGCGCCACCAAGAGCGAACTGCGCACCATCGGCGCGCGCCTGACCCTGACGCCGCACGCCGACCACGACCTGTGGCTCGACATCGACGAGTCGACCCAGTGGTACGACAACTCGCAGGGCCAGATGGGCACCAACACCACGGCCGGCGGCTACGCCAACGCCCTGGAGTTCAACCGCCGCCAGATCGCCTTGGCCCACAACTGGCGCCTGCCGTTCGGTCAGGTCGAGAGCAACCTCTCGCAGGCCAAGACCGAGACCATCGGCCGGATCATCCCCAACGGCGTGGCCGGGGCCGGCGGCGCGCGCGACCTGGAGTCCACCAACACCATCTTCGACACCAAACTCCATTCGCGCTGGAAGAACCACACCTTCACGATCGGCGGCCAGTACTGGGACGCCGAGATGAAGGACGGCGTCGCGCCGCAGCCGTTCGTGCACGAGCAGTGGGCCGTGTTCGCCGAGGACGAGTGGCGCTTCACCGAGGGCCTGGCCCTGACCCTGGGCGCCCGCCACGACGACCACAGCGTGTTCGGCGGCCACTTCAGCCCGCGGGCCTACCTTGTCTGGAACGCCAACCAGAACTGGACCTTCAAGGGCGGCGTGAGCCAGGGCTTCAAGACCCCGCGCCTGGAGCAGCTGGCCCCCGGCATCAACGGCTTCGGCCAGCAGGGCCGCCTGCCGCTGCTGGGCTCGCCGGGCCTGCAGCCGGAAACCAGCACCAGCACCGAGGCCGGCGCCTATTACGACAACCAGGACGGCTTCACCGCCAACGTCACGGTCTTCCACAACAAGTTCGAGGACAAGATCGCCTCGGGCCCGCCGGTGACCAACTGCGCCTTCGGCCTGACCCAGGCGCAATACAACGCCGGCACGGGTCGTCCGGCCGGCTGCACCGACGTCGGCTTCTTCCCCAACGCCGCCACCTTCGGCCAGAGCATCAACATCGATGAGGCGGTGACGCAAGGGATCGAGGCCGCCGCCCGCTGGCGCTTCGCCGACGACTGGACGCTGGGCCTGAACTACACCTTCACCGACAGCGAGCAGAAGAGCGGGGCCGAGGCCGGCCGCAAGCTGACCGACACGCCCGAGCACATGGTCAACGGCAACCTGCGCTGGCGGGTGACCGACCGGGTGAACGCCTGGGTGCGCGGCGAGTACCGCAGCGAGCGCTATCGCGGCGAGGGCCCGGCCCGCGTCGCCCTGGGCGACTACAAGGCCTACAGCCTGTTCCACCTGGGCGGCTCGTTCAAGGCGACGGAAGCCGTGACGCTGAACGCCACGATCTACAACCTGTTCAACAAGGACTTCGTCCGCCAGCTGCCCTACGGCACGCCGGTGGCCTACGCGCCCGAATACACCAACAACCAGGAGCCCCGCCGTCTGTGGGTTTCGGTCCAGGTGGACTTCTAGAAGCAGAAGGGGCGGCTCTCGGGCCGCCCCTTTTTCGTTTCTCGCGGCGGTCGCGCCTAGTCGGTGAACACCACCGTCTTGCGGCCGTTCAGCAGCACCCGGTCCTCCAGGCGCCAGCGCAGGGCGCGGGCCAGGACGCGGCGCTCGATGTCGCGGCCCTTGCGGACCAGGTCCTCGGGCGTGTCGCGGTGGCTGATGCGCTCGACGTCCTGCTCGATGATCGGGCCTTCATCGAGGTCGCCGGTCACGTAGTGGGCCGAGGCGCCGATCACCTTCACGCCGCGGGCGTGGGCCTGGTGGTAGGGCTTGGCGCCCTTGAAGCCCGGCAGGAACGAGTGGTGGATGTTGATGCACCGGCCCTTCAGCTTGGCCGCCAGGCCGTCGGACAGCACCTGCATGTAGCGGGCCAGCACGACGATGTCGGTCTGCGTCTCCTGGATCAGCTTCCAGAGTGCGGCCTCCTGCTCGAACTTGGTCTCCTTGGTCACCGGCAGGTGATGGAAGGGCAGGCCCGACAGGTCGACGTGGGTGTAGGTTTCGGCCGGATGGTTGGCGACGACGGCGGTGACGTCCATCGGCAGTTCGCCGATGCGCCAGCGATAGACGAGGTCGGCCAGGCAGTGGTCGAACTTGCTGGCCAGGATCATGACGCGATAGCGCTGCGCCGGGTCGCGCAGGGTCCAGCGCATCGAGAAGCCCTTGGCCAGGGCCTCGAACTCGCTCCGCAGCGCGTCGCGGTCGGCGCCGTCCGGATCGAAGACAACGCGCATGAAGAAGTCGCCGGTCTCCTGGTCGTCGAACTGCTGGGCGTCGAGGATGTTGCAGCCCCGCTCGAACAGGAAGGTCGAGACCTTGGCGACGATGCCGGGCTGGTCGGGGCAGGAGAGGGTCAGGATCATGGTCTGTCTCCTCTAAAGCTTGGCTCGAATGAAGAAAAGCCGTGGCGCAGCACGTTTCTTGCGCGCGGGATGAGCTTTTCTCAGGTCCCGGCACGATCCTGCCCGATGCTCGCCGCCCGGGCTTGGCGGGCCGGGGCGGCGCGCTCTAGGCTCGCCGGATGGTTTCCTCTCCCGAAGCGCTTTCCGCCCGCGCGGTCGACATCCTGGCCAAGCTGGTCTCGTTCGACACCACCTCGCGCGGCTCGAACCTGGCCCTGGTCGAATGGGTCGAGGCCTATCTCTCGAACCTGGGCGTGGCCTCGCGGCGCGTGCCCAACGCCGACGGGACCAAGAGCAACCTGATGGCCAGCATCGGCCCGGCCGTCGAGGGCGGGGTCGTGCTGTCGGGCCATACCGACGTGGTGCCGGTCGACGGCCAGCCGTGGTCGAGCGATCCCTGGATCCTGACCGAACGGGACGGCCGCCTCTATGGCCGGGGAACCTGCGACATGAAGGGATTCCTGGCCCTGGCCCTGGCCGCCGCGCCGGACCTCGTGGCCAGCGACCTCAAGCGGCCCGTCCACCTGGCCTTTTCCTATGACGAGGAAGTCGGCTGCCTGGGCGCGCCCGACATGATCGAGGTCATCGCCCGCGATGTGCCCAAGCCCGCCCTGGTGGTGGTCGGCGAGCCCACCGACATGGTCGCCGTCCAGGCTCACAAGGGCATAGCCAGCTATTGGGTGACGGTGACCGGGCGCGAGGCCCATTCCAGCCTGACCCACCTGGGCGTCTCGGCCAACATGGTCGCCGTGAAGCTGATGACCCATCTGGTCGAACTGTCCGAGCGACTGGAGCGCGAGGCAGACCCGGCCTCGCCGTTCCTGCCCAAGGGCGCGACCCTGACCATCGGCCAGGTCAACGGCGGCACGGCGGTCAACATCCTGGCCCGTCAGTGCCTGTTCGTCTTCGACCTGCGCACGCCGCCGGGCCTGGATCCGGAAGGGATCCTCGCCGACTTCTTCGCCCTGGCCGCGACGCTGGACGCCGAGGTCAAGGCCAAGGCGCCGGAAGGCGGGGTCAAGGTCGAGGTGCGTTCGCTCACCCCGTCCTTCGCGCCCGAACCGAACGGCGTCGCCGAGGCCTTCGCCCGCCGCATGGCCGGCGACAACGGTCCCGCCCGCGTGGCGCCCTACGCCGCCGAGGCCGGGCAGTTCCAGGGGGCGGGCTTCTCCACGGTCATCTGCGGTCCCGGCTCGATCGACCAGGCCCACCAGCCCGACGAATATGTCGAGGTCGCCCAGATGGAGCGCGGCGCCCAGTTCATGCGGCGCCTGATCGACGACCTCGCCACTGCCTGATGACGATCCGGCGGCCGAAGAAGGCCACCGGGTCCAACGCCATGGCCCGCAGGATGTCGATCGTCGGCGCCTTGCGAGCGGCCTGGATCTCGCGCCGCGAGGCCAGGATCGGATCAAGGTCGGCCTTCACGAAGGCGGCCTTGAAACCCTTCCACACCGGACCGGCGTCGCGTCGGCGCAGGTGCAGCAGGAAGAGGCCGCCGGTGACCGCGAAATGCAGCGGCGCGCTCCACCACAGCATCGGCCCGGGCGTGTTCTTCAGGAAGGTCCACACCCGGTTGCGGGTGCCGTGGAACAGGGCGAAGTCCGAGCGCACGCCCAGGGTCGCCGAGCCGACGTGCTCGACCTTGGCGTCGGGCGCCAGCAGGGTCGGTTCGCCGTCGAGCCGCAGGCGATAGCCCAGGTCGACGTCCTCGCAGTAGCAGAAGAACCGCTCGTCGAAGCCGCCCAGCCGCAGGAACAGCTCGCGGTCCAGCATCATCGCCGCGCCGCAGGCCGAGAACACCTCGCCCTCGAAGACCTTGGCCGACGCCTTGCGGCGATAGCCGCCGCGGAAGGGAATGCCGGCCGAGGTCATGACGTCGCCGGCGCCGTCCATCAGGTCGGGTTCGTCGGCCACCAGTTGCAGCGAGGCGAAGCTCCTCACGTCCGGATTGCGCTCGGCGGCCGCCGCCAGCTTCTCCAGCCAGTCGGCATGCGGATAGGCGTCGGGGTTCAGCAGCACCAGCCAGCGCCCCTTGGCCTCCCGCACCGCCAGGTTGTTGCCGGCCGCGAAGCCGGTGTTGGCGCCGGGCTCGATCAGCCGGATCGACGGGTCAGCCTTTGCGGCCGCTTGCGGCGCGCCGTCGGTCGAGGCGTTGTCGACCAACAGCACCTCGAAATCGCCAAAGGTCTGGGCCGCCAGGCCCGCCAGGCAGCGGGCCAGGGTGGGGCCGCTCTGATAGGCGACGATGATGACGCTGAAAGCGGGAGAAACGATCGGCATGCCCAAATGCTTGGTTGAACGCGGCGTGACACTCGCTAACACAGGGGGCCCCGCAAAGGTAAGGCGAAGGTGATCAAGCAGCTCAAGCGTCTTGTCTGGCGCGCCCTGCCCGGGGCGGCCCATGCGGTTTCCCTACGCCTGCCCTATGTGCGCGCCTACCTGTTCCATGGCTGGAAGCGCCGGCCCGTGCGCGTCGCGCCGGCCGACGCGCCGGTGATCGTCGCGGGGTTTCAGGGCGCGGTTCTGGGCCTGGGCGAGGCGGTGCGCGGGCTGACGCGCGCGGTTCGGCTCACGGGGCGGCAGGTCGTGGCCTGGGACGTATCCGAACGTCTTGGGCATGCGCGCCGGCTGGGCGAGGGAGATCCGGAGATCCCGGCCGCAGGGGCGGGCGTGATCATCGTCCAGGTCAATCCGGTCGAACTGATCCACCTGATCTCCCAGACCCGGGGCGAGCCCTTCGCCGGCCGTCGCACGATCGGCTGCTGGGCCTGGGAGTTGCCGCGCATCCCCAAGGCCTGGAAGCCGGCCTTTCGCTATGTCGACGAGGTGTGGGCGCTGTCGGAGTTCGGGGCCGAGGCGATACGCCGCGACGCGCCGCCGCGCGTGAAGGTCAGGGTCGCGCCGCTGACGGTCGAGGTCGACCCGCAGGCGCCTGACCGGGCGCGCTTCGGCCTGCCGCCGGAGGCGGTGGTGGTGCTGTGCGCCTTCGATTTCCGCTCGTCGATCGCCCGCAAGAACCCGCTTGGCGCGCTGGAGGCGTTCCGCCGGGCGCGGGCCCTGACGCCGACGCCCGCCGTCCTGGTGTTCAAGACGGTCGGCTCCGAGGCCGCGCCCGAGGCCCTGGCGTCGCTGCGCCAGGCGATCGGAGACGCCGATGACGTGCGCCTGCTCGTCGATCCGATGAGCGCGGGAGACAAGGACTGCCTGGTCGCCAGCTGCGACATCCTGCTGTCGTTGCATCGCGCCGAGGGATTTGGCCTGTTCCCGGCCGAGGCCATGGCCGCCGGCAAGGCGGTGGTCGCCACCGGATGGTCGGGCAATCTCGACTTCATGGACGCGGAAAGCGCCGTCCTGACGCCGGTCAGGCTGGTCGCCGTCGAGGACGCCCAGGGGGTCTACGCCGACGGGCAGTGGGCCGATCCTGACCTCGATTTCGCCGCTCGCGCCCTGGCGCGGCTGATCGACGATCCGGTCGAGCGCCTGGCGCTGGGCGAGCGCGCCCGACGGGCGATCGCCGCGCGGCTTTCGCTGCCGGCCGTCGCGGCACTGGTCGACGATGCGCTGAACAACAAGGACGCCGCGTGATGCAGATCACCCCCCTGGTCATTCCCGACGTCCTGCTGATCGCGCCGGTGCGCCATGGCGACGAGCGCGGCTGGTTCTCCGAGACCTTCCGCCAGTCGGCGCTGGACGAGGCCGGCTTCAAGGGCGGCGTGTTCGTTCAGGACAACCACGTGCGCTCGACCACGCGCGGCATTGTCCGCGGCCTGCATTTCCAGGCGCCGCCGCACGGCCAGGCCAAGCTGCTGCGTTGCGCGCGGGGCGCGATCTTCGACGTGGCGGTCGACATCCGCGTGGGCTCGCCGACCTACGGCCAGTGGGTGGGGGCGGAACTGTCGGCCGACAACGCCCGGCAATTGCTGGTCCCCGAGGGCTTCGCCCACGGCTACTGCACCCTGACCGACGAGTGCGAGGTGCTCTACAAGGTCACGGGCTACTATGCGCCCCAGGCCGAGGGCGCGCTGCGGTTCGACGACCCGGCCATCGGCATCGACTGGACGCTCCCGCGCGAGGCGCTGTCGGCCAACGCCCGCGACGCCGCCGCGCCCTTGCTGGCCGACCTCGTCAGCCCCTACGCCTACGAAGCTTGAGCCAGCCGCGACGCCGCCCAGTCGGCCGCGTCGCGCACGGTGTCGTCGGGATCGCCGCGCAGCGGCTCGACCACGGCCATCAGCCCGCGATCGCCGCTGTTGCCGATGGCGTAGAGCACGTTGCGCACGAAGCGGTCGCGGCCGATGCGCTTGATCGGGCTCTTGCTGAACAGCGCCCGGAACGACGGATCGTCGAGCCCGGCCAACTCCGCCAATGACGGGGTCTTCAGGGTCTCGCGGGCGTGGAACTTGGCCTCGGCCGAAAGGCTGGCGAACTTGTTCCACGGGCAGGCGGCCAGGCAGTCGTCGCAGCCGTAGATGCGATTGCCCAGCAGGGCTCTGAACTCGTCCGGGATCGGGCCGGCAAGCTCGATGGTCAGGTACGAGATGCAGCGCCGCGCATCCAGTCGGTGCGGCGCGGGGAAGGCGTTCGTCGGGCAGATGTCCAGGCATGCCCGGCACGAGCCGCAGCGGTCGTGCTCGGCCGTGTCGGCCGGCAGGTCCAGCGTCGTCAGCACGCTGCCCAGGAACAGCCACGAGCCGAACTGGCGCGAGACGAGGTTGGTGTGCTTGCCCTGCCAGCCCAGGCCCGCGCGCTGGGCCAGCGGCTTTTCCATCAGGGGCGCGGTGTCGACGAACACCTTCACCTCATTGCCCCAGCGGCGGTGCATCCAGCCGGCCAGCTGCTTGAGGCGCTTCTTGACCACGTCGTGATAGTCGTCGCCCTGGGCGTAGACGCTGATGGCCGCGCGATCGCGTTGCTCCAGCTGGGTCAGCGGATCGATGTCGGGGCCGTAGTTGACGCCCAGCACCACCGCGCTCCTGGCGTCGGTCCACATGGCGGTGGGGTGGCTGCGCCGTTCGAGCGTCTCCTCCATCCAGCCCATGGCGCCGTGCAGGCCCTCGGCCACGAACTGGCGCAGCCATTCGCCGTTGGGCCAGGCGTCGGCGGCCGAGGCGAAGCCGCAGGCGTCGAAGCCCAGCGCGAGGGCCTCGCGGCGGATTTCGTCCCGAATAGCCAGAAGGCGATCTTGGGGCGTCAGGTCAGAAGTCGAGGTCGTCATAGTGCGCGGCCGGCGCGAGGCCGGGCCAGCGGTCGGCCAGGATGGGCCTGAAGCACGGCCTCGATTTCAGCTTCATGTACCAAGTGCGGACAGCGGGGAAGTCCTTCCACGGCACGTCGCCGAAATAGTCGATGACGGAAAGGTGCGCGGCGCCGGCGAAGTCGCCCAGGCTCATGCGGCGTCCGGCCAGCCAGTCGCGCTGTTGCAGCAGGCTTTCCATGTAGCCCATGTGATTGCGCAGGGCGTCGCGGCCCTGGCGCAGGGCGCCCAGATCCGGCGCGCCCATCCGCAGCAGGCGCTTCTCCATTTTCTCGTGCAGGAGCAAGCCGTTGACCTCGTTGTCGAACTTGCGGTCGAACCACTGCATCAGGCGCCGCGCCTCGGCGCGCTCGCCGGCCTCGCGGCCCAGCAGGGCGGGCTCGGGCTCCTGCTCCTCGATGTGCTCGAGGATGGCGCGGCTTTCACAGACGACGGAGGTACGCTGGTGGCGGGTCTCGACCAGCACCGGCGTCAGGCCCGACGGGTTCAGGGCCGTGAACTCCGGCGGCGACTCCCAATAGCGCACCTGGACCTCGGAGAACGCCACCCGCTTTTCGCCCAGCGCGAGGCGTACCTGGCGCGAGGCCGGGTCCAACGGGAAATGGTGAAGAGTGCGTTCGACGCTCATGCCCACATGCGTTCAGGCTGCATCGTCTGATCGATGCGCCGCTTTGCTTAACAAGATATTGCCGGGCAAGGACTATTCGCCCGAATGGGCGTTTTTGGAACCTCCCCCTGTGGGGGAGGCGGCCGAAGGCCGGTGGGGGGAAGCTTTCAGCTTCCACGTCCTTGGCAGGTTTCGCAGATACGCCCCCTCCGATCGCTACGCGATCGCCTCCCCCATAGGGGGAGGTTCCTCAAGGCGTATTCGCCCGCGCGATCAGCGCCGTCGTGCTCTGGCCCGCCTTCAGGTCGGCCAGCACCACCCGGCCGCCGTTGGCCAGCACCACGTCCGAGCCGACCACGGTCTCGACCGTGTAGTCGGCGCCCTTGACCAGCACGTCGGGCTTGATGGCGGTGATCAGCTCCAAGGGGGTGTCCTCGTCGAACAGGGTGACCAGGTCGACAGCCGACAGCGAGGCCAGCACGGCGGCGCGGGCGTCCTCCTTCTGCACCGGCCGGGTCGGGCCCTTCAGGCGCTGGACCGAGGCGTCGGTGTTGAGGCCCAGCACCAGGCGGTCGCAGGCGGCCTTCGCCTGGGCCAGCAGCGAGACGTGGCCGGGATGCAGCAGGTCGAAGCAGCCGTTGGTGAAGCCGACCTTCAGGCCGCGCGCCCGCCAGCCGGCGACGATCTCGAGCATCCGCTCGCGGGCGGCGATCTTTTCCTGGCCGGGATCGCCGTGGGCGCCGGCCAGCACCGCCTTCAGTTCGCCGGCGGTGACCACGTCGGTGCCCAGCTTGGCCACGACCAGGCCGGCGGCGGCGTTGGCCAGGCGCGCGGCGGCGGCCAGGTCGGCGCCGGCGGCCAGCGACAGGGCCAGGGTGGCGGCCACGGTGTCGCCCGCGCCCGAGACGTCGAACACTTCCAGGGCGCTTGCCGGCAGGTGCACGTGGGCCGCGCCGCGCTGCGACAGGGTCATGCCGGCCGCGCCGCGGGTGACCAGGGCGGCGGAAAGGTTGGGGGCGGCGGCCAGGATCGCCTCGCCGGCGGCCTCGGCGGCTTCGTCGCCGGCGCCGGCCACGCCGGTGGCCTCGGCGGCCTCGCGCCGGTTGGGCTTGATCACCGTCGCGCCGTCGTAGCGGGCAAGGTCGCGGCTCTTGGGGTCGACGATCACTGGCTTGCCGACGGCGCGGGCGGCGGCGATGGCGGCCGCCAGGACCTCCGGCGTCAGCACTCCCTTGGCGTAGTCGGACAGCACTACGACGTCGGCGGCGGCCAGGGCCTTCTCGAAGGTTTCCAGCACCAGGGCCGTGTCGGCCGGATGGCGATCCTCGCGGTCGGCGCGCAGCATCTGGTGCGAGGCGGCGACATAGCGGGTCTTTTCGGTGGTGCGGCGGGCGGGATCGACGGCCAGGGCGCTGTCCAGGCCCGGCTCGCGCGCGACCAGGGCGGCCACGGCGCGGCCGGCGTCGTCGTCGCCGATCAGCCCGGCCAGCACCGCCTTGCCGCCCAGGGCCGCGACGTTGCGGGCCACATTGCCGGCCCCGCCCAGCATCGTGGTCTCGCGCTCGATGGCGATCACCGCCACCGGTGCCTCGGGCGAGATGCGGTCGACCGCGCCATAGACGAACCGGTCGAGCATGACGTCGCCCAGCACCAGCACGGTCTTGCCGGAAAAGGCGTCGGGCAGGCGGGCCAGGGTGTCGTCCATGGAAGAGGGCTCGTCGGTCAGGGGAAGGCCGCTAATTGGGCGCATCGCGGCCGGAGAGCAAGAGGGCGGCGAAGATCCTCCCCCTTTTGGGGGAGGTGGCCCGAAGGGCCGGAGGGGGGGCGTTTTCAGCTTCCGAAGTGGTGGCCTTCTCATCAGCCACACCCCTCTCCGTCGGCTGCGCCGACACCTCCCCCAGAGGGGGGGATCAGTGCCTCGGATCGGGGTGCAGCAGCACGTCGGCCGTCGGGAAGGCCGCCTTCACCCGGGCCTCGGCGGCGGTCATGATCGCGTGGGCCTCCGCCAGGCTCTGGCCGGCGGCGAGGTCCATGTGACCCTGGACGTGGATGTGCGGGCCGGCCGCGCGGGTGCGCAGCTGGTGCACCCCGCCGACGCGGGCGTCATCGACCAGCAGGGCCAGGATCTGCTCGCGCTCCTCGACCGGCAGTTCGTGGTCCATCAACTGGTCGGCGGCCTGGCGCAGCACCCCGACCGCGCCCCACAGCAGCCAGGCGGCGACCACGAGACCGGCGGCGGCGTCCACCCAGGTCCAGCCCAGCAGGGCGACGGCGGCAAGGCCGATCAGGGTGACGGCGTTGGAGGCCAGGTCGGCGGCGTAGTGGGCATGGTCGCCGGCCACCGCCACCGAGCGGGTCCTGGCCATCACCGCGGCCTGGGCGCGGATCAGGGCGAGGGTCAGGGCGATCGAGACGACCATCACGCCGACGCCCCAGATGCCGTGCTCGACCGGTTTGGGATGCAGCAGGCCGTCGATCGCCTCGCGCCCGATCAGCGCGGCCGAGGCGAACACCAGACCCGCCTGGATCAGGCTGGAGAAGGCCTCGGCCTTGCCGTGGCCAAAGCGGTGCTCGGCGTCCGGCGGCTCGGCCGCGTAGCGCACGGCGAAGAAGGTGATCAGCGACGCCACCAGGTCCAGCCCCGAGTCCGCCAACGAGGCCAGCATGGCCAGCGAGCCGCTGGCGATCCATGCCGCGCCCTTGATGACGATCAGGATGGCGGCCGTCCCCACCGACAGCGTGGTGATCTTGCGGGTGAGAGCCTGATGCTCGGCGGCGGAGGCGGCGGGCGCGGTCATGCTCCGCCCTTATAGCCGGGGCTCGGCGCCTTCGCCCAGAGGGCGGATGGCGGGGCATCTGGGCGTGGTCAAGGCGCACAGTCTATAGAGGCAAGACGGCGCCGCCCGGTGGGCGTGTCGGTGTGCAGTAAGAGTGAGTTCGGTTCAATGCTCGTGAGTCATCGTCGCAGGTTCATCTATCTGAAGACCAAGAAGACGGCAGGCACCTCGGTGGAGATCTATTTCGAGCCTGCCTGCCTGCCCGAAGGCCACGCATACGAAGAGGCGCACCTCCGCCCCACCGTGGAGACGTCGGCCGGGGTGATCGGCCAGCGCGGCTCGCGGATCGTCGATTCCTGGTACAATCACATGCCCGCCGCCGAGGTGCAGGCGCGGCTGGGTGAAGCCTGGGACGCGTATCTCAAGTTCTGTTGCGTGCGGAACCCTTATGACCGGCTGGTTTCGGCGTTCTGGATGCTGATCGGCCCGGAAGAACGCCAGGCCCTGGCCTCAGTCTCTTTCGACGAGGTTCGCGCAAGGTTCGCGCGCTGGATGACGGTCTGCCACATCGTCGACGACCGGGCCGTCTACGAGATCCAGGGCCGGCCTGTGGTCGACATGGTCATCCGCTACGAGGCCCTGCTGGAGGATCTCGAGGCGGTGTGCGAGGCGACCGGCGTGCCGTTCGAGCCTGAGCGCCTGGGGCGCTACAAGGGCGAAAGCCGGCTCCGTGACGAGCCGT
Organism: Caulobacter zeae; assembly: GCF_002858925.1. GTDB lineage: Bacteria > Pseudomonadota > Alphaproteobacteria > Caulobacterales > Caulobacteraceae > Caulobacter > Caulobacter zeae. Next base: position 315,867 of record NZ_PJRS01000049.1, read on the forward strand.
ACCTCGACTACTACGACGCCGACACCCTGGCTCAGGCCAATGAGGTCTACGCATCGCAGTTCGAGTGGTTCGGATATGCTCGCCACTAGAGCCTGCCAAGCCTGCACGGAACATCCAGACCTGATCAGCAGGCCATGGTTTCAGACGCTTAGAGCGCGCGGGGCGGGTCAGGCGCACGCGGTTTGCACGCCCAACGCGCTCTAGCGGCGTGGTCCGGCGGCGAGATGGCGGTTTCGCCTTCGCCGCCGGACGCGTCTACTGCCGGTAGGTCAGGCGGAAGTAGAAGTAGCGCCCCGGCGCGTCATAGGCGTTGGGGTCGAAGTTGTTGAGGCCGCAGCTGATGCAGCCCGGCGGGTCCTTGTCGAACAGGTTGTTGACCCCGAAGGCCACCGCGGTGGTCTCGCCCAGGAAGTCGGGCTTCCAGCGCAGTTGGGCGTCGACATAGGTGCGCGAGGCCAGCTTGGCGTCGGCGGCCTGCGTTTCCTTGATCGACGACAGGTAGCGGGCCGAGGCGCTGGCGCCCCAGTTCTTCCAGTCCCAGTCGACGGTGAAGGTCGACTTGGTCTTCGGATAGGCCTGGTCGGGACTGCCGCGCTCGGTCCCTTCGCGCGGGATCTCGGTGAAGCCGGTGGCCGTCGGCACGATCTCGGTGAACTCCAGCAGGAAGGTCGAGTACGACCGCACCGCCAGGCGCCCGAAGCTGTAGTCGGGCGAGGTCCACAGCAGGTTCAGGTCGATGGCCCGGGTCTGGATGCCGCCGATGTTGATCAGCGGGTTGGTGATCGCCGCCACCTGGCCCGAGGCCGTGCGGATGATGGTCGAGCAGGCCAGGGCGTCGGCCAGTTCGGCGCAGCGCGACAGCAGGCTTTCCCCCGACAGCGCCTGGATCGCCGAGTCCAGCTCGATGTCGGAATAGGCCAGCTCGATCGAGCCGCCGCTGGCCCAGCTGGCCTCCTTCAGCGCCTTGGGCTCCCAGACGACGCTGAAGTTCTTGCTCTCGCTGGTCTCGGGCTTGAGCGTGTCATTGCCGCTGGTGATCACCGACAGTTGCGGATTGAGCTGCACGTAGGCGCCGCTGGCCGGCACGCCGGCGGCGATGCAGTTGGCGCGGACGGTGGCGCTGGCCGGGGTTCCGCCCGACAGGCCCAGCATGTCCGAGCAGGGATCGGTGATCTCCTGGTCGAAGCGCGAGGCCGCGCCGTAGAGCTCGCCGATCGACGGGGCCCGGAAGCCCTGGCCCCAGGAGGCGCGCACCAGCACGTCTTCGGTCGGCCGCCAGTTGAGGCCGGCCTTGTAGATCGAGTCAGAGCCCGAGGTGGAATAGTCGAACCAGCGCCCGGCGCCTGAGATCTCCAGCCGGTGGATCAGCGGCAGGTCGGCCAGCAGCGGGGCGCGCAGTTCCAGATAGGCCTCGTCGACCTTGATCTCGCCCCTGGCCGGCTGGGCGGGAATGTCCGACGACAGGCCGGCGGCGACGATGGCGTCGGGCTGGAAGTAGCCCTTGGTCTGCCGGTGCTCGTAGCCGGCGGCGAAGGCCAGCGGGCCGGCCGGCAGTTCGAAGAGGTCGCCGGTCAGGTTGGCGGTGAAGTCGTGCAGTTCCTGCTGCGAGACGTCCTGCTGGGTGAAACCGATGAAGTCCAGCATCGCCGGGGTGATCGAGCCGACGCCGCCGAAGATGTTCAGCGGCACGCACGAGCCGGTGCAGCCCGAGATCGGGCCCAGGGCCTGCTGTACGCGCTGGGCGTTGATGTTGCCGGTGAAGCTCTGTTCGGCGTGGTTGCGCGAGGCGGTGTAGCCGACGTCCCAGTACCAGCGGCGCGAGCCCACGGCCCAGTCGCCCGACAGGGTGGCGTTGACGTTCCAGGTGTCGACGGTCTGGGCGTAGTGGCGCGGCCCGGCCTCGATCATCCGCCGCCCGACGAAGGCGTAGGTGCCGCTGGTCAGGGTGAAGCCGAACGGGTTGTAGGGGTTGGTGGCGTCGATCGAGATGGTGTCGAGCAGGTTGCCGTTGCCGGCGTCGGGACCGACGAACAGCGGGATCGGGGCTGCCTGGTTGGCCGATTTGCGCTGCACGTAGCTGCCGCGCACCTTCAGCTTGATGCTGTCGGTGAAGTCGTGGGTCACCGCGCCGAACAGGCTGACCCGTTCCGACGGGGTGACGATGTAGTTGTAGGGCTGGAAGTTGAAGCGGTCGGCGTCGCCGGCGAAGTTGCGGAAGCTGCTGCCCGCGCCGGTCGGATCCAGCGGCGTGTAGGTGGGTCGCACCCCGGCGGCCAGGGCCGCCTTCAGGGTCAGGTCCATGTCGCGGCCGGTGTTGGGGTCGCTGACGATGAACCGGCCCAGCGGCGTGCCCGACGAGCAGCCGCCCGACAGGCACGAGGTCCCGTAGGGGCTGGGATATAGCGAGATGTCGCGATCGGCCGACAGCACGCTCTTCTGCTTGAAGTAGCCGCCGCCGACGACGATGCTGGTCTTGCCCTCAGAGGCCCCCCACGAGACGTTGTAGTCCTGCGAGGAGCCGTCGCCCTCGCCGTAGCCGCCTACCTGCGCCGACAGCTCCAGGCCCTGCTGGCGGTCGCGGGTGATGATGTTGATGACCCCGGCGATGGCGTCCGAGCCATAGATCGGAGAGGCGCCTTCCTGCAGGATCTCGACATTGCGGATCATGGCGCTGGGGATGGTGTTGAGATCCACGGCCCCCGGCACGCCCGAGGCCGAGGCCCCGCTGACCCATCGCTGGCCGTCGACCAGCACCAGGGCCCGGCGCGAGCCCAGGTAGCGCAGGTCGATCTCGGCCGAGCCGGCGCCCACGCCGCCGCCGTCGGGCGGATTGCCGAAGTTGCCGGAGTTGTTGAACTTGGAATTGAGGCCGCCGCCGGCGGCCGGCACGCGCTGCAGCACGTCGACGATCGAGGTCAGGCCGGTCTTGGCGATCGCTTCCTGGTCGATCTGGAAGACGGTCTGGGTCTTGTCGAGCGGGCTGACGCGGATGCGCGAGCCGGTGACCACGACGCCCTCGACGTCGGTGTCCGCGGGGGTCTGCGCGTGGGCCGCCAACGGCGCGGCCGCGACGGTGGTCAGAAAGAGCGAAAGGAGTCCTTGGCCGATGCGGTTCATGCCGTCCCTCTTGCTGCGATACCCGTATGGTCAAGGTTGAACTACGGATTCGCTCGCGCTGAAGGTGAATCGGCGGTCAAAAATGTGTCAAGTTCGGCGAACTTCGATATGTGCTTTCACTCTCATGTGTGTCTTTCGCAACAATCTTGCGCAACGGGGAAGCAGCGGCCGTCAGGCCGCCGCCCTGGGGCGGGGCCCGACATAGACCGACTGCGGACGAATGAGCTTGCCGCTGGCCTGCTGCTCGCGGGCGTGGGCGATCCAGCCGGCCGTCCGCCCCGCCGCGAACACGCAGGTGAAGGCCTGGGGCGGCAGGCCCAGCGCCTCCAGCAGGAGAGCGGTGTAGAACTCGACATTGGTCTCCAGCGGCCGGTCGGGCTTGCGACGGCGCAGGATATCGAGGGCCGCGCGCTCCACGGCCTCGGCGAGAGCGAGGCGGCCGGGCAGGGCGCCGGCGCTCTTCGACAGCCGCGACAGGGCCGCCTTCAGGGCGTCGGCGCGCGGATCGCGAACGCGATAGATGCGGTGGCCGAAGCCCATCAGCCGCTCGCCGGCGTCGAGCGCGGCCTCCAGCCAGGGGACGGCGTTGTCAGCCGCGCCGATGGCGTCGAGCGTGTCGATCACCGGTCCCGGCGCGCCGCCGTGCAGAGGGCCCTTCAGCGTCGACAACCCCGCCAGCACCGCCGAGGCCAGGCCCGCCCGCGTCGAGGCCGCCACCCGCGCGGCGAAGGTCGAGGCGTTGAGGCCGTGGTCGCAGACCGTGACCAGATAGGCGTCCAGCGCTCGCGCCTCGCCCTCGGTGGACGTCGTCCCCCGGATCATCCGCAGGAAATCGGCGGCGTGGGACAGGGCGGGATCGGGGGCGATGGCCTCCTGCCCCTGGCGACGGCGTAAGGCGGCGGCGGTGAACACGGCCGGCGCGGCGATCAGCGTGAGGGCGTCGCGCAGGCTGTCGCCGTCGGGCAGGCGGGCCAGGAGGGCGCGCATGGCGTCATAAGGCTCGCGGGCGGCCAGGGCGCCGTCCAGCGCGGCGACCTCGGCGAAGGCCCGGACGCGCGCCTGGCCCAGGGCCGGGGCCAGGTCGGCCGGCAGGTCGTCGAAGAAACCGTCCAGCAGCAGGTGGACGGCGTCCTCGAAGCGGGCGCGGCCGGCCAGCTCTTCCACCGCCCAGCCGCGGATGGTCAGGCGGCCGGCCTGGCCGTCGACGTCGGAGAGCACGGTGGCGGCGGCGATCACGCCTTCGAGGCCGGCGGAAACTTGGACCATGACTGAGGTCTCCTTTCGCCGGTGATGATCGCTTCGACGGCTTGATCGTCAATCTTGATCAATATAATCAATATCCATGGCGGACGATTGGCTCGATGCGGACCAGGCGATGGCGCGGCTCGGCGTGCGGGCCCAGACGCTTTACGCCTATGTCAGCCGGGGCCGGATCGAGGCCCACGCCCATCCGGACGATCCCCGCCGCAGCCTCTATCGCGCCTCCGATGTGGCGGCTCTGGCCAAGCGCAAAGCCAGGGGCCGCAAGGCCGCCGACGTCGCCGCCGCGGCCATCGCCTGGGGCGAGCCGGTCCTGGCCTCGGCCATCACCACCGTGCGTGGCGGCCGGCTCCTCTATCGCGGCCACGACGCCGTGGAGCTGGCGGGCGCCGAAAGCTTCGAGGCCGTCGGCCGGCTGCTGCGCGACGATGCGGCCGAGGCCGCCGTCGCCACCCATGCGCCGAGCGCCGCGCCGACCATCCGCGCCCGGCTGTTCGCCGATCTGGCCGCCCGGGCGGGCGAGGATCGCCCCGCCCGGGGGCGCGCGCCCCTGATGCTGGCCCAGGAGGCGGCGGGCCTGCTCGACCTGGTCGCCGACGCCGGGGCCGGCCGGACGGGCGAGGGGCTGATCCACCAGCGCTTGGCCGCCGCCTGGGGCCTCGACGCGCTCGGCGGCGACCTGGTGCGCCGCGCGCTCGTCCTGCTGGCCGACCACGAGCTCAACGCCTCGACCTTTGCAGCAAGGGTGGCGGCCTCGACCGGGGCGTCGCTGGCGGCGTCGGCCCTGGCCGGCCTTTCTGCCCTGTCGGGACCGCTGCACGGCGGCATGGCCGCCCGGGTCGAGGCCCTGGCCCGCGAAGCCAGGCGGGAAGGGGCCGAGGCGGCCGTCGCGGTCCGCCTGGACCAGGGCGCGCCGCTGCCGGGCTTTGGCCATCCGCTCTATCCCGACGGCGATCCGCGCGCGGCGGCCTTGTTGGCGGCTTTCGATCCCGCGCCGGACATGGCCGCCCTGCACGCGGCGGTGGTCGCCGCCACCGGCCAGGCGGCCAATATCGACTTCGCCCTGGTCGCCCTGGCGCGGACCCTGAAGCTGCCCGACGACGCCCCCTTCGCCCTGTTCGCGGTCGGGCGGACGGCGGGCTGGCTGGCCCATGCCCTGGAGCAGGGAAAGACGGGCCGGCTGATCCGTCCGAGGGCGCGCTATGTGGGGCCGGAGGGGTAGGGCTGCGTTGGGGCGAAAACCTCGTCCTTCGACAAGCTCAGGATGAGGTTTTTCTGCTGCCTGGCCTGTCCATGGTCCTCACCCTGAGCTTGTCGAAGGGCGGGGGCCACGCACGGAGCTGCCGTCCTACCACCCCGCCGCGGCGAACTTGGCGAACATGTCGGCGAAGGTCAGGCGGGTGTCGATGCTGGTGTAGACCCGCATCGGCCGGCCGTTCGGATTGGCCTCGTACTGGGCCCGCGCGATCACGCGCGGCGTGGGGCGCACCACATAGGCGCTCGACGCGCTGTCGGGCTCGAACGACGACTGCAACGCCGTCAGCGTCACCAGCGGGCTGTCGCCGAGGATGTAGGTCTCGCCCAGGCTGATCTTTGGCGTCGAGACCACGCGCTCCAGCTGTTCGAGCAGGTAGGTCCCCAGGCCGCCCGAGGGCTTCAGGCCGGCCTCGAGTTCGGCGTGGCTGATCATCAGTCAGCGCCGCGACAGGGCGGCGGCAGTCTTGGTCTCGAATCTCACGGGAACATCCCCGACGCTGGAAATCGACGGCGGCGGATCAGCATCTCCGCGACGTAACGGGCAAGCGTCCTGAAACAACAAAGGGGAGCGCTCGGGCCGGAGCGCTCCCCTCGTCGTGCGGCGGGCTGGGAGGCGCGCCGCGCGGCCGTCGCCCCGGAAGAAGGCGACGGATCTCGTTGCCGGCGGGCCCTTAGGCCCGCTCGTGAACCGCTTCCTCGGCCGCCAGCGGCTGGGGCAGGCGGCTGATCATCTCCTTCGGGCAGACCTGCCAGAAGAGGTCTCGGACGCGGTCCCAGTCGCGCAGCAGGCTCTCGGCGAAGGCCGAGTCCGTCTCGCGGGCGTGCTCGGCGATCAGCGAGCGCAGCACGCCTTCCCAGTAGGGCGAGGCCAGGCGCTGTACGACGATGCTCTCGGGATTGTAGTTGGCCGAGAAGCGGTCGTGCTGGTCGAGCACGAAGGCCATGCCCCCGGTCATGCCCGCGCCGAAGTTGCCGCCCGTCGGGCCCAGGATCACCACCTGGCCGCCGGTCATGTATTCGCAGCCGTTGGTCCCGCAGCCCTCGACCACCGTGGTGGCGCCCGAGTTGCGGACGGCGAAGCGCTCGCCGGCCTGGCCGGCCGCGAACAGGCGGCCCGAGGTGGCCCCGAACAGCACGGTGTTGCCGATCAGGGTGTTGGTCTCCGGCGCCGCCAGGCCGCGCGGCGGCTTGATGGTGATCGTCGCGCCCGACAGGCCCTTGCCGACATAGTCGTTGGCCTCGCCGGTCAGCTCGATGCGCAGGCCCTGCACCGCGAAGGCGCCCAGGCTCTGGCCGGCCGAACCCTTGAGCTGGACGGTCAGGTGACCGGCCGGCAGGCCCTTCATGCCGAACTTGCGGACGATGTGGCTCGAGGTGCGGGTGCCGATGGTGCGCGCCGTACTGCGGACCGTGTAGGTCAGCTGCATCTTCTCGCCGCGCTCCAGCAGCGGGGCGGCGTCGCGGACGATCTGGGCGTCCAGCGTATCCGGCACCGCGTTGCGGCCCACCACCGTGTTGTACGGCTTGTTCGAGCCCGGATCGGCGCGAACCAGCAGCGGGTTCAGGTCGAGGTCGTCGAGGTGCTCGCCGCCGCGCGAAACCTGCGCCAGCAGGTCGGTGCGGCCGACGATTTCCTGCAAGGACTTGAAGCCCAGGCCCGCCAGGATCTCGCGCACTTCCTCGGCCACGAAGGTGAAGAGGTTGACGACCTTGTCCGGCGTGCCGGTGAACTTGGCGCGCAGCGCCTCGTCCTGGGTGCAGACGCCCACGGGGCAGGTGTTGGAGTGGCACTGGCGCACCATGATGCAACCCATCGCCACCAGCGAGGCGGTGCCGATGCCGAACTCCTCGGCGCCCATCATCGCGGCGATGACCACGTCGCGACCCGTGCGCATGCCGCCGTCGGCCCGCAGGACCACCGAGTGGCGCAGGTTGTTCAGCGTCAGCACCTGGTTGGCTTCCGACAGGCCCATCTCCCACGGACCGCCGGCGTACTTCACCGAGGTCTGGGGCGAGGCGCCCGTGCCGCCGACGCCGCCGGCGACCAGGATCACGTCGGCCTTGGCCTTGGCGACACCGGCGGCGATGGCGCCGATGCCGGTGGCCGCGACCAGCTTCACCGTGACCCGGGCGATCGGATTGATCTGCTTCAGGTCGTAGATGAGCTGGGCCAGGTCCTCGATCGAATAGATGTCGTGGTGCGGCGGCGGGCTGATCAGCATCACGCCCGGCGTCGAGTGACGCAGACGTGCAATCATCTCCGTGACTTTAAAGCCAGGAAGTTGACCGCCTTCACCGGGCTTGGCGCCCTGGGCGACCTTGATCTCCAGCTCGACGCACTGGTTCAGGTACTCGGCGGTGACGCCGAAGCGGCCCGAAGCGACCTGCTTGATGGCGCTGTTGGGGTTGTCGCCGTTCGGCAGCGGCTTGTAACGCGCGCTGTCCTCGCCGCCTTCGCCCGAGACTGAGCGGGCGCCGATGCGGTTCATGGCGATGTTCAGCGCGCCGTGGGCCTCGGGCGACAGGGCGCCCAGGCTCATGCCCGGCGTGACGAAGCGCTTGCGGATCTCGTTGACGCTCTCGACGTCGTCGGTCGAGATCGGGTTGCGGTCCGAGCGCCAGTCGAGCAGGTCGCGCAGCTGGATCGGCTTCTGCGTGCGCAGGCCCGAGGACCAGCGGCGATAGAGCTCGTAGTCGCCGGTGTCGCAGGCGCTCTGCAGGGTGTGCATGAGCCGGGCTTCGAAGGCGTGGGCCTCGCCCGAGCGACGCGACTTGTAGAGGCCGCCGACCGGCAGGGTCACCGCCGACAGCTCCCAGGCCTTGCGGTGCAGTTCGACGGTCTTGGTCTCGATACCGGCCAGGCCGATGCCCGAGATGCGCGAGGGCATGCCGGGGAAGAACTCGGCGGCCAGGGCGCGCGACAGGCCGACGGCTTCGAAGTTGTAGCCGCCGCGGTACGAGCTGATGACGCTGATGCCCATCTTGGAGATGATCTTCAGCAGGCCGCCCTCGATGGCGCCCTTGAAGTTCAGGCACACGTCGCGCAGCGACTTGTCGCCGGCCAGGCCCCGCTCCAGGCGGTCCTGGAAGCTCTCCTGCGCCAGGTAGGCGTTGACCGCCGTGGCGCCGACGCCGACCAGCACCGCGAAATAGTGCGTGTCCAGGCACTCGGCCGAGCGGACGACCAGCGAGACGTAGGAGCGCAGGCCCTTGGCCACGAGGTGGGCGTGCACGCCGCCGGTGGCCAGGATCATCGGCAGGCCGACGCGGCCTTCGTCGCTGGCCTCGTCGGTCAGGACGATGGCGCCGCAGCCGCGCAGCACCGCGTCCTCGGCCTCGGCGCGGATGCGGTCGAGGTTGGCGCGCAGGGCGTCGCCGGCGCGGGCCTCGGCGGCCGGCAGCGGCATGGTGCAGTCGATGACCGCGACGTTCTTCTCGCCCAGCAGTTCGCGGATGCGGATGTACATGCCGGTGGTCAGCACGGGGCTTTCCAGCACGTAGACGTCCGCCTGCGCCGCGTCCTGGGCCAGGATGTTGCCCAGGTTCTTGAAGCGGGTCTTCAGGCTCATGACGCCGGTCTCCCGCAGGGGGTCGATCGGCGGGTTGGTCACCTGGCTGAAGTTCTGGCGGAAATAGTGCGACAGCGGGCGGTACTTCTCCGACAGCACCGCCAGCGGCGTGTCGTCGCCCATCGAGCCGACGGCTTCCTTGCCGTCCTCGACCATCGGGGCGAGGATCATCTCGAGGTCTTCGAGGCTGTAGCCGGCGGCGGCCTGGCGGCGGGTCAGTTCCTCGCGGCCGTAGCTGCGGGGCTCGGGACCGGGCGCGATCTCCTTTTCGAGATCGACCATGTTGCCCAGCCACTCGGTGTAGGGGTGGCGGCCGGCCAGTTCGTCGACGATCTCGTCTTCGCCGTAGAGCTTGCCCTCGCCCAGGTCGATGGCGATCATCCGGCCCGGCGCGATGGCCAGCTTGCGGGTGATGCGGCTTTCCTCGACGCCGCACATGCCGGCTTCCGAGCCCATGATGACCAGGCCGTCGTCGGTATAGGCCACGCGCAGCGGGCGTAGGCCCGAGCGGTCCTTGCCGGCCACGACCCAGCGGCCGTCGGTGGCGCACAGGGCGGCCGGACCGTCCCACGGCTCCATCACGGCGTTGCAGTAGGAATAGAGCGCCTTGTGCTCGTCGCTCATGTTGGGGTTGCTGGCTTCCGGCACGAGGAGGGCCTTGGCCATCGGCGCGTCGCGGCCGGCGCGGACCAGCACCTCGAAGGTGTTGTCCAGGCTTGCGCTGTCCGAACCGCCCGGCTGGATCACCGGCTTCACGTCGTCCCCGAACTCACCGAAGGCGTCGGCCGCCATCTTGATCTCGTGGGACTTCATCCAGTTGATGTTGCCCTTGATCGTGTTGATCTCGCCGTTGTGGGCGAGCATCCGGAAGGGCTGGGCCAGGCGCCACTGCGGGAAGGTGTTGGTCGAGTAGCGCTGGTGGAAGATCGCCACGGCGGCGGCGAAGCGCTCGTCCTTCAGGTCCGGATAGAACTCGTCGATCGACTCGGCCAGGAACATGCCCTTGTAGATCAGCGAGCGGGCCGAGAACGAGCAGATGTAGAAGTCGCTGATGTTCTGGGCGTGCACGCGCTTTTCGATGCGCTTGCGGCACAGGAACAGGGCGCGTTCCAGCGCCTCGCCCTCCAGGCCGGCCGGACCGGCCAGCATGATCTGCTCGATTTCCGGACGCGTGGCGTTGGCCTTCTCGCCGATCACCGAGGTGTCGACGGGCACCTGGCGCCAGCCGTAGATGTAGAAGCCAAAGCGCAGGGCTTCGGCCTCGACGATCGTGCGGCAGGTCTCCTGGGCGCCCAGGTCGGTGCGCGGCAGGAAGATCTGGCCGACGGCGATCGGGCCCTGGCGCAGGGCGTGGCCGGTGCGGCGCACCTGGTCGATGAAGAAGTCTTGCGGGACCGAGACGAGCACGCCGGCGCCGTCGCCGGTCTTGCCGTCGGCGTCAACCGCGCCGCGGTGCCACAGGGCCTTCAGAGCCTTGATCGCCAGCTCGACGACTTCGCGGCGCGGCTGGCCGTCGATGGCGCAGACCAGGCCGACGCCGCAGGCGTCGCGCTCGGTGGTCGGATCGTAGGCGTGGCCGTCGATCAGGGCCTGGCGGTTCTTCAGATAGAGGTCGATCTGGCTCATGGGTCTGATCTCTCTTCTCTTATTCCGCCGCGATCAGCGCGGGAGCGCCGGCCTTGGCCTTCAGGTAGCGGTGCATGGCGTCGGCGGCGTCGCGGCCGTCCTTGATCGCCCACACCACCAGCGAGGCGCCGCGGACGATGTCGCCGGCGGCGAACACGCCGTCGAGATTGGTCATCTGGTTGCGGACGTCGGCCTTGACCGTGCCCCAGCGGGTGGTCTTCAGCTCGGGAGCCGACCAGGCCTGCGGCAGGTTCTCGGGCTCGAAGCCCAGGGCCTTGACCACCAGCTGGGCCGGACGGTCGAAGTCGCCGCCGGGGATCTCCTCGGGGCTGCGGCGGCCCGAGGCGTCCGGGGCGCCCAGGCGCATGCGGATGGCCTTCACGCCGGTGACGGCGTTGGCGTCGCCCGACAGGGCGCGCGGGGCGGCCAGCCATTCGAAGGTGACGCCTTCTTCCTCGGCGTTGGCCACTTCGCGCAGCGAGCCGGGCATGTTGGCCTTGTCGCGGCGATAGAGGCAGGTGACCGAGGTCGCGCCCTGGCGGATGGCCGTGCGCACGCAGTCCATGGCGGTGTCGCCGCCGCCGACCACGACCACGTCCTTGCCCTGGGCGTTCAGTTCGCCGCTGTCATAGGCCGGGACGTCGTCGCCTAGGGTCTTCTTGTTGGAGGCGATCAGGTAGTCGAGCGCGGGCACCACGCCCTTGTCGCCGCCGCCGGGCACGGTCAGGTCGCGGGCGGCGTAGACGCCGACGGCGATCAGCACCGCGTCGTGCTGGGCGCGCAGCTCTTCCAGGGTGGCGTCCTTGCCGACCTCGAAGCCGAGCTTGAACGTGACGCCGCCGTCGGCCAGGCGCTGGGTGCGGCGCTCGACGACGTCCTTCTCCAGCTTGAAGCCGGGGATGCCGTAGATCAGCAGGCCGCCGGCGCGATCGTGGCGGTCGTAGACGGTGACGGCGTAGCCCTGCTCGCGCAGCTTCTCGGCGGCGGCCAGGCCGGCCGGGCCGGCGCCGACGACGCCCACCGACTGGCCGCGGTCGGGGCCGGCGACGAGCGGCTTCACCCAGCCCATCTCCCAGGCCTTGTCGGTCAGGTAGCGTTCGACCGAGCCGATCGTCACGGTGCCGTGACCCGACTGCTCTATGACGCAGTTGCCTTCGCAGAGGCGGTCCTGCGGGCAGATGCGGCCGCAGACTTCCGGCATCGAGTTGGTGGCCTGCGACAGGGCGTAGGCTTCCTCCAGCCGGCCTTCGGCGGTCATCCGCAGCCAGTCGGGGATGTTGTTGTGCAGCGGGCAGTGGGTCTGGCAGTAGGGCACGCCGCATTGCGAGCAGCGCGAGGCCTGCTCGTTGGCTTTCGCGTCGATGAAGTCGGCGTAGATCTCGTGAAAGTCGCCGTTACGCTCTTCGGCCGCCCGCTTTTCAGGCGTGCGACGCGCGACGGTCGTGAATTTCAACATGCGCTCGGCCATGCGCCTTCCCTCGACCCCGTTACCGGGGAAAAATTTGCTTGCGAGGGCCTCATACGGACTCTTCAGGGCAATAAGAATGCGGTGGTAAAATTATTGGACGAATATATCCGTGATGCCGCCATGGTCATTGCGATCGACTCGCAGATATGCCCTAAATTAGTCCACTTTTTGGATAAACTCTTTCTTTACCGTGTCGGGCGCACGCCCGTTTCCGCTCGTAAGGGCCTGTTACACAAGGGAATGACATGCCGGATTGGCTGATCGCGATCGTGCTGGGCCTGATCGAGGGCCTGACCGAGTTCATTCCCGTCTCGTCGACCGGGCACCTGCTGCTGGTCGGCCACTTCCTGGGCTTCCACAGCCCGGGCAACACCTTCCAGGTGTTGATCCAGCTGGGCGCGATCCTGGCGATCGTCAGCGTCTATTTCGGGCGGTTGTGGGGGCTGCTGACCACCCTGCCGACCAATCCGGGCTCGCGCCGGTTCGTGATCGGCATCCTGCTGGCCTTCCTGCCGGCGGTGTTCGTCGGCGTGCTGGCCCACGACTTCATCAAGACCGTGCTTTACGAGAGCCCGACCCTGGTCTGCACCACCCTGATCGTCGGCGGTTTCATCCTGCTGGGCCTGGATCGGATGAAGTTCGAGCCCAAGCACACCGACGTGGCCGACTATCCGCTGAAGACGGCCTTCATCATCGGCCTCTTCCAGTGCCTGGCCCTGGTGCCCGGCGTCTCGCGCTCGGGGGCGACCATCGCCGGCGCCCTGCTCCTGAAGTGCGACAAGCGCTCGGCCGCCGAGTTCAGCTTCTTCCTGGCGATGCCGACCATGGCCGGCGCCTTCGCCTACGACCTCTACAAGAACATCGACCAGCTCAGCACCAAGGACATGGGCATGATCGGCCTGGGCTTCGTGGCGGCGCTGATCTCGGGGGTGTTCGTGGTCAAGACGGTGCTGAACTTCATCACCCGCCACGGTTTTGCGCCGTTCGCCTACTGGCGCATCGCCGTCGGCGTCGTCGGCCTGGCGCTGCTGTACATCCCGCGCTGAGGCGCGGGCTCCAGCCAGAGAAAACCCCGCGCCGGGCGACCGGCGCGGGGTTTTTCTTTGTCTGGCGGCTCAGTCCCAGTCGATCGGGGCCGATGGGTCCAGGCGGATGCGCGTAGCGCCAAGGAGCGGGGTGCAGAGATAGCCGCGAGCCTCGGGGCGGTGGCGGCCCTGGGCCAGGAAGGTGCCGGCCGTCTCGCCGGGGCGGCAGGGCGAGGCCCGGGTCCCGCGCGTGGTGAACTCACCGTAGCCTGCGGCGCTCAGCGCGGACGCCTGGGCGCGGCTTACCTGGCTGGAGTGCGCGACCCACAAGGCGGGGAGCGCGAGGACGGCGGTCGCGACGGACAGGAGGATCCAGGTCCGTCGCGACGCCATCGGATCAGAACGCGCCGGCCGGGGTCGGGGCGTACTGGCCGCCCTTGCGGTAGCGGTAGAGGTAGGAGGGCACGACGGCCTCGACGGCGGTCGGGACGATCCCGAGGTCCGACAGGCCCTTGGCGCCCGGCGCGACGACATTGTCGCCGGCCTTCAGCAGGGCGACCTGGTCGGTGGTCAGCGGCGGGGCCAGCGGCAGGATCGAGGCCTGGATGTCGCCCAGCTTGCCCACCAGGCCGGCGATCGGCCAGGGCAGGGGCGCCAGGGCGCGGGCGCGGCCGGTCTCGGTCAGGACGAGCTCGAGCAGTTCCTTGAACGAATAGACGGCCGGGCCGCCCAGTTCGTAGGTCTGGCCCTGCGCGCCCGGGGTGGCGATGATCTTGGCGATGGCCGCGGCCACGTCTCCGACGAACACCGGCTGGAACTTGGTGGCGCCGCCGCCGACCAGCGGCAGGGCCGGGGCGCTGGCGGCCATCTGGCCGAACTTGTTGAAGAACTTGTCGTCCTGGCCGAACACCACCGACGGGCGCACGATGGTGGCGGTCGGGAAGGCGGCGCGGACGGCGGCTTCGCCCTCGGCCTTGGTGCGGGCGTACTTGGCGGCCGAATCGGCGTTCGCGCCGATGGCCGAGACCTGCACCAGGCGCTTTACGCCCGCGGCGGCGGCCTGCTCGGCCACGGTCTTGGCGCCCATGGCGTGCAGGCTCTGGAACTGCTGGCGACCGCTTTCCCACAGCACGCCCACCAGGTTGACGGCCGCTTCGGCGCCTTCGAGCGCGCGGGCCACCGAGGGCGCGTTGCGGACATTGGCCTGGATCACCTCGATCTGGCCGACATCGCCCAGCATGCGCATGCGATAGGCCAGATTGGGCTGACGCACGGCCACGCGTACGCGATAGCCCGACTTGGCGAGGGCGCGCACCACCTGGCTTCCAACGAAGCCCGAGCCGCCAAACACCGTGACCAGACCCTGCATCTTCCATTCCTCAGTCGCTGCGATGATGGGGGGATTAGACGAGCCTGGGGATGTTCGCAAGAAAAGTGAGAAATGCGATTGACGCCGCCAGAACCATTGCATAAACGTCCGGCCCTCGCAGCGGCCCAACGGGTTGCGCCGCGGGCCCAGGTGGCGGAATTGGTAGACGCGCTGGCTTCAGGTGCCAGTGACCGAAAGGTCGTGGAGGTTCGAGTCCTCTCCTGGGCACCACCCCTCTCGCAAGCATGCGACGAGGCGGTGGCGCCAAGCTTTCCTTACAATAGATACTCCGTTCATCTGGCGTGCATCGCCGACGCTCCACTATAAGACGTCGGAGCGGCGCCGGTCGCGACGACGCCGACGCGTGGAGACGAAAGACACTTGGCCAGCTTTGTTCATGAAGGCGATCTGCCCGACGGCGTGTTCGCCGGGGCGACCGCGATCGCCATCGATTCGGAAACCATGGGCCTGCGCCTCGGGCGCGATCCGCTTTGCGTCGTGCAGCTGTCGTCCGGCGACGGCGACGCCCACGTGGTGCGCCTGGACCGCTCGACCTATCACGCGCCGAACCTGAAGAAGCTGCTGGCCGATCCGGCCGTGCTGAAGCTTTTCCACTTCGGCCGCTTCGACATCGCCATGTTCCTGCTGCATCTGGGCGTCATGACCGCGCCTGTGTACTGCACGAAGATCGCCTCCAAGCTCGCCCGCACCTATACCGACCGCCACGGCCTCAAGGACGTGACGCGCGAGCTGATGGGCGTGGAGCTGTCCAAGGCCCAGCAGAGCTCCGACTGGGGCGCTGATTCGCTGAGCCCCGAGCAGGTGGCCTACGCCGCCTCGGACGTGCTGCATCTGCATGGCCTGCGCGAGCGTTTGAACGCCATGCTGGTGCGCGAGGGCCGCATGGCCCTGGCCCAGGCCGCCTTCGACTATCTGCCCCACCGCGCCGCGCTCGACCTGGCCGGCTGGGAAGACGTCGACATCTTCGCGCACGCTTAAGGGAGACGAGCCGTGGTGGACGTGGCGATGAGGGGGGGCTTCAAGCGCGATCTGCGGCGCTGGCGCCGTCGTTCGCGCCTGGTGCGCGGCGCGCGCCTGCTGCTGCCGGTCGCCATCCTCGCCCTGGTCGGCGCGTCCGTGGGGCAGGTGATCTGGCGCACGGTGACCGCCGCCGAGCGCGCGCCGGAAAGGCCCCAGGCCCAGATCCGCATGCTCAACCCGCGCTTCTACGGCCAGTCCAGCGAAGGCCGGGCCTTCCTGATCACCGCCCGCTCGGCGGTTCGCGACGACGCCGACCTCAAGCGCGTGCTGCTGGACGATCCGACCCTGACGCTGGGCACCGACGAGCCCAAGCCGACGCGGGTCACCTCGAAGAACGGCGTCTATCGCGAAGACACCCTCAAGCTGGTGCTGCGCGGCGACGTGCGCATGGACGACGGGGGCGGCTATCGCTTCGCGTCGGACGAGGCTTTCGTCGACACCAAGACCGGCGTGATCACCGGCGAAACCCTGTTGCAGGGCGAAGGCCCCACAGGACAGGTGAAATCCAACGCTTATTCCGTATATGACAAGGGCGACCGCATCGTTTTCCGAGGCGGCGTGAAAACGCGCCTGGACCGCGTCGACGGCGACGGGAACTAGAGGACGATGCGACAGATGAGGGCGAGGTCGATGAAACGAGCAATGGCGGCCGCTATCGCCGCGAGCCTGCTTGGCGGGCTTTCGGCCGCTCCGGCCCTGGCGCAGAACAGCTCCAGCGCGCCGGTCGACATCTCGGCCGACGAGCAGGAGACCATCTCCAGCCAGTGCAAGACGATCTTCCGCGGCGCCGTCGAGGTGCTGCAGGAGACTTCGCGCCTGCGCGCCGCCAAGATGACCCTCTACAATCAGAAGAAGGCCAAGAGCGGCGACGGCAACGGTTGCGGCAACGTTGACCGGGTCGAGGCCGAGGGCGAGGTGTTCTACGTCACGCCCAAGCAGACCGTGCGCGGCGACCGGGCGACCTACGACTACGCCTCCAACACCATCGTCGTGACCGGCAACGTCATCGCCATCCAGGGCCAGGACGTCGCCCGCGGCGACCGCATGGTGGTCAACACCAAGACCAACGACGTGCGGATGGAATCGACCACCAAGGGCGCGGGCAAGAAGAACCGCGTGCGCGCCGTGGTCTATCCCAGCACCGCGGACGACGCCAACAAGCCCAAGCCCTGAGAGCCGTGATGCAGTTCAACTCCCTGGGCGGCGCCTCGACCGAGGACGGTCTCTATGTCGACGGCGTCGGCAAGACCTTCGGCGACCGGCCGGTCGTCAAGAACGTCTCGCTGCGCCTCAAGCGCGGCGAGGTGGTCGGTCTCCTGGGCCCCAACGGCGCCGGCAAGACCACCACCTTCTACATGGTCACGGGCCTGATCGCCGCCGACTACGGCTCGATCTATCTCGACGGCGAGGACATCACGGCCCAGCCGATGTTCCAGCGCGCCCGCCTGGGCGTCGGCTACCTGCCGCAGGAAGCCTCGATCTTCCGCGGCATGACGGTCGAGCAGAACGTCATGGCCGTGGTCGAGATGCGCCAGAAGAACCAGCGCGTGGCGCGCGAGACGGTGACCAACATCCTGGAAGAGCTGCGGATCACCCACATCCGCAAGTCGCCGGCCGTGGCCCTGTCGGGCGGTGAGCGCCGCCGCGTGGAAATTGCCCGCGCCCTGGCCAGCGAGCCGTCGTTCATGCTGCTCGACGAGCCGTTCGCCGGCATCGACCCACTGGCCATCTCCGACATCCGCGAGGTCGTGAACTACCTCAAGAACCGCGGCATCGGCATCCTGATCACCGACCACAACGTCCGCGAGACGCTGGACATGGTCGATCGGGCCTCGATCATCGCCGCCGGCGAGGTGCTGTTCGAAGGGTCTCCGAAGGAGATCGTCGACAACCCCGAAGTGCGCCGGGTTTACCTGGGCGACAGCTTCGCCGACCGCGCTTAAACGGTTCGGACCAGATTGCGGCGCGGCGCCTGACCGCGTCGAGCTCGAAAAAGGCCTTGTCCCACAAGGCCTTTTTCTTTTTTCGCGGACGGATGGTCGCACCGGCCCGATATTTGCAGGCGTTCGCGCCCCGTTAACCAGACCGGCCTTTCAATGGCGATCGTAACTTCCGTTCGATTTGCCAGGAGGGCGCGTTGGCGCTCAGCCCCAGACTCGATATCCGGCAGGGCCAGGGCCTTGTCATCACTCCGCAACTGCAGCAGGCGATCAAGCTTCTGCAGCTGTCGAACATCGAGCTGGAAGCCTTTGTCGAGGCCGAGCTCGAACGTAACCCGCTGCTGCAGCGCGACGACAGCGACCGCGAGGTCGAACGCGAGGGCGAGGCCGAGCGCGCCGTCGAGAACCTGGGCATGGAAAGCGTCTCGGACGCCTCGGCCAATCGCGAGATGGACACGCCCGGCGACGACGTCTCGCCCGGCGAGCGCGCCACCGGCGACGGCGAGGGTTTCGGCGCCGAGCACGCCGGCGGCCAGATCGACTGGTCGCGCGCCGGCGGCGGCGGCAGCTTCGAGGGCGACGACAATTTCGAAGGCGCCCTGAACCGTCCCGAGACGCTCTCCGAACATCTGAACGCCCAACTGTTGCTGGCCGGCCTGTCGCCGTCCGACGAGGCCATCGCCGCCATCCTGATCGACGCCGTCGACGCCGCCGGCTACCTGCGCGCCGATCTCTGGGAGATCGCCGAGCGGCTCGGCTGCGGGTTCGACCGCGTCGAGCGCGTGCTGAAGGTCGTCCAGGGCTTCGAGCCCTGCGGCGTGGCCGCCCGGGACGTGCGCGAGTGCCTGGAACTGCAACTGCGCGACGTCAACCGCTACGACCCGGCCATCGCCGCCCTGCTCGACAACCTCGACCTCCTGGCGCGCCGCGACCTGGCCGCCCTGCGCAGGATCTGCGGCGTCGACGACGAGGACCTGCGCGAGATGATCGCCGAGGTCCGCGGCCTGACGCCGCGTCCAGGCGCGGCCTTCCACAGCGATCCGCCCCAGACCCTGGTGCCCGACGTCCACGTGCGCGAAGGCCTGGGCGGCATGTGGCACGTGGAGCTGAACACCGACACCCTGCCGCGCGTGCTGGTCGACCAGCGCTACCACGCCCGCGTCTCCAAGGGCGCGCGCAGCGACCAGGAAAAGACCTTCGTCTCCGACAGCTTCGCCACCGCCAACTGGCTGGTCAAAAGCCTCGACCAGCGCGCCAAGACCATCCTCAAGGTGGCCAGCGAGATCGTGCGCCAGCAGGACGGCTTCCTGGCCTACGGCGTCGAGCACCTGCGGCCGCTGAACCTCAAGACCGTCGCCGACGCCATCGGCATGCACGAGAGCACGGTCAGCCGGGTCACCTCCAACAAGTACGTGGCCACCCCGCGCGGTGTGTTCGAGCTGAAGTTCTTCTTCACCTCGGCCATCCAGTCGTCGGAAGGCGGCGAGGCCCATTCGGCCGCCAGCGTCCGCCACAAGATCAAGGGCCTGGTCGACGCCGAGAAGACCGAGGCCGACGTCCACTCCGACGACCGCATCGTCGAGATCCTGAAGGCGGCCGGCGTCGACATCGCCCGCCGCACGGTGGCCAAGTACCGCGAGGCCATGCGCATTCCCTCGTCGGTCGAACGTCGCCGCCTGATCAAGGAAAGCGTGTAGCCCCTCCCGCGCTGCGCCGAATAGCGACGTTTTCGCGCAAGCGATTTGCGCGCGTCCTGCGTTATACCTGCCTTGCGAAACAGGGCCGGG
Source organism: Caulobacter zeae (assembly GCF_002858925.1). Lineage (GTDB taxonomy): Bacteria > Pseudomonadota > Alphaproteobacteria > Caulobacterales > Caulobacteraceae > Caulobacter > Caulobacter zeae. Next base: position 335,326 of record NZ_PJRS01000049.1, read on the forward strand.
AATGAGCGACGAGAAGCTGTCAGACGTGATCGAGGGGTTCGGCGAGGACCCGCGGCCGGTGCTGACCGTCGCCCAGATGCTCGAGGCCTTCGACAGCCGCGCCTTCGGGGCCACGCTGCTGGTGTTCGGCCTGCTCAACTGCCTGCCGCTGCCGCCCGGCTCCTCGACCCTGCTGTCCTTGCCGATTCTCCTGCTGGCGCCGCAGATCGCCTGGGGCGCCAATGCGCCATGGCTGCCGCGCGGGGTGCTGGAAAAACCCCTTAAGCGCGACGACCTAAGGGGCCTTTTCCGGCGCATCACGCCGGTTCTGCGCCGCCTGGAGGTGGTGACGCGGCCCAGGCTCGGCTTCATGTTCGCGGCCGGCGGCGAGCGCTTCATCGGGGTGATCTGCACGCTGCTGGCCCTGGTGCTGGTGCTGCCGATTCCCCTTGGAAACCTGGCCCCTGGCGCGACCGTGGCCGTCCTGGCCCTGGCCCTGCTGCAGCGCGACGGCCTGCTGGCCCTGCTCGGCTACCTGATGGCGACCGCCAGCGCCGCCCTCCTGTTCCTCAGCGCTGGTGTCGTGACCGCCGCCGTCAAGAGGCTGATCGGGGTCTTTTCGGGACTCTTCTGAGGCCGTTTTCCTCCCGCTTGACACCGCCCCCGGACCGGCGCGTTGATAGGGCATGCAAGTCCAAATATCCGGCAAGCATGTCGACGTTGGTGAGGCTCTGCGAGCGCGAGTCGCCGACGAAATCGCCCTGAGCATCGGCAAGTATTTCGACCGAGGCGGTGACGCCGACGTCGTGATCAGCAAGGAGGGCTACGCCTTCCGTGTCGATTGTTCGGTAAAGCTGGCTTCGGGCCAGCAGCTCATGAGCCACGGCTCTGGCGGCGACGCCCACATGGCGTTCGACCAGGCCCTGGCCAAGATCGAGACGCGCATAAGGCGCTACAAGCGCCGTCTCAAGAGCCATACCGAGGCGGCCACCGCCAAGCAGGCCGAGAACGCGGCCTTCTACGTGCTGCGAGCCCCCGAGGACGAGCACGAGGACGAGGACTGGTCGATCGAGGAGGACCACCCCGCCGGCGCCCCGTCGGCCATGGTGATCGCCGAGACCCAGGCCTCGCTGAAGACGATGACCGTTTCCATGGCTGTCATGGAACTGGACTTGACCGAGTCCCAGGCAATCGTGTTTAGGAACGCCGCCCACGGCGGATTGTCGGTGGTCTACCGCCGGCCGGACGGAAATATCGGCTGGATCGACCCCGAGCGCACCAAGCCGCTGAACGGAAACGGCTCGACCTTGAGCTAGCTGGAGCCTAAGCGGTCCCGGCGCGTTTCGGGACCGCGGCGGCCGAGCTTTCGGCGGCCGGTATAGAGCGAGCTAGTTGAAGTCCATGACTATCGGCGATCTTCTGGACCACGGGGCGGTGACCCTGCGCGTCAGCGCCAAGGACAAGCGCCAGGTTCTCGGCGTCATCGCCGATTTTGCCGGCCGCGTGCTCGGCTTCGATTCCGACATCGCCCTCGACGGCCTGATCGAGCGCGAGGCGGCCGGTTCGACCGGCGTCGGCCAGGGCGTCGCCCTGCCGCACGCCCGCGTGCCGGGCCTGGATCGCGTGCGGGCGGTGTTCGTGCGCCTGGAGACCCCCGTCGCCTTCGACGCGCTGGACGACAAGCCGGTCGACCTGTTCCTGGCCCTGTTCGCCCCGCCTGAGGCCAACACCCAGCACCTGCGGGCCCTGGCCCGCGTCTCGCGCATGCTGCGCCAGCCCGAACTGCGCGAGCAGCTGCGCCAGGCCCGCTCGGCCGACGCCGTGCACGTGCTGCTGGCCCGCGAGACCGCGACCCCGACGGCGGCCTGAGGCCTTACATCACCTCGATCTTGTAGCTGCACCCGGCCAATGTCTTGCCCGGGTGCGTGGTCACGGTCGAGACGTTCAGCGTGATGCGCGTCTGCGTGGTCAGGCCGTCGGCGGACTCGGTCTTCTCGGTGATCATCCGCTCGCCCATGAACTTGGCCGGGACATCGATCGCCGGCTCGATCTTGAGCTGCTTGGCCAGCGGATGCGGGTCGGCTTCGTCGAGCACCGCCATCGGTCCCGAACTGTTGAAGGCGATCAGGCTGGTCGTCCGTCCAAACACCGCGATCGGCCGGGCCAGGCGATACTGCTTGAGCATGAAGTTGGGCGACTTCACCTCGGTCAGGCCGAAGTGCTTGCGGGCGTCGGCCCCCTCGGTCCCCGCGAGCCAGAAGGCGACCGTGTTGTAGGTCGGCACGTCATAGGTCTCGCAGGCGATCAGCTTGGCCAGGTCCACGGCCTTGGGATCGATCTCGTCGTCCTGGGCCAGGGCGGGGGCGGCGCAGGTCAAGGCAAGGGCCAGTCCGCCGGCGATCAGCGTCTTGATCATGGGTACGCTCCTACTTGTGGGGGCGAAGGCCGCCTCAGCGGGCGAAGATGCTCCGCGTCAGGCACGAGAAGACCAGCCGCCCTGCCTCGTCGAGCAGGTCCTGCTGGGCGATGACGATGCCCTTGCCCTCGCCGACCGGGTCCTTGCCCATCACGGTCATTCGGCCGCGCAGCAGCTCGCCGGCCGGCGGGTTGCGCAGCCAGCGCAGGGCGTCGACGCCCACGCGCTTGGTCTGGGGCCAGTCGGCGCTGGCCTCGCTGTCGAGGCGGGTCCAGATCGCGAAGACCATGGCGTCGGGCGCGCCCATCGACGGGTCCCAGCCGGGCTGAAAGGCGGCGATGAAGACGTCCAGCGCCTTCTCGTCCACCACCGTCGCGCCCAGGGTCACCACCTGACCGATCTGGATGTCGTCGAAGGAAGCCGGCACGCGTGTTCTCCTGTCGAAGCGCCCGTCGAAGCGGACGAGCGACCTGACCACGGCGCCTTGAAGGTTGTCGAGAGCGCGCGCACGGGCCATGTGTCATCGCGAAGTTTCTTTGCAAGGTCGCCGATGCTGTTGCGCAGGTTGTTCGCCGCCGTCCTGGCCCCGCTGGCCCTTCTCGCCGCCGCTTCGCCGGCGCGCGCCGAGGTCGTCAAGACCGGGCATATCGAGGTGGAGCTGGTTTCGCAGGAAGCCGCCGCCGTGCCCGGCTCGACCGTGTTCGTGGCCCTGCGCCAGAAGATCCAGCCGCACTGGCACACCTATTGGCGCAATCCCGGCGACGCCGGCGACGCGACCAAGATCGTCTGGACCCTGCCCACGGGCTGGACCGCCGGCGGCATCGTCTGGCCGACGCCCGAGCGCGTGCGCGTGGGGCCGCTGCGGGACTACGCCTATAGCGGCGAAGTGCTGCTGCCCGTGCCGATCACCGTGCCGGCCTCGGCCAAGCCGGGCCAGACCGTGACCCTGCAGGCGGCGGCCGCCTTCCTGGTCTGCGAGGAGATCTGCGTGCCCGAGGACGCGGTGGTGACCCTGCCGCTGCCGGTCGTCGCCGGCCCGGCCAAGCCCGATCCCAAATGGGGCGAGACGGTCGGGAAGGTGCTGGCCGCCGCCCCCAAGCCCGCCGGCCTGAAGGCCACCTGGAAGAAGGACGGCGAGACCATCAAGCTGTCGGTCACCGGCGCGGCCCTGAAGGGCGCCGACTTCGCCGAGGCTTATTTCTTCCCCTATTCGGGCAAGGCCATCGACCACGCCGCGCCCCAGGCGATCGAGCGCGGGGCCGAGGGCCTGACCCTGTCGCTGACCGCCGGCTTCGACTTCGGTCCCGAAGCGACCGAGGCGCCGACCGAGCTGTCGGGCGTGCTGGCGCTGAAGGGCGGCTCCTACGAGATCACCGCCACCGCCGGCGAGACCCCTGCGGGGTCTGTAGGGCTAGGCTCGCTTCCCGCGGCCGGCGCCGGTTCGACCGGCGGCTCGCAAGCGGCCGGCGGCGGCGCTGCTGACGTTGCGGGCGTCGGCGGCCTGCCGGTGGCCCTGCTGTTCGCCTTTCTCGGCGGCCTGATCCTCAACCTGATGCCGTGCGTCTTCCCGGTGCTGTCGATGAAGGCCGCCAGCCTGGCCGCCCACGCCCATGACGCTGGCAAGACCCGCGCCCAGGGCCTGGCGTTCCTGGTCGGCGTCGTGGCCACCTTCCTGGCGCTCGCCGGCCTGCTGATCGCCGTGCGCGCCGGCGGCGAGGCCGTCGGCTGGGGCTTCCAGCTGCAATCACCGGCGGTGGTCGCCGTGCTGTCGCTGCTGATGCTGCTGGTGGCGCTGAACCTGTCGGGCGTGTTCGAGGTCGGCGCGGCCGTCCAGGGCGCGGCGGGCGGGGTCTCGGCCGGCTCTGGCATGGCCGGCGCCTTCCTGACCGGCGCCCTGGCGGTGATCGTTGCCGCCCCCTGCACCGCGCCGTTCATGGCTGGCGCGCTCGGCTTCGCCCTGACTCAGCCGCCGGCCTTCGCCCTGCTGGTGTTCCTGGCCCTGGCGATCGGCTTCGCCGCGCCGTTCGTGATCCTGGCCTTCGCGCCGGGCCTGCTGAAGAAGCTGCCTAGGCCCGGCGCCTGGATGGACGTGCTCAAGCACGCCCTGGCCTTTCCGATGTACGGCGCGGCCGCATGGCTGGTCTGGGTGTTCAGCCAGCAGGCCGGCGGCGTCGCCCTGGCCCTGCTGTTGGCGGCGGCGGTCCTCGTGGCCTTCGCCGCCTGGGCCTACGGCCTGGGCGAGACGCGCCGGTTCGCCGGCAAGACCCCGCTGGTCGCCTTCGGCTTCGCCCTCGTGGGCCTGGCCGGCGGCGTTCTTCTGACCATCGGCGCCCTGAAGGCCCCGGTCCCCGCCGCTGGTCCGCAAGTCACGCAGGCGGCCGGCCCCGGCCTCGTCGCCGAACCCTGGAGCCCCGAGCGCGTCGCCGCCCTCCAGGCCGAGGGCAAGGTGGTGATGGTCGACTTCACCGCCGACTGGTGCGTGACCTGCAAGGTCAACGAGAAGACGGCCCTGGCCGGGCCGCGCCTGGCCGACGCCTTCAAGGCCCAGAACGCCGTCCTCCTGAAGGCCGACTGGACCAAGCGCGACGCGACCATCGCCGCGGCGCTGGCTGAGCACGGCCGCGCGGGCGTGCCGCTCTATCTCGTCTATCCCAAGGGCGCCAGCGCGCCGGTCATCCTGCCCCAGCTCTTGACCGAGGGCCTGGTGATCGAGGCGGTGGAAAAGGCGGCCAGGGGCTGAGGCCGCCCGCCGTCCTCGAGTGAGGGACGTCTGCTGTTGCGTATGCACGCGGTTTGGGGAAAAGGGGGCGGCTGGCGCCGGCTAGCCTAGAGGCCTCGATGATATCCCACCAGTATCGCTGCATCTTCGTACACATCCCGCGATGCGCCGGAACCAGCATCGAGACCTGGATCTCCGGGGGGGACTGGTGGACGATAGACGCTGGCAGCAAGCATCTGCTCGCCAGCCAGGCCAAGGCCGCCTATGCCGAGTTCTGGGACGACTACTTCAAGTTCTCGATCGTCCGGAACCCCTACGACCGCGTCATCTCGTGCCTCAAGTACGCCGAGCACTTCGGGCTGGTGCAGGGGGAGGACGGCCAGGTCGACTTCTCGACCTACCACGCCCGGTTCGGCGAGGCGGTGGTGCTCGAGCACGACCATCGCTTCTTCGACCGTGCGCAGCTGCTTTCGCCGCGGCATCGGCCAGGGTCCGTCTACGGCAACATTCTCGACGAGGAGCTCGATTTCGTCGCGCGGTTCGAGACCCTCGCCGCCGACATGGAGATCGTGCGCCAGGCCACGGGGATCGCCGACCCCTTCGGTCACCACGTGGAGAATTCCGAGCGGAAACGGCCGGCCTTGCCGCCCGAGACCATCGAGATCGTCAACAAAATCTACGATGCCGATTTTGACGCCTTTAACTACAAGTTGAAATAGGTTAACCAACTCAAAGCGAAGTAGCTCGAGCGTCCGCTGTCCGTGAAAACATGAGGCAGAGACAAATGAAATCGCTTTTGAATTTCGTCGTGATGGCTGTCGCCATCGGAGCTATGCCGCAACTGGCCGCGGCGCAAGCGACCCGGACCTGGGTCTCGGGTGTCGGAGACGACGCCAATCCATGCTCTCGAACCGCGCCATGCAAGACTTTCGCCGGCGCCATCAGCAAGACCGCCGCTGGCGGCCAGATCAACGTGCTGGATCCGGGCGGGTACGGCTCGGTGACGATCACCAAGGCGATCGCGATCATCGCCCCTGAAGGCACCGCGGGGATCACCAACAGCGGCACCAGCGGCATCATCGTCAACGCCGGCGTCAACGACGCGGTCTATATCCGCGGCATCGAGATCATGGGGTCCAAGACCGGGACCTATGGCGTGCGGTTCATCGCCGGCGGCTCCCTGACCCTCGACAGCGTGATCGTCCGCGCCCAGGGCGGACCCGGCGTCTTCTTCGCGCCGAGTTCGGGTGTCGCGAAGCTGGCGATCGACAACTCGACGATTTCGGACAATGTCGGCATCGGCGTCCACGTGGCCCCGACCGGTTCGGCCACGGCGGTCGCCTCGATCTCCAACAGCTTCATGAACAACAACCAGGCCGGCGTGCGGTCGGACGCCAGCGCCAGTTCGGGCAACGCCGTCGTTTCGGTGGGACGCAGCGAGATGTCGAACAACGTGGTGGCCGGCGCCGCCGCGTTCGACACCGCCGGCGGCGGCTCGTCGATCCTGGCGGTCAACCAGTCGATCATGTCGAACAACAATTACGGCGCAGCGTCGAATGGTTCGCCGCAGGCGTTGATCACGGTCGCCGGTTCGACCGTCGTGGGCAACACCACGGGGTTCCACGAAGTCTCGGGCGGCCAGATCTTCTCGAACAGCAACAGCCTGCTGAACAACAACGGCAGCGACGGCACCTGGACGGTCCTGTCACCGAAATAGCGGATCAGGCCCTCGCGGTTCGCCGCGAGGGCCGTATCACTTCTTCTTGCCGCCCCAGGGCAGGCGTTCCTTGACCCCGTCCATCGGCGTGCGGGTGGTGGTCACCGGCGGCGGGGCGACGACGACGGGCTTGGGCAGGGGATAGGCCCGCCAGCCGGTCTGGATCAGGGCCTCGAAGCCCTGGCAGCGCGGCATGATCCTGACCGCGCCGGTCCTCGGCCTGGCGAAGGGCGGCGGCTGGGCGATGCTTTGGCGGCGCGGATCGATGAACCGCCAGTCGCCCGGCAGGCCATAGCCCTTCTCGCCGCCGGTCTTCACGGCCTGGTAGGCGATGTTGGCCTGGAAGGGCTTGACCCCGTACTTCAGCATGGCGCGCAGGAAGATGGCGTCGGCCTCGGCCCGCTTGTCCTTCTCGCCGATGGCGTAGAGCCAGTCGTGGACGATGGCGGCGCGGGCCGTCGGGCCCTGCGGGTCGACGAAACCCTGGCCGTACCACGGCACGCTGGCGAAGTCGGTGACGTACCAGCGCGGCACGACGATCACCTTGCCGGTCTCGACGTCGCAATAGGGGAACTCCGCCTCCAGGGTGAAGAGCTTGCGCCCCTCCTTGGACTGGTTGAACAGCATCACCGGCTGCGGGGTCAGCGAACTGGGCGGGGTCGGGGCCACCACCGGCACGAAGACGGTCGTCTCTTTGGTCGTCGTGCAGCCGGCGACGGCCAGGCCCAGGGCGATGCCCATAGCGACGAATGGGGCGAGCGAAAGCTTGGAGCGAAGCGTCATGATCGTGCGGGGCGGGAGGAAAACGGCGAAGCGATGCCGTCTTCTGGCGGCCGAAATGCGGCGGATCAAGCCTTCATGGCCAAGCTTTCGGCCGCAAGACAAAGGATTGCGCGCCGCGTGCGCTGTTCCACCGCAGGGCGATCCGTGAGAGTGTCTCGCAACACCGGCCATCCCGCTTTCGGAGGTTCCCATGATCACCCGTCGCCTGATCGCCAGCGCCCCGCTGGTCGTGCTCGCGCCCAGCCTGGCCCTCGCCGCGGCCGCGCCGGCCTTCACCGCCAGGGACATCGACGGCAAGACCCGCTCGCTGGCCGAGTTCAAGGGCAAGACCGTCGTGCTCGAATGGGTCAACGAGGGCTGCCCCTATGTGAAGAAGCACTATTCGGGCAACATGCAGGGCCTTCAGCAGGCCGCCACCGCCGACGGCGTGGTCTGGCTCAGCGTCGCCTCCTCGGCCCCCGGCAAGCAGGGCTATTTCGCCGACGGCGCCCAGGCCAGGACCTGGATGAGCGCCAAGGGCGCCAAGCCGACCACCCTGCTGCTCGACCCCGAGGGCGTGGTCGCCACGGCCTACAAGGCCAAGACCACCCCGCACATGTACGTCATCGATCCGGCCGGCCAGCTGGTCTACCAGGGCGCCATCGACGACAAGCCGTCCAACAAGGTCGAGGACATCGCCACGGCCAAGAACTACGTCGCCGCCGCGCTTTCCGACCTCAAGGCCGGCCGCAAGGTGGCGGTCCCCGCCAGCCAGCCCTACGGCTGCGCGGTGAAATACAAGGACGCTTAAACCGGAAACCTCTCCCATGGGGAGAGGGGAGCTACGCCGCCGGCTGCGGCGGGGCGGTGATGACCTCGACGTTGTCGTTCAGCAGATAGACCATGTCGCGTAGGGCCTGGTCCTGGGTCTTGACGGTCTTGGCCTCGGCCATGGCCGTCAGCTTTTCCGGCAGGTCCTGGCTGATGCCGCGCAGGATACATTTGAGGTCGTCGACCGCGCCGCGCTCCTTCAGGGTGACGTGGCCCTTCATGTCCAGCGCCGACAGCGCCTCGATCTCGGCCTTGAAGGCGGCAAAGCCCGGCAGGACCAGGGCCGGGGCGGCGGGATCCTTGGGCAGGGCCTCGCGATAGCCTTCGACGCGGGTCTTCAGGGCGCCGGCGCGCTTGACGATGTCGATGAACAGCGGCTCGCCGGCCACCGACGGCGGGGCCTGGCCCTGTTGAACCACGGCCGGGGCCTGGTTCACCGGCGCCGCCAAACCAGTCGACGCCAGCCACAGCATGGCGGAAAAAGCGATCGCGTCGCAGGACATCGGCTACTCCGGTCGAAAAACGTCATTGGTCTTCATGACGCCGAGACTGACCTTTGGTAAGCCCGCCCTCGTAAACGCCGTTTTACCACAAGCGTGGCAGCCGAAAGTGGACGCCGGTTTCGGCGGCCGCCACGCGCCCAACAAGACATGGAGACGACCTTGTCCGATCTCGACGCCGCCTGGATCCGCCTGGAAACCGCCGCCAAGGCCGCCGGGGAGAAGCGCATCGTCGAGTTCTTCGACACCGAGCCCCAGCGTCTCGAAACCCTGACCCTCGACGTCGCCGGCCTGCACCTGGACCTCTCCAAGCAGGCTTGGGACGAGCCCGGCCTGGAAGCCGCGCTCGATCTGGCCCACGCCGCCGGCGTCGAGGCCGCCCGCGCCCGCATGCTGGGCGGCGAGGCGATCAACAGCTCAGAAGGCCGCGCCGTGCTGCACGTGGCGCTGCGCGCCAAGGCCGACGCCGACATCAAGGCGCAGGGCGTGCCGGTGATGGCCGAGGTCGAGGCCGTCCGTGAGCGGATGAAGGCCTTCGCCGAGGCCGTCCGCTCGGGCGCGATCAAGGGCGCCACCGGCAAGCCGTTCAAGGCGATCCTGCACATCGGCATCGGCGGCAGCGACCTTGGCCCCCGCCTGCTGTGGGACGCCCTGCGTCCGGTGAAGCCGGAAATCGACTTGCGCTTTGTGGCCAATGTCGACGGCGCCGAGTTCCTGCTGACCACGGCCGATCTCGATCCGGAGGAAACCCTGGTCGTGGTGGTCTCCAAGACCTTCACCACCCAGGAGACCATGTCCAACGCCGCCGCCGCCCGCGCCTGGCTGGTCGCGGCCCTGGGCGAGGAGGGCGCCAACGCCCACCTGGCCGCCGTGTCCACCGCGCTGGACAAGACCTCGGCCTTCGGGGTGGCGGACGAGCGGGTGTTCGGCTTCTGGGACTGGGTCGGCGGCCGCTATTCGCTGTGGTCGGCGGTCAGCCTGTCGGTGGCCGTCGCCGCCGGCTGGGACGTGTTCCAGGGCTTCCTGGACGGCGCGGCCGAGATGGACGCCCACTTCGCCACCGCGCCGCTGGAAAAGAACGCCCCGGTGCTGGTCGCCCTGGCCCAGATCTTCAACCGCAATGGTCTTGATCGCCGCGCCCGCTCGGTCGTTCCGTACTCGCACCGCCTGCGCCGCCTGGCCTCGTTCCTCCAGCAGCTGGAGATGGAGAGCAACGGCAAGTCGGTCGGCCCGGACGGCAAGCCCGCCCAGCGCGGCACGGCCACGGTGGTGTTCGGCGACGAGGGCACCAACGTCCAGCACGCCTATTTCCAGTGCATGCACCAGGGGACCGACATCACCCCGATGGAGCTGATCGGCCTGGCCAGGTCGGATGAAGGCCCGGCCGGCATGCACGAGAAGCTGCTGTCGAACCTGCTGGCCCAGGCCGAGGCCTTCATGGTCGGCCGCGGCACCGAGGACGTGGTCGCCGAGCTGACCGCCAAGGGTGTCTCGGAAGCCGAGATCGCCACGCTTGCCCCCCAACGCACCTTCGCCGGCAACCGCCCCTCGACCCTGGTTCTGCTAGATCGCCTGACGCCGCAGACCTTCGGCGCCCTGATCGCCCTCTATGAGCACAAGACCTTCGTCGAGGGCGTGATCTGGGGGATCAACAGTTTCGACCAGTGGGGCGTGGAGCTGGGCAAGGTGATGGCCGGCCGCATTCTGCCGGAACTGGAAGCCGGCGCGGTCGGTGAGCACGATCCGTCGACCAGCGCGCTGATCGAGCGGTTGAAGAAGTAAAAACCCTCCCCCTGAAGGGAGGTGTCGGCGAAGCCGGCGGAGGGAGATGCGATTGCTCCCTCCGGCGGCTTCTTCGAACTCTGAAGGAACTTCCCCCTCCGTCCCTCCGGGCCACCTCCCCTTGGGGGAGGGTCTCGTTCTTAGAACGTCTTGCGCACCCGCAGGCTGACGAACGTCCGCGGATCGATGTCGCGGACCTCCTGGTAGCGCACCGGCCGGGTGACGCGATCGGCATAGACCGTGCGGGTGACGACGAAGTCGTCCCAGACGTTCAGCTGGACGCGGATGGCCAGGGTGTTGGTCGGCTTGTATTCGGCGAAGGCCTCGTAATAGGCCGCGCCGCGCCACTTGTTGGTCTGGTCGGGGTCGTAGGTGCCCTGGCCCAGCAGCGGCAGCCAGTTGATCCCCCATTGCACCTGGCCGCGCATCAGGTCCTGCGAGAAGCCGATATTGGCCTGGGTCGGGCGCACCTGCGAGATCGGCCGGTCCTTATGGTCGGTCGGATCGGTGACGTGGGTCTCGTTCCAGTCGTTCTTGAAGGTCAGGCGGCCGCCCTTCACGCCCAGCTTGTCGGTGGGCACGACGATGTTCAGCGACAGCTTGTCCAGCGTGCCGTCGCCGATGTTGCCGGTCGCCGACAGGCCGCCGGGCAGGGGCAGGCGGTCGATGACGCCGATGATCTCGTCGTGGCGCCAGCCGATCGACACCACGCCCTCGCCCCAGAAGCGGCGCTCGTAGGTCAGTTCGCTGATCCAGCGCTGCTCGGGCTCCAGGTCGACATTGCCGCCATAGACCGTGCCGTCGCCGAACTCGGCCGAGGCGGCGAAGTCGCCGAAATCGAGCTGGCCCAGCTCGCGCTCGAAGCGGAAGCGCAGCTGGTGGTCAGCCTTGGGCGTCCAGGTCGCCTGGAAGCGGGGCTTGGCGTAGAAGAAGCTCTTTTCCTGGTCGGCGTCGCCCGACTGGCTGATGGTCGAGCTCTCCAGGCGCACCCCGCCTTCCAGGGTCAGCTTGGGGTTCACGCGCCAGGTGGTCTTCAGGAAGGCCTCGCCGCGCGTCTCCTCGACCTTGACCGAGGCCGAGGGCAGGGGAACGGCCGTTCCGCCCACCGAATAGGCCTGCTTCACGTCGAGCATGTTGTAGGCCACCTCGCCGCCGAACTCGAAGGTCAGGCCCGGCTTGCGCTCGTGGCGGATGGTGGCGCGCAGGATGGATTCCGAAGAGTCGCCCTCGGCCCCGAACAGCTCCTGCGGGTTGACCACGCCGCTGAGCGTGGCGTCGCTGGTGGCCTCGCTGTCGAACTTTTCGAACTCGTGCATCACCCGGGTCTCGAGGTTCCAGCGCGGGGCCAGGGGGCGGGTGTAGGTCAGGCCAAGCTCGCCCGAGCGGCTGTCTTCTTCATAGGCGGTGCGGCGCTTGGAGGTGGCCGAGGTCAGTTCCTGCCAGTCCTGCCAGTCGTTGACGCCGTAGCGGGCGGTGGCGTCGATCTTGCCGCCGGCGAAGGGCCCGGCGTAGTTGCCGCGGATCGAGCGGCCGCCGCCGTAGCCGTCGTTCACGAAGGCCTCGTCGCGCAGCACATTGCCCGCGCCGTCGCGACGCACCGAGCGGCCCACGCCGTTGGAGTCGCTGCTGCTGGTGCCGTCCGACAGGGTGACGCCCCAGCTCTTGTCGCCGTCGCGGGCGGTGAACTGATAGGAGCCGCCCCAGACGTCGTGGCCGCCGTCGAAGATCTGGCTGTTCAGGGTCAGGATCGACTGGCGGACAGCGCCCTTTTTCAGGACCACGTTGGCGACGACGCCATAGCCCTGCATGTCGATGCCCGGCGCGCCGCCGCGGATCAGCTCGATGCGCTCGACCTGGGCGGCGGGGGTGCGCGAGAGCACGTTCGAGCCGGTCTCGGCCTTGGAGGCGGGGCGGTTGTTGTTGATCAGCACATTGCCGACCGCGCCCTCGAAGCCGCGGGTGCCGGCGCCGTCGTTGAGCACGAAGCCGGGCAGGCGGCCTACCATGTCCAGCGCGGTGTTGGGGCGCAGGCTGGTGAAGAAGTCCGGCACGAAGATCAGCACGCCCTTCTGGGTCGCGTCGTCCAGCGGCGCCTCGCTGACCGGGCCGGTCGGAACCGGCGCCTGGGCGGCCTGGGCGCTGTCTGCGGCATGGGCCGCGCCGGCGGCGAGCAGGGCTGCGGCCGCGGTGGCGAACAAGACGGTCTTCGACATCAACTTTCCCCTCAATCCCGGGGAAGGTCTTGCCGCGCTAGACCGGCGTTCTCAAATTAAACGCCTGAAAGGTGGATTAAATATACGACATCATTACGGGGTGTTCATGTTGGATGTTGCGTAAAGCGTCTTGATTTAATCTCTCGCCCCGGAATATCCCCGCGAAATATGGGTCATTGCGACTTGGCGGCGCTGTGTCCGGCAGGCGCGCCGCCGGAGTATGCATGACGCCCGAACTCGCCTCGCTGATGGCCAAGAAGATCCATGTCGACGACAGCCTGCCCGGCCAGCCGCCGAAGGAGCCGCCGCCGCTCCACGAGTGGGGCGATCTGCCGTTCTGGGTTTCCGCCTTCGATCATCGGCTGTCCCAGGAGGAGTACGTCGCGGCGCTATTCGTGAACTTCCCCGGCGCGGTGCATCATGGCGCGCTGGCCGATTACCTGGAAGGTGAGCGGGGCTTGGAGGCATACTACGCCGAGCTCGCGCGCGAAGGCGCCTACGTCTGGCAAGGCGAACGTCGCGGCTTTCGGTTCATGCCTGCTTCGAGCGGCCGGCTGTCCCGGATCATTCGGGACAGCCTGCGCGAGCGCAGGAGCATGGACATCTATTTCGTGGCGACGCCGGTGCGCGTGATCGGCGGATGGAATCGAACGGACGCCATCCTGCCGGCGTCGGAAGCCGTCCGCGAGACGGCGGCGGCCGCGGCGCGGCGCCACGGCGTCTTCGTCCTGACCTGAGGCGCGGGCACTACCGCTTCTTGTAGAACTCCGCCTCGACGATGCTCAGCGCGCCGCCGGTCTTGACCTTCTCGGCGCCGGTGTCGAAGCCGCCCTTGGCGCCGGTGACTTCGACAATCTTGCCGAAGGCGTCGCGGTCGGCCGTGGCCCCGGTCAGGGCGATGCGCAGGCGCGAGCCCTTGGCGGCCTTCAGCGGCAGGGTCACGTAGCCCAGGTTTTTTGGCGCCTCGCCCTCGTACACCACCTTGCCGTCCATGGTGATCCGCAGCGGATAGGAGCGGATGCGCCAGCCGATCAGCTTCAGCGAGATCTCGTCGACCTGTTGGGCCTTGGGCAGGCGGTACTCGATCCAGGCGTTCTCCAGCTGGCCATCGCTGGCCCAGTGGGTGGCCTCGTCGTCGTCGACGCTGGCGGAAACCTTGTCGGCGTTCGAGCCGGCGGTGATCTCCACGGCCTTGATGGCGTCGCGCCGGATCTTGAAGGCCGGGGTCGAGGGCGTGGGGCCGCGCGCTAGGCTGACGGGGAGCAGCGGCGCCTCGGCAGGGGCGGCCTCGGCGTCCAGGGTCAGGGTCGCGGGCTTCAGGCCCTCGGCTTTCGCCACGATGGTCACCTTGCCGGCCGCCAGGGTCGAGCGCAGCGCCACGCGGTTGATCCCGCCCTCGACCGGCAGGGTCTTGGCCAGGATGTAGTTGTCGTCCTTGCGGTTGGAGCCCGCGTACTGGGTGACCGCGTCAACGCCGGCCGGGCCCTTGGTCACCGGTTCGCCCGAGGCCGAGACCGGGGTGTCGGTCGGTTTGGTCTCGCTTCTGGAGTCGCCCTGGGCGATGCCGCCGCGCCATTCGGCCGGACCGGCCACGTCGAAGCTGACCATATCCAGCGCCGTCGGCACGCGCCGGCCGGCCGCATCCACCGCCTCGACGTCCACCAGGGCGATATCGGCCGCGTCGGCCTTCCAGCCGCCGGGGCCGGTGCGCGGGGTCAGCTTCAGGGCGACCGCCGGACCCGTCGTGACCCGTTCGTCGCGGGCGACCTCCTTGCCCTTGGCGTCGCGGGCGATGGCCGTCAGGGTTCCGGGGGCGTAGGCGACGTCCTTGAAGGTGAAGAGGAAGCCGTCCGACTTTGCGCCCTTGCCCAGCGACTTGCCGTTCAGGACCAGCTCGACGCTGTCGGCGCTGGAGACCACCAGCACGTCCTTCGCCGTGCCGGCGGCGTAGTTCCAGTGGCCGACGATGTGCGAGCGGGGCTTTTCGACGTCGACCCAGCCGTCCCACATCACCTGGTGGGCGAAGAAGCCCTCCTTCTTGATGCGCATGGCGTCCACCTCGCCGCTGCGGCGATAGTTGTTGTCGCCGCGGAAGTGGGTGTTGCTGTCGGAGAAGATGATGTTGACGCCGCCGGCGCTGACGCGGTCGCCGCCGCCCGGGCGCTCGACCCAGTAGTCGTTCCAGCGCTGCACGGTCTCGACGACCATGCTGTCCTGGTTGCGGTTGTAGCTGGGGCTGTCGGCGTGGAACGGGGCGGTGAATGCGTCCTGGAACTTCCGCGCGGACTCGTCGCGGGAATACTCCATCGCCCACATCGGCTTGCCGGCGCTCTTGTTGATGTAGAGCATCTCGCCGCCGTATTCGGCGACCTTGCTGTCGAGCATCTCGCGCGAGCCGATGGCGCGGCCGCCGTGCGGGTCCAGCCGGTCGCGCACGGCTTTCAGTTCGGCCATGTGCGCCTCGCTGATGTTCTCGTTGCCGCCCTCGTAGAAGATGATCGACGGGTTGTTGCGGAAGGCGACGATGGCGTCGGCCATGGCCTCGACCCGCTGGTCCCAGCGACGGCCGGAGACGTCGCTCTCGGCGTCGCCGGCCGGCATGGCCTGCATCAGGCCCACACGGTCGGCGCTCTCGACGTCTTGGCGGGCCGGGGCGATGTGCATCCAGCGCACCAGGTTGCCGCCGCTTTCCACCATCAGGCCGTTGGAGAAGTCGCTGATCCACGGCGGGATGTTGGTCCCCAGGGCCGGCCACTCGTTGCTGGTGCGTTGGGCGTAGCCGTGCACCTGGATGGCGCGGTCGTTGAGGAAGACGGTCCCGTTCCTGAACTCGGTCTTGCGGAAGCCGGTGCGGGTCAGGGCGCTGTCGACGACCTTGCCGTCCTCCACCAGTTCGGTCGTCACCGCATAGAGATAGCCGTAGCCCCAGCTCCAGAAGTGCAGGTCCGACAGCCGCTGGCTGGCCGAAACCGTCTTGGTCTCGCCGGGCGCGATGGTCACGGCCGGGGCGGTGAACTGGCCGGCCGGCTTGCCGTCGACATCCTTCAGCGTGACGCGATAGGCGAAGGTACGGGCTTTCGCGCCGTCGTTCCTAACCTGGCTTTCGGCGTGGATCGTGGCCTTGCGGCCCTTGATGTCGAACTGGTCGGCCCAGACATAGACGCCGGTGGTGCCCAGGCTCGTATAGAGCGGCAAGGTCTGATGCAGGTCGCCGGTCAGGCGCAGCCGCACCGCGCGGTGGATGCCGCCGTAGTTCACATTGAAGTTGTTGTTGTTCCACTGGAAGCCGCTGCCGGTGGCGCGCTCCTTGTACTTCCAGTCGTTGTCGACCCGCACGGCGATGACGTTGATGAACGGGGCGGGCTTCAGAAGCTTGGTCGCATCCACCCCGAAGGCGGTGGCTCCGTTCTCGTGGCCGCCGGCCCGCACGCCGTTGACATAGACGTCGCCGGCCTGGCGCACGCCCTCGAAGTCGAGGATGGCGCGGCCGCCCACGGCCGGGCCCTGATCGGCCGGCAGCACGAAGCGCTTGCGGTACCAGGTGATGCCCGTCGAATGCTCGTGGATGTCGCGCGAGAAGGCCTCGTCCTCGTTGAAGGCGCGCGGCAGGGTGACCGGCTTCCAGGCGGCGTCGTCGAAGGCGAGGGCTTCGGCGCCCGCCAGGTCGCCGGTGGCCATGCGCCAGCCGGCGTTGAACGGGAACTCGGCGGTAAGAGCCGGGCCGGCGGCCAGTGCCAGCAGGCTGGCGGCGCCCAGAAGCGTCAACGAACGTCGCATGGACCTCTCCCTCATATTGGTCAGGCCAATTTGTTGTTGGCGGGAGATGTGGCTTGACCGCTGTCTGCTGTCAAGTCGATGCGGGTTGTGGGTGGCGCCGTGCCCGCGCCTGCGCTATACGCCGCCCCGATGACCCGCACGCCGCACCACCATGGCTGCCACCACCATCCGACCTCGCCTCGCGGGATCGGCCGGGTCCGCACGCTCTAAAAGCCGAGCGACCCAGCCAGAGCCCCGCCTAGCGGATGGGGCTTAAGCGCAAGCGCCATCCGTCGAAGCCTAGAGATCTCTAAGGACCGACGATGACCGACGAAACCGCACCCAAGACCGAAGACTTCCGCCCCGAAGCCCGCGCCCCGCGCGGCTTCGCCGACAAGCGCGCCCGCGACCTGCGCGCCGAGAAGTCGATCCTCGAGGCGGTCTCGGCCGTCTACGAACGCTACGGCTTCGAGGCGCTGGACACCGGGGCCTTCGAATATGCCGACGCCCTGGGCAAGTTCCTGCCCGACAGCGACCGTCCCAATGAAGGCGTCTTCGCCTTGCAGGACGACGACGACCAGTGGATGGCCCTGCGCTACGACCTGACCGCGCCGCTGGCTCGCTTCGCCGCCCAGAACTGGGAAACCCTGCCCAAGCCGTTCCGCCGCTACGCCTTCGGTCCGGTGTGGCGCAACGAGAAACCCGGCCCCGGCCGTTTCCGCCAGTTCATCCAGTGCGACGCCGACACCGTCGGCTCGGCCCGCCCGGAGGCCGACGCCGAGATCATCGCCATGGCCGTCGAGGGGCTGGAGGCCGCGGGCCTGCCGCGCGGCGCGGCGGTGCTGAAGATCAACAACCGCAAGCTCCTCAACGGCCTGCTCACCCAGGCCGGCGCGACCAGCGAAGGCCAGAAGCTGGCCGTGCTGCGCGCGGTCGACAAGCTGGACCGCCTGGGCGTCGACGGCGTGCGCCTGCTGCTGGGCGAAGGTCGCCTGGACGACAGCGGCGACTTCACCAAGGGCGCGGGCCTGGCCGGCAAGGCCATCGATTCCGTGCTCGACTTCGTCCAGGCCGGTGTCGGCGGTCGCAGCGCGACGCTGAACAATATCGCCAAGGTCGTCGCCGGCTCGGCCGAGGGCGACGAGGGCCTGGAAGAGCTGGCCAAGATCGACGCGGCCCTGACCAGCCTGGGCGTCGCCGACGACCAGGCGATCATCGACCCGTCGATCGTGCGCGGCCTGGAATACTACACCGGCGCGGTGTTCGAGGCCGAGCTGCTGCTCAGCACCACCGACGAGAAGGGAAACAAGGTCAC
The DNA here is from genome assembly GCF_002858925.1 of Caulobacter zeae. Taxonomy (GTDB): domain Bacteria; phylum Pseudomonadota; class Alphaproteobacteria; order Caulobacterales; family Caulobacteraceae; genus Caulobacter; species Caulobacter zeae. The sequence continues at coordinate 353,316 of NZ_PJRS01000049.1, forward strand.
CTTCGGCTCGATCGGCGGCGGCGGTCGCTATGACGACCTGGTGGCCCGCTTCACCGGCCAGCCGGTGCCGGCCACGGGCTTCTCGTTCGGCGTTTCGCGCCTGGCGGCGGCCCTGCGGGCGGCCGGCCGAGAGCCGGCTTCGGCCGCGCGCGGTCCCGTCGTGATCATCAATTTCGACCAGGCGCACATGGGCGAATATTTCGCCGTCGCCGGCCAACTGCGCGCGGCGGGCATCCCGGCCGAGGTCTATCTGGGGACCTCGGGCATGCGTCCGCAGATGAAGTACGCCGACCGCCGCCTGTCGCCGGCCGCCATCATGCTGGGCGGCGACGAGATCGCCGCCGGCACGGTGACGATCAAGGACCTCGATTTGGGCCGCGAGCTGGCCTCGGGCGTCGCCGACAACGCCGCCTGGAAGGCCGAGCGTCCCGGCCAGCAGACCATTCCGCGGGGCGATCTGATCGCCGCCGTCCGTAAGATCATCGGGGGCTGATCCGTTGAGGCTAGAGCGTTCCATCCCGGCGGAGGCGCTCGACGCCATCCGCGCTCCGTTCCTGTCGGCCGGGGCTGTCCCGACCGACGCCCCGGTGTTGCAGCCCCTGGGCCTGCTGCTGGACCTCGCTGGCGAGGCCATGCGCTCGCGGCTGTTCGTCGTCTCCGGCGACGGCGGCGACGAGGCCTGCCTGCGCCCGGACTTCACCGTCGCCGTGGCGCGCCAGCACCTGTCGTCGGGCGTCGAGGCGGGCCGCTATCTCTATGAAGGCAAGGCCTTCCGCGTGGCCCCGCGCGGCAGCGACCGGGCCGAAGAGTTCCTGCAGATCGGCGTCGAGGCCTTGGAGGCCGCCGATCCGGTGGCCGCCGACGCGGAGATCGCCGCCCTGGCCTGGGCCGGCGCCGCGGCCGGCGGTCGCGACGACCTGACCCTGCTGCTGGGCGACGTTGGTTTGTTCGCCGCCTTCGTCGACAGCCTGGACCTGACCCCGCCGCTGGGCGCGCGGCTGAAGCGCACCTTCTCGCGTCCGCGCCAGCTGAAGGCCGAGCTCGAGGGCGAGGGCGCCCCGGTCGCCGCGACCGAGCGCAGCCGCATCGCCGCCCTGCTGGCCGGCCTGCCGGAAGCCGAGGCCGCCGCGGTCTTGCAAGAGCTGTGGTCCCTGGCCGGCATCGAGCCGGTCGGCGGTCGCCGTCCCGCCGAGATCGCCCATCGCCTGGTCGAGAAGGCCGAGGTCGTGAAGGCCGGCCGCCTGTCGCCGCAGCAAGCCGACAAGGTCCGCGCCTTCCTGGCGGTCAGCGATGCGCCGGACGCCGCGCTGGACGCCATCGCCGCCCTGGCCGGTCCTAACCGCAGCCCTCTCGATGCGGCCATCGAGGGTTGGCGCAAGCGCCTGGCCGGCATGGTCGCCGGCGGCGTGCCGATCGACCGCATCCGTCTGAACGCCGCCTTCGGGCGGGCCTTCGGCTATTACGACGGCTACCTGTTCGAGGTGCGCAGCGCCGCCCTCGGCGAGGAACGCCCGGTCGCCGCCGGCGGCCGCTACGACGGCCTGCCCGCGCGGCTCGGGGCCGAAACGAAAACCGGGGCCGTCGGCTGCATGGTGCGCCCGGCCCGCGCCTATGCCGGAGGCGGCGAATGACCACCGACACCCCGATGATCTTCGCCATTCCCTCCAAGGGCCGCCTGAAGGAACAGGTCGAGGCCTGGCTGGCCGAATGCGGCTTCCGGGTCGAGATGACCGGCGGCGCGCGCGGCTATTCGGCCGAGCTGTCGGGCCTGCCCGGCGTCTCGGTGCGCCTGCTGTCGGCGGGCGACATCGCCGCCGGCCTCGACAGCGGCGACCTGCACCTGGGCGTTACTGGTGAAGACCTGCTGCGCGAGCGCGGCGACGACATGGACAGCCGGGTGATGCTGCTGCGCGCCCTGGGCTTTGGCCGCGCCGACCTGGTGGTGACCGCGCCCAAGAGTTGGCTCGACGTCGACACCATGGCCGACATCGACGAGGTCGGGCACCTGCATCTGGCCAAGACCGGCCGTCGCCTGCGGGTGGCCACCAAGTACGTCACCCAGACGCGGGCCTTCTTCGCTCGCCACGGCGTCGCCGACTACCGCATCGTCGAGAGCAGCGGCGCCACCGAGGGGGCTCCGGCCGCCGGTGCGGCCGAGCTGGTGGTCGATATCACCACCACCGGCGCCACCCTGGCCGCCAACGGGCTGAAGGTGCTGTCCGACGGCGTGATCCTGAAGAGCCAGGCCCAGCTGACCGCCTCGCTGGTCACGCCGTGGACCGAGGGGCAGCTCGACAGCCTGGCGCGCCTGCTGTCGGTGGTCGAGGCCAAGGGCCGCGCCCGCACCCTGGCTACTCTGGTCTGGCCCGCCGAGCAGGACGCCGCCGGCCAGGCCGCCGTCGCTCCGTTCGTCGAGGCCGGAGGCTCGCGCCGGGCCAACGGCGCCCTGCTGGCGACCGGCGACCTGTTCGCCGCCGCCGCGGCCCTGGCCCAGGCAGGCGTCGAACCGGTCACAGTGTCGCGTCCAGACTACGTGTTCGAATCCCGCTCGGCGGTGCTGGAGGCGCTCAAGGGGCGGTTGAACGGCCGATATTTGACAAGTATGTCAAAAATTACTGAACCGAACGGTGCTTAGTTTGACTAAAGCGTCCAAACTACGGGGCTGATGTCAAAAAAACGTCGAACCCCTTATGGAATCTAGATCGTTGCCGTTGACACGATCTCGGTTTTGCCGTTTTCTGACTGGGCAAGAGAGAAACGGGTCCACAGAGAACCCCCTCTCTTCGGCGTTTCGGGGAGGAAACGCCCGCCTAGATCGAATGATCGAGAAATAGCCAGACCCGCTGCGTTTATCCCCCGCAGCGGGTCTTGGTGTATCTGGGCTCTGGCTTTCATTTTTGACAAAAGTATCAAAAAAGACGAACGTGCGTTTGAGCGTGGCCGTTGGCGTTTCCGCGCCTGCAAATCAGTTCGTCATCCCGGGCGGAGGTCCGCGCAGCGGACCGCAGACCCGGGACCCAGGCGGGTGGGCGCGATGCCGAGGTTCACCCTCCCCCCAGCGGTTGCGAACGGCCCCTGGGTCCCGGCTCTCCGCCCCACGCGCTCCGGCCGGGATGACGCGGAGGGGGACGGTTACGCGCTTAAGTCCAGCGACCAGATCTGGTCGACCAGGTCCTGGCCGAACCGCCGGCAGGGCGTCTCCTCGATCACCTGGAAGCCCGCCCGCTGATAAAGTTTCCGCGCGGCGCTCAGGACCGTGACGGTCCACAGGTCCAGCCGCTGGTAGCCCAGGGCCCGAGCGCGGGCGACGCAGGCCTCGACCAGCATCTGGCCCACGCCCATGCCGCGCGCGTCGGGTTCCACATAGAGCAGCCGCAGCTTGGCCGCGCCGGGCGTCTCGCCCTGGACGAGGAAGATCGAGCCGACCATCCGGCCGTCGGCCTGGGCGATCCAGGCGTCGTCCCGGGTCGGATCGAAATTGCGGTGGAAACCCGCGACGATCTCGGCCACCAGGGCCTCGTGGTCGCGACCCCAGCCGTACTCGGCGGCGTAGATCACGCCCTGGCGGGCGGCGACCATGCCAAGATCGCCGGGCTCCAGGCCGCGCAGCGTCGCGGCGGGCGGGACGTCGTCTTTGAACACCGCATTGATGTCGCGAGCGGCGTCCAGCAGCCGGGTCCGGCGCAGCGGGTGCAGGCGCTCTATCAGGACGCCGACGCTGGCCTTGGTGTTGGTCTCCAGGGCAGCGTACGCCGCTCGACCCTCATTGGTCAGCGACAGCAGCTGGTGGCGGCCGTGGGCCGGGCTCTCGCGCGTCGTGACCAGGCCGCGCTCGGTGAAGCGCTTGAGCGTGCGGCTGACCTGGGCCGGGTCCAGGCCCAGGGCGCGGACGATCTCGGCGGCCACGGGGTCGACGCGCGTCGCCAGTTCGTACAGCACGCGGGCTTCGCTCAGCGTGAAGGGGCTGCTGTCATAGTTGGCGTCCAGCAGGCCCAGCCGGCGCGTATAGGTCCGGTTGAAGGCCCGCAGGGTGGCGACGTCGTGGTCGTGCTGGCTGGTCATGGCGACTCCGATGTTGACGGAGTCAATATTCTCGCGTGTTGACTGAGTCAATATGCGGGGTCTGCTACAGCCCCAGGCCCTCCACCGACCGTTCCGCCAGCTTCGTCGCCGCCGCCGGGCTGATGGCCACGGCCTTGCGGGCGTCGAGGTCGAAGGTGATGGCGCTGACGGTCGAGGTTCCCCACGCCTGTCCAGTATCGGGGTTCAGCAGCCAGTGGGCGCAGCGCATGACCCGGCCCTCGCTGCCGATCAGGCCCGAGCGCACCTCCAGCCGATCGCCCAGGCGCGGCCAGGCCAGGTAGACGATCCGGTATTCCAGCACGGCCCCGCCGACCCGGCCGGGCGCGGGGTCGGCCGCTTCGGCCACGATGTCGCGCAAGGGGGCGATGAAGGCGCCGATGCCGTCGGAGACCCGGCCGATGAACTGTTCCGCCCGCATGCGCCCAAAGGCGTCGCTTTCGCCCGCGCCCAGGGCGCCCAGGCTGATACGCGTGAGGCCCAGCGCCTCGGCGCGGTCCAGGCTGGCCTGCGGGACGGCCGGCGACAGGTCGACGCTGCGGGCCTGGGCGCGCTCGGGGATCTCGACCATCAGGCCCTTGGCCCGTTCACGGACGATCGTCGGCCAGGGGAAGGCCTCGCCCTCGCGGGGCGTCACGTGGGCCACCGTGGTCTGGAAGGTGGCGGCCAGCTCGCCGGTGGCAGAATGGACCAGCAATTGCAGGAGTTTCGCCTCGCTGTCGCCGATCTCGATCACTCCGCCCAGCATGTGCAGCGGCGCGCCGGCATGGGCTTCCTTGAGGAACCGGATGTGGTGCTCGCGGACCACCAGGGTGGCGTTGGCGTGCGGGGCGAAAGCGTGGGGCAGGCCCATTTCGGCCGCCAGGCCCACAAGCCCCTCCATCGCCCGGACGACGTAGAAGCGCACGTTCATGTGCCCCATCTCGTCGCAGTCCCAGGTGTTGACCCCGCCCCGCCAGATCTCGACGCCGGGCCAAGTCTCCTGGCCAAGAGAGGCTGGGGCGTTGGTCATGGTCGATCCCTGGAATGGCGGGGCCGAAATCCTCGTCCTTCGACAGGCTCAGGAAGAGGATTTCTACTGCGCGGCCGGCAATAGCCCTCATCCTGAGCTTGTCGAAGGACGAGGGCGAGCCCTCTGTCGAAGCCAGCCTAGACGGCTTCTCCGCGCCACCGCAATCGCGCAGGCGCCCGCGCCTACTCCTTGCAGTCGGCGCAGCGACCGTGGGCCTCGATGGTCACGCCGGTCAGGGCGTAGCCGGCCGCCTGGCCCGCGGCGATGATATCGGCGGTGGCCGCCGGCTCGAACTCGCGAGTGGCGCCGCAGCAGTCGCAGATCAGGAACGCGGCGGCGTGGCCGTCGGCCTCGCGCCGGCAGGCGACATAGGCGTTGAGGCTCTCGATGCGGTGGGCGAAGCCCTGCTTCTCGAGGAACTCCAGCGCGCGATAGACGGTCGGCGGCTTGGCCGGCGGCCCATCGACGGCGAAGGTCGAGATCAGGTCGTAGGCCTTCACAGGCTGGCCGGCTTGCAGCAGCAGTTCCAGCACCCGGCGACGCGGGGCGGTCAGGCGCTGTTCGGCCGCTGCGCAGCGGGTCTCGGCCGCCGCCAGTTCGGCGGTGAGCGCATCCCCGGCGACGCCGTGGTGGTGGTGGTCGTGATCGCACGCAATGTGGGCCATGGGCCACAGGTAGAGGGCCGGACGGTCCCGCGCAAGCTACAGCAGCGGCTTGGCCACCAGGGCGGTCTCGGCCTCGCACCGCAGCTTGTCGGGCGCCGGTGCGGTCTGGCGCACCGCGGTCATTTCGGCCCGCACCGCCGCCAGGTCGGCCTTGAAGGCGCGCGAGCTCTTCAGCGCCTTGTGCAGGTTGCGGGCGTTGCGGCGGCCGGCCTCGACCGAGCTCATGTTGTGCACGCCGCAGACCACCCGGCTCTCGCCGAACCCTTGCGCCCTGGCCAGGATCGCCGGGGCGCGGTCGGGGGCGGCCTCGGCCAGCAGCAGGCCCACGGTCCAGCCCCAGGTCGAGTGGCCGGAGGGATAGTCGGGCGACACCGCCAGGCCCACCGTCTTGGGCAGGCAGATCGGCGCGTCCTCGAACAGGTAGGGGCGGGGACGAAGGTGCTTGAACTTGGGGCCGGCCACGGCGGCGCGCACGTCGCCGCGCATCTTCTCCATCATCGCCAGGAGCTTCGGATTGGTCTGCGGCGTGATGCTGGCCCCCAGGGCGCAGGCATAGCCTTCGAGGATCCGGCTCTTGTCGGCGTCGGCCTGGGCCAGCGACCAGCGGGGACCGTCCTTCAGCGGGCGGGTGGCGCGGAAGATCTCGCGGTCGCGCCGCTCGGCGGCTGTCCCCTCCTTAGGCGGCGGGGGCAGGTGGTCGCGGGCGTCGAAGGCGCGCGGGTGCAGGTAGCGATCGTCGTCGTCGCCGGGCAGGGCGGAGCAGCTCGCCAGGGCGAGCGCGGCGACGGCGACGGTGGGCAGGCGCATAGAAAAAGGGTCCCGGAAACTGCTTCCCGGGACCCTGCAATCTTGGCCTTCGCCGATCAAGCCTACTTGCCGAACAGCTTGTTCCAGCGCGGCTTCTCGCGGCCTTCCCAGGCCTTGCGGTGGTAGGCGTCGCTGGCGATCAGCGGCACCACGGTGGTGGCTTCGGCGAAGACCATCTGTTCGTAGGTGGTCGAGACCTTGCCCCACGAGGCGGCTTCCTTGAGGGTCGACGACGAGCAGGCGCCGTCGCGCACGTCGGCCACCGTGATCTGGATGGCGTACTTGTGCATGTCGGCCTCGACGCCGAGGATCTCGGCGCAGACGACGGTGTCCTGGGCGAAGTTCTTGGGCACGCCGCCGCCGACCATGAACAGGCCGGTGGTGCCGGCCGCGATCTTGACGTCCGTCAGTTCACGGAAGTCGGCCACGGCGTCGATCATCAGGTAGGGCGCCTTCTCGGCGATCTTTTCCTTCTGGTGCTTGACCAGGCCGAAACCGGCCGAGCTGTCGACGAAGGCCGGGCAGAAGATCGGCACGCCTTCTTCGTAGGCGGTCTGGATCAGGCTGCCTTCCTTCTTGGCGTTGCCTTCCGACAGCCACTTGCCCATCTCCCAGATGAACTCGCGCGAGGAATAGCCGCGCGGCTCCAGGCGATTGCAGATCTCGAGGATCGTGTGGTCGCAGGCCTGCAGTTCTTCTTCGTCGATATAGGTGTCGTAGATGCGGTCGATGTAGTTGTCGCGCAGGACGTTGTCGTCGACCGGGCCGGCGGCCTGATAGTGCTTGAAGCCCAGGGCTTCGAAGAAGTCCATGTCGACGATGCTGGCGCCGGTGGCGACCACGGCGTCGATCATGCCGTTCTTCACCATGTCGCGGTAGACGTGCATGCAGCCGCCGGCCGAGGTCGAACCGGCCAGGATCAGCCAGGTCGAGCAGCCCTTGTCGGCCAGGGCCATGTTGAAGATGTCGGCGGCGCGGGCGGTGTCGCGCGAGCTGAACGACATCTTGCGCATCGAGTCGATGATCGGACGGGCGTCGTACGACTTGATGTCGACGTGCTCGACCACGGTCTGGAGCAGCTCGGCCTTGGTGTTCGGAACGGGAGCGTTCATCGCTTCGGTTTCCCTGACTTTGGACGCCCGTCGTTGGAACGAAGCCTTCGCCGGGACGGAGCGACCGACGGAGGCTGCAAATGCGAACCGCACCCGACGTTGTCTAACATCGGGCGCGGCGCGCGGTTTAACTCAGAAACGGTCTACTGACGAAACACGTCCGTTTAGCGACGACGCTTGCGCTTGCCGGCGGCGCCCTTCGGACGAGAGAAGCGCACGACCTTGCGTTCCTCGGCCTCGGTGCGGACCATCGGGATCGAGCGCTTGGCCAGGCCGTACATCGAAGCCATCGGCGCGTCCTGCACCTCGACGGTGTCGGTCTCGCCAAAGCCGTTGAAGCGGGTCGACATCGCCACGCCATAGGCGCCCAGCATGCCGATCTCGATGTAGTCGCCTTCGTCCACGCTTTCCGGCAGCCAGAACGGGCCGGGCATGTGGTCGACGCTGTCGCAGGTCGGGCCGTAGAAGCGGAAGGGCTTGAGGCCCTCTTCAACCACTTCGCCGTTCTTGCGGTACAGCTTCACCGGGAAGGGCCACTTCATGTGCGCCGCGTCGAACAGCGAGCCGTACGACCCGTCGTTCAGATAGAGCGCGTCGCCTTTCTTCAGCTCGACCTTGACCAGCAGCGACGAGGCCTCGGCGCACAGGGCGCGGCCCGGCTCGCACCACAGCTGCGTGGTCTCGTGGACCATCATCTCGGCGAAGCCGCGGTCGATGGCCGCCAGATATTCCGACAGGTCCGGCGGGACCATGCCCGGATAGATCGACGGGAAGCCGCCGCCGACGTCGACGACGTCGGCCAGCACGCCGGCGCGAACCAGCGCCCGCGAGGCCTGGGCCATCGCCGCCTGGTAGGCGGTGGGGCGCATGCACTGGCTGCCGACGTGGAACGACACGCCCATCAGGTCCTGCGTCGAGCGGCGGGCCGCCAGCAGCAGGGACGGGGCGTTGTGCAGATCGACGCCGAACTTGCCCGACAGCGAATAGGCCGCGCCTTCGGCCTGCACGCCCATGCGGACGATCAGGTTCAGGTCCTTGGCCTGGCCGGTGCTGTCGATGATCTTGGCCAGCTCCTCGTGCGTGTCGAACGAGAAGGTGCGAACCCCGTGGTCGAAATAGGCGGCCGAGATGGCGCGCCGGCTCTTGACCGGGTGCATGAAGGCCATGCGCGAGCCAGGAGCGTGCTCGGCCACGAGCTCGATCTCGGCCACGGACGCGACGTCGAACGACCGCACGCCGGCGTCGACCAGCTCGCGGATCACCCACGGCGAAGGATTGGCCTTCACCGCGTAGAAAACGTCGCCTTTGAATTCAGACTGGAACCAGCGCGCCGCTACCGACACCGCGTCCGGTCGCACGAGTGCGACAGGACGTTCCGGTGACCGCTCACGGACCAGGTCCAGGGGCGTGTGGTACGTGGACAATGCACGTAACCCCCTGTTGGAAGTTAAACCCAGGCCGGCGTTAGCAGCGCTTTAGAGGACTTCGGGTCCGCCGGAGCCGTGCGAGATAGGGGCATAGGCGAAGGATGTAAAGTCCCTTTTGATCGTGGCGGGCGAGGCGAATTGATCCACCGGCCGTCACAAATCCGTTGCGCGTGCGCCGCAAACCAGGGAACGGATTTGCCCGCGCCGGAAACCACGTTAAGGATTCGTCCCGACCATGACGTCGGACCCTGTTCTCTCGATCCGCGCCGTATCCAAGACCTTCGGGTCGCGGAAGGCCCTGAACGCTGTTTCGCTCGACGTGGCGCGGGGCGAGATGATCGCGCTCATCGGTCCTTCGGGCTCGGGCAAGTCGACCCTGCTGCGCTCGATCGACGGCCTGCAGACCATCGACGACGGTAATGGCGCGATCAGCGCCTTCGGCGGTCCCGTCCAGGCCAGGGGTCGCGTTTCCGACCAGGTGCGCAAGGCGCGCATCCGCATCGGCTTCATCGCCCAGCAGTTCAACCTCGTCGGCCGCCTGTCGCTGTTCAGCAACGTGGCGCTGGGGTCGCTGGGCCGCATCCCGCTGGTGCGCGGCCTCTTCGGCGCCTGGCCGAAAGAGACCCGCGAGGCGGCCATGGCTGCCCTGCACCGCGTCGGCATCTCCGACTACGCCGGCCAGCGCGCCAACACGCTTTCGGGCGGCCAGCAGCAGCGCGGCGCCATCGCCCGCGCCCTGGTCCAGAAGGCCAAGATCATCCTCGCCGACGAACCGGTCGCCTCGCTCGACCCGGTGTCGGCGCGCAAGGTCATGGAGATCCTCCGCGACCTGAACGCCAGCGACGGCCTGACCGTCATCGTCACCCTGCACCAGGTGGACTACGCCCTGCGCTACTGCGACCGGGTCGTGGCCCTGAAGGCGGGGCAGAAGGTCTATGACGGCCCCGCCGACGCGCTGGACCGTGACAAGCTCATCGAAATCTACGGCCCGGAATTCGAGGACGTGTTCTGGGAAGGAGCCCCGCAATGATCCGCCGCAGCCTGATCGCCGGCCTGATGCTTTCCGGCCTGGCGCTCGCCGCCTGCTCGGGCCCGTCCGAGGCCCCCGCGTCGAAGGACACGGTGACCTTCTCGATCCTGTCCACCGAGTCCGCCCAGAACATGGAGAGCTACTGGAAGCCCATCCTGGAGGACATGGAAAAGCAGACCGGCCTGAAGGTGAAGCCGTTCTTCTCGTCCAACTACTCGTCGCTGATCGTGGCCATGGGCGCCAAGCAGACGGACCTGGGCTGGTTCTCCAACCAGTCGGGCCTGGAGGCGGTGCGCCGCTCGAACGGCGAGGTCTTCGCCCGCACCTTCGACCCCTCGGGCGTCGACGGCTACAAGTCGGTCGTGATCGTGCCGAAGGACAGCAAGCTGACCCTCGAAGGCTTGCTCAAGTGCGACAAGTCGCTGAACTTCGGCATCGGCGACAAGAAGTCGACCTCGGGCACCCTGGCGCCGATGACCTACCTGTTCATCCCGGCCGGCAAGAAGCCCGAGACCTGCTTCAAGACCGTGCTGACCGGCAACCACCAGGCCAACCTGTTCGCCGTGGCCAACGGCAAGCTGGACGCCGCCACCAACAACTCCACCAGCCTGCGCCTGAACGCGGCCCGCAAGGACGGCCAGGCCGACAGGGTCAAGGTGATCTGGGAGTCGCCGACCCTGCCCGAGGATCCGATCATCTGGCGCAAGGATCTCGATCCGGTCGTGAAGGAAAAGCTGCGCCAGTTCTTCCTGACCTACGCCCAGGGCGACACCCCCGAGGCCGCCAGGCAGCGCGCCAATCTCGAGCGCCTGTCGATCGGCGGCTTCAAGCCGGCCGATGACAGCCACCTGCTGACCGTCCGCGAGATGGAGGCGCTGGAGAACTTCGGCCTGGCCAAGGAAGGCGGCGACGCGGCCAAGATCGCCGACGCCCAGAAGAAGCTCGACGGCGTGCGCGCCGAACGCCTGGCCGCCGAGGCCAAGGCCGGCCTGCCCGCCAACTGACGATGAGCGAGACCCCGATCCCGGCCCCGCCGAAGCGCTCGGCTTCGGCCATCGGCTTCGACCTGCTGCTGTGGGGCGGCGTGGCCGTCCTGCTGGTGGTCAGCTTCAAGCCGGCCGAGATCGACAAGTTCCCCGAGCTATTCGCGGGGTCGGAGCGCATGCGCGACTTCGCGCGCGGCTTCTTCTCGGCCTTCACCGATCTGGACGCCTTCATGGCGGTGGACTGGTCGCTGTTCGTCGCCAAGATGTGGGAGACGATCCAGATGGCGCTGTGGGGCACGGCGCTGGCCGTGCTCGTGGCGGTGCCGCTGGGCATCCTCGGCGCGCGCAACATCACGCCCTGGTGGATCCAGCAGCCGGTGCGCCGCCTGCTCGACCTGATCCGTTCGATCCCCGACCTGGTGGTGGCGCTGATCTTCATCACCGCCGTGGGCCTGGGCCCCTTCGCCGGCGTCATGGCCATCATGTTCAACACCGGCGGCGTGCTGGCCAAGCTGTTCGCCGAGGCCGTGGAGTCGATCGACAAGGGGCCGGTCGAGGGCGTGCGCGCCACCGGCGCGGTCAAGCTGCAGGAGATCATCTGGGGCGTGATCCCGCAGGTGGCCCCGCTGTGGACCAGCTACGCCCTCTATCGCTTCGAAAGCAGCGCCCGCGCCGCCACGGTGCTGGGGCTGATCGGCGCCGGCGGCATCGGCCAGATCCTCATCGACTCGATCAACGCCTTCCAGTTCGACCAGACCGGCTGCATCGTCCTGGTCATCGTTGTGGCGGTGTCGATGATCGACCTGCTGTCCCAGGCGATCCGCTCGCGGCTGCTGTAGGTCGCGGTTTCTGGCGTTCGCCGGCGGCGTCGGGTTCAAATTTTCAGCGACGGTTTTGTGTCGCGCCAGGACGGTCCGGTGTCCGGCCGCGCTCTCGCCTGGCGCGGAAAGGCCAAGCTCGATCCATGCTACAGAACTCGCAAGCATGGTTGCGGATGCGATTATGTATATCGCTGTTCATGCCGGGATTTCTAAGTCGGTGAAGGCGCCTTGCGGCCCACGCTGAAATCTTGTCGCAAAACCAATAGTTTCAATTTTGACTTACGGCGCCAAAAACGAACGTTGTTATCTGCGTTTTATGCGCGGGAGCGGCGCCGGATGTCGGCTGTGGCGCAAATTTATCACGTCTTGAAACATACATATTGATGTCGCCGAAGCGTCATCGCTGGCGTTTTATCCCCCGCCCCACCAAGAAGGGGTACACATTCATGCGTAAGTATTTCGAAGGCGCGGCCATCGCCGCCCTCATGCTCGCCACGGCGCAAGTTGCGTACGCCGCCGATGTCGCGCCCGCCGCGCCTGCCGATGACGCCACCGCGCTGGACAACGTCGTCGTCACCGCCACCAAGCGTGAAACCAATCTGCAAAACACGCCGATCGCCATCTCGGTGCTGAGCGCGACGGCCATGGCCGACCGCCACGCCGAAAGCCTGATCAGCCTGCAGGACGGCGCTATCCCGTCGCTGCGCGTCGCCACCTTCGAAGCCCGCCAGTCGGCCCTGACCATCGGCATCCGCGGCATCGTGCCGTTCGACGCCAACCAGACCGCCCGCGACCAGGGCGTCGGCGTCTATATCGACGGCGTGTATCTGGGCCGCCAGCAGGGCCTGAACGCCGCCCTGCTCGACCTGGAGCGCATCGAGGTCCTGCGCGGCCCGCAAGGCACGCTGTTTGGCCGCAACACCGAAGGCGGCGCCCTCAGCATCGTCACCAAGGCCCCGACGGGCGAGTTCGGGGGCCGCATCACCGCCGGCGTCGGCAACTACGGCGCCTACACCGCCGAACTGCACCAGGACTTCCAGGAGTTCGCCAACCTGTCGGTCAAGGTCGACGCCCTGCTTCAACACCAGGATCCGACCACCAAGAACCCGCTGGAAGGCCAGGCCGGCTGGAACCAGTACGACCGCAAGGGCGGCCGCATCAGCGGCCTGTACCAGCCGAACGACAAGTTCAGCGCCCTGGTCGCCTTCGACTACGCCAAGGACGAGAACACCCCGTTCTTCAGCCAGCTGGTCAGCTACAACCCCTACGGCAAGCGGGTGCGCACCCAGGCCGAGCTGCTGACCGCCGCCAGCGCCCCGGCGGGCACGATCAACCCGCTCTCGCCGCTGATCAAGGTTCACACCGACCGCCAGTCGGTCTCGGACATCGGCACCATCCAGCAGCCCAGCGTCGACGAGACCGGCGGCCTGATGGCCAACCTGAAGTACCGCTTCGCGCCGAACCTCGAGCTGCGCTCGATCACCGCCGCCCGCGCCGTGGCCACCAACCAGTGGGACAACTCGGGCATCGCGTCGCGCAACGTCTTCGCGCCGAACGCCAACTTCGGCCGCTACAGCCTGTCGGACCTCTATCAGCGCCAGTTCAGCCAGGAGTTCCAGCTGGTCGGCGACTTCGGTGACAACTTCACCTATGTCGGCGGTCTCTACTACTTCAAGGAACACGTGAAGGAATCGGCCGCCACGCCGTTCACCAACCAGTGGAACGCCGACGGCACCGCCTACACGATCCGCTCGGCCTACGGCACCTCGAAGAACGCGGCGGGCACGGCCGGCTGGCAGCGCGGCACCCGCTTCATCACCCGCGCCTCGGAAGCCGACGCCGAGAGCTACGCGGTCTACGGCCAGGGCACCTACACCCCGCCGTCGATGGACGCCCTGCACCTGACGCTCGGCGGCCGCTACACCAAGGACAGCCGCGAGGGCACGCTCTACGTCGTCAACGGCAAGGCCACGAACTTCAAGTTCGACTATGACAAGGGTCGCTTCGACCCGATGATCAACGTGGCCTATGACGCCGCCGAGAACATCAACCTCTACGCCAAGTTCTCGACCGGCTACCGCGCCGGCGGGGCCAACGCCCGTTCGCAGAACTTCCAGGCCTTCGACCCGGAAAAGGTCAAGTCCTACGAAGTCGGCGCCAAGATGGACCTGCTCGAGAACCGTCTGCGCGTGAACCTGGCCGCCTACGCCATGGACCGCACCGGCACTCAGATCGACTTCGACAGCGTCGACACCACCCCCGGCAGCCCGACCCAGGGCGCGCACACCGAGGAAACCCGCAATGCGCCGGGCACCTCGAAGATCCGGGGTTTCGAGGCCGACATCACGGCCAAGGTCACCGACGACATCGTGGTGGGCTTCTCGTACGCCTACACCGACGTGAAGGTGCCGGACGCGCCGTTCCCGTTCACCGGCAACTCGGTTGTCCCGCAGGGCACGCCGTTCCCGGTCAACGTGGTCTACACGCCGCCGAACGCCGCCTCGGCCTATATCGACTACAAGAAGCCGGTCGGTTCGATGACCTTCCGCGCCCACCTGGACGCCAACTACGCCGACGCCCAGTACTCGTTCCAGACCGAATTCGCCGACACCTCGGCGACCGGTTCGCGGACCGAATACGTGGCGGCCAAGACCGACAGCAGCTTCATCGTCAACGGCAACCTGACCCTGGCAGACATCAGCATGGCTGACGGCGCCGCCTCGGCCAGCCTGTCGCTGTGGTCGCGCAACCTGCTCAACGAAGAGCACATCTACCGCATCTCGGCCGCCAACCGCGGCACGATCGGCGACTACGCCAACTTCAACCCGCCCCGCACCTACGGGCTGGAACTGCGCGTGAAGTACTAGGCCCGGATCTTCCGGTTCCGGGTTGTCCGGCGCCGGAGCAAGGCTTCGAAAATGGCGAAGGGCGGTCCAGCGATGGGCCGCCCTTCTGCTTTTGCGGTTCGGGCGGCGGCGCCTTTCGGGCGGGGCTGTTCGTCTGTGGGCGGATCTCCCGACGCGTCGCCGCCAGCGCCTCTGTCATGGAAAAATCACTGTTCAGCGAACGCAAAAACAGTTGTCGCCGACTTGTCGTAAATCGGTATCCGAACCGTCACGAGCCCCCGTTAAAGCCCCAGAACGTCGTTATCCCGCCCGTCATGGGCCGTGGAAAACAGGCGCAAACCTAAAAGGGGGGTGTCTCGTAATGAGTGTCAGTGCCTCTTTGCTTTCCCGCTCGGCGCTGGGCTTTTCGCTCGCCCTGGGTCTCGCCGCCGCCGCCCAGGCCCAGGACCTGGGCGTGAAATGGAGCGGTTCTCCGCAATTCTCCAATGACGACGTGGCCTTCAAGGTCCGTGGTCGGATCCTGCTGGACGCCGTGTTCCAGGACGTCGAGCGCGACGGCCCGGGCGGCGACTTCGACACCCGCAACGTGCGGGGCCGGCAGGTCTTCCTCGGCATCGAGGGCAAACTGAACAACTACTTCGCCTACAAGGCCGAAGGCGGCGCCGTGAACGGCGGCGCCTGGGCCTGGGACGACGTGCTCATCGAGTACAAGCCCAATGAGCCGGTCTCGCTGATGTTCGGCAACATCAAGGCCGCCGGCCTCGAGAACCTGACCTCGACCCGCTTCATCACCTTCATGGACCGCGGTCCGTACGGCGATTTCGGCGTCGACTCCTACCTGCTGGGCGTGGTGGCGAAGTACCAGGGCCTGAACTACAGCCTGACGGGGGCGGTGCAGGGCGCGCCGATCAACACCGCCGACCTGGCCAACGCCAACGCAGACTCCAAGGAGCGGATCACCCTGACCACCCGCGCCCACTGGGCGCCGGTCAACGGCGACCTCGACAAGCTGCACCTAGCGCTGTCCTACCGCTATCGCAACCGCGGCGACGAGGGCGCCTTCGTCTACAGCGGTCGCACCAACACCGCCTACAGCAACGCCACCTTCTACACCTCGGGCGGCATCGGCAATCGCGACAAGACCCTGGCCTTCGAAGGCGCCTACGTGCACGGGCCGTTCTCGGTGCAGGGCGAGTACGCCTCGATCGACGTCACCCGCCTGGGCGGCGCGGCCGTCGGCGGCGACCCGAAGATCAAGGTCGGCTACGCCTACGTGACCTTCTGGCCGACCGGCGAGATGCGCAACTACGACGCCATGGCCGGCGAGTTCAAACGGCCCAAGATCCTCAACCCGGTGACCGCCGGCGGCTGGGGCGGGGTCGAGCTGGCCCTGCGCTACGACATCGCCGACACCACCGAGGCCTACGAGACCCTGAAGACCAAGCCGGCCGCCTCGCAGGCCGGCGAATACAAGGCCGTGACGCTGGGCGTGAACTACTATCCGACGTCATACGTCCGCTTCCAGGCCAACTACACCGACGGCGACGTCGACAACTTCGGCGCCAACCAGGACTACAGCATCAAGCAGTTCCAGCTGCGCGCGCAGCTGGACTTCTAGGACCGCCCCGTTCCGCCGGGCGGCGCGGCCGCCTGGCCAACCCTTCCTGTCCAGGAAATCCACGATGAAGAAGCTTCTGTCCTGCGCGGCCGCCGCGCTCGCCCTGTCGGGCCTGGCCGCCGTCCCCGCCCATGCCGCCCGCGACTATGTCTGGGCCGCCGGCTCCTCGACCGTGTTCCCGTTCGCCACCCGCACCGCCGAGAACTTCGCCAAGAAGTCCGGCAAGAAGGCCCCGAAGGTCGAGAGCCTGGGCACTGGCGGCGGCATCAAGCTGTTCTGCGGCGGTGCTGGCGAGGGCTTCCCCGACATCGCCAACGCCTCGCGCCCGATGAAGCGCAGCGAGTTCGACCAGTGCGCCGCCAAGGGCGTGAAGGACATCATCCAGATCAAGATCGGCTTCGACGGCATCGTGGTCGCCACCGACAAGGACGGCGCCGACTACAACTTCAAGACCGAGCAGCTGTTCCTGGGCCTGGCCGCCAACGTCTACAAGGGCGGCCAGTGGGTGAAGAACACCACCAACAGCTGGGACGACGTCGGCGGCGGCCTGCCGGGCAACAAGATCCTGGTCTACGGCCCGCCCCCGACCTCGGGCACCCGCGACGCCTTCGTCGAGCTGGCCATCGAGGCCGGAGCCCGCAAGTTCCCGTCGATCGAAGCGATCCGCTCGGACAACGAAAAGCTGTTCAAGGCCAAGGTCGACCCGCTGCGGGGCGACGGCTGGGTCGACGCCGGCGAGAACGACAACGCCGTGGTCGGCACCCTGACCAAGACCCCCGGCTCGCTGGGCGTGTTCGGCTGGTCCTACCTCGAAGAGAACATGGACAAGATCAAGGGCGCCTCGATCAACGGCGTGCGGCCCTCGGCCCAGACCATCGCCGACGGTTCCTATCCGCTGTCGCGCTCGCTGTTCATCTACGTCAAGAAGAGCAACATCGGCGTCACCCCGGGCCTGGAGGACTTCCTCAAGGAGTTCACCTCCGACGCGGCCACCGGTCGCGGCGGCTACCTGCAGGGCCGCGGCCTGATCCCGCTGCCGCCCGGTCAGCATCAGGCCCAGAAGGACGTGGTGGCCAAGAAGACCGCGATGGCCCGTCCGGCCTCGTAAAAAAGGGCGCATTTCGGGGCGGTTTTCGCCTCGCGACCGAAGATTGCGTCGCGGTCCTATGGGCCGCGGCGTTTTCTTTTGTATAGTGCCCTCCGGTCCGCCCGCGCCGCGTAATGAAAGTCTGGGCCGTGGCAGCCGTCCGGCGCCGCGTCACTTGCCCCTAGGGACAATGATACTCCTCGCGCTCGCCGTCGTTCTGTTCCTCGTTCTGTTGAACGGGGTCTTCGCCATGTCCGAACTCGCGGTGGTCTCCGCGCGGCGGGCCAGACTACAGAGCCAGGCCGACAGGGGAGACCGCGGGGCCAAGATCGCCCTCTCCCTGGCCGAGCACCCGACCCGATTCCTGTCGGCCGTGCAGGTGGGTATCACCCTGATCGGCATCCTGGCCGGCGCCTACGGCCAGGCCACCATCGCCGGCGCGCTGGACAAGTGGCTCGAGCCGCAGCCGGTGATCGGCCCGCATTCGGAAATCATCGCCACCACCATCGTCGTCGTCGGCCTGACCTATGTGTCGGTGATCCTCGGCGAGCTGGTGCCCAAGCGCCTGGCCCTGATCTTCCCCGACACCATCGCCCGCGCCATGGCGCCGTTCCTGGCCCTGGTGGCCACCGTGCTGCGCCCGTTCGTGACCCTGCTGACGGTGTCGACCGCCGCCATCCTCAAGCTGATGGGCGTGCGCGACGAGCGCAACAGCGGCATCACCTCCGAAGAGGTCGAGACCGTCCTGGCCGAAGGCGCCGACGCCGGCCTCATCGAGCCTGAAGAGCGCTCGATGATCCAGGAGGTGCTGCGCCTGGGCGACCGTCCGGTCCGCGTGGCCATGACCCCGCGCCGCGACCTCTACTGGATCTCGCTGTCGGACGAGCCCGAGGCCGTCCTGGCCGAAGTGCGCGAGTGCCCCTATTCGCGCATCGTCGTGGCCATGGAAGGCGACCTCGACGGCGAGATCGGCGTGGTGCTGAAGAAGGACCTGCTGGACGCCTGCCTCGGCGGCGAGCCGCTGGACCTGCGCGCCCACATCCAGCAGCCGATCGCCATCCCCGAGACCATGTCGCTGCTGCGCGCCATGGCCGTCTTCAAGCAGACCTCGCTGCACGTGGCCCTGGTGGTCGACGAGTTCGGCTCGGTGCAGGGCGTCATCACCCCGATCGACCTGCTGGAAATGATCGCCGGCGACTTCCCCGAGGACCACGACGAAGGCGAGCGCCGCATCCTGCGCCGCGAGGACGGCAGCTGGCTGGTCGACGCCCGCCTCGACATCCAGGAGCTCAACGACGCCCTGGGCGAGAACTTCGAAGCGGA
This sequence comes from Caulobacter zeae, assembly GCF_002858925.1. GTDB lineage: Bacteria > Pseudomonadota > Alphaproteobacteria > Caulobacterales > Caulobacteraceae > Caulobacter > Caulobacter zeae. The sequence goes on from NZ_PJRS01000049.1 coordinate 372,130, forward strand.
AGGCGGCTACCACACCGTCGCCGGCCTGATCCTCGATCGCCTGGGCCGCATCCCGGCCGAGGGCGAGATCCTGCACCTGGGCGCCTTCGACGTCGAGATCGTCGACATGGACGGCTCGCGCATCGACAAGGTCATCCTCAAGGCCGGCAAGGGCCGCGAGGGCGACGAGGGCTGACGCGGGGCCCGGCATGAGCCATCCGGGGCCCTGGGGCGGCGAGCCGCCGCCCGAGCCGCAGGAGGCGCCGCCGCCGCGCGCCTCATGGCGGCGCTGGTTGGTCTGGTTCGTCGTGGTCTCGGCGGGCCTGGCGGTGCTGGGCCTGCTGCTGCGCGCCTCGCCCTGGGCGCTGCGCGAGACCAACGACTGGTTCTACCTCGCCTGGGGCGGCCTGCTGGCCGCGGCCCTGTCGACCGGCCTGTTGCGGGCGACCCGCCGCCAGGCGCTGCACGGCCTGGGCTATGCGGCGATCTGGGCCGGGATCGTGCTGGTGCTGGCGGTCGGCTATCTCTATCGGGCCGAACTGTCCGAGGCGCCCCAGCGCCTGCGCATGGCCCTGAACATCGGCGAGCCGGTGGCCACGGGCGAGCGCGAGCTGCGCGTGGCCCAGGACGCCAGCGGGGCCTTCGTCATCGTCGGCCAGGTCAATGGCCAGCGGGTTCTGTTCCTGGTCGACACCGGCGCCACCAACACCGTGCTGAGCCCCGCCGACGCCCAGCGGATCGGCGTCGACATGGCGTCGTTGCGCTTCGACCAGACCAGCGAGACCGCCAATGGCCTGGGCTACGGCGCCCAGTGGACCGCCGAGCGCCTCGAGATCGGCCCGATCCGCCGCGACCGTTTCCCGATGGACGTCAACCAGGCCCCGATGAGCGCCTCGCTGCTGGGCATGAGTTTCCTCAACACCCTGGACTCCTACGAGGTCCGCGGCGGTCAGCTGATTCTGAGGTGGCGGGAGTAGGGGGCTTTTGGACCCTCCCCCCGAAGGGGGAGGGTCTTGGCCCTAGGCCGCGGTCTTGCGGCGGATCCGCGCCAGGCGCCGAAGCCGGCGCCAGAAGCGGGTCTTTTCCGGTTCGGGGTAGGGCTGGAGATTCTTGAAGAACTCCTCGGCGCAGGCGCGCCACGAGAAGCCCTCGGCGAACTTGCGCACCGCGGCGTGGTCGATGTCCAGGCACGCCAAGCAGGCCTCGCGCAGGCCGTCGGTCTGGCCGGGGGCCAGCACGCCGGCGCCCGAGCCCGGGATGATGTCGATGGGGCCGGGGGCCGAGAACGCCGCCACCGGCACGCCGGCGGCCATGGCCTCCAGGATCACCAGGCCGAAGGTGTCGGTCAGGGACGGGAAGCAGAAGACGTCGGCGCAGGCGAAATGGCGGGCCAGCTCGTCGCCGAACTTGGCGCCCAGGAACTTCACCTCGGGATATTTCTCGGCCAGCTCCTCGCGCTGGGGACCGTCGCCGATGACGACCTTGGTGCCCGGCAGGTCGAGGCTGGCGAAGGCCTCGATGTTCTTCTCGACGGCCACGCGGCCGACATTGAGGAAGATCGGTCGGGCCAGGCCCTCGAACAGGTCCGGCTCGTCCGGCTGGCGCGGCTTGAAGACGTCGGTGTCGACGCCGCGCGACCAAGGCGAGATGTTGCGGAAACCGTGGCGCACCAGCTCGTCGCGCATGGTCGGCGTGGCCACCATCAGGCGGCCCGACGGCTTGTGGAACCAGCGCATGTAGGTGTAGCCGGCGGCCAGCGGCAGCGGCAGGCGGGCCGAGACGTACTCGGGGAAGCGCGTGTGGTAGCTGGTCGTGAACGGCAGCTTCCATTCCAGGCAGATGCGGCGCGCGGCCAGGCCGATGGGGCCCTCGGTGGCGATGTGGATCGCCTCGGGCTCGAACGACTTGAAGCGCTCCTGCACCGGCTCGTAGGCGCCGATCGCGAGCTTGATCTCGGGATAGGTGGGCAGCGGGAAGGTCGGGAACTGGTCAGGGCTGACCACGTCCACCTCATGGCCCATGGCGCGAAGCTCGGCCATCACCTTGGTGAGGGTCCGAACCACGCCGTTGACCTGCGGTTCCCATGCGTCGGTGGCGAGAAGTATCCGCATCAGGCGGCGGCAGGCTCCGGCAACGGGGGCTCGACGGCGAGCGCCCGGGCCCGGTCGATCACCGACCAGGACCTCATCTTGGACCATTCGAGGATTTCGAGCTGGCCGTCCATATGCTCCACCAGAGCGGTGCAGCTTTCAACCCAGTCACCGTCGTTGACGTAAAGAATACCGTCGATCTCCCGCATCTCGGCCTTGTGGATATGGCCGCAGATGACGCCGTCGACGCCGCGGCGACGGGCTTCGTCGGCGACGGCGGCTTCGAAGTTCTCGATGAACTGCAATGCGTTCTTCACCTTGACCTTCAGATAGGCCGAGAGACTCCAGTAGCCGAACCCCATCCTACGCCGCGCGCGGTTGAGCAAGGTGTTCAGCATGAGGATGGTTCTATAGGACCAATCCCCCAGGAAGGCGAGCCACTTGGCGTGCTGCACGACGCCGTCGAACTCGTCGCCGTGGACCACCAGGTAGCGCTTGCCGTCGGCGGCCTCGTGGATCACGTCGCGGGCCACGACCACGCCGCCGAAGTGGGTGCCGCAGAAGTCGCGCACGCGGTCGTCGTGGTTGCCGGGGACGTAGATCACCTCGACCCCCTTGCGGGCCAGGCGCAGGATCTTCTGCACCACGTCGTTGTGGCTCTGGGGCCAGTACCAGCCGCTGCGCAGCTTCCAGCCGTCGACGATGTCGCCGACGAGGTAAAGCTTGTCGCATTCCACGTGGCGGATGAAATCCAGCAGCAGCTCGGCCTGGCAGCCGCGCGTGCCCAGATGGATGTCGCTGATGAAGATGCTGCGATAGCGGCGGATCTCGGTGTCGGCGGCCATGAAGGCTTCCCCAGCGCTGCGGCGGGCCGCCCCCGCGACGACCGCCATCCCAAGCGAGAAACAGGATGGCGGATAAGCTGATTGCATGTCGCTTTAATGAAACCGTCCGGGTTCGGCGCCGATTGCGGCGGCGAGTCGCGGAACGGCGGGGAGGGGCCTTGCCAGGCGCCGTTACGGAAGCTCTTCTTTCGATCAGCGGGCGCCGTTGTGGCAGGCGCTCAGCTGACGACTTGAAACCGCCGCGATCCCTTGCATTGATTGGGAAAACGACTGTTGCAGCGCAGCATCGTCCGCACTAGATGACCCCGATGGACGCCGCCCGCCTCGCCAAGGACACACCGAAGTCGCTGAAGACGCGCGCGCGCATCCTCGACTGCGCCATGCGTCTGTTCGCCGAGATCGGCTATCACGCGGCCACCAACCCGGTGATCGCCGACGCCGCGGGCCTGACGCGCGGGGCGATGCTCTACCATTTCCCGACCCGCGAGGCCCTGGTCGAGGCCGGGGTGGCCCACGTCCAGGCCGCCCGCTCGGCCCTGTTCCGCGCCGCCGCCGACAGCATCCCGGCCGGCGCCGACGTCACCGAGCACGCCATCGACAGCTATTGGGACCTCCTGCAGAGCGAGCCGTTCCTGGCCTTCGCCGAGCTGGAGGCCGCCGGCCGCACCGACCCGGCCATCCAGGCCCTGCTGGCCCCCGCCCAGGCCGAGTTCGACCGCGCCCAGGCCGGCGACCACTTCCTGAAGATCCTGCACGCCGGCGCCGGCCCGCGCTTCCAGGCCAGCCGCGACCTTGCCCGCTTTATGCTGGAAGGCCTGGCCCGCACCACCCTGACCTATGACGGCGAAGGCCGCCGCGAGCGCCTGCTGATGCTGATCAAGCGCGCCACCCACATGCTCAACCGCAAGGGCGACATCCAGGACCTCTGGCCGGACTGAGGGGAAGGCCCCCTCAGTCGCTCCGCGACAGCTCCCCCGGAGGGGGAGCATCTGATCGCGCTAGATCCTCCCCCTCTGGGGGAGGTGGCCCGTAGGGCCGGAGCGGGGACGTTTTCAGCTTTCGAGGGGACGGCCGATTTCGCACTCGCCCCCCACCGATCGCTGGCGCGATCGCCTCCCCACAGGGGGAGGTTCCAACGAAAAAAGGGCGCCGGCTTTCGCCGACGCCCTTTCCGCCGCCTCCCCCCGAAGGCGGGGCGCTTCTTAAGTCCTGATCAGAACTTGTAGCGCAGGCCCAGCAGGATCTCGCGACCCGTGTGGTGGTAGACCACCGGCATGTTCTGGGTGCCGGTGAACTGGTCCTGGTATTCGTCGGTCAGGTTCACGCCTTCCAGGGTGATCTTGAACTGGTCGTTCAGCGTGTACTGCACCGAGGCGTCGACGTTGAAGGTCTCGTTGGTGCCATCGTAGGGGATCGGCGCGGCCGTGGTGTTCTCCTGGCCCAGCACGCGGGTCAGGTAGCGGTCGCGGTACGAGGCCGAGACGCGGGCGCTCCACTTGGCGTCTTCATAGTAGAACGTGGCGTTGTAGCCGTTGCGCGACAGGCCCGTGAGGTCGGTCGAGGCCACGACGGCGCCGGCCGAGTTCACGTACTTCACGTCCGACTTCACGTAGGTGTAGTTCAGCAGCACGCCGGTGTTGGCCAGGAAGCCCGGCAGGAACTTGAACGGCTGCTGGTAATTGACCTCGAAGCCCTTGACCTTGCCGCCGTCGGTGTTGACCGGCGTCGAGAAGTTCCATTGCGCCGAGGGGCTGCAGCCGACCGTCGTGCCGCAGGCGGCGATGGCGACGCTGTCGGGGATGCCAAACGGGTTGCCGGTGAAGGTGGTCGAGGTGGTGACCGTCTGCACCAGGCTGTCGATGTCCTTCTGGAACAGCGCCAGCGACAGCAGGGCCTGGCTCTGGAAGTACCATTCGAAGGCCAGGTCGAAGGTCTTGGCGCGGAACGGATCCAGGTTCGGGTTGCCGGCGGTGACGCTGCGGGCGGTGCCCGAGACGCTGACCGTCGAGCCCGGGGTCAGGCTGCCCAGGTCCGGACGCGACATCACCTTGGCCGCGCCGAAGCGGATCAGGAAGCTGTCGGTCGGCTCCAGCACCAGGTTCATCGACGGCAGGGTGTCGTCGTACTCGCGACCCGACGAGATCGCGACGGGCGCGCCGCCGACATAGGTGTAGCCGGTGGCGTATTGCTTGGTCTTCACGTAGCGGACGCCGAAGTTGCCGCGCAGGCCCCAGTCGCCCACTTCGGTGCGGAAGTCGGCCTGGGCGTAGCCGCCGCGGTTCTCTTCGGCGACGCTGCGGTTGTTGCCCAGCGAGGGCTCGGAGCCCAGGCGGAAGGCGCCGCCATAGGCGGTCTGGTCGTAGAGGCTGAGCGCCGAGACGGCCTTGGCGATGCTCGGGATGATGGTCTGCGTGCCGCCCAGGGTGGCCAGGGTGGAGAAGTTGGCCAGCGACATGGCCGCGATGGCCGCGGGGATCACCGTTTCCTGGTTGGTGGTCGTGCCCACCGTCCGGCGCATCTCGGTGGTCTCGAAGTCGTACTGCTTGAAGTTCAGGCCGGCGTTGAGGGTCCAGGTGTCGTTCAGCTTGTAGACGCCCCAGGCCTGGGCGGCGTCATAGGTGTTCAGGGCCGTCTGCGGGCGCAGGCGGATCTGGGTCAGGCGCCACTTGGTCGGGTCGGTCAGGGCGGCGTTGCCGTAGTTGAACTTCGGATTGCGGCTGTCGGTGTAGTCGTAGCCGTAGCCGTCGACGTTGAAGTAGTCGAAGCGCAGCGTCGTCTGGATCGGGTTGGTGTGGTCCGACTCCGAGTGGCCGACGAAGCCGTTGATCGTGAACTTGTCGTTGATCTGGTGTTCGCCGGTCAGCGAGAACTGCGTGAACTTGGTGCGCAGCTTGTCGAAGCGGTTCTCGACGGCCAGGTCGACGTCGTCGAACACGCCCTTGACCATCACGCCGTCCTGGATGGTCGAGGAGACCACGTTGGTGTCGGCGATGCCGCAGCTGGTGGCGGCGTTGGCGGCCGTGCAGGCGCCGCCGGTGCTGAAGGACGGGGCCTCGAGGTAGGATTCCTCGCGCGTGCCCTTCAGGTCGGCATAGAGGGCGTCGAACGAGATCGTCGTGCCTTCGAACGGCTGGAACTGCAGGGCCAGGGTGGCGCCCAGGCGTTCCTGGTCGTTCTGGAAGCGGTCGACGCGCGGGAAGCGCGGGTGCAGGGCGGCGTTGTTGGCCACGGCCGAGGCCGAGCCGTTGGCCAGGCCCGGCGTGCCGGCGTTGGCGCCGCTGGTCTGGGGCAGGGCGTCGAAGCCCGGCGAGAAGGCGTTGCCGGTGGCCCAGCGCACGGTGCTGTGGCCTTCCTCGACGGTCTTGCGCTTGGTGTAGGCGATCGAGAACAGGGCCCCGAGCTTACCGTCGGCCCAGGTGTTGGAGATCATGAACGCGCCGCGCGGCGTCGTCTTCTCCGACAGGTCGTTGAAGCCGGCCTGGGCCGAGGCCGACATCGCAAAGCCGTTGTAGTCGAACGGACGGGCGGTGCGCAGGTCGACCGTGGCGCCCAGCGAGCCTTCTTCCGTCGTCGCCTCGGCGGTCTTGCGCACCGTGATCGAGTTGAACAGGTCCGAGGCGAAGATGTTGAAGTCGAACGAGCGGCCGCGGTTGGTGCCGCCCGACGAGTCGGCGCTGCCCGCCGTGGTCAGGGCTTCCATGCCGTTGATGCGCACGCGGGTGAACTGGGGGCCCAGGCCGCGCACCGAGATCTGGCGGCCTTCGCCGCCGTCGCGGGCCAGGGCGACGCCCGGGATGCGCTGGATGGATTCCGACAGGTTGAGGTCGGGGAACTTGCCGATGTCCTCGGCCAGGATCGAGTCGACGGCCCCGGCTTCCTCGCGCTTGACGTTGAGGGCCTTGGCCAGGCTGTTGCGGAAGCCGGTGACCACGACGGCCTCGACGGCGTCGTCCTCGGTGGTGGCCTGGGCTTCCTGGGCCATGGCCGAACCCGCGGCCGCCAGGGCCATGGCGACGGCGCCGGCCGAGACGCTGATCTTCAGAGCGCGCAGGCGCGCAGCATGTCCGTAGGACATTGTTCCTCCTCCCGTTCGTTTCGTTGCGGCGCGGCCTTGGAGAGACCCCGCCGTGGCTTCGAAACAGTCCCGCGTCCTTCCCGCGCGACCGTTCTCGGCCGTCATTCTGGAAACCGGTGTCACTCCTTGTTGGAGTTCTCTGACACCGGTAGCAACGAACGCGTAACAAACACCGGAGGGCGCATCAAGTGATGGGACCGGTAACAGTTGTAACGACCGGCGCGAACGTGGCGCCGGCGCTACGAAAGTGCGGGATTCAGCGCTGAACGACCTTGTGCAGGCCGTCGAGCATGCCCCGGCGATGCTCCGCCGGCAGGCTGGCGCCGACGTTGCGCAGCAGGCGCAGGGCCGACAGGTGGACGTCGACGGCGTCCCAGCGCCAGGCCTGGGCTTCCGCGCAGGCGTCGACCAGGGCGCACAGCGACACCGCCGCCTCGTCGACCCCGGCGTCTGCCGCGAAGCCCGACACGTCCACGACCTTCAGGGTCATGGTGTAGAGGGTCTCGAACTCCTCGCTCGCACGGTCGGGGGCGGCGGGGCCGAAGCGGGCCTCGATGGCGTCCAGCGCCGCGTCCAGGGCCGCCAGCGAGCTCTCGCGCAGGGTCTCGACATTGGCCTCGGCGGCGGCGAGCGCGTCCTTGGCCAGGATGCCGCCGCGGTCCTTGATCATCGAGGCCAGGCGGTTGGGGGGGCGGAACTTGCGAACGGTCATATCTGCACCTTCGCGACCTTCATCAGATTGTTGATTTCCTCTTGGGACATGTTGGGCTCCTGGGCATTCCCAACCTCCCCCTGAAGGTCGTCCTTGCGTCGGCCGTCCGTCCCCGGCGGCGGCCCCTCGTGCTTGAACCGTCGATCGGGCCCGATGTACGTATCGCACTCGATGAAGGCTCGCTCCTCGCGCGCCACCCAGAAGATCCGCTCCAACAGAATCTTGGGCGTGATCGGCTTGGCGACGGTGAAGTTGGATCCCGCGTCCCGGTTCTTGAACACCTGCGAGATGCGGGTGTGGCCAGTGACCAGGATCACCGGGACATAGCGGTTCTGCTCGGGCGCCTCGCGCCGCAGCCACTGGATGAACTCGTAGCCGTCGACCTCGGGCATCTGCACGTCGCTGATGATCAGGTCGAAGGTGTGGATCTTCACCAGGGCCTGGGCGTCCTTCACCGACTCCGCGCGGTGCAGGGTGCGCACGCCGAAGCCGGAGACGACGCCCGACAGGATGTCCAGGGACGCGCCATTGTCGTCGAGCACCAGCACGGTGGCCCGTTCGAGATTGATCCGCGTCGATGGATTGAGCGGCTCGGGCATCGGAGCCTCAGAAGAAATCGAGTTCGCCGGCCTCGGCGCCCCAGCCGGAATGCTCCTGGTCGGAACGCAGGCGCACGACGAGGTCGGCCAGGCCCAGGCCTTCGAGCAGCGGGTCGACCGACAGGCTCCATTCCCCGGACGCGTGCTGGCTGATGCGCGCCAGAACATCCGACAGGCCGTGCAGGCGCTGGCTCAGCTCGTCCAGGGCCTGAAGCCGGGTGATGTTCTCGAGCGCCGCGCCGCCGGTGGCCAGTTCGCCCGCCACGTGCTCGCACTCGCGGCAGATCGTCGCCGCGGCCGCCAGTTCGGCCGCCAGCCGGCGCGACAGCTCGCCCACCGGAAGCTGGTGATCCGGCGAGACGACGATATCGGCGGCGGCGGTCGACGGGGCGGTCATGAGGACTAGAACAGCTCCAGGTCGCCGGCGTTGGACGCGGGCTGGGGAATGGGGGCGGGACGACGCACTTCCTGCGGCGCGTTGTCGACGGCCACGAGGCGCTGGCGCACCCGGCCGGTGACCGGCCAGAATTCGACCCGGCGGGCCGAGACGCCGCCGACGCTGGACGAGACGATCGGAATGCCTTCGTCGCGCAGGAAACGCTCGGCGAAGGCCGCGTTGCTGGCGCCGACGTCCGACAGGCTGTCGAACAGCTTGCCGCCGCCGAAGATCTTGGCTTCCAGCCGCTCGCGGCGGGCGCCTTTCTTCAGCAGGCCGTTGATCAGCAGTTCCATGGCATAGGCGCCGTAGCGCACTGCGTCGCCGCCATTGCCGCCCCGGCCGTCGCCGGCGTCGGGCAGCAGGAAGTGGTTCATGCCGCCGACGCCGGCCTGCGGGTCGCGGATGCAGGCGGCGATGCACGAGCCCAGCACCGTGGTCATCACCACGTTGGGATCGGTCGAGACATGGCTCTCGCCCTGGGTCACGTGGACCTTGGTCGCGCGCAGCTCGTCGTCGTGAGAATAATCCCGGCCGATCATGTCAGCTGTCCGAACACTTGCTCGATCTTGTCGCGCAGGCCCTGCACGGTGAACGGCTTGACGCAGTAGTTGTTGACGCCGAACTGCACGGCGCGCTGCACCAGCTCGCGGTCGGCGCGGCCGGTCAGCATGACGAAGGCGGTCTGGCGGATCGGCGGGTGCGAGCGCACGGCGCGCAACAGGGCCAGGCCGTCCATCTTCGGCATGTTGAAGTCCGAGATCACCAGGTTGGCCGGCTTGGCCAGCAGGTTCTTCAGAGCCTCTTCGCCGTCGGGCGCCTCGCGGATGTCCTTGAAGCCGATCTGCTGCAGCGCGTTGCGGATCAGCGCGCGCATGGTCAGCTGATCATCGACGACGAGAACGGAAATGGAGCTTGCTTGGGGCATGGGACTATCGCCTCGCGGAGGCCAGATCGAGGATGGATTGGCCGATGGAGGACAGGGAAACCTGCTTCTCCACGGCCCCGATTTCTTGGGCGGCGCGCGGCATGCCGTAGACGACGCAGCTGGCTTCGTCCTGGCCCACCGTGCGGGCGCCGGCCTGGCGCATCTGCAGCAGGCCCTGCGCGCCGTCGCGGCCCATGCCGGTCAGGATCGCGCCGACGGCCTTGTCGCCGACGGCCTGGGCCACCGAGCGGAACAGCACGTCGACCGAGGGACGGTGGCCGCTGACCGGGTCGCCGGCCACCAGGCGACAGCGCAGGCCGGCCGAGCGGACGACTTCCAGGTGCGTGGCGCCGCCGGGGGCGACATAGACCTTGCCGACTTCCAGCGGCGCGCCGTCGACGGCTTCCTGCACCTTGGCCCCGCTGGCGCGGTCGAGGCGCGCGGCGAAGCTGGCGGTGAAGGTCGCGGGCATGTGCTGGGTGATGACGGTCGGCGGGCAGGTCTCGGGGAACTGCGACAGGATCGTCAGCAGGGCTTCCACCCCGCCGGTCGACGAGCCGATGGCCACCACGTCGCCCGAGGGCAGGTAGGCGCCGCCGCGACGGGCCGGAGTCGCCGGAGCGTCGGCCTTGGTGCGGACCGAGGCGCGGGCCGCGGTCTTCACCTTCTCGGCGACTTCCGCCAGCGCCTCGGCGGTGCCGGTGGCGGTGGTGGGCTTGCCCACGCAGTCGACCGCGCCCAGTTCCAGCGCGCGCAGGGTCATCTCGGCCCCGGCCTGGGTCAGGCTGGAGACCATGACCACCGGCATCGGCCGCAGGCGCATGATCTTCTCGAGGAACTCGATGCCGTTCATGTTCGGCATCTCGATGTCGAGGGTCACGACGTCGGGGTTCAGGGCCTTGATCATGCCGCGGGCCTCGAACGGGTCGCCGGCGGCGCCGACCACCTCGATCTCGGGATCGCGGTTGAGGGCGGCCGTGATCAGGCCGCGCATTGTCGCCGAGTCGTCGACGACGAGGGTGCGAATCTTGGCCATGCTCAGACCCCCGTCTTGCGATAGGCGGTCAGGCCGCAGCTCTCGAAGCCGCGCACATTGGCGCCGACGCGTTCGGAGTGGCCGACATAGAGCTTGCCGCCCGGCGCCAGCAGCGGCGCAAAACGGCTCCAGACCCGCTCCTGGGTCGGTTCATCGAAATAGATCACGACATTCCGGCAGAAAATGGCGTCGAACGGACCCTTCATCGGCCACGACGGGCCGTTGAGGTTCAGCTCGCGGAAGGCGACGAGGCTGCGTGCGGCCTCGCAGACCCGCCAGGCGCGGCGGTCGCTCGGATCACGCTCGAAGAACTGGCCGCGCATCGATTGCGACACGCCTTCCAGCAGGTGCTCGTCATAGACGGCGGCCCGGCCGGTGGCCAGGACGTTGGTGTCGATGTCGGTGCCCAGGATGCGGATGTCCAGTTCGGCCGCATTCGGCCAGACAGACAGCACCGTGAAGGCCATCGAGTAAGGCTCCTGGCCCGACGAACTGGCGGCGGACCACAGACGCAGGCGGCGGCCGGCGCGCACCTGATCGGCGATCGGCTCCAGGATGTTGGCGCGCAGGTCGTCGAAGTGGTGCGGCTCGCGGAAGAAGCGGGTGACGTTGGTCGTCAGGGCCCGCAGCATCTCCTGGCTCTCGTCGAGGCCCTGCTCGCTGGTCACGAAGGCGCAGTATTCCTTGAACGAGCGCAGGCCCAGGGCGCGCAGGCGCTTGGCCAGGCGCGAATAGACCAGCGTGGCCTTGGTGTCCGGCAGGCTGATGCCGGCCATGCCGTAGAGGATCTCGGCGATACGCTTGAAGTCCTGGGTGGTGAAGGCGAACTCGCCGTCGACCAGAGCCTCGCGCCGATCGGTGGAGGAGGGAGCGAAGGTCATCAGGCGGCCAGGGCCTCGCGCTCGGGCAGCAGGCGATCGAGCGAGATCTCGCTGATCATCCGGCCGTCGATGGAAATGATGCCGCGGATGAAGCTGCGAACGGCGTCGCAGGCCAGGTCCGGGGTCGGCTGAACGAGGTCGTCGGTGATCGACAGGATGTCCGACACCGCGTCGACCAGCATGCCGATCATGCGGTCGCCCGCCTTGACCACGATGAACACGCTGCGGACGGTCGGCTCGATCACCGGCATGCCCAGACGGCAGGCCAGGTCCATGATCGGCAGCACCGCGCCGCGCAGGTTGATGACGCCGCGCATGTAGCCGGGCGACTGCGGAAGCGTCGTGGCCGGGCTCCAGCCGCGGATCTCGCGGACGGCCATGATGTCCACGCAGTATTCCTGCTCGCCCACGCGGAACGAGATCAGTTCGCGGCGTTCGCCCGTGACGGTGATTTCTTCGGTCATCGGCTTATTCCGCGGCGATCAGGGTGGGTTCGGCGGGGCGGGGCGGTTCGCGGCGACGCAGGCTGATCACCGCGTCGACGTCGAGGATCAGGGCCACGCGGCCGTCGCCCAGGATCGTCGCGGCGGCTACGCCGTCGACCTGCTGGTAGTTCTGCTCCAGCGACTTGATGACCACCTGGCGCTGGCCGTGGATGGCGTCGGCCACCAGGGCGGCGCGCGAGCCGTCCTCGCCCTCGACCAGCAGCACCACGCCTTCGGTCGGCGGCGGCGAGCTGTCGCGGTAACCGAGCGTCAGGCCGACGTCGATCAGCGGCACGAAGCTGTCGCGGACGGCCAGCACCGAGCCGACCGGGCCCAGCGGGCGAACTTCTTCGGGCTTGGGACGCAGGCTCTCGACGATGGCGGCCAGCGGCACCACCAGGGTTTCGCCGGCGACGTCGACCACCATGCCGTCGAGGACGGCCAGGGTCAGCGGCAGGCTCAGCGTGAAGGTCGAGCCCTGGCCCGGACGCGAGGTGATCGAGATGCGGCCGCCCAGGGCCTGCACCGAGCGCTTGACCACGTCCATGCCGACGCCGCGGCCCGAGACGTCCGAGATCTTGTCGGCGGTCGAGAAGCCCGGGAGGAAGATCAGGTTGTCGATCTCCTCGTCGGTCAGCTGCAGCTCCGGCGAGATCAGGCCCTTCTTGATCGCGATCGAGTGGACGCGCTCGCGGTTGATGCCCTTGCCGTCGTCGGAGACCTCGATGACGATCCGGCCGCTGCGGTGCAGGGCGGCCAGCTTCACGACGCCTTCCGGGTTCTTGCCGGCCGCCTTGCGCTCCTCGGGGCTTTCCAGCCCGTGGTCGATGGCGTTGCGCAGCATGTGGGTGATCGGATCGGACAGCCGCTCGATGACCGTCTTGTCGACCTCGGTGTTCTCGCCGTCCATCACCAGGCGGGCCTGCTTGCCCGTCATGCTGGCGACTTCGCGGACCAGGCGCGGCATGCGCTGGAACACCGACTTCACCGGCTGGGCGCGGATGGCCATGACGCTGTCCTGGATCTCGCGCGTCAGCTGTTCCAGCTCGTCGAGGCCCATGGCCAGGTTGGAGGAGGGGGCGATGCCGTATTCGCCGACGCGCTGCGCCAGCATGGCCTGGTTGATGACCAGCTCGCCGACCAGGTCGATCAGGCGGTCGATGCGCTCGGGATCGACGCGGATCACCGACTGGCCCGGGCCCGGGACGTCGATCTGCTGGGTCTTGGCGGCGGCGGGGGCGGCGGCGACGGGAGCGGCCGGGGCGACCGGCGCAGCGACCGGAGCCGGAGCGGCTTCGACCACCGGCGCGACCGCGACGGGTTCGGGGGCGGCCTCGATCACCACCGGGGCCGGAGCCTCGGCGACGATCACCGGCTCGGGCGCGGCCGGGGCGGCGACGGGCGCCGGGGCCTCGCCGGCCAGCAGGGCGGCCAGGGCGGCGTCGGGGGCCAGGCCCTCGCCGCGGGTGATTTCCAGGTCGCAGTCGCCGTCGACGAATTCGAAGACCTCGCGGATGGCGGTCTCGTCTTCCTCGGTCTCCAGGCGCACCGTCCAGGTGGCGTAGGCGGCTTCGGCGTCCAGCATGTCCAGCGGCGGGATGGCGCTGGCGTCCAGGGTGGCCTCGATCGGGCCCAGGCGCGCCAGTTCGCGCAGCAACAGGGCGGTCTCGTTGGCCTTGCGGTAGAGGTCCGACTTCGGACGGATCGACACCGTCCAGACGTTGCCCGCGGCGGCTGCGACGTCGGCCGCCTGCTCGTCGATGGTGATCGTCATCGGCTGGAAGTCGAAGCCGAGGTCGTCGTCGTCCAGGGCGTCGTCGGCCCCGATCAGCGTTTCGGCCGGGGCGGCGGCGACGGGCGCGGCTTCGAAGGCGACCGCCTCGACCACAGGCGCGGCGACGGGAGCCGGCGCGGCGTTCGGGTCGGTGCAGGCCTTCAGCTCGGCGGCCATGGCCGCCGAGACGGCCTCGTCCACGACGCCCAGGCCGCGGGCCGAGCTGACGTGGTCGGCCAGCACGTCCGAGGCGCGCAGCAGGGTCACCACCAGGTCCGGAGTCGCAGGCACCTCGTTGGAACGAACGGCGTCGAGCAGGGTCTCGAACACGTGGGCGAAGCGCACCAGCGGCTCGAGGCCGAAGGCGCCGGCGCCGCCCTTGATCGAGTGGACGGCGCGGAACACGGCGTTGACGGTGTCGCCGTCGTCGTTGCCGTCCTGCATGGCCAGGAGCCCGCCTTCGAGGTCGGCGAGCAGTTCCTCGCATTCCTGGAAGAAGGTGACCTTGATGGCCTCTAACTCGTCCATTCCAACGTTCCTAAAACGAGAGAGTCTTCAGTGCCCCCGGGCAGGGGGAAACGACGTCAGGCCGCGACGCGGCGGATGGCGTCGACCAGCTTTTCCGGGTTGAACGGCTTGACGATCCAGCCCGTGGCGCCGGCGCGGCGCGCGCGGTCCTTCTTGGCCGGGTCGCTTTCCGTGGTCAGCACCAGGATCGGGATGGCGCGATAGTCGTCGTCGACCCGCACCGCCTCGATGAAGCCGAAGCCGTCCAGCTTGGGCATGTTGATGTCAGTGATGATCACGTCGGGGCGATGGGCCGAAAGAACTTCGAGCCCGTGCTCGCCGTCGACCGCTTCGACGACGTTGAACCCGGCGCCGGCGAGGGCCATGCGCAGCATGTCCCGCATCGTTCGGGAATCATCGACCGTGAGGACCGTCCGCGTCACGATTGAACTCCATGGATATCCGCCGAAAGAAGCGCCCCTTCGGCGCCGAACAGACGGGTGGTTTCGACAAAGGCCTCCGAAGGGGCCCGGATAGAAAAGGACTTGCCGTCCGCCGCCCAGGCGGTCTTGGCCGCCAGGAGCACTTGCAGGCACAGGCCGCCGAGGCGACGGACGTTGCCGGCGTCGACCTCGACCGCATCGCCGCGACGTTCCAGGAACGCCGCCTTGAGGGGACCCGACGCCTTCAGATCAAGCGTTTCGGGCAGCGAAAGCACAGTCATCAAAACTCCTCCCAGCCGTCGCTGACCGGGGCGGCCGCTGCGGCGGCTCCACCACGGCCGGGCCGGGCGAAGGCGCCGAGCCGGGCGCGTTGCTCGGCGACGGGGTTGCGGGCCGGCGAGTCGACATGGGCGTCGGCTTCGCGCGGGCGTTCAAAGCGTTGGGCCGAACCCTCGCCCACACGGAAGCGACCGATCAGGCGCACCAGCTCCGCGGTCTCGCCCTTCAGCGAGTGCGTCGCGGCGGTCGATTGCTCGACCATGGCGGCGTTCTGTTGGGTCACCTGATCCATCTGGTTGACGGCGGTGTTGACTTCGTTGAGGCCGGTCGCCTGCTCGGCCGCCGAGGCGGCGATCTCGGTGACCAGGGCGTCGATCTCGCCGACCTTCGCCACGATCCGCTGCAGGGCCTCGCCGGTCTGGCCGACCAGCGACACGCCCGCCGAGACCTGCTGGGTCGACGACGAGATCAGGGTCTTGATCTCCTTGGCGGCCTCGGCCGAGCGCTGGGCGAGCGCGCGGACTTCCTGGGCGACCACCGCGAAACCACGTCCCGCTTCGCCCGCCCGGGCGGCCTCCACCCCGGCGTTGAGCGCCAGGAGGTTGGTCTGGAAGGCGATCTCGTCGATCACGCCGATGATCTGGCTGATCTGCTTGGAGGAATTTTCGATTTCGCCCATCGCGGACACTGCCTGATGGACGACCTGGCCGGAATGCGTCGCTTCGCCACGGGTGGTGGAGACGACGTCCGAGGCCTGGCGGGCGCCCGAGGCCGTGCGGCGCACGGTTGCGGTCAGCTCGTCGAGGGCGGCGGCGGTCTCTTCCAGGCTGGCGGCCTGCTGCTCGGTGCGGCGCGACAGGTCGTCGGAGGCGTGGGCGATTTCGTCGGCGCCGGTGCGCAGGCCGTCGGTCGAGGCCGTGATGACCTTCACGGTGTCCTGCAGCTGGGCGATGGCGCCGTTGAAGTCGTCCTTCAGCTTGGCGTACTCGCCCGGGAAGTTGGCGGTGACGCGGAAGGTCAGGTCGCCCTGGGCCAGACGCTCCAGGCCCTCAGCCAGCGAGCTGACCACCAGGGCGCTCTCGCGGGCGGCGGCGGCGGCGGCCTGCTCCTTGGCGCGACGCTCGTCGGCGGTCAGGGCGGCCGACTTCTCCTGCTCGGCGCGCAGCTGCTCCAGGTGCAGCTGGTTGTCGCGGAAGACCTTCAGCGAACGCACGATCGCGCCCAGCTCGTCCCCACGAGTCAGGCGTTCCAGGTCGATGCCGTTGTCGCCCTTGGAGAGCTTCTCGGTGGCGCCGGCGATGTCGGAGATCGACTTGCGGGTCGTCATCACGGTCATGAAGGCCAGGACGCCGACGGCGGCCAGGGTGATGAGCGAGAGGATGATGGTGATGCTGATCGAGGCGGCGGCCTCGGCCTGGCGCTTGGCGGCCTGCGTCTTGGCGCGGCTGGCGGCGTCGTCGACCACCTTCTGCAACTGCGCGGCCATCTTGACGTACTGGTCTTCGAAGCTGCCGGCGAAGCTCATCGCCATGCCCGCGTCGACGTCGACCATGCCGCTGACGGTGTCGACGGCGCTGCGGCACTCGGCCAGCGCTTTGACCAGGGCGTCGATCTTCGGACGCTCGGAGGCCGGAAGACGGGCGGAGAGGCCCTTCATTTCCTTGCCCAGAGTGTCGAACTCGGCGAGCAGTTCGGTGATGCGCGGACCGGCGGGAGCGGCCATCGGGTCGGCCTTGGAGGCCAGGATCTGGTAGAGCTTGCCGTGGGAGTCGGTAATGCGGCGCGACAGCGACTGGATCTCGCTGTTGGTGCGCATGTCGGTCTCGACGACCTGCTGCAGCGCCGCCGACTGGCTCTTCTGCACGACGATGGACCCCACGGCCATGGCCGCCAGCATCAGCAGTGCGAAGGCCGGCGCGAAGCCGATTTTTATGATCAACGGCAGATCGACGAGTCGAAAGCGCTTCATGACAAATCCCCTCCAAGAGACGGCCGTGCCCACGGACCGTCCGCAATGTGAGGTGATCATCACGATAGATTCCTAATTCTTCCTGACTTTGGTTAAGGATGATGGCCGCACCCTGTCGCACCCCCTGTCGCACCCGTATCGATGTGTGCGTACGCGCGCATATTTGAGTCTAGAGTAGGGGGAATGTGGCGGCTTGGCGCCATTCACAAGTCATTATGGTTATCGATAAGTAAATATCGATTATCTTTCGGTGACTCAGACTATCTTAACTTGCGGCTGCGAAAAGGTGCAGGCGTCCGGTTGGCGCAACGTCCAACGGACGAACAAAAAATACTAGGAGCAGCGGGATGAAATATCCGATCGCTATTGCCGCGGGAATCGCCGGCAGCTTTTTCGTCGCTCAGGCCGCTTCGGCCGCCGGCGGTTTCGAAGACCAAATGGGCCGCTGCCTTCAGCAGTTCGCCAACACCAAGGACGCCGCCCAGGTGATGCTTGAGTGCACCGCCGACGCCGGCAAGCTCTCGGGCTGCAAGGTTGTCGACAACAGCGCGGCCGGCAAGGGCTTCGACAAGGCGGCCATGTGCATCGCCGAGAAGCTGCCGATGGGCGCCAAGACCGGCACCGTGAAGGTTCCGTTCCGCTTCCCGGGCGGCGCGTAAGACTTACGCGCCTTCCCAGAGGGGTTTCAAACGCCTCCGCTGGTCCAGGCCGGCGCATCCCGCACGGGACGCGCCACGGCCGGATCGGCGGGGGCGTTTTGCTGTCTGGACACTGGCGTCTCAAAGTAACGCCCCACGTCCTCCAAGAATACGCGCCCCAAGAAAAAGACCCGCCTCGTGGCGGGTCAGGTGAGGAGACGCGCGAAGAAACGGATCGGAGCGCGTTACGCTAAGCCGCGCCCCGACCGCACAGAATTCAGTACTCTTCCCAGTCCTGGTCGATGGCGACGGCGGCCGAGCCGCGGTGTGCGCCGGGACGGGAGGCCACGCGGGGCGCGGCCGGTCGAGGCGCCGGACGGGCGGCCTGGGCCGGCGCCGCCTGGCGGGAGGTCCTGAAGCCGCCGACCAGGCGGGTCAGCTCGTTGGACTGGCCCTTCAGCGAATGGGTCGCGGCGGTGGTCTGCTCGACCATGGCCGCGTTCTGCTGGGTGACCTGGTCCATCTGGTTGACGGCGATGTTGACCTGGGCGAGGCCGCTCGACTGTTCCTGGGCCGAGGACGAGATCTCGCCGACCAGGGCGTCGATCTCGGCCACCTTGACGACGATGCCGCGCAGGGCCTCGCCGGTCTGGCCGACCAGGGCCACGCCCGCCTCGACCTGCTTGGAAGAGGCGCCGATCAGGGCCTTGATCTCCTTGGCCGCTTCGGCCGAGCGCTGGGCCAGGGCCCGCACTTCCGAGGCCACGACCGCGAAGCCCTTGCCCGCGTCGCCCGCCCGCGCGGCCTCGACGCCGGCGTTGAGGGCCAGAAGGTTGGTCTGGAAGGCGATCTCGTCGATCACCCCGATGATGTTGCTGATCTCGCGGGAGCTGGTTTCGATCTCGCCCATGGCGGCGACGGCGTCGGTGACGACCACGCCCGAGCGCTCGGCGTCGGTCTTGGCCTCGGCCACCACGTCGGAGGCCTGGCGGGCGCCGGCGGCGGCGCGTTTCACCGTGGCGGTGATCTCGTCGAGGGCGGCGGCGGTTTCTTCCAGGCTGGCGGCCTGCTGTTCGGTGCGGCGCGACAGGTCGTCGGCGGCGACGCCGATCTCGTCGGTGCCCGAGCGGATGCCGTCGGTGGCGGCGGATACGGCGGCCATGGCCTCCTCCAGGGTCGCCACGGCGGCGTTGAAGTCGCCCTTCAGCTTCTGGAAGTCGGAGGTGACCTCGATGTCGAGCCGCGAGGCCAGGTCGCCTTCGGCCAGGCGCGACAGGGCTTCGCCCAGAGCCTGGACCACGGCGGTCTGGCTGCGTTCGTTGGCCAGGCGCACCTCTTCCAGGCGCTTACGCTCGGCCTCGATGGTCTCCAGATAGATCGAGATGGCGAAGTCCATGTCGAGCATGACCGCCTTCATCAGGGCCGAGACCGCATCGCCGGCCTTTTCGGCGCCGTCGGCCTTGGCCATGAAGCCCTTGGGCCAGACCTCGCGGATGGCCGAGCGCATCAGGTGCTCGCTGACCAGGGCGTAGCCGCCGATGTACCAGCGCGGCTCCAGGCCGATGCGGGCGTGGGTCTCGCCGATGGCGCGCACGGCCTTGACGTAGGTGTCGCTGAAGTCGGCCTCGGCGATCACCGACCAGTGCGACTTCTGGCGATTGCCGGCCGCATCCATGTGGCGCTCGTCGCCGAAGAACTTGCGGGTCTCGGGCGTGGCCTTGACGCGGTCGTAGAAGCCCTTCAGCGCCGGGCCGATTTCCTTCTCGATGAGCGGACGCAGAGCCCGCAGGGCCGCACGGGCTCGATTGTCGAGACCCATGAACGCAACGCGGTCACTCAGTGCATAGTCCTGGCTCATCTGCCGCTTCCCCGATTGAGATATCGAGGTTCACTCTCGCGGCCTGTGGTTAATGCGCCAACAACTTTTCCCGTTTTAAGCGCGTCAGGTCGTCGCACTCTACCGGCTTATGCTTGCGGCTATCCGCCGCGACGAAGTGTTTCCCGGGCGATGACGAGTTGCTGGATCTGGCTGGTGCCCTCGTAAATCCGGAAAATACGGACATCGCGATACAGCCGCTCGATGCCGTAGTCGGCGACATAGCCGGCCCCGCCGAAGATCTGCACTGCCCGGTCGGCGACGCGGCCGACCATTTCCGAGGCGAACAGCTTGGCGGCCGCCGCCTCCAGGGTCACGCTTTCGCCGGCGTCGCGCTTGCGGGCGGTTTCCAGCACCAGGGCGCGGGCGGCCAGGGCTTCGGTCTTGCTGTCGGCGAGCATCGCCTGGATCAGCTGGAAGCTGGCGATCGGCTGGCCGAACTGCTTGCGCTCGGACGCATAGGCCACGCAGTCGGCGATCAGCCGCTCGGCCACGCCCACGCAGACGGCGGCGATGTGCAGGCGGCCGCGGTCGAGCACCTGCATGGCCACCTTGAAGCCCTCGCCCTCGGCGCCCAGGCGGTTCTCGGCCGGCACGCGCACGCCGTCGAATGTGACGTCGTGGATGTGGGCGCCCTGCTGGCCCATCTTCTTCTCGGCCTTGCCCACATGCAGGCCAGGCAGTCCGGCGGGGACCAGGAAGGCCGAGACGCCCGAGCCGCCCTTCGCGTCGGGATCGGTGCGGGCCATCACCGTGAACAGCGAGGCCTTGCCGGCGTTGGTGATGAAGCGCTTGGAGCCGGTCAGCACATAGTCGTCGCCGTCGCGCACCGCCCGCGTCTGCACCGAGGCGCTGTCGGAGCCGGCCTCCGGCTCGGTCAGGGCGAAGGAGGTGACGGTCTCGCCCGAGGCGATGCCCGGCAGCCATTTGGCCTTCTGGGCCTCGGTTCCGAACATCACCAGGCCCTGGCTGCCGATGCCGACATTGGTGCCGAACACCGAGCGGAAGGCCGGCGAGGCCCGGCCCAGCTCGATGGCTGTCAGCGCCTCGTCCTCCATCGACAGGCCAAGGCCGCCGTACGCCTCGGGGATCGACAGGCCAAAGAGCCCCAGGTCGCGCATCTCGGCGATCACGGCGTCGGGCACGGCGTCGTTCTCGGCCACCTGGGCCTCGATCGGCCGCAGGCGTTCGGCCACGAAGCGGGCGACCATGTCGAGCAGCTGGTCGCGGGTCTCGCGGTCGAGGGCCATGGCGGTTCCTTCCTGTTGTTCCGTCGCGTCAAACGATCGTTTTATTCGCCGACTTTAGCCGGCGCGCGGCGGAATGGAAGGCCCGTCAGAAGCGGGCGCGATAGGTGGCCGACAGGTTGAGCTCCGGATCGGCCGAGGCGTCGTGGCCGGGCTGCAGCGCCACCCCGCCGCGCACCGTCAGGCGTCGCTCGCCGCCCAGGGCCTTCTCCAGGCCCAGCCGCAGGTCGATCTCGCGCCCGTCCGGCGAGGCGCTGAACCGCCGCGTCGAATAGGTCAGCGGGTCCTCGTAGGACAGCGGGGCGTCGGCCAGGGTGGTGGTGAAGGCGCCGGCCTCGATGCGCAGGGGCTGGCTGACCTCGAAGGTCAGCTGGGCGCAGGACCAGCCAATCAGGCCGCAGTCGGCCGCCGCCGCCAGCCGCCAGGCGCCGCTGACCGCGCCGTCCAGGGCCAGCAGGCCGCCCTGGGCGTCCATGCGGCCCATCGAGGCCTCGGCCCGCAGGCTGACGCCGGGGCGCGGCGAGATGTCGAAGGCCGCCGCCGTGAAGCGGGTGGTCGAGGGCAGGGCGAAGGTCGAGCCCGGGGCCAGGAACGAGCCCAGCGGGCCCAGCGGCTCGTCCAGCGTGCCGGCCGTGAGGCTCAGCACCCCGCCGCCGACGGCGGTCTGGCCGGTGGCCGCGACATAGCGCGAGGCCTTGATCGCGTTGGTCTGGAGGGGCAGGCGGCGCTCGGCCTCGCCCTGCTCGGCGCTGAAGGCGAAGCGGCCCAGGCGCACGGCGGCCTGCACGGTCTGGTCGGGGCGGGCGACCATGCGGAAGGCGTCGCGGCCCTCGGGGCCGGCCGGGGCGGGCGCGCCGCCCTCGCCTTTCCAGGTCGAGAAGCTGAAGCGCCCGAACGCCGCCTGCATTCGCGCCGAACGCATGGGCTGGGGCACCAGCAACAGGTCGGGCGGGCTGGCGCTGGGCATGTCCTCGAAGAGGGGCGCCTCGGCGCTGAAGGCCAGTTGCGCGCCGGCCAGGGCAGGTCCGCCCAGCACGACCGAGCTGGAGGCGGCGGCTGGCGGCAGGTCGCCGACGCCCCGGCGCGAGGCCGACGGCACGGTTCCGGCCAGGTCGACCACGAAGCGACGGTGATAGTCGTCGGTCAGCACGGTGGTCAGGGCGGTGGTGCGGGCCAGGGCGTTGCCGAACGAGCCGGCCAGGTTGGCGCCCGGGGCCGGGCCGTCGTCGAGGACCACCGCCGCGCCGTCGCCGGTCGCCAGGCTGCTGGTCCCCACCGGCTGGAAGGCCCGGGTCAGGTCCAGCGAGCCGCGGCCGTAGGTGGAGTCCGTGCCGGTGGTCCCAAGGTCGGCGGCGGTGCGCAGCAGGATCGACACCGCGTCGCGGCCGGAGATGTTGGGGAAGGCCTGCAGCAGCAGGGCCAGGGCGCCGGAGACATGCGGGGCGGCGAACGAGGTGCCCGAGATCCGCCAGCAGCTCGCGCCGTCGCAGTCGGTGATCACGTCCTCGCCGGGGGCCACGATATAGCCCTCGGCGGCGACGCCGGCGCGGTTGGAGAAGCTGGACATCGTCCCGGCGCGGGAGACCGATCCCACGGCCAGCACCGAGCCGGCATAGCGCGGATCGACGGCGTAGCGGGCCGGCCAGCCGGGATCGGCCAGGCCTTCGTTGCCGGAGGCCGCGGCGACGACGACGCCCGCCGCCGTGGCGCGGGCCAGGGCCGCCTCGAAGGTCGGGCCCAACTGGGTCTCGCCGCCCAGCGACAGGTTGATCACCTTGGCCCCGTTGGCGACGGCGTAGTCGATGGCGCGCGCCAGGTTGGTCGAGCCGAAGATGCAGTCTTCGCAGTTGGGATTGGTCGAGGCGGTGTCGGCGCGGATGGACAGGATGGTCGAGCCGTAGGCCACGCCGATCGTGCCCGCGCCGTTGAAGTTGGAGGCGATGATCCCGGCCGAGCGGGTGCCGTGGCGGCTGGTGTCGAACGGGGTGTTGCGTCCGGCGACGATGTCGGTGGAGGCCGCCGAAAGGCGGCCCGCCAGGTCCGGCTGTGACGGGTCGACGCCGGTGTCGACGACCGCGACCGTCACGCCGGACCCGGTATAGCCGGCGTCATAGGCGACGTTGGCGTGGATGGCCGCCAGGCCCCAGCTGCGCTGGTACTCCGTGCTCGAGACGCTCGGGGGCGGTGGCGGCGGAGGCGGAGGAGGAGGAGGCGGTGGAGGCGGTGGAGGCGTGGTCACGCCCGTGGAGGGGCCGCCTCCGCCGCCACCGCCCCCGCACGCGGTGACCAGCAGGGCCGCGCCCAGCACGAGCGCGGTAGGCCAGATGCGCTGGACGCGGTCGAGATTGGTCATCGAAACCCCTCCGGCCCGCCCCGCGCCCACGTTACTTCGTAGGGGGCGAACCTTGCGCCAGGACACTGCGTCGCACGCCATAAAGGAAGTAGATCGCGAGCCCGATCAACTGGGCGTAGAGGAAGTAGTGCTGCGTCTTGGCCGGGAGGCTGGCGAACAGATAGAGGCAGCCCAGGATCGCGCCGCCGGTCACCACCGGCCAGGCCGGGGTCGAGAACACCCGCTGGCGGCCAGGCTCGCGCAGGCGCAGCACGATCACCGAGGCGCCGACGGCGATGAAGGCGGCCAGGGTGCCGGCGTTGGCCAGCTCGGCGATCTCCTTCAGCGGCAAGAGACCCGACAGCACCGCCGCCAGCACGCCGGTCAGCAGGGTCATCAGCACCGGGGTGCCGGTCTTGGCGTTCACCCGCGACAGGGCGCGGGGCAGCAGGCCGTCGCGGGCCATGACGAAGAAGATGCGGCTCTGGCCGTACATGAAGGCCAGGATCACGGTCGGCAGGGCGATGACGGCGGCCAGGGCGACGCCGGCGGCGATCTTCGGGTGCTTGAGGGTTTCCAGGATGAAGACCAGCGGCGCTTCGCTGGCCGAGAACACCTCGGTGCGCGAGGCGCCGATCGAGACGGCGGCGACGATCATGTAGATCGCCGTGCAGGCGGCCATCGAGCCGACGATGCCGATGGTCAGGTCGCGCTTGGGGTTCTTGGTCTCCTCGGCGGCGGTCGACACCGCGTCGAAGCCGTAGAAGGCGAAGAAGATCAGGCTGGCGGCGGCCATGACGCCGACCTTGACCCCGTCGGGGCCTGCATTGGCCGCGAAACCCTTGGGCATGAAGGGCGTGAAGTGGCTGGCGTCGAAGGCCGGCAGGCAGAGGGCGACGAACACGGCCAGGGCGGCGATCTTGATCACCACCAGCACCATGTTGACCGTGGCGCTCTCGCGGGTGCCGAGCGCCAGCAGGCCGGCCACGGCCATCGAGATGATTACGGCCGGCAGGTTGACGAGGCCGCCGGCGTGCGGGCCGGCCAGCAGGAAGTCGGGCGTGCCGATCATCTTGAACAGCCCCTGGGCGTGGGCCGACCAGCCCACCGCCACGGCGGCGCAGACCAGGGTGTATTCGAGGATCAGGCTCCAGCCGATCACCCAGGCCACCGGCTCGCCCATGGCGACGTAGCTGTAGGTGTAGGCGCTGCCCGAGGCCGGGATCATCGTCGACAGTTCGGCGTAGCACAGCGCCGCGCAGGCGCAGACCGCGCCGGCGATCAGGAAGGACAGGATCACGCCGGGACCGGCCAGGCCCGCGCCGACGCCGGTCAGGGTGTAGATGCCGGTGCCGACGATGGCGCCGACCCCCAGGGCCACCAGGTGCGGCCAACTCAGGGTCTTCTTCAGCGCCGGGCCGTCATGGCCGGCGTGCGCCGTGTCGATCGCCTTGCGGCGCGTCCAGAAACTCATGCTTGTCCTCCCGACTGCCGGGGGACCATGGCCGGGGATCGGCGACCCGCCAAGGGGGCAGGGCGCAAAGACGACGGATATTCGGCGGGGGGGCGAAAATGCGCCCTTCACGGACGAAACGCCGGTTTGGGCGGCTTCGAACCGAAGGATCGTCGGTTCAGATGGCGGCGTCGAAGGCCTGGAAGCTGATCGGCGCCGGCGTCGGCGTCGGGGCGCCGCGGCCCTTCATGCGGGCGTGCAGCGTCTTCACGCAATTGCTGCCGGTGCGCTCGAACGCGAAGGGCAGGATCCCGTGGACCAGGCAGGCCAGGCCCGCGGCCACCATCGGCAGGCCAAAGCTCCAGGCCATGGCGAAATGCTCGCCATAGGTCTCGCCGACCTGTTTGGGGTGACGGGTGAAGAGCTCGAGCATCGCGGGTCCCTCCTCGATCGAGGTCTGCGAGGATGCGCCGCCTTGGCGAGAAAGACATTGTCGATCTTGGCGGCTCGGCGCAGGCTGGGAGAATTCCCATCTCCGATATGCGAAGAAGCGAGATGATCGATCTCGATTCCATCGACCGCCGCCTGCTCGCCATCCTCCAGGAGGACGCCACCGTCTCGATCGCCGAGCTGGCCGAGCGGGTGGGCCTGTCGCAGACCCCGTGCTGGAAACGCCTCAAGCGCCTGCAGGACACCGGCGTCATCACCGCCCGCGTCGCCCTGCTCGACCGCGAGGCCCTCGACCTGCCGCTGACGGTGTTCGTGGCGGTCAAGACCGGCCGCCACGACGAGGGCTGGCTGGAAACCTTCGCCAAGGGCGCGGGCGCCCTGCCCGAGGTGGTCGAGTTCTACCGGATGGCCGGCGAGGTCGACTACCTGCTGAAGGTGGTGGTCAAGGACATCGCCGCCTACGACCGGTTCTACAAGCGGCTGATCGCCACCGCGCCGCTGACCGACGTGTCGTCCAGCTTCGCGATGGAGCAGATCAAGTTCACGACGGCCCTGCCGATCCCGACCTAGCCCTGCCCGTCGATCCAGGTCCGGATGACGTTGCGCTGGTCGTCCAGCAGGACGAGGTCGGCGGCCATGCCGGGGGCGATGGTTCCGCGCTGGGCGGAAAGGCCC
>NZ_PJRS01000027.1 GCF_002858925.1 Caulobacter zeae
TGATCGAAGCGATGACCAGTCGTGCGAGCATTCGCTCCCCCCAATTTTATCGACCGTGGATATCAGACCGAGTTCTTCCAAAGCGCGGCCTTGGAGTCTAGGTTTCCTGTTGGGAAATCGTCCTAGCTACGCCCGCCGTTTTGCCCAAAGCCGGGGTGCGGTCCTCTCTCGCCATCAGCTGTGGCGGCATGCAGTATAGCTATTGTCCGACATGATCTGTCTGACTCATCCTGGTGTCGGCGTGGCAAGGCTGCGCCAGTTGCTGCCCTTGATGCACCTCCAGGAACTGGACCTTCCGCCGCCATCTGACAGCGCGACGTTTCGCCAGGGGGAAATCACTGCGCGATCGAGAGAAGGGCCGTGCATCAGACCATCAAAAACTGTGGACAGCGATCCAGCGAAAACCAACCGGCAACCATCCTGCGCGAAAACCCCCGCATTGGATTGAGCCGAGAGGTTTGGTCATGGATTTTCAGGAACACGCACACAACCATCACCACATCCGCGAAGCGCTCGTCGCGGCTCTGAGCGAGCGACAACCGATCGATTTGGCCGCCTTGCGATCGGATCGTCACTGCCCCACCGGCTGCTGGATCCACGGCGAGGGCGCCCGGCGTTGGGCCGGCAACCATGCCTTCCTAGGCTTGCTGGAAAACCATCGGGCCTTCCACCAGCAGGCGGGTTTGGTTGCCGACCAAATCAATCGCGGGCAATGGTCCGAGGCTCAGAAATCGCTCCGCAATGGGTCGCCCTTCGCCTTGGCGCTTTCAGACCTTGCCGCCGCCCTAAGGCGAATGCGGGCGACGGCTGAGTCGCTTGCGGCCTAGCTAAGCGCGCAGTGCCAAGCCCGCTTCCGTGTCCGCCGCGTGAGGTGGAAACAGGAACCGGCCGGCGCGCGCGCCATCGCGCAGGCGAATCTCCAAGACCACAGGCTCGCCGGCGTCCGCCAGGCGATGCGCCAAGTCACGCGCGGCCTGCTCGGCCCGGGCGCCGGTGGTGAACTGCAGGGGACTGTCGCGGAAGTCGCCGCGAACGATCCAGCCGTCGCTCGACGGCTCGACAAAGATGAAACAAGGCATGATCATAACGCAAAGCAGCGAGCGGAGCGAAGTGGCGGCCGACCATCGGCTGGCCGGCCGCCCGCCCCAACTCAAGAGAACAGGTCGCGGTCCAGGCGGCGCAGCGCGGACAGGACCTCGCTGAGCGGCACAGGCGCGGGCGTTCCCAAGAGCCATCTCTGACTGGGCCGATGCTCGACCGCGCTCGCATCGGAAGCCCAGGCCGCCAGGATTTCGCGCTTTTCGGCGAGATCGAGATCCTGATCCTTCAGCACCTCCAAGGGGTGGAGGAAGCCGACCGCCGGCCGAACGGGCCATGGCCGAGCCCGATCTTTCGCATGGGTATGCGTGCGCATGGCCAGCTCCTTACGCGGCCTTGCGCGTCTTGGCCGGCTTGAGCTCCAGCGCCTGCTGGCGCGCGCCGACCCCGATCGCAATCTGCTTGGGCTTCAAGGCCTCGGGCACCTCGCGGACCAGATCGATCGACAAGACGCCATGGGCATGGACGGCGTCCTTGACCACGACATAGTCGGCCAGCTCGAACCGGCGCTCGAACGCGCGGTGGGCCAGGCCCTGGTGAAGGAAGGTTCGCGCGCCCTGGTCTTCGTTCGCCGCCCTTCGGCCCTTGATCACCAGGAGGTTCGGCTGGGCCACGACCTCGAGATCCTTCGGCGCGAAGCCCGCGACCGCCAGCGAAATGCGGTAGGCGGTCTCGCCGGTTTTCTCGATGTCGAACGGAGGATAGCTGGCGCTCGCCTCGGTGCGGAGCGCGGTCTCGACGAGATCGACCATGCGATCCACACCGATCATGGAGCTGTAGAGAGGGCTGAAATCAAAAACAGTGCTCATTTCCATCTCCTCGAAAGCAAGTTGGACGTGAGGGGCGCCGAGCCACGCGCTATGCGCCCCAGGGCCAGGCCCTGTCGGCGCCCGGCAAGCAGGCGATGAATTAGGACACGGCCGAAACGCGTCAAGACGCTCGCATCAGAAATTTTTCGATCCGTGAACCAAGGTGTCACCGGGCCCAAAGCCAAGGCGGAGCCGAGCCACCGCGCATGGCTTGCCGGGGGCTAATGCAGCGAGATCACGCCATTGACGGCTCGCCACTCCGACGGACCGATCAATCGATGGTGGGCGACCTGGACCGAGTGCAGCGCGGCTTCGATCTCGCGCCGCCAATGGTCGAGAAAGGCCTGCAGCATGGGAAAGCGCGGAGCAAGGTCGTATTCCTGCCAGACGTAGAGCTGAAGCACGGCCGGATAGTCGAGCCGATAGTAGTGGATTTGGGCGGTCGCCAGGCCGTAGCCGTCGAGCTGCTTGAGAAAATCCCTGTCCATGGGCGGCGTCCTCAGGCGATAGCGACCAGGCGCTTGGCGTTAGAGACACGGGCGCGGGGCAAATCGAACCTCCTGTTCTTTGATCCTTTCCCGTCAGCGAACGCCGATCACGCGCATTCGCGTGCGCTGATTTTTTGGCCCAGGCGCTGGAAGCGTCAAGCCGTCAGGGACCATCGCAAACGGCCGCCAGGGGCGGATCCAACCCCGTCGAAAAATTTTCACCGCGGGCTCTTGAAGCCTCTTCGGCGCCGCCTAGCTTGACGTCCGTCCGCTAGGTGCGAGCCCGGTGGACCCATCACATTCTGTTTTGCATCTGGAGGTTATGCATGCATTTCCGCCCCTTGCACGACCGTGTGGTCGTCCGCCGCATCGAGGCCGAGGAGAAGACCTCGGGCGGCATCATCATCCCCGACACCGCCAAGGAAAAGCCCCAGCAGGGCCAGGTGGTCGCCGTCGGCCCCGGCGCCCGCGATGACGCCGGCAAGCTGGTCGCGCTGGACCTCAAGGCCGGCGATCGCGTCCTGTTCGGCAAGTGGTCCGGCACGGAGATCAAGATCGATGGCGAGGACCTGCTGATCATGAAGGAGAGCGATATCCTCGGCGTTCTGGAGACGGAGGCGACGCTCAAGAAGGCCGCCTAATTCGCCATCCCATTTCCGTCCACTGACAGCCCAACCGAGAGGAGTAGGAACCATGGCTGCCAAGGAAGTAAAGTTCTCATCCGACGCGCGCGACCGCATGCTGCGTGGCGTCGACATCCTGGCCGATGCGGTCAAGGTCACCCTGGGCCCCAAGGGCCGCAACGTCGTCATCGACAAGAGTTTCGGCGCCCCGCGCATCACCAAGGACGGCGTCAGCGTCGCCAAGGAAATCGAACTGAAGGACAAGTTCGAGAACATGGGCGCGCAAATGCTGCGCGAGGTGGCCTCCAAAACCAACGATCTGGCCGGCGACGGCACCACGACCGCCACTGTGCTGGCCCAAGCCATCGTCCGTGAAGGCTCCAAGGCCGTGGCGGCCGGCATGAACCCGATGGATCTCAAGCGCGGCATCGACCTGGGGGTCGGCGCCGTGGTGGCCGATCTCAAGAGCCACGCGCGCAAGATCAGCGCCAACACCGAGATCGCCCAGGTCGGGACCATCTCGGCCAATGGCGATGAGGAGATCGGCCGCATCTTGGCCGAGGCTATGGAAAAGGTCGGCAACGAGGGCGTGATCACGGTCGAGGAAGCCAAGAGCCTGGCCACCGAGCTGGAGGTGGTGGAAGGCATGCAGTTCGACCGCGGCTATATCAGCCCGTATTTCGTGACCAACAACGACAAGCTCCGCGTCGAGCTCGACGACCCGTACATTCTGATCCACGAGAAGAAGCTCTCGAACCTGGCCGCGCTTGTGCCGCTACTGGAGAAGGTCGTGCAGTCCGGCCGCCCGCTGCTGATCATCGCCGAGGACGTCGAGGGCGAGGCCCTGGCCACCCTGGTGGTCAACAAGCTGCGCGGCGGCCTGAAAGTCGCGGCCGTCAAGGCTCCGGGCTTTGGCGATCGCCGCAAGGCCATGCTCGAGGACATCGCGGTGCTGACCGCCGGCAATGTGGTCTCCGAGGAGCTGGGAACCAAGCTGGAGAACATCACCGTCGAGATGCTCGGCCGGGCCAAGAAGGTCACGATCGACAAGGACAACACCACCATCGTCGACGGGGCGGGCCAGCGCGGCGAGATCGATGCTCGCGTCGCCCAGATTCGCAGGCAGATCGAGGACACCACCTCCGACTACGACCGCGAGAAGCTGCAGGAACGCCTGGCCAAGCTCGCCCGCGGCGTGGCCGTGGTGCGCGTCGGCGGGGCGACCGAGGTCGAGGTCAAGGAAAAGAAGGACCGCGTCGACGACGCCCTGCACGCCACCCGCGCGGCCGTCGAGGAAGGCATCCTGCCCGGCGGGGGCGTGGCCCTGCTGCGCGCCCTAAAGGCCCTGGACGGCGTCAAGCCGGCCAATGACGATCAGAAGGCTGGTCTCGATATCGTGCGCCGCGCCCTGCAGGCCCCAGCCCGCCAGATCGTCGCCAATGCCGGCGAGGACGCCTCGTACGTCGTCGGCAAACTCCTGGAGAAGACCGACTACAGCTGGGGCTTCAACGCCGCGACCGGCGAGTACCAGGACCTGGTGAAGGCCGGGGTCATCGACCCGGCCAAGGTGGTGCGCACGGCCCTGCAGGACGCCGCCTCGGTCGCCTCGCTGCTGATCACCACCGAGGCCTTGATTGCCGAGGCGCCCAAGGACGTCGCGCCGGCTCCGGTTCCGGCGATGGAATACTGATCATCGCGCCTAGCGGACGCTAACTTCGAGGGGCCTTCGGGCCCCTCTTTCTTTGGTTGAAGTCCGCTACTCCAAAGCGTCAGGGGCCAACCGCTTGACGGTCCTGCCAGCGCCATGAGCTGCCCTTGGAGCCCCCTCGGCAACCCGACACTCAGCGGAGGCGAGATCGCCCGATGCTGGAGATTGGGAGCTCCGCCTTAAGGCCGAAAACTCATCCACCGCCGCCCCCTCATCCAGGCGCTCGGTGAAGCTAACCGCCGCCCGTCGATCCGCCTTGCCGCCTTACGAAGTCGATGAACGCCTTGAACGCAGCGGTCGGATTACGCCGGCTTGGATAGTAGATGCTCAAGGGCGGCAGCGTGGGCGTCCAGTCGTCCAGCACGGTGACAAGTCGCCTCGCCTCGATGTCTTCTCGCACATCGGACTCCATCGCCAGGATGAGGCCGACGGACGCCAGAGCCGCGGTGCGGGCGAGGCTCGCTTCGTCCAAGGTCAAACCACCGTCGACGTCGACATGGATCACCTGGCCGTCTTTCTCGAACGGCCAGCGATGGATGGCGCCGTTTGGAAGGCGGACGCGCAGGCAGGCGTGGGCGGCCAGGTCCTGCGGCACCTTTGGCGTCCCGCGCGCTTGCAGGTAGCTCGGCGAGCCAACCACCACATTGCGCCGAGCGCCGCCAAGCGGCACGGCGATCATGTCTGCCGGCACCCGGTCGGCGCTGCGCACGCCAAGATCGAAGCCGCCGGCGACGATGTCGACCAGGCGGCCCTCGGTTACGATGTCGATGTGGACCTGGGGGTGCAGCCGCTGAAACGGCAGGATGAGCGAGGCGAAGATCTCGCGCGCCGCCGTCGGAAAGGCGTTTATGCGCAGGGTGCCGGACGGGGCGGCCTGCTGGGAGCGCGCGGCCTCCATCGCCTCATGAATCTCCCGAACGGCGGGCGCGACCTGATCGACGAACCGTTGCCCGGCCTCGGTGAGAGAGACGCTCCGAGTGGTGCGGTTGAAAAGCCGCACACCGAGCGCCTGCTCCAGCTTTCCGATCGCGTTGCTGAGCGCCGTCGTGGAAACCCCGAGTTCAACGGCCGCCGCACGGAATTTCCCCCGCCGCGCGACCATAAGAACGGCATCAAGTTCGGTCAGACTGTGCTGCGCCATTGTCCCGATATTCGTGATAGGTCGTTCCGTTTTGTCCCGATTATACTGATGAATGTCCACGCCTAACTTTGCTGCAGAGCACAGCAGCAGGACATGACCCATGCCACTTGAACTCCCCCCTCCGATCGCGGCCTATGTAGCCGCCAACGCCCGGCTCGATGTCGACGCCATGCTCCGGCCGTTCGCGGCGGACGCCGTCCTCCGTGACAACGGCAAGGTCTTCAGCGGCCACGTTGAAATCCGTCGCCTCTTGGAAGAAGCCGTGGCGCCCGCGAAGGCGATCTTCACGCCGGACAGCGCCCGCCAAGAGGACGGCCTGGTCGTCGTCGAAGGCCCCGCCCATGGCGAGTTTCCTGGAAGCCCGATCCGCTTCACCTACCGCTTCACGCTCGAAGGCGACGCCATCAAGGCCGTGGAGATCACGGTATGACCAGCAAGGTTGATCCGACCGAGTTCGCCGGCAAGCGCGTGCTCGTCACCGGCGGCACCAAGGGTCTGGGCCGCGCCACCGTCGAACGGTTCGTGGCCGGCGGGGCCCGTG
This sequence comes from Caulobacter zeae, assembly GCF_002858925.1. Lineage (GTDB taxonomy): Bacteria > Pseudomonadota > Alphaproteobacteria > Caulobacterales > Caulobacteraceae > Caulobacter > Caulobacter zeae. The sequence continues at coordinate 6,409 of NZ_PJRS01000027.1, forward strand.
TCATCACCGCCGCCCGCGCAGCCGTGGAGCACATCGAGGGCGTCGAGTTCGTGGAGGCGGACCTGACCACGTCGGAAGGCGGGGAAGCGTTGGCCAAGGCGGCGCTCGCGCGCTTCGGCGGGATCGACATTCTGGCCCATAACCTCGGCGGGTCGGCCATGCCGCCCGGCGGCTTTGCAGCGCTGACCGACGACCTCTGGCTCTCGGAACTGAACTTGAACCTTCTGGCGACGGTTCGGCTCGATCGCCTGTTGATCCCCCAAATGATCGAGCGAGGCGGCGGCGCGGTAGTGCACGTCACCTCGACCCAATCGGTGCTGCCCCTGCCTGAGTCGACCACGGCCTACGCGGCCGCCAAGGCGGCGCTGCGCACCTACAGCAAATCCATTTCGAAGGAATTGGGCCCGAAGGGTGTCCGGATCAACATCGTCTGTCCCGGCTGGATCATGACCGAGGGCGCCGTCGATCTGGTGAAGACCATGCAGGCCGCCAATGGCGGCACGTTCGAGGACGCGCGGCAAGCCGTCATGGCCTGGATCGGCGGGATCCCGATCGGACGCGGCGCCGAGCCGTCGGAAGTCGCCGACCTTATCGCCTTCCTGGCCTCGGACCGCGCCGCCGCGATTCACGGGGCCGAGTTCGTCATCGACGGCGGGACGGTGCCGACCGTCTGACCTTTGGCAATCGTCCACGCTCTTCTTTGAGGGGTTGGGCGTGGAACCGCCCGACGTCGGCGCCAGCGGTCAGTGCCTGCATTCGGCCAGCATGCGACTATCCTCTTGCCCCCTGACCTGGGCTCGAACGTGTGCGTCGCCGGCCGGGTCGCGCCATTTTCAGACATTGCCCTACCTGCGCAAACACGACCAGCCGAACAAGCGGTTGGCGCGCTCATCAGGCCTGAGATCAGGTGGATAGTGAAGGCGATGCCCATTCACTTCGGATCAGGTTGAGCGCCGCCAAGCATGGCCTTGATCCGGCCATGCATGACCATGAAACTGCGACGTCCCACCACCAAGAGCCTTCAATGTCCGGCAATGCTCAAACCCGTCGAGCCGCGATCGGCGGCGTGGCGCTGTCGATCGCCTCGGCCAGGTCCCTGGCGGCCCTCGCCGCGCCGCGCGTCGTCGGGACGGGACTGGAGACCGGAGCGATCCGGGCCAGCGGCGTTGAGACGGCGCGAACGGAGTATCATGGCCGTCCGGCCCTGCGCGCCACGGCATTGGAAAACGCCCCGGGGCTCGACCGGCTGGTGATGCTGGACACGCCCGCCTTCGGCGACGGCGTCATCGAGGCGTGGATAAGCGGCGCCCCCAGCGCCACGGCCAGTGCCACGGCCAGAGGCTTCGTCGGCCTGGCCTTCCGAGTGCACGACGAGGGCAAGCTCGAGGCCATCTATCTGCGTCCCACCAACGGGCGGGCCGAAGACCAGTTACGCCGCAACCACGCCGTCCAGTACATCTCCCACCCCGCCTATCCCTGGGAACGGCTGCGCGCCGAAGCCCCCTCCCAGTACGAGACCTATGTCGATCTCGAGCCTGGTCGGTGGACGCATGTGCGGATCGTCGTGGTCGGCGCCCACGCCCGCCTCTATGTCGACGGCGCCGAGCAGCCGACCCTGATCGTCAGCGACCTCAAGCACGGCGCCGACGCCAAGGGGGCCGTGGCGCTTTGGATCGGCCCCGGCACCCTGGCCCATTTCAGCGGCGTGAGGGTCACGTCATCGGGGTCGTGAGGATCAGGCGCTTCCGCGCCAGAACAGGGCGGCGCCAGCGATCGTCCCCGAACGCGTCTCGGGATGTCGACGCGGTTGGATCAGCGCCAATTCCCTACGGCAAGCAGTTCTTCCGCCCGCTTTCGCCGAGCGCGCGGCGCCAGGCCGGCATTGTTCGGCTTGGCCCCGCCCGTGTTCGCTGCCCGCTATCGAGGGATGCGCGCAATGACCTTGATCTCGAAGTCGAAGCCGGCGAGCCAGGTCACGCCGAGCGCCGTCCAGTTTGGATAGGGAGCCTGCGGAAACACCTCGCTCTTGACGGCCATGACCGTATCGAACTGGCTCTCTGGATCGGTATGAAAGCTCGTCACATCGACGATGTCGTCCAGTCCGCATCCGGCCGCCGCCAGCGTCGCCTTCAGGTTTGCGAACGCCAGCCGGACCTGGGCCTCGAAGTCCGGTTCGGGCGAACCGTCGCCGCGTGCGCCGACCTGGCCGGATACGAAGAGAAGGTCGCCTGAGCGGATCGCCGGCGAGTATTGGTGAAGGTCATTGAGGGCGTTCTTGGGGTTAGGAAAGATCGCGTCGCGCTTGGCCATGAGGTGCTCCTTTTCTACGGCCGACAGCGGAAAGTCCGTCGACGGGGCTTAGATGCGGCAGCGCGGACTGTTTGATTAGAGTTTGAAATCAGCACGCCTTGATGTGAAATCGCCATCAATGTCGCGCCCTTCGATCACCGACCTGACGGCCTTAGTGGCGGTCGCCAGCCATCGCAGCTTCCGCCGAGCGGCCGATGAGCTTGCGACGGCCCCCTCCACCTTGAGCCATACGATCCGCGCGCTGGAGGCCCGGCTTGGCGTGCGCCTGTTCAACCGGACGACCCGCAGCGTCGCGCCCACCCAGGCCGGACTGGAACTGCTGGCCCGGCTGAAGCCGGTGCTAGGTGCGCTGGACGACGCTCTCGAAAGCGTCGCCGGCTTTCGCGGCGAGGTTACAGGCGCGGTGCGGATCAATGCGCCGCGCGTTGGCGCGGCCTTGATCGTCAGGGAGGTGCTCCCGCTGATGGCCGCCCGCCACCCCGAGGTGAGCATAGACATCGTCGTCGAGGGCGAGCTGGTCGATATCGTGGCCGGCGGCTTCGACGCCGGCGTACGACTGGTCGGCTCCATTCCGCGGGACATGATCGCCGTGCCGTTGACCCGCCCCATGCGATTTGTCTGCGTGGCGTCGCCCGCCTATCTGGGTCGCATGGGCTCGCCCAAGACCCCCGAGGATCTCAAGACGCACCTCTGCATCGGCCACCGGCTGCCCGGTGGGAGGCTCTATCGCTGGGATTTCGAGCGAAACGGCCAAGCGCTTTCAGTCGATGTGACCGGGCCCGTCGTGCTCGACGACGAGGAGCTGATGGTCGACGCCGCCGTCTGTGGCCTCGGCGTGGCGTATGTGGTCGAGGCCGCGGCCGCCGCCGCGCTCGCCGCCGGACAGCTGCGCGAAGTGCTCTCGCCGTGGCTCCAGGCCACCGAAGCCGCGGCCGTCTACTATCCGGGACATCGCAGCGTCCCCTCCGCGCTTCGGGCGTTCCTCGACATCGTTAGGGAAGTCAGCAAGGCGGGCTGAAGAGGAACTCCCCTCTCCGGCCGATACAAAGGTCGATAACGGCGGCGGGGCGGCCACCACAGCTCCTGGCCTGGGCTCGTGCCCGACGCGCGGCCGCGCGCTGCGTAGACCGGCGCCGCCAGTCGGCATTGGTTAGAGAAACTAACCACATTGGATAACAATAGCTGACTTATCGCGACACTGAGGCGTGGCTAGGTTTCGACAGCGGCTTCGGCGGCACAAGAACCCTCCACCCCGAACCTCCCGAAAGGAGATCGCGATGACCATCAAAACCGCTCTCGATCACTACCGCCTGCTCGGCCGCTCCGGGCTTCGCGTATCGCCGCTGGCGCTGGGAACCATGACCTTCGGCTCCGACTGGGGCTGGGGCGCGGACGAGACCAACGCCCGCCGGATCTTTGACGCCTATGTCGATCGCGGGGGCAATTTCGTGGACACGGCCGTCAACTACACGGACGGCGCGTCCGAACGCATGCTGGGCGGCTTCATCAAGGACAAGCGCGAACGGATGGTGGTCGCCACCAAGTTCACGATGGCGCGCGATCCCTCGAACATCAATTCGGGGGGCAACCACCGCTACAATCTGGTCCGTTCGGTCGAGACTAGCCTGCGCCAGCTCGACACCGACCGGATCGACCTGATGTACCTCCACGCCTGGGACTTCACCACCAGTCCCGAGGAGGTGCTGCGCGCCCTGGACGACCTCGTGCGGGCCGGCAAGATCCTCTATGTAGGCATCTGCAACACCCCGGCCTGGCGGGTCGCGCAGCTCCAGTCGATCGCCGACCTGCGCGGCTGGGCGCCGCTGGTGGCCCTGCAGATCGAGTACAGCCTGGTCGAACGCACCGTCGAGCATGAGCTGATGCCGATGGCGCGCGAGCTGGGCCTGGGCGTCATGCCGTGGTCCCCGCTGGGCGGCGGCATCCTGACGGGCAAGTACCGTCGCGAGGACTTGTCGGACGACAACGGCTCCGACGTCGCGGCCGACCGCAAGGGCGTGATCGCCTCCACCGGCCACCTCAATCAGCGTTCGCTCGACATCGCCGACGTCGTCGGTGAGGTCGCCGCGGAACTGGGCGTGTCGCGCTCGCAGGTGGCCATCGCCTGGACCCTGGCCAATCCCGCCGTCGTCTCGCCGATCATGGGCGCGCGCACGCTGGAGCAGGCGCAGGACAATTTCGGCGCCCTGGACGTGACCCTCGACGACGGCCAGCTGGCCCGACTGACCGCGGCGAGCGCGCCGACGCCGATCTTCCCCGACCGCTTCATCGGCCGCCCCATGGCCCAGCAGCTGATCTTCGGCGCCTCGACGCTGCAGGCCCGGCGCTGAAACCTCAGCAGAAAGGAGCCGGCCATGACGCCGCAGGCAGCTGCACAGTACCCCTATGTCGGCATGTGGGTCACCGCTGACGGCCGCATCCGCCAGGAACTGCTCGCCAACGGCCGCTACGACGAAGCGCGCGGGGCCAGGAAGAGCGCCTATCGCGGGCGATACGAAGTCGACGCCAACCACATCGACTACTGGGACGACACCGGGTTCACGGCCGATGGCGAGTTCGTCACCCCAGACGAGCTGCACCACGGCGGAATGATCTTCTTCCGGCAACGCTAGTCGCCCTCGCCGGGCAAACGCCCGGCCGCCTCCTCAACATCCAACCAATCCGAACCTCAAGCCCCCGCGAGCCGGGATCGCTGGCGCACGCCTCCAGGCTGGCGATCACCTTCTTTTCTGGAGCGCGATCAAGGAGATACACGATGAAAACGGTGATCATCTCGGGCGCAGGAACGGGCATGGGCCTGCTCACCGCCCAAACCCTCATCCGCCAGGGCTACGCGGTCTATGCCGGCGTGCGCGATCCCAACGGGCGCAGCCTGGCCCGTCGCGAGGCGCTGGAAACCTACGCCCAGGACCATGGCGGCTATGTCCGCGTGGTCGACCTGGACATCCACAGCGAGGCCTCCTGCCAGGCCGCCGTCGATCAGGTCGTCGCCGACCATGGCCGCCTCGACATCGTCATCCACAATGCGGCCCACCTCTTCATCGGCGTCTACGAGGGCTTCACGCCCGAGCAGCTGACCGACTGCCTCAACACCAATGTCGTGGGCGCCCACAGGCTCAACCGCGCCGCCCTGCCCCAGTTGCGCAAGCAGGGCGACGGCGTCCTGCTCTATGTCGGCAGCACGATCACCCGCATCGTCACGCCGTTCGTGGGGCCCTACATCACCGGCAAGTACGCGCTGGACGCCCTGGCCGAGGTCACGGCTTACGAGGTCAACCGCTTCGGCGTCGAAACGGTGATCGTCATGCCGGGCATCTTCCCGGACGGCACCGCCCACTTCCAGTCAGCCGTCCATCCGGGCGACCAGGACGTCGTCGAGGGCTATGAGCGGTTCAAGGGCGACTTCGACAACATCGGGCCTGGCCTGCGCGCGCTCCTGGCCGGCGCCGACGCGCCCGTCCAGGGCGTCGCCGACGAGATCGTCCGGGTGCTGGCGATCCCCAAGGGCGAAAAGCCCATGCGCACCGTCATCGACTATTCGGACTACGGCGCTCCGCTGATCAACGACGTGGCCGAGGCGCAAACCGCGCGGGTCTTCGAGATGATGGGCTACGAGCACCTTCTGAAGGTCTCCTAGCGACGAGCGACGGCTGCATGGGCCGCCGCTCGCCCAGCGGGCCGCTTTCCTCGCCGACGGCAACGGCCGCGGCGGAGGAAGGCGGCTCGTCTGCATTTCGCGAGCATCACTTCCAGCGCCGAACGTGCTCCACCAACGCCCGAAGCTTGGGCGAGATGTTCCGGCGGTTGGGATAGTAGAGATAGAAGCCGGCGAAGCGCGGGCAGAAGTCCTCGAGCAGCGGCACCAGCTCGCCCCGCTCGATAGAAGGTCGGAAGCACTCCTCCATCCCGAAGTTGATCCCGGCGCCGGCCACCGCCAACTTGACCATCAACGCCATGTCGTTGGTGGTGATTTCCGGCTCGACCGATACACTGAACTCCTTGCCGCCCTCGGCGAACTCCCAGCGGTAGGGCGCCGACTTCGGCGTAGGCCGCCAGCCGATGCACCGGTGCGCCGCCAGGTCGCGAGGATGGGCAGGCGCCCCGAAGCGATCCCGGTAAGCCGGCGCGCAGACAGCGAGCTGGCGCTCTTCGCTGGCGACGGCAATGGCGATCATGTCCTGCTCGATGACCTCGCCCAGGCGAACCCCGGCGTCATAGCCCTCGGCGACGATGTCGAACTCCTCATCGGTCACATTGACGTCCAGCTGCACGTCGGGATGGGCGCTGGCGAAACTGGCCAGGAACGGTCCCGAAAGAAAGCGTTCGGCGATCGAGGAAACGGCCAGGCGCAATTGCCCACGCGGCCGCTCATCGAGGCTGCCCGCCGCCTCCACGGCCGCGCGCATCTCGGCGAGCGAAGGCGCGATCTGCCTGTAGAGACGCTCGCCTTCCTCGGTCAGGCTGACGCTACGGGTCGTGCGTCGAACCAGAGCGATCCCCAGCGCCTCCTCCAAGCGGCTCATGGTCTGGCTGACCGCCGAGCGCGTGACGCCGAGACGGTCGGCCGCCGCGCGAAAGCTGCGCTCCTCGGCGACGAGCGCGAAGACCGAAAGGGCGTTGAGATCAGGCTGCATGGCTTGGGAGTTCAGCTTGCGACACGAATTCGACCTCAGCTTCGTCCAACAGCATCTCAGCTGACCGTTCCGAGCTCGTGTCGCCGGCTGGACGGCTCCGCGCCGCCCCATCGGATCAGCGCCTGAAGCAGACCTTCAGCATACCCGTCTTCGTCGCTCGCCCAAGCGACGAAACCGTCCGGTCGGACCAGCACGGCGCTCAGGCCCAATCGGTCCTCAGGCTCGCCGGCGACATAGGACAACCGCCCCAGCCAGGGGGCGACGAGCGCCGCGAGCGGGGCTCCGGGGGCGAAGTCGAGCAGCAGCGCCCTGCCCTCGCGCAAGCGTACGCCGGCCGATGGTCCGCTGGTGAAAGCGAAATCCGGGACGCTGCGGCCGACCAGCGGATGGCCGCCGCCGAGATCGTAGCGGAGCGACAGGTTCCAGACCTTCTCGGCGAAGTATGTCGCGCCGTCGCCGGTGGCGATCAGATCACGGACGATGGTCTCCAGCGCGCGCGTGCTTGGGGTGGGCCGCATCAGGGCGACCTGGGCGCGCGACCAGTCGAGGATGCGGGCGCCCTCCGGCCGGCGTTCGACGCCATAGCTGTCGAGCAGGTCGATGGTCGCTTCGCCGCGGATGACGGCGGCGAGTTTCCACCCCAAGTTCAGCGCGTCGCCGAGGCCGAGGTTCAGCCCCTGGCCGCCGAGGGGCGAGTGGATGTGCGCAGCGTCGCCGGCCAACAATACCCGTCCCCGTCGGTAGTCGGTCGCCTGAAAGGCGCGGTCGGTCCAGGTGGTGGCGAGGTTCAGCGCGGCAAGGATGACATCGGCGCCCGACACGCGGCGCAGCACGCTCTGAACGTGGTCCAGCGTCAGCGCCTGGGTCCGGTGCGCCGCGCCGCCGTCGAAGTCGACCATCGCGATCACACCCGGCCGAGCATAGGTGTACATGCCGGTCGCGGTGTAGTTGCGCCCGGGCGACAGCGCTTCCGGATCGGCCAGGACCGCGTCGATCGAGTAGCCGGTGAACTCCGGATGGGTGCCGACGAATGCGAAGCCGCCGGCCTTGCGCACGGCGCTGCGCCCGCCGTCGCATCCGACCAGCCAGAGGGCGGAGAGCCGCTCGTCGCCAGCCTGGACCACCACGCCGTCCTTTGACGCTTCGAAGTGGTCCACACGGGAGCCGCGGCGGATATCGGCGCCCATGGCGACGGCCCGCTCGGCCAGAACCGCCTCCAGCGACTGCATGTCCACCGGCATGTTGACGCCCGCCGGACTGGGCAGGCGGAACGGCAGGCGCGCGGCGTCGATGTCCTCGTGAAAGAACTGTATGCCGGCGAAATGGCCGGCGGGACGGCGCGGCTGCTGCATCCAGTGAGAGGCGTCCAACGCCGCGCGGGAGGATCGATTGTCGAGCTGTGCGGCTTTGACCGCGTCCAGCAAGCCGCGGCGATGCAGCGCCTCAAGGGTCGGGGCCGAGAGGCCGCGTATGCCGAAGGGTGCTCCCTTCAGCGGAGAGCGCGGATTGGCGGCCTGCTCGAGCACCGCCACCGAGACGCCAGCGATCCCAAGTTCGCAGGCAAGAAAGAGCCCGACCGGGCCCGCGCCGACGATGACGACGTCATGGGTGAGAGAGGGATGGATAGGCATGAGTGCTCCGTGGTCGATGGTGTTCGACCGGAGCGTTCCTCGTCCTGGGACGCCCGGACGAACGACGGGCGCTCGGTTGAGCGTCCGGGTTCGCCGTGGGAGTCCAGGCGCGAAGCCAAAGACCAGAGCTTTCGTTACCGAAAGGGCTTGGGCTGACCAGACCAAGCCTGCCTTTTCCGACACCGCCTCAATATCTGAAAGGCCACGATCCTTCAATCACCGGCAAAGGCCACAGATCAGAACCGGGAGGGACCCATCTGGGTCGCCCGGCCGGGCAGCGCCAGTTGCTGACGTTGGCGCACCTCCACGAACGCGACATTCATAGGCTAGGTGCGCCGAGCGGCCTCCGCTCGATCAAACCGGCGCTCAGAGATCGATCTGCTCAGACATCTCGAGCGCGTCGTCGACCTCAATGCCGAGGTACCGGACCGTGCTCTCCAGCTTGCGGTGCCCCAGGAGCAATTGGCAGGCGCGCAAGTTGCCGGTCTTCTTGTAGATCAGCGCAACCTTGGTCCGCCTGAGACTATGGGTGCCGTAAGCTCTCGGTTCGAGCTCGATCATCGATACCCACTTATCGACGAGCCTGGCGTACTGCCGCGTGCTGACGTGATC
>NZ_PJRS01000007.1 GCF_002858925.1 Caulobacter zeae
TGATCGAAGCGATGACCAGTCGTGCGAGCATTCGCTCCCCCCAATTTTATCGACCGTGGATATCAGACCGAGTTCTTCCAAAGCGCGGCCTTGGAGTCTAGGTTTCCTGTTTGGAAATCGTCCTAGCGAACGCCCGCCGCTTTGCCCAAAGCCAGGGTGCGGTCCTCTCTCGCCATCAGCTGTGGCGGCATGCAGTATAGCTATTGTCCGACATGATCTGTCTGACTCATCATGGTGTCGGCGCGGCAAGGCTGCGCCATTTGCTGCCGTTAGCGCGCCTCCAGAAGCACGACATTCATGAGCCAGGCGTGCCAAGAGGTTTCGCCACTAAACGGGCGGAATTGGCAGTCTAAAGGTCGATCTGCTCAGACATCTCAAGAGCGTCGTCGACCTCGATACCGAGGTACCGGACCATACTCTCCAACTTGCGATACCCGAGTAGCAACTGGCAGGCGCGCAGGTTGACGGTCTTTTTATATATCAGCGCGACTTATATATCAGCGGGACCTTGGTGCGCCTGAGACTATGGGTCCCGTAAGATCGCGGTTCGAGCTCGATCATCGACATCCATTTATCGACTAGCCTGGCGTATTGCCGCTTGCTGATGTGGTCGCCAGATCGGCTGCGGCTCGGAAAGAGCCAATCATCTTGCCGGCGACCGCGCAGCTTGAGCCATACCGCCAACGCATCTCGCGTGGGCTCGGTGATCTCGAATGGGACAGACTGGCCCGTCTTCTGCTGGATCACCCTCGCGCGGGCTCGGAGCAAGCCTCTCGCCTAGTGCATCCTGCCACTGGCAGTTTGCCACCCTTCTTCCACGCTCAAGGACGCGGCTCGGAGGTCTGTCCATCAAAGGCCTCCGGCTCGGCCATCGCCGCGCTCTTGGTTCTGCGAACCACGCCGTCGCGATGATCCGGCGGGCCGTAGATGGTGTAGACCTTCAAAGTCTTTTCACCGGTATTTACCAGATTGTGGCGAGCGCCGGCGGGGACAATAAACGCGTCGTCGTGTCGAACCATGGTGCAGATGCCATTGATCCAGATCTCGCCCTTCCCCTTTTCGATGCGGAAAAACTGGTCGTGATCGGCATGCACTTCTTCACCGATATCATCGCCAGGCTCAAGCGACATCAGCACCAGCTGCAAGTGTTGCCCAGTATAGAGCACTCGGCGAAAGTCACGGTTGCCCTCGGCGAGGGACTTGATACCTGCGACGAAGCCCTTCATGGGTCTTCCCTTCTCTCGATCAGTATAATCAGCGAGCGAGCACGAGCGGCAACTGCGCCGCCTCGATCATCCGGCGGGTGACGCCGCCAAAGAGCGTTTCGTTCAGTCGGCTGTGGCCGTAGGCGCCCATCACGCAATACCCAGCCCGGTCGGCGTTGGCCTGATCCAGCAAGTGAAAGTCGGCTGCTTCCTCCCCAGGCTCGATGACGGAGACCTTGGCGTGAACGCCGTGTCTAGAGAGATAGGCGGCGGCCTCCTGGGGCGATGGCCCCTTCAGGGTCCGCCCGACCGCGAGCAGGCGGACTGAACGCGCCAGTTTCAAGAGGGGCACGGCGGATCGAAGCGCCGCCGCCGCCGGCTCGGATCCGTCCCAAGCCACGAGGGCCGGCCCAAACACGTCGAGGCCAACGGCGGCGTCGGGCACGGCGACGACAGGGCAGCGGGCTTCGACGACGAGATCGCCCACCAGGCCGCGGGTGTCGCGGTCGAAGAGCCGTGGGCGCTTGCAGTTGAAGACGATGAGGTCCGAGAGCCTTGAATGATCGGCCAGGCGAAGAGCGATGTCGCCGATGTCGTCGATCCAGTCATAGCTGACGCCCTCGGCGGCCAGACGAACCTCAAGGCGTTCCCTCAGATCGAATTGCAGCTGTCGCTCCTCGGCGAGCGCGAGACCCGTCGCCCATCCGCCATCGGCCGGAATGATCGTGAGCGGCGTGATGTCCGCGCAGCGGATATGGCCCTCGAGCCCGCGGGCGAGGTCCAGCGCCGCCTGCAGGCGGGCTTCCTGTCCCGCGTCTTCGTGGACCAGCAAGAGGATGTTCTTCATGTCGATCTCCTTGGCAAGAGGTCGGCGGGTCGCGCCGACGCCCCCCCGAGTAGCGCGGCGGGGTGGAAATCCGCCGCGCGCGTATCGCCGTTCAGGCCAGCGAAGACGTCTTCGGTCCCTCCAAGTCTTGGGGCCTGAAGAAGAGGCGCGACATCCGCAGATTCCCGTAGAGAGCCGATTGCGCGGGATCAAAACATCGCCCGCCGAAACCGGCGAAACTCATCCACCGGCCGCAGCTGCGGCCGTACGGTGGAGCGCGACGATGCAAACAAGCAGCCAAGCGGCAAGACCTATGAGGCTAGCCCTGGCGATGTCTGTTCTTGGGTCCCTGCCCGCCTGCACGCTCCTGGACGCCCCCACCGCCGCCGAGCGGCAAAGACTTGGAGAGATCGAAGCCGGCCGATCGCTTGCGAAAGGGCGGTGCCTGTCATGCCATCAGCTGGATGGTCCCTTTGCGGACGGCGCCGCGCCGCCGTTCACGCTGATCGCCAAGCGCTATCGCAGCCACCGCCTCGACTGGGAACTTCAGGCGATCGCCGAGGTCGGACACTACAGGATGCCGCCAACGCTCCTTTCCGCCGCCGAGACGTCCGCCCTTGCTGCCTACATCCAGTCGTTGGACGACCAAGCGCGGCAACAGAGCCCCGTCACCCGACGAAACTGGCGCTGACAAAGGTCACAACGCTGGCGGAGCCTTTGGGCAATGGGGTTCGACCGGGGTCAGCCTCGGATCCAGACCGCGCAGATAGGCCATGAGATCGGCGCGCTGATCGTCGGCAAGCACGGCCATGGGCATACGGGGATGGCGTCGTGGCGGCCCCTCCTCGTTCGGATGGGCCGGGTCGAGCATGCCTTCGCTTAGAACGACCTCCAGGCAACCGGCGGGATAGCGCTGATAGAGCGATGCGAACGGCGGCGCATCCGCCATCGGACTGTCGATTTCGCCGACGGCGTGACAGGCGCCGCAGAGACGCTTGGCCAGACTCATGCCGGAGGGAATGCCGGCCACGCTCTGCTGGGGCGGCGATGGCGGCGGCGTCCGCTGTTGCGCGCAGGCGACGACGCCGACGAGGACGAGGACGATCAGACCGGTCCAGCGGCTCATTGAACGGCCTCCAGGTCGAGCACTGCGCGCCCCTCGATCCGCCCCGCGGCCATATCTTCGAAGATCGCGTTGATGTCAGCCAGGCCCACATGACGTTGAATTCGCGCCCTCACCTTTCCGTCCGCGGCGAAGCTGAGCGCCTCCTCCAAGTCCAGGCGCGTGCCCACGATCGAACCGCGGACAGTGACGCCGCGCAGCACGGTGTCGAAGATCGACAGCGGAAAATCGCCGGGCGGCAGGCCGTTGAGCGATACTGTTCCGCCGCGACGGACCATGGCCAGGGCCTGAGTGAAGGCCGAGAGCGACACGGCCGTAACCAGCACGCCGTGGGCGCCGCCGATCTCGCGCTGGAGCGCATCGCCCGGATCGACATCGGCGGCGTTGAAGCAAACCCGAGCGCCCAGCGAGCGCGCCAGATCGAGCTTTGCCTCGTCGATGTCCACCGCCGCGATCTTGAAGCCCATGGCCAGGCCGTACTGGACGGCGAGATGACCCAAACCCCCGATGCCGGAGATCGCCACCCAGTCACCGGGCTTGGCCTGGAGGACCTTCAGTCCCTTGTAGACCGTGACCCCTGCGCAGAGAATCGGCGCAGCTTCGAGGAAAGACAGGCTGTCGGGAATCCGTCCGACATAAGCAGCGTCGGCGAGCACGTAGTCGGCAAAGCCGCCGTCGACGGAATAGCCCGTGTTGGACTGCATGGCGCACAGGGTCTCCCAGCCGGAAAGGCAGTAGTCGCAACGGCCGCAGGCGCTATGCAGCCAAGGCACGCCCACGCGGTCGCCGATCTTAAGATCGTCCACGCCCTCGCCGACCTCGACAATGGCGCCGACGCCCTCATGACCTGGAACGAACGGGACGGCCGGCTTGATCGGCCAATCGCCGCGCGCGGCGTGAAGATCGGTATGGCAGACACCGCAGGCGGCGATCTTGACCAGCACCTGGCCTCGTCCGGGGCTCGGGCGCGGACGGGTCTCCAGCGTCAAGGCCTCGCCGAAGGCGCGGACTACGGCTGCGGTCATTGAAGCGGGCATGACGGCCTCCTGCACGATCGGCGCATGGGTAGGCTCGCCGTCGGCGTCGCGCACTTGGGATTTCTACTTAGCTGGGCCGCTCATCAGAACATCGACCGCCTTGAGAAGGGCCGCGTCAGCCAACGGCTTTTCCAAGACCCGTTCGTAGCCCAGCGCCTGTGCCTTGGCCCGCAGACCGGGCTCCGGATACCCCGTGATCAGCAGCGCCCGCCCCGCCCAACGCCTTTCCCTCAACCGCGCGAGCACGTCGAGGCCGTCGGCGCCGGGCATGCGATAGTCGGCGACCAGGATGCTGGCGTCGAGCGCTGTTGGATCGGCGAGAAGGTCGGCCGCCGCTCCATAGGCGCGCACCTCGATCCCTCGTCCGCTCAACAAAAGCTGCAGCGCCCGGCGCGCACCTGCATCGTCATCGACGAGCAACAGCCGCGGCCGTTCGGTAGGTTGGCGAGGAAGCTGCTGCATGATCGGCCGATCGCCGCCAGCATGGCGGACCCCGATGGTCATGCCATCGCAATGCCCACTAGTCCCTACGTGAAGTTCCTTATGACTCGCCGGCTCCCGGGTCGAGCAGCCCAGCCGCGAAGGCGATCCGCAGGGCTTCGGAAAGACTCCGGACCTGGAGCTTGGCCATCAGGTTGGCCCGATGGACCTCAACCGTACGCGGCGAAATTCCAAGATCGAAGGCGATCGTCTTGTTGGGAAGGCCGTTGGCCATGCCCCGTAGAACGTCCTGCTCCCGCGCCGTCAGGCCGGCGACCGTCGCCGCCGCATCCCTGGCCCGGCTGGCGCGCCCGCCCAAATCCTCGAGCCGCGCGAAGGCCGCTTCGATCGCCTCCAGCAGCCTGGCCTTGTCGAAGGGCTTTTCTATGAAATCGACGGCGCCGCCCTTCATCGCACGGACGGCGATCGACACGTCGCCGTGCCCGGTGAGCACGACCACGGGCCAGGCAAGGCCCTGCTGGACCATCGCCGTCTGTACCGAAAGTCCGTCCATGCCCGGCATGCGTACGTCGAGCAGCACGCAGCCTGGCTCATCGCTCTTGGCCGCTTGAAGGAACTGGATCCCGGACGCGTGGGCGCTGACGGCATAACCCGACGTCTTGAGGAGAAAGCTGGCTGACCGCCGCACGGCCTCTTCGTCGTCGACGATGTGAACTCTTCGGCTATCGGCCATCGGCGTGCTCCGTCTCGGCCGCCGCCAAGGTGAAATAGAACTGCGCGCCGCCGCCCGGTCGCGGAGCGTAACCGATCCAGCCGTCATTGGCCTCGACGATCGTGCGGCAAATGGAAAGCCCCAACCCCATGCCTTCAGGCTTGGTGGTTCTGAACGCCTCGAAGAGCTGCTCGACCATGTCGGGCGGAACGCCAGGCCCATTGTCGGCGATCGTCACCCGCACGAAACCAAGCTCATCCGGCGCGGCTGATATCCAAAGACGCGGCTGGTCAACTCCTCGCATCGCCTCGAAGGCGTTGCGCGCCAGGTTGATCACCACCTGCTGGATCTGGACCTTGTCGACCAGGACTAGGCTCTCGGCCGGCAGGTCGAACACGACGTCGAGACCCTCGTCGCGGGCGCCCGTCAGGCCGAGGGCGGCGGCTTCACGCACAAGGTCGGCCAGGGGCTCAACGCTTTTCTCGACCTCGCCGCGAGCGACAAAGTCGCGCAGCCGCCGCACGATATGTCCTGCCCGAAGCGCCTCGCCGCCCGCTTCCTCCAGAGCTTCGCGGATCATCGGCAGGTCGCCCGGGTCGGGGTCGGCTAGCAGGTCGCGTATCGCCTGGACATAGTTGGCGACCGCCGTGATGGGCTGGTTGAGCTCATGAGCCAAGGTCGAGGCCATAGTTCCCATGCCGCTGACCCGGGCGACGTGGATCAACTCGGCCTGAAGCTCTTCGAGTCGCGCCTGAACACGCTGGCGCTCGGTCAGGTCACGACAGAAGCCGGTGAAGATGCGTGGCCCCAGGCCCTTGGCTTCGCCCACGGCCAGTTCCATCGCGAAGGTCGAGCCATCCTTGCGCTGACCAGTGACGATGCGGCCAAGGCCGATGATCCGACGCTCGCCGGTCGCCAGATAGCGGGCGATGTATCCGTCATGGCGCTCATGATCCGGCGAAGGCATCAAACAACTGACGTTGCGGCCTGCGACTTCGTCCTCGGCCCACCCGAAAAGCCGCTCGGCCGCCGCCGAGAACGACAGGATCACGGCCTGCTCGTCGATGACGATCATCGCGTCCGGCACGGTCGAGAGGATCGATTTCAGATGGTCGGCGCCCACCTGAAGCGCGCGCTCTGCCGCGCGCTGGTCGGTTATGTCGTGAACGATCTTGGCGAAACCCTCCAGGACGCCGCTCTCGTCGCGCAGCGCCATGATCGACACCTGAGCCAGGAACTCGGAGCCGTCCTTGCGCAGCCGCCAGTCCTCTTCTTCCACGCGCCCCTCGTGAAGGGCGCGCGCCAGATCGGCGGCCGGCTTACCGTCGCGCCGCGCATCGGGAGGATAAAAGATCGCAGCGTCCTGACCCACGACCTCATCCTCGCGCCAGCCCTTGAGGCGCTCGGCGCCGGCGTTCCAGATCAACACTCGCCCCTCGGGGTCGAGCATGTAGATCGCGTACTCGGCCGCGCCGTCGATCAGCAGGTTCAATTGCTCGGCCGCCGCAGCAGCCTTCTGGGCCCGGTCGTCGGACTGGTCGACGAGGGTCGCCGCCTGGCGGCGCAGACGACCAATCTCGCCGCCGATCAGGATCAGGCCACAGGCGGTGACGACATAGACCCCGGTATTGGTCATGCCCTCGAAACTGCCAAGGCTCTGGCCGCTGAACATCGCGCCCGCGATGAGACCGATCAGCGCAGCGCAAAAGCCCGGCCCGGCGCCGCCGAAGGCCGCGGCCAGGACGATCGGCACCACGAAAGGCAGATAAGCCGCCCGATGCTCAAGCCAGGGTTCGCAAGCCAGCCGGAGAGCGGCGGCTAGGAGGGCCGCACCGATCGCCACGCCAAAGGCCCGGATCCGCGTCCAGGGTACAAAGACCTTGCTCATAGCCCTGCCCGTCGCCCCGCCCAAGGATCATCGCGCCAAAGCGCCCGGACGCAAACTGCACCGTCATCTGGCCGCTTGAGACCGGTCGCGCGCGCCCGCCAATCCGGGATTCTACGCATACCCTGACTTGGCCAAGGCTGGGAGAACCGCTTCCCGAGTCAAGCGATCGAGGCGGCCATGTCCCTGCACAATCTACACAGCCTGCTTTCGCCATCTAGCATCGCCATTGTCGGCGGATCCGACAGGCCAGGTTCGGTCGGCAAGGTCGTGCTCGACAACATCCTATCAGGCGGCTTCACCGGCGAGGTGTTCGTCATCAACCCCCGGCCCCAGACCATCGTGGGCGCGAAGTGGCTGGCCGACTGCGATCTGCTTCCCGCCGGCCTCGACCTGGCGGTCGTCGTCGTCCCCGCACGAGTCGTACCCGAAACCATCGCCAGCTTGGCCGCGCGCAAGACGGCCGCGGCGATGGTGATCTCAGGCGGCGTCACGAAGGCCTCGGGTTTGCAAGGCGCTATGCTCGCCGCCGCGGAGACGGCAGACATTCGGATCATCGGCCCCAACGGTCTTGGGCTGGTTGCGCCGCACGGCCGCCTCAACGCGTCATTTGCGCGCAGCCCGGCGCGTCCTGGCCGACTGGGGCTGATCTCCCAGAGCGGCGCACTGGTCAGCGGGCTCATAGACTGGGCCAACGCCCGCGATCTCGGCTTTTCGGCGATCATTTCCGCCGGCGACATGGCCGATGTCGATCTCGGCGACATGATCGATCTGCTGGCCGCCGATCCCCATACCGATGCGATCCTGCTCTATGTCGAGGGCGTCAGAGAAGCGGCCAAGCTGCTCTCGGCCGCCCATGCGGCGACCCGATCCAAGCCCGTGATCGTACTCAAGGCCGGAAAGACCGAGCAGGCGCGGCGCGCCGCGGTCACCCACACTGGGGCACTTGCCGGCGACGCCCAGGTCCATCGCTGCGCGTTCGAGCGGGCCGGAATGGTGGTGGTCGATGATCTGCGCGGCCTTTTCGAGGCTGCGGAAGCCCTGCGGGTCGCGCATCCGCCCAAAGGTCCACGTCTGGCGATCGTTACAAACGGCGGCGGCTTGGGCGTTCTGGCGCTGGATGCGATGGCGACGGGCTCCGCGGCCTTGGCCAGCCTGTCCCAAGACACGTTAGCCCGGCTGAGCAAGGTTCTTCCGCCAACTTGGTCGCATGCCAACCCCGTCGATCTCATCGGCGACGCCGATGGCGCTCGCTATAAGGAAGCTATCGCCGCAGTGCTTGATGACGACGGCGTCGACGCCCTGCTGGTCATGAACTGCCCGACGGCGCTCAATCAGCCGCAGGAGATCGCTTCGTCCGTGGCGGACGCCGTGCTCGGCGCCCGCGACCGGGGGCGGCGTCAACCGATCATAGGCTGCTGGCTTGGCGATGATCAGCGGCGCGCCGTCGCAGCCAGCCTGGAGCGCGCTCAAATCCCGGTCTTCGAAACGCCGGACGGCGCGGTGCAAGCCTTCAATCAATTGCTCAGCGCCAGGGCCCGCCGGCGCGGGTTGGCCTTCAACCCCGCCCTGCCCACGCCGACGGCCCGAAAAGACGCCGCGCAAGCCTTGCTTGACGCCGTGCGCGAACAGGGACGAACGCTGCTAACCGAAATCGAAGCCAAGGATCTGCTGAGACTATATGGCATCCCGGCCATTGCCACCCGCCATGCCGCGACCATCAAGGCCGTGGGCGAGGCCTGCGCAGCGCTGCCGGGCCCTTACGTCGTCAAGATCATCTCGGCGGACCTTCCTCACAAGTCCGACGTCGGCGGGGTGGCGCTGGATCTGGTCGACGCCGACGCGGCCGTCGCCGCGGCCGAAGCGATCTCTCAGCGCATGGCGCTCGAGCAGCCGCACGCCCAGCTCGACGGCTTCGCCGTGGAGACCATGGCGCACCCTGGCGGCCACGATCTGATCGTGGGCCTTGGCCAAGATCCGACCTTCGGGCCGGTCCTGCTCGTCGGCGACGGGGGCAAGGCCGTTGAAGTGCTAGCAGATACCGCCCTGGATCTGCCGCCCATCGACAGACGGCTGGCCAGGGCCATGGTGGCGCGCACCCGCGTCTCTCGCCTCCTGGCAGGCTATCGCGACGAGCCCGCGGCCGATATCGACGCCGTCGCCTCCGTGCTCGAGGCGATCTCGGCCATGGCCTGCGACCTTCCCGACCTGGCATCGCTCGACATCAACCCCCTGCGGGTCGGCCCCGACGGCGTACTGGCTCTGGACGCCAGGATCATCGCTACTGACGAGCCTATGGCGCCTCGCCTTGCGATCATGCCGGCGCCGCCGGACAGCTGGGCGCAGCTCACGACCCGCATGGGCCTCAAGATCACGGTAAGGCCCGCCGGTCCCGACGACATGGCAAGCCTCGATGCGTTCTTCATGGGCTTGAGCCCTGAAGATCTGCGGTTGCGCTTCCTAAGTCCCATGCGCCGGATCGACCAAGACCGGCTGTCGCTCATGTGCGACCTCGACTACCGGCGGGCCATGACCTTCCTGGCCTTCGATCTCGCCACCGGCGCGCTCGTCGCGACAGCCATGCTGGCGAGCGGGCCAGACCCGGATCGCGCCGAGGTCGCCGTGGCCGTTCGAAGCGACCTGAAGGGTCAGGGACTTGGATGGACGCTGCTCGACCATACGCTCAATTATGCGCGGGCTCGCGGCGTCCAGGTCGTGGAGTCGCTTGAGAGCGCGGACAATGCGCAAGCCCTGCAGATCGAGGCGGAGATGGGATTTTCATCGCGCACGAACCCCGAAGACCGCGGACTTCGGATCGTCGAGCATAAGCTCGCCAAGAGTCGCCTGTCCGAAGCGCGCAATGCTTGAGGTCTGACCGGCCTTCGAGGCAGCGTTCACCAGCCCCCGCCAAATTTCGGCATACGCAGCGATACGGAAGGCCAGCTAAGTATAGTCCCCAATGTCGGCAGCGTCCCGGGCCGCCTATTCCTGTCCCGTCGCAAACGGGAGCGCCGCCATGGTTTCGACCGCTATCCTGCACCCCGCCATTTCCGCGCCGCCGATCGAGACCGGCCTGACCTCGCTCTTCGAACAGTTGGGCGTGGTCACCGCCTTCCGGCCGGAAGAAGAGGTCTGCGCGCAGGATGAGGCCAACGACGTCGTCTACCTTGTCCTCAGCGGCGCAGTGCGTTCGGCGCGTCTTCTAAGCGACGGCCGTCGCCAGATCAGCGGCTTCTACTACGCGGGCGACGTGCTGGGTCTGGCCACGAGCCTGTTTCACCAGCCGGCCGTCGAAGCCCTTGTCGACACGCGCACGATCGCCGTGCGGCGCTCGGCCCTGCCCCACTTTGGCCTGCCCGGCGAGCGCCTGGAGCGCCTGCTCTGGCGCGCCACGAGCGAGGAGCTGGCGCGGGTGCACGACCACATGATGCTGCTGGCGCGCAAGAGCGCCGTCGAACGCGTCGCCGGCTTCCTGGAAGACATCGCCCAGCGCGCCGGGGGCGACTGGGTGTTCCTGCCGATGCCCCGACAGGACATCGCCGACTATCTTGGCCTTAGCATCGAGACGGTATCGCGAATGCTCACCCAATTGCAGGGCCAGCGGCTGGTCGCCTTCGACGGCTGCCGTCGCTTCCGGATCTGCGCGTCGGCCCGTCTCGCCAGATTGCTGGCGGCGTGAGGCCTCTCCATGGACAAGAACGCTCCCGCCTATCCAAACCCGCCGGCGCTTCTTGAACGGATTGTCGAGATCCTCAAGCGCCACCATCTGATGACCGTGGCGACGCTCAGGTCGGACGGCTGGCCCCAGGCGACCATCGTCAACTACGCCCCCGACGGCCTTAGGCTCTATTTCGTCGTCTCCACCCAGAGCCAGAAGCTTTCCAACCTCAGGCGCGACCAGCGCGTCTCGATCGCCATAGGCGGCGCCATCGAGGGCCCGCCCGTCGGCCTGTCGATGGCCGCCCGCGTGGGCGAGGTCAGCGATCTTGGCCAGATCTCGGCGCTGAACGACAAGCTGTGGACCGAGCAGCGCGGCGAAGGCTTCACGCCCCATCCCACCACGCCCGGCTCGGTGCTCCTGGTCGCCGAGCCGATCATCGTCTCGCTGATCGACTACGACGGGCCCAAGGCCTGGCCCCGGCTCTTCAAGGTCGAGCCCGACTGGCGCCTGGTTCCCATATCCCAACCAAACCACGATCTTCCGGAGGCGCGGTCATGAAGCACGTCGTCATCTTGGCCCATCCCAAGCCCACGAGCTTTTGCGCAGCCATCGCGCGCACCTGCGTCGAGCATCTTCGGGCCACCGATCAGGAGGTGGTCCTGCGCGACCTTTACGCGGAGAATTTCGATCCTCGCCTGAAGGCCGAGGAACTGCCGACGGCGTTCGGCGTCACGCCCGCCGCCGACGTCATCGCCGAGCGTTCCATGCTGTCGGGCGCAAAGAGCCTGGTCTTCGTCTATCCCTTCTGGTTCAACGCGCCGCCGGCGATCCTCAAGGGCTATGTCGACCGTGTTCTTGGTATGGGTTTCGGCTACGCCTCGATCGGCGGCCGGATGGAAAGCCTCATGGACGGCGTCAGCCTGACCAGTTTTTCAACGTCTGGCGCGCCAGAGCACTGGGTCGAAAGCACCGGCGCGCTCAAGGCGCTGATGACCGTGTTCGACCAGCATGTCGCCAAGGTCTGCGGGCTGCGCGTCCTGGACCATGTCCACTTCGGCGACATCGTGCCGAACATGACCGAAGAATGGGGCGCCGACACGTTGCAGAGGGTTCGCGACAAACTCGACGGCCTTTTCGCGCTGGCCTACGTCTGAATGCCGCCCCCCCATGAGCATGGGCGCTCCCCGCGAAGCGAAAGCTGTACTTGTTCCGTGGGCTTGGGCAGGTCCCAGCCTTACGAGTGAGGCAGCCCTCCGGGTCGTTCGGCATACTTGCTACCGAGACGAGGCGCCGCTCGCCCCATAGATCAGCATAGTCCATCGCCGGAATCCGGCTCATGTGGATCCCGCCGCCGACCACGGTTGCGCCCTTACGCACGGCGCGCAGGGCGAGCGGAACGAGCTCGCCGACCCGCTGCCCAAGCTGGAATCGTCCACCCCGTCGCCAAGGCCCGCGGCCTCGCCGACGACCTCATGGCCAGGGACGATGGGGCCGCCTAGGGGGAGATCGCCATCCAGGAGAGGGAGGTCTGTGCGACAGACGCCGCACGCGCGCACCTTGACCAGAATCTCGCCGCGACCCGCTTGGAGCGGCGGACGCAGGACGGGCGACAAGCGCCCATCCTGCAGCACCATGGCCAGCACCCGCTTACGCCGCGGCCGCCGGTTTGGTCTCGATGGCGATCGTGCGGCCGGCCAAGGCCTGCGCCTTGGGGGCGGTGATCGTCAGGACCCCGTCGCCAAGGCTGGCCCGGACCTGTTCGGCGTCGAGCGCGACCGGCAACACCACCGAGCGCGTGAAGGCGCCGCTGCGCCGTTCGATCAGATGGTAGGTCTTGTCCTTCTCCTCGGTCTGCGACGCGGTCTTGCCCGCAATCGTCAGCACGTCGCCGTCGAGGGTGACGCTGATGTCTCCCTCCTTGTAGCCGGGCACGTCGAGCTTGAGTTCGACGCCATCGGCGGTCTCGGCGAAATCGAGGCTGGGCGCATCGAAGCCGTTGCGGCCCAGGCCACGGCCGAAATCGGCGAAGACCCGCTCGATCTCCCTTTGCAGAGGCCCGAAGACATGCGGACCGCGCGAGCCGAAGACCGGCAGCAGGGATTGGGTTTCATGGACGCTCACGACGCGCCTCCTTTTTGGCTACGCGCCGAAGGACCGGCGCCAGGCCAGGATGCGCTCGCCGTGACGCGGGCAATTGAGGCCGATCAATCGCCGCATCCAATTCTCAAGCCGGCAGGACAGCTGCGAGCCTGGCCAGCAGCGCCCTGCGGGCCTCGTCGTCGCTTGCCGCCTCCAGAGCCTGGGAGAGGGCCGCCTGGAAGGCCGCGCGGTCATTGTGCCAATCCAGCCTGGCCGCGCTGTGCGGCGACAGGCGCGCGACGCGCCCGGGCAGAGCGACGGCCCCGCCGGCGAGCAGCTCAAAGCCGTCATCGAGGTCGGGAATAATGATCTTGCCCGGGTCGACGCCAGCCGCCCCCAGGCGGCGGCTCAGTCCTTGCGCCCCCTCAGGCTCGCCATGGGCCAGAAAGATGCTCCCGCCAACAGGGCCGCGCGCCTCGACCCAGTCGACGAGCGCGGGAGCATCGGCGTGAGCCGAATAGACGTCCAGGCGGCGAATGCTTGCACGCACCTTGATCTCATCGCCCTGGATCGTCACGCGCTCGGCGCCGTCGGCCAGGAGTCGCCCCAAGCTCCCGACGGCCTGGAAGCCGCAAAGCAGCACGCTGGCTTCCTGGCGCCACAGATGGCGCTTGAGATGTTTGCGGATGCGCCCCGCATCGCACATGCCGCTGGCGGCCAGCAACACGTGCCAGCCCTTCAGCCGTTCCAGCCGATCGCTTTCGCCCGGGGGACCGACGAGATGCAGGCGTTCTGACGGGCGCAAGACCGAGAAGGGATTAGCGCCCCTGACGGCGTTCCACCCGCGTTCGCGAAAGACCGCGCAAGCTTCAATTGCGAGCGGCGAGTCCAGGAAGATGTCGCCTTCGGGCACCTCCCCTGCCTGCATCAGGGCCAGAAGATCGACCAGCAACTCCTGACTCCGCTCGACGGCGAAGGCGGGGATCAGCAGCGGACCTCCGGCGGCGTGGGCGGCGCGGACCTCCTGCGCCAACAGCTTGCGGCGGCCGGCGCTGTCGGCGACGGGGCGCTCGCGATCGCCATAGGTCGACTCGACGATCAGGTGATCGACGCCTTCGGGACCGTCTGGATCAGGCACGAAGTCGCTGCCGCCGCAGCCCAGGTCGCCGGAGAACAGCAATCGCTGGCGGCCAGCGCCTTCGGCGATGTCGACCACGATCGACGCTGAGCCGAGAATATGGCCGGCCTCCCAGTAGACGGCGTCGATGTCGGGCGTGATCGACACCGTTTCGCCCAGTCTCACCTTGCGAAACTGCCGCATGATCAGCCGCCCGTCCTCGGCGCGATAGATCGGCTCCACCGGCAGCCTGCCGCGACGCTGATTGCGGCGATTGAGCGCCTCGACCTCGGACTCCTGGATTCCGCCGGCGTCGACCAGCATCACGGCGCAGAGATCCCGCGTCGCGGCGGTCGCATAGATCGGGCCGTCGTATCCGGCCTTCATCAATTTGGGCAGGAGGCCCGAGTGATCGATATGCGCATGGGTCAGAAGCACCGCGGCGATCTCGCGCGGATCAAAGGGAAAGGGCTCATAGTTGAGCGCCTTGAGGCTCTTGGACCCTTGAAAGAGACCGCAATCGATCAAGATCGTCGAGGCGTCCGTCTGCAGCCGGGCGCAAAAGCCGGTGACGCAGCCAGCCGCGCCATGGAAAGTCAGCCTGGGAGTCATGGCGATGCCTCATGCTGCATGGAAGCGAAGCTCGCGCAGGCGCCGGCGAAGCGCTTCGTCGGTCTCCTTGACGAGGTCGCGCGGCGCATCAAGCACCAGCCGTCCTCGGATCGCCGGCGCCAGCCGCTCGCGAAGCCGACCCAGCGCGCGCGGGGGCGCCAGCAAGACCAGGGCGTCGAAGCGTTCGGCCTTGAACAGGACGCCGATCCGTTCGGCCAGCCGAGCCCAAAACTGCTCCTGGACTTGGTCCTCCGGCGGCGCCGGCGAGGTTTCATGGTGCGCATGGCCCTTGCGGTCATGCACTGCGCCGGTCGCCGACCGCAGTCGCGGCCGGGCCGAGATCGGGTCCAGCCATTCGGGGTGCTCGATCAGCCGACCGCCCTGCCGACGCTCTTCGAAGCATCGGGCATGGACGCCGTCCGCCGTTACGACCAAGGTTCGCTCGTCTGCGCGCATCTTTGCCTCCGTCTTGGTTCGCGGACCATCTTGCGCCTTTGCGACTGGAGCCAACTGATCGAGATCAAATCGATGCTCCGCGCCTTGGGCCACCCTCATCGGCATGCAACGCCCCGATCCATCGCCCGCCCCCACGCAGCCAGCCGCCCCCGCATCATCGACCTCGACGGGCGAGCATTTGGGCCTCGCCGCTGACAAGGCCTACCGCCTGGCCGCCCTAGACCAGGAATTCCTGCTGGGCGACTCCATGCGCGGCGTCCGGTTCCTGCTGGAGTTCGCCAAGGCAGACGAGGCCCTGCGCGCACGGCGCATCCGCTCGACCATCGTCGTCTTTGGCAGCGCGCGCGTTCGCGCCGATGGACCTGGACGTCACGGGCGTTGGTATGAGGAGGCCCGGCGGTTCGGACGGATCGCTTCCGAGCGCGGCGGCGCGCTCGAGGCCGGAACCTTTCGGGACAACGTCATCGCCACCGGCGGCGGTCCTGGGCTGATGGAGGCGGCCAACCGCGGCGCCTTCGAGGCGGGAGCGCCGTCGATCGGCTTCAATATCAGCCTGCCTCGCGAACAGAAGCCAAACCCCTACTGCTCGCCCGACCTGATCTTCCGGTTCCACTATTTCGCCATGCGCAAGATGCACTTGGCCATGCGCGCCAGGGCGCTGATCATCTTTCCTGGGGGCTTTGGCACGCTGGACGAGGCCTTCGAGCTTCTGACGCTCAGGCAAACGGGCAAGTCCGCGCCGATCCCCATCGTCTTCGTCGACGAAGCCTACTGGCGCGGGATTATCGACTTCCCGTCCCTGGCCCGCGAGGGGATGATCGATCCGGCCGATCTCGGGCTCATCACCTTCGCCGAGACCGCCGAGGAAATCTGGTCGGCCCTGCTGGCGCAGGGCCTGGTCCCGACGGCCGCAAGCAGCGCCGGATCCCCTGCGGCGGAAACGACGTTAGGCGCTTGACGGTCCCGTCCAGCCCCTGGGCCGGTTCGAGACCTTCAATGGGGTGTCTTCATGGTTCCGCCCGGGAGCATGATACGCACGACAAGGCCTGCGGGCTGGGAGGCGAAGGTCAGCGTCGCACCGATCTGCGCGCAAAGCGCTCGCATCAACTTCATGCCCGTGCCGCCCTCGGCTTGCTCGGAGGGAAGACCGGGGCCGCGATCAGCGACCTCGACGACGAGGCCGCCGTCCGAAGTCCGGGCCGCACGCAGCTGGATCTCGGGCGCCTGCCCATGTCGCACACCGTGCTTGACAGCGTTGATCAGCGCCTCGGCGACCGCTTGGGTCAGCGGCGCCACGCGCTCGGGCGCCATTGGATAGTCGGGGAGGACATCGACCCGCAGCCTCCCCTGCCCCAGCGCGCCTCCCACCGCGGCGCAAAGTTGCTTCAGGCGCGAAGGCAGTTGGACGGCCGCGTCCGGCGGGGCGTTGAGAAAGCCGCGATGCAGGCTGGCGATCAGATCGAGCTGAACCCCTACGGCGGCGAGCATCATGTGAGCGGTGGCGGCATCGACCTGCTTTCCAGCTCTCGAAAGTTCGAGCGCCTTCAAGCGGACATAGCCAGCCAGAAGCGCCAAATGGTTTGCGATCCGATGATCGGCTTCCCGGATCTGGTCGCAAGAGTCGCAGGGCGAGCCCTTAGCCGGAACGTTCCTTTCCACCTCAACATTGCTCGTCATGGCCGCCTCCCGGGGGGCCAGTGTCTCAGAGCTGCGCCTCGGCGTTCTTGATCCGGCTCAATCGCAGACTCTAAGAGCAATAGCCAAGTTGAGCCGGGTGCGAACTGGGGCTCAATGGGCGAGGAACAGAGGTATCCACGACCGCTGGATCATTTCGCGAGACGCGCCGCCCAACGCCCACTCACGCCAGCGAGCGTGTCCAAAGAGCCCCATGACGATAAGATCTGCGCCCAAGCGCTCTGCCTCGGCCAGCAGGATCGCCCCGGCGTCGGCGTCGTCCCCGGGTCTGACGATGAATTCGGCGGCGACGTTATGATGCGCGAAGAGCCCTCTCAACGCCCCTGTCTCGATACTGCGTTCGACTGTGCCGACGGTGAGCACCGAAACTCTGTCGGCGGCCGTCAGCAAAGGCCAGGCTTGGCGAAGGGCGCGCGCGGCCTCACGGCGACCGTTCCAGGCGACCATGATCCGGCGAGCGACCGGCCCCTCCAGCGCACCGTCAGGGACGATCAGGATCGGCGCGCCAGAGGCGAGAGCCAAGCCCGCCGCATCGGTTCGGTCGATGACGATCCGCGCGCGGCCGGGCCCCAGGACGGTAAGGTCGGTGCGCAGCATGGCGCCTATCAGATCGTCGCAGAAGTCGCCGTTGAGGCGTCGCCAAGCCCGCCCGCAGGCGCGCTCGCCGACGACATCCTCGAACCGCGAACGGGCCCGCCCCTCGACCTCGTCCATCATGGCGTCGTAGGCCTTGATCAGCGACGGAGGGAATTTCAACGCCGTTTCGTCCTGCTGCGCGTCCCTGAGATAGCTGTCGGTGATGCTTGGGCGCAGGAAAACCCCCGTAAGCTGCGCACGCAGGTGATCGGCCAGGCGCGCGGCGAACTGGGCGCGCCCGCCAGAAGCATCACTGGCGTCGACCTGGACAATGATGTCGGCGATGCTCATGGCGCCACCTGACCAGACGACGAAGGGCCTGCCCCGGCGTACGCGCGGCGGCGCGCCAACAGCGCCAGGGGCAACCCAGCCAGATTCAGCGCTGCAGCGACCGACGCCGCCAAAGCGCCGGCGTCCGGCGTCTTGATCGCCAGCAAGGCCAGGGCCAGCGGCCCGGCCATGGAGGCAAGAACCAACCCACGGGCCCGCCAGTCGGCGATGGTGGCCGGCGCGCCGACACCGAGCAAAGCGATCGCCTGCGACAAGGCGGCGGTCCAGGCCAGGACTGCAAGATTGGAGAATGCGGGAACTTCCATCATCAGCAGCAGGGCGGAGAAGATGGCGGTGACCAGGCTCCAGATGGCGATCCACGCCACCGCGCCTGTGCGGTCCGCACGCCACAGCGAAATCCCCGCTCCAACCAGCAGGCACATTTGGAGGTAGACGTCGGCCTTGTCGCCGAGCAGCGGCCCCGCAAGCGCGCAGGCAGGCGCCAGCCAGCGTATGGCGTTATCGTGAACGATCCGGCGCTGCGCCGAAGCGCAACGACGCGCCTGCCGACGCGCGGACGGGTCAGAGGAAAGGGGAAAGTGAATGCTCATGCATCATCCCTTTTCAGGACACAGGCCCCGAGCGGACCGCCGGCTCGTGATAGGGCCACCGCAGATGGCGGAGCGACTGGCAGCCGGTGATCGCCAGGACCAGCAAAAGCAAAAGTAGCCCCAAGGCGACCAGCCAGGGGTTGGGGTGTCTGGCGGCGTTCATCAGATCCTCCTTCAACGGCTCATAACCAGCGGCGTACGGGCGGCGTCGAGCATGCGCCGGGTGACGCCCCCGAAGAGCTCGCCGCTCAGACGGCCATGACCGAAGGCGCCCATCACGCAGTAGCCCGCCTTGCGCACGGCGCAGGCGCGCAGGATCAGCGCGTCGGCCGTCTCCCCCCGCCCGTCCAGGCGGACAATCTCTGCATGGACGCCATGGCGAGACAGGTAGGCGGCCGCCGATTCCACTGACGGTCCGGAGGTCCTCTCATCGACGGTCAGCAGAGCGACGGACGAAGCCAACCCCAGCAGCGGAACCGCGCCGCGCAGCGCTGCCCCTGCCGGCGCCGAACCGTCCCAGGCGACGATGGCAGGCCCATACGCGTCGAAGCCCGAGCAATGGTCGGGCGCCGCGACGATAGGGCAGCGCGCTTGGCCCAGGACTTGGGTGACCACGCGGCGTGGCTCCGGCGCGAACAACAGGTCGCGCGTGCAGTTGACGACTATGAGGTCGGCAAGGTCCGCCTCTCTCATGAGGCTTTGGGCAAAAGCGCCAGCCGCGTCGATCCAGTCCCAATCGACGCCTTCATGCGCTAGGCGTCCCTGCAGGGCTTGTCGATTAGCCGCCTCGGCGACGCCCTGCTCCTCCAGAACCATCAGATAGGCGGCCGTGGCGATATCGCCCCCGGCGAGCGGCGGCGGCACGATATCGACGCAGGTGAGATGGCCGCGCAGGGCGCGCGTCAAATCCAAAGCGGTCTGGAAGCGCGCCTCCTGGCCGGCGTCTTCATGGACAGGCAGCAAGATCGTCTTCATCGCCGTCTCCACGGTTTGCCCTAGTCTCAAGCCACCGCCTGGCCGCGCCGATGCGTGATTTTACGGAAGCGGCGGCGAGCCCTTCGGCCGAGGGACGGCGGCTCAGGCCCGCTCGCGCGTCAGCGCGTAGGCGGCAAGGGCGGCCGCCGCAGCCGTGACCAGGGCCGCAGCCGTAGCCACGGCGGTCGCGCGACCTGGATGCTTGCGAGCCTCCTGGCCAAGATCATCGAGCCGCGTGCGCACCTCGCCGATCAAATCCATCGTCGCGTGACCCAGCGCGACTGTGGTCGCTGAAAGGGTATCGCCAGCGTCGTCCTTGAGTTCGTCGATCATCGTCTTCAGATGTTCAGCCACCTTGGCGAAGGCTTCTGGACCTTCAAGGATCGCCGTCGACATCGGGGAATGCGCGTTCTTCATGACCAGGCTCCTCCAGCTTCGAGGCAGGAGCATGCGCGGATCGTTGCGGAGCGTATTGACGTCGATCAAAGGCCGCCAAGGGGCCGCCCTCTGCGGCGCACGATCCTTGCTCTCACGGCCGCCAACTGGCGAAATCGGTCTTCGTCAGGGTCGCCATTCCCGCCGCGCCGCCGCCTCCGGCCAGGATCGCAACCGCCAGGGACAGGGCCAGGAGCTCGCCGTCGGGGACCGCAATCGCAAACAGCTTGGCGATGGGCGGCGCCGCCAGGACTGTGGTCATGACCCCAGCGACAGCCAGGACGATCAGCCCGTAACTGCGTCTTTGGGGAATGAAGACCCGACCCGAACTGGCGGAGTCCGTCAGCGCCAGGATAAGGTTGCCGACCACGAGGGCCAGCAGGGCCGCGCCTCGCGCAGCGGCCTCTCCCCGGCCTGCGTCCAGCGCCCAGACGTAGAGGCCGAGTACGCCGGCCAGGAGGACCAAGCCCTGCAAGATGGCCAGGGCGATCTGACGGCGACCAAACAGCATCTCATCGGGCCGGCGCGGAGGCAGACGCATGGCGTCGGCCGCGCTCGGCTCGGCCTCAAAGGCCAGAGCCGAGGTCGGGTCAATGATCAGCTCCAAGAGGACGACGTGGAGCGGCATCAGCAGAGGCGGCAAGCCCATTAGGATCGGCGCCAGGGCAAGACCGGCGATCGGCACGTGGATGGCCGTAACGTAGGTCAGAGCGCGGCGCAGATTGGCGAAGATGCGGCGTCCCAGGCGCACGCCGCCGACGATGGACGCAAAGCTGTCGTCCAGCAGCACCAGATCGGCGGCCTCGCGCGCGACGTCGGAGCCACGCCGCCCCATCGCCACGCCGATATGGGCCGCCTCCAGGGCCGGCGCGTCATTGACCCCGTCGCCGGTCATGGCGACGACCTCGCCTGCGGTCTTGAGCGCCTCCACCAGCCGCAACTTCTGTTCCGGGGCGATGCGGGCGAAGACCCTGACCGTGGACATGCGCTCAGCGAGCGCTGGCGCGGAAAGCTCCTCAAGGTCGCTCCCGCTCAACACTCCAGCCGACACGTCCAGGCCCGCCGACCGGGCGATGGCCAAGGCGGTGGCGGGGTGGTCGCCTGTGATCATGATGACCTTGACCCCGGCCCGTTGTGCTTCCTGCAAGGCGGCTCGAGCGTCCGGTCGCAACGGGTCTTCGAAGGCCACGAGCCCCTGAAACGCAAATGCGTTCTCGGCGGGGTCGGTGAGAAAGCCTGATGGACCGGCGACCGACGCCACGCCCAGGACCCGTAGGCCCTCCGCGGCGAAGCGCTCGACAATGGACTGGTGACGGCGACGGTCCAACGCGCTCAGATCGCATAGGGCGAAGATCGCTTCAGGCGCTCCTTTTGCTGCCGCCAGTTCAATCCCATCGCGCCGCCGCCAGAGCTGAACGATGGCCATTCTTTGGGGAGACAACGGCCATAGGCGACAAGGCCCGGCGTCGATGAATTCGGCGCTCCCATCGCCGGCCAAGTCCCGGATCGCCTTGTCCATCGGATCGACCGGACGCGACGCAGAGGCCAGAGCGGCGATCCGAAGCAATTCGGCCGCCGACCCGGCCAAACGCGTATCGCGTGTCACGATCGCTTCGCCTTCCGCGGTCCACAGGCGTGACACTCGCATGCGGTTCTCAGTCAGGGTGCCGGTCTTGTCGACGCAGAGGACGCTGGCGGCCCCGAGCGTCTCGATAGCGGCGCTGCGCCGAACGAGCACCTGATGATTGGCCAGACGCCAGGCGCCCAGGGCGAAGAATACCGCCAGCACCATGGGAAACTCTTCGGGGATCAAGGCGATCGCGACCGTGATGCCGGCCAATGCGCCCGCGACCCAGTCGCCCCGCGCCACCCCATAGGCCATCGCCACCAAGAGGCAGAAGACCAGTGACGTGGCGCCGATCATCGTCGTCAGACGTCCGGCGGTCTGCTGCAGAGGGCTGGGCGTGGGACGGATGGCGGCCAGAGAGCCTGCAATCTGTCCGAGAGCAGAGCCCGCGCCTGTGCGGCTCACCCGCATCACGCCCTGCCCGCGGACCACCAACGTCCCGGAAAAGAGCGCCGAAGCGACCTCGGCAAGGGCCGAGGCCTCCACATTGCTTGCCTTCGCGCAGAACTTGCTGACCGGAGCGGCCTCGCCCGTCAGAACCGACTCGTCGACCTGCAGAACCTCTTCCCCCACCAGGTCGCCATCGGCAGGCAAGCGCTCGCCCTCACCGACCAACACCAGGTCGCCGGGTACGATATCTCGCGCCAGAATCAAACGCTCGACGCCATCGCGCACGACCCGGGCTCTTGGCTGGGCGAGCTCCAGAAGCGCCTCAAGCGCACGCTCGCTACGCGCTTCCTGCAGAACAACCAAGCCGACCGAAGCGCTTGCCCCGATCACCATGAAGACGCCCTCGCCAAGGTTGCCGAACGCCAGATAAAGTACAGCCGCGCCTAGTAAGAGCAGGAACATCGGCTCGCGAAGGGCCTCGAGCAGGATACGGCTAAGCCCACGCCTCCCGGGACGGGACACGACATTAAGCCCGACGGCCGCCAGACGGTCTCGCGCCTCCTCCTCGGTCAATCCAGCAAGAGGATTGTCCACGGTGACCTCCCAGATGGAACCTGGGCATGGTGAGCTTCAGGCTCGGGAAGCGGTTGACGCTGCGCAATTAAATGAAATTAGCGGCACTTTGGCCAAGTCGCGCCATGAGCGGAAGTTGGCAGACCTCCAGAAACACGACTTTTGCCGAAGCAGCCGCACCGAACAGCCGCCCGCGACCTAGGCCTTAGCCCTAGTGTCCTCGGCGAGACCGCAAGATCACCCAGCTTGCTGACCAAGCGCCCCTTGAAGCCATCGCGATCCTCCGGGAGGCGCGCAACAAGGTCTACAAAATCGCCTGTCGCCTTCTCGTCGCCCTTGGCGCCTTCCACGGCCCAGGTCACCAAGCCGTCCTGCAGTTTCGTTAGAGCCCAACGGTCGTTCTGCCGTTCTATGAGTTCAAGCCCTGTCCGGGGCTTGTTGGCCGCGGCGTCGAACCTAAGAATGGTGTCATCGAGCAACACCGCTGCAGACAGCAGTTCGTCGACGAAATCGGCCAACAAGGGCTTGATGTCATCAGGGACGTAGTCGGAGAAAACCTCTCGGATCGCCTCGTTCGCCGCGTCGGTGAAGGGCTCGGTTGCAGCCCAGATCATGCGCTTGAGAGCCACGCGCTGAGCAGGAGCCGATGGCCTTGCTTCTCCTTCCCAACGATGACCAAGCACGCGACGGTAGATCGCCAAGATCCGCGCCTGGCCATCGACAGATGCGCCCGCCAGAAATTTAGAGATCAGTATCTCGGTGTCCGCTGGAGACTGCTCATAGGCCAGCGCGACGAGGCGCTGCAGATCCAGAACCGCGTGGTTGTCGCTGTATTCGAGAAAGTCGTCCTCGTCCTGCAGCCAATGGCTCGTCGCAAGTTTCGAGAGCGCCGCCCGGGAAAACCGCGTCACGGCGACGGGATCTACTTCGGCCAAGACCTTGACAGCCCGGGCTCCGTCGCCAGTACGCGCAGCATGGGCGCCGTTGATCAAGGACTCGATCGCCGCGATGGTGGCGTCCGGATACGCGCGGTGGAGATCCAGCAGCGGAGACTTATCCGGCTCGATGTTCTCGCTGAAGAACGGTTCATGCCGTGGTGAAGCTAGCTGGATCAGCGCTGGCATCGCGTCGAGGATGTGATCGGGGCGAACCGCCGGTAGAACACGGCGCATGGCGTTGGCGGGCGCTTGTGTCGGATGGCCATGGTGCATGGCCTTCATGGCGCAGGCCGCTACCGTAGCGGATCTCATCAAGGTAGTCGAAAACCGCATTCCCCAATCCTTGGGCGATGATCCACTCGGCTGTTTTTCCGTCGAGTGCGGGGATTGGATGAGATCGCAACCAGTCCTGGGCCCGTTCTTTTGAGCCGAGTATGTCGGTTGATTGCGCTGCGATCTGCTCGATGACGCAAGCCAGCCTGTTCCCTGACAGTCGTTCGCCAGGCGTCAGGCTTATGCTCTCGTAGTTTTCCGGTTTCGGCTGAGCGTCCATGCAAAGAGCATAGCTCATTCGCGATGCCAGCGGAGCCCACCGAGGCCCAACAGGCTTAGGGCATCTGTGCGCGGGCGCAGCTTTGCCTATCCGTGGCGTCCGAAAAACGCTGGTTATTAGGACCCCACTGAAACGAGACCCCTCCCCTAGCTTCACCGCAACGTGAGGGGTCCTAAAACTGTGTCGCGAAATCAAACGCCGGCGTTTGGCGGGCGGCACGGGATTTGAGACAATGGGGCATGCTTATCGGCTATGCACGTGTCTCAACGACGGACCAGCGGCTCGACCTCCAAATCGATGCGCTCACCAAGGCCGGCTGCGAGCGGATATTCACCGATCACGCCAGCGGCGGCCGTGGCGATCGCGTTGGGATGGCCGACGCGCTGTCGCACCTACGCGCCGGCGATACGCTCATGGTTTGGAAGCTGGATCGGCTGGGACGGTCAGTGCGCCAGTTGGTCGAGTTCACAGCGCAACTGGAGAAGCGTGGCATTCAGTTCGCGAGCCTCACGGACGGCATCGATACAGGCTCGTCTGCAGGGCGCTTTTTCTTCCACGTCATGGCGGCGATGGCCGAGATGGAGCGCGACCTCGTTCGCGAGCGGACATTGGCCGGTCTAACTGCGGCAAAGGCGCGAGGTCGACTGGGCGGGCGGCCCGCCAAGTTGACGTCCCAGCAGCTCAGTCACGCCAAGCGGTTGCTCGCGGATCCGGAAACGACTGGGGCAGAAGTAGCGAGCACGCTGGGCGTTGCTCGATCAACGCTCTACCGATCTCTGGGCAGGTCTTCATCGGCTGCTCGCAAGCGCTATCGGCGTCCGAGCGCGACCGAGGCATCAGCGCAGAAGTCCACAAGCAACTAGCCTTCACCGCCCTAGATTGGGTCAGATAGCCAGTCGCAGATTTTGAGGATCGTTTTGGCGAGTTTGGAGTCAGTCGCTGGGTATTGAGTCATTTTGGATGATGACGCCGGATCGAATATTCGCAGCCACCGTGATTTTGGAAGAGGATTTCGGAAGCCGCTAGACCATTGAAAATGCTGGTGGACCCGGCACTTTCATAGACGGCCGTTATTGAAAGTCCGTCAGAGCCTCGCCGGCCTGCGGCGCGCTCGGTGAGCACGACCCGCGAGCGGTGAGGTCGGCGCACGGTCGCCGGCCGGGCTCTGCGCGGGGTGATAGCTCCGCGCCCGCCCGCCGCCCGACCCAAACCTTAGCGGAAGCGGACATCCCTATCGGGTGCGGGTGCGGACATTCCTGTTCGGTCTGGACAATATTGACGCGGAACGACACGCGGCATGAACTAGGAAAATATTCCCACCCCTCAGCGTCTCACTGCTCGCGGAAGCTCCTGAACAGCCGCTGTTCCAGCGGCTCCAGCAGGTACTGGAGCGCCGTGCGCTTGCGCAGCGGCGCGACGATCTCGACCGGGAGACCGGCCTTCAGCGTCGGCGGTTCGCGGCCGGGCTGCTTGAGTGCGGCCAGCTCTTCGGGAGGCACGGCGACCTCGGCACGGAAATAGCGTGCGCCGGTCTTCTCGTCGGTGAAGCCGTCGGCCGACAGCTTGGTGACCGTGCCTTGCAGCAGCGGCAGGTGGCGGTCATGGAACGCGGTGAACTTTACGTCGGCGTTCTGGCCGACATGGACGTCGTCGGCGTCGTTCGGCGACACCCGGGCCTCGATAACCAGCGGCGCGCGCTGGGGCACGATCTCCATCAGGACGTCGCCGGGCGCGGCGACGCCGCCCACCGTGAACACCTTCAGACCAACGACCTGGCCGGAGGCCGGAGCGCGGACCATGCCGCGCGACAGCTGGTCGCGCGCGGCCGCCAGCCTGGGCTTCAGGTCGTTGAGCTCGACCTCGGACTGGCGCAGGTCGGCGATGACCTCGTCCATGTGCTCGCGGTCGCCTTGCAGGGCCTGCATGCGGGTCTCGCCGATGCCTTCGCGGGCGCTGGCGGCCTGGGCGCGATAGGCGCCGTCGGTCCCCACCAGGTCGGCCGCGGCCCGTTCGAGCGCCCTCACCCGCGTCAGCGGCGCATAGCCCTGGGCGGCCAGCTTGCGCATGCCCTCCAGCTCCTCGCCGATAAGCCGCTGCTGCTCGCGATTGGCGGCGAGTTGGCGGTTATAGCCGTTGATCTGCTCGGAGAGCTGGCTGGCGCGCTCGCCCAGCACGCCGCGCCGCGACGCCAGGGCCGCGCGCTGGGCGGCCAGTTGCCGGCGCTCCAGCCCCATGGCCTCGTCGGCCAGCGCCTTGTCCTCGGCCGGCAGACCGGCGAAGGCGACAGGCGTGATTGGCGCGGCCAGGCCGTCGCGCTCGGCGATCAGCCGCGCCCGGCGCGCCTCGACCGCGAACACCCGGGCGGCCAGCGCCCGCTCCTGGGCCCGGACCTCCTGGACGTTCAGCTCGAGCAGCACCTGCCCCTGGCGGACCTTGTCGCCCTCCTGCACGCGCAGGGCCGAGATCACCCCGCCCTCGCGGTGCTGCACGGCCTGGCGGCTGCCGGAGACGACGACAACGCCTTGCGCGTAGGCGCCGGCGTCCAGCGGCGCGAAGGCCGCCCAGCCCATGAAGCCGACGAAGAACGCGCCGGCGACGGCCAGGCCGACACGAAGCTCCCAGTGGGTTCCGTCAGAGGGCCCCTGCTCCTTGTAGGCGTCGACCGTGACCAGGGCGCCGGGTTTGTGGATGGCGAGCGAACCGGTCATGACGTCACCCCGAAACTCGAAGATCGGACGAGGCGTTGGCCGGGCGCGGCAGGCCCGCCACCCTCGCCTCCAACGCCTGGAGCACCTCGCGGCGCGGGCCGTAGATGTCCATCGCCCCTTCCCGCAGCACCAGCAGCTTATCGGCCACGCCCAGGATGTTGAGGCGGTGGGCGATGACCACCAGGGCCGCTCCCCTCGCCTTCTGGGCGGCGATCACATGTTCCAGCGCCGTCTCGCCCTCGAAGTCGAGGTTGGAGTTGGGCTCGTCGAACACGAACACCTGCGGCGAGCCGTACAGCGCACGGGCCAGGGCCAGGCGCTGGGCCTGGCCGGCCGACACCCCTGCCCCGCCCGGCCCCAGCGGCGTGTCGTAGGCCTGCGGCAGGCGCAGGATCATCTCGTGCGCGCCGGCCGCGGTGGCCGCGGCCACGGCCCGCTCGTCGATCTCGCGTGGGTCGCTCTCGATGATGCTGGCGAAGCGGGCGATGTTATCCTTCACCGTGCCGGCGAACAGGCCGCAGTTCTGCGGCAGGTAGCCGATGTGGGCCGCCAGGCGCTCGGACTGCCAGTCGGCCAGGTCCGCGCCGTCGATGCGCACGCAGCCGAGATCCGGCGTCAGCGCCCCGACCAGCACCCTGGCCAGAGTGGTCTTGCCCGCCCCCGAGGGGCCGACGACGCCGATGATCTCGCCCGGATTGAGGTCGAAGGAGATGCCGCGCAGGATCATGCCCGAGCCGTCGGGGGTGCGGACGCTGGCCTGCTCGGCGCGCAACCGGCCCTTCGGCTCGGGCAGCAGCGTGCGGGCCGGCGCAGCCGGGGCGCGTTCGAAGAGGTCGACGAGCGTGCGTAGGCCGTCGCGGGCCTGGATCACGCTCTTCCAGGCCCCGACGATCTGTTCGACCGGCGCCAGGCTGCGGCTGAGCAGGATCGACGCGGCGATCACGCCCCCGGCCGAGATCTCGTGGCGCACGGCCAGCCAGGCACCGGTTCCCAGCGCAAGCGATTGCAGGGTCAGCCGCAGAAAGCGGATCAGGCCGGTATAGATCCCGCCGGTGAACTGGGCGTCGGCCTGCAGACCGACGGCGTCTCGCCGGTCGAGCAACTGGCGCACGATCAGCGGCTCGCGCATTCCAAGCGCCTTGACCAGGCCGCCCTGGCTGGCGATCGCCTCCTGGGTCGCATAGGCCTGGGCCGAGGCCTCGTTGAGGGCCTCCAGCTTGCCGCGGGTGGCCTGCTCGTTGAGGATCGCCAGGATCAGCAGGGCCCCTGCCCCGATCACCGAGATCACGCCGAGCAAGGGGTGCAGCACGAAGCAGAGCGCCAGGTAGATCGGGGTCCAGGGCGCGTCGAGCATCGCCGTGGCGGCCGAGCCGGAGACGACGTTGCGGAAGGCGTCGAACTCTCGCATCGCCTGGCGCAACCTCGGCCCCGCGTCGGGGCCCAGCCCTCCGGTCAGCCGGGTCAGCACCTCTGGCGCCAGCAGGCGGTCGAGGCGAAGGCCCAGCCGCACCAGGATACGCTGGCGAAGGCTGTCGAGCACGGCCAGAGTGGCCAGGGCGCAGACGACCGCCACCGTCAGAAACGCAAGCGACAGGAGCCCGCTGGTCGGCAGGACCCTGTCGTAGATCTGCAGCATATAGAGGGTCGGCGCGAGGTAGAGGATGTTGACCAGGGCGCTGAAGCCGGCGGCGATCAGCAGATGTCGCCGGCAGGTCCTGAAAGCGTCGGCCAGCGGCTCGGGAAGGACGCGCCGTCCCGAGCCTCTCGCCCTATTCGCGCCGCCCCGGCCGCTCATGCGAGGGTATCCTCGTGGAAGCGGGTCAGCATGGTGACGAACAGGTGGTCGTCGGCGCTGCACGAGTAGGCCACGCCATTGATGGTGCCGTGGTTGTTGTACTCGTCGAGCGCCGTGTGCAGGCCCGCGCCCGAGCCTTGCCAGGCCGCGGTGTTCTGCTTGATCGCCGGGCCGTTGAAGTCGGCGACGCCGTCATGGTTGGCGTCGGCGTACTGCTGCAGCCAGTCGATCGCCTGGTTCATCTTCGCGGTCGGGCTGTTGGGATCGAGCGCGCCGCCCGCCCCGTTGCCGGCCTCGAAGTTCAGCCAGGCGGCGATGACGTCGCGGCCCAGGACGTAGCGGGCGTCCTGCGAGGGCTTCTGCGAGGCGTCAATGACCTTGAGCGCCAGGGCCAGCGACATCTTCAGGGTGTCCTCGCCCACGTCGGTGACGCCGTTGCCGTTGTAGTCGCCCAGCAGGATGTAGCGTTCCTCCTTGTTGCTGTTGCCGGGGTCGGGGCCGTCGGTGATGCCGTTGTTGAAGGCCAGCAGCTCGCCGTCCGCGAACTCGGGTCCTGACTTGGTCTCGTTGCCGACCGTGCCGTCCCAGAAGGTCAGGCCGTTGGGCGACAGCCAGAAGCCCGGGGTGCGGGTGCCGACGCAGTCGATCAGGCCGTAGTAGTAGGCCAGGTCGTGGTCGCTGGCCGTGCCGCCCGAATAGGTCCCCGACGCGGTGGCGTCGTTGACGTGCTGGCCGACGGTCCAGGGCGCGGTGATCTGGAACTCGGTGCTGGCGCCGACCGCCAGGGTTCCGAGCGCCCGGGCCGTGCCCGCCGCCGCGCCGTTCAGGTCGAACACCGAGTCCGTGACCGATGCATTGGTCAGGGTGACGTTGCCTGTGTTGGCGACCACGAACTTGAACATGACGTTGGCGCCGGAGGTGGCGATCGGCCCCATCGGGTCGTCCGCATCCTCCCAGGTCGCGCCGCCGTCGATCGAGACGTACTTTTCGATGTCGATGCTGGCGCGCTGCTGCACGGGCACGTTGGCGTCGTCGGTGTCGGGGCCGGTCTGGTTGGAGTCGGCCGTGGCCACATTCTCCAGCAGTCCGTCGCCGCCGCCGTTGGAGTCGAGCTCGGCCTGGGTGACCGTGTGCTTGGCCGTGTAACCCCAGGTTTCGCCGACCTCCAGCAGGCCGTCGTTGTCACCGACGATATCCGCACCGCGCATGATCGAGCCGGCGTCGGCGTAAGGGTCGGTGACCGTCACGCCGTCCAAGGTGGTGTTGCCGGTGTTGGCCACGGTGATGACGTAGCTGATCTGTTCACCGGCCGCATCGGCGGTGCCGCCGGGGACCGTCGCATCCTTGGTGATGTTCAGGCTGGGCCGGCGGTCGACGGGCACGCTGGCGTCGTCGGTGTCGGGTCCGGTCTGGTTGGAGTCGGCGGTCGCGACGTTCTCCAGGGCGCCGTCGCCGCCGCCGTTGGAATCGATCTCGGCCTGGGTGACCGTGTGTTTGGCCGTGTAGCCCCAGGTCTCGCCCACTTCGAGCAGGGCGTCATTGTC
>NZ_PJRS01000012.1 GCF_002858925.1 Caulobacter zeae
GTTCTCCAGGGCGCCGTCGCCGCCGCCGTTGGAATCGATCTCGGCCTGGGTGACCGTGTGTTTGGCCGTGTAGCCCCAGGTCTCGCCCACTTCGAGCAGGGCGTCATTGTCGCCCACCACATCAGCGCCGCGCATGATCGAGCCGGCGTCGGCATAGGGATCGGTGACCGTCACGCCGTCCAAGGTGATGTTGCCGGTGTTGGCCACGGTAATGACGTAGCTGATCTGTTCACCGGCTGCGTCGGCGGTTCCTCCGGGGACCGTCGCGTCCTTGGTGATGTTCAGGCTGGGCCGGCGATCGACGGGCACGCTGGCGTCGTCGGTGTCGGGCCCAGTCTGGTTGGAATCGGCCGTGGCCGTGTTCTCCAGGGCGCCGTCGCCGCCGCCGTTGGAATCGATCTCGGCCTGGGTGACCGTGTGTTTGGCCGTGTAGCCCCAGGTCTCGCCCACTTCGAGCAGGGCGTCATTGTCGCCCACCACATCAGCGCCGCGCATGATCGAGCCGGCGTCGGCATAGGGATCGGTGACCGTCACGCCGTCCAAGGTGGTGTTGCCGGTGTTGGCGACGGTGATGACGTAACTGATCTGCTCGCCCGCCGCGTCGGCCGTGCCGCCAGGGACAGTGGCGTCCTTGGTGATGTTGAGGCTGGGCCGCGGGGCGACCGGGACGCTGGCGTCGTCGGTGTCGGGGCCGGTCTGGTTGGAGTCGGCCGTGGCCACATTCTCCAGCAGTCCGTCGCCGCCGCCGTTCGAGTCGAGCTCGGCCTGGGTGACCGTGTGCTTGGCCGTGTAACCCCAGGTTTCGCCGACCTCCAGCAGGCCGTCGTTGTCACCGACGATATCCGCACCGCGCATGATCGAGCCGGCGTCGGCGTAAGGGTCGGTGACCGTCACGCCGTCCAAGGTGGTGTTGCCGGTGTTGGCCACGGTGATGACGTAGCTGATCTGTTCACCGGCCGCATCGGCGGTGCCGCCGGGGACCGTCGCATCCTTGGTGATGTTCAGGCTGGGCCGGCGGTCGACGGGCACGCTGGCGTCGTCGGTGTCGGGTCCGGTCTGGTTGGAGTCGGCCGTGGCCGTGTTTTCCAGCTGCCCATCACCGCCGCCGTTGGAGTCGATCTCGGCTTGCGTGACCGTGTGTTTGGCCGTGTAGCCCCAGGTTTCGCCGACCTCCAGGAGGGCGTCGTTGTCGCCCACGACATCCGCACCGCGCATGATCGAGCCGGCGTCGGCGTAAGGGTCGGTGACCGTCACGCCGTCCAGCGTGGTGTTGCCGGTGTTGGCGACGGTGATGACGTAACTGATCTGCTCGCCCGCCGCGTCGGCGGTGCCGCCAGGGACGGTCGCGTCCTTGGTGATGTTCAGGCTGGGCCGGCGGTCGACGGGCACGCTGGCGTCGTCGGTATCCGGTCCGGTCTGGTTGGAGTCGGCCGTGGCCGTGTTTTCCAGCTGCCCATCACCGCTGCCGTTGGAGTCGATCTCGGCCTGCGTGACCGTGTGCTTGGCCGTGTAGCGCCAGGTTTCACCGACTTCCAGCAGGGCGTCGTTGTCGCCGACCAGGTCAGCGCCGCGCATGATCGAGCCGGCGTCCGCGTAGGGGTCGGTGACGGTGACGCCATCGAGCATCACGTTGCCGGTATTGGCCACGGTGATCGTGTAGCTGATCTGTTCGCCCGCCGCGTCGGCCGTGCCGCCGGGGACGGAAGCGTCCTTGGTGATGTTCAGCGCCGGGTTGCGGGTCAGGGTCACGGTTTCCGGATCGCTGTCCGAGACCGAGATGCCGCTGGCCGACGAGCCCGTGGCCGTGCCGGTGTTGGTGTAGCCGCCGGCCTCGATCTCGGCCTGGGTGAACACGTGCAGCAGGCTGCCGGTCGCCGAGGCGCCGACCGCGAGGTCGTCGGCCTGGCCGTCGCCGTCCTGGTCGGTGAGGCCGGCCAGGACGATCGGGATGTCGTCGGCGGTGTTTCCGGGCGTGCCGTTGTCGTCCACCAGGGTGACGTTCAGCAGCTTGATCGTGCCGGTGTTGGTGACCGTGAAGTTGAACACCTGGGTGTCGCCAGCGTCGTCGCCATTGCCGTCGCCGTCAGTGCGCGTGCCGGCCGTCTTGACCACGTCCACCTGCGGGGGGATCGGCTGGTTGCCGATCTCGACATTG
Source organism: Caulobacter zeae (assembly GCF_002858925.1). Taxonomy (GTDB): domain Bacteria; phylum Pseudomonadota; class Alphaproteobacteria; order Caulobacterales; family Caulobacteraceae; genus Caulobacter; species Caulobacter zeae. Next base: position 2,156 of record NZ_PJRS01000012.1, read on the forward strand.
TAGGTCGTGGCCTGGCTGAGAGTGACGGTCTCGAAGGCGCCCGTGGTCTGGGTCCAGCCGTCCTGCAGCACCTCGTCGACCTGCACCGTGCCCAGCGACAGCGGCAGGCCGCCGATCTGGAACGTGCCGTCGGCCTTGGTGACCGTCGAGCGTTCGCCCGCGTCGAGCACGCCGTTCTTGTTTTCGTCGACGAAGATGGTCCAGCCGCCCAGGCCCGCCTCGCCGGCGTCCTTGACCCCGTCGCCGTCGGCGTCGAGGAACTTGACGCCGCTGATGATGGCGGCCTTTTCGGTGTTGAACTCCTCGAAGCCGTCGTCGGCGCCGTAGGCCGTGCCGGGCCGGCCGAATTCGGCGTACATAGTGATGTAGGCGGTGCTCAGGTCAGCGCCGCCGAACAGCGAGACCGGCACATAGAAGATGTAGTCGTCATTGCCGCTGCCCGACGAGAAGGCGTCCATCAGCAGCGTCTTGTCGCCGCCGGCGTCGAGGTCGAAGATTTTGGTGAAGGCCGCGCCCAGTTCCTGCGTACCGGCGTTGAAGTCCGCGCCGACGGCCGCGGCCGACGAATAGTAGATCTTCATCGCGTTCAGAGCGGTCAGCGGATTGGCGTTGGTCTCGTTGAGATCCAGCCGGAATTCCAGGTACTGCACGCCGTTGATCACCCGGATGGGGATCTGGTTGAAGGTCAGGCTGCTGGTCTTGCTCTGGTCGGTGTTCAGCACGCCGTTCGCGTCGGTGTTGAAGCCGTTCTCATTGCCGTCATTGTCGCCGATGGCGAGGAACGGGTCGTAGTTGCCGGTGCCCGAACCGATCGCGTCGCCGCGCGTGATGATCACGCCGTTTACGGTCGTCGAACTGCCTGGTGCGGTGATGTCTATGTCGGCCATGACTTGCTCCCGAACGCTCCGCGCGCGTCCCGTGAGGGCTCGTCCGCGCGATCCAAAACGAAGCCTCGATCACAACGTCGACGGGGGAGACGGATACCGGGTCCGGGGTCGGCGTCGGAGGCGTGCGCGCGGATCGGTGAAGTTTGCGGCCGGTTGTCGGGATGTGGCTTTTCGCCCTTCCCGCCGCCGATCGAAGACATTCCTGGAGCGCGAGGCGCCTACGCGAAGCGAAACAGCGGCTAGCGATCGGCTCAGTTCAGCTTCGCGTCAATCATCCGGCCTTAGCAATGACAAGTCGTCATGCAGAATTCATTATGGTGAATGCCTCAATGGCGGCCGCAATTATGTGATGCGAAGATAATCGTTGAAATTTACTAGGCTTTCGCCAGGGTGGAGCGCCTCGAAAACTCGCTGTGGTCAGAAACGACCGCGCAAGGTGACGCGTATGACCCTGCCGATCGCGTCCTGGTCGTAGCGGCCGTAGCCGGGAGCGGGTCGACCGTCGCCCAGCCTGGCGCGAAGGCGCGCATCCAGCAGGTTCTCGATTTCCAGGCCCAGACGCAGGCCCGAGGCGCGCGGCGTGGTGGCGGCGGCTCCAGTGGACGGGGGCTGTCTGGACGCGGGCGTGGCGAGCATATAGCCGAGCTTGAGGTCGATCCGGGTGAAGTCGGAGACCCGCAGGTCGCTTTGGCCATCGACGCCGGTGTCGCGGCGGGTGCGATAGGCCTGCCGCCACCGCGCGCTGGCGTTCAGCGTCCATTTGTCGCGGCGGGCGTCGAGCGTGGCCGAAAACTCGTTGTGCGCCGTCCCGCCCCCGTCGCCGGCCAGATGGTCCATCACGGGGTAGCCCGCGCGGATCGTGGTCGTCTTCTTCAGCTGCAAGGTGTGGTTCAGCGACGCCCTCAGGCTGGCGGCGCTTGGCGAAGGGGTCTTGCCGCCGAACGGTACATTGAAGTTCACGCCCGAGGCCAGGACCTCCGATCGTGACGACAGCAGGTTGATCGAGCGCTGGTCGATACCGGTCAGCCGCCCGTCGGCGTCCCGCTGGAAGCGTTCGGGAAAGGCCGCTTCGACCGCCGGAGTCACCCCCGGCAGGCTGCTGACGCCGTCGCGGCTGTCGGAGGTGCGGTAGTTGATGTTCCCCGCCAGCCGCCAGGGCGTGAACGGACCTGCCGACAGGCTCAGCGCGAACCGCTCGCTGGTCTGGCCCTTCAGGTTGGGATTGCCGCCGTACATCGGCAGGATCTCGACCGACTGGCCGGTGGCGAAGTCGAACACGACGATGGGGTCGCCGTAATAGGGCGCATCGAAGAGCTGCTGGTCCGACGGCGCGTCGTAGGTTCTCGACCACGAACCGTTCAGCCGCAGCTGCTTGACCGGCGACCACGAGAGCGCGCCGGTCAGGCCCCCTCCTCCGCCCGAGCCGGTCTGCCGGCGCAGGTTGCCGCTTAGGTTCAGCGAGGCGCCGCCAAGGTTGACGCGACCGGCCTCCTCGCCCGGCTGCGGGGCGCGCAGCAACGGGATCGTCAGCCCGCCGCGCATGTCGGCGGTGTCGGCCGTCCGCTCGGTCGAGGTCCCGTCGACGGCGCTGGTCGAGCTGGTCCGCGAGACGCGACCGCTGAGGTCCATGGTCAGCCGGCCGGCCGGCAGGTCGAGCAGGGGCCGGTCGGCCGACAGGTTGAGGGCGATGGTGCGGTTGTCGGTCTTGCGGTCGGTCAGCCCTTCCTGGCTGCCGCGCGAGGCCTGGCCGTCAAGGCCCACGCGTACCGACCAGCCCTTGATCTCGCCGTTGCCGCCGGCGCTGACGGTCACGCCGCGCTGCTGTCCGCGCAGGCGCGCCAGAGTGTCGTCGCGACGCGAGATCGACTGGTCGCTCTGGGCCCGCGCGCTGGCGCTGAACGCGCCCTGCCACTCTCCGAACCGACGATTGACCGACATGTTCGCCGTCACCGAGGTGCTCTCCGGCCTCAGGGTCGCGCCCTGGGCCTGCGGGTTGTCACGCAGGTAGTCCGGACGCTCGTCGGCGCGCAGCGAGGTGTCGCTGCTCAGGCGAACGCCCAGCTGGCTGGTGTTCCCGTTGGCGATCGCCGAGCGCCGAACGTCGGCCATCTGAGACGTGCGGCCGCCGGCCGTCGGGCGCGCATCGGCCAGCTGTCCGTCGCGGCTCTGGAAGTTGCGCTTGAGGACGATGTTGACCACCCGTCGCCCCGGATCGGCGCCGTAGAGCCCGGCGGCCTGCTCGGGCAGCAGCTCGACCCGCGACAGGGCGTCGGGCGGAAAGGTCATGTAGTCGCCGGCGTTCTGCACCCGGCGTCCGTTGACGATCACCACGGGCGGATCGGTCATGCCGTAGGCCGAACTGATGCGATCCAGCGCCTCGCTGATGTCGTAGGCGCCGAGGGCCTCGATGTCGTCGGGGGAGAGTTCGGTCTCGGGCGGCGTCTTCGCCGCGCCACGCCTCGCCTGCACCTCGACGCCGGACAGCCGGACGGCCGCGTCGTCGCCCTCCTCGACCGCGGCGCTCGCCGCGGCGGCGGCCTGCGGCGCGTCGGCAGGCAAGGCGGACATGAGAAGCAGCCAATACATCAAGCGCATCCAGCCGCATCACAGCCGCGAGTTGCAAGCCTCTTATGCACTTTGTTGTAAATAAAAGCGGGGCCGTAATGTGGCCTCAGGTGATCCGGCGCTTCTCCAGCTTGCGCGCCAGGGTCCGGCGATGCATGCCCAGCCGCCGGGCCGTCTCGGAGATGTTGAAGTCGGTCTCGACCAGGGTCTGGTGGATCCGCTCCCATTCCAGGTTCTTGATCGAGGTCGCGCGCTCGCCGATCACCGCGCCGGCGTCGCCCTCGCGCTTGTCGAAGGCGGCCTCGATGTCGTCGGTGTTCGAGGGCTTGGCCAGGTAATGGCAGGCGCCCAGCTTGATGGCCTCGACCGCGGTGGCGATGCTGGCGAAGCCGGTCAGCACCACGATCAGCATCTCCGGATCACGCCCGATCAGCGCCTGCACGCAGGCCAGGCCCGACTCGCCGGCCAGCTTCAGGTCGACCACGGCGTAGCGCGGCGAGAAGGTCTCCAGCGCCACCAGGGCCTCGTCCAGGCCATGCACGTGCACCACCTGATAGCCCCGCCGCTCGAACGACTTCTTGAGCGTGGCGGCGAACTTCTCGTCGTCCTCGACGATGATCAGCTTGCGCTCAGCGGGCATGACGCCTCCCGATCTGCAACGACGCCAGGGGCAGGCTCAGGACCACGCGCGCGCCGCCCTCGGGACGGTTGGCCGCGGCCACCTCGCCGCCCAGCTTGCGCAGCACGTTGACCACCAGGAAGAGGCCTAGACCGCCCCCTGCCCTGCCCTTGGTCGAATTGTAGGGCGTGCCGAGGTTCTCCAGGGTCTCGGCCGTGAAGCCTGGCCCCTGGTCCTCGACCGTGACGACGATCCAGCCGTCGGCGACGTGGGCGCCCATCCGCACCGCGTGGGGCGAGGCGTCCCGCGCGTTGTCGAGCACGTTGTGGATCACCTGCTTGAGCGTCGATTCCGCGACGATCGGCACGACGCCCGAGAGGTCCGGCGCGTAGGTCAGCACCTCGCCGTCGCGGGTGGCGCGCCACTCGTCGACCACCTCGTCGAGGAAGGCGCGCAGGGTGCTGGCGCGCACCTCGCCGCTGCGGGCCTCGCCGGCCGATAGCAGCACGCCGGTGACGATGTCCTTGCAGCGCTTGACCTCGCCACGCATGTCCTCGAGCTCCTGAGCCAGCTCCGGGTGCTTGGCGAACACCTTCATGCGCCGCCAGTCGCCCAGGATGACGTCCAGCGTCGCCAGCGGCGTGCCCAGCTCGTGCGCGGCGCCCGAGGCCAGAAGGCCCATGCGGACGATGTGGGTCTCTTCCGCCGCCCGCTGGCGCAGCTCGGCCAGGTGCGCGTCGTGGCGGCGCAGGTTGCTGTTGATGCGCGAGACGAAGGTCACCAGCAGCACCGCGTCCAGCACGACGCCCATCATCATCCCCATGATGAACAGGCCGAAGAACGCCTGGTCGCTGAGCCCAGTGGCGATCACCGGGCGGTTGGCGGCCACCAGCAGCAGGAAGCAGAAGCTGGTCAGGAACACGATCGCCCAGGTCGCCCAGACCTCGAGCAGAACCACCCCCAGGATCACGTGCAGCAGGTAGAGGGTCGTGAACGGGTTGGTCGCCCCGCCGCTGAAATAGAGCTGGGCCGTCAGGGCCAGGGAATCGAGCGCCAGGGCCAGGAAGAGGTCGTAGGGGCCGATCGGCTTGGCGCTCTTCAGGCGCAGCAGGCTGAAGAGGTTCAGCACCACCAGCGCCGCCAGCACCAGCATCATCGCCGCCAGCGGCAGGTGGAAACCCAGGCTGAAATGCACCGCCAGGATCGTGACCACCTGGCCGACCACGGCGATCCAGCGCAGGTGGATCAGCTGAAGCATGTTCTGGCGGGCGATGGCGTCGGCAGGCCCCGCCGCGTTGTCCGCGGCCCGCGCCCCCGAAAGCCAGCCCGACATGCCGGCGATCAGGATGCGGGCGGTCGGCGTCATGGGGTCTCTTTAACCCGGTTCCGGCGCGCGTCGAGCAGAACATAGACGGCCGCCCCGCCGGTCAGCAGCGCCAGGCCGAACCAGGTGAGCATGTAGACGAGGTGGCTGTTGGGGAACTTCACCACGGTCAGGCCGCCGATCGGCCAGCCGCCGGGATTGGGCGCGGCGTCGGCGTCGACGAAATAGGGCGCGAGGTTCGAAAGCCCCCTCGCCTGCCCGATGGCGGCGACGTCGCGCGAGTACCAGCGGTTCTCGGCCGGAGCGTTGGCGCGCAGGAAACCGCCGTGAGGCTCGGTCAGGCGCAGCAGGCCGACGACGCTCACCGGTCCTTCGACCTGGGCGGCCAGACGCGCAGCCGGCGCGCGGCGCTCGGCCGGGACGAAGCCGCGATTGACCAGGACGTCAAAGCCCCGGTCGGTATGGAGGGGGGTCATGACCCAGAAACCGGGGCCTTCGGTCGTCACGGCCTGGACCAGGGTCTCGCGGTCGTGGGCGAAGCGCCCGGTCAGGCGCAGGCGGCGATAGCCGTCGCTGGCCTGCGAGAGGCCCGCCCAGCGGCCTGGACCAGGCGGCGGGGCGGGCTCTGCGTGGATGCGCTGCTCGACCCGGGCGATCAGGTCGAGCTTCCAGGCCCTGCGCTGGACCTGCCAGCCGCCGAGCGCCAGGAAGATCGCCGTGAAGGCCAGGCAGAGCCCGACCAGGGCGATCGTCCGGGCGGCTCGGCCGCCGGACTTCGTCACGGAACTTCCCGCATGTCGTGCGGCATCGGCGCCATCATGTGGGTGTCGAGGTTGTGCATCACCCACAGCGACCCCGAGAGCGTGATCACCACCACGACCAGGGTGAACACCAGGGCCAGCATGGTCCAGCCGCCTTCCGAACGCGAGTTCATGTGAAGGAAGTAGATCATGTGGACCAGCACCTGGATCACCGCCAGGCCCATGACCGCCAGGGCGGTCATCTGGTGGCTGGGCAGCACGTCGGCCATGACCAGCCAGAACGGGATGGCGGTGAGGATCACCGCCAGCACGAAGCCGATCACATAGTCCTTCAGCGTGCCGTGGGCGCCGCCATCTTCGTGGCCGTGCCCGTGGTCGTCATGCGCTTCGTGCGCGTCGTGGCTGGCCGCGCTCATTTCAGGACTCCGAGCAGGTAGACGAACGAGAAGACGCCGATCCAGATGACGTCGAGGAAGTGCCAGAACATCGACAGGCACATCAGGCGACGCTTCATCTCGACGCCGAGGCCGCGCTTGGCGACCTGGACCATCAGGGTGACCAGCCAGATGCAGCCGAAGGTCACGTGCAGGCCGTGGGTGCCGACGAGCACGAAGAACGACGACAGGAACGCGCTGCGCTGCGGACCGGCGCCCTCATGGATGAGGTGGTTGAACTCGTACAGTTCCAGCGACAGGAACCCGAGACCCAGCAGGCCGGTGACGGCAAGCCAGGCCAGGGTCGGCTTCACCTTCTTGGCCTGGGCCGAGATCATGGCGAAGCCGTAGGTGATCGACGAGAACAGCAGCAGCGCGGTGTTGACCGCCACGATGGGCAGATCGAACAGATCCGCCCCCGAGGGGCCGGCCGCATAGTTGCGGCCGAGCACGGCGTAACAGGCGAAGAGGACCGCGAAGATCAGGCAGTCGCTCATCAGGTAGATCCAGAACCCCAGCAGGGTCCCGTTCTCCGGATGGTGGTCCTCGGTGAGGTAGAAGCGGTCCTTGTCCGCTTCGGTCAGGGCTTGGGCGTGGGCCATGGGTTACGCGAGGCTCCGCAGGGCTTCGGTGCGGGCGTCCTCGACACGGACGACCTCCTCGGCCGGAATGTAGTAGTCACGCTTGAAGTTGAAGGTGTGGATGATCGCCGAGGCCACGAGAGCCACGAACGAGATCACCGCCAGCCACCAGATCTGCCAGATCATCGCGAAGCCGACGACCACCGAGATCCCGGCCAGGACGACGCCCGCGCCGGTGTTCTTCGGCATGTGGATCGGGATGAACCCGGTCGTCGGGCGGACATAGCCGCGCTGCTTCATGTCGTGCCAGGCGTCGATCTCGTGGATGACCGGCGTGAACGCGAAGTTGTAGGCCGGCGGCGGCGACGAGGTCGACCATTCCAGCGTACGGCCGCCCCAGGGGTCGCCCGTCTTGTCGGCGTACTGCTCGCGCTTCATGAAGCCGACGACCATCTGCATCACGAACGAGATGATGCCGAACAGGATCAGCACGGCGCCGAAGGCCGAGATCACGAACCAGATCTGCAGGCTGTGGTCTTCGAAGTGGCTGACGCGGCGCGTCACGCCCATCAGGCCCAGCACGTAGAGCGGCATGAAGGCGAAGAAGAAGCCGATCTGCCAGAACCAGAACGACAGCTTGCCCCAGAACGGATCCAGCTTGAAGCCGAAGGCTTTCGGGAACCAGTACACGATGCCGGCGAACATGCCGAACACCACGCCGCCGATGATCACGTTGTGGAAGTGGGCGATCAGGAACAGCGAGTTATGCAGGACGAAATCGGCGGGCGGGACGGCCAGCAGGACGCCGGTCATGCCGCCGATGACGAAGGTGACCATGAAGCCGACGGTCCACATCATCGGCACTTCGAAGCGGATGCGGCCGCGGTACATCGTGAACAGCCAGTTGAAGATCTTCGCCCCTGTCGGGATCGAGATGATCATCGTCGTGATCCCGAAGAACGAGTTCACGCTGGCGCCCGAGCCCATGGTGAAGAAGTGGTGCAGCCACACGATGTACGACAGGATCGTGATGACGACCGTGGCGTAGACCATCGAGCTGTAACCGAACAGGCGCTTGCTGCAGAAGGTCGAGACGACTTCCGAGAACACGCCGAAGGCCGGCAGCACCAGGATGTAGACCTCGGGGTGACCCCAGATCCAGATGAGGTTCACGTACATCATCGGGTTGCCGCCGAAGTCGTTCGTGAAGAAGTTGGTGCCGAGGTAGCGGTCAGACGACAGCAGGGCCAGGACGGCGGTCAGGATCGGGAAGCTGGCGACGATCAGGACGTTGCTGCACAGCGAGGTCCAGGTGAACACCGGCATCTTCATCAGGCTCATGCCCGGGGCGCGCATCTTCACGATCGTGACGATCAGGTTGATGCCCGACAGGGTGGTGCCCACGCCCGCGATCTGCAGTGACCAGATGTAGTAGTCGACCCCTACGTCTGGACTGTACGCCAACCCAGACAGTGGCGGGTAAGCGAGCCAGCCGGTGCGGGCGAACTCGCCGACGAACAGCGACAGCATCACCGTGATGGCGCCGCCGACCGTCATCCAGAAGCTGAAGTTGTTCAGGAACGGGAAGGCCACGTCGCGGGCGCCGATCTGCAGCGGCACGACGAGGTTCATCAGGCCGGTGATCAGCGGCATCGCCACGAAGAAGATCATGATCACGCCGTGGGCGGTGAAGACCTGGTCGTAGTGGTGCGGCGGCAGGTAGCCGGCCGCGTCGCCGAAGGCGATGGCCTGCTGGGCGCGCATCATCAGGGCGTCGGCGAAGCCGCGTAGCAGCATGATGATGGCCAGGATGATGTACATCACCCCGATCTTCTTGTGGTCGACGCTGGTCAGCCACTCACGCCACAGGTAGCCCCAGACCTTGAAGTAGGTCAGGGCGGCCAGGACGGTGATCCCACCCAGGGCGACCATGGCGAACGTGCCGATCAGGATCGGTTCGTGAAGGGGGATGGCGTCCCATGTGAGACGGCCGAAGATCGTTTTTACGAGGTCCGGGGACATGAATGATCTCTAGGCTTGATCAGCGCGCTTCGGCGGGCGCGGACTTGGGGGCGCAGAGCGCGGCGATGAACGAGCGGATGCCGCCCTCCCCGCGCCGGGTCCGCTTGTCGTATTCGAGCGTGGTGACGTTGTAGACGCCCTCCATGCCCAGGCCGCCCGACTTGTCGATGGCCATCATGTCGTGCTGGCACATCTTGCCCGGCTCGACGCAGCGGTTGACCGCCTTGTCGAACAGGCCGGCCTCGACCGAAGCGAAGCGCTGGGGAGGAACCTTCTCGCTGGGCTTCTCGAGCACCAGGTAGCGGGTCCCGTCGAGGCGGTCGTTGCTCTTGCGAACGTCGTCAGCCCACTTCTGGAATTCCGCGTTGCTCATACCGTGGAACTTGAAGCGCATGTGCGAGAAGCCCTCGCCGCTGTAGTTGGCCGAGAAGCCGTCATAGACGCCCGGCTTGTTGATCACGGCGTGCAGCTTCGTGCGCATGCCCGGCATGGCGTAGATCTGGCCGGCCAGGGCGGGCACGTAGAACGAGTTCATCACCGACGAGGCGGTCAGGTCGAAGTCGATCGGGGTGTCGACCGGCGCAGCCAGTTCGTTGACCGTGGCGATGCCCAGTTCCGGGTAGATGAACATCCACTTCCAGTCGAGGGCGACGACCTGCACCTTCAGCGGCTTGACGCCTTCGGCGGTGCGGCCCGGGGCCAGGCGGTCGAGCGGACGGTACGGGTCCAGCAGGTGGGTGCTGGTCCAGGTCACCGCGCCCAGGATCATGATGATCACCAGCGGGGCGGCCCAGATCACGATCTCGAGCTTGGTCGAGTGGTGCCAGTCGGGATCGTACTTGGCCGCCTTGTTGGACTGCCGGTACTTCCAGGCGAAGAACAGGGTGAGGAAGATCACCGGCACGATGATGATCAGCATCAGCACGGTGGACAGGATGATCAGGTCGCGCTGCTGCGCGGCGATATCACCCGACGGATTCATCACCACCCAGTCGCAGCCGCTCAGCAGGAGCAGCACGGGCAACAGGGCGAGCTTCTTGAAGGAACTCGGTGTCATGAGGGACCTGGACTACGGACGTTGGCGGCGCCGTTAAGCCAGTCCGCCAGTGCGTGACATTGGACCATTTGTCCTAGGGGCAGCCTTAGCACACGAAGCCGTGTTCTCCGAGCGGAGCCGAAGAGGCCTCAAGACGTTTGCCAGAAAGGGTCAGTTGGTCCCATGCTCGGACTCAAGACCGTCGGAAAGGCGGCTTGAAAAGAGTTTGGGACGAAAACAACAGGAACAAGGCGCGTAGCTGCATGAACCAGGATTTTGCAATTCCGACGTCATCGGGCCTAGAGCGCGACGCACGGCGATTGCACGCTGATCACAAGGGCGTGCGCCCCGGCGAGATCGCCATCGGCGTGATCATCGGGCGGACCTCGGAATTCTTCGACTTTTTCGTCTACGCCATCGCTTCGGTGCTGGTGTTCCCGCAGCTCTTCTTCCCCTTCGTCGACCGATTGACGGGGGTGCTCTGCTCCTTCGCCATCTTCTCGCTGGCCTTCGTGGCCCGACCGATCGGCTCGGCGATCTTCGGGGCCATCGACCGCAACTATGGTCGCGGCGTGAAGCTGACCATCGCCCTCTTCCTGCTGGGCGGCTCGACCGCGGCCATCAGCTTCCTGCCCGGCTACGCCGTGGCCGGTCCGCTGGCCATCTGGGCGCTGGCGGCCTTCCGCATCGGCCAGGGCCTGGCGCTGGCCGGCGCCTGGGACGGCATGGCCTCTCTGCTGGCGCTGAACGCGCCTGAAAAGAAGCGCGGCTGGTACGCCATGATCCCGCAGTTGGGCGCGCCCTTCGGCTTCATGCTGGCCAGCGGCCTGTTCGCCTATTTCGTCGCCAGCCTGGGCTCGGCCGACTTCCTCGACTGGGGCTGGCGCTATCCGTTCTTCGCGGCCTTCGCCATCAACGTGGTGGCCCTGTTCGCCCGTCTGCGCATCGTCGCCACCGAGGAGTTCGGCAAGCTGTTCGAGAAGGGCCAGCTCAGCCCCGTTCCGATCACCAGCCTGCTGAAGGCGCAAGGCGGCAACGTGCTGATCGGCGCCTTCGCGCCGCTCGCCACCTTCGCCATGTTCCACCTGGTCACCGTCTTTCCGCTCTCGTGGGTCAGCCTGCATGACGACGGCGGCGAGGCGCTGAACTTCCTGCGCATCGAACTGGCCGGCGCGCTGGTCGGCGTGGTGGGCATCATGGTCTCGGGCTGGATCGCCGACCGCATCAGCCGCCAGAACCAGCTGGCCCTGTCGGCGGTGCTGATCGGCATCTTCAGCCTGGCCGCGCCCTGGCTGCTCGACGCCGGCAGCGTGGGCCAGACCATCTACGTGGTGGCGGGCTTCGCCATCCTGGGCCTGTCGTTCGGCCAGGCCTCGGGCGCGGTCAGTTCGGGCTTCCTGCGCCACTACCGCTATACCGGCTCGGCCGTGGTTTCCGACCTGTCGTGGCTGGTCGGCGCCGGCTTCGCGCCGCTCGCCGCCCTGGCCCTGGCCAGCTACTGGGGCCTTCCGGCCATCGGCCTCTACCTGGCCTCGGGCGCCGTGGCGACCCTGATCGCCCTCAGCCTCGACCGCCGTCGCCGCCTGCGCGCCAAGGCCAAGGCCGGCGCCTGACCAAGACCGTCTCCCCGCGTCGCCTCAGGCGACGCGGGTCCAGACCTGGGTCTTGCAGAGAAAGTTGCCCAGCACGCAGCCCTTGGCCCGCAGCTTGCCGGCGTCCAGCACCAGCACCCGGCCCGAGAACGTCATGTTGACGTCCGGCGCGAAGACCTTGCCGCGCCACTCGCCCTTGTCGCCGGGCGTGAAGTCCCTCAGCAGTTGCCGCCCCAGCAGTTCGCCGCCGGAGCCCTTGCGCGCGTCGGTACGGGCCTCTTCATTGGCCCAGACCACATAGCCGCAGACCTCCGGTCCGCACGGCTTGATCTCCACATGGACGCTGTCCTTGGGATTGCGCCAGACGCCGTAGATGCCGTCGGTCGCCGGCGCCTGCGCCGTGGCCAGGCCAGGACCGGCAGCCGCGATCGCCAGCGCCAACACAGCTGGAGCAGACCACCAGATCCCGCCCTTCCCTCGCGCTGACGACGACATGAACAGAGCCTCCCCCGACTTCGGCGACGACGATCGCCCGGTTTCCGGCGGCGAAGGTCAGCCGCCGGTCGCGCGGCGTCAAGTCGGGCGAGATGGTCAGAAGTTCAGCGTGCCCCAGAAGGTGCAGGCGTTGGGCGTGCCGGGCAGCGTGGCCGGCGCGGTCGACGGGACCACCAGGGACGACGTTGTCAGGCCGGTCGAGGTGAAGCTGCCCGAGCAGGCGCCGAGGATCGTGGTGACCCCGACGCCCGATACGGTGACCGTGCCCGGAGCCGATATCGTGACGCTCCACGGAAAACCGCTCGGCGTCACCAACCATCCGCACTGCCAGTCGCCGGCAGAAAACGACCCGCCGGTGATCACCGCCGATGTCCCGCTCGGCGCGACGATCGCGCGGAGTTGGACGACGCAGGCGACATCCACCGTCTGATGCATCTGCAGCGTGCCGGTGACCGCCACTTGGGCGTCCGCCTGGCCAGGGACCGCGACGATGCTCGCCAGGGCCATCGCCGTAAGCGCTAGACCGCCTTTCAGCATGAAGGCCTCCAAGGAAGGCGCCGCAGCGGCCGATGGCCGGATGCGGCCGTGTTTCCATAAGAAACGCCGGGAGTCCGCAAGGACTCCCGGCGAGAAGAGGGGAAAGGATCTAGGTCCGCTCCCGCGGCTCTTACGAGACCGTCAGCGAGGGGCTGCTGGTCAGGGTGCCGGTGATCGAGCAGGTGCCCGGCGAGCCCGGGATGGTGGCGCCCGAGAAGGTCACGCCGCCGCTCCAGTTGGTGGTGATCGAACCGGCGCAGTTGCCCAGGATCGAGTTGGCGCCGATGCCGCTGATGGTGATCGACGAACCACCGTTGAGCGTGACGCTCCACGGGAAGCTGCTCGGCGTCACCAGCCAGCCGCACTGCCAGTCGCCGGCGGCGAAAGAACCGCCGGTGATCGAGGCGCTGCTGCCGTCGGAGGCGGTCGTGCCGGTCAGGGTCACGGCGCACTCGACGGTCGTCGATTGGCTCATGGTCAGGTCGCCGCTGAGGGTGAAGCCCGTGCCGGCCGGGGTGATCGTGGCGGCCGAGGCGGAGCCAGCGGCGGCGAAGCCGGCGGTGGCCAGAATGGCGGCGGCGAGAACAGAAGCGCTCTTCAACATGACGTCTCCTCCTACGTTTATTTTTTCAACCTCTCATTGGAGGTCGAGCTACATGCAACTATCAATCGTGTAAGGAGTCAAACCAAAAATACATAAAATTCAAATACTTGCTACACATTGACGACGTCTCGCGACGCATCCCGCAGGGAAGCGCCGAAAAGGTCGCCGCCCCGGTTTCCCGAGGCGGCGAGTCACCGAGATCGCGCGCTAGAAGCGCTTGGAAACGCTGACCGCGACGAGGCGCGGATCTAGCGTGAAGACGTTGGTGGTCAGGCCCGTGTCGTCGCTGTTGGTGAAGGCGTCGGTGATCGGCGTCTTGTCGAACAGGTTCTTGACATAGGCCTGGATGACGAGGCCGTCGGCCGGACGCTCCAGCGTCGCCGAGATGTTGACGTTGTCCCACGACTTCAGGCGGTCGTAGGTGGTGTTGTAGACCCGGGCGTAGCTGGAGCCCTGGTAGTAGTAGTCACCGCGCAGGGTCAGCGCCCAGTCGTCGCGATGGAAGGTGTATTGGGCGCCGACATTGGCGGTCCAGTTGGGCGCGTTGGGCAGCTCGTTGCCGCTGAGGTCGGCCTCGAAGCCGCGCCCGCCGTTGGGCGCCTCGGTCAGCGGATTGTAGGTGAACCCGAAGAACTGAGGCAGATAAAGCGGCAGCTGCGAGGGGAACTGCGGGTTGAAGGAGCCCGTGCGCAGCGAACCGCCGCACAGGGCCTGCAAGCCCAGCATCGTCTGTTCCTGAGGCTTGTTGGCGGAGAGAATTCTCTGCACGTGCCTGGTCGGGGCGATGCAGTTCGACGGCACCTGCAGCCACGGCCTCAGGACGGTCCACTCGTCATTGCCCTGGGTGCGATCCATCACGTCGATGGACTTCTCGCCCTTGCCGATCTTGGTGTTGAGGTAGCCCAGATTGGCGTCGAGGCGGAAGTCGCGGGTCGGCTTGAACACCGCCTCGAACTCCAGGCCCCAGGTCCGGGAGTCGAAGTTCTCATTCAGCGAGATCCGGTCGACGATCTGCGAGACCTGGTAGTCGGTATAGTCGTAGTAGAACGCCGTGGCGTTCAGGCGCAGCTTACCGCCGGCCAGGGTGTTCTTGGCCCCGATCTCGAAGGCGTTGACGTATTCAGGCGCGAAGGTCTCGGCCAGCGGCTGATACTGGAGGACCGTGGGGTTGATATCGACCCGCGGCGGGTTGGCGCCGCCGCCCTTGTAGCCGCGCGAGTACGAGGCGTAGACCATGGTCTCGTCGGTGAAGCTGACGGTCGGCTTCCAGTCGACCACCAAGCGGCCGGTCAGGGCGTCCCACTGCTGGTCGATGTCCGGCAGGGCCGGATAGCCGCGGCTGACATAGCCGCCCGACGACGGACCTGGATTGCCGCGGTCGGCGCCCAGCAGCAGCTGGCTCGGATAGGGCGTGCTGACCTTGCGGTCGTCGGTGTAGCGCAGGCCCGCGGTCACGCGCCAGGTGGGCGTGAGGTCGTAGTAGGCCTCGCCGAACACGCCCCACGAGCGGGTGTGGATCTGGTTCTTGCTGCGGAAGTAGTTGTGGCCGTCGCCCGCCAGCTGATCCAGCGGCGTCGGGTCGACGTAGATGCATTCCTTGGTGGTCTGGGGCGTGCAGAGCTGCGTGCGCCGCCCCATGTTCGTCACACCGGGCACGACTAGGTCGTTGTAATAATACTCGGCCAGGAACGTGAACAGGTTGTTGAAGACGAAGTAGTCGTCGTTCGACTTGAAGTCGATGTAGTTGGCGCCGAGACTGAAGTTGAACCGCCCTTCATAGCTCGACTGCAGGCGAAGCTCCTGCGTCCACTGGCGGTTGTCGGAGCGCGACAGGTCGGCCGAGACCATCCGGTTGGACCGCCCCAGTTGCGGGTCGGTGTAGTAACCGCCCGGCGTCGGCGTGTTCGGATTGATGATCGGCTGGTTCAGCGTGTTGAACAGGCCGTCCGAGTTGCTGAAGATCGGGTTCGAGACGAAACGGTTGTAGTCCTGCGACGAATAGTAGTCGTCCTTGGCGTAGGCCGTCTGCGAGATGAGCTTCAGGTTGTCGCTCAGGTCGAATTCCATGTTGAACTGGAAGACGTCGTTCTTCACCCGGAAAATGGGATCGTAGCTGGTGGCGATCTCGCGCAGGTCCCGCGACTGGGTCAGGCCGGCATAGGGATCGGTGCCCAGCGGCACAGCGTTGACGGTCTGGCCGGCGGCGTTGCGGCCATAGGACAGCGAAGCCAGGAAGACGTGGGCGAAGGCCCCGCCGTTGGGCACGCCGTAGGCGGCGTCGTCATAGAGCGATCCGGGCAGGCAGCCCTGGCTCAGGCGGTTGCGGACCAGTTGCGAGGTGATGGCCACGCTGCCGACCTGGGTAGGGCCCGGATCGTTGGTGCACAGCTGCTTGCCGGTGCGCGAGCGCTGGTCGTCCTCCTCGAAGTGCTCCCAGATGAAATTGGTGCGGAAGCGGCTGGTCGGCTCCCAGGCGGCCGACAGGCGCGTCGACCACAGGTCGCGGTTGTTGACCTTGGTCTCGTTGAAGGTGTTGTAGTCGAACCCGTCGCGCTGGGTGGCGGAACCAGCCAGGCGCAGGGCGAAGGTCTCGCCCACGGGCACGTTGACCACGGCCTGCATGCGGCGGCTGTCGTAGTTGCCGACCTCGCCCTTGATGAAGCCTTCGAAATCCCGGCCCGGCAGGTTCGGGATCATGTTGACGACGCCGCCGGTGGCGTTGCGGCCATAGAGCGTGCCCTGCGGCCCGCGCAGCACTTCGACGCGCTGCACGTCAAGGTACTCCTGCTCGAACAGGCGGTTGCGGATCAGCGGCGTGGAGTTGAAGCTGACGGCCACGGCGGGGTCGCTGCTGGCCGAGATCGCCTTGGTCCCGACCCCGCGGATCGAGAAGTTGTACATGCTGAAGTTGGCCTTCGAGAACGACACGTTGGGCACGGCCCGCATCAGTTCCGAACCGCCCTCGATCTTCAGCTCGTTCAGGCTCTCCGACGACAGCGCCGACACGGCGATCGGTACGTCCTGGATCGACTCCGAACGCTTCTGGGCCGTAACGATGATGTCTTCGACTTGCGTCACTTCCTGCGCGAAGGCCTGGCCCGCCCCGGCGGCGAGCGCGAAAATCGACGCAGTGACAGCCAGACGCGCGCGAGCGCGGGCTGATGAAGCCATGCCCTATCCTCCCCTACCTCGACCCAGCTCTCCGTCCAGGCCGATGAACGTTTCCCCCGCCCCAAATCAATCTCCGACGGCATTGGCGGCTCGGCCGACGGTTGGGTTGTACGATCTACCTATTCACTAGCATGTCAATACATTACTTACACCGATGTTCAGTTCCCTGACGTAAGCTCCGTACGGCTACCTAGGGCCGCTCCGTGACGCCGAATTAATATTTACATCGCTGTAAAAACGACCAATGTCCGCGCAGCACGGGAGGGCAAGGAATGGACGCTGACGTCATCGTCGTCGGGGGCGGACTGGCCGGATTGGTGGCCGCCAACGAGCTGGTCCAGAAGGGCAAGCGCGTGGCGCTGGTCGACCAGGAGAACGCCGCCAACCTGGGCGGCCAGGCCTTCTGGTCGTTCGGCGGCCTGTTCCTAGTGAACTCGCCCGAGCAGCGCCGCCTGGGCATCCACGACAGCCTCGACCTGGCCTGGCGCGACTGGCTGGGCAGCGCCGACTGGGATCGCCTCGATGGGCCGCTGCCGCAGGACGAGTGGGCGATCCGCTGGGGCCGCGCCTATGTCGAGTTCGCCGCCGGCGACAAGCGCGACTGGCTGCGCCGGCACGGGATCTCGCTGACCCCGATGGTCGGCTGGGCCGAGCGCGGCGCCGGCCAGGCCCTGGGCCATGGTAATTCGGTTCCACGCTTCCACGTGGCCTGGGGCACCGGGACCGGGGTCTCCGAACCGTTCGCCGATCGCGCGCGCCAAGCGGCCGGCCGGGGGCTCTTGACCTTCCATCACCGTCATCGCGTCGACGCCCTGGTCGTCGAAGGCGGCCGGGTGACCGGCGTCTCGGGCAGCGTGCTGGCGGCCGACGACGCGCCGCGCGGGGCGCCGTCCAGTCGCCAGATCGTCGGCGACTTCACGCTGAAGGCCGGCGCGGTCGTCCTGGCCACCGGCGGCATCGGCGGCAACCACGACCTCGTCCGCCGCTATTGGCCCGAGCGCCTTGGCGCTCCGCCGAAAAGCATGATCACCGGGGTGCCGGAGTACGTGGACGGCCGGATGCTCGACATCGCCGCCGACGCCGGCGCACGCCTCGTGAACCGCGACCGCATGTGGCACTACGTCGAGGGCGTCCAGAACTGGAACCCGATCTGGCCCAGGCATGCGATCCGCATCCTGCCGGGCCCGTCGTCGATGTGGTTCGACGCCCTGGGGCGGCGCCTGCCCTTCCCCGCCCTGCCCGGCTACGACACCGTCGCCACCCTGCGCTACCTGCGCACGACGCCGGACCTGGCCGAGCACGACCACTCCTGGTTCATCGTCAGCCAGAAGATCCTGGAGAAGGAGTTCGCCCTCTCCGGCTCCGAACAGAACGGCGACATCACCAATCGCCGCCGCCTGTCGCTGCTGAAGTCGCGCCTAGGCAAGGGCGCGCCGCCGGAGGTCGACGCCTTCAAGCGCAACGGGGCCGACTTCGTGGTCTCGACCAACCTGGAAGAACTGGTCGACAAGATGAACGCCCTGACCGCCGCGCCCCTGCTCGATCCGGCCCTGATCCGCCGGCAGATCGAGGATCGCGACGCCCAGATGAGCAACCCCTTCGCCAAGGACCTCCAGGTCATGGGCATCCACAACAGCCGCCGGTCCCTGGGCGACCGGCTGGCCCGCACGGCGACGCCGCACCGGATCCTCGATCCGGCCGCCGGACCGCTGATCGGGGTCAAGCTGCACGTCCTGACCCGCAAGTCGCTGGGCGGACTGCAGACCGACCTCTCGGGTCGGGTGCTGACGCCGGACGGCCAGGTGCTCGTGGGACTCTATGCGGCCGGCGAGGCCTCTGGCTTCGGCGGCGGCGGGCTGCATGGCTACAACGCGCTGGAAGGCACCTTCCTGGGCGGCTGCATCTTCTCCGGGCTGGCCGCCGGCCGCGCCCTGGCCGGGGCGGTCTGAGCCATGGGCGCCCACGCCCTGGCATCGCCGCTGACCACAGGCGCCCTTCCGGCCGCCCTGGGCCTGATCATGTTCGGCCTGGGCCTTGGCCTGACGCCCGCCGACTTCGCGCGGGTCGGCCGGCGGCCGCGCGCCGCGGTCGTCGCCCTGGCCTGCCAGCTGCTGGTGCTGCCGGTGATGGGCTTTGGCCTGGCCCTGCTGTTTCGCCTGCCGCCCCAGACGGCGGTCGGGCTGATGCTGCTGGCGGCGTCGCCGGGCGGCACGGCGGCCAATCTCTACAGCCACCTGTTTCGCGGCGACGTGGCGCTGAACATCAGCCTGACAGCGATCAACTCGATCCTGGCCGTCCTCACCCTGCCGATCGTCGTCAACCTGTCGGTGGCCTGGTTCCAGCCCGGCGAGCTCTCCGTCGGCCTGCGGTTCTCCAAGACCGTCGAGGTGTTCATGGTGGTGCTGGGGCCGGTGGCGCTGGGCATGCTGGTCCGCCGGCTGCGCCCCGCTTTCGCCGACGCCATGGACCGGCCCGTGCGGGTGGTGTCGGTGGCCTTCCTCACCTTGCTGATCGGCGCGGCCGTCGCGGCGAACCTGGCGACTCTGAAGGACGAGGTCATCGGTCTGGCCGGCGTCACTGTCGTCTTCTGCCTGCTCAGCCTGACGGTCGGCTTCGTGGTTCCGCGCCTGCTGCGCGTGGCCCGCGACCAGGCTATCGCCAGCGCCTTCGAGGTGGGGCTGCACAACGCCGCCCTAGCCATCGTCGTCGCCCAGTCGGTGCTCCAGCGCCCTGAAATAAGCCTGCCGGCCGCCGTCTACGGCGTGCTGATGTTCCCGCTGGCGGCGGTGTTCGGGGTGGTGCTGACGCGGACGGCGGGCATGGCGCGTGATCCTCGTCCTTCGACGAGCTCAGGATGAGGATCAAGGTGAACGTCGAGCAGAAAGAAACCTCACCCTGAGCTTGTCGACGGGCGAGGTTTCCCGCCGCCCCTACTTCAACTCCCGCCGCAGCACCTTGCCCACCGGCGTCTTGGGCAGCGGTTCGGCGCGGAACTCGACGATGCGCGGGACCTTGTAGGCCGTAAGGTGCTCGCGGCAGTGAGCGATCAGCATCTCTGCCGTCAGCTCGGCCGAGCGGCGCACGACAACGACCTTGATCCGCTCGCCCTGCACCGGGTCTGGCACGCCGACGGCGGCGACCTCCTCGACCAGCGGATGGGCCGCGACCACGTCCTCGATCTCGCTGGGATAGACGTTGAAGCCCGAGACCAGGATCATCTCCTTGAGGCGATCCAGCAGCTTCACCCGGCCGTCGGCCTGCATGACGCCGATGTCGCCGGTCGCCAGCCAGCCGTCGGCCGACAGCACCTTGGCCGTCTCGTCGGGATGGCCCCAATAGCCCTTCATCACCTGCGGGCCGCGCACGCACAGCTCGCCGGGCTCGTCGACGCCGCACCAGGCGCCGTCGTCGCGGCGCATGCGCACTTCGGTCGACGGGACCGGCAGGCCCACCGTGCCGTCGAAGCCCATGGTCTCGGGCTTATCGATGTCGACATAGCCGATGCAGACGACCGGCGAGCATTCGGTCAGGCCATAGCCCTCGATCACCGGCGCGCCGGTGACGTCCTGCCATTCCTCGGCGACGCTGCGCTGGGTGGCCATGCCGCCGGCGATGGTCAGGCGCAGGTCCGAGAAGTCGCGGCTGCGGAAGGCCTCGTTGTTCAGCAGGCTGGTGAAGAGCGTGTTGAGACCCGTAAGCCCCGTGAAGCGCTCGTTGCGCAGCACCCACTCCACCCGTTTGGCGTCGCGCGGGTTGGCGATCAGGATGTTGCGCCCGCCGACCCCCACAAACATCAGGAGGTTCGCGGTCAGCGAGAACACGTGATAGAGCGGCAGCATCGTGACGTTGCCGACGGCCTGGTCCTGCGGGATCTGGGTCATGATCCAGGCCCGGCCTTGCAGCACGTTGGCGATGATGTTGCGGTGGGTCAGCATGGCGCCCTTGGCCACGCCGGTCGTGCCGCCCGTATATTGCAGGAAGGCCAGGTCTCCGGGGCGGATCTCCACCGGCGCCTGCTTCAGTCGCCTTGCCCTGCGCATCATCGCCGGCCAGCGCAGCGCGCCGGGCAGCCGCCACTTCGGGACCAGCTTCTCGACGTGGCGCATCATGGCGTTGACCGCGACACCCTTGGCCGGGCCCATCATGTCGCCCATGGCGGTGACCACCACCTGCCTGATCGCCGTGCCTTCGATAGCCTGTTCCAGGGTGTGGGCGAACATCTCCATGGCCACGATGGCCACTGCGCCGCTGTCCTCCAGCTGGTGGTGCAGCTCGCGCGGCGTGTAGAGCGGGTTGACGTTGACCACCACGGCGCCGGCCATCAGCGTCCCGAACAGCGCCACCGGATACTGCAGGCAGTTGGGCATCATCAGCGCCACGCGCTCGCCCTGCCGCACCCCGACCGCCTGCAACCACGCGGCGAAGGCCTTGGCCTCGCCCAGCGCCCGCCCGTAACTGACGCCCGTGCCCAGGCTGACAAAACCCGTCCGATCGGCGTAGCGACTGGCGTCGGCCTCGAACAGCTCGCCGACCGAGCGCCACAGGGCCAGCTCGTCGTCGATCGTGGCCGGTACGTCGGCGCGGTAGCTGCGGGTCCAGAAGCGTTCAGCCCACAGGCGATCGGCGTCGGCGGCGAGGGTCTGGGCGTCGGTCATTTCTCGAGCACCGCCACCACGCCCTGGCCGCCAGCGGCGCAGATCGAGATCAGGCCTCGGCCGCTCCCCTTGCGGTCCAGCATGGTCGCCAGGTGCGCCAGGATCCGCCCGCCCGTCGCCGCGAACGGATGCCCGGCGGCCAGAGAGCTGCCGTACACGTTCAGCTTCTCACGGTCGATGGCCCCAGGCGCGCGATCGAGGCCCAGGCGCGTGCGGGCGTAGTCGTCGTCCTCCCAGGCCTTCAGCGTGCACAGCACCTGGGCGGCGAAGGCCTCGTGGATCTCGTAGTAGTCGAAGTCCTGCAAGGACAGGCCCAGCTTGCCCAGCATGCGCGGCACGGCGTAGGCCGGGGCCATCAGGAGGCCCTCGTCGCCCTTGACGAAATCGACCGCCGCCGTCTCGCCGGCGCGTAGGTAGGCCAGCACCGGCAGCCCCCGCGCCTTGGCCCACTCTTCGCTGGCCAGCAGCACCGTCGAGGCGCCGTCGGTCAGGGGGGTGGAGTTGGCCGCCGTCAGCGTGCCGTGCTCGCGGTCGAACACCGGCTTCATCGTGGCGATCTTGGTCGGGTCGATGTCGGGCCGCAGGTTGTTGTCGCGCTCGAGGCCACGGAACGGAACCACCAGTTGGTCGAACAGCCCGTCGGCATAGGCCTTGGCCATCCGCTGGTGGCTGCGCACGGCCAGGGCGTCCTGCTCGGCCCGGGGGATGTTCCACTGCTTGGCCATCACCTCGCAGCTTTCGCCCATCGACAGGCCCGTGCGCGGTTCGGCGTTGCGCGGCGGCTCGGGCCTGAACGGCGCAGTCAGCCCCGCGCCCAGCAGGGCCTTGACCTTGCCGCCGTTGGTCTTCTCGCGATTGGCCGCCAGCAGCGCCTTGCGGAAGCCTTCGTTCAGCGCGATCGGCGCGTCCGAGGTGGTGTCGACGCCGCCGGCCACGCCGACGTCGATCTGGCCCAGCGCGATCTTGTTGGCGACCAGGATGGCCGCCTCCAGCCCGGTGCCGCAGGCCTGGACGACGTCGTAGGTCGGAGTGTCGTGGCCGATCGTCGTCGAGAGCAGCGCCTCCCGCGTCAGGGCGATGTCGCGCGAGTGCTTGAGCACCGCGCCCGCCGCCACCTCGCCCAGGCGCAGGCCATGCAGGGAAAAGCGGTCGGCCAGGCCCTGCAGGGCGGCGGTCAGCATGTCCTGGTTGGAGGCTTCGGCATAGGCGGTGTTGGAGCGCGCGAAAGGAATGCGGCTGCCGCCTAGGATGGCGACGCGCCGGGGCGCTGGCAGGGTCAGCATGAAGGGTCCTGTGTCTTGAGGTCCAGGCGGCCGCGCAGGTGAGTGCGCGCGCCCTGGGCGTCCTTGATTTCGAAAGCGCGCTCGGCCCCGGCGGGACCCGCGAGCAGCTGGATTTCGCCGGGCAGGAACACCGGCGCGCGGAAGGCGACCTCGACCTCGCCGGCCTCGACGGCGGCGCCTTGCGTCAACGCCGCCACGGCCCGGGCCTTGACCCACATGCCGTGGGCGATGGCGCGCTTGAAGCCGAACAGCCTGGCGCCCAGCGCCGAGGTGTGGATCGGATTGGCGTCGCCCGACACGCGGGCGTAACGCCGGCCCAGGTCCGCCGGCAGCGTCCAGCGCTCGACCGGCGTGTCGGTCGCGCCGCCTTCGACGGTCGGCGCAGGCTCGCCCTGTCCCGGCCCGCCCAAGCGCAGATAGACGCTGGTTCCCTCCCAGACGACCTGGCCGTCGCGGCGGGCCGTGGTCTCGAGAGAGAAGGCCTGGCCCTTGTCGTGGGCCAGCAGGCGCCCCGTCCGCACGGCGATCGCCAGCCGGTCGCCGGCCTTCAGCGGCGCGTGCTGCCGGATACGGTTCGAAAGGTGCACCAGCCCCATCACCGGATAGGGAAAGTCGCCCGCCAGCATCAGCCGCATCTGCAACGGAAAGGCCAGGATGTGCGGGAAGGTCAGCGGAACCCCGGCGTCGGCGGCGAAGCCGCAAGTTTGAGCGTAGGCGTCGATCGCCTCGCGCCGCAGCCACACGCCGCCTGCCTCCAGCGTCGCGTCGGGAAAGGCGCCGCCGCGGCGCAGCAGCCCTCGCAGGGCCCCGCCCGCGAGGGCCAGGGTCGAGACCGGCTCGGCCATGTCGGTCATGGTCAGGCCCCGAGCAGGCTCTGGCCGCAGACGCGGACCACCTGGCCGTTGACGCCGCCGCTGGCCGGATGCGCCAGCCAGGCGATGGTCTCGGCAACGTCGACCGGGCTGCCGCCCTGCCCCATGCTGTTCATCCGCCGCCCGGCCTCGCGGATGGCGAAGGGAATGGCCGCCGTCATGCGGGTCTCGATGAACCCAGGCGCCACAGCGTTGATCGTCACCCCCTCGCCCAGGCCGTCGCGGGCCAGGCGGCTCACGGCGCCGATCCAGCCGGCCTTGGACAGGGCGTAGTTGGTCTGGCCCATGTTGCCGGCCACGCCGCTGAGCGACGACACCGCCACGATGCGGCCGTTGCGGCGGATCGCGCCGGCGTCCAGCAACGCCCGGGTCAGGGCCAGCGGCGCGCCGAGGTTGACGGCCATCACGCTGTCCCACTCGCGCTGGTCCATCCGCGCCAGGGTGCGGTCACGGGTGATGCCGGCGTTGTGCACCACCACGTCGAAGCCGCCGGCCGCCCGCGCCGCCGTCACCAAGGCGTCGCCGGCCTCCGGCGTGGTGATGTCGAGGCCGAGCGGCCGCACGCCCAGCTCCCCGGCCAGCTTTTCCAGGTCCTCGCGCGCGGCGGGCACGTCCAGCGCCGTGACCTGCGCGCCCTCGCCGGCGAACAATCGCACGATCGCCTCGCCGATGCCGCGCGAGGCGCCGGTGACCAGCAGGTGTCTTCCGGCGTGACCCAGCCTGGCGTCACCCGCCACGCCGGGCGCGGCCACCCGCACCACCTGGCCCGAGACATAGGCCGAGCGCGGTGACAGCAGGAAGTCCAGCGTGCTGGCCGCGGCGTCCTCGTTGCCGGGCGCGACGTAGAGCAGCTGCACCCCGATGCCCCGCCGCGCCTCCTTGGCCAGCGAGCGGACGAAGCCTTCGAGGCCGCGCTGGATCGCCTCGGCCTCGGCGGTGGCGGCCGTCTCGGGCGGAACGCCGATGACCACGATCCGGCCGTGCTCGGCCACCGAACGCACCGCCTGGTGGAAGAAGCCGTACAGCGCCCTGGCCGAGGCCACGTCCACGCAGTCCGAAGCGTCGAACACCAGTCCGCCATAACGCTCGTCTACCGACCAGCGTCGGCGCAGCGGCGCGCCCGAGGCGGTTGCGACCCGCTCCAGCACCGGCCCCATCCGCCCGCCGCCGGCCGATTCCAGCAGCAGCGGATGCAGGGCGACGGCCCCGGCCTCGGCGCGCCGTTGCAGCGGCGCGGGCTTGGGCAGACCCAGGGCCCCGACCATCCAGCCGCCCAGGCCGCTGTTGGCGAACTCCAGGTAACGGTCGGTCATTGGGCCACCTTCTCGCGCTTGGCGGCGCGCTTGCCGCCCCGGCGCGCCAGGCCCTCGGCCAGGCCAAAGTCTTGTGGGAAGTCGTCGACCTGGATGGCCATGTCGGCCAGCACCGCGAAGCGGGCGAAGAGGTCGCGCTCGGCGCCCGAGATCAGGCCCTTGGCCTGCACCTCGCCGGCCCAGGCGTCCAGCAGGGTCAGGTTCTGGGGCGCGCGGGCGATGCGGCCGGCGGCGATCTCGGGCTTGAGGCGGCGCTCGACGGCTTCCACCTGCGGATGGAGATCGAAGGCCACGGCGGTGGCGGCGATCGGATCGACCTCGATGCGCGGCGTCCACGAGCCGGCCAGCAGGCGGTCGCGCGCCGGACCGTGGCGCTGGATCAGGCCGGCGACCTCGGCGGCGACGCGGTCGTTCGGACCCGCCCGGCCGAGACCGGCGCCGACGATGCCCAGCACAAAGGCGACGACGCGGCTGGGATGGTTGGCCAGCAGGCTCCGCCAGGCCTCGCCGGTGCGCGCCAGGGCGTCCTGGACGGCCCAGTGGACCAGCGGCAGATCCTCGGCCGGACGCCCTTCGTCCTCGAAGCGCTTGAGCGCGCTCGACAGGATCAGGAGCTGCGAGAGCATGTCGCCCAGGCGCCCGGTCAGCGCGCCCTTGCGCTTCAGCGCGCCGCCGACCGTGGCCATCGACAGGTCCGAGGCCAGCGCCAGCAGGGTCGAGAAGCGGGTGGCGGCGCGGTAGTAGCGACCCAGCTGGGGCGCCGCCCCGGCCGGCTTGCCGATCAAGAGGCCGCCGGTCGCGGCGAAGGCGGCCGCCCGGGCAAGATTTCGGAACAGGAAGCCGACATAGCCGAACAGCGCCGCGTCGAAGTCCTTCAGGTTCTGCGTCTGGGCCGTCCGCATCAGCGTCAGCACGTAGGGATGGCAGCGGATCGCGCCCTGGCCGTAGATGATCAGGGTGCGGGTCATGATGTTCGCGCCCTCGACCGTGATGGCGATCGGGATCTGCTGGTAGGCGCGGGCCAGGAAGTTGCCCGGGCCCATGCAGACGCCCTTGCCGCCGACCACGTCCATGGCGTCGTTGACGACGATCCGGGCACGTTCAGTCACGTGATACTTGGCGATGGCCGACACGACGGACGGCTTCTCGCCCTGGTCCAGGGCCGCAGCCGCCAGGCGGCGCAAGGCATCTGAGGCGTAGAGGTGGCCGGCCATGCGGGCCAGCGGCTCCTGCACGCCCTCGAAGGCGCCGATCGGCATGTTGAACTGCCGGCGGATGGCGACATAGGCGCCGACCATGCCGACGGCCAGCTTGGACATGCCCACGTTGGACGACGGCAGCGAGATCGCGCGGCCCGCCGCCAGGCACTCCATCAGCATCCGCCAGCCGTTGCCCACCTGAGCCTGGCCGCCGATGACCATCTCCATCGGCACGAAGACGTCGTCGCCGGTGATCGGGCCGTTCTGGAACACCGCGTTCAGTGGCCAGTGGCGGCGTCCGATGTTGACGCCCGGATGGTCGCGCGGCAGCAGCACGCAGGTGATGCCGGGCTCTGCGCCTTGGCCCAGCAGGCCATCGGGATCGACGGCGCGGAACGCCAGGCCGATGACCGTCGCGATCGGGGCCAGGGTGATGTAGCGCTTGCGCCAGCTGACGCGGAAGCCCAGCGTCTCGCGGCCGTTCCACAGGCCCCGACAGACCACCCCGGTGTCGGTGATCGAGGCCGCGTCGGAACCGGCATAGGGATTGGTCAGGGCGAAGCACGGGATTTCATCGCCCCGCGCCAGGCGCGGCAGGTAGTGGTCCTTCTGGGCGTCGGTGCCGTAGTGCAGCAGCAGTTCGGCCGGACCCAGCGAGTTGGGCACCATCACCGAGACGGCGGCGGCCGAGCAGCGGGTCGACAGCTTCTGGACCACCTGGCTGTGGGCGTAGGCCGAAAAGCCGAGCCCGCCGTAGCGCTTGGGGATGATCATGCCCAGGAAGCCCTTGTCGCGGGCGTAGTCCCAGGCCGCCGGCGGCAGATCCTGCCAGACCGAGGTGCTTTCCCAGTCGTTGGACAGGTCGCAAAGGTGCTCGGCCTCGATGTCGAGGAAGCGCTGCTCCTCGGCCGACAGCGCCGGCGCGGGCGTGGCCAGCAGGCGCTTCCAGTCGGGCTTGCCCGCGAACAGTTCCGCGTCCCACCAGACGTTCCCGGCCTCGACGGCGGCCTGCTCGGTGGGGCTCATGCGCGGCATGATGCCGGCGAAGGCCTTCATGGCCGGGGCCGACAGCACCGCGGCGCGCAGCGGGCGGAAGGTCGTCAGCACCGCGATCGGCGCGGCGACCGCGGCCAGCACCAGTGTGGCGGTCGAGCCGATCACGCCGGTCGCGAAGCCGGCCCCTATCCATAAGGCCGTGGCGGCCGCCCACAGGGCGGCCCTGGCCTGCACGAAGATCAGCACGAAGGCGATGAGCGCGGCGGCGCCAATCCAGATCAGCATGGTCGCAATCCCCCGACCGGCGGGGCGGCCCCCGTCGGCTCCAAGAAGTCGGCTGGTGTCAAAGTCGGTTACGCGGAACGCGGGGACGGCCGGCGGACCGTCCGGTTACTCAAATTGAGCGGCGCTCAGCGCACGCGTTTCCAGGTCTGGGTGCGGCACAGCAGCGGAGCGATGCAGCCCTTCACGGCCAGGGTGTCGTCATCCAGAAGGGTCAGCGTGCCGGTCGAAGCGCCTTGCCCCGTCTCCGGGTCATAGAGCGGCCCGCCGGACCACGAACGCGGTCCGCCGGAGAAGTTGGCCAGCACCGTCAGGTCCTTCAGCTTGCGGGCGCGCAGCTCGGCGTTGCGATTGCGCACGTCCCGCTGGTCGGGGTCGGCGCGCAGCGGCGCGGCGTCCTTCAGGCGGCCGCAGAAGCTCTCGCCGCAGCGCTCGATGGCGACGACCCCGTTCTCGGCGGAGGTGCGCCAGCGCCCGGCGAGGCCGACGTCCTGGGCCAGGGCCGGCGCGGCGATCGCACAGGCCGCCAGCGATGCGGCGGCGAGCAGCCGGCTCATCCCTGGCCTCCCAGATAGGCGTTGCGGGTCTGCGGCGGCACCCGCTCGTAGAGCGTCGGGCGCGGGATGCCCAGTCTGGCCCGCGCGGCCTCCAGCGGCTCGGCCATCAGGGCCTCGTAATCCTCGCCCGGCAACCAGGAAGCCTTGCGGCCGTTGCGCCAGGCCTGCAGCACCGCGCGTCCGCACGGGTGGCCGGTGCGGGCCCGCATGAACTGCACGGCGGCCCCGGCGGCGATCAGGCCAAAGCCGGTGCTGCGGGTCTGGGGCAGCGAGAACGCCACCACGCAGGCCTCGCCCAAAGCATCGGTCTGGTAGCCGGTCAGGACGTGCCAGATGTCGTGCACGTCGCGGATGCGGCGGGCGTACCAGGCGCGCGGGTGCGCCGCCTCGATCTCGGTGTCCGCGACCTTGGCGCTCTCCTCGGCCAGGCCGTAGGCAGACAGGTTGCGGCTGTCGATGAAGGCCAGATAGGCGGCCCCGACCGTGCCGTCGGCGAAGCTCGACAGCCAATCGCGGTCCTGCAGGCGATCGGAGAGCTCGACCTGCTGATAGGCCTGGATCCCGCCCTGCGGCGTGTCCATCAGACGCTGATAACCCCACTCGATCGAACGGCCCGCCAGGGCGTTCATGATCTCGAACACCTGGCGGGTGTCCTCCTTGTCAGCCACCAGTCGACCGAAGGCCCGCATGGCCCGGACGGGTTGGATGCGGCGTCTAGCCGCATGGGAAGGCGCGCGATTCTGGCCGTGAACTGGCCGCAGCGCGGGCGCGGATTGCGCAGCTTGCACTTGCGGTTCCCCTTGTTGGAGCCTAAGGAAAAAGCCTTATCTACATGAATGTCATTTACATCGATGTCAATTGAGAAAAGCGCAACCCGCCGTCGACGCCGCGTGCCCGAAGAAGCACGCCGCGAAGCGATCGCCTCCGCGCGCGCCCTGCTCCTGAAGGGCGGACCCGATGCCGTGACATTGTCGGCGGTCGCCGGCGAGATCGGCGTGACCCACGCCAACCTGATCCACCACTTCGGTTCAGCCGCCGGGCTGCAATCGGCGCTGATGGGCTCGATGGTCTCGGACCTGACCCAGGCGCTGGACGAAGCCATCGCCCGTCTGAAGACCGACGACGGCGCGCCGCTGGAGCTGGTGAACGCCGTTTTCGACGCATTTGACACCGGTGGCGCGGGCCGCCTGGCCGCCTGGATCACCCTGTCGGGGGATCTTTCGCATCTGGAGCCCGTCCGCGCGGCGGTCCAGAACCTGGTCGAGGCCATCGCCGACAAGATGGGCGCCCAGGACGCCCAGGCCCGCGAGGGCGTCGGCGCGGCGGTCCTGTTCATCGCGCTCAGCGCCTTCGGCGAAGCCTTGATCGGCCCGCCGCTGCGCGACATGCTGAACCTGCCGGACGGCGCCGGCCGCCGCGTGGTCGCCAGCCTGCTGCCCCGCTTCCTCATCCCCAAGGCTCCGCAAGGCGCTGCTTCGGCTACGTAAGGCGGCCCGCCCTCTTGCGAACGGTTCGCGCAGCAGCGACATTAGGCTCGATTTGGGAAAGCAAGGGGCGTCGGTGACCTCTGCCTTGGGCGCATGGACAGGACGATGGGTGGCGGCTCTGGCCGCCATGCTCGTCGCCGTGTTCATCGTACAGGGTCCGCTGACCGGCCTCGACCGCGCGCTGCACGGCCCGCCCAGCGCCCTGGCCGCCCTCGACGAGGACCACGACCACGTCTACCAGGGCCGCCTGACCTCGATCGACGTCCATTTCGACGCCTCGATCATCGCCGCCGACGGCCTGGGCGATGATCCGGTCGCGCCGCACCACCACCATCACCACCACGACACCCCCTCGGTGTTCGGCGCGCTCGACGCCCTGCCGCGCCCGGCCGCCCGCCATGTCGACGACGGCCTCTGGGCGCTGGCCCAGCAACGGCTGACCGGTATCGGCGGCCCGCAGCAGGAACGCCCGCCCAAGGAAATCCTCGCACACGTCGCCTGAAGCCGCGCGGCCGCCGCGCCGCGCTCTTTCGACCTGTTTCGAGGACCTTTCATGCAATCCGCTATCCAAGGCCGCCGTGCGCGGTCCTTGCTGCTCGCCACGGCGCTCGCCCTGGCGACGCCTCTGGCCGTGCAGGCCAGCCCCCTGACCCTGGGCGAGGCGCTGGGACGCGCCGCCGCCGCCGATCCGGCCCGCCCCGCCCTCGCCGCCCGCCTGTCGGCCGCCGAGGCCGGCGTGCGCCAGGCCGGCGTCCGTCCCAATCCCGTCGTCGGCGTCGACGTCGAGGACGTTGCCGGTTCGGGTCCCTACTCCCTGATCGATCGCGCCCAGGCCACGCTCTATTACGAGCAGACCCGCGAGCGCGGCGGCAAGCGCGCCGCCCGCGTGGCCCTGGCCCGGGGCGACATCGCCCTGGCCCGCCTGCGCGACGACGTGCGCGTGCTCGACCTGCTGCACGAGGCCGACCTGGCCTGGGTCGAGGCCGTGTTCGGCGAGGCCGAGGCCGCCCTGGCCGCCGACCGCCTGGCCCTGACCGAGCGCGCCCGCGCCGAAGTCTCGCGCCGGGTGAAGGCCGCCCGCGACCCGCTGTTCGCCGGCGCCCGCGCCGACGCCCAGGTCGCCGAAGCGCGCCTCGCCCTGGCCCAGGCCCGCACCCGCGCCGCCGACGCCCGCCGCACCCTGGCCGCCTACTGGGGCGGCGGCGAGGTCGAGATCGACGCCGCCGCGCTGGAGGACTTGTCGGTCGCCGGCCGCGTCGCCGGTCCCGCCTCGCCCGTGGACCTGGCCCTGCTCGACGCCCAGCGCGACCTGGCCGGGGCCCGCGTCCGCGTCGAGGAAAGCAAGGCCGTACAGGATCCGACCTGGCGCGCCGGCCTGCGCTACCTCAACGACGACGGGGCCGTGGCCGCCGTGGTCGGCGGCTCGATCCCGCTCGGCCGCTACGACACCAACCGGGGCGCCATCGACCAGGCCCGGGCCGAGCGCCAGGCCGCCGACCTCGACCTGGCCGGCGCGCGCAGCGTGCTGGAGCGCAGGATCGCCGCCACCCAGGCCGCCCTCGCCCAGAAGGCCGCCGAGGCCCGCCGCATCCAGGACGAGGTCGTTCCGGCCAACGCCCGTACGGTAGATCTGGTCCGCGACGGCTTCAACCGCGGCGGCTTTTCCTATCTCGACGTGCTGGACGCCCAGAAGGCCCTGATCGAGGCCAGGAGCCGCCGCCTCGCCGTGCTGAAGGCCTTCCAGGTCGACCGCGCCCAGCTCGACCGTTTGACCGGCGCCCATGCGCGCCTGATCCCTGCTTCGGAGTCCGCCCGATGACCCGCCGCTTCATGCGCGTTTCCGCGCCCCTGGTCCTGGCGATCGCCGGCGCCCTGACCATGTCGGCCTGCGGAAACGCCCCAGCCAAGTCCGAGAACCACGCCGAAGCCGCCGAGACCCGCGGTCCTCATGGCGGCCGAATGCTCTACGACGGCGACCTTTCGGTCGAGATCACGATCTTCGAGGACGGGGTCGAGCCGGAATTCCGGGTCTACGCCTATCGCAAGGATCGGCCCCTGGCGCCCAAGGACGTCCAGTTGACCATCACCCTCACCCGTCTCGACGGCGAGGTGAACCGCTTCGCCTTCAAGCCCGAGGGCGACTACCTGCGCGGCCAGGGCGTGGTGGCGGAACCGCACTCGTTCGACGTGGCCGTCACGGCCGCTGTCGGCGGCAAGACCAGCAACTGGCGCTACGAGTCCTACGAGGGCCGCACGGCGATCTCGGCCCAGGCCGCCAAGGCCGGCGGCGTGCGCACCGAGGTCGCCGGTCCCGCCCCGATCGCCCAACTGGTCGACATGGCCGGCCGGGTCGAGATCACGCCGGAGGGCAAGGGCGAGGTCCGCGCCTGGTATCCGGGTCGGATCATGAGCCTCAACGGACAGCTCGGCCAAACCGTCCGCAAGGGCCAGGTCCTGGCGCGCGTGGAGTCCAGCGAGAGCCTGCAGACCTACTCGATCCCCGCCCCGATCAGCGGCGTGATCATCGAGAAGAACCTCAATGTCGGCGACGTGGCCATGGAGCGGCCGATCTTCGTGATCGCCGATCCCACCAAGCTTCACGCCGAGTTCTTCGTCTATCCGCGCGACGCCGAGAAGGTGCGCGTCGGCCAGCCGGTCGAGGTTCGCAGCCTTTCGGGCGACACGCGCCTGACGGCGGAAGTCGAAGCCGTGCTGCCGACGGCCGACCTGGTCAGCCAGACCCTGCTGGCCCACGTCCACCTGCCCGGCGGCGCCGACAGCGCGTTTCGGCCCGGCATGGGCGTTGAGGGCTCGTTCCAGGTCGGCGCCCAGGTCGCGCCCCTGGCCGTGCGCACCAAGGCCATCCAGCGCTTCCGCGATTTCCAGGTCGTCTTCGTCAGGGTCAAGGACACCTACGAGGTGCGGATGCTCCAGATCGGCCGCCAGACGCCCGAATGGACCGAGGTGCTCTCGGGCCTCAAGCCCGGCGCCGAATACGTCGTCGACGGCGCCTTCCTGATCCGCGCGGACATCGAGAAGTCCGGCGCGAGCCACGATCACTGAGGGAGGCGAAGATCATGCTCGAACGTATCGTCGCCGCCGCGATCCGGCTGCGCTGGGTCGTGCTGGCGCTCGTCGCCGTCGCGATCGCCGTCGGGGTCTGGAGCTTCCAGCGCCTGCCCATCGACGCCACGCCCGACATCACCAACGTCCAGGTGCAGATCAACACCGAGGCGCCCGGCTTCTCGCCGCTGGAGGCCGAACAGAGGGTCACCTTCCCGGTCGAGACGGCCATCGCCGGCCTGCCGGGCTTGCAATACACCCGCTCGATCTCGCGCTATGGCCTGTCCCAGGTCACGGTCGTCTTCAAGGACGGGACCGACATCTATTTCGCCCGCCAGCTGGTCGGCGAACGGCTGCAAAGCGCGCGCGGCCAGCTGCCGCCGGGGCTGACGCCGGAACTGGGGCCCATCTCCACGGGCCTGGGCGAGATCTTCATGTATACCGTGGAGGCCAGGCCCGGCGCCCGCCGTCCCGAAGGCAAGGCTTGGGGTCCCGAGGACCTGCGCACCTTGCAGGACTGGGTGATCCGGCCCCAGCTGCGCAACACGCTCGGGGTCACCGAGGTCAACACTATCGGCGGCTTCGAGCGGCAATACCACGTCACGCCCCTGCCCGAACGGCTGTCGGCCTACGGCCTGACCATGGGCGACGTCGTGGCGGCGCTGGAGCGCAACAACGCCAATGTCGGGGCCGGCTATCTGGAGCGCTACGGCGAGCAGGTGCTGGTGCGCGTGCCCGGCCAGGCCTCGGGGATCGCCGACCTGTCGGCGGTCATCGTCGCCAGCCGCAACGGCGCGCCGATCCGCGTGGCCGACGTCGCCGACGTGGGGCTGGGCCAGGAACTGCGCACCGGCGCGGCCACCGAGAACGGCCAGGAGGTGGTGCTGGGCACCGTCTTCATGCTGGTCGGCGAGAACAGCCGCACCGTGGCCCGCGCCGCCGCCGCTCGCCTGGAGGAGGCCGCCAAGGCGCTGCCGCCCGGCGTCATGGCCAAGCCGATCTACGACCGCACCGACCTCGTCGACCGCGCCATCGCCACCGTCGAGAAGAACCTTCTCGAAGGCGCGCTGCTGGTCATCGTCGTGCTGTTCCTGCTGCTGGGCAACATCCGCGCGGCCCTGATCACGGCGGCGGTCATCCCGCTGTCGATGCTGCTGACCATCACCGGCATGGTGCAGGCCGGCGTCTCGGGCAACCTGATGAGCCTGGGCGCGCTGGACTTCGGCCTGATCGTCGACGGCGCGGTGATCATCGTCGAGAACTGCCTGCGACGCCTGGGCGAAGCCCAGCATCGCCAGGGACGCCTGCTGACCCGCGACGAGCGTTTCGCGCTCGTGGCCTCGGCCGCCGGTGAGGTGATCCGGCCCTCCCTGTTCGGGATCCTGATCATCACCCTGGTCTATGTGCCGATCTTCGCCCTCACCGGCGTGGAGGGTAAGATGTTCCACCCGATGGCCATCACCGTGGTCATCGCCCTGACGGCGGCCCTGGTGCTGTCTCTGACCTTCGTCCCCGCCGCCGTGGCCATGTTCGTCACCGGCAAGGTCGAGGAGAAGGAAAGCCGCATCATGGCCGGCGCCCGTCGCCTCTACGAGCCGGCGCTCGATGCGGCCCTGCGCCTGCGGGTTCCGTTCGTGGCCGGGGCTGCGGTGCTGGTGGCCGTGGCGGCGCTGGCCGCCTCGCGCATGGGCTCGGAGTTCGCACCCAGCCTCGACGAGGGCGACATCGCCATGCACGCCATGCGCATCCCGGGCACGAGCCTCTCCCAGGCCGTGGCCATGCAGGCGGCGCTGGAGAAGCGGATCGCCCGCTTCCCCGAGGTCGAGCGGGTCGTGGCCAAGATCGGCACCGCCGAGGTCGCCACCGACCCGATGCCGCCGTCGGTCGCCGACACCTTCATCCTGCTGAAGGACCGCAAGGACTGGCCCGATCCACGCAAGCCCAGGGCCAAGCTGGTGGCCGAGCTGGAAGCCGCCGTCGCCGAGGTGCCCGGCAGCAACTACGAGTTCACCCAGCCGATCCAGATGCGGTTCAACGAACTGCTGTCGGGCGTGCGGGCCGACGTGGCCATCAAGGTCCACGGCGACGATCTCGAGCAGCTGCTGGCGGTCGGCGAGAAGATCGGCGCGGTCGTCGAGGGCGTCTCCGGCGCCCAGGACGTCAGCGTCGAGCAGGTCACCGGCCTTCCCGTGCTCCAGATCACCCCCGACCGCGCCGCCCTCGCCCGTCTTGGCCTCAATGTCGACGACGTGCAGTCGGTGGTGGCCACCGCCATCGGCGGCACGGTCACCGGCCAGGTGTTCGAGGGCGACCGGCGGTTCGACGTGGTCGTGCGCCTGCCCGAAAGCGAGCGCGGCAAGGTCGACGACGTCGGCCGGCTGCGCATCCCGCTGCCGGGAAGCCTCGACCAGCCGCGCGGCTTCGTCCCCCTGCAGGACGTCGCGCGGATCGAGACGGTGATCGGTCCCAACCAGATCAGTCGCGAGGACGGCAAGCGCCGCGTCGTGGTCACCGCCAATGTGCGCGGCCGCGACCTGGGCTCATTCGTCGACGAGGTGCGCCAGAAGGTCGGGGCGCAGGTCGAGGTTCCGCCCGGCTACTGGATCACCTATGGCGGCACGTTCGAGCAGCTGATCTCGGCGGCCAGGCGGTTGCAACTGGTGGTTCCGGCCGCCCTGCTGCTGATCTTCGGCCTGCTCTACGCGCTGTTCCGCTCGGCCAAGGACGCCGCCATCGTCTTCTCCGGCGTGCCCTTGGCCCTGACCGGCGGCGTCGCGGCCCTGCTGCTGCGCGGCCTGCCGATGTCGATCTCGGCCGGGGTGGGCTTCATCGCCCTCTCAGGCGTGGCGGTGCTGAACGGCGTGGTGATGCTCAGCTTCATCCGGTCGCTGCGGCAGGACGGGATGGAACTCGACCAGGCCATCCGCGAGGGCGCCCTGGCGCGGCTGCGGCCGGTGCTGATGACGGCCCTGGTGGCCAGTCTCGGCTTCGTGCCCATGGCCTTCAACGTCGGGGCCGGGGCCGAGGTGCAGCGGCCCCTGGCCACGGTGGTGATCGGCGGCATCGTCTCGTCGACCCTGCTGACCCTCCTGGTGCTGCCGGCCCTCTACCGGCTCGCCCACCAGGTCAGACTGCGGCCTTAAGCCGCTGTTCAGGCGCGATTAATCTCGAAAAGCCGATCGTGGGATTCGTACCCGCCCCTGGATCCCGGTTTCGCCTCGAAAGGCGCTAGCCGGGGTCCAGGGCCTCAGCTTTCGGAACCCGCGCCATGCTTCGCCGCAAACCCAAGAAGACGCCCTTTCCGGTGGCGGACGGCGACACCGTCGAGCTCGTCCTCCGCTGCGGCCACCGCGCCCGCGCCTCTGTGCTCGGCTCCAGCGGCGGCCTGGTCGAACTGGCTTACCGCAAGGCCGACGACCGCTGCGGCCACGCCTATGTCGACGCCGCCACCCTGCAACCCGGCGAAAACGTCCGCTGGGCCTTCACCGCCCGGCCGCCGGTCTAGGTCGCCGTGCTACGAACCGCCCTGCGTGGCCTCGCCCTTCGACAAGCTCAGGGTGAGGACCATTCACGGACTTGGTCGCAGGAAAAACCTCATCCTGAGCTTGTCGAAGGACGAGGTTTTCGCGCAAGCGCCAATCACGGGTTATCGTTGCCCAGCCGCCGCCTTCGTCGCCCAGACGATCACCGCCGTCGACAGCAGCACCCCGCTCAGCAGCGCCCCGACCGCCAGTATGCCCGCCGGCGTGACGCGGACCTCCGCGCGATAGCGCAGGGGCCCGGCCTCGAACTCGGCGACGGCCGTCTCCGGGCCGTGATCGGCGGGCAGGTCGTAGGGCATGGAGGTCCGGCGGCTGGAGGCGGCAAGGCCTTGCGACCTTAGCGCGATCGACCGCCGGCGTCGCGCGCTTCCCTTCAGAACCGCCAACTCAGCGCCGCGCCCCAGGTTCGGGGCTTGCCGGGGAAGCGCACCACGGTGTTGGCGTTGCTGCTGACGGCCGTCCAGTAATACTCGTCAGTCAGGTTGCGCCCCCACACCGACAGTTCCCAGCCCTGGTCGGGCGACGAGATCCCGACGCTGGCGTTCAGCAGGCCATAGCTGTCGATGACGAACAGCGGATTGCCCTCCAGGTCGGCGCTGGACTTGTCCTGCCAGCGACCGTTGAGCGCCGCCTGAAGTTTAAGGCCATTGGCCAGGTCGTGGTCGAACAGGGCCGTCAGGCCGCCCTGGAACTTCGGGCTGTATAAAAAGGGCCGTCCGTCGAAGTCCTGGGGCTGACCGGCGCCGTTGATGCCGGTGTAGCCCTGGACCTCGGTGTGCAGCCAGGTCGCCGAGGCGAGGAAGGTGAGAGACTTGGTGGCGCGCCAGGTTATGTCGCCGTCCAGGCCGCGGGCCATGCCTTCGGGCACGTTGGCCAGCCGCGACAGGGCCGTATAGATCGGGTCGGCGAACGACACGCTGAGCTGCTTGTCGGTGTAGTCGTAGTAGAAGACGCCCAGGTTGGCCTGAACGCGTCGCTCGAACAGAGCCGCCTTCACGCCCACCTCATAGGCCGTCAGCAGCTCCTGCCGCGCCGGGGCGTTCTGGGTCGAGATGTTGGCCGCGTTGATCGGCGTCGCCCCGGCCTTGGCCCCGCGCGAGATCGAGCCGTAGACCAGCACGTCGTCGCTCGCCCGCCAGTCCAGCGCCACGCGCCAGGCGAAGTTGTCCTCGTCCAGGGTCGAGCGCACGAAGCCGAAGCTGGCCGTGGCCGGATCGAAGGTGTTGCACGAGCCTTGCGTGATCGGCGCCACCAGGCCGTAGACCCCGAAGAACAGCGCCCGGTTCACGACATTGACGTTGGGCAGCATGTTGCCGTTGAAGTCGCGCGAGCAGCCCACGTAGTCCTGCTTGTCCTGGCTGTAGCGCAGGCCGACGGTCAGCTTCAGAGTTTCCGTCAACTGACTGTCGGCATTGGCGAAAAGGCTCCAGGTGTCGGTCTCGATATTGCCCACGTCCTCGTAGGTGCGGAACGCCTGGCTCATCTGCAGCGCGGTGTATCCGCCGCTGTTGAACGGCGTGGCCAGCAGGGTCGAGCCGTAGAACCGGATCAGGCCGACATTGGCGTTCTGACCCAGGATCGTGCGGTTCATGTCGAGGATCTCGTCGTGGGCGATATAGCCCCCGACCAGCCAAGAGCCCTTTTCGGTGCGCCCCTCGAGCCGCAGTTCCTCGGCCGTGGACTCGATGTCGCCGTGCGCCTTCTGGACCAGAATCTCGTAGGGCGCGCCGCTCCAGTCGAACACCGCATCACGCCGCAGCTTGTTGTAGCTGGTCAGCGAGATCAAGCTGACGTCGTCGGAAAGGCGCCAGGCCAGCCGCAGCTTGGCCGCGTCGAAGCGGTCGTCCTCCTCGGCGGGATCGCTGATCCCCAGGCCCGAGCCGACGTCCGCGCCGCGCACCGACAGCGGCGCCCAGTCGGCCTGCGCAGCCTTGGTCGGCTTGTTGGCGGCGATATAGTTCACGAGGCCCGCCGCGTTGAACGGGCTGGCCGCCGTCGCGGGCGTGAAGCCGATAGCCTGGGCGGCCACGGTGTCGGACCGGTTGCGCCAGCCGGCGTAGGAGAAGTCGATGTCGACCTTCTCGCTAGGCTGGGCGGCCAGCGACAGGCGCCAGCCCTGGCGCTCCACCTCGCCCAGCCGCTCGTCGCGGCTGTTGCTGACCTGCCAGCCCTTGCCGCTGTGCTCGGCGCGGAAGGCGACCCGGGCCTGGACCTTTTCGCCCAGCGGACCGCTGAAATAGCTTTCGAGGTTGCGGGTCTTGTAGTTGCCCAGCTCGGCCGTCAGCCCCGCCTCGAACTCTTCGGTCGGCTTGTTGGTGACGAAATCCACCAGGCCCGCCGTCGTGTTGCGCCCGTAGAGCGTGCCTTGCGGGCCCTTCAGGACCTCGACCCGCTCCAGGTCGAACATCGGGCCGGTGTTCATGAACGGATAGGCGTAGGCGACCTCGTCCACATAGGTCCCGACGGTCGAGGTGGCCGACAGGTTGATGGTGTTGAAGCCGATGCCGCGCAGCGTATAGGTCGGAACGCCCTGGTAGCTCTGGCTGACCGTGAAGCTGGGCGCGACGGTCGACAGGTCCTTGGGATCGGTGACCCTAAGTTGCTGCAAGGCCTGGCCGCTGAAGGCCTGGATCGGCATGCCGATGTCGTTGGCCGCTTCCTCGCGGCGCTGGGCCGTGACGACGACCGTCTCGATGGCCAGGCTGTCCTTCTCGTCCTGGACGGGCTTGGCCGCCGGGGCCTGGGCCCAGACGGGCGCGGCCATCGACAGGGCCATGGCCGACACCCCCAGGGTCAGCGCCAGGCGCAGTGGTCCTTGCATGCGAAACCTCCCTCCGGCCGCGCCTTCATTGGACGTTGGCTCTATCGGAGCGTGCGGGTCGCCCGCTCCTCTAACAAGCTATCGGAACTGATAGGGTGCAGAGGCCGCTCAGAGCCCCAGCACCAGCCTGGCGATGATGTCGCGCTGGATCTCGTTGGAGCCGCCATAGATCGAGGCGGCGCGGTTGTTGAGGTAGCGGGCCACCGTGGTGCGGCCATGCTCAGGGCCGATCAGGGCCTCGTTCGAGCCCGCCTCGCGCGGGGCGGGCTGGTGCACCGCGGCCCACGCGCCCAGATGCGCCACCGCCAGCTCGTCCTGCCTTTGCAAGGCTTCCGAACCCTGCGCTTTCAGGATCGATGAGGCCGGTCCAGGGTTGGCGCCGCCGGCCAAGGCGCTCAACACCCGCCGCTCGGTGACGTCGATGGCCAAGGCCGCGATCTCGGCTTCGGCCAGGCGTCGCCGCTGGTCGGGATCATCGGCGACGCCCGCCTCACGCAGCCTTGAAAGGCCTGCCTCCAACCCCGCCGCATAGCCCCCGCCCCGCTCGAACTCCAGGAGGTGCTTGGCCACCGTCCAGCCCTGGTTCTCCTCGCCCAGCCGGTCGGCCTTGGGCGTGCGGACCTCGTCGAAGAACACCTGGTTGACCTCGTGCTCGCCGGCCAGGGTCAGGATCGGATCGACCCTGATCCCCGGCCGGTCCATCTCGACCAGCAGGAAGGTGATCCCGGCCTGCGGCTTGCCCTCCGTGCTGGTGCGCACCAGGCAGAACATGTGCGTGGCCCAATGGGCGTGGGTGGTCCAGATCTTCGAGCCGGTGAGCACGTAGTCGTCGCCGTCGGGCGACGCCTTCATCCGCAGCGAGGCCAGGTCCGAGCCTGCTCCGGGCTCCGAGTAGCCCTGGCACCAGTAGTCCTCGCCCGACAGGATCCTGGGCAGGTAGCGGGCCTTCTGCTGCGGCGTCCCGAACCGCATGATCGCCGGCGCCACCATCCGCAGGCCCATCGGCGCCAGGCCGGGCGCGCCGGCCCGCGCGCATTCGGCCTGGAAGACGTGGCGCTGGATCTCGCTCCAGCCCGGCCCGCCGTGCTCGACCGGCCAGCTCGGGGCGGCCCAGCCCCTGGCGTGCAGGATCCTCTGCCAGGCCAGGCTGTGGTCCTTGTCGCAGAACACGCTGGTCATTCGCCGCCCGGCCTCGCGCAGTTGCGGCGTCAGTTCGGCGTCCAGGAACGCGCGCACCTCGTCGCGAAAGGCCAGGTCTTGGGGCGACAGTTCCAGGTCCACGCGCACGCTCCATCCAACGTCGGGGAAACTTGCGAAAGCCGGGGCCCGGTGCGCAAGCTATCGGAACCGATAGGGAAAGAGCGCCCGCATGACGGCGACGACGGGGGAGCATCGCGAGCGTCTGGCGCGGGTCATGGACCAGGCGGTGCGCGTCCGCGACCTGGGCGCCGAGATCGGCCTGCCCTACGTCGCCGCCAGCGCCGACATCTCGAGCCCCGAGCCGATGCTGGGCCCCGACGGGCTGCCCCTGGCCGAAACCACCTTCCAGTGGCTGGACGCAGGCCTGCGCTACTGGCGCGACCGGTCCTTCGCGCTGCGGGCCCCGTTCATCCTGGCCGCCCGCTATGCCGCCGAACCCTTCTTCTATCACCAGGGACGCTTTTGCAGCTGGCGGCCCCTGCCCAGGCTCGAGGCCATTCCGGTGGCCGAGGCGGCGCAGGACTTCGGCGTCGCCGCCGCGGTCATCGCGCCCGCTTACCTCACCGGCGGGGTGATCGGCGCGGTGGTCTGGGCCTCGGACGAGCCGCTGGCCGACCTGCCGGCGCTCTATGCCGCCCATGCCGATCGGCTGCACGGCGCGGCCCTGCGCCTGGTGTCGGCCTATCGCGACGGGATGGCCGACGACGGTCCGCTGGCCCGCTTGACCAAGCGCGAGATCCAGTGCCTGAAATGGGCGGCGGCCGGAAAGACCGACGCCGACATCGGCCAGATCATCGGCATCTCGGGCCCCACGGTCCGTTTCCACGTCCAGAACGCCGCCCTGAAGCTGCGGGTGGCCGGACGGGCCCAGGCGATCCATCGGGCCACGGGCCTGGGCTATCTCGGATCCGCCGCATTCTAAGGCGCCGGCGCCCCCGATGATGCGCGGCAATGCTTTGTCACGAACGAGATGCACAGCCGCAAGGCGGCCTCTCCACCTTAAGACCTGTCAGAGGCGCCCGCCGAACGAGGGATCGGCCCGCGCTTCACAGGAGAAGACCATGAGCAAGACCCGCTATCGCCTGCTGGCCCTGACCGCACTGGGCGGCCTGGCCATCGGCGGCGCGGCCGTCGCCGAAACCGTGAAGCTGCCCGCCCGGCAGGTCGCCCTCGGCGTCGATCACTTCCAGGCCAAGACCCAGGTCATCGACGACCAGCTCGACGTCGAGACGGTTGTCAGCACGCAGGCCGGCTTCCAGACCGGCAAGGGCCTGTTCCGCAATCCGTCGAACGACAACTACCTGCGCGCCGTCGTCGACAAGCGCACCGGCGCGACGCGTTACGAAGTCCGCCAGACCCTGATGTACCAGGGCGCGATGCGCGAGTACGACACGGTGGCCTACGAGACCTCGGCCTGGCCGGTCCAGGCCCAGGCGATCAAGATCCGCGACAACGCCGGCCGCTGCTTCCTGTTCGAGGCGCCCGAACTGTGCACGGAAGAAGTCGCCTTCTCGATCAGCGAGAGCGAGCTGCGCAAGGTCGCCGCCAAGCCGCAGGCCTGGGGCTTCAAGTTCAAGTCGCCCAAGGGCTACGAGCACCGCACGGCCATCACCCAGGCCGAGATCACCGGCCTGCTGAACAGCGTCGAGGCCTATCGCGCCACCCTTCCCGCGGTCCAGGCGCAAGCCGACACCGCCACCGGCGGCTGAGCCGTCGCGTCCCCGTATCCGGAGTAGTTTTCCATCATGAAGTTCGCTGCTGTTATCGCCGTGGCCGCCGGCCTCGTCGCTTTCCCCGCCATGGCCGGTCCGGCCGGCCACGGCCTGACCTTCACCGAAGAAGTCGCCAAGAAGAACCTTCAGAAGCGCACCGTGAAGATCGCCGCCGCCGCCTCCTGCGCCGCCCCGGCCGCCGTCGAGCTCGCCAAGCGTGGCGACGTCGCCGCC
This sequence comes from Caulobacter zeae, assembly GCF_002858925.1. GTDB lineage: Bacteria > Pseudomonadota > Alphaproteobacteria > Caulobacterales > Caulobacteraceae > Caulobacter > Caulobacter zeae. The sequence continues at coordinate 44,000 of NZ_PJRS01000012.1, forward strand.
GCCAAGGCCAAGGAAGGCGTGGTCCGCGTCGTGTTCCACTCGGCCGACGCCGCCGCGGCCCAGGAAGGCGCCGTGCGCGCCGCCGTCACCGACATCTGCCGCGCCGCCTAAGGGGCGTCCGGCATCCAAGACGGCCGTTTCGGCGGCCGGCCCTCGCGCGAGTCCTCTTCCCCCGAAGTGCGCGCGAGGGCATCCCTTTTTCAAGCGAACGATGCAATCTGGCCTGGTATTGGCTTGAAGTCGGTGGAAAACAGCCGCTTTCTACCTTGCTCGCGGCCGCATCGTTCCTAGATAGCCCAGGCATATGGATAGCTCAGGTAACGGACTGAACGCTTTGCAGCGGGAGTTGGCGACGGCCCCCGTGGCCCCGACCGTGCTCATCGTCGAGGACGATCCGGCCCTGCGCACCCTTCTGATGCGCCTGCTGCGCGAAGAAGGCTTCCAGCCGCTCAGCGCCGCCCACGGCGGCGAGATGGCTCGCGTCCTCGAAACCAACACCGTCGACATCATCCTGCTCGACGTGATGATGCCGGGCAGCAACGGCTTCCAGCTGTGCCGCAGCCTGCGCAAGGAAAGCGACGTGCCGATCGTCATGCTCAGCGCGCGCGACGACGAGAGCGACCGCCTGATCGGCCTTGAGCTCGGCGCCGACGACTACATCGGCAAGCCCTTCAGCAAGAAGGAGCTGATCGCCCGCATCCGCGCCATCCTGCGCCGCACCCAAGGCGGGGCCCAGGCCAGCCAGCCCCGCGGCGCCCAGCAGATGGTGTTCGCCGGCTGGCAGCTCGATCCGGGCCGCCGCGAGCTGCTGTCGCCCGACGGCGCCTTCGTCGACCTGTCGGGCGCCGAGTTCGACCTGCTGCTGGCCTTCCTGTCGTCGCCCCAACGAGTGATCGGTCGCGAGCGCCTGCTGGAAATGTCGCGCGCCCGCATTTCCGACGCCTCGGACCGCAGCATCGACGTGCTGGTCAGCCGCCTTCGTCGGAAGCTGGCCGTCAGCGGCCAGGCCGAGTCGCTGCTGCGCACCGTGCGCGGCATCGGCTACATCTTCACCGCGCAGGTGGAGCGGCGATGAAGCCTTTGCGGCTATGGCCGCAGCGTCTGGTCGGCCAGGTCACCCTGGTCCTGATGCTGGCCGTCGCCCTGGAATTCATCGGCAGCTCGATCCTGTTCGAGAACAGCCGCATCTACCCCAACCGCAACAACCAGGTTCAGCGCGCCGCCGAACAACTGGTGACCGCCGAAGCCATCCTTGAGACCCGCCCCGAGCACGAGCGCATCAGCCGCGCGGCGGGTCTTTCCAGCCGCTCCAGCCAGCTGGAATGGACGCCCCTGCCCCACCTGGTCGACCGCGAGCGCTCGGCCGAGCGCAAGCTCAAGGACCAGTTCCGCGCCGCCGAGCCCAGCCTGGCCCGGCGCGAGCTGCGGATGAACGCCGAGATCGACCGCACCCTGCCGCGCGACACCCACCTGAAGGTGGCGCTGAAGATGCGCGACGGCACCTGGCTGACCATGAAGACCAAGATCCGGGCCGCCCCCTGGGCGGTGCTGCTCAGCAGCGTCGGTTCGGCCTTCATCCTGGGCCTCGGGGTCATCACCGCCGCGGCCCTGGTGCTGCGCAACCTCAGCCGTCCGCTGCGGGCGCTGGCCGAGGCGGCCGACAAGGTCGGCCAGGGGGCCAGGGTGCGGGTAGCCGAGACCGGGGCCGGCGACCTCAAGATGGTGGCCCAGGCCTTCAACGCGATGCAGGACCGCATCGCCGGCCTGCTTCAGGCCCGCACCGAGGCGCTGGCGGCCGTCGGCCACGACCTGCGCACGCCCCTGGCCCGCCTGCGCCTGCGCGCCGGCTTCGTCTCCGAGACCTCGGCCCGCGAGGCGCTTGAGGCAGATGTCGACGAAATGACCGGCATGCTCGACTCGCTGCTGGCCTATCTGGGCGGCCAGGAAGATCCCGAGCCCCCCCGCCGCACCGACATCGCCGCCATCGCCATGACCCTGGTGGACGACGCCACCGACTCCGAGCGCATCGCCACCTATGACGGGCCCGAGCACCTGCCGGTGCGCGCCCGCCCGCTGTCGCTCAAGCGGGCCATCAGCAACATCGTCCAGAACGCCCTGCACTACGGCGGCGAGGCCGCCCTGACCCTGACCCGCGAAGGCCGGATGGTCGTGCTGGCGGTCGAGGACAAGGGCCCCGGCATCCCCGAGGCCGAGCTCGCCCACGTCCTCGAACCCTTCCACCGCCTCGACAGCGCCCGCGCCCGCAACACCGGCGGCCTGGGCCTTGGCCTGACCATCGTCCAGCAGATCCTCAAGCGCGAGGACGGCGAACTGATCCTGCGCAACCTCCCGCAAGGCGGCCTGCGCGCCGAGATCCGGCTTCCGGCGCTGTAACAAAGGTCCTCCCCCTCTGGGGGAGGTGTCGCCAAAGGCGACGGAGGGGGGCGTTTTCGGCTTCCGGGCCGTTGGTCGGTTTCCCACCAATTCCCCCACCGATCGCTACGTGATCGCCTCCCCCACAGGGGGAGGTTCCTTGCATCCAAAGGTCACCACGAGAAAGCCCCGTCTCGGAAACCCTTTGTCACAAAACCCGCTGCGTCGCAGCAAAGACGCCACCCCACCTTCCATGTTGCGTGGCGGTTCAGGCCGCGCGCGCCGCGGCGTCCGTTACCCCTTTCCCCGGACGCCGCGGCCATCGCATGGAGGTTCCTCTTGGAACAGTTTCTCGAACGCGCCGCCCTCTTCCGCGGCCAAGTCTTCCCGGCTCAAAGCGCGCTGTACGAGCGCCTGGCCAGCCACGGCCAGAGCCCCTCGGCCCTGATGATCTCGTGCGCCGACTCGCGCGTCGTGCCGGAGCTCATCACCCAAGCCAATCCCGGCGACCTGTTCGTCTGCCGCAACGCCGGCAACATCGTCCCGCCGTTCAGCCAAGCCAACGGCGGCGTCTCATCGGCCGTTGAATACGCCGTCATGGCGCTCGGCGTTCGCGACATCGTCGTCTGCGGCCACTCCGACTGCGGCGCCATGAAGGCGTTCTCGAACCCAGCCGCCCTGGAAAAGATGCCCAACGTCGCCGCCTGGCTGCGTCACGCCCACGCCGCCCACAGCGTCGTCTGCAACGCCTATCACGGCCTCGACGAGCACGGTAAGACCCGCGCCCTGTCGCTGGAAAACGTGGTGGTCCAGATCAATCATCTGCGCACTCACCCGTCGGTGGCCTCGGCCATCGCCCAGGGCAAGCTGACCCTTCACGGCTGGTTCTTCGAGATCGAGACCGGCCAGATCCAGGCCTATAACGGCGACACCGGCCAGTTCGAGCAGGTCTACGAAGGCCAGCCCCTGCCCGTCGCCCAACGTCCGGCCAAGCGCATGGTCGCCGCCGACCATCTGGGCATCGCGGCCGAATGAGCAACTCCGCCGTTTCCTCCCCGAACGGCGCGAAGTCCGGGTTCGGCGCGATCTTTTCGCGTGACCTGACGGCCTCGATCGTCGTCTTCCTCGTGGCGATGCCCCTCTGCATGGGCATCGCCGTCGCCTCTGGCGTTCCGGCCGAACGCGGCCTGATCACCGGCATCATCGGCGGCATCGTCGTCGGCGCCCTCGCCGGCTCTCCCCTGCAGGTCAGCGGCCCCGCTGCTGGTCTCGCGGTCATCGTGTTCGAGATCGTGGCCAAGCACGGCCTGTCGACCCTCGGCCCGATCCTGGTGCTGGCGGGCCTGGTCCAGCTGGCCGCCGGCGCCTTGCGCATGGGCCAGTGGTTCCGCGCCATCTCGCCGGCCGTCGTGCACGGCATGCTGGCCGGCATCGGCGTGCTGATCGTCGCGGGCCAGTTCCACGTGCTGTTCGGCGACAAGCCGCGCGCCAACGGCCTGGACAACCTGCTGGCCATCCCCGGCGCGATCACCGGCCTGTCGGTGTCGACCTTCGGCGCCGCCGAAGCCGCCCTGCTGGTCGGCGTGGTCACCATCGGTTCGATCCTGCTCTGGGAGAAGATCCGTCCGGCCAAGCTGAAGCTGGTTCCCGGCGCCCTTCTGGGCGTGCTGGCCGGCACCTTCGTGGCCATGGGCTTCGGTCTCGACGTGCAAAAGATCGCCGTTCCGGAATCGATCGCCGGCGCGATCGCCATCCCGGGCATGGCCGACTTCGCCAAGCTCGCCGATCCGATGATCATCCTCACCGCCGTGGCGGTGGCGTTCATCGCCTCGGCCGAGACCCTGCTGTCGGCGGCCGCCGTCGACCGCATGCACGATGGTCCGCGTACGAAGTACAACAAGGAGCTGGGCGCCCAAGGCGTCGGCAACCTGCTGTGCGGCCTGGTCGGCGCCCTGCCGATGACCGGCGTGATCGTGCGCAGCTCGGCCAACGTCCAGGCCGGCGCCGTCACCCGCGCCTCGGCCATCCTGCACGGCGTGTGGATCCTGGCCTTCGTCGCCCTGCTGCCCTTCGTCCTGCGTCAGGTCCCCAGCGCCGCCCTCGCCGGCGTGCTGGTGGTCACCGGCTGGAAGCTGGTCAGCCTGGACCACGTCCGCCACCTGTTCGCCCGCTACGGCCTGCTGCCGGCGCTGATCTGGGCCGCGACCTTCGTCATGGTCGTCGCCACCGACCTGCTGACCGGCGTGCTGGTGGGCCTGGCCCTGACCGTGGTCGAACTGCTGCCGAACCTGAAGCGCATGCGCCTCAAGATCGCCCAGCAGGACGTCGGCGAGAAGGAACAGGAAATCCGCCTCGAGGGCGCGGCGACCTTCGTGCAACTGCCGAAGATCACCAAGGCCCTGGACGCGGCTCCCGACGGCGGCGTCGTCCGCCTCGACACCCGCGCCCTGACCGTGCTCGACCACACCACCACCGAGGTGCTGAGCGAGTGGGTCAAGAGCAAGGAGCGCACCGGCTCCAAGGTCGAGCTGCCCAACGCCTGCGTGTTCGGCGAACGGCTGCGGGCCGCCGGCGCACACTGACCTCACCCAGTCGCCCCGGGACCGAGTCCGCTCGGTCCCGGGGTTCTTTTTGATTGAAGACCGCCAGAGACTTTCGATGAACAAGGCCCAGGAACGCGCCGCCGACATGGCGGCCCAAGTGCTTTGCGCCTACCTCCAGAACAACGTCGTCTCGGCCGACGACCTGCCCGATCTCGCCGCCCGCACCTATGCGGCCCTGGAGGCGGTGTTCTCGACCCCGGCCGCCGAGCCGGTCGAGCGCCCCAACGCCGACGAGATCGCCGCCAGCGTCACCCAGGACGCCATCGTCAGCTTCGAGAACGGCCGCCGCTATCGCTCGCTGAAGCGCCATCTCAACAGCCTGGGCCTCACCGAGGAGGAGTATCGCTCCAAGTGGGGCCTGCCGGACGACTACCCCACGGTCGCGGCCAGCTTCTCGGACCTGAGGTCCAACGTGGCCCGCGCCAACCGTTTCGGCTCGCGCCGCTAGAGCCCAAGAAAAAGGCCCGCCGATCTGGCGGGCCTTTCGCGTTCTTACCAGGCGCCGGTGTTGGGCATCGAGACCCACGGCTCGGCCGGCTCCAGGTGGCCGTCCTGCAGCAGCTCCACCGAGATGCCGTCGGGCGAGCGCACGAACGCCATGTGGCCGTCGCGCGGCGGACGGTTGATGGTCACGCCCTGGTCGGCCAGGCGCTGGCAGGCCGCATAGATGTCGTCGACCTGATAGGCCAGGTGGCCGAAGTTGCGGCCGCCCTGATAGTCTTCCGGGTCCCAGTTGTAGGTCAGCTCGACCAGCGGGGCCTTGCGTTCCTTGGCCTTGTCGGCGTCGCCCGGCGCGGCGAGGAAGACCAGCGTGAACCGGCCCTTCTCGTTCTCCATCCGATACATCTCCTGCAAGCCCAGGCCCTCGCAGTAGAAGCGCAGCGAAGCGTCGAGGTCCTTCACGCGGACCATGGTGTGCAGATAGCGCAAGGCGGCCTCCAGATGTTGCGAAGCGCCGATATAGCCGATCGGCTACTGCACCGCGACCTTGCCGCGCGTCTGGCGCCGCCACAGGGCCGCGTACTCGCCGTCGGCCGCCAGCAGGGCCGCGTGCGGACCGCGCTCGACCACCTTCCCCCGGCGCAGGACCAGGATCTCGTCGGCGTCGGCGATGGTCGACAGCCGGTGGGCCACGACCAGGGTCGTGCGCCCTTCCCTGGCCTTGCGAAGCGTCGCCTGGATCGCCGCCTCGGTGCGGCTGTCGAGCGCGCTGGTCGCCTCGTCGAGGATCAGGACCCGCGGATCGGCCAGCAGGGCCCGGGCGATGCCCACCCGCTGGCGCTCGCCGCCCGAAAGCTTCAGGCCGCGTTCACCAACCTTGGTCGCCATGCCCTCGGGCAGAGATCCGATGAAGTCGCCGAGTTCGGCGGCGCGGGCCGCGCCCCAGACCTCGTCCTCGGTCGCGTCCGGGCGGCCGAAGGCGATGTTGGCGGCGATCGTGTCGTTGAACAGCGCCACGTCCTGCGGCACCAGGGCCACCGCCCGCCGCAGCGAGGCCTGCTTCAGGGCCTTCAGGTCATGGCCGTCCAGCGTCACACGGCCAGCCTGCGGGTCGATCATCCGCAGGGCCAGGCGCACCAGCGTCGTCTTGCCCGCGCCCGAAGGGCCGACGATGGCCACGGTCTGGCCAGGGGCGGCGGTGAAGCTGACGTCGCTCAGCCCGTCCGACCGCGCGCCGTGGCGGAACGAGACGGCCTCGAAGGCCACGGCCCCGCCCCGGCGGTCGCCCGTGGGCGGCAGGTCGACCGCGCCCTCCATGTCGGCGACGTCCGCGCCCTGCTGACGCAGCTCCATCATCGACTCCATGTCGATGAAGGACTGGCGGATCTCGCGATAGGCGAAGCCCAGGAAGTTCAGCGGCTGATACAGGTTCACCAGGATCAGCACGACGGCGGTGATGTCGCCCGGCCCGATGCGGCCGTGGGCGGCCTCCGAGCCGGCCAGCACGGCCATGACCGCTAGGCCCAGGCTCATGATCAGCGACTGCACCACGTTGAGCAGCGACAGCGAATTGGTCGCCTTGATCTGCGCTGCGCCATAGGTCGACAGCGCCCGCTCATAGGCGCCGACGGCGCGGTCTTCGGCGCCGAAGGTCTTGACCGTCTCGTAGTTCAGAAGGGCGTCGACGGCGCGGCCGGCGGCCTCGGCGTCGGCCTCGTTCAGTTCACGCCGATGGGCGATCCGCCAGTTGGAGATCGAGAAGGTCAGGACGCCGTAGATCACCACGGTGACGATCGCCGTCGCCGCGAACCGCCAGTCATAGGCCCGCGCCAGCACCGCGCCGGCCAGGATCAGCTCGACGATGGTCGGGGCGATATTGAAGACGAGACCCCGGATCAGGAAATCCATGGCCCGCGCGCCGCGGTCGATGGTGCGCGACAGCGCGCCGGTGCGCTTGGTCTGGTGGAAGTCGATCGACAGCGACAGGGCGTGGGCGAAGGTTTCGGTGGCCGCGCGGTTCTGGGCGGCCTGGGCCACCGGCGTGAACACCGCGTCGCGGGCCTGGGGCGCTGCGGCGGCGATGAAGCGCACGCCCGCCCAGCCCAGGGCCAGGGCGGCGAAGGACAGCGTCACCTGGGCCGCCGCGCCCTGCCCGGCCGTCAGCCGGTTCACGGCCGCGCCGAGCAGCAGCGGCGCGACCACGCCCAGCGCCTTGCCGACGAAGGTCAGCGCCAGGGCCGCCACCAGGCGCCAACCCAGGCCCGGCGCGCGGGACCGCAGGACCAGCCGCAGCAGCTCGGCCAGCGCAGCCCATCCGGAGACGGGCTTGGCGGCGTCGGGAGCCGTTCGGGCGCTGTCGCGGCCAGCCGAGGCGTAACCCCTCACCGGGCCTCTCCGGGCGCATACAGCACCGTGGTCTGGACGCCGCCGCCGGGCGTCATCCAGTCGGCCCGCCAGCCGCTCTCCACCCGCTCGGCATGCAAGGGGCCCGCGGTCAGCGGACCTGGCGCGGAGACATCGATCCTGACCAGGTCCTCGCCGCCCTCGCCGGCCACCTGCACGGCGTGCTCGCCACGGGACAGCGGCTGGGTCAGCGAGAAACTGAAGCGCCCTTGAGCATCGACCTTGCCCTCGGCCTGGGTGACGCGGTCCACGCGGACGCCAAAGCCCGCACCCGGCCGTCCGACGCCCGAGATCACCGCGCCGCCCTCCTGGTCGTAGTCGACAGCCAGGATGCGCAGGGAATCAGACGCTCCAGCCAGCGGTTCGGAGCCCCCGCCGGCCTTCAGCAGGGCGACGGCGCCTTCCGGCGTGACCAGCACGTAGCCTTCGGCCTGGACCGTCCGCCCTTCGCGGGTCATCGACAGGCCGAACAGCCGGGGCTCGACGGCGCCGGGAACAACCGCGCGCCACAGCCCTGCGGCGTCGGCCTCGACGCTGATGGCCTCTCCGGTCGGCGACCCCAACCGCACCGAGGCGCCGGCGGTGGCCGATCCCGACAGGGCCACGCCGCCGCCCTGGACCGCCGCGGTGACCACCTTGGGCGGGGCCAGATAGGCCGCCTCGGGGTCACGCGCCGGCTGGGCGGCCGGCGCGGTGCGCCCCCAGTCCCGCCGTCCGTCCTCGCCGCAGGCCGAAACGGTCGCGACGAGGGCCAGGGCCAGCGGCCACGGCTTGAAAGCGGCCTTGCGAATCCCGATCATGCGCCTTCCAAATCCTGGGCTGGTCGCTAAGACCAAGGCCCGAAACGCCATGGCGCGCCCTTCCCGACCGGAGCCGCGCCTTTTCTTTTGTTGGAGTGGACGACGATGCCCGACCTGTCTAGCCGCCTGGGATCGGTCTGCGTCTACTGCGGCTCTTCGAACACGGCCGATCCGGCCTATCTGGAAGCCGCCCACCAGATCGGCGGCGACTTCGCCCGCGCCGGGCTCAAGCTGGTCTATGGCGGCGGCGGCGTCGGCCTGATGGGCCAGGCCGCGCGCGGCGCGCACCAGGCCGGCGGCAAGGTCCTGGGCATCATCCCGGATTTCCTGCGCGGTCGCGAAAAGCCGTTCGACGACGTCGAGACGGTCATCGTCACCTCGATGCACGAACGCAAGATGCTGATGTTCGAGCGCTCGGACGCCTTCGTGGTGCTGCCCGGCGGCATCGGCACCCTGGAAGAGATCATCGAGCTCCTGTCCTGGCGACGCCTGGACCTGCACCGCAAGCCGATCGTGTTCCACAATCCGGACGGCTTCTGGGACCCGCTTTTCGCGCTTCTGAAGCACACGATCGACAAGGGCCTGACGCCCCCCGCCCTGTCGACGGCCTGGGTCTCGGTCGAAGCGGCCGAGGATGTCACTCCGGCCTTGCTGGCGTGGGGTTTGGACGTTGATCGCGATCGCGAGATCGACGTTCGGCGATTGACTTAGTTTTCAATAACAACGAACAATGTGATCAGCGTCCACTTATAAATAGGACGCGGGGATAGGAGATGTCCATGCGTATGCTTCTGCTCGGCGGTCTTGCCGCAGCTTCCCTCGTGGGCGTGGCTCAGGCCGCGTCTTCGGAAGGCGCCATGCTTGTTCTGAAGGCGCCGCCGGCCAAGGCCGAACTGATCCAGGACGGGGCCCTGTGGCGCTGCACCGGCACGGTCTGCAAGGCGCCGACCGTCAAGGCCATGCCCGCCGTCCGCAGCTGCCGCAAGATCGTGGCCGAACTCGGCGCCGTGTCGGCCTTCACCTGGCGCGGCGAAGCGCTCGACGCCGCCGGCGTCGAAGAGTGCAACACGGCCGCCAAGCCGTAAGCGCTCCTCGCGAACACGGAATTCGTCGCCATCCCGGCCCGTCCGGGATGGCGTTTTCTTTTGAGCGCTACTTCCGGTCCGAGGTCTTGGGCGGCTGCGACTGCTGCGGCGGCTTGGCGGCGCCGGGGCGAGGCCCCACCAGCAGTCCGCCTATCAGGGCGAAGGACAGCATGGCGTGGCTCATCTTCGTTACGTTCATGGCGGCGTCTCCTTGACCAGCCAGGAGCGCCGAAAGGCGCCCCACGTGTTACGGGACCGGCTCTGCGACCGGTCCAGCCAGAAAGAGACGCGCGCGGCTTACAGGGGCTCGCACCCTCCTAGTCGTCAGCGCGTCCAGGCAAGGATGCGCCGCGTCCGCCGCATGACAAGCGAAATATTCCGAATACGGATGATGTCCGTGCTCTGACGATCGACTTGAAGATCGCCTGAAGCAGACTTGCGGATACTATCCGCTCACGCACCAGTCAGTGCAGCGTCGCGCCCTCACGCTCTGGCAGATCCGCGGCCGGAACCACGTCCCCCTGCCCCGGCTTGCCGGCCGAGGCGATGATGTTGGCCGCGGCGCGCAGCATGACGGGCTCGATGCGCTCGGCCTCGCAGCCGACCAGTTCCGCCGCCAGTTCCGGCAGGTCGGCGCATAGCCGCAACTGGCCGGCGATCCGTTGTAGGGCGAAGCTTTCCTCGAGACCGGGGTCATTGGCCACGACCCCCACCAGCAGCGACAGCGCGGTCTCCAGCTTGTCGGCCCGCGCCTTGGCCTCGCGCGCCTGATCGAGCAGCAGCCGGGCGCTGGAGTCCATGGCCTCCAGGGTGTCGGCCAGCTTTTCCGGAGAAAGGCCCATCAGCATTTCGGGGCGGAGCATCGTGTTCACCGTGCAATCCATCGAGTGTTCTGCTGCGTTGAACGGTCGCACCCCGTCACGCGGGGCGGTGAAAGTGGCGCCCGGACGAAAAAGGCCGCCCGCGTCGGCGTGACGCAGGCGGCCCTGGTTCGAAGCATCGGGCGTTCAGTAGGCGGCTTACGCCGCCGCGCCGAACGACAGGCCTTCGTAACGGCGCAGGTGGTGATCGACCGAGCCGAACAGGCCCTCGATGATCGTGCCGCGCTTGAAGTAGTGGCCGATGGCCAGCTCGTCGGTCATGCCCATGCCGCCATGGATCTGGATGGCGTTCTGGCCGACGAACTTCAGGGCGCGGCCGATGCGCACCTTGGCGGCCGAAACGGCCTTGGCGCGTTCGGCGTCGCTTTCGTCGAGCTTGATGGTGGCCATGTAGGTCATCGACACCGACTGCTCGAGCTCGATGAACATGTCGACCATGCGGTGCTGCAGCACCTGGAAGTCGGCGATGGCGCGGCCGAACTGCTTGCGCTGCTTGGCGTAGTCCAGGGTGCCTTCATGCAGCTTGCGCAGCACGCCCACGCCTTCGGCCAGGCTGGCGGCGGTGGCTTCGTCGATCACCTTCTCGACCAGCGACAGGCCATTGCCTTCATGGCCGACCAGGGCGTCGGCAGGGATCGAGACGTTCTCGAAATAGACTTCCGAGGCGCGACCGCCGTCGACGGTGGGGTAGTCGCGGGTGACGACGCCCGGCAGGGTCTTGTCGATCAGGAACACCGACACGCCCGAGGCCTCGCGCTGGCTTCCGCCGGTGCGGGCGGTGACGACCAGATGCGTAGCGAACGGCGCGCCGACCACCACGGCCTTGTGGCCGTTGAGGGTCCAGCCCGAGCCGTCCTTCCTGGCCGTCGTCTTCAGGTCGCTCCAGGTGTAGCGCCCCTGCGGTTCGGCATAGGCGAAGGCGATGGTGGTGGTCCCCGCGACAATCCCTTCGATGACCGAGGCGGCGCCGGCGTAACCCGAGTGCTTAATGAAGCCGCCGCCGATGACGACCGTGCCCAGATAGGGCTCGATGACCAGTGCTTTGCCGAACTCCTCCATGATGATCATGTTGTCGATTGCGCCGCCGCCCAGGCCGCCCAGGTCCTCGCTGAACGAGGCGCCCAGGATGCCGAGCTCCTCGGCGAAGGCCTGCCAGTAGTCGACGCGCCAGCCGCTCTCGGAAGCGACGATCTTGCGGCGGGTCTCGAAGTCGTACTTGTCCTGCAGGAAGCTCGCGACCGTGTCGCGGACCATCGACTGCTCTTCGGTGAAGTTGAAGTCCATGAGGGCGGTTTCCTCTTATGGTTCCCCTCCCCCTTGCGGGGAGGGGTTAGGGGTGGGGGTGTCAGCGCCGATGGTCGAAAGTACGCGCTGAACAGCCGAATGTGGGTCGTAGATCGCTAGCTCGTTGGGGACTCTGATCAAGGTATAACCCCGCGCCTCCAGCCAGGCTTGGCGTTCAGCGTCGCGGGCGGCCACCGCGTCCAGAGCATGGATCCCGCCGTCCACCTCGACGATCAGCCGATGGTGATGGCAGACGAAATCCACGACGTAGGGCCCGAAAGGCGCTTGGCGGCGAAAGTGAGATCCTGGGATCTCGGCCTTCCTGAGCACCTTCCAGAACAGCTTCTCCGCCAGTGTCGGCTCGCGGCGCATCCTGCGGGCCGATCGGTCGGCCCTTTCGGATGTGTGCAGAGCTCCTGGCGTTCGTGCTGACACCCCCACCCCCTGCCCCCTCCCCGCAAGGGGGAGGGGAACTGCAAATGATCAGGATCAGATCAAAGGCCCAGCACCATCTTGGCGATGATGTTGCGCTGGATCTCATTGGAGCCGCCGTAGATCGAGGTCTTGCGGACGTTGAAATAGGTCGGCGCGGCGCGGTGGGCGAAGTCGGGGCCGATCGGATGGGCGTTGTCGCCGTCCTTCGGGAAGCCGCGGAAATAGGGCGCGGCATAGTGACCCGAGGCCTCCAGGGCCAGTTCGGTGATCCGCTGCTGGATCTCGGTGCCCTTGATCTTCAGGACACTCGACTCCGGACCGGGGCCCTTGCCGGCCGCTTCGCCGGCCAGGGTGCGCAGCTCGGTGTATTCCAGCGCCGTCAGGTCGATCTCCAGGTCGGCGATCTTTCGCTTGAAGTCCGGATCGGTCAGCAGCGGCTTGCCGTCATCGCCCAGTTCTGTCGAAGCGATCTGGCGGATGCGTTCGATGCCACGCTTGGAACGGGCGACGCCGGCGATGCCGGAGCGCTCGTGGGCCAGCAGGAACTTGGCGCAGGTCCAGCCCTTGTTCTCGTCGAAGATGCGGTTCTCGACCGGCACCTTGACGTTCTCGAGCCAGACCTCGTTGACCTCATGCTCGCCGCCCAGGGTGATGATCGGGCGCACGGTCACGCCTGGCGACTTCATGTCGATCAGCAGGAACGAGATGCCTTCCTGGATCTTGGCGTTGGGATCAGTTCGGACCAGGCAGAAGATCCAGTCGCCGTGCTGGGCCAGCGTGGTCCAGGTCTTCTGGCCGTTGACCAGGTAGTATTCCTTGCCGTCGTCGCCGGTGAAGCGCTCGGCCTTGGTCTTCAGGCTGGCCAGGTCGGAACCCGCGCCCGGCTCGCTATAGCCCTGCGACCACCAGATCTCGCCCGACAGGGTCGGCGGCAGAAAGCGTTCCTTCTGCTCGGGCGTGCCGAAGGTGTAAATCACCGGCCCGACCATGTTGATGCCGAACGGCAGGATCGGCACGCAGTCGGCGCGGGCGGTCTCTTCCGACCAGATGTAGCGCTGCACCGAGGTCCAGCCCGGACCGCCGTACTTCTGCGGCCAGGCGGGGGCGACCCAACCCTTCTGGGCCAGGGTGCGGTGCCAGGAGAGGAAGTCCTCCTTGGACATCTCCTCGCCCTCTTCCTGGCGCTCGCGCAGGCCTTCCGGATAGTTCTGCGCGATGAAGGCGCGAACCTCGTCGCGGAAGGCCAGGTCTTCGGGCGAAAAATCGAGGTTCATTGCGCGCTCCCGAACAGGCCGGCTGAGCCGGCGTCTTGTTGTTTCGGGAGGATGATAGGGGTCGAACGAGCGTTTGGAAAGATGACGCGAAGGTCAACGTAAACGTCGTTCACCCATTACGGTCAGCGAACCTCGCAGGCCAGGCGCACCAGGGCCAGGGCCGACACGCCGCCGACGCCCTCCTCGTCATCGATCTCCAGCGAGACCAGCGGCGTCTTGCCCAGCGCCGCCAGCAGCCGCGCATGGCCCGGCCCGCCCACGTGGGCGGCGACGGCGTGGGCGATCAGGTCGGGATCGATCGCGTGAAGGACGGCCCCGGCGGCGGTCGCCGCATAGCCGTCCAGCAGGACCGGGATCTTCTGGACGCGGGCGGCGATGATCGCGCCGGCCACGGCGGCCGTTTCGCGACCGCCCAGCTGGCGCAGCGCTTCCAGCGGATCGGAAAGGTCGCTCTCGCCCCGGGCGCGCTCGACGGCCGCCGCGACGTCGGCGGCGACTTCGCCGGCCGCCCAGTCGGAGGCCTCGCCGCCGAACAGCGCCAAGGCGATGGCGGCGGCGTCACGATGGGCTTCGGCGGCGATGACGCCGGGAATCAGCAGGTCGGGCTGCTTGGCCAGGGCCTCCATGCCGAAGGCCATGGTGGCGGCGCATTCCTTCTCGCTCATCGAGGCCTTCTGGCGCGCGTCGGGCGTCGGGCGATCGATGGCCAGGTCGAAGGCTTCAAGGCCGGCGCCCTGCGAGCCGGCCATGCGGCTGACCGAAGCGCCGCCGGCGGCGATGGTTTCGAGGCGGTCGCGGGCGTAGCCTCGCGGGCCGATCCCCTGGCGCGCGCCGGCGTAAAGCGCCACGACCGGACGGTTGACCGACGGCGGGGTGCGACCGGTCCAGGCGGTGAGCCAGGCCGAGATCTCGGCGAGGCGGCCGCCGTCGGCCGGCGGTACGAAGACGCCCGGCGCCGGAAGATCGGCGGCCAGGCGGCGAATGTCGGCGAAGGGCGAGGCGGCGGCGGAAGCGTTCATGGCCGCCGACTTAAGCCAGTCCGCGCCCGATGCAAGCGCATAGGGCGCGGAACATGGTTCAGAAGGCGCCTGATCAGCTGGCGGCCAGGTCCTTGCAGGTCCCGTCGCGCTCCTGGATCAGGCTCGCCTTGGTGGCTTCGTCGGCCTTGGAGGCGGCGCGCTTGGCGTCGGAGCGGGCGTTGTCGGCGCGGTCCGAGGTGAAGACGTGGCGGCCCGAGCGCTGGTCCTTGATGAACTGCTTCAGGGCGGCCGGGTCGGCCTCGCCAAGGGCCTTGGCCTCGGTCAGGCCCAGGCAGCGGTTGGCCTGGATGAACTGGGCGTCGGTGACGCGCTCGGCGGCCAGGGCCGGAGCGGCGACGGCGGCGATCGAAGCGGCGGCGAGCAGGATGGTGGCGATACGCATGGTTGGTCCCTCTTGATTGAAAATCCGGGCGCAGAGCCGCATCGCGTCTGGCGACTTGCGCCCGACGCCGCGGATGGCGACATTCGGTCATGACTTCAGAAAACCGCCCGCCCCGCCCCATCGTCACGCCTTGCGTCAAGGTGTGCGCCGTGGATGGTGCGTCCGGTTTCTGCCTGGGTTGCCGGCGGACCCTGCAGGAGATCGCCGGCTGGTCGCGCTACAGCGACGAGGAACGGGCGAAGATCATGGCCGCCCTGCCCCATCGTCCCGATCCGATGGAAAGCCTGATGGCCGCCCAGTCGGGTGCGCATACCTGATTGGTCTTCAGGTTCTCGACAGCATTTCTTTGTTCTGCATCTAAGTTATCCCCGAAGCGTTCGTCTGACGAAGATGAAGATGACGCCCTGAGCTCAGGCTTTGAAGTTAAATCCAGTCCATGAACTTTATTACATGTTGCGCCATCAACGTTACGCCGAGTTAATTGGCGCAAAGCGCAGCATATTGTTAACCAAGTAAATTCGCCCTGCCATTCACCGCTTGCAAACGTCTTTCCGGCTAATGTCCCGGACAAGGGTCGTAGAAACGACCGAAAAGCCTGCAAGGCGGGGTGTCTTCGATGTTCAAGTTCACGGCGATCGCGATTGTCGGTGCGCTGTCGGCGGTGGGCGCGGCAAAGGCCGTGACCTCGCTGGACAGCACGTTCCGCCAATCGCCCCAGACCATGCCCGCCACCGCGGCCGCCGCGACGCTGGGCGACGCCGGATCCGCGCAACTGACCAAGGGCCCCGACGGCCATTTCTGGGCCGAGGCCAAGGTCGACGGCCGCGCCGTCCGCTTCCTCGTCGACACCGGCGCCACCGCGGTCTCGCTCAGCAAGGCCGACGCCCAGCGCCTGGGCATCGACGTGACCAAGCTGAACTACGAATACGATGTCGTCACCGCCGACGGCCGCACCCGCGCGGCCTCGGTGAAGCTGGGCAGCGTGGCGATCGCCGGCGCCAAGGTCGCCAATGTCGACGCCCTGGTGATCGAGAGCGGCCTGGAAACCTCGCTGCTAGGCATGAGCTATCTGGGCCGGCTGTCGCGCTTCGAGGCCACGCCGCGGTCGCTGATCCTGCACCCCTGACGTCGACGGGCGCATGATCGCCCGGAATTCTTGCACGATCCTGCAAGAGCACTTCCGCCCGCATGGGCGCCAGCGCGGTTTTGCGCTAACCTAGGGTCATGCTCATCACTTCAGCGCCGGCCCAGGCTGGCTGCCCTCGCCATCCGGCTCTGGCCGAGGCGATTGAACGATCCGTCTCGACCGACGGCGTTCACCCGACCGCGATCGGCGGCATGTGGCTGGCCCGCATGTCGCAGCCCAGCCCGCCGGTGCACGGCGTGCACGAGGCCGCCGTCTGCATCATCGCCCAGGGCCGCAAACAGGTGATGCTGGGCGAAGAGGTCTATGTCTACGACCACGCCCGCTTTCTCGTCGTGTCGGTGGACGTGCCCGTCGTCGGCCAGGTGATCGAGGCCAGCGCCGACGCGCCTTACCTATGCGTGCGCCTCGACATCGATCCGCGCCGACTGAACGAGCTGATCCTCGAGATCGACCCAGGCCCCGTGCGCAACGCGCCTGCCCCCAGCCTGGCCCTCAGCGCGACCACGCCCGAACTGTTCGACGCCGTCGTGCGGCTGGTGCGGCTGCTTGAGACGCCGGGCGACATTCCGGTCCTGGCGCCGCTGATCCAGCGCGAGATCCTCTATCGGCTGCTGCGCACCGACCAGGGCCCGCGCCTGCGAGAGATCGCCGCCTGCGAAAGCCGCCTGGGCCAGGTCTCGCGCGCCATCCACTGGCTGAAGACCAACTACCAGCGCCCATTCCGCATGGAGATCCTGGCCGCCGAGGCCCGGATGAGCCCGTCGGCGCTGCACCAGCATTTCAAGGCGATCACGGCGATGAGCCCGCTGCAGTACCAGAAGCAGCTGCGCCTGCAGGAGGCGCGGCGACTGATCCTGGCCCAGGGGCTGGACGCCGCAACGGCCGGCCACAATGTCGGCTACGACAGCCCCTCGCAGTTCAGCCGCGAATACAGCCGCCTGTTCGGGGCGCCGCCGCTGCGCGACGCCACGCGGCTGCGCACTCGGCCCGAACTCGTCAGGACTGCGTGACCGCGCCCCCTTCTTGAGAAACGGCCGGCGCTACGCCGGCGGCGGCGTCGTAGGCGGTCTGGTCCAGGATGCCTTCCTGCTTGGCCACCAGGGTCGGCACCAGGGCCTGGCCGGCGACGTTCACCGCCGTGCGGCCCATGTCGAGGATCGGATCGATGGCCAGCAGCAGGCCCGCGCCTTCCAGCGGCAGGCCAAGGGTCGACAGGGTCAAGGTCAGCATGACCGTCGCCCCCGTCAGGCCGGCGGTGGCGGCCGAGCCCAGCACCGAGACGGCGACGATCAGGGCGTAGTCGGTCAGCTCCAGCGGCAGGTGATAGAACTGGGCGATGAAGATCGCCGACAGGGCCGGATAGATGGCGGCGCAGCCGTCCATTTTCGTCGTCGCGCCCAGCGGCACGGCGAAGGCGGCATAGGCGCGCGGAACGCCCAGCCCGCCTTCCGTCACGGTCTCGGTCACCGGCAGGGTGCCGATCGACGAGCGCGACACGAAGGCCAGCTGGATGGCCGGCCAGGCGCTGGCGAAGAACTTCAGCGGATTGAGGCCGTGGGCGGCCAGCAGGATCGGGTAGACGACGAACAGCACCAGAGCCAGGCCCAGATAGATCGCGCCGGTGAAGGCGCCGAGCTGGCCCAGGGTGGTCCAGCCATACTGGGCCACGGCGTTGCCCAGCAGGCCCACGGTGCCGATCGGCGTCAGGCGGATGACCCAGCTCAGCACCTTGCGCACGACCGCCAGGGCCGAGGCGTTGAAGGCCAGGAAGCCCTCGCCGGCCGGGCCGACGCGCAGGGCGGCGATGCCGGCCGCCAGGGCGATGACCAGGATCTGCAGCACGTTGAACGACAGCGAGGTGCTGGCGCCGGCCTCGCCGACCTTGGTCGAGGCGTTCAGGCCCAGAATGTTTGACGGCACCAGGCTGGTCAGGAAGTCGAGCCACGAGCCGTTGGTGCGCGGAGCGGCGGCCGCGGCGGCGTCCAGGGCGGCGTGGGCGCCCGGCTGCAAGGTGACGCCCAGGGTGATGCCGATGGCCACCGCGATCAGGGCGGTGATCGCGAACCACAGCAGCGTCTTCCAGACCAGGCGCGCGGCGTTCTGAAGTTCGCGCAGGTTGGCGATGCTGGCGACGATGGCGGTGAAGACCAGCGGCGGCACCAGCACGCGCAGCAGCTGGATGAAGATCGACCCGACCTGGTGCAGGGTCTCGGCCAGGGCATGACCCGCCTGCCCCTCCCCGACGCCCAGGCGCCGAGCCAGCAGGCCGAGGGCCAGGCCGGCGACCATGCCGACGAGGACCTGCACGCCGAAGCCGCTGATGAAGCGGCTGGAAGGAGCTGTCGCCTGGGCCATGGGTCGTTCCTGCTCACATTCGGCGGTGATCAGTCGCCGTTCAACTCAAGAAGCACGCAAAGCCCGGCGACGACACGCACCACCAAGCTTCGAAACTGGAATTTCCTGCTCGCGCATATGAGCGCGGCGGTCGAACCAGTTTTTGTGCGATCCGGCGCCAGCCAAACTGAAAGCTCCACTACTCCGGTCGGAATTAGGGGCGGCGGCGTGTCACATGGTAAACGCGCCGGGGGCTCCCTAGGGTGGCCTCGCCCCCCCCTGCCCCATCACGACTTTCCGGAGCCGCCATGAGTCTCTCCTTCCTGTTCGGCGCGATCATCGGGTCCGGCCTGTTCATCCTGCTCGGTCGCGGCCCGGTGGAAAAGCTGCTGGCGGTGATCCAGGAGCGCGTCGGCAAGCGCTGAGCAGTTCCAAGCGACGCCGGCTGCTATTCGCCGCCGATACACGCGATCGTGTCGGAACGAAGTCTTGGGAAGCGCCTTTCTTCTGCATCGGACGCGCTAAGGCGCGCCAGGAAATGTTCAGGAGGCGCTCATGTCCATTCTCGCCTGGATCGTTCTGGGTCTCGTGGCCGGTTTCATCGCCAGCAAGCTCGTCAGCCGCAGCGGCGGCAGCCTGCTCGTCGATCTGGTGCTCGGCATCGTCGGCGCCCTGGTCGGCGGTTTCGTGTTCAACCAGTTCGGCGCCTCGGGCGTATCGGGCTTCAACCTCTACAGCCTGCTGGTGGCTACGGTCGGCGCGGTGATCGTGCTGGCCATCTATCACCTGCTGGCCGGCCGTCGCGCATTGTAGCGACGCGCTGATCCCAAACAGGAACGACGCCTTCGGCCCCAGGCCGGAGGCGTTTTCTTTTGCGGCGACTAGCGAAATGTCCACCGGTGTCATACTCCTGGCGAAAACACGTCGGGAGGACTACGCATGGCTCACTACAGTCTGGTCGGGCGACTGGCCCTGGCCGCCACCGCCCTGACCGCCCTGATCGGCGCCGCGCCGCTGCGCTTGACGGTGGCTTTGGGCGGCAAGGCCGATCACCGCACCCTCCAGGCCGCCATCGACGCCCTGCCCGACACCGGCGGCGAGATCGCCATCGCGCCCGGCACCTATCGCGAAAAGCTCTCCGTGCCTCGCAACGGCGTGCGCCTGGTGGGCAAGGGCAAGCGGCCGCAGGACGTGGTGCTGGTCTATGGCGACGCCTCGGCCACGGTGGGCGGCACGCTCAAATCCTCCTCGGTAACGGTGTCGGGCGACGATTTCCTGGCCCGCAACCTGACCATCCAGAACGACTATCACCTCCACAGCGACAAGCCTTCGCAAGCCGTGGCCCTGGCGTTGATGGGCGACCGTGCCCAGCTCTACAAGGTGCGCCTGCTGGGCGCGCAGGACACGCTCTACGCCGCCAGCCGCAAGGGCAGGCCGCCCAGCCGGCAGTATTTCCGCGACTGCTACATCGAAGGCCACGTCGACTTCATCTTCGGCGACAGCAAGGCCGTCTTCGACCGCTGCACCATCCATGGCGTCGCCAACGCCACGGTGATGATCACCGCCCAGAGCAAGAACGCGCACGACCAGGACAGCGGCTACGTCTTCGACCGCTGCACGATCACCGCCGACCCGAAGGTGGGCGAGCTGTGGTTCGGGCGGGCCTGGCGGCCCTACGCCACCGTGGTCTTCCTGCGCACCAGGATCGACGCCGATCTCCAGCCCAAGGGCTGGCGCGAATGGACGCCGGGCAAGACCGACACCTTCAAGACCGCCTACTACGCCGAATACGCCTCGACAGGGCGCGGGGCCAATCCGGCCGCGCGCGAGCCCAGCGCCCACGCCCTGGACGCGAAAACGGCGGAGCGCTGGGCGCCCCGCCGCTTTCTGTCGGGGCCGGACGGATGGACGCCCGGCCGGTTCTAGAGCCGGCTATTCAGCTGGAGCCGTCGTCAGTTCGTCCTGGACGAACAGCGCCGGCGCCGGCTTGCGGGCCGACCAGCCAAAGGCGGCGATGACCAGGTAGCAGGCCGCCGGCAGCAGGAAGGCCAGGCCCAGGCCGAAATGGTCGCCTAGGAAGCCGGTGGCCGGCGGGATCAGGGCGCCGCCGACGATGGCCATGCACAGCAGGCCCGAGGCCTGCGGCGTGCGGTGGCCCATCCCCTCGATGCCGAGGGTGAAGATGGTCGGGAACATGATCGAGTTGAAGAAGCCGATCGCGATCAGGGCGTAGCCGGCCTGCGGACCGACGCTGAAGGCCGAGACCAGGATCAGCACGATGGCCGCCAGCGAGGCGACGCTCAGCACCTTGCCGGGCGAGACCTTGGCCAGGACGAACGAGCCCACCAGGCGCCCGACCATGGCGCCGCCCCAGTAAAAGGCGACCATCTTGCCGGCGTTGGCCAGGCTGAGACCCAGGGTGTTCGACTGGGTCAGGTACGAGGTCATGTAGGTGCCGATCGCCACCTCGGCGCCGACATAGACGAAGATGCACAGCACGGCGAAGGCCAGGCGCGGATACTTCAGCATGCCCAGCATCTCGCCCACGCCGACGGCCTTCTCGGCCTGCGGGGCGGCGGTGTTCTTGCGCAGCATCCAGAAGAGGACGGCCAGGGCCAGCAGCACGCCGGCGATGATCAGGTAGGGCGTCTGGACGGCCTGGGCCTGGGTGTGGCGCACGGCCGCCAGTTGGACGGCGGTCAGGGTGGCCGGATCCGGGGCCTTCTCGATGTGGCTGAGGATCAGGGCCGAACCGACGAACGGCGCCAGGAAGGTGCCGAACGAGTTCAGGAACTGGGCGAAGGTCAGGCGGGCCGAGGCGGTCTCGCTCTTGCCCAGGATGGCGACCAGCGGATTGGCGGCCACCTGCAGGATGGTGATGCCCGAGGCCAGCACGAACAGCGCGGCCAGGAAGCCTTCATAGACGCCGGCGTTGGCGGCCGGGGCGAACATCAGGCAACCGACCATCATGATCAGCAGGCCGACGACGACGGTGCGCAGGTAGCCGAGCTTGGACAGCAGGAAGCTGGCCGGGAGGGAGACCACGGCATAGCCGATGAAGAAAGCGAACTGGGTCAGGCCCGCTTCGAAGTTGGTGAGCGAGAACAGCGACTTCAGCGCCGGCGCCACGAGGTCGACCAGGCAGGTCGAGAAGCCCCAGGCGAAGAAAAGAAGAATCACGAAGGGCAGCAGCGCCTGCCCTTTTCCACTCGCGCCGCCGTTTACCGGGGCCGCGCCGCCCATGCCTGCCATCTCTGTTTCTCTCCCCTGTCCGTCTTCGCGGGACGGCGTAGTCACCCCGAACGTGACAACGTTGTCAACCTTGAAGCGGGAGAGTCTATTGTTGGGACCGGTATCAGGGGGACTCTGGAACCTCCTCCTGTGGGGAGGCGATCGCGGCAGCGATGAGTGGGGGCGTTGGGCATAGCGGCAGCTGAGAACGCCCCCCCCTCCGGGCCACCTCCCCAGAGGGTGAGGATCTTGGGGGTCAGGCCGCGATCCGGCTCGGGACGACGACGCGACCCAGGACCGAGGCGGCCGCGGAGAGGCCGGTGCGGATGGACTGGTCCTCGGCGCTGTCGCCGTGGGCGCCGGCGCGACCGGCCAGGTGCAGGCCGGCGAAGTGCAGGCGCAGGTCCAGGCCGATCATCTTCAGGTGCTCGTCGCAGGCTTCGTCGTGGATCGGGTGGACCTTGCGCTGGCGCACGACCTGGGCGTCGCGGACCGAGCCGGCGGCGATCAGGCCAAGGCGGCGGGCTTCGGCCGAGGCCTGGGCGATCAGGGTCTCGTCGTCGGCGGTCCAAAGGGCGTCGCCCTCGAAGCAGTAATAGTCGAGAGCCAGGGCCTCGCCTTCCAGCGCCCGGGCGCGGGCGGCCTTGATCGAGGCGGCGTGGATCTCGGCCAGGGCCGGCGCGCGGCGGCGGCCGGGCGCGGCGGTGAAGGCCACGGTCACCTGGTCGCGATACATCAGCTCGCAGGCGTGGAAGAGGCTGATCGGCGTCGGGGTAAGGGCGCCCATCAACTCGCGCAGGGGCATGGTCGAGATCACCTGGTCGGCGGTGAAGACCTCCTCGCCGCCGTCGGGCGCTTGGGTCGACACGGTCCAGACCCCGGTGGCCCAGTCGCGCCGCAGGCTGCTGACCTTGCGCTCCAGGCGGATTTCGCCGCCGGCCTGGACGACTGCCTCGGCGCAGGCCTTCCACAGCCGGCCCGTTCCCTGCCGAGGCCGCACGCCGGCTTCCGACCGGAAGCTCGGGCAGGCCGGCCGGGCCGGGGTTTCCTCCGGACGCAGGGCCCAGAGCTTTTCGGCATAGGCGCTGAGGCGACGGGCGACGCGACGACCAAACCGCCGGGTCAGCCATTCGCCCAGGGTCTTGGAATTGGCGATGGGACGCAGCTTGGCGCTGATCATGGCGCCCAGGGCGGCGCCCGGCTGGCCGCGGCGCGCGCGCCCCTCGCCTTCCAGGCGCATCGCGCCGGGGGCGATCTCCAACTCGTCAGGCAGCAACGCCGTCCAGAAGGCGCGGATGGCCGGATCGGCCGAGGACAGGCGACGCCCCGAAACGTCGAGGCGGAAGCCTTCGAACGAAAGCGTGCGGGCCGCGCCGCCGACGTAAGCCTGGGCCTCGAGCACCGTCACGGTCCGGCCGGCGCACGCCAGCGCGTGAGCCGCCGACAGCCCGGCGGGCCCGGCCCCGATCACCAGCGTCTCGACGTGTTCGCCCATGTTCCCATTCCCCGAATTCAGGCTCCGAGGATCGGCCGACAAGGTTAAGAACGTGGTTCAGAATTGGCGCTCCCAAGGCCAAAGCGGGGCCTTGGGACGCTATGTCGCGGGGCCCTGGTTCAGGCCAGTTGGTCGCCGACCGGCAGGCTGCGGATGCGCTTGCCCGTCGCCGCGAAGATGGCGTTGCACAGCGCCGCCGGGGCGGGCGGCAAAACCGGCTCGCCCAGGCCCGTAGGGCGGTTGTCGCTGAGCAGGTAGTGCACCTCGATCGGCGGGGTCTCGCTCATCCGCAGAAGCGGGAAGTCGCCGAAATTGCTCTCCACCGCTGCACCGTTCTCGAAGGTGATCTTCTGGCGCAGCGTGCTGCCGATGGCGTCGAGGATCGAACCCTGCACCTGGTGGTCGGCGCCGGTGGGGTTGATGATCTGGCGGCCGACGTCGGCGGCGACCCACACCTTCTCGACCTTGACCTCGCCCTTGGCGACCGAAACCTCCATCACCACGGCGACATAGCCGAGATGGCTGAAGTGGCAGGCCACGCCCAGCCCCCTGCCCTTGGCCAGCTTGCGGCCCCAGCCGGACTTCTCGGCCACGAGGTCGAGCACGCCGCGCATGCGGCCGGTGTGGAAGCTGTCGTTCTGGCCTTCCGGCCCGATCAGGCGCGGCTCGCCTAGCAGCTTGCGGCGGAACTCGACGGGGTCGGTCTTGGCGGCCAGGGCCACCTCGTCGGTAAAGCTCTGGATGACGAAGCCGAAGGCGTTGTTGCCGGGCGCCCGCAGTGGTCCGGTCGGAATGCCCAGCGGCATCACCGAGACCTCGTGCTGGTAGTTGGCCACGGCGCCGGCCGGGAACTGGGTGGAGTTCATGCCGCCCGAGCGCACGAAGGTCTCGCCCTCGCCGAAGCTGACGAAGTGGTCGCGCCAGGCGACGAGATCGCCCTTGGCGTCGAGGCCGGCGGTGAAGTTGTGCCAGCCGCCGGGCCGGTAGAAGTCGTGCTGGATGTCGTCCTCGCGGGTCCAGATCAGCTGAACCGGGGCGTCGACCTTGCTGGCGATGAAGGCGGCCTCGACCATGTAGTCGTTGATCAGCCGCCGGCCGAACCCGCCGCCGCAGCGGACCAGGTGGATGGTGACGCTCTCGGGCGGCACGTTCAGGGTCTTGGCGACCAGGGCGCGGCCAGGCTCGGGGTTCTGGGTCGGGGCCCAGATCTCGACCTTGCCGTCCTTGACCCGCGCCGTGCAGTTCTGCGGCTCCAGCGGCGCGTGGGCGATGAAGGGATAGTCGTAGGCCGCGCTGACGACCTTGGCCGCGCCCTTCAGCGCGGCGGCGACGTCGCCGTCGGCGCGGGCCACGCGCTGGGGACCGGCCTTGGCGAACTCTGCGGCCTTGGCGGCCAGCGAAGCGGTGCTCTGGGCGCTGGTCGGGTGCTCGGCCCAGGCGACGTCCAGCGCGTTGCGACCGCGACGCGCGGCCCACCAGCTCTCGGCGACCACGGCGACCCCGGGCAACAGGCCGTCCAGCGCCGTCCCGCCCTCGACCACGAAGGCGTCTCGCACGCCCTTGACCGCCTTGGCGGCGGCCAGATCGGCCGAGGCGACCTTGGCGGCGTAGGTCGGGGCCTTCAGGAAGGTGGCGTAGACCATTCCCGGCAGGCGCACGTCGATCCCGAACAGCGGCTTGCCGGTGAGAATAGCGTCGGTGTCGGTCTGGACGTGGCTCTTGCCGATGATGCGGAAGGCCTTGGGATCCTTCAGCGCCAGGGTCTTGGGATCGGGCGGGGCGATGGCGGCGGCGGCCTGGGCCAGTTCGCCATAGGCCAGCTTGCGGCCGCTGGCGGCGTGAACCACCTGGCCGGGCTCGGTGGTCAGTTCGGCGGCCGGCACGTTGAGCTTCGCCGCGGCGGCCTGGATCAGCATCCAGCGGCCGGCGGCGCCGACGCGACGCATGCCGTCCCACTCCAGCGTGGTGGCCATCGAACCGCCGGCGACCTGTCGGCCATAGACCTTGGTGTCGGCCAGGGCCTGCTCGACGACGACGTCTTCCCAGGCGACATCAAGTTCCTCGGCGATGATCATCGGCAGGGCCGTGCGCATGCCCTGCCCCACCTCCGGGATTTTCGAGGCGATGGTCGCCTTGCCGCCGGGCGAGACCTTCAGATAGGCGCTCAGCGTCGCCGGACCGGCGGCGCGGGCTTCGCCCTCGAGGTCGAAGGCCAGCATCAGGCCGCCGCCAGCGGCGGTGGACGCGGCCAGGAACAGGCGGCGCGAGAGGATGGGGGCGTTCATGGCGCTCAAGCCTCCGCCTGGCCCGAGGCCGACTTGATGGCCTTGCGGATCCGCGGATAGGTCGCGCAGCGGCAGAGGTTGCCGTCCATCGCTTCGTCGATCTGTGCGTCGGTCGGCTTGGGCGTGGCGGCCAGCAGGGCCGTGGCCGACATGATCTGGCCGGCCTGGCAGTAGCCGCACTGGGGCACGTCGAGGCTCTTCCAGGCTTCCTGCACGCGGGCGCCGACCGGATTGGCGGCGATCCCCTCGATGGTGGTCACCGCCCTGGCGCCGACCCGTGAGACCGGCGTCACGCAGGCCCGCACCGGTACGCCGTCGAGATGCACCGTGCAGGCGCCGCATTGGGCCACGCCGCAGCCGTACTTGGTCCCGACCAGTTCGAGCAGGTCGCGCAAAACCCACAGCAAGGGCGTGCTGGGCTCGGTGTCGACTGTGTGGGGCGATCCGTTGACCGTCAGGGTGTAGGCCATGCGCGCGACTCCGAAGGTGGAGCGTCATCTTGCCGCAACCTTCGCAACCTGCCGAGCGCCATGCGTCGCAGCCGTGGTCCGAGCAGCGATTTGTCACAAAAGTTTCACGCAGGGCTTGAACGCCCGCCGCTTCCGTGGTTCCGGTCCGCCCAATGCGCGGATGCTCCCGATACGGACGTCCGCGTTTTTCGTTCCGCCGCTTCGAACAGAGGATGAAGCGACATGCTGGGTTTGTTCCGGGCGATCATGCCCAAGGAAGACCGGTTCTTCGACCTTTTCTCCCAGCACGCCGCGACGCTGGTGGCCGGCTCCAAGGCGCTCAGCGACCTGATGAGCGGCGCCGACAGCATCGAGGCGGCCACCGCGCGGGTGAACCAGCACGAGGAAGAGGCCGACGAGGTCACCCGCCAGGTGATGCAGGCCGTGCGCCGCAGCTTCATCACGCCCTTCGACCGTAGCGACATCCAGGACCTGACGACGTCGCTGGACGACGCCATCGACCAGATGCGCAAGACCGCCAAGGTGGTCAGCCTGTTCGAGGTCACGACCTTCGAGCCGCAGATGAAGGCGATGGCCCAGATCATCGTCCAGGCCGCCGACCTGACGGCCGAGGCCGTGTCGCTGCTGCCCAAGATGCGCAACAACGCCCAGCGCCTTTCCGATCTGGCCGTGAAGATCACCCAGATCGAGGAACAGGCCGACCAGATGTACGACATCGGCCGCAAGGAGCTGTTCCTGGCCCACCGCGACAAGGACCCGATGGCCTTCATCGTGGGCATCGACATCTACAGTCACCTGGAAAAGGTCGTCGACCGCTTCGAGGATGTGGCCAACCGCATCAGCGGCATCGTGGTCGAGCAGGTCTAAAGGGCCCGCGCCGTGGATCCCACGCTCCTCATCCTGGTGTTCCTGGTGGTCGTCGCCCTGGCGTTCGACTTCCTGAACGGGCTGCACGACGCGGCCAACTCGATCGCCACCATCGTCTCCACCCGCGTGCTTTCGGCAAAGTGGGCGGTGATCTGGGCGGCCTTCTTCAACTTCATCGCCTTCCTGTTCTTCGGGCTGCACGTGGCCAAGATGGTCGGCTCTGGGATCGTTGATCCGCACATCATCAGCGACCGGCTGATCTTCGCGGCCCTGATGGGCGCGATCAGCTGGAACCTCCTGACCTGGTGGCTGGGCATCCCGTCGTCCAGCTCGCACGCCCTGATCGGCGGCCTGGTCGGCGCGGCCGTCGCCAAGGTCGGCGGCCTCGGCGCCATCCAGTGGGCGGGCCTGGGCAAGACCGCGGCCGGCATCGTGGTGTCGCCGACGGTCGGCTTCGTGCTGGCGCTCTTGCTGGTGCTGGTGGTCTCGTGGACATTCCTGAAGAGCTCGCCGTTCTGGGCGGACAAGGTGTTCCGTAAGCTGCAGTTCGTCTCGGCGGCGATGTACAGCCTGGGCCACGGCGGCAACGACGCCCAGAAGACCATGGGCATCATCGCCGCTCTGCTGTTCGCCCACGGCGCAACCAACGAACCGGGCCACATCCCGTTCTGGGTGGTGATCGCCTGCCAGACGGCCATGGGCTTGGGGACCCTGTTCGGCGGCTGGCGGATCGTGCACACCATGGGCAGCAAGATCACCCGCCTGACCCCGATGCAGGGCTTCTGCGCGGAAACCGGCGGCGCGATCACCTTGTTCCTGGCGACGCATATCGGCGTTCCGGTATCGACGACTCACACGATCACTGGCGCTATTGTCGGCGTCGGGGCTTCGCGTCGGGTCTCGGCGGTGCGCTGGGGCGTGGCCAAGAACATCGTCGTCGCCTGGGTGATCACCCTCCCGGCGGCGGCGCTGACCGCGGCGGTGTTCTACTATCTCGGGTTCTGGATGCAGTGACGGACGGGACGGTCAAGCAGACCGGCGGGGCCAAGGGCGGCAAGCGTCGCCAGGTCGCCGCCCTGCCCTGGCGTGGCGAAGGCGACGCGCTGGAGGTCCTGCTCGTCTCCTCGCGCGAGACCCGTCGCTGGGTGATCCCCAAGGGCTGGCCGATGAAGGACCGGCTCGACCACCAGGCCGCCGCCCAGGAAGCCTATGAGGAAGCCGGTCTCGACGGCGTGATCGTCGAGACCCCCTTCGGCGAATACGAGTACCTCAAGCGCCTGAAGAGCGGCGCGGGCCGCCTGGTCAAGGTCGACGTCTTTCCGATGAAGGTCACCGGCGAGCATGCGACCTGGCCCGAGAAGGGCCAGCGGACGCTCAAGTGGATGACGCCGGTCGAGGCCGCGCTCGCGGTGCAGGAGCCGCAGCTGCGCGACCTGATCTCCCGTTTCGCCGGCGTCGGCCTGCCTGAGGAGGAAAGGCCGGAACCCGCGCCCGCCCCGACTCCCGTGCGGATCGCGCTGCAACGCCTTCGTCGCCGCGTGACGGTGCTTTGGGGCCGCGCCCGCCGTCGCGGCTGAGCCCTCTCGACAATCGTGCCGCCGGAACGTAATGTTCTCATTATGTTCACGAGAGGCGAGCGCATGCAGCTGTCCCTTCGCCTGGCCCGATCGCCGCTGGAAGATGCGCGCGACGCCCTGCTCGCCGCCTTCGGCCCGCAACGCCCCAAGGCGCGGATGGACCCGGTTTCGCAGCTGGTGAAGTCGTCGATCAGCCACCGCACGCTCGACGCGGTGTCGTGGGCGGCGTTCCTGCGATTGCAGGCGGAGTTCCGAGCCTGGGAGGATCTGGCCGCGGCGAGCGCAGAACGGGTGCTGCCGCTGATCTCGACCGTCACCCATGCTGAGGACAAGGCCCGCCGCCTGCCGATCGCCCTGCGCATGATCCAGGACCGCATCGGCTGGCTGTCGCTGAGCCACCTGCGCACCCTCACCGTCGAGCAGGCCCGGCACGAGCTGCGCGCCCTGCCCGGCGTCGGCCAGAAGGTCGCCGCCAGCGTTCTCAACTTCAGCACCCTGGCCATGCGCGACCTGGTGGTCGACAGCCATGTCCACCGCACCGCCCAGCGGCTGGGCCTGGTGGGGCCGGGCGACCCGACCCACAGCCATCACGCCCTGATGGCCCTGGCGCCCGACGCCTGGACGGCGGACGACCTCTTCGAGCTGCACTGCCTGATGAAGCACGGCCTGGGACAGCTGGTCTGCACCCACGACGCACCGCAATGCGGGGCCTGTCCGCTGAAGGCCCAATGCCACCGCGTCGGCGTGGAGGGCGCGACGGTGCTGGCCTGGCGACCGCGCGGCTGAGGCTATAAGCACGATCCATGACCGAGCCCATCGCCACGCCCGACACCGCCATGATGGCCGCTCCGGTCGCCCTGGCGCGGTTCCTGGAGACGGCGGACGCATCCCTGTTGAACGGCGTGTTCTCCGGCGGCGACGTGACGATCCTTGAGAACTTCGCGCCGCACGTGTTCCTGGGCCAGGAAGGGCTGGCGCAATGGCGGGCGATCATGACGACGCACGTCGGCGCGATCGGCGAGCTGAAGCATGAATTCGGGACGCCGCAGGACTTCGGCCTGACCGGGCAGACCGTGCACTTCACCCTGCCCACCCGCTGGACCGGCGTGCGCGACGGCCGGCGCTTCACCGAGCTGGGCGGCTGGACCTTCGTGCAGGCGCGCGAGGCCGGCGGATGGCGGGTCCGCTCCTACGGCTGGGCGGTCGTCAGCTTCGAGTGGCTGGACTGAGGCGGCCTACCCCGCCAGCTGCGTGAAGGTCTTCGTGCCGATCGGATAGCGTCGCCAGTCGCCATAGTCGAAGTGCCACCACTCTTCGGGATAGACCTCGAAACCCTGGGCGACCATGGCCTCGCGCAGCATGCTCCGCAGGGCGCGCTGCCTGGCCGTGCCGCCGGCGAAGTCGGCATAGGAGCGGGTCGACATCTCGTCGTAGCGGCTGGGCATGTAGACGACCGCGCCGGTCGCAAGATCGTGCAGCGTCAGGTCGACCGCGCAGCCCCGGTTGTGGCGCGAGCCCTTGGCCGGATCGGCGACGAACACACGGCTGGCCGGCGGGGTCGCCTCCCAGAACATCCAGGTGACGAACCAGGGACGATAGGCGTCGTGAATGGTCAGGCCGTAGCCCTGGGCGGCCAGCGTCTTGGCGGCGCGCCCCAGGGCCTGCGCGGCTGGCCGTTGCAGCCAGGCGGCCGGGCGCTCGTAGAGCTTCAGCCCCATGAAGTTGTCTCGGCCGGCGTAGCGGATGTCGAAGGTGATCGCCTGATCGATCGTGGCCAGGTCGACAAGGTCCGACGGCAGGAAGTCGCCTGTCTCGCTCGGCGGCGTCGCGGCCAGGGCGCGCTCGCGCAGGGTCTTGGGATCGGCCCGGACGGCGCGGCGGATGCCGGCCTGCACCTCAGCCCCGAAGTCGCGGCGCGGCAGGACGGCGCCAGCCAGCCGGACGCCCCGCGCCGTGACCAGCAAGTCGCCGCCGCCCTCGACGGCGTAGCGACCGCTCCCCTGCGCAGATAGCCGGCGAACCGGCCCGCCATGGACGAAGACGGCCAGTCCGCCGTCGTCGGTCTCGAAGACCGTGACCGGAGCCTCGGGCGCGCCGTACTGGGCGACGAGGGCCAGATCGGCGGTCGCCAGGGCCGCGCCGGGCGCCAGGCTCAAGGCCAGCATACTGGCGGCGACGGTTCGACGGGTCTGCCGCATCGTCGCCGCCCCTCGCCTATTTCATGGTCGGGATGACGAAGGCGCTGTCCTCGACATCGCCTTCCGGCCAGCGGGCCGTGACCGTCTTGACCTTGGTGTAGAACTTCACGCCCTCGACGCCGTGCTGGTTGGTGTCGCCGAACGCGCTGCGCTTCCAGCCGCCGAAGGTGTGGTAGGCCACAGGCACCGGGATCGGCACGTTGATGCCGACCATGCCGACATTGACGCGGGCCGCGAACTCGCGGGCGGCGCGGCCGTTGCGGGTAAAGATCGCCACGCCGTTGCCGTACTGGTGCTCGGACGGCAGGGCGATAGCCTCCTCGAAGCTCTCGGCGCGCACCATCTGGAGGACCGGGCCGAAGATCTCTTCCTGGTAGGTCTTCATCCCCTTCTTGACGCCGTCGAACAGCGACGGGCCGATGAAGAAGCCCTTCTCGAAGCCTTGCAGGTGAAAGTCGCGGCCATCGACCACCAGCTCGGCGCCCTCGTCGACGCCGATCTGGATGTAATCGGCGATCTTGGCGCGGTGCTGGGCGCTGACCACGGGGCCGTAGTGGGCGGCCGTATCGGTGGAGATGCCGACCTTCAGGGTGTCGATCTCGGCCACCAGGCGTTCGCGCAGCTCGTCGGCGGTCTTCTTGCCGACCGGCACCACGACCGGCAGGGCCATGCAGCGCTCGCCCGCGGACCCGAAAGCCGCGCCCGACAGGTCCTTGACCACCTGGTCGAGGTCGGCGTCGGGCAGGACGAGGCCGTGGTTCTTGGCCCCGCCCATGGCCTGGACGCGTTTCCCGTGCGCCGTGCCGGTCTGGTAGACGTAATGGGCGATGTCGGAGCTGCCGACGAAGCTGACGGCGCGGATCAGCGGGTGGGTCAGGATGGCGTCGACGGCGCTCTTGTCGCCGTGGATCACGTTGAGCACGCCCTCGGGCGCGCCGGCCTCCATCATCAGCTCGGCCAGCTTCACGGGAACCGTCGGATCCTTCTCCGACGGCTTGAGGATGAAGCTGTTGCCGACGGCGATGGAGATGCCGAACATCCACATCGGGATCATGGCCGGGAAGTTGAACGGGGTGATGCCCGCGCAGAGGCCCAGGGGCTGGCGCATCGAATAGACGTCGATGCCGGGCCCTGCGCCCTCGGTATATTCGCCCTTCAGGATGTGCGGAATTCCGCAGGCGAATTCAATGACTTCCAGGCCGCGTTGAATGTCGCCCTTGCTGTCTGCGATGACCTTGCCGTGCTCGGACGACAGGATCTCGGCCAGGCTGTTCATGTCGCGCTCGATCAGGCGCTTGAACTCGAACATCACCCGGGCGCGGCGCTGCGGGTTGGTCGCCTCCCAGCCGACCTGGGCCTTGGCGGCGGCCTGGACGGCGGCGTCGATCTCGCCGTCGGTGGCGAACTGGACGCGGGCCTGCACCTCGCCGGTGTTGGGATTGAAGACGTCGCAGAAGCGCCCCGAGGCGCCGTTGAAGGCTTGGCCGTTCACGAAATGGGCGATGTCTCGCATGATGCGCTCCCTAACGCTGTTTTTCGGCGTCATTAACATCCGAGAAACGGCGCGTATCGTGGAAAATCTATCCCCGGCCTTTCAGCCACCTACTCCGCATCCACATGCACCCGGCGGAACCGGCCTTGCAGGTAGACCAGCGGCTCGTGGTCAGGGTCGTAGCGCAGCTTGACCACCCGCCCGACATAGACCCGGTGGTCGCCGGCGTCGAAGACGTGGTGGGTCTCGCATTCGAAATTGGCCATGCAGCCGGGCAGGATCGGCACGCCCGTGCGCCAGGTCTCGGTCTCGACGCCGGCGAAACGATCGGTGTCCTTCTGCACGAACTGCCGGGCCAGGGCCTGGTGGTCGGCGTGCAGCACGTTGACGGCGAAGCGGCCCGCGGCGTCCAGGGCCGGCAGGCTGGACGACTTCAGGTCGACGCAGACTAGGGCCAGCGGCGGGTCCAGCGACACCGAGGTGAAGGAGTTGGCGGTCAGGCCGACGCGGCGGCCGTCCTGCCCCAACGTCGTGACGACGGTGACCCCCGTGGTGAAGCACCCGAAAGCGTTGCGCAGGGCGCGGGCGTCGTGCGCGCCGCCCTCCCCCAGTTCGATCGTGACAGCCTGACTCATCTTCCCCTAGCAGTGCGACAAAGCCGGGCCACGGGCAAGGCGGGATGGCGCGCGACGGGGCTGGAGGAGCGAGGACGGGAGCCGTAATGAAGTTTTTGCTTACTTAGTGATCATTGACGACAAGGCGCTACGCGGTCTTCGGGTCGCCGAGATCGATGGCTAGAGACGCGCCCGCGACGCCGCCGGCCCCATATGCCTCCGGCGCCACCATGCGGGCTGGCCGGAGCACGACCCTCAGTTTCAGATCGAGCTTGTCGAGTTCCGCATCAACGACAGCCGACTTGAGAACGACGAGATCACGCCCAGCTTCGCTGTTCACCCGGTCGCGCCCGGCCTTCATCGCTGTCAGCTTGTCTGCGATAGACGCGACCATGCCCAGAGTGAACGAGGCGTTGGCCATATGTCGATCCTTGTGCCGAAATCGCTGATAGTCGGCAGAGGTCTTGTAGCGGCCAAGCTCGAACCGAACAGCGCCGTCGATCAGTTCGGTCAGGTAGTGCGCGACTTCAATATCCGAAGGGAGCCCAAAGAATACGTACCGAGGCTCTCCGGTCGGGCCCTTCTCGCGCCAAACTCGGCAATCACAAAAACTGGCGATGGCGACGATGCAATCGCCCAGCGGTATCCGCTTATTGTGTTGCGTCTCGTATTCGCGCCGCTCACACAGCGTATCGCGGAGTTCAACGTCGGTGAGGGAAAGGTCGTAGCGATCGAGCAGTTCGGCGACCTTCGCGGCGGCCGACATGGCTTCGGCTTCCGTGCAGCCATTGTCCGTGGTCTTGGCTCGGAGCCCTGCGATGCGCGCCCTGAGCTTTTCAAGGTCTGCCAGATGTTCGTTCACGGCTGCGCCCCGAAAGTGTCTCAGCGCCAACCCGCCAAGTTCGCCTGCCCCGCTTTCTAGGCGAAGCCTAAGGCTGATCCCAGCATATCGAAGGGCCCGAGATCGAGCCCCCCCTATATCAGGCGCCGGATACGCGCCCTTGAGCCCCTCCACCAGCACCCCCGGCTGCGCAGCATCCAAACCGAACGTCACCAGCGGTTGCCGCACGTGCGAGGCCGGCTTCCGCTCATCCGAAGCATGCGAATGAGCGGAAGGCCTCTCCGGCTAGACCTGAGCTACGCCGCCGTCGATGGCGAAGTCGGAACCGGCCATGAAGGCGGAGTCGTCCGAGGCCAGGAAGAGCACGGCCTTGGCGATCTCCTCCGGCGCGCCGACGCGGCCGATCGGGGTCTGGCTGGCCATGTAGTCGAGCAGGCCTTGCTGCTGCGCGGGATCCGAGCCGGCAAGTTCGATCAGGCCAGGCGTCTTGATCGGGCCGGGGCTGACCACGTTGACGCGGATGCCGCGGTCCTTGAGGTCGAGGGTCCAACTGCGGGCCAGGTTGCGCACTGCGGCCTTCGAGGCGCTGTAGACGCTGAAGGCGGCCGTACCAGTGGTGGCCGTGGTCGAGCCCGACAGGATCACGCTGGCCCCGTCGCGCAGCAGCGGCAGCGCCTTCTGCACCGTGAAGATCACGCCCTTCACGTTGCGGCCGAAAATGTCTTCGTAGTGCTCCTCGGTGATCGCGCCCAGGGGCAGCATGTCGCCGCCGCCGGCGTTGGCGAACAGGGCGTCGATCTGGGCGTGGCGCTGCTGCACGGCGTCATAGAGGCGGTCGATATCGGCCAGCTTCGACATGTCGGCCTGGACGCCCACCGTCTTGCCGCCGATCGACTTGACCGCCGCGTCGAGTTCGGCCTGGCGGCGGCCGGTGATGAACACATTGGCCCCTTCGGCCGCGAACGCGCGGGCGGTGGCCAGGCCGATGCCGCTGGTGCCGCCGGTGACCACCACCACCTTGTTGTCGAACTTGCCGCTCATCTGAAGTCTCCTTGGCTTGTGCGGCGAACCGTTCGCCGTGGACAAAGAGATGCATCTGGAACGATCTGGCCGGTAGCCAGGCAATGTGGCATTCAGTGTCTCGATAGTGAGACGATGACATGCCCGATCTGAACGACTACCTGCTCTATGCCGAGGTGGTGGCCCATGGCGGTTTCGCGCCGGCTGGCCGCGCCCTGCGCCAGCCGAAGTCGACCCTGAGCCGCCGTATAGCCCAGTTGGAAGCCCGCCTGGGCGTGCGACTGATCGAGCGCACTACGCGCCGGTTTCGGGTCACTGAGGTCGGCCAGGCGTTCTATGAACGCTGCAGGATCGTGGCTCTCGATGTCGAGCAGGCGAACGCCGTCGCCGCCGAGGCCAAGAGCGAGCCGCAAGGCCTGATCCGCTTCAGCTGCCCGACCGGCCTGGTGGAGACCCTGTCAGGAAGCTTGCCGCGGTTCCTGGCGCGGTTTCCCAAGGTACGGCTGCAGGTGATCGCGGTCGACAGGCCCGTGGACCTCATCGAAGAGCGGATCGACGTCGCCCTGCGCGTGCGCACCGTGCTGACGACCGACGCCGCGCTGACCATGCGCACGCTGGGCCGGTCGCGCCGAATTCTGGTGACGGGGCCTCAACTCGCCGCCCGCTGCGCCGACCTGGCGATCGACCAACTGGCCGGCCTGCCCACCCTCAGCCCCACCGACCAGCCAGGCGAGCTCACCTGGGACTTGCTGGGGCCGAACGATGCGACCTGCGCGATCCGTCACGAGCCCCGCATGGCCTGCGGTGACTTCCTGGCCCTGCGCGACGCCGCCGCCGCGAACATCGGCGTCGCCTTCCTGCCCGACCATGTCTGCAAGGCCGACCTTGTGACCGGTCGCCTGGTTCAGGTCTTTCCCGAGTGGCGATCGGAGGACGGGATCGTCCATATCGTCTTCACCACCCGGCGCGGCCTGCCGCCAGCCGTGCGGGCGTTCATCGATCACCTGGCCGCAGTGTTCAGCCAGGATCGGCCGACGCAATAGACGAGGCGCCCCTACGCTCCCTCGACCAGAACGCCAGGCCGGGCCGCGTCGAGACCGAAGGTCACCGGCAGGTGGCGCACGTGAGGGGTCTGGAGATTGAGGGCCTTGGCGCCGCGGGCGACGGCCAGCTTGCCCAGGGCCGTCGGGCCGAAACCGGCCTGGACCCTGGGGTTGGCGCCCAGGCGGCGGCGCAGCACGCCGTTGGCGTAGATGACGTTGGCGCGCATCAGGGCCGGCGGGGTCATGAACTCGATCGAGATCGAGACATTCAGCATCGGGCCGTTTTCGATCCGGTGCGGGGCGTTCTGCTTCCAGGTGACCATGGTCCCGGGCGTCAACTCGACGGCCTGGGCGCCGGCGTCCCAGGCCGGATCGAAGGCGAACTGCTCGGCGGTCTCGCGCAGCACGATCTTCTCCAGCGCCAGCTCGCCCACATAGGGGTCGGCAACCGGATAGACCCAGACCTTCTTGACGCCGCGCACCTGCCACAGCGACACCAGCGGCACGTCGAGATGGTAGAACACCTGGGCGTTGGCGCTGCTGATCAGCATGCCCAGATCGCGCTTGAAGGTCTTCAGGCCCGGAACCTTGCTTTCCTTCTCGGCGAAGATCTCATCGCACAGGGCGGCGTATTCGGGCACGTGGTCGTTGGTGTGGCGCAGGTTCAGCCAGATGCGGCCGGCCTTGGCGGCCTCCAGCAGCTGGTCGCCCGACAGATTGCCCGCCGAGCCCTTGCGCCAGGTGGTCCAGGCCTTGGGGTCCTCGCCCATGGTGAAGACGCCAAGCAGCTCGCGCGGATAGCGATCGAGCAGCCGCGCCAGGCCCTCGTCGTCGAACATCGGCCGCTCGTGCAGGCCGTGCTGGAAGACCAGGTTCTCCTTGCCGAAGGCCTTGGCCTTTTCGGGGGTCCAGTCGTGGATGATGGTCATGCCGCCAGCCTCACGCCGTGTGTCCGTAGAAATGGATCTTGAAGGGACCCCACCAGAGGGTCTTGCCCAGGCCCCGCGCGGCGCGGTCCAGCCATTCGGCCCGGTCGCCGGCGCGGGTCAGCCACTTGAAGCCGGCCACGGCCCCGAAAAGCGCGGCCTGGACCACGCCGACGGCCATCCAGCGGGCTACCCCTGCCCGGTCCGGCGGCACGGCGGCGGCGCAATGGGCCGAGGGGCCCTGGCCGTAGGCGAAGGCGCGGCGGATCGTGTAGTCGAGGGTCAGGCGATCGGGCACGGGGTCTTCCCAGACCCAGGCGGCCGGCTCCCAGGCGAAGACCGCGCCGGCGGCCCGCATGTGGCCAAACAGCATGTCGTCCTCGCCGCCGATATGATTGCGCTCGGCCGCGAAGGGCGCGACCGGGTCGGGCAGGCTCGAGCGCTTCAGCAGGCTGTCGCCGCAGCCGTAATAGTGGTCGATGACGCCGGCCTGCTCGGGGCCGATGCGCGAGAAGAACCGCTCCAGATAGTCGCGGTGCTCGGTGACGGCCTGCGGCGCGCGGGCGCGGACCGGGCCAAAGACCACGTCGGCGGCGTAAGCCTGCTGGGCGGCGAGCAAGGCCGCCAGCCAGCCGGCCGGAGCCTCCTCGTCGTCGTCGAGGAAGGCGATGAACTGCCCCGAGGCCTTGGCCATGCCGGCGTTGCGGGCGTTGGCGACGCCGGCGCGGGGCTCGTGGACGTAGTGGACGGGAAACGAGGCTTCGCCGGCCAGGGTCTGGGCCACGTCCTGGGCGGACGGGACCTGGTCATTGTCGACGATCACGAGTTCCAGCTCGGAATGATCCACGCCGGCCTGGGCCAGCACCGAGCGGGCCGCGACGGCCAGGCCGCCGAGCCGACGCTGGGTCGGGATCATGATCGTCACGCGGGCCATCAGACCTCCATCGTCGCGTTGCGGCGCTTGCCCTGGGCGGCGACGGCGTCGACCAGCCCCTTCACCCGGCCGCCCATGGTCAGCTCGGTGCTGGCGATGATGTCCATGCGGCGGCGCAGGCGCGCGACCGGACCCGCGCCGTTGGCGCCGGCCAGGGCCCAGACGCCTTCGACCGAGCCGGCCACGCGGCCGGCCATGCTGGCGGCCGTGGCCGCGCCATCGGCGATCAGGGTCTGGGACAGGCCATAGGAGTGCTTGTAGTGGTCGGCGCCGGGGCCCAGGTCGTAGCGGGTCAAGCCCAGCTCCGGCATGGCGGCGATCGCGCGCATGAAGAAGATCTGCCCCGGCGACCACGCGCCGAAGGCCGAATTCGTCGAGGCGATCCACGGGTGATAGATCGCGCCCTGGCGCACCCCGAAGTGCCCCGCCACCAGCTGGCCGCCGGCATAGAGGTTGATCATCAGGCCGCGGAAGTCGCCCTCGCGCTGCTCGAACAGCCTCTGGAACAGGTCGCGCGTCCATTGCGGACGCAGGAAGTCGTGGACGCCGGTGCGCTCGATCTGCTCGCGCTTCCAGGCGATCAGCTGGTCGAAGGCCTCCTGGCTGTCGTCGCCGGCCTTCAGCGTCACCTGGCCCATCTCGCGCTCGAGCTTGTTGTCCAGGCGGCGGTAGTTCTTGATCTTCTTGGGGCTGCCGGAGCGCACGGCCTCGAGATAGGCCGTCGCGTCGCCCTGGGTGTCGATGACATAGGCCGGAATCGCCGGCTCGACCTGAAAGGCGTTGGCGGGGTCCACCAGGCCCGTATAGCGGAAGACGGCCAGGTCGGCGGCGCGCAGCACCTGGGCCGCGTCGATCTCGACGCCGGGCTTGGCGACCAGGCCGTGATAGTCCGACAGCGGTGCGCCGATGGGACGCGCCACGCCGCCAGGACGGCGATGATGGGCCAGGAAGCCGATCGTCTCGCCGCCGCGTCGAATCACCGCGACCCGCGCATCCTCGCGCACCGTGCCGACCGCCAGCGCGAAGTCCGGGCCCAGCAAGGGGCCCGCCAAGGCAGGCTGCGCCTGCGCGAAGACGCGCCAGAGGGCGACGTCCGCAGGGGCGAGTTCGGAGGGGTGAAGGGTCTCGACGTCCAACATGTCCACCTCTGTCCTAAACCGGCTCGGTTAGGGAATGATGGAAATGTCACTGCAATCGAGGGGCCAACCCTAGGAAGAAAATGTCGCACCCAGGATGCGTTCCAGCCACTCCTGGTCGATCTCGTCGAAAGCCGCCGGACGGTCGGAATCGACGTCGAAAACGGCCAGCAGACGGCCTTCACCGTCGAACACCGGCACGACGACCTCGCTGGCCGAACGGCTGTCGCAGGCGATGTGGCCCGGGAAGGCGTGCACATCCGGCACAAGCTGGGTCTGGCCGGTGGCGGCGGCCGCGCCGCAGACGCCGCGGCCGAACGGAATGCGCAGACAGCCGAGCGTGCCCTGGTACGGGCCGACGACCAGTTCGCGGTCCTTGGCGGGATCGACGACGTAGAAGCCGGTCCAGAAGTAATGGTCGAAGCTGTTGGCCAGCATCGAGGCCACGGTCGCCATGCGGGCGGTCACATTGGCCTCGCCGTCGAGGACGGAGGCGATTTCCTGCGCGACCTCGGCATAGCGGGCGGCCTTGTCGGCGGAGAGGGTCTTGTCGTTGAAAGCTTCGGCCATGGGCGCGGATATAGCGCGCCCATGGCCGAATGCGAGGGGCCGATTGGCAGGTCCTAGAATTCTTCCCAATCGCCGGGGCGCGACTGCGGGGCGATCTTCAGGGCGTTGCTCCCCTGCACATAGCGCTCGCGGAAGGCTTCGCGACGAGGCGCGGCCGGCTGGCGCTGGGCCTGGCGGGGATGCAGGTCGCGGATCTCGGCGCCGACCTGGAAGCGGCCGATCAGGCGTTCCAGCTCGCCCGCCTCGCTGGAGAGCGCGTGGGCGGCGGCGGTCGACTGCTCGACCATGGCCGCGTTCTGCTGGGTCACCTGGTCCATCTGGTTGACGGCGGTGTTGACCTCGGCGAGGCCCACCGACTGCTCCTTGGCCGAGGACGCGATCTCGCCGACCAGGGCGTTGATCTCCGACACCTGCTCCATGATCTGTTGCAGGGTCTCGCCGGTCTCGCCGACCAGGCGCACGCCCTTGCCGACCTCGTCGGTGGAGGCGCGGATCAGGCCCTTGATCTCCTTGGCGGCGTCGGCGCTGCGCTGGGCCAGGGCCCGGACTTCCTGGGCGACAACCGCGAAACCACGTCCCGCCTCGCCGGCCCGCGCGGCCTCGACGCCGGCGTTCAGGGCCAGGAGGTTGGTCTGGAAGGCGATCTCGTCGATGACGCCGATGATCTGGGTGATCGACTGCGACGACTTCTCGATGCCGCCCATGGCCTGGACGGCCTCGGTGACGACCTTGCCGCTCTTTTCGGCGTTGGCCTTGGCGCTTTCGGTCAGCTGACGGGCGCGCTCGGCGCCTTCCGAGCTCTTCTTCACCGTGGCGGTGATCTGGTCAAGGGCGGCGGCGGTCTGCTCCAGGCCCGCGGCCTGGCGCTCGGTGCGCTGGGCCAGGTCGTCGGAAGCGTGGCTGATCTCGGCGCAGCCGGCGCGGATGCTCTGGGCGGCCGACAGTATGCCGGCCATGGTCTGCTGCAGGCTGTCGACGGCGGCGTTGAAGTCGCGCGGCATCTTGCGCGCCTCGCCCGAGAAACCGTCCTCGCGCATGCGCCAGATCAAGTCGCCGTCGGCCAGCTTCTCCATGCCCTGTCCCAGGGTGGCGACAGCGGCGGCCTGGGCCTTGGCGAAGGCCTCGGCCTCCTCGGCGTGGCGCTGGCGCTCGATCTCGGCGGCGGCGCGTTCGGCCTCCTGCTCGGCGCGGCGGCGCTGGCCGTCGGCCAGGTCGTGGCGGAAGCCGTCCAGCGCGCGGGCGATGGCGCCGATCTCGTCGCCGCCGGTCACGCCGGGCACCGGCTGGTCGTAGCGGCCGGCGCTGAGCGCGTCGACCGACTGGGTCAGGCCCGACAAGGGCTTGCGCACCAGGCTGGCGCTGGCCAGGAACAGGGCCAAGAGCACCGCGCCGGTGATCACCATGCCGCCGATGAACAGGATCATGGCCAAGCGGTCGGCCGGACCGGTGATGGCCGAGCGCGGCACGTCCATGACCAGCGCCCAGGTGGTGTTGAGCTCGGGCATGGCGATGGGACGGATCATCCGCTCCATCTCCTCGTCGCCGACCTTGACCCCCTCGAAGATCGCGGGCTCGCCGCCGCTCAGCACGGCCTTGACCTTGTCGGCGCCGGCGTCGGCATAGGCCGTGGTGCGCAGGTCGGCGTTGGGGTGGGCCACCCACTTGCCCGTCGAGGACAGCAGCATCACGCGGCCGCCGCCCAGGGGCTGCATCTTCTCCAGGCGCTGCGAGACGCCGTCCAGCGACAGGTCGACGCCCTCGGCGCCGAGGAACTGGCCGTTGACCAGCACCGGATAGACCACCGAGGTCATCAGCTGGGTCTTACCGGCCACAGTGTAGGGGTAGGGCTCGAGGATCGCCGCCTTACGAGTGTCGCGCGGGACCGTGTAGTAGGGCTGGCTGTATTCGTTGCCTTCGCTCAGCGGCTCGAAGATCACCTTGCCGTCGCTGTGCACCCAGTACGGGGTGAAGTTGCCCTGGGCGGTCGAGCCCATGGCGGTCTGGCCGGCGAACTCGGCGTCCTTGCCGTCCAGCGCATTGGGGGCGGCCATGAACCAGGCGCCCATGACAATCGGCGTGGCGTCGGCCTGCGGGCGCAGCATCTCGATATAGGCGCGGCGGTCGCGCACGCCGGCGGTGTGGGCCGCGGCGATCGAGCCGGCGGTGGAGCGCGAGGTCGCCTCGACCTTGCCGATCTCGGTGCGGATCTGCTCGATGGCGTCGTCGGCCACGGCGTCGGCATAGCGATGCGTCAGGCCCGCGACGATGCTGGAGGTGTGCATCGACACCGCCACGGCGGCGGCGATCAGCAGCAGGCCGATGGCCAGACCCGCCACCGTCACCAGCTTCCACGCGATGGTCAGCCGACCGAACGCCTTCATAAGAGAATCTCCGCAGCCCGAGCCGTTAACCTCGTTGTGGCTGGCGATTCCTAATCAGCTGTTAACCGTAGTTAAGCTGCGACAATCTGGCGCCCAAGACCCTCCCCCAGAAGGGGGAGGTGGCCCGAAGGGCCGGAGGGGGAAGTTGCTGCGGGCGTCAGTTCAGTCGCCGACACAGCGGTCACTTCCCCCTCAGTCGCTCCGCGACAGCTCCCCCTTCAGGGAGAGCGTTCTGCGCCCTACCCCTTCGCCAGCTTGACCAGCTGAACCAGGATCTTCTCGGCCGCATCGAGCCGCTGGGCGGGGGTGTCCCATTCGCCCTTCACGACGACCTTCTGGTCGGGACGCGCCTTCCAGATCAGGCTGTTCTTGCCGATGAACTGCATCAGCGGCAGCGGGTTGGCGAACTCGTCGTTGCGGAAGCTGAGCACCGCGCCCTTGGGGCCGACGTCGATCTTGGCGACATTGGCCTCGCGGCACATGCCCTTGATGCCGACGACCTTGAGCAAGGAGTCGGTCTCGGGCGGCAGCGGGCCGAAGCGGTCGATCATCTCGGCGGCCAGGGCCTCGCGGTCGGCGGCCTTCTCGGCTTCCGACAGGCGACGATAGAGCGACAGGCGCACGTTCAGGTCGGGCACGTAGTCGTCGGGGATCATCACGGCCGCGCCGGTGTTGATCTGCGGCGACCAGGCGCGGTCTTCCATCAAGGCCTCGGCGCCCTGGCGCTCGCGCAGGGCCGCGACGGCGTCCTCCAGCATCTGCTGGTACAGCTCGACGCCGATCTCCTTGATGTGGCCGCTCTGCTCGTCGCCGAGCAGGTTGCCGCCGCCGCGGATGTCGAGGTCGTGGCTGGCCAGCTGGAAGCCGGCGCCCAGGCTGTCGAGCGATTGCAGCACCTTCAGGCGCTTCTCGGCCGACAGGGTGATCTGCTTTTCGGCCGGCGTGGTCAGGTAGGCGTAGGCGCGGGCCTTGGAGCGGCCGACCCGTCCGCGGATCTGGTACAGCTGGGCCAGGCCGAACATGTCGGCGCGGTGCACCACCAGGGTGTTGGCTGAAGGTATATCCAGCCCGCTCTCGACGATCGTCGTAGCCAGAAGCACGTCGTACTGCCCCTCGTAGAAGGCGGTCATCACCTCTTCCAGCTGGGTCGCGCTCATCTGGCCATGGCCGACGACGTACTTGATCTCCGGCACCTGGGTGCGGAGGAACTTCTCGATGTCCTCCAGGTCCTTCAAGCGCGGCACGACGTAATAGGCCTGGCCGCCGCGATACTTCTCGCGCAGCAGGGCCTCGCGCACGGTGACGGCGTCGAAGGGCGTGATGTAGGTGCGCACCGCCAGGCGATCCACCGGCGGCGTGGCGATGATCGACATTTCCCGAATGCCGCTGAGCGCCATCTGGAGCGTGCGAGGAATGGGCGTCGCAGTCAGGGTCAGCATGTGCACGTCGGCGCGAAGCTCTTTCAGCTTCTCCTTGTGCTTGACCCCGAAGTGCTGCTCCTCGTCGACGATCACGAGGCCCAGGTCCTTGAACGCCACCTGCTTGGACAGCACCGCATGGGTGCCGACCACGATCTCCAGCTGCCCGTTGGCCAGGCCCTCGCGGGTGTCGGCGGCTTCCTTGCCGGTGACCAGGCGCGACAGGCGGGTGACCTTGATCGGCCAGCCCTGGAAGCGCTCCTTGAAGGTCTTGTAGTGCTGGCGGGCCAGAAGCGTGGTCGGGCAGACGATGGCCACCTGCTTGCCGCTCATCGCCACGA
This sequence comes from Caulobacter zeae, assembly GCF_002858925.1. Lineage (GTDB taxonomy): Bacteria > Pseudomonadota > Alphaproteobacteria > Caulobacterales > Caulobacteraceae > Caulobacter > Caulobacter zeae. Next base: position 87,321 of record NZ_PJRS01000012.1, read on the forward strand.
CGAAGGCCGCGCGCAGGGCCACTTCGGTCTTGCCGAAGCCGACGTCGCCGCAGATCAGGCGGTCCATCGGCTTGCCCGACGACAGGTCTTCCAGCACATCGTGGATGGCGTTGAGCTGGTCGTCCGTCTCTTCATACGGGAAGCGGGCGCAGAATTCGTCGAACACGCCCGACGGCGGATCGGTCTCTTCCACCGACTTCAGCGAGCGGGCGGCGGCGATCTGGATCAGGCCCTCGGCCATGACCCGCAGACGCTCCTTCGCCTTGGCCTTGCGGCCCTGCCAGGCCGCGCCGCCCAGCTTGTCGAGCTGCACGTTCTCGCCGTCGGTGCCGTAGCGCGTGAGCAGGTCGATGTTCTCGACCGGCAGGTAGAGCTTGCTTTCGCCGGCGTACATCAGGTCGAGGCAGTCGTGCGGCGCGCCCTGCACCTCGAGGGTCTTGAGGCCCTCGTAGCGGCCGATGCCGTGGTCGATGTGAACGACGAGATCGCCCGGGGTCAGCGCGGACGCTTCGGCCAGGAAGTTGGCGGCGCGGCGCTTCTTGCGCGGACGGGCCAGGCGGTCGCCGAGGATGTCGGTCTCGGAGATGACCGCGAGGCTCTCGGTCTCGAAACCGCTGTCGAGCGGCAGCACGACGCGCTGCGGGACCTTCGGGTCGTTGGCCTTGGCCGCCTGCCAGTAGCCGGCGAACGGCACCTTCTTCAGGCCGTGGTCCGCCAGCATGGTTCCCAGGCGCTCGGACGAGCCCTCAGACCACGAGGCGAAGAGGACGCGCTTCCCCTCCCCGGCCAGCTTCTTGGCGTGGTCGGCGGTGGCCTCGAACAGGTTGACGCTGTCCTGGGCGCGCTCGGCGGCGAATGTGCGGCCTAGCTTCGCGCCCAGGTCGACGACGTCGAGGCCCTGGGGCTGGAACGGCGTGAACTGACGGTGCGGACGATCACTCACCGCCTCGTTCCACTCCTGGGCGGTCAGGTAGAGGGCGTGCGGCTCCAGCGGGCGATAGGCCGACTTGCGGTCGGCGGCGGCGCGGGCGTCGTAGGCGTCGGCGATCATCGCCAGGCGTTCGTCGCGGGCCTCGGCGGCCTGGTGGTCGACGCCGACCAGGCTTCCGGCCGGCAGGTAGTCGAAGATCGTCGCCATCCGCTCGTAGAACAGCGGCAGCCAGTGCTCCATGCCGGCGCGGCGGCCGCCGTCGCTGACCGCGGCGTAGAGCGCATCATCCCCCGGCGCGCCGAACAGGCGCACGTACGAGCCCCGGAAGCGCGACACGGCGTCGGCGTCCAGCAGGGCCTCGCTGACCGGCAAGAGCTCGATCGAGGTCAGCTGCTTGGTCGAGCGCTGGGTCTCGGGATCGAAGGCGCGGATGCTTTCCAGCGTGTCGCCGAAGAGATCCAGGCGCACCGGCTCTTCCGAGGCCGGCGGATAGACGTCGATGACGCCGCCGCGGATGGCGAACTCGCCGCGCTCGGAGACGGTGGAGGCGCGGACATAGCCGTTGACGGCGAAATAGCGCTCCAGGTCCTTGATATCGACGCTCTGGCCGACCTTGGCGCCGTAGCTGGCGCGCAGCAGCACCTCTTTGGTCGGCACACGCTGCAACAGGGCCGGGGCTGCGACGACCAGCATGGCCGGCTTGGCCTGGCCAAGACCGTTCGCTAGCCGGTGCAGGGTGCACATGCGAGTGGCCGCAACGCCCGCCGAGGGGCCGATGCGGTCATAGGGCAGGCAGTCCCACGAGGGCAGCAGCACCGCCTCGATCTCGGGCGCGAAGAACTTCAGGGCGTCGATGAAGGCGCTGGCCCGGGCCGTGTCGCGTGCGACGAAGGCGGTCAGGCCGCCGCGCGCGCGCGCGACGTCGGCCATCACCAGCGCGTCGAAGCCTTCCGGCGCGCCGGCCAGGGTCAGGCCGCCGGCGGCCTTGGCGATCTGTTTGGCGTCGTAGGCCATGCTGCTCTTCGGATGCTTGGCGACCGATAAGTCGCCGGGACGCTATTGGTTCAAGATCTTGGGCCGGAAACCCCGCCCTTCGACAAGCTCAGGGTGAGGTTTCCTACCGAGGCGTCGCGCCAGCCATGGTCCTCATCCTGAGCTTGTCGAAGGAGAGGACCACGCACGACCTACGCCCCGTCGCCAGGCGGCCTAGAAAGATGCGCTTCGAAGCGGAACTTGCGGATCATCGCCATGATCTCGGTCTCGAACGCCTCGGGCGTCGGCTCCTGGCCGACGATCCAGGCGTAGATCTCGCGATCGGACTGTTCGAGCAGGGTTTCCAGCACGTCGAGCTGGTCGGGGGTCAGGCTCGGGGCATGCGTTTCCGCGAACGGCCCCAGAATGAGGTCCGCTTCACGAAAGCCGCGGTGCCAGGCCCGAAACTTCAGCCGCCGGAGGCGGGCGTCGTGATCGATGGTCATGCGGCCGCCGATATAGAGCGCGCCGAGGCCGTGCGCCAGCGTCGCGGCGTCGATTGACCGAACCTGCTGACGCCTTTAGGCGCGAGGGCATGGCTTCCTTGATGATCCAGGGCTGCGGCTCCGACGTCGGCAAATCGACCCTGGTGGCGGGACTGTGCCGCCTGTTCACCAACCGCGGCCTGGTGGTCAGGCCGTTCAAGCCGCAGAACATGTCCAACAACGCCGCCGTCACCGCCGACGGCGGCGAGATCGGCCGGGCCCAGGCGCTTCAGGCCGTGGCCTGCCGGGTTCCGGCCAGCGTCCACATGAACCCGGTGCTGCTGAAGCCGCAGAGCGACGTCGGCGCCCAGGTCGTGGTCCAGGGCCGCGTGGTGGGGAACTACAAGGCCCGGGCCTTTCAGGGGCTCAAGCCCGACCTCCTGGCCACGACGCTCGACAGCTATCGCCGCCTGACCGCCGAAGCCGACCTCGTGCTGGTCGAGGGCGCGGGCAGTCCGGCCGAGACCAACCTTCGCGCGGGCGACATCGCCAACATGGGCTTCGCCCACGCCGCCGACGTGCCGGTGGCCCTGGTCGGCGACATCGACCGCGGCCACGTGATCGCCGCCCTGGCCGGGGCCCACCTGGTGCTCGACGAGGCCGACAGGACGCGTATCAAGGGCTTTATCGTCAACAAGTTCCGGGGCGATCCGGCGTTGTTCGACGACGGCCGGACCGAGGTCGTGCGCCGGACGGGCTGGCCGGATCTCGGCATGGTCCCGTGGCTTTCGCCGGTGCGCTTCCTGCCCGCCGAGGACGCCGTAGTGCTCGAGCGGCCCGCCGCCGCGTCCATGGGCCGCCGCGCCAAGGTGGTCGTGCCGATGCTGTCGCGGATCGCCAATTTCGACGACTTCGATCCCTTGCGGAACGACCCGGCGATCGATCTTGAGTTCCTGCCGCCCGGCGGCGTGCTGCCGGCCGACGCCGACCTGGTGATCCTGCCCGGGACCAAGGCGACGCTGGCGGATCTGGCCTTCCTGCGCGCCCAGGGCTGGGACGTCGACATTCTCGCCCATGCCCGACGCGGCGGGCGGGTGCTGGGCGTCTGCGGCGGCTACCAGATGCTGGGGCGGACGGTCAGCGATCCGGGCGGCGTCGAGGGCGCGCCGGGTTCGGCGCAGGGGCTTGGCCTGCTCGATGTCGAGACCGTGCTGGCCGGCGACAAGACGGTGCGGCCCGGCACGGGACAACTGGCCGACGGCGCGGCCTTCGAGGGCTACGAGATCCATGTCGGCCGCACCAGCGGTCCCGGAACCGCCCGGCCGCTGCTGGCCATCGACGGCCATGGCCCCGACGGCGCGGTCTCGGACGACGGCAGGATCGCCGGCGCCTATGTCCACGGCCTGTTCGACAAGGCTTCGGCGCGAGCCGCCCTCCTCGCCCCGCTCGGCGTCGCGATCGATGGCCAGGACCAGTCGGCGCGCGTCGATGCGGCGCTGGACGAGATCGCGCAGATCCTGGAGCGCTCGCTCGACATCGCCGCCATCGCCCGCATCGCCGGCCTGCCCTAGTCCGGTTTTCCTGGCTACGGACGTCGCTGACGGTCAAAATCAGGTCCTGACGAATCCGAGTTGGGAGCCTTCATGCCGGCGCGCGCCGTATCCGCCCTGCGCGACTTCCTGCGCAGCGAGTCCGCCGGTGGCGTGCTGCTGATGATTTCGGCCGCGGTCGCGCTGGTCGTGGCCAACTCGCCGCTGGGCGCGAGCTATTTCCACGCCCTGCACGCCTATCTGGGCCCGCTGTCGGTCGAGCATTGGGTCAATGACGGCCTGATGGCGGTGTTCTTCCTGCTGGTCGGGCTAGAGATCAAGCGCGAGGTCGTCGATGGCGAGCTGTCGACCTGGCCGCGCCGCGCCCTGCCCGGCTTCGCGGCCCTGGGCGGCATGATCGCGCCGGCGCTGGTCTATCTGGTCATCGCCCGCGACGCGCCGGACGTGCGCGCCGGCTGGGCCATTCCAGCGGCCACCGACATCGCCTTCGCCCTGGGGGTGCTGTCGCTGCTGGGCCCGCGCGCGCCCGGCGCGCTGAAGATCTTCCTGGCCGCCCTGGCGATCATCGACGACCTGGGCGCCATCCTGATCATCGCCTTCTTCTATACCGACCACCTGACGCTGTGGGCGCTGGGCGCCGCCGCCGGCGTGCTGGCCGTGCTGATCGCGCTGAACCGCCTGAAGGTCGCGGCGCTGTGGCCCTACCTGCTGCTGGGGGCCTTGCTCTGGTTCCTGTTCCTGAAGTCGGGGGTGCACGCCACCCTGGCCGGCGTGCTGCTGGCCATGACCATCCCGCTGACGCCGTCTCCCGCCGCGCCTGAACCCGCCCATTCGCCCCTGCATCGGCTCGAGCACGGGCTCAATCCGTGGGTCGCCTACCTGATCGTGCCGGTGTTCGGCTTCGCCAACGCCGGCGTGGCCCTGGGCGGGCTCGACGCCTCGGCCCTGACGGCGCCCGCCACCCTGGGCGCGGCGCTGGGCCTGTTCCTGGGCAAGCAGGCCGGCGTCATGGCGTTCAGCGCCGGGGCTATCGCCCTTGGCCTGGCGCGCCGCCCCACCGGCGTGACTTGGACCCAGCTCTATGGCGTGGCGGTGCTGTGCGGCGTCGGCTTCACCATGAGCCTGTTCATCAACAACCTGGCCTTCCAGGACGCCCTGCTGCGCGAGGAGACCAAGATCGGCGTGCTGGCCGGGTCGGTGGCCTCGGCCCTGCTGGCCTGGCTGATCTTCTCCCTGCCGCGTCGCAAGACTGGCGCGATCGCCGGCGCAGGTCCAAACTAGAACCAACAGTTCAACGAGGAGCGTCGGCCATGCTGCGTTTCGTCCTCTTCGCCGCCGCCGCGGCGTCCCTCCTGCCGGCCGGCGCCGCCCTGGCCGACACGCCCGCCGTCTCGCAGGTGGAGGTGATCATCGGTCCGGACCTCGCCGCCAAGGCCGACAAGCTGGGCCAGCGCGAGTTCGACTATCTGGCCCGCGACCTCAAGCGGACCGTCGAACGTCGGCTGGAGCGGTCCGGCGGCCTGACCCCCTCGGGCGGCCGCCTGCGCCTGGTGATCGACGACGCCGTGCCCAATCGCCCCACGCCCCTGCAACTGACCAGCAAGCCCGGCCTTTCCATGGAGAGCTTCGGCAATGGCGGGGCGCGGATTTCGGGCGAGTACGTCTCGACCGACGGCGTCAGCACGCCGATCCGCTATCGCTGGTACGAGACCGACATCTGGCAGGCCCAGTACGCCGCCACCTGGAGCGACGCCAGCCTGGCCTTCGATCGCCTGGCCCGCCGCATCGAGGACGGCGAGTTCGTGAAGGACTAGGCCGGAGCTACATCAAGCAGCAGTGACCGGTATCACCGAGCATCCCCGCGAAGGGCGGGGATTCAAGCTGAGTTTCATGAGACGGCGCGGCCGTGAGCGACCCGCAGACTCCGCTTGGGTCCCCGCCTTCGCGGGGAAGAACGGATCTTGGATACGGTCGTCGCGTGAATGTCGATCCTGTCGTGTCGGCGGTCGCTTGCCAGAACCCTCGACGCAGAGTCTGATCGCCGTTCAGTAAGAAGGGGCGTCAGAGGCTCCCCGGGGAGGAAGCATGACCGCTGCGCCGCGACGATCGACCGCCGCCCTGGCCGCCTACGCCTCGCCGACCCTGCCGCTGGCGGGCCTGGGCCTGCCGCTCGTGGTCTACCTGCCCGAATACTATGTCAGCGAGCTTGGCCTCTCGCTGTCGGTGGTCGGGACGGCCTTCCTGCTGGTGCGGCTGGCCGACATCATCCTGGACCCCATACTGGGCGGCCTGATGGACCGCACCCGCACCCGCTGGGGCCGCTTCCGTCCCTGGCTGATGGCCAGCGTTCCGCTGCTGATGGCCGCCTCCTACGCGCTGTTCATGGCCAAGCCCGGGATCGGGCCGGTCTTCCTGTGGTCATGGCTGATCGTCGTCTACATCGGCTTCTCGATGGCGGTGCTGGCCCAGACGGCCTGGGGCGCGGTGCTCTCGTCCGACTACCAGCAGCGATCGCGGATCTACGGCTTCTGGAGCGCCGGCAACGTGGTCGGCATGATCCTGGTGCTGCTGCTGCCGCCGCTGGTGGCTTTCACCCTCAAGGGCGACCACGCCGCCGGCGTCCAGGCCATGGGCTGGTTCATCATCGTGCTGATGCCGCTGACGGCGCTGCTGGCCGGCGCCGTGGTCGGCGAGCCGCCCGCTCCGTCCCAGCGGCACGAGGCGGGCCTGAAACAGTATTTCGACCTGCTCAAGCGCCCGACGGTGCAAAAGCTGCTGATCGCCGACCTCCTGATGGGCCTGGCGCCCGGCATCGGCGGCGCGCTGTTCTTCTTCTTCTTCGAGCGCATCAAGGGCATTCCGAAAGACCAGGCGGGCATCCTGCTGCTGGTCTATTTCGTCGCCGCCCTGGCCGGCGCGCCGCTGTGGCCGTGGATCGCCAAGGTCACGGGCAAGCACACCTCCCTGGCGATCGCCGGGATCATGTACGCCGTGTTCCAGGTCGCCGCGGTGGTCACGCCCAATGGCGTCAACACCTTCGCGATCGCGGTGCTGGTGCTGGCCGGCCTGCCCTATTCGGCCGCGCCGCTGCTGGTGCGCTCGATGATGGCCGACATCGGCGACGAGGAGCGGCTGAACAGCGGCGTCGACCGCACGGGCCTCTTGTACGCCATCGTCAACGGCACGGTGAAGCTGGGCTTCGCCCTGGCCATCGGCGTCTTCCTGGTGCTGGAGAAGCTGGGCTTCGACCCCAAGATCCCCAGCGCCCAGGGCGATACCGCCCTGATCGTGCTCTACACGGTGGTCCCGGCGGCGCTGGGCGTGCTGGTCTCGGTCATCATCGTGCGCTATCCGCTGGACGCCAGACGCCACGCCGAGATCCTCGCCCAACTGGAGGCGCGCGACGCGGCGCAAGCCAACGCCCAAGCGAGCCCGCATGACCGCATCTCCGACCCCGGCCCCTCGCCCTCTACAGCCCGGTGAGGAGCATCCGCTCTTCACCCTGGTGGAGATCATGGCCCGCCTGCGCGACCCGCAGGGCGGCTGCCCGTGGGACATCGAGCAGACCTTCGCGACGATCGCGCCCTACACCATCGAGGAAGCCTACGAGGTCGCCGACGCCATCGAGCGGGGCGACCTTTCGGACCTGAAGGAAGAGCTTGGCGACCTGCTGCTTCAGGTGGTGTTCCATTCCCGGATGGCCGAAGAGCAAGGCGCCTTCAGCCTGGAGGACGTCGCCCAGTCGATCTCCGACAAGATGATCCGCCGCCATCCGCACGTGTTCGGCGACCACGCCTATGACGACCTGGCCGACCAGAAGGCGGGCTGGGAGGAGCTGAAAGCCCAAGAGCGCAAGGCCAAGAAGAAGGGCGGCGTGCTCGACGACGTGCCCGCCGGCCTGCCCGCCCTGACCCGGGCCGTGAAGCTGACCAAGCGCGCCGCGCGCGTCGGCTTCGACTGGCCCTCGACCGACAAGGTGCTGGAAAAGCTGGCCGAGGAAGTCGCCGAACTACAGGTCGAGATCGACGCCGGCGACCAGGCCAAGGCCCGCGAGGAACTGGGCGACATCCTGTTCGTCTGCGCCAACCTCGCGCGCAAGCTCGACGTCGAGCCCGAGGACGCCCTGCGCGCCACCAACGCCAAGTTCGCCCGCCGCTTCGCCTTCATCGAGGCCGAACTGGCCAAGGACGGCCGCACGCCGGACCAATCGGACCTGGCCGAGATGGACGCCCTGTGGGACGCCGCCAAGGCGGCGGAACGCAAGTAGCCCCTATCCTCCGGATCAGGGCCGCGCGATCCGTCCGCCGGTCATCGCCGCGGCCACCCCCGTCGTGCCCGGAAAGCTGATCGGCAGCCCCCGCGCCGTCCGGGCGGCAAGATAGGCGAAGGCCTCGGCCTCGATGGCGTCGCCGCGCCAGCCGTAGTCTTCGGCCGCCTTCACCGGCACGGGAACCCGCTCGGCCAGCGCCGCCATGATCCGTGGGTTATGGCGGCCGCCGCCGCAGACGATCAGGGCGCTGGGCGGGGCGTCGTTCTTGTCGAAGGCCTTGAGCACGGCCGCGGCGGTGAAGGCCACCAGGGTCGCGGCCGCGTCCTGCGCCGACAGGTGCGCCACCGCGTCCAGCGAGAAGTCGTAGCGGTCCAGCGACTTGGGCGCGGGGGCCGCGAAATAGGCGCTGGCCAGGAGCGCGTTCAGCGCCGCCTCGTCCACCTGCCCCGCCGCCGCCAGCCTGCCGCCCTCGTCGAAGCGGCCAAGCCCGCGCTCCTGAAGCATCAGGTCGATCATCCCGTTGCCCGGGCCCGTGTCGAAGGCCAGCAGGGTTCCGTCCGCGCCGATCAGGGTGATGTTGGCCACCCCGCCGATGTTCAGCGCCGCGACCGGCGCGGCCAGGCCCGAGGCGCGGGCCCGGGCCTCGTGATAGATCGGGGCCAGCGGCGCGCCCTCCCCGCCGGCCGCCACGTCGGCGGTGCGGAAGTCGAAAGCCACCGGCCGACCGGTCAGGGCCGCCAGCCGCTCGGCGTCGAGCAACTGCACCGTCCGCCCCACGCGCTCGGCGGTCGGCCGCTCGTGCAGCACCGTCTGGCCGTGCACGCCCAAGAGGTCGAACTCGCCCCAGGCCAGGCCATGCTCGGCCAGGAAGCTCTCGGCGGCGACGAAGTGTTCCTCGGCCACGGCTCGCCGGGCCTCTTCGAAGATCGCCGGCTCGGGCTCGCCGCGCTTCCAGGCCAGGGCCTGGCGCGTGGTTTCCAGCAGCAGCGCGCGGGTCTCCTCGCGCAGCTTGCGTTCGCCGCTGGGGCCAAAGCCCTGGATCGCCTCGCCGTCGGTGTCGAGCACCGCCATGTCGACCGCGTCGAGCGAGGTGCCGGTCATGAATCCAAGAATGCGCATCGCGACGTTGACTGCCACGACCCGCCTCGGGTAGCTAGGCCCCATGACCGCCAAGGCCCTCCAGACCCGAGCCTATTACCGCCCGCTGATCTAGCGGGCGAACGACCGGTCATGTCGACGCACCGCCACTTGGCCGGCGATGCGTCCCTCTCCCTTCAAGACGACGTCTCCGGCGCTCAGCCTTCAAGGAGACTATCGATGAAACCCTCGCCACAGACCGCCCCGCCCGTGCTAGACGCGCGAACCAGCGATACAGAGAGTCGAGCCATGTCCGCGCCGCAGAGCTTCAAGTCCGAATTCCTCAAGACCCTGCAGGCGCGCGGCTACATCCACCAGATCACCCACCCGGACGAACTGGACGCGGCCGCCGCCAGCGGCGTGGTCACCGCCTACATTGGCTTCGACGCCACCGCGCCCAGCCTGCACGTCGGGTCTCTGATCCAGATCATGATGCTGCGCCGCCTGCAGCAGGCCGGCCACAAGCCGATCGTCCTGATGGGCGGCGGCACGACCAAGGTCGGCGATCCCACCGGCAAGGACGAAAGCCGCAAGCTGCTCTCCGACGCCGACATCCAGGCCAACATCGCCGGCATCAAGCAGGTGTTCGCCAGGTTCCTGACCTTCGGCGATGGGCCCACCGACGCCATCATGGTCGACAACGACGAGTGGCTGTCGAAGTTCGGCTACGTGCAGTTCCTGCGCGACTACGGCGTGCACTTCACGGTCAACCGGATGCTGGCCTTCGACTCGGTCAAGCTGCGGCTCGAGCGCGAGCAGCCGATGACCTTCCTCGAATTCAACTACATGCTGATGCAGGCCACCGACTTCCTGGAGCTGAACCGCAAGTACGGCTGCGTGCTGCAGATGGGCGGCTCGGACCAGTGGGGCAACATCCTCAACGGCGTCGAGCTGACCCGCCGCGTCGACCAGAAGGCCGCCTTCGGCCTGACCACGCCGCTCTTGGCCACGGCCTCGGGCGCCAAGATGGGCAAGACCATGTCGGGCGCCGTCTGGCTGAACGCCGAGCAGCTTTCGCCCTACGATTACTGGCAGTTCTGGCGCAACACCGAGGATGCCGACGTGGGCCGCTTCCTGAAGCTGTTCACCGACCTGCCGCTGGAGAAGATCGCCGAGCTGGAAGCCCTGCCGGGCGCCCAGATCAACGACGCCAAGAAGGTTCTGGCCGGCGAGGCCACCCGCATGGCTCACGGCGAGGAAGCCGCCAAGGCCGCCCGCGACGCCGCCGAGAAGGCCTTCGAGCAAGGCGCTCTGTCGGCCGACCTGCCGACGGTCGAGGTCGCCGCCTCGGTCCTGGCCGAAGGCGTGGCCCTGGCCGTGCTGGCGACCGACATCGGCCTGACCGCCTCGCGCGGCGAAGCCCGACGCCTGGCCCAGGGCGGCGGCCTGCGCCTGAATGACGCCCAGGAGAAGGACGGCGATCGCCTGGTGACCAACGCCGACCTGATCGACGGCGTGGTCAAGCTGAGCCAAGGCAAGAAGAAGATCGTGCTCGTCAAACCGGTTTAACCGGACGGCGAAGCCATTAAGTATCGTCATCCCGAAGCGGTCGCGGCCGCTTCGGGATGGCGCGTTCTACGCCCTGACGCTGGGCCCGTGATGTTGGAGAAAGTTCGATGCTGAACCCCGGCGACAAGGCTCCCGACTTCGACCTGCCCACCGACACCGGCCGTGTCAGCTTGGCCGGCCTGAAGGGCAAGAACGTCGTGCTCTACTTCTACCCGAAGGACGACACGACCGGCTGCACCTCAGAGGCCCTGCAATTCTCGGCCGAGGTCGAGGAGTTCGCCAAGGCCGGCGCGGTGGTGATCGGCGTCTCCAAGGACAGCGCCGCCAGCCATGGCAAATTCCGCAAGAAGCATGACCTGACCGTCGAGCTCGGCTCCGACACCTTGGGCGAGACCGTCGAGGCTTACGGCTCGTGGGTCGAGAAAAGCATGTACGGCCGCAAGTACATGGGCATCGACCGCTCGACCTTCCTGATCGACGGCGAAGGCGTCGTCCGCGAGATCTGGCGCAAGGTGAAGGTGCCCAATCACGTCAAGGCGGTGCTCAAGGCCGCGCAGGGCCTGAAGGGCTAGCAATCGCGCCCTGCTGGATTACCATTGCCGCCTTGGCTCGGAGGCGCCCGTGCGCACCAAGGTGTTGACCGTCGAAGTTCCCGCGCCGCTGGCTGATCATATCGATCGGCTGGCTGTTCGCCAGGACCGCTCGCAGGACGCAGTCGTTGGCGAGGCGCTGGCCGCCTGGGCCGATCGCGAGGAGCGCTTGCGCACCCTGACGCTCGAAGGCCTGGCCGATGTCGACGCCGGTCGTCTGGTCCAGCAGGCCGCCATGGAGGCCTGGGCCGACAGTCTCGACAGCGGCTCCTCCTCGCGCTGATGCGCCTGGTCTGGACCGGCAAGGCCGCGTCCGACCTCGCGCGGCTTCATGCCTTTCTGGCTGAAGTGAACCCACGCGCGGCCACACGGACGGCCCGAGAGCTGGTCGCGGCGCCCAGGCGACTGCTGGATGTTCCGAGGCTTGGCGAACGTCCTGAGGAATTCACGCCCCGCGAAGTGCGCCGGCTCGTCGTCGGCGGCTACGAACTCCGCTACGAACTCACGGAGAGTACGATCTTCGTGCTGCGGCTCTGGCATACGCTGGAAGACCGCTAGCGGAGCCTCACTGTGGCGCCGGCGCCGCAAAGCCGCGCTTTTCGGCCACTTCTCCCGTGTCGCGTGTAGCCAGTCCGTTCATGTCGGGTTAATCGACGGGGGCTCATGGTCGAAACTTGGCCATCCGCGCCTTCGCAGGTGCTAAGAGTCTTGCGCATTTCCGCTTTCTCGTTGCATATCCCCCAGACCTTGAAAACTGGGGGGTTTCCTGGGTATGGCGATCGCGCATTTTCACCGCCTACGTAAGACCCTCGAAGGTCTGTTTCCGGAACGCCATCTGTATGTCCGCTCGGGCGGCGAGATGCGCGGCTACGTGCTTTCCACGGGCAAGCAGATGGCCTGCGCCGCCGGCGTCGGCGCCGCGGCGCTGTGGATGGGCGTCTGCACAGCGGCGATGCTGGTCAACACCGTGGCTGTCAGCAACACCGACCAGGTCGTCCTCAAGCAGAAGGCCTATTACGAGCGCCTCAACGCCGACCGCCAGGCGCGCCTGAACAGCGCCGTGGCCCAGTTGTCGGCCACCAGCGGTTCGCTCGACGACCTGGCCATGTCGGTCGAGAAGCGCCACGCGGCCCTGGCCCTGCTGGTCAGCGACTTCAAGGGCGCGCCCGGCGCCGCCCAGGCCCTGGCCCTGGCCGTCAGCAAGCCCGCCATCGGCGACGCCTCGCCCGTCGAGCGCATCCAGGCCACCCGCATGGACCAGGAGCGCCTGATCGACGCCGCCGAGGGCTTCGCCAAGAGCCGGGCCGAGCGGCTGCGCCTGGCCATGCGCATGGCCGGCCTCGACGCCGGCAGCTTCACCGGCCGCGGCGCCTCGCTGGGCGGCCCGCTGATCGAGGCCAAGGACCCGCGCGCCCTGGCCGCCGTGCTGGACGTCGACGAGGAGTTCGCCGCCCGCATCCACCGCGCCGCCAGCGACATGTCGGACATGCGCAGCCTCGGCGCGGCGGCCCAGCGCCTGCCGTTCAACCGCCCGACCGCCAATCCGGCCCTGTCGAGCAGCTACGGCGTGCGCTTCGACCCGTTCACGCACCGCCCGGCCTTCCATTCGGGCCTCGACTTCCCCGGCGCCTTCTACACGCCGATCATGGCCACCGCGCCCGGCGTCATCTCGTTCACCGGCGTCCGCTCGGGCTATGGCAACACCGTCGAGATCGACCATGGCGGCGGCTTCAAGACCCGCTACGCCCACCTGCAAGGCATCGCCGTGCGCGTGGGCCAGCGCGTGGTGATCGGCCAGCGCGTCGGCGCCATGGGCTCCACCGGCCGCTCCACCGGCCCGCACCTCCACTACGAGGTCTGGGTCAATGGTCGCGCCCAGAACCCCAACCGCTTCCTCAAGGCAGGCGAGTATGTTCAGCAAGCCGGCTAAGGGGTCCAAGACCCCCGTCCAGATCGAGCCCCTGCCCCTTCCGGCCGCCGCGCCCGCCGACCAGGTCCGCAAGGCCCCGCCGCGCGTGGCTTCGCTGATCTCGGCCGACATCACCATCGAGGGCGGCGTCAGCGGCGACGGCGAGCTTCAGATCGACGGCGTGGTGCGCGGCGACGTCCGCGTCGGCCGCCTGACCGTCGGCGAGACCGGCCATGTCGAGGGCGGCGTCTACGCCGAGGCCGTCGAGATCCGCGGCCGCGTCGTCGGCGCGATCACCGCCAAGCAGGTTCGCCTCTACGGCACGGCCTATGTCGACGGCGACATCACCCACGAACAGCTGGCCATGGAAACCGGCGCCTTCTTCCAGGGCCGCAGCCTGAAGTTCCAACGCCAGGCCCCGCCGCAGGCGGCGCCCGTGGCCGTCGCGCCCGCTCCGGTCGCCGACCTGACGCTTACGGCCAAGCCGGTCGGCTAAGGCCTCGCCGTCCTCGCCCTTCGACAAGCTCAGGGTGAGGACGAGTTACCAAGGCGCCATTCAGAACCTCATCCTGAGCTTGTCGAAGGACGAGGTTCTGCTTCCAGGTCCGCCCAAAACGAAAAACGCCCCGGATCGCTCCGGGGCGTTCGTCTTTTCAGGATCCACCGAAAGGCCTCAGCCCTCGGAAGCGTCCCGCGTCGCGCCGACCCGCTGGGCCAGCGAGGCGCCCATGAAGGCGTCCAGGTCGCCGTCGAGCACGCCGTCCGTGTCGGAGGTCTCGACGTTGGTCCGCAGGTCCTTGACCATCTGGTACGGCTGCAGGACGTACGACCGGATCTGGTGACCCCAGCCGATGTCGGTCTTCTGGTCGTGCAGCGCCTGCTGGGCGGCTTCCCGCTTCTGCAGTTCGGCCTCATAGAGGCGCGCGCGCAGCATCTTCCACGCCTCGTCGCGGTTCTGGTGCTGCGAGCGCCCCGACTGGCAGGCCACCACGATCCCGGTCGGGGCGTGCGTCAGACGCACGGCCGAGTCGGTCTTGTTGATGTGCTGACCGCCGGCCCCCGAGGCGCGATAGGTGTCGGTGCGCACGTCGGCCGGATTGATCTCGATCTCGATCGTGTCGTCGATCACGGGATAGACCCAGGCCGAGGCGAACGAGGTGTGGCGACGGGCGCTGCTGTCATACGGGCTGATGCGCACCAGGCGGTGCACGCCGGCCTCGGTCTTCAGCCAGCCATAGGCGTTGGGACCCTTGACCAGCAGCGTGGCCGACTTGATGCCGGCCTGGTCGCCGTCGGTCTCTTCGATCAGCTCGGTGGTCATGCCGTGGGCGTTGGCCCAGCGGGTGTACATCCGCAGCAGGATGCCCGCCCAGTCGCACGACTCGGTGCCGCCGGCGCCGGAGTTGATTTCGACATAGGCGTCGTTGCCGTCGGCTTCGCCCGACAGCAGGGCCTCCAGTTCGGCGCGGGCGGCGCGTTCCTTGATGGCCTTGAGCTGGGCGCGGGCGTCGTTCAGCGAGTCCTCGTCGGACTCCATGTCGGCCAGCTCGGCGTATTCGAGCGCGTCCTTGACGTCGCGTTCGATGCTCTGCACGGCCTCGACCTTGGCGGCCAGGTTGGCGCGCTCGCGCGACACGGCCTGGGCCTCGGTCGGACGGTCCCACAGCGTCGGGTCTTCGACCCGCGCGTTCAGTTCATCGAGTTTTCTAAGGGCGACATCCCAGTCAAAGACGCCTCCTGAGCAGTCCAACGGACTGCTCGATGTCGGCCGCGGCGGCCTCGACATCCGGTCTCATCACGTAGCTCCGTGACACAAAGTAAGGGCGCGGGAGATAGCCCGCCACCAGATTCAGCGCAACCGCGCCGGCTGCTCGAAAGTGGAAACGGCGACTCTTCAGCCGATAACCTCGTCCTTCGACAGGCTCAGGATGAGGTTTTCCACGGCCCGAAACAGGGTCCTCATCTTGAGCTTGTCGAAGGACGAGGACCCCGCACAGTTCTAGTAAAGCCCGCTGATGTCCGGCGTCTTGGGCTGTTGCTTGGGCTGCGGGTCGGACGGCGAAGGCTGGCCGGTCGGCACGCCGTTGGGCCAGGCGTCGCCGTACGAGATCGGTCCGCCGGTGGGCGTCGGCGCGGCGACCTTGGGCTCGGTGCCGGGGCGGAAGGCCTCGCGGATGCCGCGCACCATGGCGAACTTGGCCGTCTTCGGCGGCTTGAAGTCGGTCTTGGGCTTGTCCTTCAGCGCCACCTTCATGAAGTCGATGAACACCGGCACGGCGTCCTGCGAGCCGGTTTCGCCGGCCCCCAGCGAGCGGTTGTCGTCGAAGCCGACGAACACGCCGACGATCAGGTCGGGCGAATAGCCGATGAACCAGGCGCTGCGGTACTCGTTGGTGGTGCCGGTCTTGCCGGCCAGCGGATAGCCCAGCTGGCTGACCGAGGCGGCCGTGCCGCGCTGGACCACGCCCTGCAGCATCGAGGTGATCTGGTAGGCCGTGACCGGGTCCATAACCTGCTCGCCCGGCGCGGTGACGCGCGGGCTTTCGTCGCCGTTGAAACCGGCGGTGCAGCGCGGGCAGTCGCGCTTGTCGGCGCGGAAGATCACCTTGCCCTCGCGGTCCTGCACCAGTTCGATCAGGTGCGGCTCGATGCGGCGGCCGCCGTTGGCGAACGGCGCATAGGCGGCCGTGATCTTGAACGGCGTGGTCTCGCCGGCCCCGAGCGCCATGGCCAGCACGGGCGCCATGTCGCGCGTCACGCCGGTCTTCTTGGACATCTCGATGATCTTCTTCATGCCCACGCCCTGGGCCAGGCGCACGGTCATGGCGTTGACCGACCGCTCCAGGCCCTTGCGCAGCGGCAGGGCGCCGTAGAACTTCTTCTCGTAGTTCTCCGGGCTCCAGTCCTGGCCGTTGGCGCCCTTGAAGGTGATGGCGCTGTCCAGGATCACGCTGGCCGGCGTGTAGCCGTTCTCCAGCGCGGTGGCGTAGACGAACGGCTTGAACGACGAACCGGGCTGGCGCATCGCCTGGGTCGCCCGGTTGAAGTTCGACAGCGAGAACGAATAGCCGCCCACCAGGGCCACGACGCGGCCGGTATAGGGCTCGATGGCCACCAGCGCGCCGTTGACGGCCGGGACCTGCTTGAGGCGATAGGACGAGGTTCCGGCCACCTGCTCGACGAACACCAGGTCGCCGACCTTCAGGCCCTTGCCGGCCTTGGCCCAGGCGATGTCTTCACCGGTGAGGCTGCCCTCCCCTTCGTCCTTGACCAGCCGCACGCCGCCGCCGGCCGAGGTGACGACGGCCGCGCGCCAGCCGCGACGCTCCGAGGGCGGACGCTTGGCCTGGGCGGCCTTCTCCCAGCCCTCGTCCAGGCTCTCGACATGGCCCCAGGCCCCGCGCCAGCCGTGGCGGCGGTCGTATTTCTCCAATCCGTCCATCAGCGAGGCCCGCGCCGCCGTCTGCAGCGTCGGGTCCAGCGTGGTGCGCATGTAGTAGCCGCCCTCGCTGATCCGGTCGCCCAGCGTGGCCATGCCGCGCTGGCGCACTTCCTCGACGAAGTAGTCGGCGTCGGCATAGGCCGCGCGCTTGGGCGCGGGCTGCACCACCAGGTCCTCGGCCTTGGCCTTCTCGGCCTCGGCGCGGCTGACCCAGCCAAGGTCGGCCATCTGGTCGAGGATCCAGTTGCGGCGGGCGATGGCTTTGCCCTTGTTGCGGATCGGATGGTAGTTGTCGGGCCCTTTGGGCAGGGCGGCCAGATAGGCGGCTTCCGACAGCGAAAGCTCGGGCAGCGACTTGCCGAAATAGTTGTAGGCGGCCGCGCCGACGCCGAACGAGCGGTAACCCAGCCAGATTTCGTTGAGGTACAGTTCCAGGATCTGCTGCTTGTCGAGCGACTGCTCCAGGCGCCGCGCCAGGATCGCTTCCTTGAACTTGCGGCCGACCGTGGCGTCGCTGGTCAGGAGGACGTTCTTGGCCACCTGCTGAGTGATGGTCGAGCCGCCTTCCAGGCGACGGCCGCGCATGGCGTTGCCGACGTTCTTGAGCATGGCGCGCGAGAAGCCGCCCACGTCGACGCCGCCGTGCTTGAAGAAGTTGCGGTCCTCGGCGGCCATGAAGGCCTGGGCCAACTGCGGCGGGATCTGGTCGTAGGGCACGAAGATCCGGCGCTCTTTCGAGTATTCGCCGATCAGGGTGCCGTCCCAGGCGTAGACGCGCGTCGCCGTCGGCGGACGATAGTCCTGCAGTTCGCCGGCGTCGGGCATGTCGTGGAACAGCCACGCGGCATAGATGGCGATGGCGAACCCCGCCACCGCGATCGTCGACAGCACCGCGACGCCGGCTATGGCGATCCATCTTTCGGCGGGCTTCAAGTCCACACGGCCTCCGTCGAACGGCGCAACGCGCGCACGTTCAAATCATCCAGAGGATGGCTGTAACCCGCATCGGGCGAGGCGCCAACTTGGTGCGGTTGGAGTTTCTGCCGACGCCCTGCGTGGTCCTCGCCCTTCGACGGGCTCAGGATGAGGACCAGATACACGCACAGACAGATGAGAAACCTCACCCTGAGCTTGTCGAAGGGCGGGGTTTCCGCCCTCGAAACTCAAGAGCCCCCTCAGCGAGCGCTGATCCGGGTCTGGGCCGCGAAATAGGTTTCGATCGAGCTGGCCACGGCGTTCATCAGCCGTTCGCGACCGGCCGGGCTCTTCAGCAGCTTCTCGTCGTCGACATTGGTCATGAAGCCCATCTCGAGCAGCACAGCCGGCACGTCCGGCGCCAGAAGCACGATGAAGCCGGCGTCGCGGTGGCTGCGGCGCAGCAGGACGGTCTCGTCGCCGACCTTTTCCAGCAGGGTCTCGGCGAAGGCGGCCGACCGGTTCTTGGTGGCGCGCTGCGACAGGTCCAGCAGGATCTGGCCGACGGCGCGGTCGCGGCCCGGCAGGCTGGCCTTCATCAGCCAGTCGTCTTTTTCCAGCACCCGGGCGGCGCGCTCGGCGCCCTTCTCCGACAAGGTGTAGACGCTGGCGCCGCGGGTGCCGACATCGGGCCCTGAGTCGGCGTGCAGCGAGATGAACAGGTCCGCGTCGGCGCGGCGGGCGATCTGCACGCGCGATTCCAGCGGGATGAAGGTGTCGGTGTCGCGGGTCAGCACGACGATGAAGCGGCCGGACTTCTCCAGCTTGGTCTTCAGCGCCTTGGCCGCGGCCAGGGTGACGTCCTTCTCGTTGGTGTTGGCGCCGGCCGAGCCGGGATCCTTGCCGCCGTGGCCGGCGTCGATGACGATCGTCTTCTTCAGCTTCAGCGTCGCGGGCTTGACCGGGGTCGAGACGGTGGTCGGACGCATCACCGACGCGCCGGCCGAGGCCGGATCGGCGGCGGCCAGGTCGATCACATAGCGGAAGGCGGTCGCGCCGTCGGCCGGCGGCAGCAGGAAGCGGCGCTTGACCACGGCCTTGGAGGACAGATCCAGCGACAGCCGGGCGCCGCCGGCGGCCTCGTCGATGACCCAGCGGTCGACCAGGCCATGGCCCGCGCCCTGCAGGTCGCCGGAAACCGTCACGTTGGGCAGGCCCACCACGACTCGGCTGGCCGCGGCGCCGTCGCCGATCAGCTTGCCCACCGCCGCGCGGTCCAGGTCGATGACGACTCGGGTCTCGGCGCGGTCGCCGCCGAAGCGGACCTTCTGGACGCCGGCGGCCGGCGCGGGGCCTTGAACGGTCGCGACGGCCACACCGGCGAGCGCCAGGGCGCCGACGATCAAGGCCGCCTTCGCCCAACCCGTTCTCGCTGCTCCGATGACGACCTTACGCATTACCGCCCAGCCAATGGCGTTACCTGAAAAACCAATGACGGATATCGCCCGGGGCCGGTAGAGAAACCGTTAAGGAAACCGTCGACTTCATCAATTTCGTCGGTTGCTCCACGGCGCTTTTCATTTGTCTTCCGATGTTGCTAAAGTGGCGCCGTGCGCGGAGCGACGTCGTCAGACATGGCGCTTTGCGTGAGTGGTTCCCAAATGACGGACGCGTCCATAGCGCCCTCATGCCGGAGCCGCCGGACTTTGGAGTTTGCGGGCGATGGTCGGCGCGGGGCGGATGTCTCGACGGCCAAAGCCCAAAAGGGCCCGCGTCGGGCCCTGGCCGTTCCCGGCGACGACGCGTCATCCGATCCGCGCCACCCGGCGCGTCAAAGGAAACAAACGAAACCCCATGGGCTGCGCCGCACCCGATCGCCTCTGGCAACCGCCCTTCGAACTTCGCTTCGGCGAAGTCGCGGTCTGCGATGCGCGCGCCCTCCTTTCATATCGGCGCCCGGGCCTCGCGCCCGCCGCGCGCCGTGGAGATTCCCTGTATGTCGAAGAAGATGTTGATCGACGCCGCCCACGCCGAAGAGACGCGTGTGGTGGTCGTGGACGGTTCGCGGGTTGAAGAATTCGATTTCGAGAGCCAGACCCGCAAACAACTTCGTGGAAATATCTATCTCGCCAAGGTGACCCGCGTTGAACCCAGCCTCCAGGCTGCGTTCATCGAATACGGCGGCAACCGCCACGGTTTCCTCGCCTTCAACGAGATCCACCCGGACTACTACCAGATCCCGGTCGCCGACCGCGAAGCGCTGATGCGCGATGATTCGCACGACGACGAGGACGACACCCCCGTTTCGCGCCGCGCCACCGGCGGCGAGGACGAGGACGACGCCAACGATCACGCCATCGACGACGACGAAGACGACGTCGAAGAGGAACTGGCGCGCCGCAAGCGCCGCCTGATGCGCAAGTACAAGATCCAGGAAGTGATCCGCCGCCGGCAGATCATGCTGGTCCAGGTCGTCAAGGAAGAGCGCGGCAACAAGGGCGCGGCTCTGACCACCTACCTGTCGCTGGCCGGCCGCTACGGCGTCCTGATGCCCAACACCGCCCGCGGCGGCGGCATCAGCCGCAAGATCACGGCCGTGACCGACCGCAAGCGCCTCAAGAGCGTGGTGCAGAGCCTGGACGTGCCGCAGGGCATGGGCCTGATCGTCCGCACGGCCGGCGCCAAGCGCACCAAGGCCGAGGTCAAGCGTGACTACGAATACCTGCTGCGTCTGTGGGAGAACATCCGCGACAACACGCTGCACTCGGTGGCGCCGGCGCTGATCTACGAGGAGGAAGACCTCGTCAAGCGCGCCATCCGCGACATGTACGACAAGGACCTGGACGGGATCTGGGTCGAGGGCGAGGCGGGCTACCGCGAGGCGCGCGACTTCATGCGCATGCTGATGCCCAGCCAGGCCAAGAAGGTCTTCCCGTACCGCGAGCCCACGCCGCTGTTCGTCAAGCACCGGATCGAAGACCACCTGGCGCAGATCTACTCGCCGGTCGTGCCGCTGCGTTCGGGCGGCTATCTGGTGATCAACCAGACCGAGGCCCTGGTCGCCATCGACGTCAACTCGGGCAAGGCCACGCGCGAGCGCAACATCGAGGCCACGGCCCTCAAGACCAACATCGAGGCCGCCGAGGAAGCCGCCCGCCAGCTGCGCCTGCGCGACCTGGCCGGCCTGATCGTCATCGACTTCATCGACATGGATGAAGCCAAGAACAACCGCACGGTCGAGAAGGTCCTCAAGGACGCTCTCAAGGACGACCGCGCCCGCATCCAGATGGGCAAGATCTCGGGCTTTGGCCTGATGGAGATCAGCCGCCAGCGTCGCCGCACCGGCGTCCTGGAAGGCACCACCCACGTCTGCGAGCACTGCGAGGGCACCGGCCGCGTCCGCTCGGTCGAATCGAGCGCCCTGGCCGCGCTGCGCGGCGTCGAGGTCGAGGCCCTGAAGGGCAGCGGCGCCGTGACCCTGAAGGTCAGCCGCGCCGTCGGCATCTACATCCTCAACGAAAAGCGCGGCTACCTGCAGCGCCTGCAGCTGAACCACGGCGTGTTCGTCACCGTGCTGGTCGACGACGGCCTGCGCCAGGCCGAGCACGAGATCGAGCGGACCGAGCTGGGCGAGCGCATCGCCCCGCCGGCCATCGCCTACGAGCCCGATCCGGTGTTCGACGAGGTCTTCGACGACGAGGACGAAGACGAGGAAGAAGAAATCGTCTCCGACGAAGGCGACGAGGACGAAGACGAGGACGAGGCGCCGCGCAAGGCCCGCTTGGACGACGATCGCGGCGGTCGCCGCAACAACAAGCGCCGTCGTCGCGGCCGTCGTGACGAGGAGCCCGCGGACGAAGCCGCCGAAGACGGTGAAGGCGCCGAGTTCGACGCTGAGGCCGACGCCGACGGCGACGACGAGGATTCGCGCCGCCGCCGCCGCCGCCGTGGCCGTCGAGGCGGTCGCCGCGGGGGTCGCGAGGACGGCGATCGCGCCGCCGACGTCTATGTCTGGAACCGTCCGCGCGTTCCGTTCGGCGACAACCCCTATGTCTGGCACGATCCGGAAGCCCTCGAAGCCCGTGGCGGCGAAGGCCGTCGCGACCGCGGCGAGCGCCAGGACCGCAGCGAGCGCACTGAGCGCCAGGAGCGCCCGGAAGCCGCCGAGCGTCCCGAGCGCTCTGAGCGTCGCGAGCGCCGTCGCGGCGGTCGTGACCGCCAGCCGGCCGCCGAGGCCCCGATCGCTCCGGTCGAGGTCGAGGACGTCGCTCCGCTGGTGCTCGAGCCGCCGGTGATCGAAGGCCCGCCCGCCGACGTCTGGGTCGAACTGCCGACGCCGGAAGAAGCCGCCCCGACCAAGAAGCCGCGCCGCTCGCGCAGCCGTGGCCGCAAGGCCGAGGTCGAAGCGACCGAAACCGTCGAAGCGGTCGTTGAACCGGCCGCCGAGCCTGTCGTCGAGACCGTCGTCGAGGACACCCCGATCGTCGCCGCCGACGTCGAGATCGCCCCTGAGCCGGCGGCTGAACCAGCCCCCGAGCCGGTGGTCCAGGCTGCGCCGGTGGTGGTCGAAGCCCCGGTCGAGCCCGAGCCCGCCCCCGTGGCGGCCGAGCCCGATCCGAACGAGATCGGCGCCCCGCCGGCCCAGCCCAAGCGCGGCTGGTGGCGCCGCGGCTGATCCGACAGCAAAGGACCGCGGCGGCGCCATGGCGTCGCCGCGGTTCGCGCCTATATCCCCTCCTAGACAAGCCACGCCCTTGCGATTTCCAGCCGTGCTTCGGGCACGCTAGACTGCCGGACGGCGCGGGGGCGCGACCAGGAGACCATCGATGACGTCCCGCAAGAGGACCGTCGGCAAGACGTTCGGCGCCGGCCTTTCCGCCCTCGCCCTGCTGGCCTCCGCAGCCGCCCCGATCGCGGCCAACGCCCAGGGCCTGTCGCTGATCCGCGACACCGAGATCGAAGAGATCCTGCACCGCGATTCCGACCCGATCTACGCGGCGGCGGGCCTGGATCCCAAGACGGTCCGCATCCTGCTGG
Organism: Caulobacter zeae; assembly: GCF_002858925.1. Lineage (GTDB taxonomy): Bacteria > Pseudomonadota > Alphaproteobacteria > Caulobacterales > Caulobacteraceae > Caulobacter > Caulobacter zeae. Next base: position 110,068 of record NZ_PJRS01000012.1, read on the forward strand.
TCGGCGACAAGGAACTGAACGCGTTCGCGACCCAGGGCCTGATGATGGGCCTCAACACCGGCCTGATCCTTCAGACCGAGACCCCCAACCAGCTCAAGGGCGTCATCGCCCACGAAACCGGCCACCTGGCCGGCGCCCACCCGCTGCGCTCCGACGAGATGATGAAGGCCGGTCTGCGGCCGATGATCCTGACGATGGGCTTAGGCGTCCTGGCGGCGCTCGCCGGCGCGCCCGACGCCGGCGCGGTGCTGATGGGCAACGCCAGCTATTTCGGCACCCTGGGCGCGCTGGGTTACAGCCGCGAGCAGGAGTCCCGCGCCGACCAGGCCGGCGCCAACTTCCTGGAGGCCACCGGCCAGTCGGGCCGCGGCCTCGTCGAGTTCTTCGACAACTTCCGCTACCAGGAGGTCTTCGACCAGTCGCGGCGCTTTGCGTACTTCCGCAGCCACCCGCTGTCGTCCGACCGCATCGAAGCCCTGCGAGCCAAGGTCGAGCGCCTGCCGCACTACGACGCCGTCGACAGCCCCGACGAACTGGCCGAGCACGAGATCATGAAGGCCAAGCTGGAGGGGTTCATCAATCCCCAGACGGCCCTGATGAAGTACCGCGAGACCGATCGCAGCTTCCCGGCCCGCTACGCCCGCTCGATCGCCTACTACCAGATGAAGGAGCCCGACCGGGCCCTGAAGATCCTCGACGACCTGATCGCCGAGAACGACAAGAACCCCTACCTCTGGGAGCTCAAGGGCCAGATCCTGTTCGAGTTCAACCGCGTGGCCCAGGCCGAGGAGCCCCAGCGCCGCTCGGTGGCGCTCAAGCCCGACGCGGCGCTGCTGCGCATCAATCTGGGCCAGACCCTGATCGGCCTCGACGATCCCAAGAAGATCGAGGAAGGCATCGCCGAGCTGAAGCGCGCCCTGATCAACGAGAGCGACAACGCCGTCGCCTGGCGCCTGATGGCCCAGGCCTACGACAAGCAGGGCAAGGACGGCGAAGCGCGCCTGGCCACCGCCGAGCAGTATTTCAACCTGGGCGCCGTGCAGGAAGCCCGGGTGTTCGCCATGCGCGCGCGCGAGCTCCTGAAGAAGGACACGCCCGACTGGCGGCGCGCCACCGACATCGTGCTGGCCTCCCGCCCCAGTGACCAGGACCTCAAGGCCCTGGCCAAGGAAGGCCTTACGGCGTCCAATCCCTGATCGCCGATTCCCCCTGAGACCGAGCTGAGACCGAGATCCGAATGCCCTTTCGCCGTCCCCTCGCCCTGGCCGCCGCCGCCCTCGTCCTGACGACCGGCATGGCCGCCTGCAGCCAGCCCAAAAGCGACGAGGAATTCGGAAAGAAGGTCCGCGCCTATCTGCTGGAAAACCCCGAGGTCCTGCTCGAAGTCAGCGCCAAGCTGCAGGAAAAGCAGCTGGCCCAGGCCGCCTCGAAGTCGCAGGGCGCGATCGCCAAGCATCGCCAGGCCATCGAGCGCGATCCGCGCGACTTCGTGGCCAACCCGAACGGCACGATCACGGTCACCGAGTTCTTCGACTACAAGTGCGGCTACTGCAAGATCGCCGCGCCTCAGGTGCTCGAGATCATCGAGAAGAACCCCGACATCCGCTTCGTCTTCAAGGAGTTCGTGATCTTCGGGCGCGACTCCGAACTGGCCGCCCGCATGGCCATCGGCGCCCAGGCCCAGGGCAAGACCCTGCCCGTCTACAAGGGCATGATGACCGAGAAGAGCCTCGACGAAGCCGCAATCGCCCGTATCGCCAAGGCCGCCGGCGTCGACGTCGAGAAGGCCCGCGCCGACGGCGCCAGCGCCGCCGTCACCCAGCAGTTGCAGGACGTCCAGGGCTTGGCCCAGGCGCTGCACATCGAAGGCACCCCGGCCTTCATCGTCGGCGACAAGATGATCCCCGGCGCCGACATGAAGGCCCTGAACCTGGCCATCGAGGAAGCCCGCATCGCCGTCAAGAAAAAGGGCTGACGCTCCGGCCGATCAGGCGGCAAGGATCGCCCGGCGGTTGAAACGGCGCGGCAAGCTTTGCCGCGCCAGGCGCCGCCGCCCCGCGACACGACGTCGCAACATATTGATATCTTTGGAAATCGCCGCGCCAGCCCCGCTTGCACGGCGTTTGCTTTGCAGCTCCCGCCAGATCAGCGGCGGGAGTTCTCATGCTTGTCTCCGGTTCCAATCCCTGGGCGACGATGTCGACCTCGGCGGTCGATCGCGTCAACGGCGCGGCCTCGACCTTCGCGCCGACCTCGGCCGGCGTCGGCGGCGCCTCGGCCCGCCAGGAGCTGTACGACTACGCCGCCAAGTCGCCGGCCGAGAAGATGCGGGCGGCCATCCTTGGCAAGCTGGGACTCACCGAGGAGGACGTCGCGGCGATGGATTCCAAGGAACGCGAAAAGCTGGAAGCCAAGATCAAGCAGATGATCAAGGACGAGGTCACCCAGCAGGCCGAGGAAAAGAAGGGCGTGCTGGTCGACTTCAAGGCCTGACGCCAAAGATCCTCCCCCTCCGGGGGAGGTGGCGCGAAGCGCCGGAGGGGGGCCGGTCTCAGCTAGTGCTGAACCGGCAGGCTCCCCCACCCACTCACTCGTCATCCCGGCCGCAGCGAAGCGAAGAGCCGGGACCCAGGGGCCGCCGCAGCGCGCCCGCAATCGCTTGGGCGATGAACCCCACCACTGCGCCCAGTCTCCTGGGTCCCTGTGTATTGCGATGTAGGTCGGGCGGTCGCCTGATGGCTGGCGGGCGCAGCTCGTTGGGTCCCAGGCGTCACAGGCCGTGATCCGGCAAGGGCGCGTCCGCCAG
>NZ_PJRS01000013.1 GCF_002858925.1 Caulobacter zeae
CCGGCGCGTCTGGCCGACTTCCTGCCCTGGGCCGCCCTGATCGCGCCGGGCGTGGTTTTGAACAAGGACGGCTCGTTCCAGCGCACCGCTGAGTTCCGCGGGCCGGACCTGGACTCGGCGACCGACGCCGAGGTCGCCGCCGTCGCCGCGCGTCTGAACGGCGCCTTGCGTCGGCTGGGCTCTGGCTGGGCGCTGTTCGTCGAAGCTCGCCGTGATCCGGCCGGCGCCTATCCCGAAAGCACCTTTCCCGATCCGGTCTCGACCCTCGTCGAAGCAGAGCGCAAGGCCGCCTTCGTCGAGACCGGCGAGCACTTCGAAAGCCGCTACTACCTGACCCTGACCTATCTGCCGCCGGCCGATCGGCGGGGCCGGGTCGAGGGCCTTTTCGTCGAGGGGCGGGCAGGCGCGAGGCTCGACTGGCGCGCCGAGCTCTCCGGATTCGTCGACCGCTCCGACCGCCTGCTGGCCCTGCTCGACGGGCTGATGCCCAAGGTCGGCTGGCTGGATGACGGCCAGACCCTGAGCTTCCTGCACGGGGCGATCTCGACGGTGCGCCAGCGCGTCGCAGTGCCGCAGACGCCGATGCAGCTGGACGCGCTGCTGGCCACCGAGCCGCTGGCTGGCGGTCTGCAACCCCGCCTTGGTCGGGTCCACTTGCGGGTCCTGACCCTGACCGGCTTTCCGGCCTCAACGACCCCGGGCCTGCTCGACGAGCTGAACCGGCTGGGGATCGCCTACCGCTGGAGCACCCGGGCGCTGTGCCTGGACAAGACCGACGCGACCGCGCTGCTGGGCAAGATCCGCCGCCAGTGGTTCGCCAAGCGCAAGTCGGTGTTGGTCCTGCTGCGCGAGGCTCTGACCCAGGAGCCTTCGCCGCTGGTCGACAGCGATGCGGCCAACAAGGCCGTCGATGCCGACCTGGCCCTGCAGGACCTGGGCGGGGACGCGGTCGCCTACGCCTATGTGACCGCCACCCTGGTGGTATGGGACGAGGATCCGGCGCTCGCGGACGCCAAGCTGGCCCTGGTCGAGAAGGTCATCCAGGCCCGCGACTTCGCCGTCATCCGTGAGAGCGTCAACGCCGTGGAAGCCTGGCTGGGCACGATCCCCGGTCATGTCTACGCCAATCTCCGTCAGCCGCCGCTCTCGACCCTGAACCTGGCCCACATCGCGCCGATGTCAGCGGTCTGGGCCGGGCCTGCGCGCAATGCTCATCTGGACGGGCCGCCGCTACTGCTGGCCCGCACCGCCGGCTCGACGCCCTTTCGCCTCAGCCTGCATGTCGGCGATGTCGGCCACACCTTGGTGGTGGGGCCGACCGGCGCGGGCAAGAGCGTGCTGCTGGCGCTCCTGGCCCTGCAGTTTCGCCGTTACGCCAGGAGCCAGATCTTCGCTTTCGATTTCGGGGCGTCCAGCCGTGCGGCCGCGCTGGGCATGGGCGGGGATTTCCACGACCTGTCCGGAGACGGCGGAGCGGTGACGCTCCAGCCCTTGGCGCGGATCGACGAGCCGGACGAACGGGCCTGGGCCGCCGGCTGGCTGGCCGCCGTTCTAGCCCGCGAAAGCGTGGAGATTACCCCGGCTGTGCGTGAGCACATCTGGGCGGCGCTGGGGAGCCTCGCTAGCGCCCCTGTCGTCGAGCGCACCCTGACGGGCCTGGTGGCCCTGCTGGCCAGCCAGCCCTTGAAGGCGGCCCTGGCCCCCTTCGTCCTGGGCGGGCCGTTCGGCCGGCTGCTGGACGGGGCGGGCGAGGCCCTGGGCGGCGCCGACGTCCAGGTGTTCGAGACCGAGGGTCTGGCCAGGAGCGCCGCGGCCCCCGCGGTCCTGACCTATCTCTTCCACCGCATCGGCTACCGGCTCGATGGCCGGCCCACTCTAATCCTGATCGACGAGGGCTGGCTGGCGCTCGACGACCCGGCCTTCGGCGCCCAGCTGCGCGAGTGGCTCAAGACCCTGCGCAAGAAGAACGCCTCGGTGATCTTCGCCACCCAGTCGCTGGCCGACGTGACGGGCAGCCCCATCGCCGCCTCGATCGTCGAAAGCTGCCCGACGAGGATCTTCCTTCCGAACCCTCGGGCGACGGAGCCGCAGGGCGCGGCCGCCTACGCCCGCTTCGGACTCAACGACCGGCAAATCGAGATCCTCGCCCGGGCCACACCCACGCGGGACTACTACCTGCAATCTCGGGTCGGCGATCGCTTGTTCGACCTGGGCCTGGGGCCCGTGGCCCTGGCCTTCTGTGCGGCGTCCTCCAAGGCCGACCAGACCGCTATCGGTGCGGTGCTGGCCGCCGTCGGGCGTGCGGGGTTCGCGGCCGCCTGGCTGCGACTGCGAGGCTTGCCCTGGGCGGCCGACCTTCTGACTTCGGGGGCGGCGGGCGCTTACCCTTCCTCATCGGAGAGCCCGTCATGACCATTTCCCGACGCCGCTTGGCGGCGGCGCTGCTGGCCGCGCCCGTCACAGCCGGCCGGGTGCTGGCGCCGCCTGCTGCCCAGGCCCGGATCGTCGTCTTCGATCCGACCAACTACGCCCAGAACGTCCTGCAGGCCGCTCGCGCCCTGCAAACCATTAACAACCAGATCAGCTCGCTGCAAAACGAGGCGCAGATGCTGATCGGCCAGGCCAAGACCCTGGCGAGCCTGCCGTATTCGACCCTGGCGACGCTGCAGTCCCAGGTCGATCGGACGCGAGAGCTTCTCGGACAAGCCCAGGCCCTGGCCTATGACGTCGCCTCGATCCAGGCCGCCTTCACCACCAACTACGGCCAGGTTTCGCTGTCGGCCTCCGACACAGACCTGACCGTTCGGGCCGACGCGCGCTGGACGATGGCGATGGCCGGCTTCCAAGACGCCCTGAAGCTCCAGGCCGGCGTCGTCGAGGGGCTGGGCGCCAGCCGCGACCAACTGACGAGCCTGGTATCAGTCAGCCAGGGCGCGGTTGGCGGCCTGCAGGCCGCGCAGGCCGGAAATCAGCTGCTGGCCGTCCAGTCGCAACTGCTGGCCGACCTCATCGCGCTTTCCGCCGCCCAGGGCCGCGCCCAGGCCCTTGAGGCCGCCAACCAAGCTGCCGCTCGGGCCGACGCCAAGGCCCGCTTCGCCAAGTTCATGGGGGCGAGCGAACAATGAGGTGGGCGATCGGTCTTAGCCTCGGCGCCTGGATCCTGGTCGGCGCTGTCGTCGTCGCCGTCCGCGGGCGGGACGAACCGCCGGCGGCGTCGCGCCTAGCGTCCGTCCCAGCCGATGGCTCGGGCGAGCTGGCGCGATGTCGCGACTCTGGGGAGGCCGCCAAGGACGCGGCCTGCCGTCAGGCCTGGGCCAACGCTCGGGCGCGGTTCTTCGGCGGTGGCCGGTCATGAACGACACCGGCGTCATCGACCGCTTCTTCGACACCTATGGGGCCTATATCGACAGCGGGTTTGGCCTGCTCGGCGGAGAGGTCGCCTTCCTGTCGACGACCCTGGTGGCCATCGACGTCACCATGGCCGCGCTCTTCTGGGCCTGGGCGCATGGCGAGGATGTGCTGGCGAGGCTGGTCAAGAAGACCCTCTATGTCGGCTTCTTCGCCTTCCTGATCGGCAACTTCCACACCCTGACCGGCATCGTCCTGAGAAGCTTTTCGGGGCTTGGGCTGAAGGCGGGCGGGGTAGGGGCCTCGGCCGATGACTTCTTGCGGCCAGGCAAGCTGGCGGCCCTGGGCGTTGAGGCCTGCAAGCCGATCCTGCAGGCGGCCAGCGACCTGGGCGGCTTTCCCGGCTTTTTCGAAAACATCGTCCAGATTCTGATCCTGCTGGCGGTGGCGATCCTGGTGATCGTCTCGTTTTTCATCATCGCCGTGCAGATCTTCGTGGTGCTGATCGAGTTCAAGTTGGTCAGCCTCTGCGGGTTCGTCCTGGTTCCCTTTGGCCTCTTTGGCCGCACCGCCTTCCTGGCCGAAAAGGTCCTGGGCAACGTCATGGCCTCGGGAGTGAAAGTCATGGTGCTGGCGGTCATCGTCGGTATCGGCTCGACGCTCTTTTCCGATTTCACCAGCCAAGCCGCAGGCCAGCCGACCCTTGAACAGGTCCTGGCCATGGCCCTGGCGGCCCTGACCCTGCTGGGCCTGTCGATCTTCGGACCCGGCATCGCCTCGGGCATGGTCTCCGGCGCGCCGCAACTGGGCGCGGGCACCGCCGTCGGAACGGGCATGGCGGTCGCCGGCATGGCCATGGCCGCGGCTGGCGCGGCCCAGATGGCGGCCGGCGCGGTCTCGGGCCTTTCCGTCGGCGGCTTTGGCGGCGGGGGCGCGGCCGGCGCCGCCGGCGCGGCGGGCGGTCGTCTGCCTCCGCCAGGCGGTGGATCGCTGCCGCCGTCCGATAGTGGTCCTTCCGGGCCGCCGCGACTGCCGCCGCCCGGCGACAATGGCGGCGGTGGCGGCGCGGGTTTCTCCCTGCCGCCGCCGAAGGCCAGCAGCGACGACGAAGGCGGCGAGGGCGGCGGCGGCGCGCCGATGGCCCCGGTCTGGGCCCAGGCGCTGAAGGACCGCCACGCCCTGGCCCACGGCCTGGAGATCGCCGCCCACGCCGCCGGCGGCGGCGACCATCAAGGCGGCGACGCCGCCCCCAGCCTGAAGGAGGACTAGGATGAACCCGTTCAAGGGAGCGGCGCGCTATGGCGCGTCGCCCGAACCTGAGACCCCCTATCAGCGGGCAGGTCAGGCCTGGGACGAGCGGATCGGCTCGGCCCGCGTGCAGGCCGCCAACTGGCGCCTGGCGGCGCTGGGCCTGCTGATGGCCAACACCGCCCTCTGCGGGAGCCTGGCCTGGCTGGCTACGCGCGGCGCGGTGACGCCGTGGGTGGTGGAGGTCGACCGCCTGGGCGAGCCGCGCGTCGTCGCGCCGGCGGTCCAGGGCGCCAGGCCCACCGACCCGATGATCGCCTGGACCCTGGCGCGGTTCATCACCGACGTGCGCGCGGTTTCCACCGACCCGGTGGTCATGCGCCAGGCCTGGCTGCGGGCCTATGAGTTCACCGACGCGGCCGGCGCGGCGGCGCTGTCGGACTATGCGCGGCGCGCAGACCCCTTCGCCCAGGTCGGGCGGGCTCAGGTGGTGGTCACGGTGAGCAGCGTGGTGCGGGCCACGCCTAACAGCTTCCGGGTCACCTGGACCGAGCAGCGCTATGCCGAAGGGCAGCTGACGGCGACAGAGCGCTGGAGCGCCATCCTGACGGTCAATCTCGTCCCACCGCGCACGCCCGAGGGCCTGCGGGCCAATCCGCTGGGCGTCTTCGTCTCCGGTATCGCCTGGTCCAAGGAGTTCGGCGCATGACCCGCTTTGTCCTGATGGCCGGCCTGGTGCTGGCCGTTCCGACGGTCGTCTTGGCCGGGCCTTCCGCCCAGCTGGAAGTCCCCGGCGGCGCCAAGCGCTTCGACTATCGGTCGGAGACGATCTATCCCGTCATCGCAACGCCCGGTCGGATCACCGACATCGTGCTGGAGCCTGGCGAAGTCCTCGTCGGGTCCGGCCCGGTGGCGGCCGGCGACACCGCCCGCTGGGTGATCGGCGATACGGTGAGCGGCCGTGGCGCGTCCCAACAGGTCCATGTCATGGTCAAGCCGACAGCTTCGGACCTGGCCACCAACCTGATCATCAATACCGACCGCCGGACCTATCACCTGGAGCTTCGAGCCTCGGCCAGGACCTGGCATTCCCAGGTCTCCTGGCGATATGAGGTCGCAGGCCAGACAGCGACGGTGCAGATCCAAGGGCCGCTCTCCGCAGCGCCCGCGGACGTGGTCGTGGCGCCGGCGCCGGAGCCGCCGGAGCGGACGCTGAACACCGCCTATCGCATCAGCGGCGGCCATCCGGCCTGGCGCCCCGTGGCCGTGTCGGACGATGGCCAGCGCCTCTTCGTCGACTTCGGTCCGGCGGTGGCGATGGACGACCTGCCGCCGCTTTACCGCATCGGCCCCGACGGCAAGACGGCCGAGCTGATCAACTACCGCGTCGAAGGGCGGCGGATCATCGTCGATCGTCTCCTCGACCGGGCCGAGCTTCGGCTGGGCACCAAGCGGCGCAGCCAAGCGGTTCGCATCACCCGCACCACCCCCAACCAGGAGGCCGGCCGATGAGCCAGGACGCCGATCAGGCCGAGCAGGCCATCGCCAAGACCCTGCGCCTGCGCGGCGCGCCTGTGCCCGTGGCCCGGGTGTCGCGGCGGGCTCTGGTGGTCGTCGGGGCCGTCCTGATCGCCGGGATCGCTGGCGCGCTGGGCTGGTCGCTGATGGAGAGGCGCAAGGCGGCGCCGCCCGAGCCGAGGCTGACGACGGCGCCGCCGCCTGAAACCGTCACCGCCTTGCCGCGCGGCTATGTCGGCGCCGCCGGCACGCCCGTCCTGGGGCCGCCGCTGCCCGGCGACTTGGGGCGACCGATGCTGAGCGCCGCGCGGGCTCGGCAGGCTGACGCCGAGCCGGCGGCGGCCGCGCAGGCCGAAGGCGCGCCAGCGGTCGGCGGCGCCGCAGGCGGGGCGCCGACGATGGTCGATCCGATGGCCGAGGCCCGGCGAGAGGCCCGACGCGCCGCGATCCAGAGCGGGCTCTTCGTCGTCGCCGTAGGGCGTGGCGTTAGCCAGGCGGCCCAGGTCGCGGCGATCGCCCAGGACGCGGCCGGAGCTGAGGCGGGCGCTCCGGGGGCTAGCGATGCTCGCCTGACCAGCGCCGAGCGGCTGCAGGCGCCGGCCTCGCCCTATGTGCTGCAGGTCGGCGCGGTCATCCCCGCCGCGCTCGTGACGGGTTTGCGATCCGACGTGCCGGGCCTGGCGATCGCCCAGGTCACCCAGGACGTCTTCGATAGCCTTGGCGGCGGCTATCTTCTGATCCCCAAGGGCTCGCGGCTTACGGGCGCCTACGACGTCGAGATCAAGAACGGCCAAAGCCGACTGCGGGTCGAATGGACGCGGCTGACCTTGCCGTCCGGCAAGTCGATCGTCCTGGACAAGCTGCCGGGCGCCGACGAGCAGGGCATGGCGGGCTTGCAGGACGGTGTCGA
>NZ_PJRS01000032.1 GCF_002858925.1 Caulobacter zeae
CTGGGGGAGGTGGCCCAGAGGGCCGGAGGGGGCCAGCGCGGCGCTTCCCCCCTCAGTCGCTTCGCGACAGCTCCCCCAGAGGGGGAGCATCTATGCTCAGCGCCGCCACCGTTCCACGCCCGCCAGATACGTCCGGGCCACCACCCGGTCGTCGCCCAGCACGGTCAGCGCGAACAGCCGGTCCTCCAGCCCCTTCGCCGCCGCCAACCGGCGCGCCAGCAGCGGCGTCGCGGCAAGATCCAGCACCAGGAAGTCAGCCTCCTTGCCGGGCGCCAGGTTGCCGATGCGGTCGTCAAGATCCAGCGCCCGCGCCCCGCCCAGGGTGGCCAGGTACAGCGCATGGAACGGATCCAGCGCCTGACCCCGCAACTGGCCCACCTTGTAGGCCTCGCCCAGGGTGTGGAGGATCGAGAAGGTCGTGCCGGCCCCGACATCGGTGCCGATGCCCACCTTCGCCCCGTGCTGGCAGGCGGTCGGCAGCGGGAAAAGGCCCGAGCCCAGGAACAGGTTCGAGGTCGGGCAAAACGACACCGCCGCGTCCTTGGCCGCCAGCCGCTGGAACGCCTCGCCCTGCAAATGGACGCAGTGAGCGAACACCGAGCGCTTCTGCACCAGGCCGAACCGCTCGTAGACATCCAGATAGTCGCTCGCGCCGGGGAACAGCTCGGCGGTCTCGACGATCTCGCGCGGGTTCTCCGACAGGTGGGTCTGCATCCAGACGCCGGGATTTTCGGCCAGCACCTGGCCGGCCATTTCCAGCTGGGCGTCGGTGCAGCTGATGGCGAAGCGCGGGGTGACCGCGTAGCCGAGGCGCCCCTTGCCGTGCCAGTCGGCGATCAGGGTCTGCATGTCGGCCCGCGCCCCCTCGACCGTGTCGGTCAGGCCGGGAGGGGCGTTGCGGTCCATCAGCGCCTTGCCGGCGATCAGCCGCATGTCGCGCGAGAGCGCCTCGGCGAACAGGGCGTCGACCGATCCCTTGTGCACCGAGCCGAACACCAGGGCCGTCGTGGTGCCGTTGCGCAGCAGTTCGTCGACGAAGAAGCCCGCCGTCTCGCGGGCGTGCTGCGGGTCGGCGAAGGCCGCCTCGGCGGGGAAGGTGTGCTGCTCCAGCCAGTCGAGCAGCTGCGCGCCGTGCGCGGCGACGATATCGACCTGCGGGAAATGGATGTGGGTGTCGATGAAGCCCGGCGTGATCCAGTGACCCGAGAGGTCCTCGACCGGCACATCGGCATGAGCCGGCGCCAGCGCGGCGTAGTCGCCGCACGCGACCACCCGCCCATCGCCGACGACCAGCAGGCCGTCCTCGTGGAAGGCCACGGCCTCCCCGTTCTCCGTCGGATCCCCGATCAGGTGGAGGATCGACGCCCTATAAGCTTGCACGAAACCCCTCGTCGTTACTGGCCTGGGCGGCTTCCAGCCGCATCAAGAGGTCGGCGGCCACCGAGACGGCGATCACCTCCGGCGCCTTGCTCTTCAGCCCCGGCAGGCCGATCGGGCAGGTCAGGCGGTTCAGCGCCAGCTCGGAAAAGCCGTCGTCGCGCAGGCGGTGCATGAACCGCGCCCGCTTGGTCTTCGATCCGATCAGGCCCAGATAGGCAAACCCGCCGCCGGCCAGGCCCGCCGAGGTCAGGGCGTAGTCCAGGGCGTGGTCGTGGGTCAGGACCAGGCCGTAAGCCTGCGGCGTCGCGCCCATGGCCAGGGCCGCCAGCTCGGCGGGCTCGCGCACGACGACGCCGGGGATCTCCGCCGCCTCGGACCGGCTGTCGTACCAGAACAGCTTGAAGGGCAGCGGCGCGAAGGCCCGGGCGATCGCCTGGCCCACATGGCCGGCGCCGAACAGCAGCAGCGGCCGGCGCGGCGTCTCGCTGCGCTCGACCAGCTCGTCGCCGAGCTCGGGACGCGCTCCGCGCGCCGCAGCCGGCGCCCCGCCCAAGCGGACGGCCGGGGGATCGGCGTCCAGGGCCGCGATCGGGGCGATCGTCTTGGTCAGCAGGCCCGGATCGAAGCGGGTGCGCAGCTCGAACGGCTGGTCGGCGTCCATCCGGCGCGCGGCCTCGGTCAGCCAGTCGCGGCTGGCGGCCTCGACCCGCTCGATCATCAGCCGCACCCGGCCGCCGCAGCACTGGGCCAGCAGCGGGCCCAACGGATAGTCCTGGATGGCGAAGGCGGCCTGCGAACCGGTCAGCATCCGCCGCGCCTGGCTGGTCGCCTGGTGTTCCAGATTGCCGCCGCCGATCGTGCCCGACTGGCCGCCCTCCCAGACCACCATCTTGGTCCCGGCCTCGCGCGGCGCCGAGCCCTCGGTGGCCAGCACGGTGACCAGGGCGGCGTTGTCGTTGGCGTCGAGGCGCGACAGGGCGACGCGGGCCCAGTTCTTGTGGGCGCTCAGCACGACGCCGCTCCCACAAAATCAAACCTCTCCCATGGGGAGAGGGAGGGGCCCGCCGCGCAGCGGTGGGAGGGTGAGGGGGTAAGACGACTGAAGGTGTAACCCCTCACCCTCCCACGCCTGACGACGTAGGTCCCTCCCTCTCCCTCTGGGAGAGGCGCAAGGAGGACGACCTCACGCATCGGCCGACCGCCTCCGCACGTCCTCGACCGCCATCAGCACCGCCTCCGGCGTCGCCGGCGCGTCGAGGTTCGGCATCACCCGATGATCCCCCACCGCCGCCACCGCCCGGGTGATCGCGCTGAACACCGAGATCGCCAGCATCAGCGGCGGCTCGCCCACGGCCTTGGAGCGGTGGACGGTCGGCTCGGCGTTGCGGCCGGGCTCCCACAGCTTGACGTTCAGCGCGCGCGGCCGGTCGCTGGCCGTGGGGATCTTGTAGGTCGAGGGGGCGTGGGTCTTCAGCACGCCCTTGGCGTCGTAGACCAGCTCTTCCGTCGTCAGCCAGCCCATGCCCTGGATGAAGCCGCCCTCCACCTGGCCAAGGTCGATGGCCGGGTTCAGCGAGCGCCCCACGTCGTGCAGGATGTCGGCGCGCAGCACCTTGGTCTCGCCGGTCAGGGTGTCGATCACCACCTCGCTGCAGGCCGCGCCATAGGCGAAATAGTAGAACGGCCGCCCGCGATGGGTCTTGCGGTCGTAGGCGATCTTGGGCGTGGCGTAGAAGCCGGTGGCCGACAGCGAGATCCGCGCCAGGTACGCCTGGCGACAGAAGTCCGGGAAGCTCAGCACCTCGCCGCCGATCTTCACCCCCTGGGGCGTGAAGGCCACCTGCGAAGAATCAACGCCCCACTTCTCGGCCGCGAAGGCCACGAGCCGCCCCTTCAGCTTGCCGGCCGCGTCCAGCACCGCCATGCCGTTGAGGTCGGCCCCCGACGAGGCCGCCGTGGCCGAGGTGTTGGGCACCTTGTCGGTAGTGGTCGAGGTGATCTTCACCCGGTCGAGCGGCACCTGGAACGCCTCGGCCGCCACCTGGGCGACCTTGATGTAGAGACCCTGCCCCATCTCGGTGCCGCCGTGGTTCAGCATGATCGAGCCGTCGGCATAGATGTGGATCAGCGCGCCGGCCTGGTTCAGGTGCGTGGTCGTGAACGACACCCCGAACTTCACCGGCGTCAGGGCCAGGCCCTTCTTCAGGATCGGATTGGCCGCATTGAAAGCGTCCACCACCTTCTGCCGGGCTTCATAGTCGCAAGACCTGGCCAGCTCTTCGATCAGCTCCGGCGCGACGTTGTCTTCCACCACCTGGTAGTAGGGCGTGAGGTTACGTCCCCCTCCTTGGCCATGGGCGCCATAGAGGTTGCGCCGACGCACCTCCAGCGGATCCAGACCAGCGGCCTGCGCCACCGCGTCCATCACCCGCTCGATCGCCGCCATGCCCTGCGGCCCGCCGAAGCCCCGGAAGGCGGTGTTGGAGACGGTGTGGGTGCGCCAGCGGTGCGAGACGATCTCGACCGCCGGCAGGTAGTAGGCGTTGTCGGCGTGGAACATCGCCCGGTCGTTGATGGCCGGCGACAGGTCCGTCGTCGCCCCGCAGCGCGAGGCCAGCTCCAGCCGGATCCCCTCCAGCCGCCCCTCGTCGTCGAAGCCGACGTCGTAGCCGACCTCGAAGTCATGCCGCTTGCCGGTCATGACCATGTCCTCGTCCCGGTCGGGCCGGCACTTGGCCGGCCGGCCGGTCTTGACCGCCACCAGGGCCGCGGCCGCCGCGAACAGCGAGGCTTGCGTCTCCTTGCCGCCGAAGCCGCCGCCCATGCGGCGCACCTCCACCGTCACGGCGTGGTCGGGCCGGCCCAGCACGCGGGCGATCAGGTGCTGCACCTCGGTCGGATGCTGGGTCGAGCACCAGACGTGGACGTCGCCCTCCTCGCGCGGCGTGGCCAGCGAGGCCTGCCCCTCGAGATAGAAGTGGTCCTGGCCGCCGATCGCGAACCTGCCCTGGATACGGTTGGGCGCGGTTTCCAGCGCGGCGGCCGCATCGCCCCGCGCCATGCGCTGGCTGGCCTCGATCTTCAGGTCCAGCGCCTGGGCCTGCCCGATCGTGATCGCCGCCGGCAGGTCCTCGTACTCGACCACGGCCTTGGCGGCGGCGGCGCGGGCGGCGGCGATCGAGGCGGCGGCCACCGCGAACAGGCTCTGGCCCACGCAATAGACCTCGCCGGTCGCGAACAGCCGATCGTCGTGGATCACCGGGCTGACGTCGTTCTCGCCGGGAATGTCGTCGGCGGTCAGCACCCGCACCACGCCGGGCGAGGCGCGCACCGCCGACAGGTCCATCGACACGATCCGCGCATGGGCCCGGGTGCTCATGCCCAGATGCACGTGCAGCATACCCGCCGGCTCGGGCAGGTCGTCGACATAGATCGCCGTTCCCGTCACGTGGCGCAGGGCGCTGTCGTGCGGGACCGAGGCGTGCACGCCCTGGAACGGGGTGACTTGCATTTCGACCTTGGGGGAAGCGCCTGCGTCAGCCATGGGCCGCCTCCGCCAGCACGCTGGTCGCCACGCCGGGCTCAGCGCTTTCGATGAAGGCGCGGAGCAGCAGATTGCGCGCCGTCGTGGCGCGATAGGCGGCCGAGGCCCGCATGTCCGACAGCGGCGTATAGTCCTCGTCCAGCCTGGCGGCAGCCGCCTCGACGCTCTCGCGCGTCCAGGGCGAACCGATCAGCGCCGCCTCGCAGGCGTCGGCCCGCTTGGGCGTGCCGGCCATGCCGCCGAAGGCCACGCGCGCCTCGATCACCACGCCGTCGACCACGGTGATGGCGAAGGCGGCGCAGACGGCCGAGATATCCTGGTCGAAGCGCTTGGACAGCTTGTAGACCTTGAAGATCTGGCCCGCCGGGCCGCGCGGCACGATCACCGCCTCGACGAACTCGCCCGGCCGGCGGTCCTGCTTGCCGTAGGCCACGAAGAAGTCTTCCAGCGGGATCTCGCGGACCTGCTCGCCCCGGCGCAGCACCAGCCGCGCGCCCAGCGCGATCAGGGCCGGCGGCATGTCGCCGATCGGCGAGCCGTTGGCGATGTTGCCGCCGATCGTGCCGCTGTTGCGTACCTGGGTCGAACCCAGGCGCCGCATCATGTCGGACAGGCCCGGATAGCGGGCGCTTAGGGTCTCGATGGCCTCGACATAGCGCACGCCCGCGCCGATCCGCAAAGCATCGCCAACCCGGCCGATGGTCTTCAACTCCGGCACGCGGCCGATGTCGATCAGGATCTGTGGCGGCTTCCTCAGCTTGGTGACCCACAGGCCGACATCGGTGGCCCCGGCCACGAAGGCCGCGTCGGGATTGGCCTCGGCGGCGGCGGCCAGTTCGGAAAGACTGCGCGGGGCCAGCCAACGGCGGGTGACGCCGCGCACCGGGTCCTCGTGGGCCAGGGTCAGCATGGTCTGGCGCTGGATCGCCTTCAGCGGCGCGGCCACGTCGGGCGCAGGCTCGCGCACCACCTCGCGGGCGGCGTCCAGGATCGGCCCATAGCCGGTGCAGCGGCAGAGATTGCCCGCCAGCACGTCCTCGACCGGCGCGCCGGCCCCGCAGGCGCCGACGGCCCGGCCGTACAGCGACATGACGATGCCGGGCGTGCAGAAGCCGCACTGCGAGCCATGCTTGTCGATCATCGCCTGCTGCACGGGATGCGGCCTGCCCGCGCATCCCGCCGCGGTCTGGGTAGACAGGCTCTCGACCGTCATCACCGCCTTGCCGTCCAGCATCGGCAGCAGCTGGATGCAGGCGTTGACCGCCCGCCAGTTCACCGGATCCAGGTCGTCGCCGGTGGTCAGCTCGCCCACCAGCACGGTGCACGAGCCGCAGTCGCCTTCGGCGCAGCCTTCCTTGGTTCCGCTCCGGCACAGAGGTCCGCGCAGATGCTCCAGCAGCGTGGTCGTCGGATCCACGCCTGCGGCCTCCTGCACCTGGCCGTCCAGCAGGAAACGGATGGTCCCGCCCATCTCAGCTGCCCCGATAGGTGGAATAGCCGAACGGCGACACCAGCAGCGGCACGTGGTGGTGCTGGCCCGCGTCGGCCACGGAAAAGTCGATGGTCACCACGTCGAGGAACGGCGGGTCCGAAACCTTGGCCCCGCTGGCGGCGAAATAGGCGGCGACCTCGAACTCCAGCCGATAGCCGCCGACCTCCAGGGCCTCGCCCTCGACCAGCCGCGCGCGGCCGTCGGCGTCGGTGTGCGTCGCCAGCAGCAGCACAGGCGGCCCCTCGATCCGGCGCATCACGCGCACCGCCACGCCGGCGGCCGGCCGCCCGGCGGCGGTGTCGAGGACATGGGTCGTCAGGCCGCTCATCGCTCTTGCTTCCTCGCGCCCTGCGGTGTGGTGATCATCATACGCTCTTTCGCCTTCCCCCGAAGGCTGGAACCGCCCGCGTCGGCTGTCCAGCGCCGCTGCGGTCGCGCCGGCCTCGCGAGCCTCCCGGGCCGCCAGTTCGCCCAGCCACGCGGCGCCCCGCGCCCGCCGATTGAGCGTATATAAGTCTTTTATTACTTACCAGCGCTCGACCGCAGGTCGTCCAAGGCCCTCGCATCGACGCGCCCAGGCCGCAGAATCGCAAAAAATGGGCCCTGGACGCTGCGTAAGGTTGGAAATGCGCGGCCAACCCCGGTAGCTACACGCCCAGACGGACCGCGAGCGCTCCCTCCCCGAGACGAACGCGAAAAGACGGCCCGCTTTCACAGCGCTGCGCAGAACACCCGCGAAGGATCGACGATGGACGAGGATTTCCGTAAAGCCGCCCTGGACTACCACCGGCTGCCGCGGCCCGGAAAACTGCAGATCGAGGCCACCAAGCGCATGGCCACCCAGCGCGACCTCGCCCTGGCCTATTCCCCAGGCGTCGCCGCCCCCTGCGTGGCCATCGCCGAAAACGCCGACCTGGCCCGCGACTACACCGCCCGAGGCAACCTGGTGGCCGTGATCTCCAACGGCACCGCCGTGCTGGGCCTGGGCGACATCGGCCCGCTGGCCTCCAAGCCGGTGATGGAAGGCAAGGCCGTCCTCTTCAAGAAGTTCGCCGGCATCGACGTCTTCGACATCGAGGTCGACGCCAAGGATCCCGACCGCTTCATCGAGGTGGTGGCCGCGCTCGAACCGACCTTCGGCGGCATCAACCTGGAAGACATCAAGGCTCCAGAGTGCTTCGTCATCGAGCGCGCCCTGCGCGAGCGGATGAACATCCCGGTCTTCCACGACGACCAGCACGGCACCGCCATCGTCTGCGCCGCCGCCGTCCGCAACGCCCTGCTCGTCCAGGGCAAGCAGCTGAAGGACGTCAAGCTGGTGACCTCGGGCGCCGGCGCCGCGGCCCTGGCCTGCGTCGACCTGCTGGTGTCGATGGGCCTGCCGGTCGAGAACGTCACCCTCACCGACATCAAGGGCGTAGTCCACGCCGGCCGTGATCCGGACATGCCCGAAAACATGGCCCGCTACGCCCGTCCGACCGACGCGCGCACCCTGCCCGACGTGCTGCCCGGCGCCGACATCTTCCTGGGCCTGTCGGCCCCTCGCGTCTTCAAGCCCGAGTGGCTGCCGCTGCTGGCCGAAAAGCCGCTGATCCTGGCCATGGCCAACCCGGATCCGGAGATCCTGCCCGAGCTGGTGCAGGCCTCGCGGCCCGACGCCATCATGGCCACCGGCCGCAGCGACTATCCCAACCAGGTCAACAACGTCCTGTGCTTCCCGTTCATCTTCCGCGGCGCGCTCGACGTCGGCGCCTCGGAGATCAACGAGGCGATGAAGGTGGCGGCCGTCGAGGCCATCGCCGAGCTCGCCCGCGCCGAGGCCAGTGAAGTCGTCGCCTCGGCCTATGGCGGTGCGGCGCCGATGTTCGGCGCCCAGTACATCATCCCCAAGCCCTTCGACCCGCGCCTGATCCTGCAGATCGCCCCGGCCGTGGCCCGCGCGGCCATGGACTCAGGCGTCGCCACGCGCCCGATCGAGGACTTCGACGCCTACCGCGCCGAGCTGGAACTGTTCGTCTACCGCTCGGGCCAGCTGATGCGTCCGGTGTTCGAACGCGCCCGCAAGGCCACCAAGGCCGCCAAGGTCCGCGTCGCCTACGCCGAGGCCGAGGACGAGCGCGTCCTGCGCGCCGTGCAGACCGTGGTCGACGACGGCCTGGCCGCGCCGGTGCTGATCGGCCGCCGCGACGTCATCAAGGCCAAGGTCGCCGAGATGGGCCTGCGCCTCGACCTGGGCGGCTCGGTCGAGATCCTCGACCCGCTGGCCGACCACGAGGTGTTCGAGCCGATCGTCGGCCAGTACCAGACCCTGGTCGGACGCCGCGGCGTGCCGCCGCTGGCCGCCAAGCGCCGCGTCGAGGGCCGCCGAACCGTCGCCGCCTCGATGCTGCTGCAGACCGGCCAGGTCGACGCGGCCCTGGTCGGCGGCAGCGGCGACTGGTGGCAGCACATGACCTACGTGCTGCCGATCATCCCCAAGCGCGAGAACGTCGGCCGGGTCTATGCGATGTCGTCGCTGATCCTCGACAACGGCACGCTGTTCTTCTGCGACACCCACGTCAATGTCGAGCCGACCGCCGAGCAGATCGCCGAGATGACCCTGCTGGCCGCCGAGTCGGTGCGTCGCTTCGGCCTGACGCCGAAAGCGGCGTTGCTCTCGCACTCCTCGTTCGGGGCAAGCAACTCGCCGACCGCCCGCAAGATGCGCGAGGCCCTGTCGATGGTTCGCGCCGCCGCGCCGGAGCTGGAGGTCGACGGCGAGATGCACGCCGACGCCGCCCTCTCCCAGGCTCTGCGCGACCGCCTGGTCGGCGACAGCACCCTGAAGGGCTCGGCCAACCTCCTGGTCATGCCGACCCTGGACGCGGCCAATATCAGCCTGACCCTGCTGACGGCCGCCACCGAGGCCCTGCTGGTCGGTCCGATCCTGCTGGGCATGAGCCGGCCGGTGCACGTGCTGACGCCCAGCGTCACCGCCCGCGGCATCGTCAACATGACCGCCCTGGCCGTGAACCAGGCCGCCGCCGAACGCGCCGCGGCGCAAGGGCTCTGACGGCCTAAACCGAGCGTGGCTTGTTCACTCCACCGCGCCAGGGCGGAATGGTGTGAACAAGCCACAGCCGGCGTTCGACGCGCCGCGCTGAACATGTAAGGTCGGGGACATTTCCGGCGACCGGCGCGAACGCGCCACCGACGCAGGTCGCGCTTTCCCAGCGCGAGGCCCGCCATGTCGCCCGAACCCGCCGACCTCAGCCCTGAACTCGAAATCCTGGACGCTTTTCTGTCGTCGGAAGAGGTTCCTGAAACGGCGCTGCTGCTGAGCGAGCTGGACGGCTTCCTGACAGGCCTCGCGGTCGGGCCGGAGCTGGTCATGCCGGCCGAATGGCTGCCGCATGTCTGGGGCGGCGCCGAACCGAACTTCCGCGACGGGCTTGAGGCCCAGAAGATCGTCGGGGCGATCATGCGCCGGTACGACGACATCCGGCGGCGACTGGAAACCCGCACGCTCGAACCGATCCTTCTCGAGACCGAAGCAGGCGAGGTGCTGGCCTCGGACTGGGCCGACGGGTTCCTCCTGGCGGTCAGCCTGCGCTACGCGGCCTGGGACAAGCTCATGAGCTCCGAGAGACGGCCATCTGCTGACGCCGCTCCTGGCCCTGTCGGCCGACGAGGACGAACAGCCGCTCGTGGACCTTCCCGCCGACCTCCTGGCAGAGCTCGTCGCCAACGCCGGCGAGTTCCTGCCGCAGACCGTTCTGGAGATCCATGCCTTCTGGCGGCGCGAGGCCTTCCGGACGACCTGGAGCCAAGGCCGGGCGGAACAAGGCCTGCCCCTGTGGCTTGGGGCGCAAGTACAAGAAGTGCTGCGGCGCCTACTGACCCGAACGGACCCTAGCGAACGCGAAAAGGCCCCGCCGGCGCCTCCAGCCATCCAGCGGATGACGGAGGCCCCAGCGGGGCCTTCTTGCATTTCAGGCGTCAGGCGCCGACCGCGAGCGATCGGCGCGCGTGAGGCTTAGAGGATGCGCAGGTTGCCGGCCGAGGTCTTGCCCGAGCGGCGGTCCTGCTCGAGTTCGTAGCCGACTTGCTGGCCTTCGTTCAGGCCGCGCAGGCCGGCGCGCTCGACGGCCGAGATGTGCACGAAGATGTCGCCACCGCCGTTGTCCGGCTGGATGAAGCCGAAGCCCTTGGTGCTGTTGAACCACTTCACGACGCCCGTACCGGCTTCGCCGGTGCCGCCACCGCCGCCGCCACCGCCACCGTAGCCGCCGCCGCGCGGGGCGTCGAAGCTGCGTTGCGGACGACGCGGAGCGCCGCCGGCCGGAGCGGCGCCGTGGCCGGTCACACGCAGGTTGCCGGCCGAGGTCTTGCCCGAGCGGCGGTCCTCTTCCAGCTCATAAGCCACTTGATCGCCTTCGTTCAGGCCCGACAGGCCCGAACGTTCAACCGCGGCGATGTGGACGAACACGTCCTGGCCGCCGTCCTCGGGCTGAATGAAGCCAAAGCCCTTGGCCGGGTTGAACCACTTAACGACACCGTTCGCCATCTTATCCTCAAAACCTCAATCGACGGGCCAATTGCCGGCCCGCGTCCTTCCACAGCAACTCATGACGCAAAACTGCGGCACGCGCTATGGCCTTTGCACGGAGAATATCGACGGGAAGCGGCTGCTGGCCATAAAAATTCGCGCGCGGAGGCCCGCCTGTCGCCAAAATACCACTATGGGTGGTAAATGCAGACATGAAAAAAGGCCGATACCGACGTATCGACCTCGCTTGCGCCTGCGAAAGTGTGGGTGCGGGGACAGGATTTGAACCTGTGACCTTCAGGTTATGAGCCTGACGAGCTACCGGGCTGCTCCACCCCGCGGCAGGGGTATGTATCGTGAGGGAGGGTTCTGGAC
>NZ_PJRS01000023.1 GCF_002858925.1 Caulobacter zeae
CTGGCGGACGCGCCCTTGCCGGATCACGGCCTGTGACGCCTGGGACCCAACGAGCTGCGCCCGCCAGCCATCAGGCGACCGCCCGACCTACATCGCAATACACAGGGACCCAGGGGCAGGCGCAGGGCGTCGGCGACCGCCAGCTCCGCACCCAGTCCCCTGGGTCGGACAAGCGTTGCGCGCTTTCCGGGATGACGGGCGGGGTTGCTGGCGGGGTTTGCTTGAAGCGGTGAAACCTCTCACCCTCCCGCCCCTGCGGCGCGGGCCCCTCCCTCTCTCGAAGAGAGAGGGTTTGGTGGGGCGCGTCCCCAAATGAAAAAGGGGAAGAGCCCGGAAGCTCTTCCCCTCTTCGGCCTTGCGATCCCCCAGAGGGGGAGACGCCTTAGAACTCTTCCCAGCTGTCGACGGCCAGGGCGGCCGAGCCTTCGGTGGCGAAGGCGGCGGCGCGGGCCTGGGCGGCGCGGGCGGGGCTGGCGGCCGGGCGCGAGGCCGGGGTGGCGGCCCGCGGGGTCGAGGCGGCCATGGCGGCGCCGGCGACCTTGAAGCGGCCGACCTGCACGGCCAGTTCGCCGGCCTCGCCTTTCAGCGAGTGGGTGGCGGCGGTGGCTTCTTCCACCATGGCCGCGTTCTGCTGGACCACCTGGTCCATCTGGTTCACCGCGACATTGACCTGGTGCAGGCCGGTGGACTGCTCCTGGGCGCTGGCGGCGATCTCGCCGACCAGGGCGTCGATGCTGGCCACCTGGTCGACGATGGCGCGCAGGGCCTCGCCGGTCTGGCCGACCAGGGACACGCCGGCCTCGACCTGCTGGGTCGAGGTCGAGATCAGGCCCTTGATCTCCTTGGCCGCTTCGGCCGAGCGCTGGGCGAGAGCCCGCACTTCCTGCGCCACGACCGCGAAGCCCTTGCCGGCGTCACCGGCGCGAGCTGCTTCGACGCCGGCGTTCAGGGCCAGGAGGTTGGTCTGGAAGGCGATCTCGTCGATGACGCCGATGATGTTGCCGATCTGGCCCGACGACTGCTCGATGCTGGCCATGGCGCCGACCGCCTGGTCGACGATCCGGCCCGAGCGCTCGGCGCCGGTGCGGGCGCCGGCCACGAGGCTGGAGACTTCCTTGGCGCCCGAGGCGGTCTTGCGGACCGTGGCGGTGATCTGGTCGAGGGCGGCGGCGGTCTCTTCCAGGCTGGCGGCCTGCTGCTCGGTGCGGCGCGACAGGTCGTCCGAGGCCTGGGCGATCTCTTCCGAACCGGCGCGGATGCCGCCGGCGGCGCCGTTGATGCCGCGCATGGCTTCTTCCAGGCGGGCGGCGGCGGCGTTGAAGTCGGTCTTCAGCTGTTCGGCGTCGGGGGCGAAGGCGGCGGTGATGCGGAAGGTCAGGTCACCGTTCGACAGGTGGCCGAGGGCCTCGGCCAGGGCCGACACGGCGACGGCGTCTTCCTGGGCCTTGCGGGCCTTCTCGGCCTCGACGCGGGCCCGCTCGGCCTCGGTCAGGCGGCGCTGCTCGACGGCCTCGTCTTCCAGGCGCAGCTTGTGGATGGCGGCGTCCTTGAAGCTCAGCACGGCCTGGGCCATCTGGCCGACCTCGTCCTTGCGGCCGACGGCGGGGACCTCGATGGTGTTGTCGCCCGAGGCCAGGCGGCGCATGGCGGCGGTCATGGCGGCGACCGAGGCGCCGATGGTGCCCGACAGCATCCAGCCCATCAGGCCGGCGATGACCAGGGCGGCGATCCCGCCCAGCACCAGCGACAGGATGGCCATGTCCATGGCCTGCTTCATTTCCTTGGCGCGCAGGGCGACGCGCTCGCTGGCGGCGGCCGTCAGCTCGTCCTGAACGGCGCGGATTTCGGTGAGGCTCTTGCGGCCCATCAGTTCGCCAGCGGAGACGCGGCCCATCACCGGGTCGTTGGCCATCGCCGTCATGGCGGGCTCGGCGATGGTCTTGCGCCATTCGCCCATCGCGCCACGCAGGCGCTGGATGCGGGCCTTCTGTTCGGGAACGGTGGTCTTGGCCTCGAAGGCGTCCAGCGCCTGGTCGAACTGGCCAACGCCTTCCTTGTAGGTCTGGGCGAAGCTGTCGTCGCCGAGCAGGGCGTAGGCGCGCAGGGCGTTCTGCTGCTCGAGGACCAGGGTCATCATCACCTCGGCCTCGGTGGCCAGGGAGAGACTGCGCTGGTTGGAGACCGAGGCCTCCTGGATGCGCTGCAGGCTGGTGAACACCACGCCCGACGAAATCACGAAGGCGATGATCAGGGCGCTGAACGCGATCCCCAGCTTCGCCGATATCTTCAGGTCGTTGAAACGCATTTCGCCCAGGTCCCGACTTATCATTTGATGAGTGCAGGAACTGGGCGAAAAAACTTAAGCAGAAATTGTAAAACGCCGAAATAACGGCGCTATTCTACTTATTCAGATGCGACACAATACCGCATCACCCATCTGAACAGTAGACAGTTCACCTCCGAGATCACGGGTGCGCGCGCCCGCGTCGAGGGCGCCCTTGACCGCGGCCAGCAGGCGGTCGGCGGCTTCGACTTCCTTCAGCGACCAGCGCAGGGCCATCTCGAACGACAGGATGGCGGCCAGCGGATTGGCCAGGCCCTTGCCGGCGATGTCGGGGGCCGAGCCGTGGATCGGCTCGTAGAGGCCCGGCTTGTTGGGATCGCCGATGGCGGCCGAGGGCAGCATGCCCAGCGAGCCGGTCAGCATGGCCGCCGCGTCCGACAGGATGTCGCCGAACAGGTTGTCGGTGACGATGACGTCGAACTGCTTGGGGGCGCGCACCAGCTGCATGGCGCAGTTGTCGGCCAGGATGTGCTCCAGCTCGACATCCGGATATTCGCGGGCGTGCAGTTCGGTGATCACCTGCTTCCACAGCAGGCCCGATTCCATCACGTTCGACTTCTCGGCCGAGTGGACCTTGTTCTTGCGGCCGCGGGCCAGCTCGAAGGCCACGCGCCCGGCGCGCTCGATCTCGCTGGTGGTGTAGAGGGCGGTGTCGTAGCCCTTCTTCTGGCCGTCGGGCAGCACGTCGATGCCGCGCGGCTCGCCGAAATAGACGCCGCCGACCAGCTCGCGAACGAACATGATGTCCAGGCCCGAGACCAGCTCGGTCTTCAGGCTGGAAGCGCCAGCCAGGGCCTCGAAGCAGTAGGCCGGGCGCAGGTTGGCGTAGACGTTCATCGCCTTGCGCAGGTTCAGGAGGCCGGCTTCCGGGCGCAGGTGGCGCGGGGCGTCCGCCCAGTTGGGACCGCCGACGGCGCCCATCAGCACCGCGTCGCTGGCCAGGGCGCGATCACGGACCTCGTCGGTCAGCGGCGTGCCGTGGGCGTCGTAGCTGGCGCCGCCGTAGATGGCTTCCTCGACCACCAGGCTGGGCACGAGGGCGGCCGCCACGCGGCGCACCTCCGCGCAGACTTCCGGACCGATGCCGTCGCCGGGGAGCAGGAGAAGCGTAGCCATTTCAGATCTCGCGATAGGCGGAAACGTCGAAGGAGGACATGCGGCGCTCGTATACGCCAAGCTCTGCGCAGGCCGCGCGCCACGCGGCCATATGCGGCGAAGCGCGATGGAAGGCCAAGGCCGCTTCGTCGGTGAAGTGCTCGAAAACGCGGATCAGCCCCGGATCGAGGGGGTCCTCGGTCAGCGCGTAGTCCAGGCAGCCCGGCTCGCCGCGCGATCCGTCCACCTGGGCCGCCAGGTGCGGACGCAGGTCTTCGAGGCGCTCGGGCGCGATGCGGATGGAGCCGGCGAGGATCAGGGTCATTCAAAACACTCCCCCTTCCCCCTTGATGGGGGAAGGGTCGGGGATGGGGGTGGAAGCCTGTCAGGATGTAGCGCGAACCCAGCCGCCGCAGTCACCCCCACCCCAGCCCTCCCCCATCGAGGGGGAGGGAGCACGCCTTCAGTTCTCCAGCCAGGGCTGGCCGATGGCGCGCTTGCTTTCGAAGACGTCGATGTCGGTGGCGTGCTGCAAGGTCTCGCCGATGGCGTCGAGGCCTTTCAGCATCTTCTCCTTGCGCACCGGATCGATCTGGAAGCTGAAGGTCTTGCCCGAGGGCGAGACCACCGTCTGGGCTTCCAGGTCGACGCTGACCATGTGGTTGCCGCCCTTGGCCTCGTCCATCAGCACCGCGACCTCGTCGGCCGCCAGCACCACGGGCAAGAGGCCGTTGTTGAAGCAGTTGTTGTTGAAGATGTCGGCGAAGCTGGTCGAGATCACGCACATGATCCCGAAGTCCATCAGGGCCCACGGAGCGTGCTCGCGCGAGGAGCCGCAGCCGAAGTTGTCGCCGGCGATCAGCACGGACGAGCCCTTGTATTCGGGGCGATTGAGCACGAAGCCCTCGATCTCGTTCCCGTTCGGATCGAAGCGGAAGTCGAAGAACAGGCCCTTGCCCAGGCCCTCGCGCTCGACGGTCTTGAGGAACTGCTTGGGGATGATCTGGTCGGTGTCGATATTGGCCAGCGACAGGGGCGCCGCGCGGCCGTCGAGACGGGTAAAGGCTTGCATCAGTTCGTCTCCGACAGCAGGGCGCGCACGTCGACCAGGTGACCGGCGATCGCCGCCGCCGCCGCCATGGCGGGCGACACGAGGTGGGTGCGGCCGCCGCGGCCCTGACGGCCCTCGAAGTTGCGGTTGCTGGTCGAGGCGCAGCGTTCGCCCGGCTCCAGGCGGTCGGGGTTCATCCCCAGGCACATCGAGCAGCCCGGCTCGCGCCAGTCGAAGCCCGCGGCCTTGAAGATGGCGTCCAGGCCTTCGGACTCGGCCTGTTCCTTGACCAGGCCCGAGCCCGGCACGACCATCGCCTTGACGTGCGGGGCCACCATGCGGCCGTGCAGGAAGGCTTCCTGCACCACGGCGGCGGCGGCGCGCATGTCCTCGATGCGGCTGTTGGTGCACGAGCCGATGAAGACGCGGTCGATCTTGGCTTCCGAGATCGGCTGGCCGGCGGTCAGGCCCATGTAGTCGAGAGCGCGATGGGCGGCGGCGCGCTTGTCGGCGGTGGCGAAGCTTTCCGGCTCGGGAACATTGCCGGTGATCGGCACGACGTCCTCGGGGCTGGTGCCCCAGGTGACCATCGGCACGAGGGCCGCGCCGTCGATGACGACGGTGCGGTCGAAGACGGCGCCTTCGTCCGAGAAGAAGGTCTTCCAGTGGCTGACGGCCATGTCCCAGGCCGCGCCCTTCGGCGCGGCGGGCTTGCCCTGCACATAGGCGAAGGTGGTTTCGTCCGGCGCGACCAGGCCGGCCTTGGCGCCGCCCTCGATGGTCAGGTTGCAGAGGGTCATGCGGCCCTCCATGGTCAGGCTGCGCACGGCCTCGCCGGCGTATTCGATGACGTAGCCGGTGCCGCCGGCCGTGCCGATCTCGCCGATGACGGCCAGGGCGATGTCCTTCGCCGTCACGCCCGGACCCAACTGGCCGTCGACGCGGACCAGCATGTTCCTGGCCTTCTTCTGGCGCAGGGTCTGGGTGGCCAGCACGTGCTCGACTTCCGAGGTGCCGATGCCGTGGGCCAGGGCCCCGAAGGCGCCGTGGGTCGAGGTGTGGCTGTCGCCGCAGACGATGGTCATGCCCGGCTGGGTGCGACCCTGCTCGGGACCGACCACGTGGACGATGCCGTTGCGGATGTCGCCCATCGGGAAATACTCGATCCCGTTGTCGGCGACGTTGCGGCCCAGCGTCTGGAGCTGGAGGCGCGCCTCCTCGTCCGCCACGGCGTCGACGCCGGCGGCCTGGTTCTCGGTCGGCACGTTGTGATCGGCCACCGCAAGCGTGCGGTCGGGCCGGCGCACGGGGCGACGCGCGGCGCGAAGGCCGGCGAAGGCCTGCGGCGTGGTCACCTCGTGGATCAGGTGCAGGTCGATGTAGAGGATGGCCTCGCCGTCGGTTTCGTTGACGACGTGGGCGTCCCAGATCTTGTCGTAGAGGGTCTTTGTTGCGCGGGTCATAGCGATCCGCATCTAGGCCCGATGGGCGGGCGCGTAAAGCGAGGAAACGCCGAAAATCCGCTGTGTGACCGCCAAGCAGCGATCGATCCTGCCCCGGGGAAGCGTGCAAACAACGTCCGGGCGCACATTTCTTGCCCCGAAGCCTGGCCTGAAGGCTCGAGAGCGACGGTCGCCTTGGTCCCCATCCGGCAGGACGAGGACCATTGAACGCAACCTCTAACGACTAAGGGCGCGCCGGTCGTAGTGACCTGTCGGCGCGCCCTGGCATCGTTTGTACACTCCAGGGGCCGATGGCTCCGCCTGAAGAGGGCCGTCCACTAGAAAGGAGACGGTCTGGAAGCCCGCCGTGTCTGAACAGCGAGGGTGAAATCATCATGCCACAGAACAACGATCCGTCAAGATGCGTGCTTATGCACAAAGCTTGGCCGTTCAGCGGGCCGGGGCCTTGGCGTCCTCCTCGCGGACGCGCTTGAGCAGCCCCTCCCACGAACCCTTGGGCACGGGACGCATGCTGAGCAGGATCTGGTCGCCCCGGCCGTCGCAGTTCCAGTCGGCGAGCACCAGCCCGGTCTTGGGAACGTAGAAGGCGCCGGCGTCGATGACCTGGTCGCCGTCGCGGTCGACATAGAGCCGCCCCCTGACCTGGTAGAAAGTCATGTGGTGCACGCGGCGCACCGGCTTCATGTCGGCCCGGCGGATCCAGTCGCCGTCATAGCCGCCGGCGAAGAAGATGCGGATCTCGTTGAGATCGATCTCCATCCCCCGCCGGCCGTTGGGCGCCAGAAGCTCGGGCTCGTCCCTGGTCTGGGGCAGGTTCGGGGTCGTCAACGGCGCCCCCGCGCTCGCCAGTATCGCGATCGCCAGCAGGCCGGCCGCCATCGCCCTGCGCCGCATGACACCCTCCCCGCCCACTCGCGCCAAGATTGCGCAACACGCCCGGAGAGAGCAACCGCAAAAGCAAAAGGCCCCGGCGTTTCCGCCGGGGCCTTCGAACACTTCGCCGTAGCGAGCGAGCTGCTTATTCGGCGTCCTTGCGGACGTTGACGCGCTCGGCGATACGGGCCGACTTACCGCGACGGTCGCGCAGGTAGTACAGCTTGGCGCGACGGACGACGCCGCGACGCTTGACTTCGATGCTTTCGATGCTCGGCGACAGGATCGGGAACAGACGCTCCACGCCTTCGCCGAACGAGATCTTGCGGACAGTGAAGCTCTCGTGGAGGCCAGCGCCTTGACGGGCGATGCAGACGCCTTCGTAGGCCTGGACGCGCTCGCGCTCGCCTTCCTTGATCTTCACGTTGACGCGCAGGGTGTCGCCGGGACGGAATTCCGGGATCGCGCGGACGGCCAGCAGACGGGCCGATTCTTCTTGCTCGAGCTGAGCGATGATGTTGATCGCCATGATCATTTCTCCTTGGGCTTACCCGTTTTCGGGCCGCCTTTTGCCTGTTGATTGGCGAGATGCTTTTCCCAGAGGTCGGGACGCCGCTCGCGGGTCGTTTCTTCACGCATACTGCGCCGCCACTGGTCGACCTTCTTGTGGTCGCCCGACAGCAGCACCTCGGGGATGTCGAGCCCTTCGAACGTCCGCGGTCTCGTGTACTGCGGATGCTCGAGGAGGCCGTCCTCGAAGCTTTCTTCCAGCGTGCTCTCGATGTTCCCCAGCACACCCGGGGCCAGTCGAACGCACGCCTCGATCACCACCATCGCCGCCGCCTCGCCACCGGCGAGAACCGCGTCTCCGACGGAGACCTCCTCGAACCCGCGCGCGTCTAGCACCCGCTGGTCCACCCCCTCGAAGCGGCCGCACAGCACCACGACGCCAGGCGCCTTGGACCACTCCCTTACGCGCGCCTGGGTCAGGGGCCTGCCCCGGGCGCTCATGTACAAAAGCGGCCGCCCATCGAGCTCCAGGCTATCCAGCGCAGAGGCGATGACGTCCGCTTTGAGCACGGCTCCCGCGCCGCCACCCGCGGGGGTGTCGTCGAGGAAGCCGCGCTTATCCTTGGAAAAGGCGCGAATGTCCAGTGTTTCCAATCGCCACAGGTCGGCCTCCTTCCAGGCGGTCCCGATCATCGAGACGCCGAGCGGGCCGGGGAAGGCCTCGGGGAACATGGTCATGACGGTGGCGGTGAACGGCATGGGCGCGGTTTAGCGGGAGATGGGGGGATTGTCGAAGGGGGACCCCCTCAGTCGCTCCGCGACAGCTCCCCCAAAGGGGGAGCATCTCGGCGCCAATAGATCCTCCCCTCTGGGGGAGGTGGCCCGAAGGGCCGGAGGGGGGCCGTTTTCAGCTGCCGCTGAGCTGGAAGGTCATCAGCCACTCCCCTCTCCGTCGCCTTCGGCGACACCTCTCCCACAGGGAGAGGGTCCTGGTTTTGGAAAACCGCCTCACATCTGCTATATCCCCGCCTCGACCCCGCACATTCCTCGAATTTCCCGGACCGCCCCTTGAGCGTCACCCTCGACCTGTCCCGCGTCACGCCCTCGACTGACGCGGCCAAGCCGCCCGTCAACCTGTCGGGCTTGACCCGCCCGCAGCTGATCGCCGCCCTGACGCAGAGCGGCGTGGTCGAGCACGGCAAGGCCAAGATGCGCGCCACCCAGGTGTTCCGCTGGATCCACCATCGCGGCGTCACCGATTTCGCCCAGATGAGCGACGTGGCCAAGGAAACCCGCGCGCGGCTGGCCGAGACCTTCACCATCGCCCGCCCCGAGGTGGTCGAGCGCCAGGTCTCCAAGGACGGCACCCGCAAGTGGCTGATCCGCATGGCCCCCGGCATCGAGGTCGAGACCGTCTATATTCCGTCCGTCGGCCGGGTCGGGGCCCTGTGCGTGTCCAGCCAGGTCGGCTGCACGCTGAACTGCAGCTTCTGCCACACCGGCACCCAGCCGCTGGTGCGCAACCTGACCACCGCCGAGATCGTCGCCCAGGTGCAGATCGCCAAGGACGACCTGGCCGAATGGCCGTCGGACAAGGAAGACCGCCTGCTGTCGAACATCGTGTTCATGGGCATGGGCGAGCCGCTGTACAATCTGGGCCAGGTCTCGGACGCCATCGAGATCATCAGCGACAACGAGGGCATCGGCATCTCGCGTCGCCGGATCACGGTGTCGACCTCGGGCGTCGTGCCGATGCTGGAGAAGCTGGGCAATACGACCCAGGCCATGCTGGCCATCAGCCTGCACGCCACCAACGACGAGCTGCGCGACGTGCTGGTGCCGCTGAACAAGAAGTACCCGATCGCCCAGCTGATGGAGGGCATCCGCGCCTATCCGGGCCTGAGCAACGCGCGCCGGGTGACCTTCGAGTACGTGATGCTGAAGGGCGTCAACGACAGCCCCGACGAGGCCCGTGCGCTGGTCAAGCTGATCAAGGGCATCCCCGCCAAGATCAACCTGATCCCGTTCAACCCGTGGCCGGGCAGCCAGTACGAATGCTCGGACTGGGGCGCGATCGAGACCTTCGCGGCGATCCTCAACAAGGCCGGCTACTCCTCGCCGATCCGCACCCCGCGCGGCCGCGACATTCTCGCGGCCTGCGGCCAGCTGAAGAGCGAGAGCGAAAAGGTCCGCGCCAGCGCCCTGCGCAAGCTGTCGATGGCGGCCATGGCCGGCATGCTGGAAGACGACGCCGACGACGCGGCTTAGGGGCGCATTGCGGTCCTCCCTTCTAGCCCGTCATTCCCGCCACAAGCGCGGGAATGACGGGAGGATATGGGGGGTCCCCTCCCACGCGAGCCCCCTACGCAAGTCTCGCCAACCCGTGTTAGAGCTTGCCCCTCAAGTCCCAGGGGGTCGCGTAAACATGCCTCAGATCCAGTCGCCCGAGATCCAGGCCTTCGCCAACGGCCTGCTGACGACCCTGACCCATGTGGGCGTGACCATGGCCATGCTGATCGCCGGAGCGGCGATCTACATCCTCCTGACCCCGCATCGCGAGATCAAGCTGATCCGCGAGGGCAATGCGGCGGCCGCCCTGTCGCTGGGCGGGGTGATGACGGGCCTGGCCATACCGCTGGCCGCCTCGCTGGCGGCCTCGACATCGGTGATCGAGATCCTGCTGTGGGGCGTGGCCACGCTGGCGCTGCAGCTGCTGGTCTTCCGCCTGACCGACATGATGCTCAAGGGCCTGCCCGAGCGGATCAACGAGGGCGAGGTCTCGGCCGCCGCCCTGCTGGTGGGCGCCAAGCTGGCCACCGCCATCATCATCGCCGCCGGCGTGGCGGGCTGAGGCGAAAGGAACGGGCGGAGCGGGGCGCGTGCATTTCCCCAAGCTTCCAGACTGGCTGGTCTACGGCGCCGTGGTCGCCGCCCTTCTGGTGGTCGCCGTCGGCCGCCAGGAGCGCGCCGACGCGCCTCCGCCGCCGCCGCCGGTGCCCGGCGAGGAAGGCGTGCCCCTGGGCCCGGCCTCGCCCTTCGACCCGTCGATCGTGGTGCAGGTGCCCGACAAGCAGGAGCCGGCCTCGGGCACGGCCTTCTCGGTGGGGCAGAACGGCGTCTGGCTGACCGCCCGCCACGTGGTCGACGGCTGCAAGCAGGCCGCCATCCTGGTCGCAGACGGCCGCGGCGTGGCCGCGCGGGTGACCATCGACCCGCGCTTCGACGCGGCCATCCTGACCACCGAGGGCGGCGCCCCGGCCATGCCGGTGAACCTCGCCGACCCGCGCAAGGGCATGCGGGCCTTCCATCCCGGCTTCCCGCAGGGCCACGCCGGCGAGGTGGCCTCGCGCCTGATCGGCCGCGAGAACCTGGTGATCCACGGACGCGGGGCCCGCACCGAGCCGGTGCTGGTCTGGGCCGAGGTCGGCCGCACCGACAATCTGAAGGGCACCCTGGCGGGCCTTTCCGGCGCCCCGGCCCTGGACAGCGCCGGCCGCGTGATCGGCGTCACGGTGGCGGAGTCGCCGCGCCGCGGCCGCATCTACACCACCGCGCCCGAGAGCATGCGCACCCTGATCGCCCGCACGCCCCGCCGCGGCGGCGACGCCAGCGTCCCCGAATTCGCCCCGGGCGAGGCCATCACCACCGACAACTACGGCCGCATCGCCGACGGCCTGCGCCGCGACCTGCGCGTGGCCCAGGTGGTGTGCCTGGCGGTCTAGGGGCAGGCTTAGTTGAGCGGCGTATCGGATCCAATCATTCCAATCGCTTACTTCTCGTCATCCCGGAAAGCCCGCAGGGCTTGTCCGGGATGACGCATAGAAAACTCAGGACGCTTCAGGCGGGCTCGCAGCGCAGCGTCGTGCCCGTGAACGACCCGCGCGGCACGCGCAGCCGGCGCTCGACGAGCCAGGCCGGGGAGCCGCCACGGAGATTGCGCTGGAACCGCGCCGAGCAGCTCAGCCGGTCGGCGACCGTCTCGCCGCGCAGCTCGACCGGCCCGCCGTCGCGGATCAGCGTGAACTGGCACGTGCGACGGCCGACGGGCTGATCGCACTTGAAGTCGGCGACGTGCAGCCGGCTGCGGTCGCCGCCGGCGGCTCGATACCAGTTGACCTCCACGGATCGGCTGCGAAGCCTCTCGTGATGGCCGATCTCGGCGAGGACGGCCTCGTGGAACGCCTCGACCTCGCGCGGCGGGACGAGGGCTGCGGACAGGGCGAGGGCGAGCAGGAGGGCCATGCGGTCAAGCTAAGGCTGAAAGGCCAGGCGACGCAACCTTGAGGTAACGGCGTTCGCCAAGAGGGGGCGATCGACAGACCTCTGCGCCTGACCCCGCCCCCCTCCACCACTTCGTGGTCCCCCTCCCCCGCCTTGCGGGGGAGGAGTTTAACTTACGGCCACTTCACCTCGGGGGGCATGGAGCTGAGGATCGACTCGGTGTTGCCGCCGGTCTTCAGCCCGAACATCGTGCCGCGGTCGTAGAGCAGGTTGAACTCGACGTAGCGGCCGCGCTGGATCAGCTGCTGCTCGCGCTCCTCGGGGGTCCAGGCCTCGTTCATCCGGCGGCGCACCAGGGTCGGGTAGATCTCGAGGAAGGCCCGGCCGACGTCCTGGGTGAATTCAAAGTCCTTGGACCAGTCGCCGCTGTCGTGGTGGTCGTAGAAGATGCCGCCGATGCCGCGCGGCTCGTTGCGATGGGGCAGGAAGAAGTACTCGT
Source organism: Caulobacter zeae (assembly GCF_002858925.1). Classification (GTDB taxonomy): domain Bacteria; phylum Pseudomonadota; class Alphaproteobacteria; order Caulobacterales; family Caulobacteraceae; genus Caulobacter; species Caulobacter zeae. Next base: position 12,057 of record NZ_PJRS01000023.1, read on the forward strand.
CGCACCAGGCCTTGTACTTGGCGTACCAGTCCGGATCGTGCCTGTCGCAGGCGCGCTTGTAGGCGGCGTGGAAGTCGATGGCGTCGGGGAAGTCCTGCTGGCGCTGGTAGCCCAGCAGCGGCGTCAGGTCGCCGCCGCCGCCGAACCAGCCCTTGGTGGTGGCGATGAAGCGGGTGTTCATATGCACGGCCGGCACGCGCGGATTGGTCATGTGCGCGATCAGGCTGATGCCGGTGGCGAAGAACCGCGGATCCTCGGCGGCGCCCGGCATGGTCTTGGCCATCTCCGGCGGGAAGGTCCCGAACACCGTGGAAACGTGAACCCCGACTTTCTCGAACAGGCGCCCGCGCATCATGCCCATCACCCCGCCGCCGCCGGCCGGGCGATCCCACGGCTTCAGCTCGAAGCGGCCCGGCTGGTCGCCATAGAGCTCGGCCGGCGCCTCGTCCTCGAGGGTCTCGAAGGCGGCGCAGATCTGGTCGCGAAGGCTCTCGAACCAGGCCCGGGCGCGGGCCTTCCGGGCGTCGAGATCGGAAAGGGTGTCGGCTTGTTGCGTCATGGGATCGGCTTAAGCCCAAGCCCGATAACAGGCAAATCCGGGCGGCCGCATAAGGGGTTTTGCGGAAGATATAGATCAAAAACGGGAGCCAGCTCCTCCAAGGAACCCTCTCTCTTAGAGAGAGGGATTGCGGATGGCGCCTGAAACGCAAAAAGGCCCGGGATTGCTCCCGGGCCTTCCGTTCTCGACGAAGCGAGACGCCTTACTTGCCGGCGGCGGTGAGCGCGCTCATCAGGTCCGGCACGGCCGACTTATAGTCGGCGACCAGGCCGTAGTCGGCGACCTGGAAGATCGGCGCGTCGGCGTCCTTGTTGATCGCGACGATCACCTTGGAGTCCTTCATGCCGGCCAGATGCTGGATGGCGCCCGAGATGCCCACGGCGATGTAGAGCTGCGGGGCGACGACCTTGCCGGTCTGGCCGACCTGGTAGTCGTTCGGGGCGTAGCCGGCGTCGACGGCGGCGCGGCTGGCGCCGACGGCGGCGCCCAGCTTGTCGGCCAGGGGCTCGATGACCGCCTGGAACTCTTCGGCCGAGCCCATGGCGCGGCCGCCCGAGACGACGATCTTGGCCGCGGCCAGTTCCGGACGGTCGGACTTGACCATCTCTTCGCTGACGAAGCGGGTCTTGGCCGCATCGGCGCCCGAGACGCTCTCGACCGAAGCCGAGCCGCCCTCGCCGGCCGCCGCGAAGGCGGTCGGACGCACGGTGATCAGCTTCTTGGCGTCGGACGACTGGACGGTCTCCAGCGCGTTGCCGGCGTAGATCGGGCGCACGAAGGTGTCGGCCGACACCACCTCGATGATGTCGCTGATCGGGGCGACGTCGAGCTTGGCGGCGATGCGCGGGGCGAAGTTCTTGCCGCCGGCGGTGGCCGGGACGAGGATCGCGTCGTAATTGCCCGCGAGCGCCAGGGCCGCTTCGGCCTGAGCTTCGGCGACGCCGTGACCCAGGGCGTCGCTCTCGGCGACCAGAACCTTGCGGACGCCGGCGATCTTGGCGGCGGCTTCAGCCACGCCCGAGACGTCCTTGCCCAGCACCAGCACGTCGACGTCGCCCGACAGCTTCAGGGCGGCGGTGACGGTCTTGTGGGTGCCGTCGCGCAGGTGCGCGTTGTCGTTGTCGGCGATGACGAGAACGGCCATTACAGCACCCCCGCGGTCGTGAGCTTGGAGACGAGGTCGGCGGCGGTCTCGACCTTGATGCCGGCCGAGCGCTTCGGCGGCTCGGTGACCTTGACGACGGTCAGGCGCGGAGCGACGTCGACGCCGTAGTCGGCGACGGTCTTCTGCGCGATTTCCTTCTTCTTGGCCTTCATGATGTTGGGAAGGCTGGCGTAGCGCGGCTCGTTGAGGCGCAGGTCGGCGGTGATCACGGCCGGCAGGTCGACGTCGAGGGTCTGAAGACCGCCGTCGACTTCACGGGTGACCTTGGCGGCCGAACCATTGATCTCGATCGCCGAGGCGTAGGTCGCCTGCGGCCAGTCGAGCAGGGCCGACAGCATCTGGCCCACGGCGTTGTTGTCGCCGTCGATGGCCTGCTTGCCCATCAGGACGAGGCCGGGCTGCTCCTCGGCCACCACGGCCTTGAGCAGCTTGGCCACGGCCAGCGGCTCGAGGTCGGCGTCGCTGGTGATCAGGACGCCGCGGTCGCCGCCCATGGCCAGGGCCGTGCGGATGGTTTCCTGGGCTTGAGCCGGGCCGATCGAGACGATGACGACCTCGGTCGCAACGCCCTTTTCCTTGAGGCGCACAGCCTCTTCGACCGCGATCTCGCAGAACGGGTTCATCGACATCTTGACGTTCGCCAGGTCGACGCCCGTCTGGTCGGCTTTCACCCGAGCCTTCACGTTGTAATCGATAACCCGTTTGACCGGGACCAGAACCTTCATCGGTCTACGCCGCCTCCTGGCTGCTTCTCTTTCGAGGTTTCCCCTGCTTGGACAATCGACTTACCGCGTCCGCGCAGGTTTGCAAGTTTCCCCTGACGTAAGCGTAATGCGCTTTTTCAAGGATCATTCAAACAAATGTACGACACCTTCGCCAGCCTGTCGGCGCCCGATGGAAACCGGGCCTGCGAAATGGGGCTAGCCACATAGCGCGCCTGGTGCTTAAGACGCCGCCATGAACCGCGCCATCAACCGCCTGAAGATCATCTTCGTGGGCATCTTCATCGCCAGCATCGTCGGCGTGTTCGGCTACCACTACCTGTGGGTCTGGCCGAAGGCGAGGTGCGACGCGCGCCAGGACGCAGCCTGGGCCGGCAAGTGGCTCAAGTGCGCCAAGGTCTATCCGATCGAGAACCTGACCGGCCGCCCGGCCAACCTGCCGCCGATCAACACCGACACCTCCAAGATGGAAGGCCCGTCGGTCCGGAACCCGGAAAAGAAGTAACCGGGTCCCGCGCCGGAGCAGGGGTCTGCGGGTTTCAGGTCGAGGGCTCGCCTTCGCCCTGGGCGTCCTCGCCGGACTCCGCCCGCTTGGCGGCGCGTTCGGCGGCCTTCTCTGCGGCTTTCTCCGCGGCCTTGGCCGCCTTCAGGCGCTCGCGTTCCTGGCGTTCGAAATTGTAGTTCGGCTTGCGGGCCATTGGCGGTTCCCCTGAACAGAAGGTCCGCGCGTCAGGCCCGGGCCTTGCGCGCGGCGTAGCGGGCGTCGCGCTTCGCCTTGGCTTCAGCGTTGGTGAGCGCCTTGCGTTCCTTACGCGCCCCACGCTTTGCTGCAAGTGCTTCTTCGATCAGGGCCTCCTGGCGCCCGATGTTCCCGGCACGGACGAGGGCCCGTGCGGCCGAGCGTTCCTTGCGGACGGCGGCGAGTTCGGCCGCGCGCAGGGCGGCGCGGTCTTCGAAGTGGGGATCGGTGACGGTCTCCTTCGGCTTGAACTTGGCCAGCAGGGCCGCCTTGGCCCGTGCGGCGGTCTGGAGACGCTCGGCGTGGCCGACGTTTTGCGGTGAGCTCATCGAGATCCTTTCGAGAACGCCCGCGGGAGGATCCCGCGGGCGAGACGGCGTATGGGATCAGGCGGCCTGGAGCTGGCCGGCCGACATCTTGCCGCTGCGCTGGTCGCGCTCCAGCTCGAAGGCGATCTTCTGGCCTTCGTTCAGCGAGCCGAGGCTCGAGCGCTCGACGGCCGAGATGTGGACGAACACGTCCGCGCCGCCGTCGTCGGGCTGGATGAAGCCGAAGCCCTTGGTGGAGTTGAACCACTTCACGGTGCCGGTGGTCATGGGAGATATCCTTGCAAACAGGAGCAGCCGCACGGCCAAGATGGTCCGCACGATCAAATTGTCGGTGAGGTTTTGGATGGACTCGGGCGCTCGATCCTAAGAACAAGCGTGGAGAGCGGCCGAACCGTGTCGATATTCGATGGGCTCATAATGCCTGCCTGTGGATAACAACACAAGCGATTTCATTTCTTCAGGGAAGAGCCGGGTGTCGGGGCGGCCTGTTTTTCTTTTTCACATCCGCCCTCCCCCGGATCTTTTTCTGGCGGCGGGAGCAAAAGGCCAAGCTACGCGTTATCGTGCCATGCGTAAAAGTTCAGCCGTTCCGCGTACGGGCCAAGGCGCCCTGACCATCGCCCGCGAAAGCCAGGCGATCGCATTCTCGTTGCAGGTCTCGGCCGCCCCCGGCGGTCGCCGCATCGGCAAGGGCAGCCTGACGGGCGAGCCCGAGGCCATGCGCCAGGCCTTCCGGGCCGGCGACGCCCGCCTGACCCTCGACGACGGGACCGAGCACCTGATCGCCATCGTCGCCCACACCGAGGGCGACGGCACGGCCTATTTCGAGCTGCGCTGACACTCACCACCCCATCCACCGCCATCCCGGAAAGCGCGCAGCGCTTATCCGGGCCCTAGGCGGACTAGGCTCCACGTGTGGGTTCGCCGCCCGGCGACGGCCGGCTCGATGCGGCGGCCCCTGGGTCCCGGCTCTACGGCCCGCTGCGCGAGCCTCCGGCCGGGATGAAGACGTGAAAGCTCAGCCCCTAAGCTTGCCGGCCACCATCTGGCCGCTGAACGGGTCGCGTTCCAGCTCGTAGGCGATGATCTGGCCATCCTCGAGCGGCGGCAGGCCCGCCCGCTCGACCGCGGCGGCGCTGACGCGGATCTCGGATCCGTCGTCGCCGTCGGGCGCGATGGCGCCAAAGCCCTTGGCGGTGTCGAACCACAGCACAGTGCCCGTCGCCATGACGCTCCCCGTCAGCCCTCGCGGTGGGCTGACTATGAGGGCAGGTTTCGCGGCGCGGCAAGCCTTCCCCAACCGTCAACGCCCGGCCAGGGGCCAGACCAGCGCGATCAGGGCCGGCGCCGTCAGCAGGATCAGCAGCGACAACGGCGCGCCCAGGCGGGCGTAGTCGCCGAACCGGTAGCCGCCCGGCCCCAGCACCAGGGTGTTGCACTGGTGGCCGACGGGGGTGAGGAAGTCGCAGCCGGCCCCCACCGCCACGGCCATCAGGAACGGGTCGGGGCTGAGGCCCAGCCGCTCGGCCAGGCCAAGCCCGATGGGGGCGACGATCAGCACGGTGGCGGCGTTGTTGAGGAAGGGCGTGGCCAGCATCGCCACGGCCATCATCGCCGTCAGGGTCAGCAGCGGCGGCATGCCGTCGAAGGCCCCCGACAGCCAGGCGGCGATCAGGTCGGTGCCGCCGCTCTTCTGGATGGTGTCGCTGACCGGGATCATCGCGGCCACCAGCACCAGCACCGGCCCCTCCAGCGAGGCATAGGCCTCGCGCATGCGCAGGGCGCCGGTGGCCACCACCAGCACGGCGGCGGCAAAGAAGCCGGCCGCCACCGGCAGCACGCCCAGCGCCACCAGCACCATGGCCCCGGCCAGGATGGCGGCGGGCAGGATCGCATGGCGCACCCCGCCCAGCCGCACCTCGCGCTCGGCCAGCGGCAGGCAGCCCAGGGCCTGAAGCGCGCCGGGCAGCTGCTGCTCGCTTCCCTGCAGCACGAGGATGTCGCCGGCCTTCATGCGGATGGTCGCCAGCCGCCCCGCCAGGCGATAGCCCGACCGACTGACCCCCAAGAGGTTGACGCCGTAGGTTTCGTTCAGGGCCAGGCCCTTGGCGGTCTTGCCGATCAGGTCGCTCTGCGCGCCGATCACCGCCTCGACCACCCGCACCTCGTCGGTCGGCTCGTCCATCACCACCGGCCGCTTGGCGTCGGACAGGCGCAGGCGGGCCTTGAGGATCAGCTCGTTCAGCGCCTGCTGCTGGCCCTCGAGCAGCAGCACGTCGCCGGGCAGGATCTTGCGGTTGACGTGCGGCGAGGCGATCCGCTCGCGGCCGCGCAGTATGGCCACCACCGCCACGGCGTCCTCGGCGGCGCGTTTCAGGTCGCCGACCCGGTTCTGCTCGAAGCTCCAGTCGTCGGGGATCTCGACCTCGGTGACATAGGCGTTGGCCGCCAGGGCCGCGTCGATATCGACCGCCGCCTCGCGTCCGGCCGGCAGCAGGCGGTAGGCGAAGGACAGATAGGCGATGGCCATCACCGTCAGGGCCGCGCCCACCGGCATGAAGTCGAACATGGCGAAGGGCTTGCCCAGCGCTTCCTGGCGCACTTCGGAGACGATGATGTTGGGCGAGGTGCCGACCAGCACCGCCAGCCCGCCGACCAGCGAGCCGAACGACATCGGCATCAGGATCCGCGACGGCGGCACGCCGGTGTTCCTGGCCATGCGCAGGGCCGAGGGCATCATCAGGGCCAGGGCCCCGACGTTCTTGGTGGCCATCGACAGCACCGCGGTGATCGCCGCCATCACCGGCGCCTGGCTGCGCGCGGTCTTCAACCGCGGCAGCAGCGGGGCCATCAGGGTGTCGACGATCCCCGACCGCGACACCGCCGCGCTCAGCACCAGGGCGCTGGCGATGATGATGACGATGTCGTTGGAAAAGCCGTCGAAGGCGCTCTTCACCGGGATCAGGCCCGACACCACGCCGACGGCCAGGGCCCCGACGGCGATCAGGTCGTAGCGCCAGCGGCCCCAGACGAAGCAAAGCACCGTGGCGCCCACCAACGCGAAGGACAGTCCCTGCTGCAACGTCACCCTTCGCGCCCTCCCCCAAGCTTGGCTCTGGGAGACAACGGGCGGAGGGGCGATCCGTTCAGCGCTCCGCGCAGACCCTCAGTGCAGCGCCTGGGCCACCTTGGCGGCCAGCTGCTCCACCGTGAACGGCTTGGGCAGCAGGGCCACGCCCGGGTCGACCACGCCGTTGTGGACCACGGCGTTGCGGGTATAGCCGGTGGTGTAGAGCACCTTCAGGTCGGGCCGCAGCAGGGCGGCGGCGTCGGCCAGCTGCCGGCCGGTCATGCCCGGCATGACGATGTCGGTGAACAGCAGGTCGACCGAGCCCAGCTCCTCGATCAGCCGCAGGGCCGTCTCGCCGTCGGGCGCGTGGCGGACGGTGTAGCCCAGCGATCGCAGGCTCTCGACGCTGACGCGGCGCAGGCTGTCCTCGTCCTCGACCACGACGATCAGGCGATCGGGCGAGCCGGGCGCGGGCTCGGCCGCCAGGGCCTCGACCGGCTCGGCCCGGCCCACGGCGTAGTCGCGCGGCAGGTACAGCTTCACGCTGGTTCCGGCGCCGGGCTCTGAATAGATGCGGGCGTGGCCGCCGGTCTGCTTGGCGAAGCCGTAGATCTGCGACAGGCCAAGGCCCGTGCCCAGGCCCGGACCCTTGGTGGTGAAGAACGGCTCGAAGGCCTGGGCCGCCACGTCCGGCGACATGCCGTGGCCGGTGTCGGTGACGCTGACCATCACGTACTGGCCGGCGACCGCCTCGGGATGCAGGGCGGCGTAGTCGTCGTCGAGATAGGTGTTGGCCGTCTCGATGGTCAGGCGGCCGCCTTCCGGCATGGCGTCGCGGGCGTTGACCACCAGGTTCAGCACCGCGCTCTCGACCTGGGCCGGATCGGCGAAGGTGCGCCACAGGCCGCCGGCCAGCACCGTCTCAATGCGGATCGTCTCGCCCAGGGTGCGCAGCAACATGTCGGACATGCCCGCGACCAGGCCGTTGACGTCGATCGAGCGCGGCTCCAGCGCCTGGCGGCGCGAGAAGGCCAGGAGGCGCTTGGTCAGGGTGGCGGCGCGCACCGAGGCGTCCTGGGCGGCCAGCAGCCGGCGGTCCAGGCGGACGGCGTCGTCGCTATGGCGGCGGGCCAGCTCGATATTGCCGATGATCACCGCCAGCATGTTGTTGAAGTCGTGCGCGATGCCCCCGGTCAGCTGGCCGACGGCCTCCATCTTCTGCAGTTGGCGGACCTGGCCCTCGGCGCTCTCGCGCTCGGCCGCCTCCTGGCGCAGGCGGGCGTTGGCGTCGACCTCGGCCAGGTGCGCGCGCTCCAGCGCCCGCGCGTCGCGGCGGGCATGGCCCAGCCACAGCAGCACCACCGCGAAGGCCGCCCCCACCAGCACCGCCAGGCTGGCGAACAGGCCGTAGCTCAGCCGGCGGCTGGCGGCGATGCGCTCGCGCAGCAGCACCGTCTCGCGCGCCGACATGCCGGCCAGCTGCGAGCGCAGCTCGTCCATGGTGCGCAGGCCCTGGTCGCGGCGGATGATGTCCAGCGCCTCGCTGTCGCGGCCCTGGCGGCGCAGGGCGACGGTGGCGTCCAGCTCCTCGAACTTGGTCCGCATCAGCGGCCGCAGCGCGTCGACGGCCCGCACCTGTTCGGGATTGTCGGCCACCAGCTTCTCCAGCTCGGCGACATCGATGGCCACCTGGTCGCGGGCGGCGCGGTAGGGCGAAAGGTAGATATCCTTGCCGGTCAGCAGATAGCCGCGCTGGCCGGTCTCGGCGTCCTGCAAGTCCGACAGCACGACCATCAGCTTGCGCTGGACGTCGACGGTGTGGCGCACGCTGTCCAGGCGCTGCTCGTAGCTGCGCGCCGCCAGGATCGTCGCCCCGCCCAGCACCAGCAGGGCCAGCACCGACAGCGCCATGATGCGGTTCGGACGAAACACCAGCGCCATACTCGCGGCCCCCAACTCGCGCCCGGGAAAGCGAAGCGCTCAGCTTCCACGACAGTTGGACGAGTTGCCGCCGCCGGGCAAGCCGCCAGAGCGGGATCAGGCCGGCTCGTCGCCCTTCCAGCACCCCTTGAGGCTCGCCGCGGCCTGCGACCACCATCCGGCCACGGGCGAGTCCATGTCGCCATCGATCGTGATCGCGACAGCCGCGCCTTTCGCTCCGGTTCGCGCGCCCTGGTTCCAGAAGCTGTGAGCGATCCCGTCCAGGGGCGGCGGCTTGATGTCCTCCACGCCCACGCCGGGCGCCTCGGGGCGGACCGGCGGCAGGGCCTCCATCGCCTCCAGCGCCGCCTTCACGGCCGGGCAGGTGCGGGAGTCGGCCCAGACAAGGCCCTTGTTCCCCGCCAGGTCGCCGAACGCCCGCCGGATCACCCAGCGGCGCTCGCCGCCCGCGTCCCGGAGGGCGTAGAGGCTGTTGGAGGTCCAGAACTGGCCCAGGGCCGCGACCTGGTCGAGCGTCGCGAAGGGCCACGTGTCGCGGTGCCGGATCGCGCGGCTGGCGGCGCGGGCCGCAGCCGCGTCGGCGCGAACCGTTTCCGACGAGGCCGCGCGCGCCTCGACCACGGACGGCGCCGCCAGGACCGCGAGCGCCGCCGCCAGCATCATGCGCCTCAAACCGCCATGCCCTGGACCACCGCCTTCAGGCGCTCGATCACCGACAGCTTGTCCTCGATGAAGTCCTGGTCGATCCACCAGATCTCGACCTCGCGCATCACCTCGCCGACCAGCGGGCCCTTGGGCACGCCGGCGCGCATGACTTCCTCGCCGGTCATCGGGAAGCTCGGCGGATCCCAGTTCTCGGCCAGGGCCAGCAAGGCGCGCCACTGCGAGGTGGTGGCCGGCCGGGTCGAGCCGGCCCAGGCCAGCTTCACCCGGTCGGTGAAGGTGCGCAGGCTTAGGGCATAGACGGCCCGCCGGGCCTCGCGCGGGCTCATCCACGAGACGATGCGCGGCGAGGTGCCGACCGCCTCGATCAGCCGCTCCTTCAGGGCGTTGGAAAGCCGCAGCCGCTCGGCCAGCTCGCGGGCCAGCACGGCGTCGTCGGGGATCAGGGCGGCCAGGCGCAGCTCGACGTCGTTCTCGAACAATTGCTCGGTCTCGATGGCGACCAGGCCGTCGAGGCGGGCCAGCGACTTGACGAACGGCAGGATGGCGCCCAGCACGCCGGTGGCCGCCATCAGCCGCAGGGCCGGACGCGGATCCTCGGCCGCCAGCAGCTTGAGGATCTCCTTCTGGGTGCGCTCGGCGGCGCGGCCAGAGACCAGGCCCTTGAGCGCCTTGCAGGCGGCCAGGGCCTTGGCGTCGGGCTCGCCCTTGCCGTACCAGGCCTGGAAGCGGAAGAAGCGCAGGATGCGCAGGTAGTCCTCGCGGATGCGGGTCATCGGCTCGCCGACGAACACCACCTTGCCGTCCCTGGCGTCCTGCACCCCGTGGCCGGTGGGGTCGTAGAGCCGGCCCTCGCCGTCGACATAGAGGGCGTTGAAGCGGAAGTCGCGGCGCTGGGCGTCCTCTTCCCAGGCATGGGTGAAGGCCACCACCGCCCGGCGGCCGTCGGTGGAGACGTCGCGACGCAGGGTGGTGATCTCGAACGGGATCTTGCCGGAGACGGCCGTGACCGTGCCGTGGTCGACTCCGGTGGGGATGGCCTTCAGCCCCGCCTCGCCCAGCGCCTCGATCACCTGGTCGGGCGTAAGCGTGGTGGCGATGTCGATGTCGTCGACCGGCTTGTTCATCAGCGTGTTGCGCACGCAGCCGCCGACAAAGCGGGCGCAGCCCGGACGGCCCTTGGCCTCCAGGGCGGCGATCACCGCCTTGGTCTCGGGCCATGCCATCCATGGCGGCTGGCCGATGGTCTGGGTTTCCACGCGACGTCCCCCTTTACGCAACGGCAGGCCGCGGCCCGTTGGCGCGGGCGGTACGTCCTGCTTTCAAACGACTATTTCAGGGAATGGACGCTCGCGCCAAGAGCGGAAACGCGCTCGTCCCCAACTGTCGGAATCTTAGGCCTCGACCGCGACGCTCTCGGGGTGCAGCCGCTCGTACAGCGCCCGCAGCATCCCCGCCGTCGCGCCCCAGATGAACCGCTCGTTCCACGGCATGGCGTAGAAGAACCGCCGGCCGGTGGGCGTGTCGCGGTGCTGGCGCTGGTGGTTGGCGGGGTCCATCAGAAAGTCGAACGGCGTCTCGAAGACGTCGGCCACCTCGTCGGGATTGGCGACCAGCTCGCAGGCCGGGTCGACGAACCCGACCACCGGCGTCACGTGGAAGCCGGTCACCGTGGCGTAGCCCTGGATCAGGCCGGCCACCTCGACGAAGCGGGGATCAAGGCCCACCTCCTCGTTGGCCTCGCGCAGGGCCGTGCCCCACGGCGTCTCGCCCGGATCGCAGCGGCCGCCGGGAAAGGCGATCTGGCCGGTGTGGCTGCGCAGGGTGTCCGAGCGCCTGGTGAGGATGACGTTCAGGCTCTCTGGCCGCTGCACCAGGCCGATCAGCACGGCGGCCGGCCGCAGGGCGTGGGGATTGTCGATCTTCATCCCCGGATTGAGGTCGAAGTCCGAGCGCCAGTCGTTCTTCAGGCTGGGGTCGTAGGCCTCGATCGGGTCGAGCCGGCTCTTGATGAAGTCCCGGCGGGCGGCGGCGTTGCACTGGGGGATCATGCCCGATCACTCGCAACAGGCCCCACGGCGAACCAAGCGCCGTTCGAGGCCACGCCGAAGCGCGGGCCCTCCGGGGTGTCGCGCTCGGCAGCCATCTCGACCAGCTCGTAGAACACCGGCCGGGCGATCAGCGCCTCCAGGCCCCGGCGCACGTGCAGATAGGGCCGCGGCTCGCCGCTCGTGGGGTCCTCCTCGACGCGGATGGCGTGGTCGGGGCCGGCCACGACCTCGTCGCCGACATTGGTCAGGAAACGCAGGGCCTCGCCGTCGCGGTCGACGCGCACGGCGATGAACGGCGCGTCCTCGACCGTGATCCTCATCTTCTCCACCGGGGTGACCAAATGGAAGCCGTCGGGGTCGCGCCGCAGGATGGTCGAGAACAGGCGCACCAAGGCCTCGCGGCCGATCGGCGTTCCCTCGTGGAACCAGACCCCGTCCCTGGCGATGCGGATGTCGATGTCGCCGCAGTGGGGCGGGTTCCACAGGTGCACCGGCGGCAGGCCCTTGCCGCCGCCGGCCCCATCACCGGCCGCCTTGGCGGCCTGGGCGACGCCGTCGAGTCCGGAGCTGGCTGTGTCTGAGGGCATGGACCTCAGTTAGGTCATGCGCGCCCCAGGCTCAAGCGAAGCCTGGGGATGGTCTCACATGCTGCTTCGGTGCGTGATCCTCGTCCCTCGACAAGCTCAGGATGAGGATCATGTAAGGACTCGGGCAGCAGAAAAACCTCATCCTGAGCCTGTCGAAGCCTGCCCCGGGCGGGCCGCGCCAGCGGCGCGACCCGGGGGACGAGGTTTTCGCCCCTGACGCCAAGCGTGAAGCCCTAGGAAGCCGCCACGCGCCCTTCGAAGCCTTCGTCGCCGCCGGGGACCAAGGCCTTGAGCAGCACCCGGCGCTGGTCGGCGGGGCCGGGCATCACGACCTTGGCGGCTGGCGCGGCGGAAAAGCCGATGCGGGCGAAGTAAGGCGCGTCGCCGACCAGCAGCACGGCGTTCCAGCCGGCCTGCGTCGCGGCCTGACAGGCGGCCTCGACCAGGGCCTGGCCCAGGCCCGCGCTGCGCCGCTCGGAATCCACTGCCAGCGGGCCCAGGAAGGCGGCGGGCTTGCCGCCGATGGTCACCGGCCACAGCCGCACGCTGCCGATCACCTGGTCGCCGCGCAGGGCGACGAACGAGCAGGCGTCGAGCTTATGGTTGCTCTCGCGCAGCCGCTCGGACGACTTGGCGAAGCGGCCGGGCCCGAAGGCGCGGTCGACCAGCGCCTCGACTGCGGCGGCGTGCTGCGGGGCCTCGAGCTCGATCGAGGGGGCGTCTTGCGGAACGAGGGCGGCGGAAGAAGCGGTCATGAGGCGACGAGGATCCGGGTGCGAACGGGGGATTTATCCCCGGCGCGTGACGCGGCCGCGACGGCCGCCGTTCCCGGGGGTGCGTTAGGCGCGAACGGTGGTCCGCGCGGCGCAGGTTCGTCGTTGGCGTCGCATCGGCGGCGCTCTCCCCGTGGCAGAGGCGCGCGGCATAGGGCGCTATGACCCCCACGTCAACGAAATCGACGTGCTTATGAGACAAACGCGATTGCGACGCTTCGTCTCAAGGAGCAGGGTCCGCGCCGAAATGTCAGACCCCTCCGCCCTCCCCGCCGATCCCGACACCTCGACCCGCGCCCTGCTTCGCCAGCGCGACTACCTGCTGTTCTGGGGGGCGCGGTTCACGGGCACCCTGGGCGTGCAGATCCAGGCCGTGGCGCTGGGCTGGCAGGTCTACGCCATCGCCCGCCAGACCATGTCGATCGGCGAGTCGGCCTTCATGGTCAGCATGATCGGCCTGGCGCAGTTCGTGCCGCTGTTCCTGCTGACCCTGATCGCCGGCGAGACCGCCGACCGCCGCAGCCGCAAGCACATCGCCATGATCACCTTGGGCGTCGACACGCTCAGCGTGCTGGTGCTGCTGTTCATGGCCGTGCGGGGCATCCACGCCCTGTGGCCGATTTTCACCATGGCGGTGTTCTTCGGGGCCAGCCGGGCCTTCATGTCGCCAGCGGTCAGCGCCATGGGGCCGATGCTGGTGCCGCGCCCGCTGCTGCCGCGCGCCATCGCCTGGAACTCGCTGGCCTGGCAGGGGGCCTCGATCGCCGGACCAGCCCTGGGCGGGCTTCTGCTGACGCATTCGGCGGGCCTGGCCTTCGGCGGGGCGGCGGCGCTCTACATCGTCGGCCAGGTCCTGCTGGCGGCCATCAAGAAGTCGACCACGCCCGAGGCCCAGCCGGGCTCGCGCCTGGAACTGATCAAGGAGGGGCTGGCCTATGTGTGGAACAACAAGATCGTCTTCGGCTCGATCTCTCTGGACCTGTTCGCGGTGATCCTGGGCGGGGCCACGGCCCTGCTGCCCGTCTTCGCCCGCGACGTTCTGAACATCGGGCCCAGCGGCTTTGGCCTGCTGCGCGCCTCGCCGGCCATCGGCGCGACCCTCGTGGCGATCTACCTGGCCAGCAACCCGATCCGCCGCCACGCCGGCCGGATCATGTTCGCCGGCGTGGCGGTGTTCGGCGCGGCCACCGTAGTCTTCGGCCTGTCCAACCTGGTGTGGCTGTCGGTGGCGGCGCTGGCGGTGCTGGGCGGGGCCGACATGCTGTCGGTCTATGTGCGCCAGACCCTGGTGCAACTGGTCACCCCCGACGCCATGCGCGGCCGCGTCTCGGCCGTCTCGGGCGTGTTCATCAGCGCCTCCAACGAGCTGGGCGAAGTCGAGAGCGGCGCGGTCGCCTGGCTGCTCGGCCCGGTGCGGGGCGTGGTGTTCGGCGGCCTGGGCGCCATCGCCGTCACCGGCCTGTGGGCCTGGCTGTTCCCGGCGCTGAGGAAGGCGGATCGGCTGGAGTAGGCCTCAGGCCCCCGCCAGCTTCGCCAGCGCATCCCCGGTCATCCGCCGCACGGTCCACTCGTCCATCGCCGCCGCGCCCAGGCTGTCATAGAAGGCGATCGACGGAGCGTTCCAGTCCAGCACGGCCCATTCCAGCCGGCCCAGGTTCTCGGCCACGCAGCGGCGGGCGAGGTTGGCCAGCAGCGCCTTGCCCGCGCCTGCGCCGCGCGCGGCCGGCCGCACGAACAGGTCCTCCAGATAGATCCCGTGGCGGCCGACGAAGGTGGAGTAGTTGTAGAACCACAGGGCCAGGCCCACCGGCTCGCCGTCGATCTCGGCTATGTCGCAGAAGGCCTTGGGCGCATCGCCAAACAGCGCCGCCTCGATGTGGGCTTGCGTGGCCTCCACCTCGTGCAGCAGCTTCTCGTACTCCGCCAGGTCGCGGATGAACGACAGGATCAGGGCCGCGTCTTCGGGCGCGGCGGGACGGACGGTGACGGGCATGGCGGTTTCGGATGACTTCCTGGAGTTCGTGCTCGAGCAGCTGGCGCCCCTGGGAGCGCTGAAGCCCAAGCGGATGTTCGGCGGCGTCGGGATCTACGCCAATGGCCTGTTCTTCGCGATCCTCGACGACGACACCCTCTACCTGAAAGGCGACGCCGAGCTCAAACCCCGGTTCGAGGCCGCTGGAAGCCACGCCTTCGACCCCTTCGGCGAGGGCAAGCCCATGGCCTACTGGAGCGCCCCGGCCGAAGCCATGGACGACCCCGACCTGCTGGTGGAATGGGCCCACAGGGCGCTGGCGGTGGCGGGTCGGAAGAAGGCCAGGTGAAACCTCTCCCAGAGGGAGAGGGAGGGGCCCGCGCCGCAGGCGTGGGAGGGTGAGGGGCTAAAGCGCTGGCTATCTCTTCCGCCCGATCCCCCTTTCGCGGGGATTTTACGGGTGGAGAAACGGTTCAACCGATCACCACCCCCGGCGGCGGGACGCTGTCTTCGGGCACGAAGAAGTCGGGCATCAGGCTGGCGGTGGGGTCGACGCGGTACTTGTCGAACTCGCGCACGCCCTCGCCGTAGAGGAACGTGTCGTCGATCAGGAACTGGCCGGTGAACTCGCGCGACGGCTTGCCGAAGATCGCGTGGGCGGCGTCGGCCATGATCTCGGGCGTGCGGCAGTGGCGCAGGCCCTCCTCGCCGGTCAGGGCGAACTGGATGGCGGCGGTGGCGATGCCGGTGCGCGGCCACAGGGCGTTGAAGGCGATCCCATCGCTCCTGAACTCCTCCGCCATGCCCAGCACGCACATCGACATGCCGAACTTGGCCATGGTGTAGGCCACGTGGCCGCCGAACCACCGCGGGCTCATGTCGAGCGGCGGCGACAGCATCAGCACATGCGGATTGGCCGACTTCTTCAGGTGCGGGATGCAGGCCTTCGACGTCAGGAACGTGCCGCGCGTATTGACCTGGTGCATCAGGTCGTAGCGCTTCATGTCGGTCGACAGCGTGCCGGTCAGCGAGATGGCCGAGGCGTTGTTTACCAGGATGTCGATGCCGCCGAACCGCTCGACCGCCTGGTCGACGGCCGACTGCACGCTGGCCTCGTCGCGAACGTCGACCACCAGCGGCAGGGCCTGCCCGCCGGCCGCGGCGATCTCGTCGGCGGCGGTGTAGATGGTGCCCGGCAGCTTGGGGTGCGGGTCGGCGGTCTTGGCCGCGACCACGATGTTGGCCCCGTCGCGCGCGGCCCGCAGCGCGATGGAAAGGCCGATGCCCCGGCTGGCCCCGGTGATGAACAGCGTCTTGCCCGAGAGGCTCATGGCGCTCCCTCCTTGTTGATTGCCTCCACCCTAAGGCCGAACAGCCCCCTCTTGCAGCCCCGCGATTCTCGCAACATATAAAGTTACATGATTGACGACCGACCGGCGGGCGTCGAAGACGGCGGAGCCCTGCCCATGCGCATCGAAGACGGATCCAAGCACTTCCTGGCCGCCTTCTCCGACCCGGCGGCGGTGGCCCGCTACGCCGAGGGACCGCCGCGCTTCGTACCGGGCTTCCGCGACCTGCACCGGATGTGCGGGGTGATGCTGGCCGAGCGCGCGCCGGAGAACGCCCGAGTGCTGGTGGTCGGGGCCGGCGGCGGGCTGGAGCTGAAGGCGCTGGCCGAGATGCACCCAGGCTGGACCTTCGTCGGCGTCGATCCGGCGGGCGAGATGCTGCGCGGGGCCGAGCGCCTGCTGGGGCCGCTGAACGACCGCGTGACTCTGGTAGAGGGCTATGTCGAGGACGTGGCCGACAGCGAGTTCGACGCCGCGACCTGCCTTCTGACCCTGCACTTCCTGGGTCACGACGAGCGTCTGCGCACCGAGCAGGAGGTCCGCAGACGCCTGAAGCCCGGCGCGCCCTTCGTCGCCGCCCACGGCAGCTTTCCGCAGGATCCCGGCCAGCGCGACGCCTGGCTCGACCGCTACGCCGCCTTCGCCGTCGCCTCGGGCTTCGATCCCGTCCAGGCCAGGGGCGCCCGCGACGCGGTGTCGGCCAGCGTCAACATGCTCGCGCCGGAAGAGGACGAGGCCATACTGCACGAGGCCGGCTTCACCCACGTCACCCTGTTCTACGCGGCCTTCACCTGGAGGGCGTGGGCGGCGTACGCGTGAGGGGCGGGGGCTCACGCTTCAGCCCCGTCGCCCGACACCCCCGCCGCCCGGCCCCTTCCCCGTCCCGCCTTGATCGGCAGAAGCTCGTAGTCCAGCCGCACCACGCCCATGGCCAGGGCGGCCGTCCCGCGCAGGACGAGGCCCCTGGGCGGTCCGGCGCGGGCGGGAAACAGCGGCGGGCCCTCGCCCAGCAGCACCGGGGCGATCAGCAGCGACAGGCGGTCGAGCGCCCCCTGCTCGGCGAAGGCGGCCAGAAGTCCGGCCCCGCCCACCACCCAGGCGTCGCCGTCGTCGAGATCGCGCAGGCGGTCGACCAGGGCCGGCAGCCCCTCGCGCCAGAACCGCACCCCGCGCTGCACCGGATCGCCCCGCCGCGAGGTGACGACGAAGCCGCGCTTGCCGGCATAGGGCCAGCCCATGCCCAAGCTGGGGATCTGGTCGTAGGTCGCGCGGCCCATGACGACAGTGCCCACCAGGTCGATGAAGGCGCCGTAGCCGGGATCCACCTTTCGGAACGGCGCCAGCCACTCGACCCCGCCGCCGGCGTCGGCGACGCGGCCGTCGAGGCTGGACGCGATGAACCCGCGGATCAGCGCCATGCCCCCTCACGCTCCCCAACGTTCCCGCAGCGCCCGAGCCCTTCGCGTCCCGGTCGAGTCCACGATAGAGAACATTTACAGAACATCAACCACGATTAACCACTTTTCGAATCGCGATTAACCAGTGGCTAACCATGACCGTTCATTCCCGGGTAACCACGGGACTCCATGATTCCGTTGGGTGTTTTGCAAGGAAGCGGACATGTCGTTCGGGCCGGAAACCATCATTCAGGGCGACTGCATCGAGGCGATGAACGCCTTGCCCGAAAAGTCGGTCGACCTGATCTTCGCCGACCCTCCGTACAACCTTCAACTCGGCGGCGACCTGCTGCGTCCGGACAATTCCAAGGTCGACGCGGTCGACGACCACTGGGACCAGTTCGAGAGCTTCGCGGCCTACGACAAGTTCACCCGCGAGTGGCTGAAGGCCGCCCGCCGCGTGCTCAAGGACGACGGCGCGATCTGGGTGATCGGCAGCTATCACAACATCTTCCGCGTCGGCGTGGCGGTGCAGGACCTGGGTTTCTGGATCCTCAACGACGTCATCTGGCGCAAGACCAACCCGATGCCCAACTTCAAGGGCACCCGCTTCGCCAACGCCCACGAGACCCTGATCTGGGCCTCCAAGAGCCAGAACGCCAAGCGCTACACCTTCAACTACGACGCCCTGAAGATGGCCAATGACGAAGTGCAGATGCGCTCGGACTGGACCATCCCGCTGTGCACCGGCGAGGAGCGCATCAAAGGCGCCGATGGCGCGAAAGCCCACCCGACCCAGAAGCCCGAAGCCCTGCTCTACCGGGTGATCCTGTCGACCACCAAGCCGGGCGACGTGATCCTGGATCCGTTCTTCGGCGTGGGCACCACCGGCGCGGCCGCCAAGCGCCTGGGCCGCAAGTTCGTCGGCATCGAGCGCGAGGCCGAATATATCGAGCACGCCAAGACCCGCATCGCCCAGGTGACGCCGATCGCGCCGCAGGACCTGGAGATGACCGGCTCCAAGCGCGCCGAGCCGCGCGTGCCGTTCGGCGCCATCGTCGAGAACGGCCTGCTGCATCCGGGCGACACGCTGTACTGCGCCAAGGGCGCCCACGCGGCCAAGGTGCGCCCCGACGGCTCGATCGCGGTGGGCGACCTGACCGGCTCGATCCACAAGATCGGCGCCATGGTGCAGTCGGCCCCGGCCTGCAACGGCTGGACCTACTGGCACTTCAAGACCGACGCGGGCCTGGCCCCCATCGACGTGCTGCGCGCCCAGGTGCGCGCGGCCATGCCGCACGCCTGATCGCCTTCAAGTGAAGGAAGGCCCCATCGGCGTTCGCCGCTACTGGACGATCGGCTGCCTGGCGATCGTGCTGACCATGCTGTGCGTCTCGGCGCTGCCCCAGACGCCGCTCGGCTCGTTCTGGAACTATCTCGGGTCGGCCATCGAGGCGCTCGGTTGCGCCATCCTGCTGCTGATCGGGCGGCGGCGGCTGGGCGCGCGCGCCAACCTGGCCTTCCTGGGCCCGGTCATCGGCGCGATCATCGTCTGCGCCTTCTTCACCTGGAGTTTCATCAGCGGCCCGCCCGAAATCGCAAGGCCCGTCGTCAGCCCGCAGCTCTGCCTCAGCATCGCCTTGCTCGGCGTGGAGATGGGCAGCGTGCTGCAGTTCCTGATCATCGGTTTCATCGGCCAGGGCGGCGCGGTGAAGAAGGGCTGAGGGGCGCGAGCCCCTTCACACCTCGATCCCCAAGCTTCGTCATCCCGGCCGCAGCGTAGCGGAGAGCCGGGACGCAGGGACCGGCGCAATGCAGTCGACCCTGGGGCCCGGGTCTGCGGCGCGTTCGCGCCTCCGCCCGGGATGACGATCAAGGGTAGATGGTCCGCCCTGAATCCAGGCGTCGCCGGGTCCTCCGACAACCTGACGTCGGCCGCGCTTGACTCGCCGCCGACCGTCGCTCATTGAGCCCCTGACCCTCGCGGGAGACATCGGGATTCGATCCCGAGGCCGAAGGCGCAACCGCCCCGGAAACGCTCAGGCAAAAGGACCGCGCGGGTTTAGGAACGCTGGAAAGAAGCCTCCCGAAAGGGCGGCTCGCCGAAGGAGCAAGGCTTCTCTTAAGCAGAGGCCGGAATCTCTCAGGCCTAAGGGACAGCGGGGGCGCGACCAACCGGCGGAAGCCGGAACCGTCGCCGACCCCGTTTCGGAGCCCGCCGCGTGTCCACCGACGACCTCAAGAAGACCCCGCTGTTCGACGCCCACGTGGCGGCCGGCGCCCGCATGGTTCCGTTCGCGGGCTATTCGATGCCCGTGCAGTACAAGGACGGCGTGCTGAAAGAGCACCTGTGGACCCGCGAGCACGCGGGCCTGTTCGACGTCTCGCACATGGGCCAGGCCCGGCTGCGTGGTGAGAACCCGGCGAAAAGCTTCGAGAAGGTGGTCTCGGCCGACTACCAGGGCCTGAAGGCCGGCAAGCAGCGCTACGGCGTGCTGCTGAACCCCGAAGGCGGGATCATCGACGACCTGATGACCGCCCGTCCCGACGACGACGGCCTGTTCGTCGTGGTCAACGGCGCCTGCAAGGACAACGACTACGCCATCATCGCCCGCGAGTTGGCCGGCGAGGCGACCGTCGAGCGCCTGGAAGACCGCGCGCTGCTGGCGCTGCAAGGTCCCGAAGCCGCCGCCGTGCTGGCCGCCCACGTGCCGGAAGCGGCCGAGATGGTGTTCATGGACGCCAAGGCCCTGACCGCCTTCGGCGTCGACGCCATCATCTCGCGCTCGGGCTACACCGGCGAGGACGGCTACGAGATCTCGGTTCCGGCGTCGGACGCCGCCCGCATCTGGAACACCCTGCTGGAAGACGAGCGCGTCAAGCCGATCGGCCTGGGCGCCCGCGACAGCCTGCGCCTGGAAGCGGGCCTGCCGCTCTACGGCCACGACCTGGACGAGACGGTCTCGCCGATCGAGGCGGGCCTGAACTTCGCCGTCGGCAAGAGCCGCCGCGAGGCCGGCGACTTCCTGGGCGCCGAACGGATCACCAAGGAACTGGCCGGCGAGCTGGCCCGCGTGCGCGTGAACCTGAAGGTGCTGGAAGGCGCCCCGGCCCGTGAAGGCGCCGACATCGCCGACGCTGACGGCAACGTCATTGGCAAGGTCACCAGCGGCGGCTTCGGCCCCAGCTTCGGCGGCGCCATTGCGATTGGTTTCGTGCCCCCGGCCTACGCCGTAATCGGCGCGACGCTGAAAGTCATCGTCCGGGGCAAGCCGGCGGCCGCGCAGGTCGTCGCCTCCCCGTTCGTTCCCACCCGTTACGTTCGCAAACTCTGATCAAGGGCCAGGAAGATGCGTTTCACCAAGGACCATGAATGGGTCGCCGTCGAAGGCGACATCGCCACTGTCGGCATCACCGCCTACGCCGCCGAGCAACTGGGCGACGTGGTGTTCGTCGAGGTTCCCGAGGTCGGCAAGACCGTGGCCCAGGGCGAAGGCCTGGCCGTCGTCGAGAGCGTCAAGGCCGCCTCGGACGTCTACGCCCCGGTCTCGGGCGAAGTGGTCGAAGCCAACGCCGAGCTGGCCGACGCGCCGGAAACCGTCAACGCCGTTCCGGAAGCCGGCGGCTGGTTCGCCAAGCTGAAGCTCTCCAACCCGGCCGAGGTCGACGCCCTGATGGACCGCGACGCCTACGAGGCGTTCCTGGCGACGCTTTAAAGGAAGAACCCTTCCCCCTTGATGGGGGAAGGGCAGGGTTGGGGGTGACCCCACCGCAGTAGACACCCCCATCCCCGCCCCTTCCCCCATCAAGGGGGAAGGGAGAAGGACCTGATTGATGCGCTACCTCCCCCTGACCCCCGAAGACCGCGCCGACATGCTCGGCGTGATCGGCGCGGGCTCGATCGACGAGCTGTTCGTCGACGTGCCGGCCGTCGCCCGCCGCAGCGAGCCTGTGGACCTGCCCCATCACGCCGGCGAGATCGAGGTCGAGCGCGAGCTCTTGCGCCTGTCGCGCCGCAACCGCTCGGCGGCCGAGGGGCCGTTCTTCGTCGGGGCAGGGGCCTATCGCCACCACGTGCCGGCCACGGTCGACCACATCATCCAGCGGTCGGAATTCCTGACCAGCTACACGCCCTACCAGCCGGAAATCGCCCAAGGCACGCTGCAGGTGCTGTTCGAGTTCCAGAGCCAGGTCGCCGCCCTGACCGGCATGGATGTGGCCAACGCCTCGCTCTATGACGGCTCGACCGCCACGGCCGAGGCCGTGATGATGGCCCAGCGCGTCACCCGCAAGAACAAGGCCGTGCTGTCGGGCGGCGTCCACCCGCAGTATGTCGGCGCGGTCGAGACCCTGGCCCACGCCGCCGGCGTGACCACGCAGCGCCTGCCGGCCGCCATCGACGCCGAGGACGCGGTGATCGCCGCCATCGACCAGGATACCGCCTGCGTCGTCGTGCAGACCCCCAACGTGTTCGGCACGGCCACCGACGTCACCAAGATCGCCGAGGCCGCCCACG
This sequence comes from Caulobacter zeae, assembly GCF_002858925.1. Taxonomy (GTDB): domain Bacteria; phylum Pseudomonadota; class Alphaproteobacteria; order Caulobacterales; family Caulobacteraceae; genus Caulobacter; species Caulobacter zeae. The sequence goes on from NZ_PJRS01000023.1 coordinate 33,890, forward strand.
CCGCCGGCGCCCTGCTGATCGTCGTCACCACCGAGGCCGTCTCCTACGGCCTCTTGAAGTCGCCGGGCGCCATGGGCGCCGACATCGCCGTGGCCGAGGGCCAGTCGATCGGCAACGGCCTGAACTTCGGCGGTCCTTACGTCGGCCTTTTCGCCTGCCGCGAAAAGTTCGTCCGCCAGGCCCCCGGCCGCCTCTGCGGCGAGACGGTGGACGCCGACGGCAAGCGCGGCTTCGTGCTGACCCTGTCGACCCGCGAGCAGCACATCCGCCGCGACAAGGCCACCAGCAACATCTGCACCAACAGCGGCCTGTGCGCCCTGGCCTTCTCGATCCACATGAGCCTGCTGGGCGAGCAGGGCCTGCGCCAGCTGGCCTCGCTGAACCACCAGAAGGCTCTGGCGACCGCCAAGGCCCTGGCGGCCATCCCGGGCGTCGAGGTCCTCACCCCGCGGTTCTTCAACGAGTTCGCCGTGCGCCTGCCCAAGGACGCCGCCGAGGTCGTCGAGACCCTGGCCGCCCACGGCGTCATCGCCGGCGTGCCCTATTCGCGCCTGGAGCCGGGCGCGGGCCTGGACGACGTGCTGCTGGTCGCCACGACCGAGACCACGCTCGACACCGACATCACCTTCTTCGCCAAGCTGCTGGCCGGAGCCGTCCAATGAGCATGAACAATGTCGGACGCCCCACCCGTCCCGAAGCCTCGAATGACGAAGCCGAAGGCTTTAACTCCCTGTCGGGCGGCCGCGGCCTGCTGCAGGACGAGCCGCTGATCTTCGAACTGGGCGGCTGGACCAAGACCGGCGTCGACCTGCCCGACGCCGTTCCCGCCGACGGCGCCCTGGCCGGCCTGACCCGCGATGACGCCATCGGCCTGCCGGGCTTGTCGGAACCGGAAGCCGTGCGCCACTACGTGCGCCTCAGCCAGAAGAACCACGCCATCGACCTGGCGCTCTATCCGCTGGGCTCGTGCACGATGAAGCACAACCCGCGCCTGAACGAGAAGATGGCGCGCCTGCCGGGCCTGTCGGACATCCACCCGCTGCAACCGCAGTCGACGGTGCAGGGCGCGATCGAGCTGATGGACCGCCTGGCCCACTGGCTGAAGACCCTGACCGGCATGCCGGCCGTGGCCCTGAGCCCCAAGGCCGGCGCCCATGGCGAGCTGTGCGGCCTGCTGGCGATCCGTGCAGCCCACGAGGCGGCCGGGAACGGCCACCGCAAGACCGTTCTGGCCCCGACCAGCGCCCACGGCACCAACCCGGCCACGGCGGCCTTCTGCGGCTACACGGTCGTGGAAATCGCCCAGACCGACGACGGCCGCGTCGACCTGGCCGACCTGGAAGCCAAGCTCGGCGACCACGTGGCCGCGATCATGGTCACCAACCCCAACACCTGCGGCCTGTTCGAGCGCGACGTGGTCGAGATCGCCCGCCTGACCCACGAGGCGGGCGCGTACTTCTACTGCGACGGCGCCAACTTCAACGCCATCGTCGGCCGGGTGCGTCCGGGCGACCTGGGCGTCGACGCCATGCACATCAACCTGCACAAGACCTTCTCGACGCCGCACGGCGGCGGCGGTCCGGGCGCGGGTCCGGTGGTGCTGTCGGAGGCTCTCGCCCCGTTCGCCCCCACCCCGTGGGTGGTGCATGACGACAGCGGCTACAAGCTGATCGAGGAAGCGGAAGGGCCCGCCGCCCAGGCCTTCGGCCGGATGAGCGCCTTCCACGGCCAGATGGGCATGTACGTGCGCGCCTACGCCTACATGCTCAGCCACGGCGCCGACGGCCTGCGCCAGGTGGCCGAGGACGCGGTGCTGAACGCCAACTACATCAAGGCCCGCCTGAGCGACCTGATGAGCCCGGCCTTCCCCGAGGGTCCGTGCATGCACGAGGCGCTGTTCGACGACGCCTGGCTGGAAGACACGGGCGTGACCACGCTCGACTTCGCCAAGGCGATGATCGACGAGGGCTTCCACCCGATGACCATGTACTTCCCGCTGGTGGTGCATGGCGCGATGCTGATCGAGCCGACCGAGACCGAGTCGAAGGCCGAGCTCGACCGCTTCATCGAGGCCCTGCGCCTGCTGGCCCAGGCCGCCAAGGCCGGCGAGACGGACCGCTTCAAGAACGCCCCGCACCTGGCGCCGCTCAAGCGCCTGGACGAGACGCTGGCGGCCCGGAAGCCGAAGTTGAAGTGGAAACCTGTGGCCCCCGCGCCACTCGCCGCGGAATAGCTGCAACAGCAGCACGAATGCGGAACGGGGCGCCTTTACGGAAGGGCGCCCCGTTTCCATATGCAGCTTGTGAGACGAGGGGGCCGGCCTATTTCCGGAAACCGGCGGACCACAAGCCCCGTTCAGCCCCCCATGAACCTCGCCATCGCCATGCCGCCCGTGCGCCTCTCCGTTGCCGACGAACTCGCCCGCGAGCTTCTCGGCCGGATCATTCGCGGCCTGCTCGTGGCCCTTGGCCTGGTGTTCATCGCGGCGGGCTTTCTGATCGCGCCCCTGCCCGGCCCGATGGGCGTGCCGCTGACGGTCATCGGCCTGATGCTGGTGCTGCGCAACTCGTTCAAGGCCCGCAAGCAGTTCGTCCGCTTCCAGCACGCCCACCCCAAGCTGGTCTTCCCGCTGCGCCGCCTGCTGCGCCGCGAGCCCGAGGTGGTGCTGGTGGCCTGGCAGCAGGCCCTGCGGATCGAGAAGCTGGTCATCCCGCGCCGCTGGCGCGTGGCCAAGCGCTGGCGCAAGGCGCTCAAGCGCCGGGGCCAGCGCGCGGTCTAGGGCCCCCGTGAGCCGCCTCCAGTGACCCGGCGCGACCCCAGGGTCGTTCGCCGCCTTTCCAGCCTCCGTCGCCGCCGGCTGGCCTTCGTCGTGCGCGAAACCTTCGCCCGCGTGGCCCGGCTGCTGCTGATCGCCCTGGGCGTCCTGATCCTGCTGGCCGGCGCGGTGCTCACCCCCCTGCCCGGCCATGTCGGCCTGCCGCTGCTGGTGATCGGGCTGATGGTGGTCTTACGCAACTCGTTCCAGGCCAAGCGCCGCTTCATCCGCTGGCAGAAGCGTCACCCCAAGCTGATCTTCCCGATCCGCCGCCTGATGCGCCGCGAGCCGGAGATCCTGCTGGTCGCCTGGCAGCAGCTGCTGCGGTCGGAGAAAGTGTTCCTGCGGCGGCCGGGCTGGCGGGTGCTGAAGCGGGGGCGGAAGGCTGTGCGGAAGGCGCTGAGGCGGCAACAGGCGGCGGGCTGAAGCCCCATCTCCAACCTCCCGTCATTCCCGCCCTTGTGGCGGGAACCTCTGGTTCCGCCCGCACCTGAAACGCCGGCGGCGTGCCGAGCACGCCGCTCCCACCGCCCTTGCGGCTGACTGAGGGGTTCCCGCCACAAAGGCGGGAATGACGGGAGAAGGTGGAGGCTTCAACACGGGCCCAAAAAGAAAAAGGCGCGGCCCTTGCGAGCCGCGCCTTTCGATCTTTCAGCTGTCCGGGAAGGACTACTGCAGCTTGCCGCCGATCTGGCCGATGGCCGCATCGACCAGCGGGTCCGAGCCGGTCGCGACGCGGGCCAGCAGGACCGCCTCGGCGGCCTGCGAGGCGAGGTCGACGGCCGCGGCCTTGACGTCCGCAGCGGCCTGGGCCTCGGCCTGGGCGATCTTGCGCTCGGCCATTTCGGCGCGACGCTTGATCTGCTCCTCGAGCTTCTCCTTGGCCTCGGCTTCCAGGCGGATCGCGTCCGCCTTGGCCGCCTCGAGCATGGCCGAAGCCTGGCGCTCGGCTTCCTCGCGCTGGGCCTTGACCTCGGCGAGCAGGGCTTGCGCCTCCTCGCGGAGCTGCTGGGCCTCGGCGAGCTCGGCCTGGATCTTGGCGGCGTAGCCGTCAAGCGCGCCGAACAGGGCGCCGGGCAGGACCTTCAGCACGACCAGCAGGCCGAAGAAGATCACCAGGGCCGCCAGGACCCAGAACTCCGGGTTGGAGAAGCTGAACAGGGATTGATGTTCCATGTCGGCTACTCCTTAGGCCAGAGCCGCTTTGAGCTCGGCGGCCGAAGCCGCCTTGCCCGTCAGCTTCTCGACGATGGCGCCGGCCGTTTCCTCGGCCACCGTGCGGACGTGGCTCATGGCCTCGTCGCGGGCGGTGGTGATCGAGGCTTCGGCGGCGGCCAGCTTCTCGGCCAGAACGGCTTCTTCCTTGGCCTGACGCTCGGCGGCTTGCGCCGTGGCCTTGGCCTTGGCGTCAGCAGCGGTCTTCTGGGCCTTGGCGCGAGCCTCGGCGACCTCGGCCGCGGCCGCGCGGGCCTGGGCTTCGGCTTCGTCCTTCAGACGACGGGCGTCGGCGATGTCGCCGGCGATCTTGGCGCCGCGTTCGTCGATCGCGCCGCTGACGCGGGGCAGCAGGCCCTTCGACAGCACGACGTAGAGAACGGCGAAGATGAGCAGCAGCCAGACGATCTGACCGCCCCAGTGCTGGAACTGGAGCTGCGGAAGACCGCCGCTCTCGTGCCCAGGGGCTTCAGTCGACTCGACCGTGCCGTGATTTTCCGTCGCCATGGGCGAGGGCGCCTCTCAGCTAACGCCTGCCATCCGATGGGACGGGCAGGCTCGGTTCTAGAAGATCAAAGCGCGGCGCGGGCCGAAGGCCGGCCCCGCCGCGCTCTGGGGATTACGAGAAGAGGATCAGGAAGGCGATGACCAGGGCGAAGATGCCCAGGGCTTCCGTCAGCGCCATGCCGAGGAACAGCATCGGACGCTCTTGAGCGGCGGCGGTCGGGTTACGCAGCGCGCCTTGGAAATAGTTGCCGAACATGACGCCCAGGCCGACGCCCGCGCCGATCATGCCGAGCATGGCCAGGCCAGCGCCGATGTACTTAGCGGCTTCCGCTTCCATTGTGAGGCTCCTTGAGAATTCAGAGATAGGTTGAAGAGAAAAGGGTGATCAGTGGCTGTCGAGGTGCACGACGTCGTTGAGATAGACGCAGGTGAGCACCGCGAACACGAAGGCCTGAAGGAAGGCCACCATGAACTCGAGCGCCGTCAGGGCGATGACGGAGGAGAGGGCCAGGGCCGCGCCGGCCCAGCCCAGGACGCCGAGGCCGCCCAGGGCGACGACGAAGCCGGCGAAGATCTTCAGCACGACGTGGCCGCCCAGCATGTTGCCGAACAGACGAAGGCCCAGGGTGATGGGGCGGATCAGGAACGAGAGGATCTCGATCGGCACCAGCAGGAAATACAGCGGCCACGGCACGCCCGACGGGGCGAACAGCTTGAAGAACTTGAGGCCGTTCTTGGCGAAGCCGACGGCGACCACGGTCAGGATGACCATGATGCCCAGGGTCAGGGTCACGGCCAGCTGCGAGGTGGCGGTGAACACCAGGAACATGCCCTGGATGTTCATGAACAGCACGAACGCGAACAGGGTGAAGACGAAGGGCAGGTACTTCTTGCCGTCGTGGCCGATGATCGACTCGGCCAGTCCGTCGACCAGTCCGTAGAGCATCTCGCCCACGGTCTGCAGGCGGCCCGGCACCACGGCCTTGCGGGCGGCGGCGGCATAGAACACCACGATCAGGGTCGCGGCCAGCAGCATCGCGAACACCGAATTGGTGATCGACAGGTCGATAGCGCCCAGGCCCGGAACGGTCACGGTCGGCAGTTCCACGATCTTCTGGATCTGGAACTGGTGCATCGGATCGGCCATCGGCCCTAGTCTCTCTTCTGCTTGGGGGCGGTTGGCCCGTCCCCGTTGTCTACATCCTCGGCCGGAGCCTTGGACGCCTGCGCGCTCAGTTTCGTCGCCTTGCGGACGACGGAGAATATCGCGAGACCCGTGCCGATCAGCAGACCGCCGACCATCCCCCAAGGCCCCGTGCCGGCATAATGATCGAGCAGCCAGCCGAAGCCGAGCCCCACCAGAACGCCCCCGATCAAATCCGCCAGGAGGCGATAGCCGTCCTGGGAAGCTTTCTCGCCCGCCGCCTTGACGGGCTTTTCCGCCGCCTTCCGCGCCTCGAAAGCGTCGAGCCGAGCGTCCAGGCTTTGCAGGGCCTTGTCGTTCGGTTCGTCGGCCTTGGGCATGGGAAGCGGTCAGGTCCGAAAGCGCCCGCAGACGCGCCTGAAGAAGGCGCTTTTTCGGCCGGCTTGATCGCGGCGGAACCTATAGGGCGCGCTGCGGTGCGTCAAGATTGTGGAGAAACTACGCAAGGCGCTGTTTTCGCGAGGGAATTTCCGCAGGGTCAGCTGAACCACGGAATCCGGGTCTCCCAGGCGCCCCCATCCCCCGCCGGTCGCTCGCGCGCGACATTCCGTCCGTCGCCGAACCGGCCCGTTTGGATTGCTTTTCGGAGCGTTTTGGGGTTTAGAGACGCGCCTCTCCAACAGCACGAAGCTTCATGTCCTATCTGAAGAACACCGGATTCGCCGATCGCATCACCGCCCAGCAAGACGCCAAGAAGGCCATGCTGGCGAAATTCAAGCCGAAGGCCGCCGTTCAGGATCCTGATTTCGACAAGCGCGACGAGCAGCGCGCCGCCGAACTGGAAGCCGTCCGCGCCGCCCGCGCCGAAGCCAAGGAAATCGCCCGCCTCGAAGCCCTGGCCCGCCAGGAAGAGATCGCGGCCGTCAAGCGCGCCGAACGCAAGGAACGCAAGGCCGCCGAAATCGCCGAGCAACGCGTCCGCAAGGAAGAAAAAGCCGCGGCCCGCGAAGAGCTGAAGGCCCTGGGCCGCACCAGCAAGGCCTCGCGCGCCCACCAGTGGGGCAGCCTGATCGGTTGATCGAATGATGGGGAGACGCGCCATGGCCGCCTCCCCTTCCTTCACCCGCCGCCTGCCGCCGCCCGGCCCCCGGGCGGCTTTTTGCGTTTGTAGGGCCCTGTGATGGAACATCTGAGCGTCCAGCTGCTCGTCATCCTGTTCGCCGTGGCCTTCGTGGCCGGGACCCTGGACGCCATCGCCGGCGGCGGCGGCCTGATCACCCTGCCGGCGCTGCTGCTTTCGGGCCTGTCGCCGATCGCGGCGCTGGGCACCAGCAAGCTGCAAAGCACGTTCGGTTCGGTCTCGGCCACGCGGGCCTTCGCCAAGCGCGGCCTGATCGACTGGAAGACCGCATGGCCGATCGGCCTCACCGCCGGCCTGGCGGGGATCGCCGGCGCCCTGTGCGCCAGCCTGCTGTCGCCGAAATTCCTGGCCGGCCTCGTGCCGGTGCTGCTGATCGTCATCGCCGTCTATTTCGGCCTGTCCAAGGCCCTGAAGGCCGAGGACGGCCCATCCCGCCTGGCCCTGCCGGTCTTCGCCGGCTTCATCGCGCCGATCGTCGACTTCTATGACGGGATCTTCGGTCCGGGCGCGGGGGCCTTCTACATGGTCGCCATCGTCACCCTGCTCGGCTACGGCGTGCTGAAGGCCACCGCCCACACCAAGCTGGCCAACGCCGCCAGCAATGTCGGGGCGCTGGCGCTGTTCATCCTCAAGGGCGCGGTGATCTGGCCCATCGGCCTGGCCATGGCCGTCGGCGCCTTCCTGGGGGCGCAACTGGGCTCTCGCCTGGCCGTGCGGTTCGGGGCGCGGCTGATCCGGCCGCTGCTGGTGACCATCTCCTGCGCCATGGCGGTGAAGCTGCTGGCCGACCCGGGCAATCCCCTGCGGCAGATGGCGGCCGGGCTGTTCTGATCCCTCTCCCTGAAGGAATCCTGTCTCCGTAAAATCCCCGCGAAGCCCCCTCCGGCCCTTCGGGCCACCTCCCCCAGAGGGGGAGGATCTGGGACGCCAAGATGCTCCCCCTCTGGGGGAGCTGTCGGCGAAGCCGACTGAGGGGGCTCCCCCTGTCTACTGCGCCGCCACCAGCTCTTCGGCGGTGCTCAAGTCCACGCTGACGAGCTGGCTCACCCCGCGCTCGGACATGGTCACGCCGAACAGGCGGTCCATGCGGCTCATGGTCACCGGGTTGTGGGTGATGGCGATGAAGCGCGTCAGGGTGCGGCGGCGCATCTCGTCGAGCATGTTGCAGTAGCGGTCGACATTGGCGTCGTCGAGCGGCGCGTCGACTTCGTCCAGCACGCAGATCGGGGCCGGATTGGCCAGGAACACGCCGAAGATCAGGGCGCTGGCGGTCAGGGCCTGCTCGCCGCCGCTCATCAGGCTCATGCTGGCCAGGCGCTTGCCGGGCGGACAGGCGAAGATTTCCAGGCCCGCCTCCAGCGGATCGTCGCTCTCGATCAGCCGCAGCTCGGCCTGGCCGCCGCCGAACAGCGCCTGGAACAGGGTCTGGAAGTGGTTGTTGATGACGTCGAAGGCGGCCAGCAGGCGCTCGCGCCCCTCGGCGTTCAGCTCCTCGATGCCGTCGCGCAGCTTGGCCACCGCGCCCGACAGGTCGGCGCGCTCGATGCGCATGGTCTCGAGCCGCCCGGCATATTCCTGGGCCTCCTCTTCCGCGCGCAGGTTCACCGGGCCGATGGCGTCGCGCTCGCGTTCCAGGGCGAACAGGTGGGCCTCGACGCCGGCGGCGTCCTTGGGAACGGCCACGGCCTCGCCGGCCAGGTGGCGGCCTAGGGCCTCGGGCTCCATGCGGGCGCTCTCGCGAATATTGCCGGCAATCTCGGCGAAGCGCTCGCGTGCGGCGTCCAGGCGGGCGACCAGGGCGGCGCGGCGCTCGCGGGCCTCGCCGGCGGCCTGGTCGGCGGCGCGGGCGGTGCGGTCGGCGGTGATGCGGGCGGTCTCGGCCGCCTCCAGGGCGTCGCTGGCCTTGGCCCGGCGCTGCTCGGCGGCGTCGAACTGGTCGACGAGGACCAGAAGCTTTCCTTCCAGCTCGGCCGGAGCGGCGCGGGCGGCCTCCAGCGCGGCGGCGGCCTTGGCGCGGTCGGCCTCCAGGGCCTCGGCGCGCTTGGCGGCCGCGTCGCGGCGGCGGGTCCAGTCGCCGAGATCGCGCTCCAGGCTTTCCAGCCGGCGCTGGCGACCGGCGCGCTCGCGGTTCTCCAGGTCCAGGGCCGATCGCGCCGCCGAAGCGGCTTCGCGGGCGGCGGCGGCGGCCTGGCGGGCGGCTGCCAGCTGCGGCGCCAGGTCGCCGACCGAGCCGGCGGCCTCATGCTCGGCGCGGACGCCGGCCAGGGCCTCGTCGGCCTCGGCGCGTTCGGCCTCGAAGCGGGCGATGGTGTCGTCCAGCGACTGGGCGCGGGCCTCGCGCTGGGCGGCCTCGCGCTCGTAGCGGGCCACGGTCTCGCGGGCCTGGGTGAGCAGGCGTTCGGCGTCGGGCGGACCCCGGCGCTTGTCACGCAGGGCGTCCTCGGCGGCGCGCAGGCGGTCGGCGGCGGTCTTCAGGGCGGCGGTGGCGGCCTCGGCCTGGGGCGCGATCGCGTCGATCTCGGCCTCGACCTCGGCCAGGCGGGTGCGCTGCTCCAGCCGGACGGCGGCGGGCTTGGGGGCGTCGGCCTTGGCCACGAAGCCGTCCCAGCGCCACAGGTCGCCTTCCTTGGAGACCAGCCGCGCGCCCACGGGCAGGCTCTTGGCCAGGCGCTCGGCGTCGGCCCGGTCGACGAGGCCGACCATGGCCAGGCGCGCGGCCAGCTGCGCCGGCGCCTTGACCAGCGGGGCCAGGGGCTGGACGCCCTCGGGCCAGGACGTCGCGGGGGCCTCGGCGCCGGCCCAGTGCGAGGGGGCGCGGGCGTCCAGCGCCGCTTCCAGGTCGTCGCCCAGGGCGGCGGCCAGGGCCGCGCCGTAACCCTTGTCGGGCGTCACCGCGTCGAGGGCGGGCGAGAAGCCGCTCTTGGCGCGCGGGGCGGTCAGCTGGGCCAGGCCCCGGGCTTCCGTGCGCAAGCGGCCCATCTGGTCCTCGGCCTTGCGGGCGAGATCCCGGGCCGCGCCCTCGGCTTGCGCGGCCGTGGTGCGTTCGGCCTCGGCGGCCTCCAGGGCGGCGCGGGCGGCGGCCAGGGCGGCCTCGGCGTTGGAAAAGCGCTGACGCGCCTCGGCGGCGGCGGGGTCGACGGCCGGACCGACGGCGGCGCGCTCGGCCTTGGCCTGGTCCAGGGCGCGGACCGTGCGGGCCAGGCGGCTCTCGGCCTCGGCCAGGCGCTGGGCGGCGGCGCGGGCGCGGGCCTCCTCGGCGGCGGACTGGGCGGCCAGCCGTTCGACGGCGCTGTCGGCCTCGGCGCGAGCGGCCTCGGCGGCCTTGGCGGCGGTCTCCAGCTCGGGGCCGCGCTCGGGGGCGGCGGCGATCAGGCCGCGCACCTCGGCCAGTTCCGGCTCGATGCGGGCCAGAGAGCGACCAGCATCCTCGGCCGCCTGCTGCTCTCGGGCGCGGTCCTCGTCGATGCGGGACAGATCGGCCGACAGGCGCTGGAACTCGGCCGCGGCGGCGGCGGCGTCGCGCTCGGCGCGGTCCTTCTGGATCGCCAGCTGGCCCAGCACCGCCTGGGCGATGGCCGCCTCTTCGCGCAGCGGCGGCATGGCGGCTTCGGCGGTGACGATCGCGCCCTGGCCGGCGGCGGCGGCGCGGGCCGTTTCCTCGACCTCGCGGGCCGACTGCGTGGCCTCGGACTGGGTGCGCTCCAGCGTGTCGCGGGCCTCGGCCCAGCGGGCGAACAGCACCGCCCCCTGCACGGCGCGGATCTCGGCCGACAGGCGCTTGTACTTCTCGGCCTGGCGGGCTTCGCGCTTGAGGCGGTTCAGGGCCGTCTCGAGCTCGCGGGCCACGTCTTCCAGGCGGGTCAGGTTGCTCTCGGCGGCCCGCAGGCGAAGCTCGGCCTCGTGGCGGCGCGTGTGCAGCCCCGAGACCCCGGCGGCCTCTTCCAGGATGCGGCGGCGGTTCTGCGGCTTGGCGCCGATCAGCTCGCTGATCTGGCCCTGGCGCACCAGGGCCGGCGAGTTGGCCCCGGTCGAGGCGTCGGCGAACAAGAGCTGGACGTCGCGGGCGCGCACCTCGCGGCCGTTGATGCGGTAGGTCGAGCCGGCCCCGCGGTCGATGCGGCGCACGACCTCCAGCACCGGATCGTCGTTGAAGCTGGCCGGCGCGGTGCGGTCGGCGTTATCGATGGTCAGGGTGACGTCGGCGTGGTTGCGCGGCGGGCGGTTGCCGCTGCCGGCGAAGATCACGTCGTCCATGCCGCCGGCCCGCATGGCCTTGGCGGAGTTGGCGCCCATCACCCAGCGCAGGGCTTCCAGCAGGTTGGACTTGCCGCAGCCGTTGGGCCCGACGATGCCCGTCAGGCCAGGCTCGATCCTGAACTCCGTCGGCTCGACGAAGGACTTGAAGCCGGACAGGCGCAGGCGCTGGAACTGCACGGCCGCGCCCGCCCTCTAGCCCTTCAGGGCCTTGTCGATGGCTTGGGCCAGATCGTCCACGGTGACGTCGCCGACCAGCTGGGCGCCGTTGACGAAGAAGGTCGGGGTGCCCTCGATCCTGTCGCGCTTGGCCGAGGCCTCGACGCGGGCATTCAGCGCGGCGAGCGCGGCCTTGTCGTTGAGAGTCGCTTCCAGCTGGGCCTCGGTCAGGCCGAAGCGCTTGGCCACGCCCAGCAGGCCGCCCCAGTAGTCGCCGGTCTGGTACATGGACTTCTGGGCGGCGAAGATCGCGTCGACCGCCTCGAAATAGCGGACCGGCGGCACGCGGTTGGCCAGCAGGAAGCCGGCGCCGGCCAGGTCGTAGGGCGGGGTCAGGAACTCGCGGAACACCAGCCGGGCCTTGCCCGTGTCGATGTAACGCTTCTTGATCGCCGGCATCACGTCCATGGCCGTGTGGGCGCAGTGGCCGCAGCTCATCGAGGCGTACTCGACGATCTGCACCTTGGCCTTGGGCGAACCCAGCACATGGTCGCCCGGCTGGGCCGGCAAGGGCGCGGCGCGCGCCAGCGTCGGCATGGCGGCGGCCGCCATGCCCGAGACGATCAGCGCGCGCCGGTCCAGGGTCATGCCTACTTGCTCGCCGCAGCGATGGCGGCGTCCAGCTGGGCCAGCGGAGCCTCGCCGCCTTCGTCGTTCAGCTTCTTGCCGTTGATGACGAAGGTCGGGGTCCCCTTGATGTCGGTTTCCTTGGAGTAGCGCTCGATGCGGTCGTTGAGGGCCTTCAGGGCCTTCTCGTCGCTGACGCAGGCGTCGAACTGCTGTTCGTTCAGGCCCGACGACTGGGCGATGCGCAGCAGCACGCCGCGATAGTCGCCGGTGGTGAACATCTCTTCCTGCGAGCGGTAGACCGAGTCCAGCACCGAGAAATACTTGTCCTTGCCGGCGCAGCGGGCCAGCAGGAACGAGGCGGCGGCCACCTGCGGCGGGGCGGTCAGGAACTCGCGGTAGACGTAGTTCACCTTGCCGGTGTCGATGTACTTCTGCTTGAAGGCCGGGAACACTTCCTCGTTCCACTTGGCGCAGTGGACGCATGAGGCCGAGGCGTACTCGATGACCGTGACCTTGGCGTTGGGATTGCCCAGGCTCATGTCGTCGGCCGTGACGGTCGAGCCCGACTTGTTGCAGGCGGACAGGCCGGCGACGCTGGCGACCAGGGTCGCGGCGAGCAGGATCCGGCGAAGGGGCGAGCGCATGGTCGGGTCTTCCTCGAACGTGAACAGTGAAGTTAAGCGCGATTCTTTAGCCGCGTGAAAATGGCGCCGATGAGGCTTTCGCGCATCAGCGGCAACCCGCGAAGGTTGTCAACGCTCGTTGCGCAGCACGCCCCGGCCCAGCTTCAGCAGCGCCTCTTTCAGCGGGCCTTCGGGCTGGTCGGACAGGCTGGAGGCCAGGTCGCGTTCCTGGGCCGCGTCGAGCGGCGGCCGGCGGCGCGGGCGCGGCGGCGCCGAAGCGGCCGCGGCGACGCGAACGGGCCCCTGGATGATGCGCAGTCGGGTCACCGCGCCCTTGCCCAGCAAGAGGTCCAGGCGCTGGGTGATCTGGCCGACCTGGTGCTGGATCAGCGAGGCGACCGGGCCGTCGACGCGCAGTTCCAGCGTGCCGCCCTCGCCGGTGCGGCTCTTGATGATGCGGACGGGCTCGGTGCGGCGGGCCAGGCTCTCGCCGACGATCTCCTTCCAGCGGGCCTGCAGCGCGCCGGGGCCCTGGCCGTGCTTCTTGTCGAGTTCGCGGATGAACTTGGCCAGGCTCTTGCCGGCCGGCGGGGGCACGCGCATCGGCGGCCGGGTGCGGCGGCGCGACAGGATCTTCAGGGCCTCGTCGGCCGTGGGCAGCGTGCGGCGATACATTACCCACAATGCTAGCATGTCCCCCTCCCCTCGCGCGCGCGGATTTGCGATAGGAGGCGGACAATGACCGACGTCGCCGCGATCCGCTCCGCACTGCTTTCCTGGTACGACCGCGAGGCGCGGGTGCTGCCGTGGCGAACCGGCCCCGCCGCCGGCGCCATGGGCCTGCGCAGCGACCCCTACCGGGTGTGGCTGTCGGAGGTGATGCTGCAACAGACCACGGTGCCGCACGCCACGCCCTATTTCCTGGCCTTCACCCAGCGCTGGCCCACCGTCGAGGCCCTGGCGGCCGAGCAGGACGGCGAGCTGATGGCCGCCTGGGCGGGCCTTGGCTACTACGCCCGGGCCCGCAACCTCTTGGCCTGCGCCCGGGCGGTGGCCGGCCAGCACGGCGGCGAGTTCCCGGGCACGGAAGAAGGCCTGCTGGCCCTGCCGGGCGTGGGCGCCTACACCGCCGCGGCCGTAGCGGCCATCGCCTTCGACCGGGCGGCCAACGTCGTCGACGGCAATGTCGAGCGGGTGATGGCGCGGCTGTTCGCGGTGGAGACGCCGCTGCCCGACGCCAAGCCCGAACTCAAGCGCCTGGCGGGCCTGCTGGTCACCGACGAGCGGCCGGGCGACTGGGCCCAGGCGCTGATGGACCTGGGCGCCACCGTCTGCAAGCCCAAGGCCCCGCTGTGCGACCGCTGCCCGGTCGAGCCGTTCTGCGCGGCCAAGGCCAAGGGCGCGCCCGAGACCTGGCCGCGCCGCACCAAGAAGGCCGACCGCCCGCGCCGCCATGGCGTGGCCTATATCGTCAGCCGCCGGGGCGAGACGGCCCTGGTGCGGCGTCCGGACAAGGGCCTCTTGGGCGGCATGCTGGGCCTGCCGACCTCGGACTGGCGCGACCGCCCGTGGAGCGACGACGAAGCCGCCCGCGCCGCCCCGATCCTGGCCCCCTGGCGCGACCTGGGCGCGGTGGAGCACGTCTTCACCCACTTCTCCCTGACCCTGCGGGTGATGGTCGCCGAGGCCGACGTCGCCGGCGACTTCGTTTGGACCCCGCACGAGGGCCTGACCGCCCTGCCCAGCGTGTTCCTGAAAGCGGCCCGGGCCGGGCTGGAGCGGTTGGTTTAGGAACCTCCCCCACAGGGGGAGGTCCCCTTGCGCGCCCGCCTGCTCAAATCCCGAATATTGACTTCACATCCCATCATGCGAGCAATACGCCCCGACAAGGGCGGTGAACGCCCGGCATCGGGAGACCCGGCATGGCTATCGTTCAGACCACCCGGCGGACGGCGCTGGGCGTAGGCGTCCTCGCCCCGCTGATCCCCGGCCTGGCCTTGGCCCGCCCCCTTCCCCGCAAGCTGGTGCGCCCGACCGCGCCGTTCGACATGCCCTCGATCGGCGTGCCGAACTTCTCGGGCGCCAGGCGCTTCCCCATCACCGAGTTCGGCGCCGACCAGGGCGACCAGGGCAAGACCAGCGCCGCCATCTCCGCGGCGATCACGGCGGCCAACGCCGCCGGCGCGGGCGTGGTCGTGATCCCCGAGGGGACCTGGCCGACCGGCAAGGTGCATCTGAAGAGCAACGTCGCCCTGCACCTGGCCAAGGGCGCCACCCTGCTGTTCTCCGAAAAGCCCGCCGACTACCTGCCGGCCGTCCAGACGACGTGGGAGGGCCTGGAATGCTGGAACTATTCGCCGCTGGTCTACGCCTTCGACTGCGAGAACGTGGCGATCACCGGCCCCGGCCGGCTGAAGGCGAAACTCGACGTCTGGCGCGAGTGGTACAAGCGGCCCAAGCCGCACATGGACGCCCTGCTGGCGCTCTACCATCAGGCCGCCAGGGGCGAACCGGTCAGCGAGCGCCGGATGACGGCCGGCGAGGCCAATCTTCGCCCGCAGTTCATCCAGTTCAACCGCTGCCGCCACGTATTGATCGAGGACGTCAGCATCGAGGACAGCCCGTTCTGGGTGATCCACCCGTTCCTCTGCACCGACGCGGTCATCCGGCGGGTGAAGATCCGCGCCCACGGCCACAACAACGACGGCGTCGACCCGGAGATGAGCCAGAACGTGCTGATCGAGGACTGCGTGTTCGACCAGGGCGACGACGCGGTGTCGGTGAAGTCGGGCCGCGACCAGGACGCCTGGCGCTTAGGGGTTCCCACCCGCAACGTCGTCATGCGCGACTGCAAGATCAGGAACGGCCACCAGCTGATGGCCGTGGGCAGCGAGCTGTCGGCGGGGATAGAGAACGTCTTCGTCGACAACTGCCACTTCGTCGGCGACGGGAAGGGCGAGGACGGCTGGGCCGTGCCGATCGCCAACCTGCTGTTCGTCAAGACCAACGAGCGGCGCGGCGGGTTCGTGCGCAACATCCACATGCGCAATGTCAGCGCCACGAAGATCGCCGGCAGCGTGCTCGCGATCGACACCGACGTACTCTACCAGTGGCGCACCCTGGTCCCGACCTACGAGCGGCGGCTCACCGCGATCGAGGGCCTGCGGGTCAGCGACGTGCGGGTCGAGGAGGCCGGCTCGGTGTGCAGCATCAAGGGCGAGAAGGACCTGCCGGTGCGCGACGTGCGGCTGCGCCGGGTCACGGCCGGCAAGGTGGCCGGGCCGGTGACGACGGAGAACGTGGCGGGGTTCAATATAACCTAATCCCTCCCCCTCGATGGGGGAGGGGCAGGGGTGGGGGTGGCCGCGGCGGTTAGGCTGGCCCCAGGTCTTGAACCGCTGTCACCCCCATCCCCGGCCCTTCCCCCATCAAAGGGGGAAGGGAGAAGAGAAGAGCGGGCCGATCAGGCCCGCCCCTCCCCTGGTCCTACATCCGCTCGGGCGTTTCCACGCCCAGCAGGTCGAGCGCCAGCTCCAGCTGCTTCAGCGCCGTCTGGGCCAGGGTCAGGCGCGAGGCGCGCACGGCCGGGTCTTCGGCGCTCAGGATCGGGCAGGCGGCGTAGAACTTCGAGAAGCCCTGGGCCAGCTTGTAGGCGTGCTCGGCCACGAAGTTGGGGGCCTTCTTGTCGTAGGCCTCGCTCAGCGCGCCCTCGAAGGCGTCCAGCAGCAGGGTCAGGTCGCGTTCGGCCTGCTCGGCGACGATCACCGGGCCGCCTTGCGCGCCCTGGTCGGCGGCCTTGCGCAGGATGCTCTTGATGCGGACGGTCTGGTACAGCAGGTAAGGACCGGTCTTGCCCTCGAAGCTGGTGAAGCGGTCGAGGTCGAAGACGTAGGAGGTGCCGCGGAAGTTCTGCAGGTCGGCGAACTTCAGGGCGGCGACGCCGACCTTGTGCGCGGTCTCCTCGAAGGCTTCCGGCGACAGTTCCGAACCAAGGCCGGCTTCGCGCAGGCGCTCGCGGGCCTTTTCGCGGGCCATCTCGATCAGGTCGTGCAGCTTCAGAACGCCGCCGGCGCGGGTCTTGAACGGCTTGCCGTCGGCGCCGTTCATGGTGCCGAAGCCGATGTGCTCCAGGCCGCCCGGCTGGGCGTAGCCGGCCAGGTAGGCGGCGCGGAACACCTGCTCGAAGTGGTCGGCCTGGCGCTGGTCGACGCAGTAGAGGATCAGGTGCGGGTCGAACGACTGGCGACGATCCAGGATCGTCGCCAGGTCGGTCGTGCCGTACATGGCCGAGCCTTCCGACGAGACCACCAGCAGCGGATCGGGGCTTTCGACCTCGATCACCGAGCCGTCGGGCAGCTTCTTCTTCTTGGTCTCGCCCGGGCGGGCCACGCGGACGATGCGGGCGCCCTGGTCCTCGACCAGCAGGCCCTTGTCCTCCAGCTGGCGCACCATCGGCGCGATCAGCGGGTCGGCGTCGCTCTCGCCCTTCCACAGGTCGAAGTCGACGCCCAGGGCGTGGAACTCGCGTTCCAAGGCCACGCGGCTGACGTCGACGAAGTGCTTCCACAGCAGCCGATAGCCGAAGCGGCCGTTCTGCAGGTCGGCCGTCGCCTTGCGGGCGCGGTCGCGATACTCGGCGTCTTCCTTGGCGCGCGCGGCGGCGGCCGGATACAGGCGGTCGAGGTCGGCCAGGGTCACCCGGCCGGCGAACTCGGCGCGCACCTTGGCGGCGTCGGCGTCGGAGAAGTCGCGCGGGGCGTCCGGCAGCTTGTCCATCAGGGCGGAGATGAAGGCGTCCTCGTCCATCACCGCGGTGATGAGCAGGCCCATCTGGAAGCCCCAGTCGCCGAAGTGGGCGTCGCCCACCACCTGGTCGCCGCGGAAGCGGTACAGGCGCTTGATTGACTCGCCGATGATCGAGGCGCGCAGGTGGCCCACGTGCATCGGCTTGGCGACGTTGGGGCCGGCATAGTCGACCAGCACCCGGCGCGGATCGGCCAGCAGGCTGGCGCCGGCGCGTTCGTCGGCGGCGATCTCGTCGGCGCGGGCGGCCAGGGCCGCGGGGCTGACGCGCATGTTGATGAAGCCGACGCCGGCGATCTCGACCGAGGCCAGACGCGGGTCGGCCTTCAGCTGCTCGACCACCTGGACGGCGATTTCGCGGGGGTTACGCTTGGCGCTCTTGGCCGCGGCGAGTGCGCCGTTGCACTGGAAGTCGGCCAGGTCGGGCCGGTCGGACGCCGTGACGCGCCCGAAGTCGGGAGACAGTCCGGCGGCCTGGAAAGCGGCCGCGGCCGCCTCGCTCAAGGACCGCTTCAAATCGTTCATTGCTTAGGAGGAGTCCCTGCTTGCTGGGCTTGGGCGGCCTGGCCGGCGTTGACGCGGAAGCGCTTGCCGTCGCGGTTGAAGGCGGCCATTTCCGGGGTGACGTCGAAGCCGATCAGGACTTCGAAATTGCTGCCGCTCGTCGTGGCTTCGGCGCGCGGAATGGTGATGGTCTGCAGCTTCTCGGTGGCGTAGACGCGGTCGCCGCTGGCCGGGAAGGTGATCGGCAGGTCGAAATATTCCTTGGCCAGCACCGACTTGTTGCGCTCGGTCACGGCCACCCAATAGCGATAGGTCTTGCGGGTCTCGGTCGCTTCGGGACCGCGGCCCAGGGCGAACAGCACCTCGACCTGCATCTTGATCGGGTCGTTGCTCTTGTAGGCGCAGCCCGAGGACACGCCCTGGATCTCGCCGGTGTAGCCGGTGGCGGCGGCGCTTTCCTTGCCGCCCTTGAACTCGACATAGCGGCTGGCGTCGTACAGCACCTTGACGAAGGGGCACGGGCCGGCGTTGCGCAGCTGGGCCAGCGGAGCCTTGGGCTGGTTCCACTCCTCGTCGCGTTTCTTCTTCTTGGCGCCGCCGTCGTCTTCCTGGCCGCCGCCCTGGCCGCCGCGGCCGCCCTGGGCGTAGGCGCTGGTGGCGGTGACGGCGATCGACAGGGCCATCAGGGCGCTGAAGGCGACGGAAAGCGTGCGGCGCATGAAACGTCCGGTTCGAGAAGGATTGCCAGAAAGGGAAAGGCCCCAACCGGCGTCATGCAGCCTGATAAAGGCATATGCGTGACCTCGCAACGGGCGCACGTTGCAGCTTGGTCGTCAAAACGCCATGTGCGGCACGTCTGGCGCACGGACGCGCGAACGCTTAGGTTCCGCGCCATGACCACGTCCGCGCCGATCCGTCCCCCGGTCCGTCCCAAGCTCCGCCTGTTCCTGGCCAGCCCGCGCGGCTTCTGCGCGGGGGTCGACCGGGCCATCCAGATCGTCGAGCGGGCCATCGAGAAGTTCGGCGCGCCGGTCTATGTGCGCCACGAGATCGTCCACAACCGCCACGTGGTCGATCGCCTCAAGGCCCTGGGCGCGATCTTCATCGAGGAGCTGAACGAGGCCCCCGACGACCGCCCGGTGGTGTTCTCGGCCCACGGCGTGCCGAAATCGGTGCCGGCCGAGGCCAAGTCGCGGCAGATGATCTATCTGGACGCCACCTGCCCGCTGGTCTCCAAGGTCCATGTCGAGGCCCAGAAGCACTTCGACAACGGCCGCGAGATCGTGCTGATCGGCCATGCCGGCCACCCCGAGGTCGTCGGCACCATGGGCCAGCTGCCCGAGGGCACGGTGGCCCTGATCGAGGACATCGACGACGCGCGCACCTGGCAGCCCAAGGACGCCTCGAACGTGGCCTTCCTGACCCAGACCACCCTGTCGGTCGACGACACCGCCGACATCGTGGCCATGCTCAAGGAGCGCTTCCCCGGCATCGCCGCGCCGCACAAGGAAGACATCTGCTACGCCACCACCAACCGCCAGGACGCGGTGAAGATGCTGGCCGAGGCCTCCGACCTCATTCTGGTGGTCGGCTCGCGCAACTCGTCCAACTCGGTGCGCCTGAAGGAAGTGGGCCTGAAGGCCGGCGCCAAGGCCGCCTACCTGATCGACGACGCCTCGGGCCTGGACTGGAGCTGGTTCGAGGGCGTTTCGAGCATCGGCCTGACCGCCGGCGCATCGGCCCCTGAAGACCTGGTGCAGGGCGTCATCGACGCCATCAGCGGCCATTTCGACCTCGAGATCGAGGAACTGGTCGAGGCCCGCGAGACGGTGACGTTCAAGCTGCCCCGGCTGCTGACGACGGCTTGATCGGAGGTCAGAGCGCGTCAATGACGCGCGGGCGAAGCCAATCGGTAAGCTCGGAAATGCCGATCTCGCCGGCGGCGACCGCGAACATCGCCTTCGTCGCATCGTCTGGCTCAGCCGTGAGCCAAAGGCCGTTGTCCTCCAGGAACATGCCGAGCGTCATGAACGCCGCGCGCTTGTTGCCGTCGATGAAGGGGTGGTTCGACGCGACCGCGACGGCGTAGGTGGCGGCGAGTTCGATCAGATCCGTGACGCCCTCATAAGCATGACGGTTCACTGGACGAGCGAGGGCCGAGTTCAAGAGCCCCTGATCCCGTACGCCGCTTGCGCCGCCCGTCTCGGCCAGCACCAAGTCGTGCCAACGGACCAGCAGCGCCTCGTCGATCCAAACCGGCTCGTTCATCGGCGATTATTTCGCCAGCGCCTCGAAGGTCGAACGATAGCGTTCGAGGAAAGCCCGGCCGCGCTCGAAGCGCTCGTCCGTCGATCGCGCCGCCAGCGTGAACGGCCCACCCGCCTTGCCGTCAATGACCAGGGTGTCGCCGGCCTTGGCGCCGAGCAGGGCAAGCAGTTCTTCGGTCAGCTCGACCTTAACCGCCTCGCCTTGTTGCTCGATCTTGAGTTCGATCATGGAGCGCTCCTTGCGGCGAAACCATAACACGGCCCTCCCGCCGCCGACAGGAGCCGCTTGACCGCCAGCGCGCGGCGCCGCATCCCGCGCCCATGGCCGTCTACACCGACATCACCGACCAAGAGCTCGAAGCCTTCCTGGCCGAGTACGACCTGGGCGCCCCGGTTGCGTTCAAGGGCATCGCCGAGGGCGTGGAGAACTCCAACTTCCTGCTGGAGACGGAGACGGGCCGCTACATCCTGACGGTCTACGAGCGCCGCGCGCGGCCCGAGGACCTGCCCTATTTCCTCGACCTCCTGGGCTGGCTGGCCGATCGCGGCTACCCGTCGGCGCGGCCGGTTCCCGACAAGGCCGGCAAGACCCTCAAGACCCTGCGCGGCAAGCCGGCCGCCATCGTCGGGTTCATGCCGGGCCTGTCGGTGCGCAAGCCCAGCCCCGCCCACTGCCGCGAGGCCGGCGAAGGCCTGGCCTGGCTGCACCTGGCCGGCGAAGGCTATGCCGGCCGCCGCGCCAACGACCTGGGCCAGCCGCACTGGGCCCCGCTGTTCTCCAAGCACCGCCAGGCCGCCGAGGACCTGAAACCGGGCCTTGCCGCGACCATCGACAAGGACCTGGCCGAGATGGCCCTGGCCTGGCCGCGCAACCTGCCCACGGGCACGATCCACGCCGACTACTTCCCCGACAACGTCTTCTTCAGGACCGACGGCAAGTTCGCGGCGACCATCGACTTCTACTTCGCCTGCGACGACGCCTACGCCTACGACGTGGCCGTGACCCTGAACGCCTGGTGCTTCGAGGCCGACGGCAGCTTCAACGTCACCGCCGCCCAAGCCCTGGTCGCCGGCTACGAGCGCCGCCGCCCCCTGAGCCCGGCCGAGCGCGACGCCCTGCCGATGCTGGCGCGCGGCGCGGCCATGCGCTTCTTCCTGACCCGCCTGGCCGACTGGAACGCCACGCCGGCCGGCGCCCTGGTGCGTCCGAAGGACCCGCTGGAGTACGAGCGCAAGCTGGCCGTCCACCGCGAGGGCCTGTCGCTGTTCGGGGGCCGCGCGTGACCCCCAAGCTGATCATCTACACCGACGGCGCCTGCCGCGGTAATCCCGGCCCCGGCGGCTGGGGCGCGGTGCTGATGTACGGCGAAAAGCGCAAGGAGATCTGCGGCGGCGAGCTGGCGACGACCAACAACCGCATGGAGCTGATGGGCGCGATCATGGCGCTCGAGGCGCTGAACCGCCCGACCAAGGCCGAGCTGCACACCGACAGCCAGTACGTGATGAAGGGCGTCACCCAGTGGATCCCTGGCTGGAAGGCCAAGGGCTGGAAGACCGCCGACAAGAGCCCGGTCAAGAACGTCGACCTGTGGCAACGCCTGGATGCGGCGCGCCTGCGCCACGAGGTCGACTGGCGCTGGGTCAAGGGCCACGCCGGCCACGAGCACAACGAACGGGCCGACGAACTGGCCCGCCGCGGCATGGAAGAGACGCTGAAGAAGCGCTGACGAAACGGCAGGCTTCGCGCCACGCCTCCTGACCGATAGCCTCCCCGAAACACGACCTGGGGAGGCAAGACCGATGAACACGATGATCGCGCCGGTGCTGGCGCTGGTGAGCTGGACGCTGGTGATGTGGGCGTGGATGTACGCCCAGCGCCTGCCGGCGATGACCAAGGCCGGGATCAAGCCGCAGGACGCGCGGTTTCCCGGCGCGCTGGACGTGCTGCCCGACCATGCCCGGCAGGCGGCCCACAACTACAACCACCTGATGGAGCAGCCGACGATCTTCTACGCGGCGGCCCTGGCGATCTTCGTCGCCGGCCATGGCGACGCGACGGCCGTGGCCCTGGCCTGGACCTATGTCGCCCTGCGGATCGTGCACAGCCTGGTGCAGGCCAGCGTCAACATCGTGATGGCGCGCTTCCTGGCGTTCGCCCTGTCGAGCCTGGTGCTGGTGGCGCTGGTGGCGCGGGAGTGGGTGAGGCTGGCGGGGTGAGGGCCGCAAACCTGACCCCTCTCTCTCTTCGAGAGAGGGAGGGGCCCGCCGCGAAGCGGCGGGAGGGTGAGAGGTTTCACCGACAGCAGGAAAATCCCCATTCCTTCGGTTGCGCCGCTTTCACGAGCGAGCCGAAGCTGACGTCATGAACAGGGCAGTCAACGCCCGCAGGCTTCGCCGGGATCAGACCCTCGCGGAAAAGGCGCTTTGGAAGCTCGTCCGCAACCGTCGCCTCGGCGACTTCAAATTCCTGCGGCAGCTTCCGATCGACCGCTACTTCGCCGACTTCGTCTGCGAGGCTGGAAAGCTGATCGTCGAGCTGGACGGTGCGGCCCACGATGGACGCGAAGATCCCGACGCGCGGCGCACGCAAATCCTGGAACTGTTCGGATACATGGTCCTGAGGTTCCCGAACGAGCGCGTTCTGGCCGATCCCGGCGGTGTCGCCGATGACATACTGGCGGTGCTTGGTTCGACGAGGCTGTAACCTCTCACCCTCCCACCGCCTGCGGCGGCGGGCCCCTCCCTCTCTCTAAGAGAGAGGGCTCAGGAAGCCCCCTCACCCCTCGCTCTCGCACCAGGTCTTGATCAGCTGGTGCGCGATGGCCAGCGTCGGGGGGGCGAAGGCGTCTTCGATCTCGCCGCGGATCAGGGCCTTGGCCTCGTCCTTGTCGAACCAGCGGACGGCTTCCAGCTCGGTCTGGTCGGGGGCGGCCTGGTCGCTGTCGACCTCGGCGATCATGCCCATCATCAGCGAGGCGGGGAACGGCCAGGGCTGGCTGGAGTGGTAGCGGACCTTGACAGCCACCAGGCCGGCCTCTTCCTTCAGCTCGCGGGCGCAGGCCTCCTCGATGGTCTCGCCTGGCTCGACGAAGCCGGCCAGGGCCGAGAACATGCCGGCGGGCCAGGCCGCCTGGCGGCCCAGCAGGCACTTGCCGCCATGCACGGCCAGCATGATCGCCACCGGATCGGTGCGCGGGAAATGCTCGGCGTGGCAGGACGGGCAGATGCGCTTCCAGCCGCCGTCGGCGATGTCGCTCTTGTTGCCGCAGTTGGCGCAGAACGGGTGCTTGCGCCGCCATTCGAACATCGACTTGGCGGTGGCCAGGATGCCGGCGTCGGGCGCGGGCAGGGTCGCGGCCGCGCCGCGCAGATCCTCGAACCGGCCAAGCCCCTGAAGCGCGCCCTCGGACGGATCGGCCGCGCCCTCCAGGTCGACGGCGAAGACGGCGATGTCCTTCCACAGGCCCATGAACAGCAGGCGCTCGTCGGTGCCGGCCAGTTCCTTGGCCATGTCTGCGCGCAGATAGGCGATCTGGACGCCCGTCGGCTCGTCGTCGGCTAAAGGCGAATCCTCGACCAGGACCTTGCCGTTCCAGACGGCGACGGCCAGGGACTGGGGGTCCTCCAGCTTCTCGGCGATCCAGCTGGCGTCGCCTCGGCGCTCGCCGGCGCGGTCAAGCGGATTGCCCGCGAAGATGTTGACGATCTCGGAAAGCGGCATGGGTCGATTCTGTAGAGGCTGGCCGGGCAAAGTGTAAGGGGTTTTGGCGTCCGGCGCCCGCCCAGCGAAGGCCGGCGACAAAGAGTCGTCACGGGGCGGAGCGCTTGGCGCTTGCATATCGCGCGATGAGTCGCGATATACCCCCTCGGAGATCGGCGACGGACGATGGCCTCGCCAACCTGGTCAGGGCCGGAAGGCAGCAGCCACAACGAGATCACCCTCGGGTCGCCCGCCGGTCTCCACCTTACCCCTTAAATTCTGTCAGCAGACGCGATGCGGCCGCCCGCGAGCCTTTTGCCGCGCCGCCCGACGCTCTAGACTGCGCCCATGGCCGACCACGACCTCACGCCCGATTCCGCTCCGCCCTGGGACGAGCCCGCGTTCGAGCGCGAGGAGGCGCCCGAGCGCGACGAGAACACGGCCGACATCTTCGGCGAGGCGCCGCCCGCCCCTGCCCCCGTGGCGGCCAAGCCGCTGCCCGAGCCGGAAGCCGAAGAGGCCGGCGCGGCCTATACCGTGCTGGCCCGCAAGTACCGCCCGCGCACCTTCGAGGACCTGATCGGCCAGGAGGCCATGGTCCGCACCCTGGCCAACGCGTTCACCACCGGCCGCATCGCCCACGCCTTCATGCTCACCGGCGTCCGCGGGGTCGGCAAGACCACCACCGCCCGCCTGCTGGCCCGGGCCCTGAACTACGAGAGCGACACCGTCCACGGCCCGTCGGTCGACCTTTCCACCGAAGGCCGCCATTGCCGGGCCATCATCGAGGGCCGGCACATGGACGTGCTGGAACTCGACGCCGCCAGCCGCACCAAGGTCGACGAGATGCGCGAGCTGCTGGACGGGGTGCGCTACGCCCCCGTCGAGGCGCGCTACAAGGTCTACATCATCGACGAAGTGCACATGCTGTCGACGGCGGCGTTCAACGCGCTGCTGAAGACGCTGGAAGAGCCGCCGCCGCACGCCAAGTTCATCTTCGCCACCACCGAGATCCGCAAGGTTCCAGTGACGATCCTGTCGCGGACCCAGCGCTTCGACCTGCGCCGGATCGAGCCGGACGTGCTGGCCAAGCACTTCGACCGCATCTCGCAGCGCGAAGGCGCCAGGATCGATCCCGACGCCCTGGCCCTGATCGCCCGCGCGGCCGAGGGCTCGGCCCGTGACGGCCTGTCGCTGCTCGACCAGGCCATCGTCCAGACCGAGCGCGGCCAGACGGTCACCGCCGCCGTGGTGCGCGACATGCTGGGCCTGGCCGACCGCAGCCAGACCATTGCCCTGTTCGAACAGGTGATGAGCGGCAAGCCGGGCGAGGCCCTGACCACCTTCCGCCAGCTGTGGGGCTTCGGCGCCGACCCGGTGGTGGTGATGCTCGACCTTTTGGACCACTGCCACGCCGCCTCGGTAGCCAAGGCGCTGGGCCCCGAGGCCCTGTCCATGCCCAAGGAGCAGGCCGCGCGCCTGACCTCGGTCGGCGCCCAGACCAGCGCCGGGACCATGGCGCGCCTGTGGCAGATGCTGCTCAAGGCCCATGACGAGGTGCGCCGCGCGCCCGACGCCATGGCCGCCGCCGAGATGGCGATCATCCGCCTGTGCTACGCCGCCGACCTGCCGGGCCCGGAGGATGCGCTGAAGGCCCTGCGCGACGGCGGCAATCCGGGCGCTGGTCCGGGCGGCGGCGTCGCCGTGGGCGGGGGCGCGGCGCCGGGCGGAGCCGTCTCGGCCGCGCCGCGCGCCATGGCCGCCGTCGGCGCCGCCCCGGCCGCCCCCGTGCTGGCCTCGTTCGACGACGTGCTGAAGCTGATCGCCGAGAAGCGCGACATCGGTCTTCGCCTCGACGTCGAGCAGTTCGTCCGCCCGATCAGCTTCCGCCCCGGCGCCATCACCTTCGAGGCCGCCCCCGGCGCGCCCGGCAACCTGGCCGGACGCCTGGTCCGCGCGCTGAAGGAATGGACCGGCCAGCCCTGGCTGATCGCCGCCGAGGGCGGCGGCGGGGCCGAAAGCCTGATGGAGCGCCAGAAGCGCGAGGAGCGCGAAGCCCTGGCCGCCATCAAGTCCGATCCGTTCGTGGCCTCGGTGCTGTCGGCCTTCCCCGGAACCGAGATCGTCGAGATCCGCAAGGTCCTGGCCCCCGAACCCGCGCCGATCGAGCCGGACGAGGCGGAGGACTGATTTTTCCCCTTCCCCCTCGATGGGGGAGGGAACTTCGAACGAGGAGCAGACCATGAAAGACCTCAGCGGCCTGATGAAGCAGGCCCAGGCCATGCAGCAGAAGCTGGCCGACGCCCAGGCCCGCCTCGCCGAGGTGGTCATCGAAGGCACCGCCGGCGGCGGCATGGTCACCGTCACCTTGTCGGGCGGCGGCGACCTGAAGAAGGTCGTGCTGGACGACAGCCTGATCGAGCCGGGCGAGGGCGAGGTCATCGCCGACCTGATCGTCGCCGCCCACGCCGACGCCAAGAAGAAGCTGGAAGCCAAGCAGGCCCAGATGATGCAGGAAGCCGCCGGCCCGATGGCCGGCCTGATGGGCGGCATGCCCGGGATGAAGTTCTGATTTCGGACGCGAAAACCTCGTCCTTCGACAAGCTCAGGATGAGGTTTTCTACTGACGCGGCGTAATTTTGGTCCTCACCCTGAGCTTGTCGAAGGGCGAGGACCACGCACTGCCTGAACAAGAGAGACAATGGCCGCCTCCGCCGGACCAGAGATCGAGCGCCTGATCGCCTTGCTGTCGAAGCTGCCGGGCCTTGGACCGCGCTCGGGCCGGCGGGCGGCCCTGGCCCTGCTGAAGAAGCGCGACACGCTACTGGCGCCGCTGTCGGCGGCGATGGCCGACGCCCAGGCCAAGGTGAAGACCTGCTCCACCTGCGGCTCGCTGGACACCACCGATCCCTGCGCGGTGTGCGCAGACGGCTCGCGCGACGTGCGCCTGCTGTGCGTGGTCGAGGAGGTCGGCTCGGTGTGGGCCATGGAGCGCGGCGGCTCGTTCAAGGGCCGCTACCACGTTCTGGGCGGCCTGCTGTCGGCGCTGGACGGCGTGGGTCCCGAGACCCTGCGGGTGGGCGAGCTGCTGGAGCGGGCTTCCAGCGGCGAGGTCGCCGAGGTGATCCTGGCCCTGCCGGCCACGGTCGACGGCCAGACCACCGCCCACTACCTGGCCGATCGCCTGGCCAACACCAATGTGCCGGTGACCATGCTGGCGCGGGGCGTTCCCGTCGGCGGCGACCTCGACTGGCTCGACGACGGCACGATCGCCCAGGCGCTGCGGGCCAGACGGCCGGCCTAATGGCCCCTCTCCCGTGGGGAGAGGGAGGGGCCCGCGCTGAAAGCGCGGGAGGGTGAGGGCGTACGCCCTTTCCGGACTGTCCTGAAGACGCGGCGAGGACGACAGCGCGAAACGGCCGCCGTCTAAACCCCTCACCCTCCCAGGCTCCGCCTGGGCCCCACCCTCTCCCTCTGGGAGAGGGTGCGAAGACGTGGAGAGGTTTCAAAAAATGACCACCGCCTTGCCGATCACCCGCCGTTGCGCCAGCAGGTCGAACGCCTCGCTCCAGCGCTCCAGCGGAAGCTCGGCATGCACGTGCGGTCGGATCGTCCCGGCCTCGGCCATGGTCCAGACGGCGGCCTGGTCTTCGGCGCCCCTGTCGGGGAACTGACGGCTGTACTCGCCCGCCCGCACGCCCATCACCGAGATCCCCTTGATCAGCGGAATATTGGCCGAGACCGTCGGGATCCGGCCCGAGGCGAAGCCGACCACCAAGAGGCGCCCGTCGAAGGCCAGGCACCGCAGGCTCTCGTCGAAGACGTCGCCGCCCACGGGGTCATAGACCACGTCGACGCCTCGCCCGCCGGTGATCTCCTTGACCCGGTCGCGGAAACCGCCGGTGACGTTGACGACAGCGTCGGGGGCGTAGAGCCGCGAGACCTGCGCCAGCTTGTCGTCGGACGCCGAGGCGGCGATCACCTTCGCGCCCATGGCCTTGGCCAGATCGACCGCCGCCAGTCCCACCCCGCCGGCCGCGCCGTGCACCAGCACCCACTCCCCGGACTGAAGGTTCGCCCGCCGCGCCAGCGCCACCCGCGCGGTGAGATAGGCCGCGCCATAGGACGCCGCCTCGGCGAACGACAGCCGCGCGGGCTTGGGCTTCAGCGCCCGAGCGGGCACGGCGATGTATTGCGCGAAGGCCCCGGTGCGCGCGCCGCCGACCACCGCCGCGCCGATCTCCAGGCCCTCGACGCCCTCGCCCAGGACCGCGACCTCGCCGGCGAAGTCGAGGCCGGGGGTGAAGGGCAGGTCCGGCTTCAACTGGTATTCGCCGCGGGTCATCAGCAGGTCGGGGAAGTTGACGCTGGCGGCCCTGATGCGGACCAGAACCTCGCCGGGGCCGGGCGTCGGGGTCGGGACCTCGCGGACCGCGCAACCGGTGAAGTCGGGGGCGAGGCGCTCGACGACGAGGGCCTTCATGCTCCCTTCCCGTTGGCGGATGGGGGAAGGGTCGGGGATGGGGGTGACCACGAGGATTCAGCCGCAATCCGCGAAAAGACGCCGGAGCAGCGGACAGGCCGCTCCACCCCCATCCCACCCCTTCCCCCATCCGCCAACGGGAAGGGGTTCACTTTTCGATCTCCGCCCGCACCAGCGCGGCGATCTCGCGGCAGGCGGCGTCGGCCGCCGGCACCGCGCCGGTAAAGGCGGTGAAACCGTGGGCCAGGCTGTCGTAGCAGCGATAGGTGGTGGGCACGCCGGCCGCGATCAGCCGCTTGGCGTAGGCCTCGCCCTGGTCGACCAGCGGGTCGAAGCCGGCGGTGACGACGATGGCCGGGGCGAGGCCCGTCAGGTCCGCGGTCTTGTCGGGCGACAGGCGCGGGTCGGCCGGATCGGCCTCGGGACCCATGTAGTGACCCATGAACCACTCCATGATCGGGCGGCTCAGCGGATAGCTGTCGGCATAGACGCCCATCGACGGCGTCTCGCTGGCCACGTCGACGGCGGGGTAGATCAGGAGCTGGAAGGCCGGCTGGGCCTCGCCCGCGCGCCGCATCTCCTGGGCCAGCACGGCGGCGAAGTTGCCGCCCATGCTGTCGCCGCCGATCGCGGCCTCTCCCGGCGCCGCGCCGAAGCGGGCGGCGTTGTCGCGACCCCAGCGATAGGCGGCCAGCACGTCGTCGAGCCCGGCCGGGAAGCGATGGTCCGGCGCCAGGCGGTAGTCGACCGACAGCACGGCGGTCTTGGCTACGCGCGCCAGGATCCCGCAGAAGGCGTGGCAGGTCTCCAGATCCCCGATCACCCCGCCGCCGAAGTGGGCGAAGACGATCAGCGGCGCGGCGCTGTCCTGCTCGGCCGGGCGATAGGCGCGGATCGGGATCTGGCCGCCGGGGCCGTCTATCGTCAGGCTCTCGTTGCGCACCCCGACCTCGGGCGGACCCGAAACCGCCAGCAACCCCTTAGCGCTGCCCGCCCGCGCCTCTTCCGGCGACAGGGTGGTCATCGACGGCAGGCCCTTGGCCGCGTTGGCGAAGAACTGGAAGCGCGGATCCAGGGTGCGTCCGCCGCGATAGACGACGCCCCCGCCGCTCAGCGCCCGCAGGATCGGGGTCGGCAGCGACAGGATCGTCTTGAGGACCAGCTTCTGGACGTCGGCCATTCGGGGGCTCTTTCTCTCTGCTTCAGCGGAACCGCCCTCGTCCTTCGACAAGCTCAGGATGAGGGCTACAGGCAGGTCGGCGGCAGTAGAAACCTCATCCTGAGCCTGTCGAAGGAGGAGGTTTCGTTCTCACGGCCTGGGCAGGGCCGGCAGGCCGCCGAGGATCAGGCCGACGGCAAAGGCGGTGGCGCCCTGGGTGTCCATCGGCCGGCGCTCCAGCATCTTGTCGCCGACCTCGCGGGCCACGGCGATGCAGGCGGCGGTCAGGTAGTCGAGGTCCACGGGGGGAGCGTGGTCGCGCTCCAGCACCCGCTCGAAGGCCTCGCGCACCTCGGCGAAGACGGCGGTGACCTCGGGGGTGGCGCGCACCTGCGGATGGGTCTCGCCGGCCGGGCGGTTGACGCGCCAGGTCTCGTGCTCGGCGGCCAGGAAGTCGAAATAGGCCCGCATGGCCCCGCGCAGGAACGAGGCGAAGTCGGTCGCCTTCTCGAACTCCACGCGCAGCAGCGGCCGAAAGCGCCGCGCCCCGTCGTCGGCGAGGGCGTCGAACACCTCCTCCTTGGACTTGTAGTAGTTGTAGAAGGTGCCGGACGCGAGGCCGGTCAGGCGGATGATGTCGCGCACCGTGGCCCCGTCGTAGCCCAGCTCGCCGAACACCTGCCGGGCCGCGTCGAGGATGGCCTGGCGGTTGGCGGTCTTGGTGCGCTCGCGCTTGCCCGGGCGATTGTCCTCGCGCGGCGGCATGGCGGGGAAATAGGCGATGTTCGACATCGAGGCGCGGCTCTTTTGTTGGGCGGCGTCAATGACGCCCCGTCAGGATTTGAGCCTCGTTCCGGGCGCGGAGCAAGAGGGGATGCATCAAGATCCTCCCCCTCTGGGGTAGGTGTCGCCAAAGGCGACGGAGGGGGGTGTGGCTGATGAGACGGCCGACGCCCCGAAAGCTGATAACGTCCCCCCCTCCGGCCCTGCGGGCCACCTCCCCCAGAGGGGGAGGATCCTATGGCCGGACGAACGTCGCCTTGCAGCGGGCGTCGCAGCGGGCCCATTCGGACGGGCAGCTGTCGTCGTCGGTGTTGGCGCGGCAGAAGTAGTAGGTCTTGGCGCACACGGCCTTGCAGGCGGCCGGATCGGCGCCGGGCCTGGGCGACTGCAACGGGATCGGCGGCGGGATCACGGCCTGGGCGCTGGGGGCCGCCGTCGCCTCCGGCGCGGGGGTCGACAGCGTCCGCCGCGCATGGGTCTGGGCCCCGGCCGACGAGGCCAGGGCGGCGACCAGCAGCAGGGCGGACAGGGCGCGACGCATGGCTTCCGAGTCTAGGGACTGATCCGCCGAAAAGAAACCGCGCCCGGACGTCGCGGGCGCTCTCGACGAACGGCCCTGCGCCCCTACATTGAGACCCATGCTCAAGCACGCCGGACGCGCCCTTGCCGCCTTCACCCTGCTCTTCGTCTCCTTCGTCGCGACGGGCGGCGTGATGGCCGCGGTCGGACACAAGGCCCCGCGCGGGACCTTCGTCGACATCGGCGAGGGTCGTAAGCTGCGGCTCGTCTGCGAGGGCGAGGCCACGCACCCCGACCGCCCGACCGTGTGGCTGGAAGCCGGCGCCTTCGGCTTCGCCGCCGACTGGGGCGCGACCCAGGACGCCCTGGCCGCCGCCGGCTGGCGCGCCTGCGCCTATGACCGCGCCGGCATGGGCTATTCGCCCAAGGGTCCGGCCCCGCGCGACGGCCTGGCCATCGTGGCCGACTTCGAGAAGCTGGTCGCCGCCTCGGGCGAGACGGGCCCCTACATCCTGGTCGGCCACTCGATGGCGGGCCTGCGCCTGCGAGAATACGCCGGCCGCAACCCCGACAAGGTCGCCGGCCTCGTCCTGGTCGACGCCGCGACGCCGGAAGCGGCGAAGATCCGCCGCGCCCAGGGCTTCATCAAGTCGTTCGTGTTCATCTCGCGCGCGGCGGCGCTGGGGGCCTCGACCGGGCTCTACAAGCCGCTGGTCTACACCCGCCTGGGCGACAAGATCGGCCTGCCGCCGGACGCCAAGGCCGAAAAGCGCTGGGGCTTCGCCAACGGCCGCCACAACCGCACCTCGGCCCAGGAGGTCACCCTGTGGGCCCAGGCCTCCGACCAGGCGGCCGCCCAGCCGCAGTTCAGGCCCGAATGGCCGGTGGCCGTGGTCACCGCCGGCGCCCGCGTCGGCGATCGCGCCCAGTGGAAGGACATGCAGGCCGCCCCCGCCAAGGCCTCGCAGCACGGCTATGTCGATCACGTGGCCGGCGCCACCCACACCCGCCTGCTGGGCGGCGAATTCGCCGACCACATCGTGCGGGCCGTGGAGTTCGTGGCGAAGGCGCGGGGGACCCAGCCCCAGGCGCTGGTCGACGCAACCGCGCCGTAGAGCAGGAAACCTCCCCCTGTGGGGGAGGCGATCGCGCAGCGATCGGTGGGGGGAGTGATTGCCAGCTTTCAGTCGCCTCGAAAGCTGAAAACGTCCCCCCCTCCGGCCCTTCGGGCCACCTCCCCCAGAGGGGGAGGATCTTTGTTCAGCCTCCCAACTCCTCCGAGCGCTTCACCGCCGCCGCCAGGGCGCGCGGCAGCAGATCCCCGAAGCCGCCCTCGCCCATCAGCACCGACAAGGCCGCGGCCGTGGTGCCGCCGGGTGACGTCACCTGCTTGCGCAGTTCGGCGGGCTCCTCGCCGCCGGCCGCCAGCAGGGCCGAGGCGCCGGCGATGGTGGCGCGGGCCAGGCGGGCGCTGTCTTCGTGCGACAGGCCCTGGCCCGCGCCGGCCGCTTCCAGGGCTTCGATGAAGGCGTAGAGATAGGCCGGCGCCGAGCCGGAGACGGCGGTGGCGGCGTGCATCAGCTGCTCGTCGGCCAGCTCGACCGTGGCGGCGACCGGGGCCAGCAGGGCCTTGGCGGCCTCCAGCGCCTCGGCGGTGTCGGCATAGAGGCTGGCCGCGCCCTGGCCGATGGCCACGGCGGTCGTCGGCATCACCCGCGCCACGCGCCGGCCGCCGAAGGCCTCGGAAATGTCGGCCGCGCGCACCCCGGCGGCGATCGAGACGATGATGGCGTCGGGAGCCAGGTGCGGGACCACGTCCGCAACCGCCTCGCGCCAGATCTGCGGCTTGACCGCCAGCAGCACCACCCTGGCGGCGGAAAGCGCCTCCAGCGATGGATTGACCACCGCGCCGGGGAAGGCCTCAGCCGTCGCGGCCGGGTCGCGGACGATCAGGTCGGAGAGGGCGAAAGCCCCGGTCTTGCGCCAGCCCTCGATCAGGGCCCCGCCCATGCGGCCCGCGCCGAGCAGAAGGATGGGGGTCATGGGCAAAGCTCCCGCGTATCTGGTGTCGCAGGGCGCTTAGCGCGGCGAGGGGGCGGCGTCACCTGTTTGGTGAGGCGGCGACCGTTTGGCGAAAGAAGGCTTGGGGTTTTTGCTCGCGAAGCGGGGGAGGTGGCGCGGCGCTATCAGCGCCGTGACAGAGGGGGCGAGGGACGGAGAGCTGAGCCCAGTCTCGCCCCCTCCACCACTTCGTGGTCCCCCTCCCCCGTTCTACGGGGGAGGAACTTAGGCTCTTAAGCCTGGCCGACCGTCTCGAACATGCAGGCGGCCATGGCCTCGTCGGGGGTCTTGGCGCCGTGCAGCAGGAAGTCGAAGGCCGGATAGAAGCGGTCGGCGGCTTCCACCGCCGCGTCGATCATCGAGGCGGCCTGGGCCATGGTCGGGCGCTCGCCCGACGGCAGGGCCAGGGCGTGGCGGAACACCACCTCGCCGTCGTCGGTCCAGACCTCGAAGTGGCCCAGCCAGACCCGCTGGTTGATCATCGACAACAGCTCGTAGGCGACCGGACGCTTGGTCTTGGACGCCCGCAGGTCGAGCGAGAGGCACAGCTGCAGGCAGTCGGCCTCCGGACGCCAGGCGAACCAGAGCTCGTAATCCTTCCAGTCGCCGGTCAGGGCGAAGGCGAGATCGCCGTCCTCCGTCCGGTCGAAGGTCAGGTTTTCGGCGGCCAGCACGTGCTCGACCACCTCGAGGGGATCCAGCGCCAGCAGGACGTCGTCGTCGGGTTGGGTGTCCATCAGAACCTTTGGCCCCCGGGGGCGATGACGGGCGTGGGACCCGCCGGGTGTCGCCCACGAAAGAAGAGTCTAAGCTGCTTCGCGCGTTTGGCCACAACAGCGTTCACGCTTGGAGCGAGCGGTAAACGATTTATTCGCCCTTTTGCGCGGGTTTGTCGCCCTTCGGAGTCGCCTTCTTCGCGGCGGGCTTGGCGGCGACCTTTTCAGGGGCGGCCTTCTCGGCCTTCAGGGCCGCGACTTCGGCCTGCAGGGCGGCCACCTGGGCCTTCAGGACCTCGAGATCGTCGCGACGCACCAGGTCCAGCTCGGCGGCCCAGCGGTCGGCCTGGGCGCGGAACGCCGTCTTGGCTTCGTCGCCGGCGGTCTGGGCGATGCCCATCGCGGCCTGGGTGAACTTGGCGAATTCGTCGAGGAAGGGGTTCTGGCTGTGCATCTTCGTTCCGGCCGGGCGCAAATCGCCCACAGTTCTTTATATGGTGTGCGGGGGATGAAAGCGAACAGCGAACCGGGTATCCCTGCGACCATCTGTCCCGAACGGAGCCGAACGGCGTGATCTTTCCGGAATTCGACCCCGTCCTCGTCCAGCTGGGTCCCTTCGCCATCCGCTGGTACGCCCTGGCCTATGTGGCCGGCATCCTGCTGGGCTGGCGCTACGCGGTGCGGCTGGTGAAGACCCCGCGCCTGTGGGGCGGCCGCGCGCCGACCGCCACGCCCGAGCAGATCGACGATCTCGTTCTGTGGATCACGCTGGGCATCATCCTGGGCGGACGCCTCGGCTACATCCTGTTCTACAGCCCGTCGACGATCTGGACCCGCCCGCTCGAGATCCTGCAGGTCTGGCATGGCGGCATGAGCTTCCACGGCGGCTTCCTGGGCGTGTGCCTGGCCGTCATCCTGTTCGCCCGCAAGAACGGCGTCGACCTCCTGAAGCTGGGCGACCTGGTCGCGCCGGTCGCGCCGCTGGGCCTGCTGTTCGGCCGCCTGGCCAATTTCGTCAACGGCGAGCTGTGGGGCCGCACCACCGACGTTCCGTGGGGCGTGGTGTTCTGCAACGACCGCATCCGCGACCTCGAAGGCGGCGCCTGCGTCGCCGGCGAACTGCCCCGCCATCCCAGCCAGCTCTACGAAGCCGCGCTCGAAGGGGTGCTGCTGTTCCTGATCCTGCGCCTGGCCACCCACCGCTTTTCGTTCCTGCAACGCCGGGGCGGGCTCGTGGGCCTGTTCATGCTCTGCTACGGCCTGTTCCGCGCCAGCCTCGAAAACGTGCGCCAGCCCGACGCCTTCATGCCCAACTTCCCGCTTGGCCTGACCATGGGGATGATGCTGTCGACCCCGATGCTGCTGGTCGGCGGCTGGCTGGTGTGGAAGGCGCTGAAGCAGCCGGTCATCCCCGTCTCGCCCGCCTCGGAGCCGGTCCAGCCTTGAGCCTGAGCAAGCCAGCGCTTCTCGGCCGCCTGAAGGCCCAGATCGCCCAGGACGGCCCGATCAGCGTCCCGGAATACTTCACCCGCTGCCTGCACGACCCGCGCGACGGCTACTACGCCAACCGCCCTGCCCTGGGTTCGGACGGCGACTTCGTCACCGCGCCGGGCGTCAGCCAGATGTTCGGCGAACTCATCGGCCTTTGGCTGATGGAGACCTGGGACCGCCAGGGCCGCCCCGCACCGTTCCGCCTGGTCGAGATGGGGCCGGGCGACGGGACGCTGATGAGCGACATCCTGCGCGCCGCCCGCCTGCTGCCCGCCTTCCTGGAGGCCGCCGACCTGTGGCTGGTCGAGGTCTCGCCGGTGCTGCGCGCGGCGCAGAAGGAAAAGCTTGCCGGCGCGAGCGTGCAGTGGGCCGATCGGCTGGAAGAGGTTCCCGCCGGCGCGCCGCTGCTGCTGGTCGCCAACGAACTGCTCGACTGCCTGCCCGCCCGCCAGTTCGTGAAGACACCCGAAGGCTGGGCCGAGCGGGTGGTGGGGCTGGCCGAGGACGGCGAGCTGGCGTTCGGGCTGCGCTCTCTTTCTCCTCCCCCGCGTCGCGGGAGAGGGGGACCGCCGAAGGCGGTGGAGGGGGCGGCCGCCTCCCTGCCGCTTGACGCCCCCTCCACCACTTCGTGGTCCCCCTCCCCCGCCTTGGCGGGGGAGGAACTAGCTCCAGGCGCCATCCTGGAATCCTCGCCGGCCCAGGCCGCGCTGGGATCGGAGCTCGGCCACCGCATCGTTCGCGACGGCGGGGCGGCGCTGCTGATCGACTACGGCCGCGCGACGAGCGAGCCGGGCGACACGCTGCAAGCCCTCCGCGCCCACAAGAAGGAAGGCCCGCTGGACAGTCCCGGCCAGGCCGACCTGACCGTCTGGGCCGACTTCCCGTCGGTGTTGGAGGCCGCCCGGCAGGCCGGGGCGAGCGCGCCGCCGGTGATCACCCAGGGCGACTTCCTGCGCGCCCTCGGGATCGAGGCCCGCGCCCAGGCCCTGGCCGCCGCCCGGCCCGATCGCGCCGAGGTCGTCGCAAGACAGCTTGATCGCCTGACCGGAGCGGCGCAGATGGGCGATCTCTTCAAGGTCGCGTGCCTGAGCGCGCCGGGGCTTAATCCCCCGCTCTTCGAGGACGAGGCATGACCAAAGCATCGCTCCCCACCGTCCAGTCTTCGCTGCTGGCCTCCGTGCCAGGCCTGCGCCACGCCTTCTTCACCCGCAACGGCGGCGTCTCGCAGGGGCTGTACGACAGCCTCAATGTCGGCCGCGGCAGCCAGGACGAGCCGGCCGACGTGATCGAGAACCGCGCCCGCGCCGCGCGCTGGTTCGGCGCGGCGCGCGAAGACCTCAACACCTGCTTCCAGATCCACTCGACCATCGCCATCGTCGCCGACGGCTCGTGGGGCGACGCCCGGCCGCAGGGCGACGCCGTGGTCAGCAAGACCCCGGGCGTGGTCTGCGGCGCGCTCCACGCCGACTGCGCCCCGGTGCTGATCGTCGATCCGGAGGCCCGCGTCGTGGCCGCCGCCCATGCCGGCTGGCGCGGGGCGCTGGACGGGGTGGTGCAGGCCGCCGTCGACTCCATGGTCGAGCTGGGCGCGCGTCCCGACCGCATGGTCGCCGCCGTCGGCCCCTGCATCGGCCCGGACTCCTATGAGGTGGGCCTGGAGTTCTTCGCCAAGTTCGAGGCCGACTGCCCCGGCTCCAAGCGGTTCTTCAAACCCGGCAGATCAGACGAGAAACGCTATTTCGACCTGCCCGCCTTCGTCCTCGACCGCATCGCCACCGCCGGCGTCGAGCAGCGCGAATGGGTCGGCCGCGACACCTGCGCCGAGGGCGACCACTTCTTCTCCAACCGCCGCGCGGTGCTCAGCGGCCAGAAGGACTACGGCCGGCTGCTGTCGGCGATCATGCTGGAGGGGTAAGACAGGAAACCTCCCCCCGTGGGGGAGGAGGCCGAAGGCCGGTGGGGGGAAGTTCTCAGCTTCCAGGGCATCGGCCGGCACGGCGACCACTCCCCTCTCCGTCGGCTTCGCCGACACTTCCCCCACAGGGGCAGGTTTCTCCCGCCGCCCTGCGGCCTCAACGACACGAAACGTTCACGAAGCGCAACCTGGGGCCATAAGCGGGTTGCCCCCGGGCGGATCGCTGCTAGAAGGCCCGGCAACGGCGTCCCCCACCCGAGAATCCAAAATGAAGCTGCTGTCCGGCAACTCCAACCGTCCGCTGGCCCAGGCCATCGCGGAGTACCTCGACATGCCGCTGACCCGCGCCCAGGTGCGCCGGTTCGCCGACCTCGAGGTGTTCGTCACCATCGACGAGAACGTCCGCGGCGAGGACGTCTTCGTCATCCAGTCGACGAGCTATCCGGCCAACGACAACCTGATGGAACTGCTGATCTGCATCGACGCGCTCAAGCGCGCCTCGGGCAAGCGGATCACCGCGGTGCTGCCCTACTTCGGCTACGCCCGCCAGGACCGCAAGACCGGCGGACGCACCCCGATCTCGGCCAAGCTGGTGGCCAACCTGATCACCCGCTCGGGCGCCGACCGCGTCCTGACGATGGATCTGCACGCCGGCCAGATCCAGGGCTTCTTCGACATCCCGACCGACAACCTGCTGCCCTCGCGCCTGCTGGCCGACGACATCATCAAGAACTACCCGCTGGGCGACGACCTGATGGTCGTCTCGCCGGACGT
Organism: Caulobacter zeae; assembly: GCF_002858925.1. Classification (GTDB taxonomy): domain Bacteria; phylum Pseudomonadota; class Alphaproteobacteria; order Caulobacterales; family Caulobacteraceae; genus Caulobacter; species Caulobacter zeae. The sequence goes on from NZ_PJRS01000023.1 coordinate 71,553, forward strand.
CGGCGGCGTGGTGCGCGCCCGCGCCCTGGCCAAGCGCCTGGACGACGCCGACCTGGCCATCGTCGACAAGCGCCGCTCGGGCCCGGGCCAGTCGGAAGTGATGAACATCATCGGCGACGTGCAAGGCCGCCGCTGCATCCTGTTCGACGACATCGCCGACTCCGCCGGCACCCTGTGCAACGCCGCCCAGGCCCTGATCAACCACGGCGCCGTCTCGGTCAGCGCCTACGTGACCCACGGCGTGCTGTCGGGCGCGGCCGCCGAGCGCGTGGCCAATTCGGTGCTGACCGAACTGGTGGTCACCGACTCCATCGAGGCCTCCGACGTCACCAAGGCCTGCCCGAAGATCCGCTACGTCTCGTGCGCCCCGCTGATCGGCGAGGCCATCCGCCGCATCGCCAACGAAGAGTCGGTGTCGAAGCTGTTCGACTAAAGGACCTATTGTTCCGACCAATCCCCACAAAAGCGGGATTGGTCGGAGCAGGAGCCAGGGTCCGCCGTTAACCCCCGAAACCGCGCCGCCACATCGGCGCCACATTTTCCGTCGGCGAAATATCCAACGGAATCTGAGCTCTCGCGGAAATCGCGACATAGCCCCGCTTGTCAAAGTCTGGTTAACGGACTGACTGTCACAATGTCGCCTGTCGGCGATGTTAAGCCGGCTCCAGTCACACGGGGATGTCGTCAGCATGCTTTTCAACCTGCGTCCGCACGCCGCCATCACGGCCGTCGCGCTCGCCGCGGCCTCGATCCTGGCCAGCTGCTCCACCCCGCCCGCGCCGACGCCCCCGCCTGTCGTCAAGGCCCCGCCAGCCCCGCCGCCCATCACCCTGTCGAGCAAGGTGGTCGAGCGCGCCAGCGCCTTCCGCGGCTACATGCAGCGCGCCGGCGCCATCGACGCCAACTTCCAGAACGGCGAGCAGATCCAGGCTTCGCTGAAGGTCGGCGTCGGCTACGAGCAGAAGCACTTCCTCAGCGGCGCCATGTCGTACGGCGCGGTGCTGGCCCTGCAGGACCCGACCTTCGTGGCCTCGGTGCGCGCCTTCGCCGCCGATCCGGCCCAGCGCCAGCAGGTGATCAGCCAGCTGATCGCCGACCCGGCCTACGCCGTCGGCTTCAAGGGCAGCGACACCGCCGCGGCCCGCATCATCGACACCCTCGGCGCCGACGGCCTCAAGGTCTACCAGGCCGGCAAGAAGGTGAAGCAGTCGGCCTATGACGTGCAGCGCGTGGCCTGGTCCAAGGGCTTCGTCACCGAGCGCGACGCGCGCCTGGCCTACGCCAAGACCGCCTCGGCCGTCCCGGCCCTGGCCGACACCGCCGACGTGGCCCAGTTGCAGCAATCGGTCCTGGTGACGGTCAACGCCCCGCCGGCGCCGGCGCCGGCCGCCGCCAACATCGACGCCGCGCTCGACACGACCACCGCCCAGGCCGGTCCGCGCTCGGCTCCGCCGCCCTATCGCCCGCTGGTGATCCGCAGCATGGCCGTGGCCGCCCTGGCCGCCCTGGGCGCCGCCGGCGACGAGAACATGGCCACCATCGACGCCATCATGGCCGAGCCCAGCAGCGCCTCGTGCCTGAACATGGCCAAGCTGAACCTCTACCAGTGCCTGGCCGTGTCCAAGCCCCACTACGAAGACATCTTCTGCCTAGGCCAGCACATCATGATCGACACCGGCGCCTGCGTCATCAAGGCCTCGGGCGCGCCGATGCCGGTCGAGCCCCTGCCGCCCCCGCCGCCGGAAAAGCCGACCGCCAAGAAGAAGACGACCGCCAAGCCGGCGGCCGTGAAGAAGAAGAAAGCCTGATCCAGCCATCCCCGGCTGACAGCGAGAGGGCCGCCGGATTGCACCGGCGGCCCTCTTCGTGTATTGGGCGCCCTCCTGAAAACGTCGACCGAGCGGGGCAATCCGGCCTTGTGCGGCGATTTCGCATTCCGAGGGCATGGGCCCTCCAGAGAGAACTGACATGGCCGAGATCATCCTGAACGTTGAAATCCGTGAGCGCGCCGGCACCGGCGGCGCCCGTGAAACCCGCCGCGCCGGCCTCGTCCCCGGCGTCCTGTACGGCGGCGACAAGGACCCCGTGAACGTCGCGGTGAAGTCCAACGAATTCCGCAAGGCGCTCTACACCGGCAAGCTGCTCGGCCACCTGGTCACCCTGCAGCACGGCGAAGACAAGCAATCGGTCATCGCCAAGTCGGTCCAGTTCCACCCGGTCACCGACGAGCCGATCCACTTCGACCTGTTCCGCGTCGGCGAGCACCAGCTGATCAAGATCGAAGTGCCGGTGCACTTCAAGAACCACGAAACCTCGGTCGGCCTGAAGAAGGGCGGCTCGCTGGAAGTGATCCGTCACACCGTCGAACTGGCCTGCCCGGCCGACCAGATCCCCGAAGAGCTGGTCATCGACCTGGCCTCGCACGACATCGGCGACACCATCCGCATCTCGGAAGTGAAGCTGCCGGAAGGCGTGAAGCCGGCCGTGGACCGCGACTTCGTGATCGCGACCCTGAAGGCCTCGTCGGCCGCCCAGTCGGACGCCGGCGACACCACGACCGAAGGCTGATCCAGGCTCGGCTTGACGACCGAACTGACCTAAGAGACGGGCGGGCCTTCGGGTCCGCCCGTTTTCGTTTGGGGGCTCCGCCCTCGCCCTTCGACAGGCTCAGGGTGAGGACTACTGGAAGGCCCGCTCGAAATCCTCATCCTGAGCTTGTCCCCCGGGCTCGATCGAAGATCGACCCGAGGATGAACTCCGGACGAGGGTTTCGCTCCACCATTTCAGGACCGCGCCATGCTGATCCTCGCCGGCCTCGGCAATCCCGAAGCCAAATACGAGAAGAACCGCCACAACGTCGGCTTCATGGCCGTGGACGCCATCGCGCGGAAGTGGGGCACGGCGCCCTGGCGCGCGCGCTTCCAGGGCCTGGCCTGCGAGGGGCAGGTGCAGACGCCCGACGGCGTGGTCAAGCTGCTGCTGCTCAAGCCCAAGACCTATTACAACGAGGCCGGCCGCGCCGTCGGCGAGGCCATGAAGTTCTTCAAGCTGTCGCCGGCCGACGTCATCGTCTTCCACGACGAGATCGACATGGCTCCGGGCCGCTTCCGGATGAAGGCCGGCGGCGGGGCGGCAGGCAACAACGGCATCCGCTCGGTGACCAGCCAGATCGGCGACGCCTTCCGCCGCGGCCGCATCGGCGTGGGCCACCCGGGCGACAAGGCCATGGTCATGCACTACGTGCTGGGCGACTTCCACAAGGTCGAGCACCAGTGGCTGGACCCGCTGCTGGACGCGGTGACCGACGCCCTGCCCTTCGCCGCCGCCGGCGACGACGAGCGCTACCAGGCCGAGGTCCTGCGCCTGGCCCCCTCCCCCAAGGCCGACCCGAAGAAGCCGCGGGACTGAAAATCCCTCTCTCCGAGAGAGAGGGCGGGGCCCGCGCCAGAGGCGCGGGAGGGTGAGAGGTTTCACCGTCGGCCCAAGCTGGCGCCACGCGAATTGGTCAGTCCGCGCCAAGCTCTTGGGCACGCCGGATATCCCCTTTCGGAGCGGCCGCCGCTTCCCGCTTACGACCCTAGTCAGACATTGCCAGACATGGTCACCTTAGCCATGAACTTGACACGGATCAGCGTCATCGCGCTTGGCCTGGCGCTTTCGTCGTGCTCGGACGGCGGCTTCAACGGCCGCACCCAACAGTTTTCCGGCGTCTGGCTCCATGAGTTCGAAGGATCGACGTTTGTCGATGGCGCGACCAAGGTCCCGACGGAACGTCCAGATCCGAGGAAGACAGACTATCTGGAGTGGCGCGACTGGCCCCGTCTAGAAGCTCTCATGGAAACGAGCAGGGGCAATGGGAACTGTTACACAGTGCAGCCCTTCTTGGTCACCTTTTCCGGCCGCAGAACGCACTATCCGCTCTACAGCGAGAAACGCCTTGGCGGTGCAGGACATCTCGGGCTATGGCGTTCAAAGGTGACGGTGCAGAGACCGATCTCCGCGAAGCGGCTTGGCCCTTCATTCTGCTACGAACGCTAGCGTCCGCGTTCCACCCTTCTCGGAAGTTTCCGGCGACCGCTTCGAGGCACCAAGCACCACGTCTTCGCGGCGCTGACCGTCCGGTTGGCTGGCGTTCTGCACGGGCCGGAACGACCTACGATGCGCCTTCAATGAAAGGGGCCGGCGCAGTGCGACGGCCCCGGGTCCCGGATACGCACCAGGCGCTTTCCGAGATGAGGATGGAAGCGGTGAGAGGCTGTAACCTCTCACCCTCCCACCGCTTCGGGGCGCCCCCCCCCCCTCTCTCTTAAGAGAGAGGGGGTCACATCAGAACCGGTACTGAAGCCCCAGGTTAAACTGCCGGCCGGTGTGGGTGTAGACGAAGGTGCTGTCGCGGTCGGAGTCGATGAACTGCCGGTTGAAGCGATCGAAGATGTTCAGCCCCTCCAGCGACAGCTTCAGGCGGTCGTTGATCTGGTACGAGGCGGCCATGTCGAAGGTCAGGTTGGCGTCGTAGCCCTCGACGTCCTGCAGCGGGTTGTTGGCCGGCAGGGCGACGATCGACTTGTCGCGGTACGAGGCCGAGACACGGGCGCTGAACTTGGCGTCCTCGTAGTAGAGCGTGGCGTTGTAGGCGTTCTTCGACAGGCCCACGAGGTCGTTGGTGGTCACCCCGCCGGCGGCCAGGAAGTAGTCGATCTGGGAGTCGACATAGGTGTAGTTCACCAGCGCGCCGGTGTGGCGCAGGAAGCCCGGCAGGAAGGTGAAAGTCTGCTGGTAGTTGATCTCGAAGCCCTTCAGCGGGCCGCCGGGGGTGTTGACCGGGCGGGTGACCGTGATCGGGGTGTTGTCGGGATCCACGCCCGAGGTTCCGATCAGCGACAGCGGCAGGCCGGTCTCGCGGAAGGTCATCTGCTGGGACTGGTTCTGCACGTAGGTGGCGATGTCCTTGTAGAACACGCCCACGCCCAGCACCGAGCCCGGGGCGAAGTACCATTCGGCGCCCAGGTCCACGGTGGTGGCGCGGATCGGGTCGAGCTCGGGGTTGCCCGAGGCGATCGACGGCGTGCCGGTCAGGTTCAGGCTGCCGCCCGGGGTCAGGAAGCCGAGGTCAGGACGCGACACCACCTTCGCGGCCGAGAAGCGCACCACCAGGTCGTCGCGCAGGTCGACGGCGAAATTCAGCGACGGCAGCACGTCGTGATAGCTGTGCTCGGCGGTCACCTGCTGGGGCGTGGCCCCGATCTGGTAGCCGCGCGACGCCAGGTCGGTCTGGGCGATGCGGAAGCCGACGTCGCCGCGCACCGGCAGGCCGCCGATCTCCGTGCGCAGGTCAGCCTGCAGATAGGCCGAGGTGACCTTCTCCTCCACCCGGCGGATGCCGCCGTAGTTGGGGATCAGGGCGTACATGCCGCTGTCGCTGTAGAGGTTCTGGCTGGAGACGAACTTGTCGTAGTCGATCGTCGCCCAGGACGACGGGAAGACGTCCTTCTTGATGCCGTTGCCGCCGAAGTCGTCGACCACCTTGGTCACCGCCTGCAGCTGGGCCGTGGTCAGGGTCGGCACCAGGAAGTTGTTCGCGCGCTGGCGGGCCGAGGTGTCGAAGGTGAACTCGTGGTGGTGGGCGCCGACCTTGATGGTCAGGTCGTCGTCGACGGCCCAGGCCAGGTTCAGCTCGGCGGTCTTGTAGATGTTGGTGGTGAAGATCTGCGACAGCCGCACCTCGGCGTTGGGGGCGGCGAAGCTGTACTGGCTGGCGTCGGCGACGTTGAAGCCGTGGGTGATCTTGGGCTGGTCGCGATCGTCGCGGAAGTCGATCGTCATGCTCGTGTTGGGACGCTGGAACATGATCGTCGTGGTGATCGGCTGGTCGTAGTCCGACTTCGAATAGCCGACGAGGCCCGAGATGGTGATGTTGTCGGTCAGCTCGTGCTTGCCGTTGAAGGTGTACTGCTGGAAGACGTTCTGGAACTCGTCGTGCTGGGTGTCGGAGCGCACGTCGACGCCATCGAAGCGGGCATAGGCCACGTCGTAGACCGGCAGGCCGTTGTTGACCCCGGCGGTGTGGCTCGTGCCGGCCTCGCGCAGGATCAGCTCGCGGATGGCCGTCTGCGGCTTGCCGTTCTGGCTGATGGCCCGGGCGAACGAGAAGCCTTCCAGCCAGTTCTCCTCGCGCACCACGTCATAGTTCGAATAGAGGGCGTCGAAGCCGAACGAGGTGCGCTCGCTGGGCTTCCATTGCAGGGCCAGGGTGGCGCCGGTGCGCTCCTGGTCGTGGTGGAAGCGGCCGTAGCGCGGCAGGCGCGGGAAGAACACCGTCGAGCGGTTGCCCAGGTCGAAGACGGTGTCGTTGGCGGCCGGGCGCGGCACGCCGGTGGCGCAGTTGGCCGCATCGGTGCCGTTGGCGGCGTTGAAGGCGGGGTTGGGTATGGGACGGCCCACGGGGGTGCAGAAGCCGCCGTCGACCGTGGCCGGGTTCCAGCCGCCCGAGCCCCACTGGTCCTCGAGGAACTCGCGCTTGCTCCAGGCCAGCGAGGCCTGGGCGCCGAACTGGCCCCAGGCGGTGTCCCAGCGGTCGCCGAGCACGGCCGAGAGCTTCTTGTCGTTCTTCTTCGACAGGTCGTTGTAGCCCAGCGAGCCGCCGACCACGAAGGTGCGGCCCTTCTGGTCCAGCGGCTTGGCGATGTCGAGGTCGACGGTGGCGCCCAGCGAGCCCTCGATCACCTCGGCCTGGGCGGTCTTGCGCACGGCAATGCCGCTGAACAGCTCCGAGGCGAAGGTGTTGAAGTCGAAGCCCCGGCCAAGGTTCGCGCCGCGGTCGCTGGTGGTGGCGCCGCTGGTCGACTGGGCTTCCATGCCGTTGATGCGCACGCGGGTGAAGTTCGGCGGCAGGCCGCGCACGGTGATCGTGCGGCCCTCGCCGGCCACGCGGGTGATCGACACGCCGGGCACGCGCTGGATCGACTCGGCGAGGTTGGCGTCGGGGAAGTCGGCGATGTCTTCGGCCTTGATGGCGTCGACCACGCCCGAGGACTGGCGCTTGACGTTCAGCGCGCTCTTCAGGCTTTCGCGGAAGCCGGTGACGATCACCTCTTCCACCGCGTTCTCGGTGGTCTCGCCGGCGGGCGGAGAGGTTGTCTGGGCGCTGGCCGCGCCGGCCGCCAGGGCCGCCGACATCAGGACGGCCAAGGAACAGCCCGTCCGCAGACGCGAACCATACGAGGACGACGACGACATAGGTCCCTCCTGACGGCGGCGTCTCCATGGACCCGCCCTTATGTTTCCAACCCAAGCGCCGGTTTGCCCGGTCTGCTTATGTGTTCGTTGCGAGATAATCCCACATAGTGGATTGCACTCTCGCAATATAACGACATTAGGCAGACACACAGTGGACGCGCAAGAGGCGGCGTTGCGGGAACCTTCCGAAGCGGGCGGCGAAACCTCGCCCTGGAGCAGCCTCGCCGATTGACGGCCCGGCATGGGGGCCACACATAGCCGGGACGCATCCGGAGACCTTGTTGATGTTCCCCGCTATCGGCCTGTCGCTGATCTTCTCGATCGCCCTCTGCGTTCACGTCGTGCGCTCGGGCCAGGCGATGTATTGGCTGCTGATCATCCTGATGTTCCAGCCGCTGGGCGGGATCGTCTACCTGCTGGCCATCATCGCGCCGGAGTTCATGGGCGGGTCCAAGGCTCAGCAGATGAAGGCCGCCGCCCGCCAGGCGCTGGATCCGCAGCGGGAATATCGCGAGGCCAGCCGCGACGCCGAGGACGCCCCGACCGTCACCAACCTCTCGCGCCTTGCGGCCGCCGCCACGGGCCTTGGCAGGCACGAGGAGGCCGAGCGCATCTACGCCCAGGCCCTGCAGGGCCATTATGCCGACGACCCGGCCCTGATGCTGGCCCGCGCCAACAGCCTGATCGAGCTTGGCCGCGCCGCCGAGGCCCTGCCGCTGCTGGAGGCCCTGGGCGAGCAGGGCGAGAAGAGCCGCACGCCGCAGACCGCCCTGGCCCTGGGCCGGGCCCAGGCGGCGCTGGGCCGCACCGAGGAGGCCGACGTCTCCCTGCGCTGGGCCGCCGCCCACCTGCCCGGCTTCGAGGGCATGGCCCGCTATGCGGTGTTCCTGGGCGAGACCGGCCGCAAGGCCGAGGCCCGCGAGGCCCTGGCCGAACTCGACAAGCGGCTCTCCAAGACCCACCCGCGGTTCCGCCGCGAGGCCAAGGGCTGGCGTGAGATGGCGGCGGCTGCGGCGGGGTGACCCCCTCAGTCGGCTACGCCGACAGCTCCCCCAGAGGGGGAGCATCTAATTGGCGAGGCGTCGGACAAGATCCTCCCCCTCTGGGGGAGGTGGCCCGGAGGGCCGGAGGGGGGCCGTTTTCAGCCGCCGCTGAACGAGTCGACTTCGCAGCCGCTTCCCTCTCCGTCGGCTTCGCCGACACCTCTCCCTTCAGGGAGAGGGTCTCACTTCACCCTATCGATCAGCGCCATGGCCCCATGCGGCGCATTGACCTTCCCCTCGTGGATGATGAAGGCGAAGACGTCGCGCTGCCTGGCGGCCGGAACCGAGGCCTTGTCGATGCGCGGCAGGTCGGCCGGGGCGCCGCCGGCGGCCCAGGTCTTCAGGCGACCGGCCCAGGCGTCGAGCTCAGGCTCGGGATAGGCCGTGGCCACCGCGTCCGAGCCCGTCTGCAGGCGGGCATAGACGAAGTCGGCGGCCTCGTCGGCGAACTCGGGATAGTCGAAGTGCTTGGCGTAGACGCCGGCCACGCCGTGCTCCCTCAAGAGCGCCGGGAAGGCCGGGGTCATGAAGGTGTCGTTGCGCACCTCGACCGCGTGCCGCAGGCGCAGCCCGTCCTTCTCCTTGGGCAATAGGGCGAGGAACGCGCCGAAGTCGGCCTCGTCGAACTTCTTGGTCGGCATGAACTGCCAGAGGATGGGGCCCAGCTTGTCGCCCAGCTCCGTCAGGCCCTGGTCGAGGAACTTGCCCACCGACTCGCCGCCTTCGGCCAGCACCTTGCGGTTGGTGGTGAAGCGCGAGGCCTTCACCGCGAACACGAAGTCGTCGGGCGTCTCGTCGCGCCACTTCCTCCAGCTGTCGGGCTTGAAGCTGGAATAGTAGGTGCCGTTGATCTCGATCGCCGTCAGCTGGCGGCTGGCATAGGCCAGCTCCTCCTTCTGCTTCAGGTCGGACGGATAGAAGTGGCCGCGCCAGGGCTCGAAGGTCCAGCCGCCGATGCCGATGCGAATGTCGCCGCTCATGCGCGTTCCCTTCTTGTTCCGCGCAAACCTAGGCGAGGTCCGGCGATCCGTCGAGCCCTTAGCAAGGGCTGCGGGCTCGTTCGCCAAACTCCTCCCCCGTAGCGAAGCGTGCGGGGGAGGTGGCGCGGCGCCATCGGCGCCGTGACGGAGGGGGCGACGGCCGGCACGGCGCCCAGTCTCGCCCCCTCCACCCCTTCGGGGTCCCCCTCCCCCGCAAGCGGGGGAGGAACCTTTCGGCCAAAACAAAACCCGCGCCGGTCGCCCGGCGCGGGTTTCGTCTGTTTTCGGGTGCGTGGAACGCGGAGGCGCGACGAGCCGCGCCTCGACGGCGCTCTTAACGCGAAGCCTTCTTCGGCATCGGCAGCAGGCCTTCGCGCTGAGCGCGCTTGCGGGCCAGCTTGCGGGCGCGACGGACGGCTTCGGCCTTTTGACGGGCGCGCTTTTCCGAGGGCTTTTCGTAGTGGACGTGGCGCTTCATCTCGCGGAACGAGCCTTCGCGCTGCATCTTCTTCTTAAGGGCCTTCAGGGCTTGATCGACGTTGTTGTCGCGGACGAAAATCTGGACCAGGGGTGACTCTCCATTCGACGGCCCGACCAATTTCCCAAGTCCCTCTTGAGGGGCCGGGCGGGCGAATAAAAACCTTACGCCCTGGAAGGGGTGCTTCCGGGCGACGAGGGGCGGCAGATAGCAGAGCGAAGGGCGCGTGTCCATGCGCGACGAGCGCTAAACACCGGTGTAGACTCGGATTCATGAGCCAGACCGCCGCCGAAGCAACGCAGGATTGGGCCGACAAGGCCGAACAACGGGTTTTGGACGAGGCCCTGCGCCTGTCGCCGCGCCTGGGCTGGAACGCCAGCCTGGTCCGCGCCGCCGCCGCGGCGGCCCAGCTGTCGCCGGGGGAAACCGATCTCCTGCTGCCCCAGGGCCCGCGGGATCTCGCCGCCATCCTGGCCCGCCGCCACGACGCCAAGGCCATGGAATCGCTGGCCAAGTTCGACCCGGCGGCCCTGAAGATCCGCCAGAAGATCCGCGAGGGCGTCATCGCCCGCATCGACGCCGCCGCCCACGACAGCGAGGCCGTGCGACGCTGGGCCGCGTTCCTGGCCTTCCCGACCAACCTTCCGCTGGCGCTATCGCTGCTGTGGGAAAGCGCCGACCAGCTGTGGCGCTGGGCCGGCGACACCGCCACCGACGAGAACCACTATTCCAAGCGGGCCATCCTGTCGGGAATCCTGGTCTCGACCCTGGCGGTCGACCTGGCCTCGGGCCGCGAGTCGGCCCTCAAGCACCTGGACGCCCGCATCGAGGGCGTGATGGCCTTCGAAAAGTGGAAGGCGGGCGTGAAGGCGCCGAACCTGGCGGCGGAGTTTTTGAGCGCCCTGGCGAAGATGCGGTACGCGCGGGGCTAGGAGAGAGACCCTCTCCCTTTGGGAGAGGTGTCGCCGAAGGCGACGGAGAGGGGAGTGGCTGATGAATTTCCAGCACCCCGAAAGCTGAAAACGTCCCCCCTCCGGCCCTTCGGGCCACCTCCACCACAGGGGGAGGATCTTTACCCCAGCGCCCGCTCGACCGCAGCCAGCGCATGCAGGGTCGTGGTGTCGAACACCGGCACGGGGCTATCGACCTGGCCAACCAGCAGCATGATCTCGGTGCAGCCCAGGATGATCCCTTCGGCGCCGGCCTCGACCAGCCGGGCGATGACCTCGCGATAGGCCTGGCGGGACTCGTCCCGCACGACGCCGGCCACCAGCTCTTCGTAGATCACGCGATGGACCAGGGCGCGGTCGGCCTCGTCCGGAACCACCACCTCCAGCCCGAACCGCTCTTCCAGCCGGCCGCGATAGAAGGCGTGCTCCATGGTGAAGGCCGTGCCCAGCAGGCCGACCTTGCGCAGGCCCGCGGCCTTGATCGCCTGCCCGGTGGGATCGGCGATGTGCAGCAGCGGCAGGTCGACAGCGGCCTGAAGCTCGCCGGCCAGGCGGTGCATGGTGTTGGTGCACAGCACCAGGAAGTCGGCCCCGCCCCGCTCCAGCGCCTTGCCGGCGTCGGCCAGGCGGTCGGCCAGCTCGTCCCAGCGGCCGGCGTGCTGCAGGGCCTCGATCTGCGAGAAGTCGAACGACCACATCAGGCACCGGGCGGACGCCGTGGGCCCCCGCCGCGCGCGCACCGCCTCGTTGATCAGCCGATAGTAATGCGCCGAGCTTTCCCAGCTCATGCCGCCGATCAGGCCGATGGTGACCTGACCGCCCACCTCAGCCCTCCAGCGGCCGCAGGCGGTTGACGTGGCCCATCTTGCGGCCGGGGCGGGCCTCGCCCTTGCCGTAGAGGTGGATGCGGGTCTCCGGCTCGGCGGCCAGCTTCTTCCAGGCGTCGACCTCGGGACCGAGCAGGTTGGTCATCTCGACGCGGGCCAGGGCGGCCGTCGGGCCCAGGGGCCAGCCGGCGACGGCGCGGATGTGCTGCTCGAACTGGTCGACCTCGCAGCCGTCCTGCGTCCAGTGGCCGGTGTTGTGGACGCGGGGCGCGAACTCGTTGACCAGCAGCTTGCCGCCGGCCAGCTCGAACAGCTCCACCCCGATCACGCCCACATAGTCGAGCGCGGTGAGGATCTTGGCGGCGATGGCCTCGGCCTGGTCGCGTTCGGAGGGCGTGGCCTTGGCCGGGGCGATGGTGCGGCGCAGGACGCCGCCCTCGTGGTGGTTGTCCGACAGCGGATAGCAGACGATCTCGCCGTTGCGGCCGCGCGCGGCGATCACCGACAGCTCGCGGCCGAAATCGGCCGGGGCCTCGAGGATGGCCGGCTGGCGGCCGATCTTCTCGAAGGCGGCGATGGCGTCGCCCGGACGCTGGATCCAGGCCTGGCCCTTGCCGTCATAGCCCTCGCGGCGGGTCTTCAGGAGGCTGGGGGCGCCGATCTTGGCGACCGCGGCCAGCAGGCTTTCCTCGTCGTCGACCGGGGCGAAGGCCACGGTGGGCACGCCGATCTCGGCCAGGAAGGTCTTTTCGACGACGCGATCCTGGGCGGCGGCCAGGGCGGCCGCGCCCGGCGCGACCTCGCAGCCCAGGGCCGTCAGCTCGGCCACGGTGTCGGCCGGGACGTTCTCGAACTCGTAGGTGACGACGTGGCAGGCCTCGGCCAGGCGCTTGAGCGCCCAGCGGTCGTCATAGGCGCCGACGATCTGGCGGGCGGCGACACGGCCGGCCGGGCTGTTCTCCTCGGGATCGAGGATCACCACGTCGAAGCCGAGGCGCGAGGCGGCCAGGGCCAGCATCCGGCCCAGTTGCCCGCCGCCGAGGATCCCGAGGGTGGAGCCGGGAGGCAGAGGAAGAGCCGGAGAGGCGGTCATGGTCTTAGTCCTCGACGCTTTGCGCGACGCTGTCGGTCTGGGCCGCGCGCTGGGCGTCCAGCCGCTGGGCCAGGGCCGGGTCGGCCAGGGACAGGATCTGGGCGGCCAGCAGGCCGGCGTTCCTGGCGCCCGCCTCGCCGATGGCCAGGGTGGCGACGGGGATGCCGCCCGGCATCTGCACGATCGACAGCAGGGAATCGAGGCCGCTGAGGGCCTTGGACTGCACCGGCACGCCCAGCACCGGCAGCGGCGTCATCGACGCCACCATGCCCGGCAGGTGCGCGGCGCCGCCGGCCCCGGCGATGATCACCTGGTAGCCGGCCGCCTTGGCCGAAGTGGCGAACTCGACGAGGCGCTGGGGCGTGCGGTGGGCCGAGACGACCTGGGCCTCGTAGGCGACGCCCAGTTCGTCGAGGGCGTCGGCCGCCTTCTTCATCGTCGGCCAGTCTGAGCGGCTGCCCATGACGATGGCGACAGGCGGCGCGGACGTGGTCATCGGCGTCTTCCTCGAACGATGGAGGGTATACCAAGAAACCGGGGGCGGCCCCTTGAATCGCGCGCCTTATAGCGGGTCGCCCTTCCAGACCAAAGCCCGTTCTCGGACGTTCTCGCGCTGCTTTCCGCAGGTTGCGGCCGCCTCCTCCACCTGCGGCTTATTGGCGCCCGGCTACCACCGGCATTGTCATGGTTAATGAGAAAACGCAGATTTCCATTTCAGCTTGACCAGAAGTGATTCGCCGCACCTCCGATGAAGATTTCAGGCGCCCGCACCGAAACCTTCTCCGCGATCCGCCGCCGGGCGCTCGCCGACGCCGCCGGCGTCTCGGCCGCGCCGCGCGGAACCGTGACCGTCGACAAGGCCGGGTTCCTGGGCCTGGAGCCCGCCGACCTGACGCCCAAGGTGCAGGCCGCCTTGCAGACCCTGATGTCGGAGGTCGAGGACCTGCGCACCGAGGTCTCGCGCCTGAAGTATCGCCTCAACGAGGCCGAGACCCTGGCCGACATGGACGTGCTGGCCCCGGTGCTGAACCGCCGCGCCTTCCTGCGCGAGGTCCGCCGCGTCTCGGCCTTCGCCCAGCGCTACGGCTCGCCGGCCAGCCTGGTGTTCTTCGACCTCGACAACTTCAAGGCCGTCAACGACCGCTTCGGCCACGCCGCCGGAGACTCGGCGCTGAAAGCCGTGGCCGAGCGCCTGCTGGCCAATGTGCGCGAGAGCGACATCGTCGGCCGCATGGGCGGCGACGAGTTCGCCGTGCTGCTGACCCAGGCCGACAGGGCCACCGCCGAGATGAAGGGCGAGAGCCTGGCCGGCGCCATCCGCGGCGTCCCCGTGCAGTTCGGCGAATGGAGCGCGCCCCTGCACGTCTCGTTCGGCGTGCGCGAGATCGAGGCCGGCGCCGAGCCGGAGACCTCGCTGGCCGAGGCCGGCGCGGCGATGCTGGTCAAGAAGCGGGCGCGACTGGCCGCGGGCTAGGCGCTGGCCGCCCGCGACAATCGGTCTCGCCCTCGCGCACCACGAGAAACTTCAGCATTAACCGTTGTTAAACGGCGGTCGGGCTCTTGTGGCAGGCGAGCGGAGACGTCCGCGCCAGCCTTCTAGACCCCGGGGATTTCCTGATGACCGAACACGCCGAACCGGCCCTCGAGCTGATCTCGTTCTGCATCGGCGAGCAGGAGTTCTGCATCGACGTGAAGACCGTCCGCGAGATCCGCGGCTGGACCCCGGCGACCCCGATCCCGCATGCGCCGGGCTTCCTCAAGGGCGTCATCAACCTGCGCGGCGCGATCATGCCGGTCATCGACCTGCGCAACCGCCTGGGCCTGGGCGTCACCATCCCCGAGACCCGCCACGTCATCGTCGTCGTCGAGTGCCACGACCGCCTGGCCGGCATCCTCGTCGACGCCGTCTCCGAGACCTTCACCATCACCCGCGACCACCTGCAGCCGGCCCCGGACATGGGCGCCGACGAACTGCGCTTCGTGCAGGCCATCCTGTCGGTCGACACCCGCCTGATCACCTACCTGCGCATGGACGACGTGTTCCCGCCGCAGGTCAGCCAGGCGGCTTAAGACTTCTACACTGAGGAACCTCCCCCCGTGGGGGAGGTGATCGCGAAGCGATCGGTGGGGGGAGCGAGTGCGAAATCGGCCGCCTTCTCGGCAGCTGAAAACGTCCCCCCACCGGCCTTCGGCCGCCTCCCCCACTGGGGGAGGTTCTTTCCCTACGAAATCGCCGCCTGGGCCTTCAGCTTGCCCACCATGTCGGACGACAGGTAGCCGTCGGCCGGCAGCTGGCGGCTCTGTTGCCAGGCGCGCAGGGCCTTGCGGGTGCCGGCGCCGATAACGCCGTCGGCGGGCCCAGGATCGAAGCCCAGGCGCGCCAGGGCGATCTGGGCGGCCATGCGGTCGGCCAGCGACAGCGGCTGCTCCACCGGCCAGGACGCCACCAGCGGCCCGCCGCCGCCGAAGCGGTCGGCCAGCAGGCCGATTCCCAGGGCGTAGGAGGTGGAGTTGTTATATTTGCGGATGGCGAAGTGGTTGGGCAGGGCCAGGAAGGCCGGACCAGCCGCGCCGGCGGGCAGGATCAGCCCGGCCGGCGACGCGGCGTCAGCGGCCGTCCAGGGCAGGCCGTCGGCCCTCTTTACGCCCTTGGCTTCCCACCACGAGGGAACCTCGCGCGGCCCTTCTGCCAGGCTGTAGTCGAAGCCGGCCGGCAGGATCACTTCCCTGGCCCAGCCCACGCCGGGCTTCCAGCCGCCCTTGGCCAGCAGGTTGGCGGCCGAGGCCAGGCTGTCGGCGTCGCTGCGCCAGATGTCGCGGCGGCCGTCGCCGTCGAAGTCGACGGCCGTCGACAGATAGTTGGACGGCAGGAACTGGGTCTGGCCCATGGCCCCTGCCCACGAGCCCTTCAGCTGGTCGCGGGTGTCCTCGCCCGAGGCGATGATCTTCAGGGCCGCGATCAGCTCGCCCTCGGCCCAGCCGCGGCGGCGGCCGTCGGCGGCCAGGCTGGCCATCGAGCGGACCACGTCGAAATCGCCCTGGATCTTGCCGAAGGCCGATTCCATCGCCCAGACGGCCAGCAGGATGTCGCGCGGCACGCCGTAGCGCTGCTCGACCGCCGGCAGGAAGGCCAGCTGGTCGCGCTTGCCGCGGCCCACGGCCACGCGGTCGTCGCTGATCACGCCCTTGATGTAGTCGCCGACCGGCTTGGAGAACTCAGGCTGGCGGCCGTCCAGCGAGATGACGCGCGGATTGGGCGTCAGGCCGTTCAGCTCGCGGTCGACCACCGCCTGGGGCACGCCGGCGGCCACGGCCTTGGGCTTGAACTCGGCCAACCAAGCATTGAAGGCGGCGACCTGGCCGCCCGTCTCCACCGCGGTGACGGCGGACGGCGGGGTCGGGGCGGCGGGCGTGGAAGCGACCGGCGGCGGCGCGACGGGGGTCGACGGCGCCAGCGGGGCGTTGACGGTCGTGTCGGCGCAACCGGCCAGCAGCAGAACGAGGAATACGCGTCTATCCATCAGGGCAGGCTACCGGGGTTCGTGCGAAAGCTTCAATCACAAGGACGCCAGGACAAAGTGAGTTCCCGGTTCGCATCGCCTCTCCACAAGCTTTGCTCTAGAAGGCTTCGACATACTTGAGGCCGCGCGAGGGGTTCGACGTGCAACTGCTGAAGGGCCGGATCAACCGCGCCAGCTACTGGGTCATCGTCGGGGTGGCGATCGCCGCCATGCTGGTCTCGGCCCTGGTGTTCCGGCGCCCGCTGCCGGCCGCCCTGGTGGTGATGCTGATCGCCGCCGTCCCGCGCCTGCACGACCTTGGCCGCACCGGCTGGTGGGCCGGCGGCGTGTTCATCGCCCTCCTGGCGCTGTTCTTCGGCGGCGGCTTCGTCATCCCGCCCCAGGCCTACCAGAACGCCCTGGGCGTGGCCGTGCTGGCGCTGCCGGTGCTGCTGTCGGTCCTGGGCGGCCTGCCCGGCCAGACGGCCGACAACCGCTTTGGACCGCCGCCGCCCAAGGGGCTGTCGTTCAAGCCGGCGGTCCCGCCCGCGCCCCAGACGGAGGCTTGAGCGCAACACGGCGCGACGGCTGCGCGCAGCGGGGCCTTGGCCGATTGACTCATCGCCCCGTCTTGCCTATACGCACGCCCTCCGAAACATCCGGATGTTCCGGCGAGCTTGATGGCGCGCCCGAACCTCTCCGCTGACAACAGAGACGGTCATGAAGGTTCGCAGCTCGCTGAAGTCGCTGAAGGGTCGCCACCGCGACTGCAAGATGGTGCGTCGCAAGGGCGTCATCTACATCATCAACAAGACCGACCCGCGCTTCAAGGCCAAGCAGGGCTGATGACGCCGCCTGCGTCGCCCAGGGCCATGCTCTGGGACGTCGGCAACGTCATCGTGCGCTGGAACCCGCGCACGCTCTACGCGAAGATCTTCAAGGAACCGGCCGATCTCGACCGGTTCCTTTCGCATGTCGGGACCCTGGACTGGCATAGCGAAACCGACCGGGGCCTCTCCTTCGGTGAGAACATCGCCCTGCGCGCGGCCCAGTTTCCCGAGCACGCCGAGCATCTGGCCGCGTGGTGGGCCCGCTGGGACGAGATGTTCTCGGGCGCGATCGCCGAGACCGAATCCCTGATCGAGGACCTGGCCGCCGCCGGCGTGGCGCAGTACGCCCTGACCAACATGTCCAGCGAGGCCTGGCCGGGCGTCCAGGCCATGAGCCCCGCCTTCCGCCACCTGCGCGATCCGGTGGTCTCGGCCGTCGAACGCACCATCAAGCCCGAACGCCGGATTTACGAGATCGCCCTGGAACGCACCGGCCTGTCGCCCGCCGACCTGCTTTTCGTCGACGACAGCGCCGCCAACATCGAGGCGGCGCGGGCGATGGGCTTCCACGTCCACCACTTTGTCGATCCGTCCGCGCTGCGACCTGCGATTCAAGCCCACGGCCTGCTCTGAATCGGCTTTCCCTCGGGGCGCGTCCGAACTAGTTTCCGCGCCTCCGGTTTTCAGCCCCTTTTCGCGAGAGATCTCCATGGCCGACGACGCCATCCCGCACGCCGACGTTCTGAACTCCACCGCCCAGGGCCAGCTGAAGTCGATCATCGAGCGCGTCGAGCGCCTCGAAGTCGAGAAGGCCGAGATCATGGAGCAGATCAAGGAAGTCTATCTCGAGGCCAAGGGCAACGGCTTCGACGTCAAGGTGCTCAAGAAGGTGGTCCGCCTGCGCAAGACCGACCGCGCCAAGCGCCAGGAAGAGGACGCCATCCTCGACCTCTACCTCTCGGCCATCGGCGAGATCTGATTTTGAAAAGGCCCTCTCCCCGGAGAGGGCCTTTTTGCTAGGCTGGTCGCCATGCGCGCCAAGCCGCCCGATCGAAAAGCTCCGGACCCTCGCGCCCAGGCCCGAAAGGCCGCGCTGAGCGCCCTCAAGAAGGCCAGGCGCATGGCCGACAAGGGTGGGATAGAGCTGTCGGACTGGGAGGGCGAATTCCTGGGCTCGGTGGCCCAGCGCATCGAGACCTATGGCAGAGCCTTCGGCGACCCGGAAAAGGGCGGCGCCGGCCAGGCCCTGTCGGTCAACCAGACCATCAAGCTCAAGGAAATCACCGCCAAGGCCAAGGGCGAGCGCAAGCCGATGAAGCGCGGCAAGGGCTTCACGCGCAATGGCCGGCCGGAGGCGGCGGTGGAAGAGGCCGAGGACGAGGGGTAGTACGCGCATTTTCCGACCCTCTCTCTTCGAGAGAGGGCTCCCCCTAGAACGCTCCGCCCTCGCGCAGGTTGATGCCGTACTCCAGATAGGCCTTCATCGCGGCCATCATGTGCATCCAGCCGCCCGCGTTGCCGTGCGAGGCCTTCAGGCCTTCGGGGGTGTGGGGCCAGCCGGACTCGCTGATCTTGACCATGGTGTTCGCCGCATCCAGCGCCACGAAGGTCATCACCACCCGGGTGTCCGGGTCGCCGGGGATCGCCGAGCCCCATTCCAGCACGATGCGCTCGGGTGCGACCACCTCGCGCACCACCACCGGATAGCGCTCCTCGAACTCGGGGAACTGCCACAGCACGGTGGTTCCGGCGATCAGCGGGCCGCTGCCCTCGCGCAGGAAATAGCCGCTGAGCTTTTTCGGATCGACGACGGCGTCGAACACCTCGGCGGCGGGCTTGCGGATCTTCAGCTGCACCTCGAAGGCCAGCGGAGTCACATCGGATTTGGCGTCGCTGGACATGGCGGTCCTCCCTTGGCGAACGCCGGCATGTAAGGTTATAATTCTATAACATGTCAAGCGCCGCCCAAGACGACCTGCTGTTCAAGGCCCTGGCCGACTCCCGGCGGCGGCAGATGCTGGACCTGATGAAGGCCGCCCCGCGCACGACGGGAGCGCTGTGCGAGCACTTCGCCGGAACCCTGGACCGCTGCACCGTCATGCAGCACCTGGGCGTGCTCGAGCGGGCCGGGCTGATCGTCGTGCGGCGCGAGGGCCGGGTGCGCTGGAACCACCTGGACGCCGGCCCCTTCCAGGACATCCACGACCGCTGGATCGGCCCCTACGCCCTGGCGGCGGCCGACCTGCTGAACCGCCTGAAACACGACCTGGAAGGCGCGTGATTGCCGAACGCCGTTCGCCGGACTAGCCTCGCCGCCACAGACGGGGGAGGAACCGGTCCATGGCCATCCAACGCGGCGCGACGCGCCCCGTGCTGCTCGTCATCGCCGTCGCCACCCTGCTGGCCGGCACGCTGGACATCCTGGACGCCTTCACCTTCTGGGGCGTGACCAAGGCCGTGCCGCCGCCGCGGATCCTGCAGTCGATCGCCAGCGGCCTCTTGGGCAAGGCGGCCTTCCAGCGCGGCGCCGGGACGGCGGCCCTGGGCCTCTTCCTGCACTACTTCATCATGTCGGTGATGGCGGCGCTCTACGTGCTGGCCGCGCGGCGCCTGCCCGTGCTGGTCCGCCGGCCGCTGCTGATGGGCCTGGCCTATGGCGCGGCGACCTATGTGGTCATGAACTACGTGGTGCTGCCGCTCAGCCACGTGGGCCCGGCCGCCGCCTTCGCCTGGCCGCGCTTCATTAATAACCTGGGGGCGCATCTGGTGCTGGTGGGGCGTTCCCATCGTCCTGGTCGCCCGATGGGGTCAAGGCCAAGCTCCACAAGGAACTCCCGGCGCCGGAGCCGGCGCAATCTGACCGAGCATCTGTGCCGAAAGACACGAAAACAGTCTTTATTTCTTACCAAATACCGTCGTTCGCGAATTGCGATTAAGCTCGCATTAAGATTGATGCGACAAACTGTCGCCTGCGTAAATCATTACAATCATTGAACTAAGTGAGCGGAGCGGCCGAAAGGCGGCGTCGGAGGGGGTCGGTGCGTGGAGGCCGACCTGGCGACCCGTTCACGGGAACGAGACGATGGCCAACACCTACGAATTCCTGCTGCGCCGGAAAGCCGACCTGGAAGTGCGCATGATCGAGGCCCAGCGCCGCGCGCAGGAGCCCTTCGAAGGCGAACTGAAGGCGATCAGCGTGGCCCTTAGCGCCCTGGAGCGCGCCGGCCTGGCCGCCCCCGGCGAACCCGCCAGCTTCGCCGCCCCGGCCCGCCGCGGCCGCAAGCCGCGCGCCGCCCGCGACATGATCCTGATGGTCCTGGGCCGCGAAGAGGCGGCGATGACCGCCCCCGAGATCGTCCGCCAGCTGGAACGCCGCTGGAACCGCGCCCTGCCCCTGGCCGCCGTGCTGCTGGAGCTGCAGGGCCTGGAAGCCGACCACCGCGTCCGCCACGACGGCGCCGGCTGGACCGCCCTGGACGCGGAAGAGGCCGCCTAAGGCTCAAACACGGCGAAGGAGGCGACCTTCCCGTCCGGCGCCAGACGCAGCACGCAGATCAGCTTCGTCTTTTCCCATACGACCTCGTACAGGCTGGCCCTCAGGCCGCCGATCTCGTCATGGCGCAGCTGGACGAAGCCTGTCGGCTCGCCGAGCACCCCGAGGCCGGCGCGGTAGTCGGCCAGGACCGCCCCGTCGAGATGGGCCGAAAGCTCAGGCGTCAGCCGCGAGCGATCGAGAGTCCCGTCCGCCAGCTGCCTGCGCAGCGCCTTCGCCGTCGCCAGGGCCGCCTCGTCAATCGCCGGAGCGGCGGGCGCGGTGGCCGGCGGCGCGGCGGCGGAGGCTTCGGCGCCTGCAGGCAGCAGCATCGCCTCGATCGCGTCGGCGACCTGCCGGGGCGCGGCGCCGAAGTCGGCGTTGGCCAGCACCACGATCGCCGCGCCGTCGTCGGGATAGACCCTGTTCTCGGCCGCGAAGCCGGAGCTCAGGCCGTCATGGCGGACGCGCCGCCGCCCTCGCGCGGTATCGACATAGACCCCCAGGCCGTAATCGGTGAGCGTTCCGTCGTTCAGCCGGGCCGGCGTGGTCAGCGCGGTCCAGGCGGCCGGCGACAGCAGGCGGCCCTCCAGCATGGCCATGTCCCAGCGCGCCAAGTCCGAGGCGGTCATCGCAAGGCCCCCGGCCGCGAACTCCCACCCCCGCCCCACCGCCGGCGCCGCGCGCGGTGAAGCGGTGGCGATGCGGGTGTATGCCGCGACGTCGGCCGACCCCAGCGGCCGCTCGTAAGCCGCCCCAGCCCTGGCCATCCCCAAGGGCGTGAAAATCTCGTCGCTCAGCAAGGCCGGCAGCGACCGCCCCGAAGCATGCTGCGCCGCCAGTCCCGCCACGACGTAGCCCGTATTGCTGTAGGCCCACCGAGCGCCGGGCGCGAAGTCCAGCGGCGCGCCGCCCCATCGCCGGGCGATCTGCGCCGGGTCGACCGGGCGCTCGCCCTCGGCCGGCATGAAGTCGAGCATGAAGTAGCTGTTGTAGCCGGCCGTATGGTCCAGGACCTGGCGCAGGGTGATGCGGTCGGCGCCGGACAGCCCGGCCACATGGGCGGCCGCCTTGTCGTCGAGCCTCAGTTGGCCCTGGTCGGCCAGCCGCAGCAGGACCGCCGCCGTGAACTGCTTGGACACCGAGCCGATGTTGTAGCGCGCGTCAACGTCGGCGGGCGTGGGCGGGTCCAGGCGCTCGAGGCCATAGGCCTTGGCGAAGACCAGGCGGCCGCCGCGCACCACGGCGATGGACAGGGAGGGCGTGGGGCTATCGGCCAGCGCCTTGGCGGCGGCGGCGTCGACCCGGACGATCTCGGCCTGGCTCAGCGGCTGGGCCGAGACGCTGACGGGCAGGAGGGCCGCCAACGCGCCCACCAGCGGTCCAAGGATCCTGATCATGCCCCCTCCACGCGATCATGGAGGGGCAGGAGATCAGTTTACCGATGTAAGTTCAATCGCCGAAAGGCGAGGTCACGAGGCTTCCTTGACGTCGACGTCGATGCCCTGCTCGCGGACCTTGCGGTAGAGGGTCGAGCGGCCGATGCCGAGGCGCCGGGCGACCTCGCTCATGTGGCCGGCATAGACCTCGATGGCGTGCTGGATGAGGTCGCGCTCGATCTCCTCCAGGGTCCGCAGGTGGCCGTGGCCGTCGAGGATGCGCACCGGCGCCTCGCCCAGCGCGCCGGTCTCGGCGTGGGCGGCGGCGGCCTGGATCATCACCGGCAGGGGCTCGATCGGCGACGGCTCCAGCGGCGGGGCCACGACGCCCGAGATGGCCGGGAAGTCGTAGGGTTGCAGGTAGGGCGCGTCGGCCAGCACGATGGCGCGATAGACCGCGTTCTCCAGCTGGCGCACGTTGCCGGGCCAGTCGAAGGCGCAGAGGATCTGCAGGGTCTCGGGCGAGGCCCCGACCACGCGCTTGCCCTCCTCGACGTTGAAGCGGCGCACGAAGGCCTCGACCAGGGCCGGAATGTCCTCGCGGCGTTCGCGCAAGCTGGGCGCCTCCACCGGGAAGACGTTCAGGCGGTAATAGAGGTCCTCGCGGAACAGGCCCTGGGCGACGGCGGCCGACAGGTCGCGGTTCGTGGCCGAGACGATGCGCACGTCGACCTTGACCGACCGCTTGGAACCGATCGGGTCGATCTCGCCCTCTTGCAGCGCGCGCAGCAGCTTGACCTGGACGTCCAGCGGCAACTCGCCGACCTCGTCGAGGAACAGGGTGCCGCCGTCGGCTTCCTTGAACTTGCCCGAGTGCTTGTCGGAAGCGCCGGTGAAGCTGCCCTTCTCGTGGCCGAACAGGATCGACTCGACGAGGTTTTCGGGAATGGCGCCGCAGTTGACGGCCACGAACGGCTTGCCGGCGCGATCGGACGAGCCGTGGACGGCGCGGGCGATCAGCTCCTTGCCGACGCCGCTCTCGCCGGTGATCAGCACGGGAATGGCGCTCTTGGCGGCGCGTTCACCGATGCGCTTGACCATGGTCATGGCCGGCGAGGTTCCGATCAGGTCGGAGAAGGTGGTGCGACCCGAGACGCGCTTGTTCAGGCGGTCGACCTCGCCCTTCAGGTCGCCCATCGACAGGGCGTTGCGGATCGACACGGTGATCCGCTCCGGCGAGGCCGGCTTGATGAAGAAGTCGGTGGCGCCGGCCTGCATGGCCTTCACCACGGTGTCGACGCCGCCGCTGGCGGTCAGCACGATCACCGGCTGGGCGTAGCCGCGCGCGCGCATCTCCTTCAGCGCCTCCTGGCCGGGCAGGCCGGGCATGACGAGATCCAGCAGGATCACGTCGGCCGGCGCGCCGGCGGCCAGGTGCGCCATGGCCGCGTCGCCGTTCTCGGCGTGGCAGACCGCGAAACCTTCGCGCTCCAGCACCGCCTGGATCAGTCGACGTTGGGTCGGATCGTCGTCGACGACGAGCACCGTCTTGGTCATTGAAGGCCATCCACCAGAACCGGCCGCGCCCACGTGGAGAGCGACTCTTGTTGGTTCAGAGTGATACAGGCAGGGGGTAAACACCGGCTTTCGGAGAGGTGTCGCAGACCTTAACAGTGAGCCTTAACAACGGTTTACGCTGTTGGCGGAATTGCCCCCGCGACCAGCCCCCACTCCTCCCCCGCGAGCGGGGAGGGGGACCGGCGAAGCCGGTGGAGGGGGCGAGACTGGGCGCCGAGCTTCGTCCCTCACCCCCTCCGTCACGGCGCGTATCCGCACCGCGCCACCTCCCCCGTTGCACGAGGGAGGAGAAGAGCGCCTCATCCTTGCATGGTCGACGACGAAACCCTGCGCGCCCTGGCCACGGCCCTGCCCGAGGTGATCGAAACCTCCAATGGCCAGCAGGTCGCCTACGAAGTCCGCGGCAAGGGCCTGGCCTGGGGCTATCTGGCACGGCCTGCGCCCAAGGCCAAACGCGTGCTCGTGCCCGGCGTCATCGCCGTGCGCTGTCTGATCGAGACCAAGCAGATGCTGATCGAGGCCGCCCCCGAGCGCTTCTTCGACGACGACCACTACCGCGGCTTTCCGGCGGTGCTGGTGCGGCTGGCGGCCATTGAGACCGACGAGCTGGCGGGCCTGCTGCGCACCGCCTGGACGATCGTGGCGTCCAGGAGCCTGGTTAAGGCCCCCCCAAAAAAAGGATCGCCCCGGATGTCGGGTGACGTCCGGGGCGATGGGTCTTCTCAGTAAGGCAGTTCCGGCGCCGTCTGGGCCGGCGGGGTCCCGGCGGGCGGCGCCGTCGCGCCCGGGTCGGCGGTCGGGGTCTCGCCGTCGCCCAGGATGTCGCCGATCGGGTCCTCGGTCGGCGGCGGGGGCTCGGCCGTGCCGCCGGGGATCGGGGTGGCCTTCAGGCGCGGCAGGGCCGAGCTCATGAACACCTTCCAGATCTCGGCCGGCGGGCCGCCGCCGCTGACGCGCTTCATGGCGGTGTTGTCGTCCTTGCCGGTCCAGACCGCCGCGACGAAGCCGCCGGTGTAGCCGACGAACCAGGCGTCCTTGTAGTCGCTGGTGGTGCCGGTCTTGCCGGCGATGTCGTAGCCGGCGACCTTGGCGCGGCCGCCGGTGCCGCCGTTCACCACCTGGCGCATCATCTGGTTCATGTATTGCAGCGACGGCGAGCCGATCACCGACGGGCGCGGCTGCTTGTCGACGCTGTGGTCGTAGAGGACCTTGCCCGAGGCGGTGCGGATGCGCTCGATGCCGTAGCCCTTGGCCAGGAAGCCGCCGTTGGCGAACGGGGCGTAGGCCTGGGCCATCTCCAGCGGGCTGACCTCGACGGCGCCCAGGGCCATCGACGGGTCCAGCTGGATCTTGCTGGTGATCCCCAAGCGACGCGCCGTGGCCGCCACGTTGCTGGTGCCCACCTCATTGGCCAGGCGCGCGGCGACCGTGTTGATCGACTGGGCCAGAGCCGTCTGCAGGGTCATGGGGCCAAGGAAGGTGTTGGTGTAGTTGCGCGGCTCCCAGTTGCCGATCTTCACCGGCTCGTCGACCACCATGACGCTGGGATTGCGGCCCTGGTCCATGGCGGTGAGGTAGACGAACGGCTTGAAAGCCGAGCCGGCCTGGCGGCGGGCGCTGGTGGCGCGGTCGAACTGGCTCTGGCCGTAGTCCTCGCCGCCGACATAGGCGCGGATGCGGCCTTCGCCGTCGATGGCCACCAGGGCGGCCTGCTGGACGCCCTGCTTGAGGTGGCCCTCGACGCCCAGCTGCACGGCGCGCTCGGCCGCGACCTGGATCGGCAGGTCGAGCGTGGTCTCGACGACCAGGTCTTCAGTGGGTTCGCCGACCAGCGAGCGCACCTGGGCGTCGACATAGTCGGTGAAATACTGGGCGCGCTGGTTGGCCAGGGTGGCCGACACCTGCACCGGGGTCTTGAAGGCCTCGTCGCGCTGCTCGGGGGTGATGGCCTTCAGGCGCACCATCTCGTCGAGCACGACGGTGGCGCGGCGGGCGGCGCGCTCGCTGGCGCTGACCGGCGAATAGCGGGCCGGGCCCTTCATCATGCCGGCCAGCAGGGCGGCCTCGCCGATGGTCAGGTCTTTCGCGGGCTTGTTGAAATAGCGCTGCGAGGCGGCCTCGATGCCATAGGCGCCGGCGCCGAAATAGACCCGGTTCATGTAGAGCGCCAGGATCTGCTTCTTGCTGAACTTCAGCTCCAGCCAGACGGCCAGGATCAGCTCCTGGGCCTTGCGCTTGTAGTTCTGGGCCGGGCTGAGGAACAGGTTGCGGGCCAGCTGCTGGGTTATGGTCGAGCCGCCGCGCTGGGGGCCGCCGTCATGGGTGATGTTCCAGATCAGCGAGCGGGCGATGCCCCACGGGTTGAACCCGAAGTGGTGGTAGAACTGGCGGTCCTCGATGGCGACGAAGGCGGCCGGCACGTATTCGGGCAGGGCGTCGATGTCGACCGGCGGCGCGTACTGGCTGCCGCGCACGGCCAGGAGGGCGCCCGAGCGATCCAGGTAGTTGATCGAGGGCTGGCGGGTGACGTCGTAGAGCTTGGAGGTGTCGGGCAGGTCGCGCGCGAACACCGCGAAGAAGGTGACCACGAAGATCAGCCCCCACACGCCCAGAACCGTCGTCCAGTACAGCAGCGCCTGGAGGGGCGTGCGTTGAGTCTTCGCCGGCTTGTTTCCGCCGAAGGCGCCGTTAGCCATCTGTAACCCTAGGTCTCGTTAGCCCCGCCCGCGTGGCGGTGTCATAGCTCACGACGACCAAACACGCGATAGAATTGACGAGAGGTGAACACGGTTTAACCAAGCGGGGGAGAACCGTGCTGGGCAAGTCCCACAACCAGGAACCTCCCCCTGTGGGGGAGGCGATCGCGTCAGTGATCGGTGGGGGGCGTGGGTGCGAAATCGGTCGGGGTTACGGAAGCTGAAAACGTCCCCCCCCTCCGGCCCTCCGGGCCACCTTCCCCAGAGGGGGAGGACCTTGGGCGCCAGGATGCTCCTACTATGGGGGAACCGTCGGCAAAGCCGAGTGAGGCGGCGGATCTGCAAAATCCCCCGTTTCCGGCCTTGGCTCAGACTCCCGCCCCTGCCAAAAGAGCGCCGTGTCCACCGCCCTCGCCTCCCCGCCCTCGCTCGACGCCGCGCGCGATGTCCTGCGCCGCACCTTCGGCCACCAGGACTTCCGCGGCCTGCAGGCGCAGGTGGTCGGCGAACTGCTGGAAGGCCGCAGCGCCCTGGCGGTGCTTCCGACGGGCGGCGGCAAGAGCCTCTGCTACCAGATCCCCGCCCTGGTCCGGCCCGGCCTGGGCCTGGTGGTGTCGCCGCTGATCGCGCTGATGGCCGACCAGGTGGCGGGGCTGCAACAGGCCGGCGTCGCCGCCGAGCGCCTGGACTCGAACACCCTGCCCGAGGAGCGCGCCGAGATCTGGCGGCGCATCGAGGCCGGGCAGCTGGATTTGCTGTACCTGTCGCCCGAAGGCCTGATGCAGGGCTGGATGCTGGAGCGGCTGTCGCGCCTGGATCTTTCGCTGGTCGCCGTCGACGAAGCCCACTGCGTCAGCCAGTGGGGCCACGACTTCCGGCCCGAGTACCGGATGCTGGGCCGCATCGCCGAGGTGTTCCCGAACGTCCCGCGCCTGGCGGTGACCGCCACGGCCGACGCTCGCACCCGCGACGACATCCGCATGGAGCTGCGCCTGCAGGGCGCGGCCGAGTTCGTCGACAGCTTCGCCCGCCCCGAACTGGCGCTGAACGCCGAGCGCAAGCGCGGCAAGGGCCATGACCGGGTCATCGAGCTGGTCACCGAGCGGCCGGGTCGCGCCGGCGTCGTCTACGCCGGCAGCCGGGACTCGACCGAAAAGCTGGCCCAGATGCTGATCGACAACGGCGTGCCGGCCCTGGCCTATCACGCCGGCCTCGACAAGAACGTCCGCGCCCGGCGCCTCGAGCAGTTCCTCGAGGCGGACGAGGCGGTGATGGTGGCGACCATCGCCTTCGGCATGGGTGTCGACAAGCCCGACGTCCGCTTCGTGATCCACGCCGACCCGCCCGCGGCCATCGAGGCCTATTGGCAGGAGATCGGCCGCGCCGGCCGCGACGGCCAGCCGGCGGAGGGCATCACCCTCTACAGCAGCGCCGACCTCGCCTGGGCCGGCCGCCGCATCGACGCCCGCGAGGCCCCCGACGAGGTCAAGCAGGTTCAGAGCCGCAAGCTGCGGCAGTTCTACGCCATGCTGGAAGGCATGACCTGCCGCGCCGCCGCCGTCCGCCGCTATTTCGGCGAGGAGGGCGTGGAGCGCTGCGGAACCTGCGACATCTGCATCTCGCCGCCGACCGGCGTCGACGCCACCCAGGCGGCGCAGAAGGCTTTGTCGGCCGCCCATCGCCTGGGCGGCCGGTTCGGGCGCGGCCGGCTGATCGACCACCTGCTGGGCAAGACCAAGGACGTCAGCCAGCAGGAAGCCCAGATGTCGACCTTCGGCATCGGCCGCGAGTTCAGCCCACAGGGCTGGCGCGACCTGCTCGACACCCTGGTTTTCGAGGGCCTGCTACGCGAGGACCCCAACGAGGGCCGCCCCCTGATCGGCCTCGGCGACGGCGAAGGCGTGCGCCAGGTCTATCGCGGCGAGCGGCAGGTCTCCCTGCGCCAGGCCCCCGGGGGCGAAGGGGGCAAGAGCGGCGGCAGCGGCGGAAAGAGCCTGCGCCGGCGCCAGGCCCTGACCGTGCCGCCGGGCGACCAGATGCTGTTCGAGGCCCTGCGCGCCTGGCGCAAGGACCAGGCCTCGGCCCAGCACGTGCCGCCCTACGTCATCTTCCACGACGCCACCCTGGCCGAGATCGCCGCCGCCCGCCCGCTGACCCTGGCGGCGCTGGGCAAGTCCGGCGGCGTGGGCCAGGGCAAGCTCGACCGATATGGCGAGGCGGTGCTGAAGGTCGTCCGCGACAACTAGCCGGAGCCCGCTCGCTGGAGCCCGGCGGCGGGTGCGCGCAAAACGTGCGCGATCGCCTCTTGCCCGAACCAAACCGGCTCGCCAGGTGTTAGTCTCCAGACGCCTGGAGGCGCGCTCGCGTCGCGCCCCGAGAACAAGCCCTTTCACACCGGGAGACGCCGATGACCGACGCCACCATCAAGACCGACCTCGCCGGCGAAGCCAACGCAGCCAAGGCCAGCGCCAAGAAGACCGCCGCCAAGGCCACCGCCGCCGTCAAGAAGGCCGCCGCAACCATCGCCGAGACGACGGTCGAGAAGACCCAGGTCGCCCGCGACTACGTGCACGACAAGACCGACGCCGCCGTCGCCTGGTCCAAGCCCAAGGCCGAGGCCGCCCACAAGGCCGCCGAAGAGCACCCGCTGGCCCTGGCGCTGGGGACCTTCGTGGCCGGCGCGGTGTTCGGCTTCCTGCTGGCCCGCAACTTCGACCGGTAAGGTCCCGGGGGGCGGCGAGCCGCCGCCTTCAGCGCCTGAACGCAACGCCCGGCGGGACCGACCCGCCGGGCGTTTTCTTTTGGGCGCACAGGCTCTTCCCCCGTGCAACGGGGGTGGTGGCGCGGTGCGGATACGCGCCGTGACGGAGGGGGCGACCGCAGGGCACGGCGCCCAGTCTTGCCCCCTCCACCGCAGAGCCTGTCCTCGGGCGCGCGCTTCGCGCGACCCGGGGGCGGTCCCCCTCCCCCGTTGCACGGGGAAGGAACAAAAGAAAAGGGCGGCGCCGTCGCCGGCGCCGCCCTCCTTCAGTTCAGTCCTTGGCCCTCGATCAGAAGGGCGACTGGACCGTCAGTCTGACGCCCTGGCTGTCGCTGTCCTTCGTGACCATGTTGTCGAAGTCCAGGCCCAGCTTGAGGCCGCTCTTGATGGTCAGGTCGGCCCCGAGCTCCAGCCGCAGTTGGTCGCGGTCGATCGGATCCACCGTCAGGCGGTAGGTCGGCCCGCCCACCCAGTCGGTGTAGTTGAGCAGGGCGTCGTTGGCCTTCTCGAAGTCGTGCGAGTATTCCACCCGGAACCGCGGAGCCAGCAGGCCGGCCGAGGTCTTGCGGATGAACTCGCCGCGCAGACCCAGCGTACCCGTCAGGCTCTTCACCGTCTGGGCATGGTAGGTCAGGCCGAAGGGGCCGCCGCCGTCTTCCGAGAACTTGTCCAGGTTCGAGCGGCTGTAGGCGACACGGCCGTAGGGCGACAGCAGGCTGGTCTGCGTCCGGTGCTCCATCCCGAAGGTCAGAGCCGCGAACACCTGGTCGCCGTCACGCTCGCCGTTCACCAGCTCGCCCGTCGAGGTGACGTAGCGGCGGGTGTCGAAGTCGAGCGTGCCGTAGCCGAGGACCCCGTCGATGAAGGTCTTCTCGCCCGTCTTCAGGCTGGCGTAGAGGCCGGCGCTGTAGCTTTCGGCCTTGCTCTTGGTGCCCGACTTGCCGATCCGGCTGGAGTCGCGGCCGTAGCCGAGACCCAGGCCGAAGGCGAAGTCTTCGTTCACCCGGTAGTCGACGCCGCCGGTCAGGCCGTCGGTGGTGAAGCGGAAGCCGCTTTGCGACCCGACCGCGTCACGCATACCGAAGTCCGCCGAACCAGCCGCCCAGACGCCCCAGCGCTTGGGACCTGCCTGGCCGTCGTCGCCGTCGTCCTTCTCGGTGTAGCCAGCCGTGTCGGCGGGCAGCAGCGGGCTGGACGGATCGGCCGCGTCGTTCATGCCGAGGCTGGCGTACTTGCGGAACCGCTCGCGCGCTTCCAGGCCGTCATCGCGCTCGGTGCGACCGCCGTTTACGCTGACCCCGAACCCGCGACCCGCGCCGCCGCCGTTGTGCAGCTGCTCGAGGCGACGGTTGAAGTTGCTGATCTGGGCGTCGGCGAAGCGGACAGCCGCTGCATCCTGGGCCGCGATCAGACCCTTCACTTCCGGATCCTTCGACGGGTCCGGACGAGCCGTGACGATCACGTTGATCCGGCCGGGGGCCGAAGTCGCGAAGGCGTTGCTCAGGGTGTAGCTCACCACCGCCGTGCCCGCGAAGGCGTTGTCGGGGGTGTAGGTCAGGGTGTAGGCGCCCGACGAGGGGCTGGTCACCACGGCCGCGCCGGAATTGGCGGGCGTGATCGACACCACCGCCGCGCCGATGAACGGCCCGCCGCTGGCTCCGTTGACCAGATTAACGACCGCCTTCTGGCCGGCGAGGATCTCGACGGTGATCGGCGGCGCCGTCAGGGGCGCGGGGTTGACGGTGACGGTCACCGGAACCGGGTTGGACGCACCGAACGGATTGTTGATCCGGTAGGTGAAGCTGTCCGAACCGGAGAAGCCTGTGGCCGGGGTGTAGACGATGGTCTCGCCGTTCACCGCCGCCGTGCCCTTGGTCGGGGCGATGGCGACCGCGACGCCCGTGAACGGGCTGCCGGTGGCGCCTTGGGTGGCCGCCAGGGTCACCGACTGGCCGGCCAGGACGGTGATCGTCTGGGCCGTCTGGGTCGGGACCGCCAGCGGGTTGACCGTGACGGTGACCGTCGCCGGACCGCCCGTGCCGCCAGGGCCGGTCGCCGTATAGGTGAAGGTGTCCGTGCCGAAGAAGTTGGTGGCCGGGACGTAGTTCACCTGGAGGCCCGAGATCGTCGCCGTGCCGTTGGCCGGAGCCGTGGCGATGGCGATGGTCGTGATCGGACCGGTGTCGTTGGTGGTCACCGGGATGGCCACCGAGGCGTTGGCGTTGACGGTCGCGGCGTCGGCGACGACGACCGGGGCCGGGGCGGCGACCTGGACGGTGATCTGGGCCGGGGTGGACTGACCACCCGGACCGACCGCCGCGTACATGAAGCTGTCCTGGCCGTAATAGCCCGGGTTCGGCGTGTAGGTGATGGTCACCGACGGGCCGGACTGCGAGCGCATCCGCGAGGCGCTGGCGCTCACCACCGCCGTGCCGTTGGCCGGGGGTTGGGTGATGATGACGCTGTCGTAGAAGCCGTTGATCTCGCTGGACACGTCGATGACGGCGGCTTGGCCGGCCGGCGTGTCGGTGGCGACCGGCTCGACGACCGGCGGCGGGGCTTCGGCGACCTGCAGGGTGAAGGTCGACTGGGCCGTCGCCGGGCCGCTGCCCGTGGACGAGTCGGTGACCGTCACGGTCAGCGGGAACGAACCCGGCTCGGTGACTGTACCCGACAGCGTGCTGCCCGAGAAACTCAGGCCCGTCGGCAGGGCGCCCGTCAGCGTGTAGCTGTAGGCAGGCACGCCGCCGGCGGCTTGGAACGTGACGTTGACGTTCGCGCCATAGGCCTGGGCCGGGATCGAGGCCGGGGTCAGGGTCAGGTTCGACCCGGCGATGACCAGGGTCAGCTGGTTGACGCCCACCGCGCCGTAGGCGTCGGTCGCCGTGACTTCGAAGCCGAAGGACCCCGAAGCGGTCGGCGTGCCCGAAAGCGCGCCGGCGCTGCTCAGCGTCACCCCGGCCGGCAGGGCGCCGGTCATGGTGTAGCTGTAGGGCGCCGTGCCGCCGTTGGTGGCCAGCACCTGGTTGTAGGCCTGGCCGGCCACGCCGTTGGCCGGCGAGGTGGTGACCAGTGTGACCTGGGCGATCGCCACGCTATAGGCCTGGGCGACCGGGAAGCCGTTCGCATCCGTGGCGGTGACCGTGAAGTTGAAGGTCCCCGTCTGGGTCTGCAGGGCCGCGCCCGAGATCACGCCGCCCGGGCTCAGGGTCAGGCCGCTCGGCAGGGCGCCGGCGGTGACCGCGTAGCTGTAGGGCGAGGTCCCGCCCGCCGCCGTGAAGGTGGCGCTGTAGGGCACGGTGGCCGTGCCGGCCGGCAGCGGACCAGCCGCCGGCGACAGGGTCATGGACGGCGCGCCGACCACCAGGCTGTAGGCGGTCGGAGTCCCGGCATAGGGACCCGGCGCGCCCGAGCCGTCGCTCGGCGTGACCGTGAAGTTGAAGTTCCCGGTGACCGTGGCCGAACCGGAAAGGACGCCGGCCGGGCTCAGGGTCAGGCCGCTCGGCAGGGCGCCGGCGGTGACCGCGAAGGTGCGCGGCGCCACGCCGCCCGTCGCCGTGAAGTCCTGGCGATAGGCGATGAAGGCCGTGGCGCTCGGCAGGGCGCCGGCCGCCGGAGCGGTGATCGTCACCGTCGGAGCGTCGATGACGATCGGGAAGTTGGCCGAACCGATGGCGCCGTAGGCGTCGGTGGCCGTGATCAGCGGGTTGAAGGTCCCGGCGACGGTCGGAGTCCCCGAAAGGACGCCGGCCGTGCTGAGGGTCAGGCCGTCCGGCAGGCCGGTGGCGGCGTAGCTATAGGGGGCCGTGCCGGTCGTGGCCGTGAAGGTCGCGTCGACATAGGCCACCGCGACGGTCCCGCCGGGCGGCGTGCCGGCGACCACCAGGGTCGGCGCCGTCACGGTGACGGTGACCGTGGCCGGGGCCGAGGACCCGCCCGCGTTGTCGCCCGTATAGGTGAAGGTGTCCGTGCCCGAGAAGCCGGGCGTCGGCACGTAGTCGAAGGTGGCGGTCGGGCCCGAGCCGACCAGCGTCGCCGTCCCGTGGGTCGGGAAGGTGACGATGGCGACCCCGGTGGCCGGCACGCCGGTCAGGTTCGGCGCGATCGTGTTGGTGGTGCTGTTGGCGGCCACGGTCGCGGCCACCGCGTTGGCCGTCGGCGGAGCCGGGGCGTTCACGGTCAGGAAGTAGATGGTTTCGACGTGGTACGGGCCCGCGCCGGTTGTGGAGTCGGTGCTGCGGATCGTGAAGCTGAAGTTGCCCACGACCGTCGGCGTGCCCGAGAGGACCCCGCCCGTGCTGAGGGTGACGCCGGTGGGCAGCGAGCCGCCGCCAGCGACGATGTTGTACTGGTAGGGCGCGGTGCCCCCCGTGGTGGTCATGGTCTGGCTGTAGGCCGAGTGCTGGATCGCATCCGGCAGGCTGGCGGGAGTCAGAGCCAGGGTCGGACCATCGACCGTGGCGCTGAAGGCCTGCGTGGCGTTGTACGGAGCGCCCGCGCCGGTGGTGGAGTCCCGGACCTCGATATCGAAGTTGAAGGGACCCGCCGCGGTCGGCGTGCCCGTGATCTGGCCCGTCGACGACAGGGTCAGACCCGCCGGCAGCGACGTGCCGTTGGCCATGAGGAAGCTATAGGGGGCCGTCCCGCCGGCGCCGGCGAGGCTGGCGCTGTAGGCCTGGCCAACCGTCATGGTCGGCAGGCTGGTCGAGACGAAGCTCAGGGACGGATTGCTGAACGTGCCCGTGTAGGTCTGCGTGCCGAGGAACGGCGCGCCGGCCCCCGTCGACGAGTCCTGAGCGGTCACGGTGAAGCTGAAGGCGCCGGCCACCGTCGGCGTGCCGCTGACCTGGCCGCTCGACGACAGGCTGAGGCCCGCCGGCATCGAACCCGACACCGCGTAGCTGTAGGGAGCCACGCCGCCGCTGGCGGTGATGGTCCGGTTGTAGGCGACACCGGCCTGGCCGTTGATCGGCGAGATCGGGTCCAGCGCGATCGTCGGCGCGCCGATGGTCCAGTTATAGGTCGTCGAGCCCGTATAGGGACCCGCGCCGGAGCTGGAGTCGGTGGCCGTGACCGTGAAGTTGAAGACGCCCGCGCCGGTCACCGTGCCGGTGATCTGGCCGCCGGTCGACAGGCTAAGGCCCGTCGGCAGGGTCCCGCTGGTGCGGGCGAAGGTGTAGCCCGACGTACCACCGCTGGCGGTGATCGTCTGGGTCACCGTCGTGCCGGTGGTGACCGAGGTCAGCGAGCCGGGCGAGACCGTGATGGTCGGCGCATCGACCGTCAGGCTGTAGTTCTCGGTGATCTGGAACGGCCCCGAACCGCTGGAACTGTCCGTGGCGGTGATGCTGAAGTTGAACGGACCGCCCCCTTGCGTCGGCGTGCCCGAGAGCTGGTCGCCGCTGAAGCTGAGACCCGTCGGCAGGGCGCCGGTCAGGGCGTAGGTGTAGGGCCCGGTGCCGCCCGACGCCGCGAAGGTGCGGGTATAGGCGGTGGCGATCGTCGCATTGGTCACCGGGGTGTTCGGCGACAGCGACAGCGTGGGCGCGGCGATGGTGATGGCGTAGGCCTGCGAGTGGACGTAACGCCCGCCCGCACCCGTGCCGCCGCCGGTGCTGGAGTCGGTGGCTTCGATGTTGAAGTTGTAGGTCCCCGCGCCCGTCGGCGTGCCGCTGATGCCGCCGCCGGCCGAGAGGGTGAGACCCGGAGGCAGGCTGCCGTTCCAGGCGAAGGTGTAGGGAGCCGTGCCGCCCGAAGCCGTGACGGTGGCGGTGTAGGGGGCCGCGATCGTCCCGCCGGTCAGCGGCGAAGCCGGCGACACGGTGATGCTCGGCGCGGCGACCACCAGGGTGTAGGCCTGCGTACCGGAGTAGGTGCCGCCGGCCGTCGAGTCCTGGGCGCGGATGGTGATCGGGAACGAGCCGCCCTCCGTCGGGACGCCCGAGATCGAGCCGCCCGAGAAGGTCAGACCGTCCGGCAGCGTGCCGCTGTCGAGGGTGATGGTGTAGGGGCCAGTGCCGCCGCTACCCGAGAAGTTGGCGTTGTAGCTAGCTGCGACCGTGCCTTGCGGCAACGCGCCAGGCGTTGGCGAAACGGTGATCGTCGGCGCGCTGACCGTGATGCTGTAGGAGGCTTGCCCCTGGTAGTTGTTGCCGCTGCTGTCGGCGCCCGTGACGGTGAAGTTGTAGCTGCCCGTCGCCGTCGGCGTGCCCGAAAGCACGCCGCCGCTCAGCGAGGTCCCGGGAGGCGTGGCGCCGGCCGTCACGGAGAAGGTGATCGGCGCGACGCCGCCCGTGCTGCTGAACGACTGGCTGTAGGAGACGCCGGCTTGGCCGCCCGGCAGGGCGCCCGACGCAGGCGACAGGGTGATGGTCGGCGCGGCGATGTTCAGCGTGGCCGAGGCCGTGCTGGTGTAGCTGCCGTTGCCGCCCGAACTGTCGGTGACGGTGACCACGACCGTGGCGTTGGTCGCCGTGGTCGGGGTGCCGCTGATGACGCCCGAGCTGTTCATCGTCAGGCCGGCGGGCAGGCCCGTGGCCGAGAAGTTGTTGTAGGGCGGGTTGCCGCCGCTCACGGTCACGGCCGAGCCGCCATTGTTGTAGGCGACGCCGACCGTGCCGGTGGAGGCCGGCAGGGTGACCGAGAACACCGGGTCGTTCACGGTCACGGAGACCTGGCCGATGTTCGACGTGCCGCCGGCGTTGGTGGCGACCCAGTTGAAGGTGTCGGTGCCGCGGAAGCCGACCGGCGGGGTGTAGCTCATCAGGCCGGCGCTATCGACGGAGACCGTCGCGCCATAGGACGAGGCGCCGACCTGGTAGCCGGTCGGGCTTTCGGTAGCGTGCGAAGCCGCGCTGAACGTCGTCGCCGTGGCCGAACCGGAATTGTAGGTCAGGCCGCTGATGGAGAAGGACGAGGCCACCGGGGCCGGCGGCAGGCCGACCGTCAGGGTCGCCGTGGTGTTGGCGTTGTAGGGACCAGCGCCCAGCGAGCTGTCGGTGACGTTGACGGTGACGGTGAAGACGCCGCTGACCGAGGGCGTGCCGCTGATGACGCCGCCAGAGTAGGTCAGGCCCGTGGGCAGGCCGTTGATGCTGTTGACGGTGTAGGTCGCGCGGCCGCCCGAGAAGGTCACAGCCGCATTGCCGGCGTTGTAGACGCGCTCGACCGTGGCCGTGGGCGACGGCAGGGTCAGCGTGATCGTCGGATTGCCGATCGTGACGGTGACCGTCGCCGGCGCCGAGGCGCCGCCGATGTTGCTCGCCGTGTAGGTGAAGCTGTCGTTGGCGTTCCGGAAGCCGACAGGCGGCGTATAGGTCGCGATGCCGCTGCTGTTGACGCTGACGCTGCCGCCCTGGGCCGTGGTGGCCGAACCGACCGCGTAGTTGGTCGGCGTGCCGCCCCCAGTGATATAAAGAGACAGGTCGATGTTGGTCGTCAGGTTCGCGCCGTCGTTATAGGTGATGATCGACCCATAGGTCTGCGAACTGGCGACCGGCGGCGCGACGAAGGTGAAGTTGGACGAAGCCGAGCCGCCCGGCGTCGCCACCGCAACCACGACGGTGGCCGCCCCGTGGGCGGGCGTGTTGAAGACGATCGTCGTCGCGCTGGCCGAGGTCGGAGTCACGGTCGAACCGTCGACCGTCAAGACGGCGTTCGTCAGGTTCGTACCGGTGATCGTCACGCTCGTGCCGCCGGCGGTAGATCCGGCATTGGGCGACAGGTTCGATATGGTCGGCGCAGCGACGTACTCGAAGCTGGACGAAGCCGTGCCGCCAGTGGTGGTGACGACGACGGGAACGCTGGCGGCGACGTGCGCGGGCGTGGTGAACACCACCGAGGTCGCGCTGGTGGACGAGGGCGTCACGGTGACCCCATCGACGGTCAGGGTGGCGCCGGAAAGGTTCGTGCCGCTGATGCTCACGGAGGATCCGCCGCCGGTCGGCCCCTGGTTGGGCGTCAGTGACGAGATCGTCGGCGGAGGCACGTAGCTGAAGGTGGAGGTCGCCGTGCCGCCGGTCGTGGTCACGGCGACGACGACGTCGCCCGCGGCGTGGGCCGGCGTGGTGACGGTGATCGCGGTGGGGCTGGAAGAGGTGGGGGTCACGCCGACGCCGTCGATGGTCACGGTGGCGCCCGTGAAGTTCGAGCCGTTGATCGTCAGGGCCGTGCCGCCGGCCGTCGGTCCTGCGGTGGGCGACAGCGACGAGATCGTCGGCGGGGGAACGTAGGTGTAGTTGGTGGTGGCCGTGCCGCCGGGGGTGGTCACGGCGACCACGACGGCGCCGGCGGCGTGGGCGGGGGTGTTGAAGGTGATCTGGGTATCGCTGGCCGCCGTAGGGGTCACGGGCACGCCGTCGACGGTCAGGGTGGCGTTCGAGAGGGCCGTGCCGTCAATCTGCACGCTCGTTCCGCCGGCCGTCGGGCCCTCGGTGGGCGCGATGGTCGAGATCACGGGAACCGGCGGCAGGCAGCTGGCGGTGATGACGACCGTGCCGTCCGCCGAGGCCAGACCGACGATCCGGGATTCCAGCGCGTACTCCGACGAAGGCAGCGTCCAGCTGATGGTGCCGCTGGCGGCGAGGTTGGTGCCGTTGACCAGGCTGCCGATCGAGATGTCGCTGGCGCCTCTATATAGACGCGCGTTCAGATTGGAGCCGATGATCGTGGCGGTGACGGTGATCTGCTCGCCCACCGTATAGTTGTACTTGGCCCCGCCGTTGTACCAACTGGCTCTCGCCGCGTGGTTCGATAGCTGGGTCAAGAGCCCGTTCAGGGTGGTGAGGCCGCTCGTCATCCGCGCGTCCGTGGTGTTGAGCACGCCGGCCGTGTAGCTCGAACTCTGGTTCAGGGCGCCGGCGTTGATCGCATCGCAGTACGCCGAGGCGAAGGCCGCCGAGGGTCCGACCGCAGCCGCCAGCAGGGCGACCATGGCCATGACCATGTAGCGCGCACGCTGCATGACCGTGCGTTCACGGCCACGCTGGACTTGCGCCGCGCCAGACTGTGTTTCGCCAGACCGCGCTGCAGTCGCGTCACCCCGCAGAACGCGGGTCAGCCACCCCTGGAACATCTATTCCCCCAAACCCCAATTATCCACGCGCGGTCGTCCGCCCCGGACTCTACATCCGCGCGCATTACCCGCTCACTACACGTAACTGTACATTATGCACAGCCCCAAGGCGTTTCCCGTGTGAATTGTCACATCGCGCGCCAAGAGTGTGTCCCAAAGTTGAGACACCGATGTGCGCGACCGGTTTTCAAGGGATTTCCGGGACTTGCCGCGCGCCTGATCGGAGCCGGGGCCTACAGGTGAAACGAGCGTCTTGCGCGCTACGGGCGTCGCTGTGTAGCCTGGCAACTCAACATTGTGGGAGGGCCTGACGCCATGGACTTCTATATGGCTATGATCGTGCAGTTCGCGGGTAATTTCGCCCCGCGCAACTTCATGTATACCAACGGACAACTGATCGCGATCTCGCAGAACACCGCGCTGTTCTCGCTGCTGGGGACCACCTTTGGCGGCAACGGCCAGACCACCTTCGGCCTGCCGGACCTGCGCAGCCGCACCTTCATCGGCCCCGGCCAGGGCCCCGGCCTGCCGGCCTACGTCCAGGGCGAGATGGCCGGTACGCCGACCACCACCCTGAACATCACCAACCTGCCGGCTCACAACCACGCCGCCGTGTTCACCCCGACGGGTTCGCCGACCGTGAACGTCTCGGCTCTGGCCAACGTCGCCAACGGCTCGCAGATCGTCCAGCCGACGGCCGGCGCGCACCTCTGCAACGCCTATGACCCCATCAACCTGACCGAGGCCGGCGTCTACGCACCGGCCGCCGCCACGGGCACCGCGGTCAATCTGGCCGCTGGCAGCGTCACCGGCATCTCCGGCAGCGTCACCGTCGGCATCACCGGCAACAACGCGCCGTTCGACAACATGCAGCCCTACCTCGGCCTGCAGTCGATCATCTGCGTCGCGGGCATCTTCCCCTCGCGCAACTAATCGACGGAAACGAAAGACGCCGGCCCGTGGCTTCCCACGGGCCGGCGTTTTCTATTTCAGCCCAGGCCTTTTGAACTCTGGCCTTCGCCGGCGGGCATCAGTTGAAGACCGCCTGATAGACCCGGGCGCCCGGCAGCGGCTTCAGCTGGGTGATGACGATCGTATGCGGGCCGCCCTTGCCGCAGTCGAATTCATAGGCCCCGTCGATCAGGTTGATGTTCATCGGCGCCTCGAACATCAGCGAGAAGGGCTCGCGGATGTCGTGCGCGAACCCGGGACGGAAAATGGCCGCCAGCGTGATCTCCACCGGATGCGGAATGGTCGCCACCCGCACCTGCTTGCCCACCCACGGTTCGAAATCTTCCGGCTTGAGCAGCAGCATGGCGTCCCCCTCGTCTGTCCTGAACTTGTCTTGGCCGATCGCGCTGGAAGCGCAACCTATGCGTCGATCTAGCCCATTCACCCGCGAGTCGTCGCGATGAAAACACCGTCCGACATGCCGCCCCTGCCCGCGGCCCTGCAGGCCCGCGACGTGGCCGTCCGCCCGATCGAGGACAGCGATGCGCCCCTGCTGATGGACTGGCACGCAGCCTTCCGGGGCGCGTCCTTCCTGGCGATGGGCTGGCCCCGCGAGCAGGTGGCTGCGATGATGGCCGACCAGCTGCGTATGCAGCAGATCCACATCGCCGGCGCCTATCCCAGGGCCGACCGCTGGCTGGTGCTGGCGGGCGACATTCCGGCCGGCCAGCTGCTGCTGGACCGCGCCCGGGACGACTGGCGGCTGATCGATCTTCTGCTGGCGCCGGAGGCCCGGGGCCTTGGCCTGGGCTCCGGCCTGATGGCGTGGATCCAGGACGCGGCCGCCCGGGCCGGCGCCGCGTCGATCACGCTGGACGTCGGGTTCGACAACGCCCCGGCCCAGGCGCTCTATCGCAAGGCCGGCTTCGTCGAGACGCCGTCGGAGACCGAGATCGCCGTCGCCATGCGCTGGCGTCCGGCCTGACCCGCCCCGCCCCGTCCCGGCGGGGTGTTCGGTGGCGCACAAACAAAACCCGCCACGCGTAGTTCCAATCCAATCCGTGAAGTCCGCCGGCCCCGCCGCGCGCGTCTTGGCGCGCCGGCCAGGCCGATGATCCTGGTCCTCCCGTTTCCCCTTCCCAGACAGGCCCGTCCTAGGGTCGAGACCTGCCGCCTGAGCCCGTCCACTAGGACCACGCCGCCCATCTGGCAAGATGAATCCCGCTTTCTGCGATGTAGTTTCATAAGTTGAGAATAGCACGTATCGATAGTTTCAAAATGGAAACGATTCGAAATCAAAATAACTGACCAGTTTTCACTACCGCAAAGACTGACGAATACATGGTTATGTTGCCAAAACTCAGACAACAGAGATTGACAACAGCGCCCATCCGATAAGATTTTTGACGCCGTCGCAGAGATCAAGAGATCCGCGACGACCGTGAAGACCGCTCTACACCCGCGACGGCGCGAAAACCCCCGCCCGACCGCGACACGCCGAAGCCAGACGCCGGACATCCGGCGACCGGCCAGCGCTCCGACGCCCGCCGCGTCGCCCGAGCCCCGGCGTCCATGCAAGCCCGCATCGACATCCGTTCCGTCGCGCCCTGCCGGTCGCGGCCGCCGCGTCGCCGCGCCTTGCCTCCAGCCATCCACCAACACGCCCAAGGGCCCCGCGGCCCGGCGGCGAAAGAAGGCGGGACACCGCCAGTCTCTCATCGGAGGAAACCCATGAAACACCAACTGCTGGCGACCACGGGCCTCGCCGTCGCCATCCTGGGGACCGGCGCGCCCGCCGCCCTCGCCCAAACCGCCGAACAGACCCCCGCGACCACCGTCGAGAACAAGGTCGAGGAGATCGTCGTCGTCGGCACCCGCGCCAGCCTGCAAAGCGCCATGGGGCGCAAGAAGCGGGCCGGCACGATCTCGGACTCCATCGTCGCCGAGGACATCAGCCAGTTCCCCGACAAGAACGTCGGCGAGGCCCTGGGCCGGGTGACCGGCGTGCAGCTGGCCCGCGACTTCGGCGAAGGCAACGCGGTGTCGATCCGCGGCGTCGAGCCCGACCTCAACCGGGTCGAGATCAACGGCATGAGCACCCTGTCGACGGCCGGCAACCTGCAGGTCTACGGCGGCGGCGGCCGCTCCAACGACTTCCGCGAACTAGCCTCGGAGCTGGTCAAGTCGATCGACGTGTTCAAGGGCTTCACCGCCGACATGACGGAAGGCGGCGTCGGCGGCACGGTCAGCGTCACCACCCGCAAGCCGCTGGACTTCAAGAAGCCGACCCTGTCGTTCACCGGCTCGATGCAGAACCTCGACACGGCCAAGGGCTGGAAGCCGCGCGGCAATATCTTCGCCGCCACCCAGCTGTTCGACGGGCGCCTGGGCCTGATGGCCAACGTCACCTACGACAAGGTCGACACCCGCGGCGACTATGTCCGCAACTCGTCCTGGGGCCGGTTCGCCGACTTCGACAACTCGGCCGACAAGACCGTCGACTACTATTCCACCGCCTACAGCCAGGACATCGTCGACCTGGCCAGCGGGGTCAGCACCTATGCCGGCTGCTCGTCGCTGGTGACGCCCGACGCCACCCAGATCTCGACCAGCAACCTGCGCACGGCCTGCCAGAGCCAGTGGTACGACTACGCCCCGCGCGTGGCCCGCTACGGCGTCTGGACCCGCACCGACGAGCGGATCTCGGCCGAGTTCACGGCCCAGTACAAGTTCAGCGACAAGATCGACGCCTGGGTCAGCT
The DNA here is from genome assembly GCF_002858925.1 of Caulobacter zeae. Classification (GTDB taxonomy): domain Bacteria; phylum Pseudomonadota; class Alphaproteobacteria; order Caulobacterales; family Caulobacteraceae; genus Caulobacter; species Caulobacter zeae. The sequence continues at coordinate 113,221 of NZ_PJRS01000023.1, forward strand.
ACAACCGCAATGAGCGCAGCCAGCAGCTGAACGACATCAACTACGGCACCGACTTCACTTCGGCGACCAGGCTGCGCAACACCGCCGCCAACGGCACGTCGTGCTCAAGCACCGACACCACCGCCGGCTCGGTGGTCACCGACGCCAACCACAACGTCATCCAGTACACCCTGGGCAACTGCCTGACGACCTCGGGGGCCGGCGGCTACAACGGCTTTGGCATCAGCGCCCGCGACTTCGCCTACGAGTCCACCAGCGACTACTACAACATCGGCGCCAACTACCGCGGCGACCGCCTGCAGATCGAGTTCCAGGCCTCCAGCGCCGAGACCTCGACCGTCTCGCAGACCAACAATGTCAGCGTCAGCTTCGACACGCCCGGCATGACGGTGACGCTGGACCCGTCGACCGGCAATCCGTCCTTCACCTTCGCCCAGGGTTACAGCCCCTCGGACGCCTCGGCGATCCGCCAGTGGCAGATCCAGTACCGTCCGTCGAACTCGCAGTCGGAGGAGAAGCAGTACAAGATCGACTTCGACTACGAGGTCGACCTGCCGTTCCTGAAGAAGATCGAGTTCGGCGGCCGCGCCACCGACTTCTCGACCTCGGGCTACGGCTATGGCGGCTACATCATCGACGGCGGCGCCAACGCCTATTCGACCACCGACGACACGGTGATCTACAGCAACGCGGTCAATTCGACGGCGACGATCCTGGCCAGCCAGACGGCCGACCAGACCAATCCGACCAACGCCTCGGCCGCCTACACCACCGGCTACTGGTCGACGAGCGAGACCTGGTCGCGGGCGTTCTCCAACGCCGTCTTCGCCCAGGCCATGACCCAGCTGCCCGACGCCTTCTATTTCGGCGGCGGCAAGCTGCCGACGACCTGGCTCTATCCGAACTTCAACTCTGTGGCCCAGTACCTCGACACGTCGCACTTCAACCTGAACAACCTGGAAAGCACGACGGGCAACGACGGCAATACCTACGAGCAGATCCCCTACCGGATCCAGGAACAGACCGACGCCCAGTACCTCAAGTTCAACTACGCCTTCCCGCTGCTGGGCTACGACGTGAACGGCAACTTCGGCTGGCGTCGCGTCCACACCAAGACCCAGGGCGCCGGCGCCCAGACCCGCAGCGAGACCTATGCGGCGACCAACGGCGGCGCCTCGACCACCTACGTGCTGAGCAACAGCATCGCCACCATGACCAAGGACTACACGGTGTGGCTGCCCAGCTTCAACGTGGGCCTGTGGCTGGCGCCCAACAAGCTGGCCGCCCGCGCCGGCTTCGCCCAGCTGATGGCCCGGCCGCGCATGGACTACCTGATGCCGACGGTCAGCTGCACCACCGACAACTCGCCCGACGCCAACGGCGAGTTCGACGAACCCAGCTGCACGGCCGGCAATCCGGAACTGAAGCCCTATCGCGCCAACCAGTACGACCTGTCGTTCGAATACTATCCCAACAGCGACACCCAGATCTCGCTGGGGCTGTTCTACAAGGACATCAAGTCGTTCTATGTCTCGTCGCGCACCCTGATCGGCAAGGTCGACTACTACGGCGACGGGGTGCTGTATAACTACAGCACCTACATCAACGGCGACGGGGCCAAGATCTCGGGCCTGGAGCTGACCGGCAAGACCGCCTTCACCTGGCTGCCGGGGGCGCTGTCGGGCCTGGGCGTCGACGCCAACTACACCTACCAGGAAGCCAAGGACGTCGAGCTCTATTCGACGCTGGACGGCTCGCCCCTGCCCTTCCCGGGCCTGTCCAAGAGCAGCGCCAACTTCACGGTCTGGTACGACAAGGGCCCGATCAACGCCCGCCTGGCCTACAACTACCGCTCCAAGTACCTGGTCTCGGCCGCCGACACCTCGGGCCAGCCGGTGTTCCGCGACCCGACCGGCTATCTGGACGGCAAGATCACCTGGAAGCCGGGCCCCAAGGGCCTGTCCTTCTTCGTGGAAGGCAAGAACCTGACCAAGGAGGAGGAACGCTCCACGGCCGGCGACATCCGCCTGACCGAGCTGGGCTACTTCGGCCGCCGGTTCTTCATGGGCTTCACCTACAAGTATTGAGGGTGAGCGGGGCTCCCGGGCGACCGGGAGCCGTCTCCATGCGACAAGGGCCTCCCGAGGATCTCGGGAGGCCCTTTTTCATTTCACTTCGTTATCCCGGCCATACGCCCGCGAAGGCGGGCGGGAGAGCCGGGACCCAGGGGCCAACCGCAACGCCTCGGCCACGCCCTGGTGGCGGCGAACCCGACCACGGCGCCCAGTCGCCTGGGTCCCGGCTCTGCGCGCTACGCGCTCCGGCCGGGATGACGACGGGGTGGGCGATCAGGAAGACCCTAGAACCCGAACTCCGGCTGAGCCGCGCCCGGATGCTGGGTCTCGGGCAGGTGGCAGGTGAAGGTCGAGCCGGCGCCGGGCTCGCTCTCCAGGGCCACCCAGCCGCCGTGCAGCTCGACCAGCGCCTTGACCAAGGCCAGGCCCAGGCCCGGGCCGCCGCGGTCGCGGCCGACGAAGCGGTCGAAGATGTGGGCCTGGACGTGGAAGGGCACGCCCCGGCCGGTGTCCTTGACGTGCAGCTTGACCTCTCCGAGGGCGCGCTGGGCCGAGATCGTCACCTTGCCGCCCGGCGGGGTCTGGCGCAGGGCGTTCTCGACCAGGTGGTCGACGGTCTGGTTCAGGCGCTTGGCGTCGCCGCGGATCAGGCCGACGTCCTCATCGCAGATCACCTCCAGCGTCACGCCGCCGATCTCGGCGTCCTTGCCGCCGCGCTGATAGGCGCCCTGCAGCAGGTCGACGACGCGGATGTCCTCGATCTCCAGCGCCATCTCGCCGGCGTCGATCTGGGCCATGTCGAGCACATCGTCGATCGAGCGGGCCAGCTGGGTGGCGGCGGCGCGCACGGCGGCCACGTGGCCCTTGCCGCGCTCGTGCAGGCCCTCGGCGCGCTCGAGCAGTTCGGAATAGCCGATGATCGTGGTGAGCGGCGTGCGCAGTTCGTAGGAGACGTTGCCGACGAAGTCGCGCTTGAGCCGCTCGGCCTCGGCCAAAGCCGCGGAGCGGTCTGCAAGAGCGCTTTCCAGGTGGCGGGTGTCGGTGACGTCCGCGAAGGCGATCAGGGTCGCGCCGTCGGGCAGCGGCCGGCTCTGGTAGACGACGATGCGGCCGTCGGACGTGCGCACCTCGCCCGAGGTGGGGGCGCGCATCTGCGGATCGGGGTCGGCGACCCGGCCCTTCAGCTCGCGCCAGAAAGACAGGTCGTGCAGGCGGCGCACGCACAGCTCGACGACACCCTCGAAGTCGCCGGCGGCCTGCAGGGCCTGGGGCGTGACGTTCCAGAAGGTCTCGAAGGCCTCGTTGTGCAGGCGCAGGCGGCCGTCCGAGCCGAACACGGCCACGGCGTCGTTCAGCTTGTCGAGCGTGGCCTGCTGCACCTGGATCAGGGCGTTGTACTGGGCCTTCAGGCGCAGCTCGCCGGTGATGTCGGAATAGAGCAGCAGCATGCCGCCCAGCGGGTGGGGCTGGCGCACGACCTTCAGGGTGCGGCCGTCGGGCAGGTCCCACAGCTCGTCGGCCTGGGGACCCAGGTCCTCGTAGCGGGCCAGTTCGGCGGCCTTCCACCGCGCATAATCAACCGTTTCGGGAAGCCTGCGGCGCTGGCGCAGGCGGTCCAGCACCTCGCCGTGGGTCGGGCGCTCGGCCAGCCAGGCCGGCTCCAGGCCCCAGAGGTCGGCGAAGGCGGTGTTGTGGAACGACAGGCGGCGGCTGGCGCTGAAGATCGCCACGCCGTCGGCGATGTGGTTGAGGGTCTCGTCGTGGGCCGCGACGTGGTTCTTCAGCGTCTCGCGGACGTCCTCGACCTCGGTGACGTCGGCGCTGAACACCCCGGCCCCGCCGCCGTCCAGCGGCTTGACGGTGAAGCGGAAGGCCCGGCGGCGGCCGTCGATCGGCGTCCAGCGCACGGTCTCGCGGCGCTCGGCCTTGGCGGCGGCCTCGACGGCCAGGGCGTCGACGGCGCGGTCGAAGGTCTTGCCGGCGCGCGCGGCCTCGCCGGCGTTGTCGACCCCCACGGCCCGCAGATAGGCGCCGTTGGCCCAGGTCGGCGCGCCGTCGGCGGCGGCGATCCAGGCCGGCTCGGACAAACCATCGACGAAGGCGGCGAAGCGGGCGGCGCTGGGCAGGCCCAGGTCGCCGGTCTGGGCGGCCAGGCGCAGCCAGGCCAGGGCGCCGGCCGCGCGGCCCTCGACGATGACCCGGCCGCCGGGGCCGCGGGCCTCGAAGGCGCAGGCCTCGCCGCGCTCGAACAGGGCCTTCAGGCGGGCGGCGTGGTCGGGATCGCCGGCGATCAGGGCCTCGACCAGGGCGTCGGGCGTGGCCTCGACGTTCAGCACCTGGGCGCAGGCGTGCAGGCTGTCGTCGCCCGACACCAGGCGGGCCGCGCCGTCCTCGACCGCCACCAGGGCGTTGTCGAAGGCTTCAGCCGAGGCCTGGGCGGCCACGGAGCCGTTTTCCAGAGCGTCGAGGCGCAGCCTCATGCCGGCCAGGCGGGCGTCGAAGGCGCGCCGTTGAGCGAGGGCCCACAGGGTGGCGCAGATCGCCAGGCAGACCGCGCCGGCCGTCGCGGCCAGGATCAGATCGAGCGATGTCATCCGGCGTGTCGCTAGCCCCAAAGGCATAAGGGTCGAATCAGATTTGGCAGCTTAGACCGCGCGTGGCGAGAGCGCGATCAGGCCTTCCCCGAGCCACGGATCACGCTATCTCAGGATCATGACCTGGACCGACCGCCTCGCTCCCTCGCTGGCCCCGTCGCTGGACGACTTCGCCGCCCTGGCCAAGGCCGCCTTCGACGCCCTGCCCGACGAGTTCCGCCGCCTGACCGGCGACGTCGTCTTCCGCATCGACGACTTCGCCACCGACGAGGTGCTCGACAGCCTGGGCATCGAGGATCCGTTCGAGCTGACCGGCCTCTACCAGGGCGTGGACCTGTCGCGCCGCTCGGTGCTGGACTTTGGGGCCCAGCCTTCGATGGTCTTCCTCTATCGCCGGCCGATCCTGGACGAATGGTGCGAACGCGGCGATGTGACCCTCGGCGCGCTGATCGAGCACGTGCTGGTCCACGAGATCGGCCATCACTTCGGACTGTCGGACGACGACATCCACCGCATCGAGGACGAGGCATGAGCCTTTTCGACACCGAGACCTGGCGCGAGCGGATGGACGAGCGCTGGTTCGAAAGCGGCGCGGCCATCGCCGACAAGGGCGACGTCGCCCTGGTGTCGATCGAGGACGACGCGGTCAGCGCCCACGTCACCGGCAGCGCCGGCGACCTCTACGTGGTCGAACTGCGCGCGCCCGCCGGCGAGGGCCGCTGCGACTGCCCGGGGTTCGAGAAGTTCGGCGCCTGCAAGCACCAGGCGGCCGTGGTCGTGGCGGCCAACGCCCTGGACGAGCCGGGCCTGCAGGCGGTGCGCGATCGAATGTCGAGGCTGCGCGACGGCCTGGCGCTGGACAGCCGCGAGGCCCTGGTCGAACGACTAGTGGATCTGGCCCGTCGCCACCCGAAAGTGCTCGCCATTCTGGAAGGCTGACCGCCGATATTCAAAATATATGGAGCAATAGTTTCCAGATATACCTGGAACCCCGTCCATATTTTGCCCCAAAATTCGCCCAACGAACGGTGCGTAAATACACAACATCCCCCGTCGCGGGAGTTTGCGATTGAATATCACGGATTCTGCGCAATACTTCCCGCAGATTCGTCGGAGGTCGATGCAACACCGCTGACGACTGGCCTGGATGCGCTCGCTCGCCGCGCGCAGTCTTGCCAGCCGCGTTGCGAGAGATTGCGTCAGTGTCCATCCCGCGCCCCAAGGCAAGCAAGCCGGAGAACAAGGCCTTCGTGGTCGCGTTATCGGTGTTGCAACTGACGGTCGTGGTGATCGTATGGTTGGCGGCTCTCGTTCCAGCGGCGCTGGCGGCCCTGGCCGTCATTCTCTGGAAAGCGGCCCGCCCGACCGTCCGGGGCAAGTTTCCGCCCGCCTGAGTTTTCCGCCGAGTTTCGCGCCACCCCATGGAACTGCGCCACGTCCGCTATTTCGTCGCCCTCGCGGAAGAGCTGAACTTCACGCGGGCCGCCGCGCGCCTGGGCATCGGCCAGCCGCCGCTGAGCCAGCAGATCCGCGACCTGGAAAAGGAGATCGGCTATCCGCTGTTTCTGCGCCGGCCGCACGGCGCCGAGCTGACCGAGGCCGGGCGCGCCTTCCTGGCCGAGGCCCGGCTGATCCTGGAACAGGCCGAACGGGCCAAGGAGGCCGCGCGCCGCGCCGGCGGCGGCCATGTGGGCGCCCTGCGGGTGGGCTTCACCTCGTCGGCCAACTTCCACCCGGCGGTGACCGAGGCCTTCGCCGTCTTCCACTGGAAGTATCCCGACGCCAGCCTGATCGTCGAGGAGAGCCACTCGGCCCGCCTGGCCGAGCGCCTGCTGTATTCGGAGCTGGACGCGGCCTTCGTGCGCCCCGGCAATGTCGCGGCCGAGGGGCTGGACCTGCTGGCCCTGGGCGAAGAGCCGCTGATCCTGGCCCTGCCTGCCGGCCACCGCCTGGCCGCCCAGGCCCGCGTGCCGGTGGCGGCGCTGGCCGGCGAGCCGTTCGTGATCTTCTCGCAGGGGATAGGCCGCACGTTCCTGGGCCTGATCCGCGAGGCCTGCGCCCAGGAAGGCTTCGAGCCGACCATCGGCCAGGAGACGCCGCACATCGTGGCGATGATCAACATGGTCGCCGCGGGCCTGGGCGTGGCCATGGCTCCCGGCTCGATCGCCCAGTTGGCCGTGCGCGGGGTGGTCTATCGCCCCCTCGACGGCGCCGTGCCGAAGGTGCCGCTGGCCATCGCCACCCGCGCCGGCGACGCCTCGCCCCTGGTGCGCAACTTCCTGGCCCTGATGCCGCCGCCGGCGGTGGAGGACTAGGCCCAGGCGGCGCCATCGTGCCATAGCTTGGCCGATGATCGAGACCGACGCCCTGCTGCACATCGCCTTCGACGCCGAGGAGGCCGGGGACTACGCCCGCGCCCGCGAAGGCTATGCGCGCTGCGCCGAGTTCGGGGACATCACCGCCCTGACCAACCTGGCCTACCTGTACGACAACGGCCTGGGCGCCCCGCCCGACAAGGCCGAGGCGATGCGTCTCTATCAACAGGCCTGGCGCCGCGCCCGCTGCACGGTTTCCGCCAACAACATCGCCATCCTCTATCGCGAGCGCGGCGACCACCGCGCCATGGTCCGCTGGTTCGCGCACGGCGCAGCGGCCGGCGACGATTCCGCCTGCCTGCCGCTGGCCAAGTGCTACCTGGAGGGCCTTGGCGTGCGGCGCTCGGTCGAGGCCGCCGTCCGCTGCCTGGCCAGGGTGCTGTCGTCCGACGCGGTCGACGAGGACGATGTCGAGCAGGCCGAAGCCCTGATGGACCAGTTCCGCCCGCGCCTGGCCTAGGACAGCACCGCCTCCACCCAACGCGGAACCACCTCGCCGGCCGGGCCATAAAGCCGCTCGTCGAAGGCGCGGGCGTTGTCGGAGGGCGCAAGGTTGATCTCGCAGGTGCGGATCCCCATCCGCCGCGCCTCGGTGACGAAGCCGGCCGCCGGATAGACCGAGCCCGAGGTGCCGATGGCGACGAAGAGGTCGCTGTCCTCCAGCGCCTCGAAGATCTCGTCCATGAACAGCGGGACCTCGCCGAACCACACCACGTGCGGCCGGGCCATGCCGCCCGCGCCGCACGACCCGCAGACCGCCTCTCCGTCCAGCGGCCCGGGATCGGGGCGCACGGCCTCGCAGGCGTGGCAGCGGGTGACAGCCAGCTCGCCATGCATGTGGACCACCGCGGTCGAGCCGGCCTTCTCGTGCAGGTCGTCGACGTTCTGGGTGCACAGGAAGAGCCGCCCGCCCCGCGCCGCCAGTTCCCGCTCCAGCCGCGCCAGGGCGAAGTGGGCGGGGTTGGGCGCGGCGGCCGCCAGGTTGGCCCGGCGGGCGTTGTAGAACGCCCGCACCTTGGCCGGGTCGCGGGCGAAGCCCTCGGGCGTGGCGACCTCGGCCAGGTCGTATTGCGTCCATACCCCGCCTTCGTCGCGGAAGGTGCCAAGCCCGCTCTCGGCCGAGACCCCCGCGCCCGTCAGCACAAAGACGTTCAAGCCCATGGCGATGTTTCCCATTCTCGTTCAAGCGGCTGCGGCAAAGGTGACGCCGTCGTCATTTTTAATTTGACCGTACCGGAAGTTTGAGTGGACAGTGTTCACTCGAGGAGAGACCCGCGCCAGACGGGCCCCGTCGAGCAGCCGAGAGGCCACAGGAGAGGAGCCGACCGTGACGGACAAGAACATCACCAAGGACGCCATGTACGACGCGGTGGCGCCCGACGACTTCGAGTCCATGCTCGAGCTCGACCGGTACGGAAACCGCTCGAGCGCCTTCGACAAGATCATCTCGGCCACCCACGACCACTTCTGGGACCCGCTCGACAAGGCCTATATCGATTTCGACGAGCCGTTCGACATGGAGAACCAGCCGCTGGTTCCCGAGGACCTCGTCATCGCCCTGTCGACCGAGTACGTCTCCAACCACCTCTCCGATCCCAAGCAGCGCACCCGCTTCATCAACCAGTCGGTGCTGCGCAGCTTCTCATCGATCCTGCACGGCGAGCAGGGCGCGCTGAACCTGTCGGCCAGCCTGTGCCACGTGCTGAAAGACCAGGGCGCGCAGGAATACGCCGCCAACCAGACCCGCGAAGAGGCGCGCCACGTCACCGCCTTCGCCAAGTACATCAAGGCCCGCTGGGGCAAGCCGGTCGAATGCGGCCCGGCGCTGAAGAGCCTGCTGGTCGAGATCATCGCCGCCCCCGAGGTCTACAAGAAGATCATCGGCATGCAGATGCTGGTCGAGGGCCTGGCCATGGGCGCCTTCGCCACCTTCTTCAAGGAAATCCACGATCCGCTCGGCAAGAAGCTCTTGCAGCTGGTGATGACCGACGAGGCCTTCCACCACAAGTTCGGGAAGATCTGGGCCGACCGCACCGTGCCCAAGCTGACGGCCGAAGAGCACGCGATCATCGAGGACTGGGCGGCGCACTGCTTCCAGACCCTGCTGTTCAACCTCGTCTCGCCGCACCAGCAGCTGGACCTCTACCGCGAGTTCGGCCTGGACCCCGACAAGGTGGTCGAGGAGTACGGGCAGATCATGACCGACGACCTGCGCCGCGAGCACATGAAGGAACAGACCAACATCTTCCGCGTGCTGGTGAAGACCCTGCTCAACGCCGGCATCATCACCGACCGCACCAAGGCGTTCTACGCCATGTACGTCGACCTCGACGAACTGAAGGCCGAGGGCGACCGCATGGTCGGCGACGACATCGCCGAGGAGGGCATCCGCCACCTGCAGGCCATCAACTTCAAGGACCGCGTCGCCCCGGTGACCATCGCCGCGGAGTGATCGAAAGACCCCTCTCTCTTCGAGAGAGAGGGTTTTGCGCGTGGGAACACCCTTCCCTCCCCTTGCGTTTGCCTCCGTTCGGGGGATGAACTTGAGCAGGGCGCAAAGCCCGCCAAGCAGCAAGGTGTCGGAATGCGCGTAAGCCTGATCCTGTCCCTCGCGGCGTGCCTGGCCATTCCTTCCATGGCCATGGCCGGCGCCCAGCCGCCGTCCAAGCCGGTGGCGGCGGCCTTCTATTCGGGCAAGTGGTACGAGATCGCCCGCACCCCCAACTCGGGCCAGCGCAACTGCGAAGCCCCAACCACCGAATTCACCGCCAAGACCGCCGAAACCTTTTCGGTGCGCCAGATCTGCCGCCGCGACAGCGCCACCGGCAAGGCCAAGACCTTCAACACCAGCGGCAAGATCGTCGCCGGGTCCGAGAACGCCAAGTTCTCGATGAACTTCCTGGGCGGCCTGAAGAAGCAGGAATACTGGGTGCTCGACCACGCCGACGACGCCTCTTGGGCGATCATGGCCACGCCCGGCGGCAACTTCGTCTGGCTGCTGTCGCGCAAGCCGGTGATGGACGAGGGGGCCAAGACCGCCGCCCTGGCCCGCGTGAAGGCCCTGGGCTACGAGAAGCTGGTCTTCCCGCAGCAGCCCGAGGCATGAGGGTGGCCGTCATCCGCCTCGCCGTCGCCGGCGCCTGCGGCGTCGCCCTGCTGGCCATGGCCGCCTGCGCCGGGGCCGGCCCGACCGGCAATCCCCGCCCGCCGCAGCCGGCCAAGCGCGTGGAGCTGAGCAAGTACCTGGGCCTGTGGTACGAGGCGGCCCGCTACGACTTCCGCTTCGAGAAGGGCTGTGACGGCGTCACCGCCGAATACTCTCTGCGCCCCGACGGCCTGGTCGAGGTGCGCAACACCTGCCGCCAGGGCGGCCCCGAGGGCATCGAGAAGGTCAGCCTGGGCAAGGCCAAGGTGGTCGACAAGGCCACGGGGGCCAAGCTGAAGGTGTCGTTCTTCGGCCCGTTCTTCCTGGGCGACTACTGGGTGCTCGACCACGCCGACGACTACAGCTGGGCGATCGTTGGCGAGGGCTCGGGCCGCTATCTCTGGCTGCTGACCCGCGACAAGCCCACGCCGGGCCTGACCCAGAACCTGACGGCCCGGGCCAAGGCCATGGGCTACGACGTCTCGCGCCTGCGGGTGACCAAGCACGCGCGGGGCTGAGAGCGCGCTTGCAGCGCGAACAAAGATGGAACATGGTGGCGACATGGACGTCGTCGTCGACATCAGCCTCACCCCCTCAGCCATGGGGCGTCCCGAGACCACCCTGGCCGTCACCCGCGGCGCGGCAAGGCTGCTGGTGGACCTGGGCTATGCGCCGCTGGCCGAGGTGACTCTGCCCAACGGCCGGCGGGCCGACCTGATGGCCCTGGGGCCCAAGGGCGACATCGTCATCGTCGAGGTGAAGTCGGGGCTGGACGACTATCGCGTCGACCGCAAGTGGGGCGAGTACGGTCCCTATTGCGACGCCTTCCACTTCGCCGTCGCCCCGCAGTTCCCTGACGGGATCCTGCCGCAGGAGCCGGGCCTGATCGTCGCCGACGGCTTCGGCGGCGCGGTGGTGCGGGCCGCGCCAGTCACGCCGCTGGCCGGCGCCCGTCGCAAGGCCCTGACCCTGGCCTTCGCCCGCCTGGCCGCCCTGCGCGCGGCCGGCGTCGCCGCCGAGCGCCTTTCGGTCTGAAAGCTGTCAGGCTGATATCAGGCGATCCGAAAATAAATCACCGACTGCGACATTCTGTCCGAACACAACTCAAGATGACGCGTCGGCGGCCATAGAACTTGCCTGCCGCAAGGTCACGCGCAGACCTGGAGTTGTCTCAGCGTCGGCTACCCGACCGGTGCAAGTTTTTGCATAACGGCGTCACCCGGGCGGCGTTACGTCTTCTTTACATCCGCCGCGCCATCACCCCGCCCCACAAGCCCAACAAAGGGCAGGGGATTTCAACAGAATGTCGAAAAACAAACCCGTCGTGGCGCTGGCCGCGACGCTCCTCGCCGTCGCGCCGATCAGCGCCCATGCCGACGCCGCCAAGGACGTGCAGATCGCCGGGCGCGCGCTGACCTTCCTCGAGAACGGTCCCTCCGGCAAGGCCGTGCTGGGCGTCGTGTTCGACCCGTCCAAGCCCGCCTCGGTGGCCGAGAAGAACGCCGTCATGGCCGCCATCGGCGGCGGCCTCACCACCGGCGCCCTGACCCTGACGGCCAAGCCGGTCGAAGCCGGCGCCGTCTCGGGCGTCTCGGGCGTGGCCGCCCTCTACGTCACCACCGGCGTGACCGCCGGCCCGGTGGGCGCGGCCGCCAAGGCCAAGAAGATCATCACCATCGGTTCGGACGCGTCCTGCGCCGCCAGCGGCGCCTGCGTCATGAGCGTCTCGGCCGACCCCAAGGTCGAGATCATCGTCAACCGCGGCGCCGCCGCGGCGGTGGGCGCGGTCTTCAAGTCCGCCTTCCGCATGATGATCCGCGAAGTCTGATCGCCGCCAGCACAAGAGATATCCAGATGAAGAAGACTCTCCTGGCCGGCGTTTCCGCGGGCCTCCTCGTCGCCGCCGCCTCGGCCGCACACGCCCAGTCGATCGACTACGGCTCGCTCGAGCAGCTGTTCAACGAACCGGTCACCACCAGCGCCACGGGCGCCCCGCAGCGCTCGACCGAAGCGCCGGTGGACATGACCATCATCTCGGCCGCCGACATCGAGCGCTCGGGCGCCGTCGACCTGCCGACCATCCTGTCGCGCGTCGCGGGCCTGGACGTCACCACCTGGGGCGCCGGCACCGCCGACGTCAGCGTGCGCGGCTACAACCAGGCCATGTCGCCGCGCCTGCTGGTGCTGATCAACGGCCGCCAGGTCTATCTCGACCACTACGGCTACACCGCCTGGGCCACCCTGCCCGTGCAGCTGTCGGAGATCCGCCAGATCGAGGTGGTCAAGGGCCCCAACAGCGCCCTGTTCGGCTTCAACGCCGTCAGCGGCGTGGTCAATATCATCACCGCCAACCCCAAGTTCGACCAGACCGGCGACATCACCGTGCGCGGCGGCTCAGCCCGCTACGGCGAGGTCTCGCTGGCCAAGTCGTTCAAGCTGGGCGAGCGCTTCAGCGCCCGCTTCTCGGCCGGCGCGGCCAAGTCGGACGAGTTCGACAACACCGTCGGCGTGGCCAAGAGCCAGCAGAACGAACCCTCGCGCGTGTCGGCCAACCTCGACACCGTCACCCAGCTGACCGACAAGGCCGAGCTGCGCATCGAGGGCTCGTACTCGAACGTCCAGGTCAGCGACATGCTGTCCAACTACGCCTACTCGCCCAGCAAGTACCTGACGGGCTCGCTGAAGGGCACGCTGACCGCCGACACCAGGGCCGGCCAGCTGCAATTCTCCGCCTACCAGAACGACCTGACCGCCAAGCACGTGATCCTGGGCCAGCAGGCGCGTTTCGAGAACAAGATCACGGTCGTCTCGGCCCAGGACCTGTTCAAGATCGGCGCGAAGCACACGATCCGCCTGGGCGGCGAATACCGCCACAACGAGGTCAACACCGCTCCGATCGGCGGCGCCGAAGTCAGCTATGACGTGCTGTCGGCCTCGGCGATGTGGAACTGGGCGATCACCGACAAGCTCGCCTTCACCGCCGCCGGCCGCTACGACAGCCTGGACCTGTCGCGCGAGGGCGCCTTCCCGGCCGGCTCGCCGCCGCTGGGCAACGGCTACTGGGATCGCAAGATCGAGGAGCCGTCGTGGAACCTGGGCCTCGTCTGGCGCGCCACCGCCGCCGACACCTTCAAGGCCAGCGCCGCCCGCGGCGTGCAGGTGCCGACCCTGGTCGACCTGGGCGCCCTGCAGGCCCGCGTCAGCGTCGGTCCCTACACCCTGGGTCTGGCCGGCAACCCGACCCTGGAGCCGGCGATCGTCACCAACTACCAGCTGACCTACGAACGCGCCCTGCCCGCCCTCAAGGCCCAGGTCAGCGCCAAGGCCTTCGTGCAGAAGACGGAAGACGTGAAGGGCCAGCCGACCTCGGCCCAGATCGACGTCGCGCCGACCCTGGTCAGCCTGCCGGTGCTCAGCTACCGCAACATCGGCGAGAGCAAGATGACCGGCTTCGAGCTGGCCGCCTCGGGCGAGTTCGGCGCCGGCTTCCGCTGGAACGCCGACTGGACCCACACCGAGGTCGACGACGAGCCGCTGGCCGGCTTCTCGCCGGTGCTGCGCTCGGCCGCCTTCGGCGCCACCACGCCTGAGAACCGCGGCAACGTGGCCCTGGGCTGGGCCGGCGGCCCGTGGACGGCCGACGCCTTCGTCACCCTGGTGGGCGACCATCAGGCCTACGCCCTCTACGCGGTGGGCGCCAATCCGCGCCTGGTGGACATCGACGCCTACGCCGCCATCGGCGGCCGCGTGGCCCGCACCTTCGAGGGCGACGTCACCGTGGCCCTCAGCGGCCAGAACCTCGGCGACAGCCGCCAGCGCCAGAGCGCCGGCCTGGAAGTCGAGCGTCGCCTGTACCTGAGCGTCAGCAAGCGCTTCTAGGCGCCGGCTTTCTTGGGTTGAAGACGGAAAGGGCGGCTCGCAGGGGCCGCCTTTTTTGTTTGAACCTCCCCCTGTGGTGGAGGCGGCCGAAGGCCGGAGGGGGGACGTTTTCAGCTGGCAGGGGGCGGCGGCCGAGCCCGCAACCACTCCCCCACCGATCGCTGTGCGATCGCCTCCCCCACAGGGGGAGGTTCCTTCAAGGCTTCACCACTCGTCCTTTTTCTTCTTCATCAGGGCCAGGAGGCCCGGATACGGCCCCTGCCCGGTGCGGTAGAGGCACCACTCGTCGTCCTTCTTGCAGGCCCCGTCGAAGAAGTCCTTCTTGGCCTGGTCGATCACCGCGTACATCGGCGCGTCGCGGGACTTGATCCCCAGCTTGTCGTCGCAGGCGGCGCGTTCGGCCTTGGTCAGGCGGTAAAGGTCGGCGTCGTTGCAGCCGCCGCCTTCGCGGGCCGCGGTGCGCAAGTCATCGCCGCCGGGCATGGGCGTTCCGCGCGACTTGAAGCCGGGCGGCGCCGTGGCGGCGCGCGGGGCCGGCGGCGCGGCCGGAGCCGGGCTCGGCGCGGGGGCGGTCGCGACCTGGGCCGGAGGCGGCGGCGCGACGGCGCGGGCCGGCGGGGTCTTGGGCGCGGAGGGCGTCGGGACGGACGCGGCGCGCGCCTCGCCCCGGGGCGCCGGTGGCGGGGCGACGTCCACCAGGTCGACGATCAGGTTCTGCTCGACCAGCGGCGGCATCACCTTGATCCCCGCCAAGAGGCCCACGCCCAGCAGCACGTGCAGGCCGCTCGCCACGATCAGGGCGAGGGTGAAAGGCCTCTTGCGGCGAACTGTCGATCGCCTGCCGGCCATCCCAAACCCCTGCTCGCCGCCATAACGCGCGGCCGGCGTCGAGGTAGCCGCGCGATGGGGCGCGGCGATGGCGGCATTGATGCGGCGGCGCAAAGAAAAAGGCCCGGCGTCGCCGCCGGGCCTCCTCATTTCGCCTTGCGGGCGACCGCTGATCCGAGAACCCCGCCCTTGGACAGGCTCAGGGTAAGGTTCTCTACTGTCGCCGCCTGCCCATGATCCTCATCCTGAGCTTGTCGAAGGACGAGGATCACGCAAGGTGTCTGACGTCGCCTAGGCGGCCGCCTTTTCCTTGACGCCGAAGCGGCCGTAGAAGGTCTCGCCCTTGGCGGCCATTTCGCGCAGCAGGGCCGGCGGGGTGAAGCGCGCGCCGTAGGCGGCGGCCAGCTGGTCGAGGGTCTCGACGAACGTGGCCACGCCCACGCCGTCGATCAGGCTGATCGGGCCGCCGGTCCAGGGCGCGAATCCCCAGCCCAGGATCGCGCCGACATCGGCTTCGCGCGGATCGGTGATCACGCCTTCCTCGAAGCAGCGCGCGGCCTCGACGGCCTGGCGGTACAGCAGGCGAGTGCGGATCTGCTCGATCAGCGCCTTGTCGGCGTCCTTGACGGTCACTTCGACGAGGTCCGAAAGGCCCGGCCACAGGGTCTTGGGGCCGTTTTCCGGATAGTCGTAGAAGCCCTTGCCGTTCTTGCGGCCGTAGCGGCCCAGGTCCTCGACCATCTTGGCGATGATCGCGGTGAACGGACGCTCTTCGTACTTGTCGCCGAGGTCCTTCTTCGTCTGGACAGCGATCTTGTGCGACAGGTCCAGCGCGACGTCGTCGTGCATTTCCAGCGGGCCGCGCGGCATGCCGGTGGCGCGACCGACATTGTCGATGATCGCCGGCGCGATGCCGTCGCTCAGCAGCTCCATGCCTTCCTGCACGAAGGTGCCGAAGCAGCGCGACGTGTAGAAGCCGCGGCTGTCGTTGACGACGATCGGGGTCTTCTTGATCTTCAGGACGTAGTCGATCGACTTGGCGATGGTCGCCTGGTCGGTCTTCTCGCCGAGGATGATCTCGACCAGGCCCATCTTGTCGACCGGCGAGAAGAAGTGGATGCCGATGAAGCTTTCCGGACGGATCGAGGCCTCGGCCAGGCCGGTGATCGGCAGGGTCGAGGTGTTGGAGCCGAACACGGCGGTGTCGGCCAGTTGGGCCTCGGCCAGCTTGGTGACGGCAGCCTTGACTTCGCGGTTCTCGAACACGGCCTCGACGACCAGGTCGCTGCCCTTGACGTTGGCGTAGTCGGCGGTCGGGTGGATGAGCGCCAGGATGGCCTCGCCCTTCTCCTGGGTCAGCTTGCCGCGCGAGACGGCCTTCTTGACCAGGCCCTCGGCGTAGCCCTTGCCCTTGTCGGCGGCTTCTTGGCTCTGGTCGATCAGCACGGTCTCGATGCCGGCCATGGCTTGGACGTAGGCGATGCCCGCGCCCATCATGCCGGCGCCGAGCACGGCGACCTTCTTGACGTCGTAGTGCGGCACGCCGTCCGGGCGGCCGGCGCCCTTGCCCAGCTCTTGCAGGCTGAGGAACAGGGTGCGGATCATGCCCTTGGCCTGCGGCGTCATCAGGGTCTTGATGAAGTAGCGGGTCTCGATGCGGATCGCGGCGTCGAACGGAACCTGCAGGCCTTCATAGACGGCCTTCATGATGTTCTGCTGGGCCGGGTAGTTGCCGTAGGTGTTCTTGCGCAGCATGGCGTTGCCCATGATGAACACCTGGGCGCCGGTCGGGGTGTAGGGGCCGCCGCCGGGGATCTTGAAGTCCTTCTTGTCCCACGGCGCGACCGGGTCGCCCTTGGTCTTGATCCAGGTCTTGGCGGCCTCGACTTCCTGGCCCGCCGGCACGACCTCGTGCACGACCTTGAGGCCCAGGGCCTCGGCCGGCTTCATCGACTTGCCTTCGAGCAGGTACGGCGCGGCGGCCATCACGCCCATCAGGCGGGTCAGGCGCTGGGTGCCGCCGCCGCCCGGCAGCAGGCCGACCTTGGCTTCCGGCAGGCCAAGTTGCAGTTTCGGCAGGTCGGCGACCACGCGGTAGTGGGCAGCCAGGACGAATTCCAGGCCGCCGCCGAGCGCCAGGCCGTTGATGGCCGCGGCCACCGGCTTGCCGCTGGTTTCCAGCTCGCGGAAGGCCTTGTTCAGCGCGAAGCCCGCGTCGAACGCGGCTTGCAGCCCCTCTTGTCCCTTACTGGCGCCGCCCAGGCCGCCGCTGCCGCCGAGTTCACCAAGGTCGGCGCCGGCGCAGAAGCCGGTGGTCTTGCCCGAGGTGATGACGACGCCCTTGATCTCGGCGTCGGTCTTGATGCGCTCGACCAGCTCGCCGACTTCCTTGATCACCGAAGCGGTCAGAGTGTTCATCGTGCGGCCGGGGACGTCGAAGGTGACCAGGGCGATGCCGTCGCCGTCGACCTCGATCTTGAAGTTTTCCATGTGGACTAGTCCTTCAGAATTTGGGTCGTCATCCCGGCCGTAGCGAAGCGGAGAGCCGGGACCCAGGTGAACCGCAGTGCGCCGGCCCCTGGGTCCCGGATCGGCCTACGGCCGTCCGGGATGACGATCTGTGCTTGGATCAGACGCGTTCGATGACCGTGGCGGTGCCCATGCCGGCGCCGACGCACAGGGTGATCAGGGCGGTTTCCTTGTCGGAGCGTTCCAGCTCGTCGACCATGGTGCCCAGGATCATCGCGCCGGTGGCGCCCAGCGGGTGGCCCATGGCGATGGCGCCGCCGTTGACGTTCATCTTGTCGTGCGGGATGTCCAGCGCCTGCATCATGCGCAGGACGACGGCGGCGAAGGCTTCGTTCAGCTCGTAGAGGTCGATGTCGCCGACTTCCATGCCGAGCTTCTTGAGCAGCTTCTCGGTGACCAGCGAGGGGCCCGTGAGCATGATCGACGGCTCCGAACCGATCGAGGCCATGCCCTTGATGCGGGCGCGGGCCTTGAGGCCCAGCGCGTCGCCCATTTCCTTGGTGCCGATCAGCACGCCGGCGGCGCCGTCGACGATGCCCGAGCTGTTGCCCGCGTGGTGCACGTGGGTCATGCGCTCGACCTGCGGGTAGCGCTGGGTGGCGACCGCGTCGAAGGCCATCTCGCCCATGCCCGTGAACGAGGGGTTCAACGAGGCCAGAGTCTGCATGGTGGTCGAGGCGCGGACGGTCTCGTCGTGGCTCAGGATGTTGAGGCCCAGCTGGTCCTTCACCGGCACGACCGACTTGTTGAAGCGACCTTCGGCCCAGGCCTGGGCGGCGCGCTTCTGGCTCTCGACGGCGTAGGCGTCGACGTCGTCGCGGCTGAAGCCGTAGAGGGTGGCGATCAGGTCGGCCGACACGCCCTGCGGCATGAAGTAGGTCTTGAAGGCGCTCGACGGATCGGTCGGCCAGGCGCCGCCGTCGCTGCCCATCGGCACGCGGCTCATGCTCTCGACGCCGCCGCCGATGGTCAGGTCGGCTTCACCCGAGATGACCTTGGCCGCGGCCATGTTCACGGCTTCCAGGCCCGAGGCGCAGAAGCGGTTGATCTGCACGCCGGCGACGCTCTCGGCGTAGTCGGCGGTCAGCACGGCGGTGCGGGCGATGTCGGAGCCTTGCTCGCCGACCGGGGCCACGCAGCCCAGGACGACGTCGTCCACCTTG
This sequence comes from Caulobacter zeae, assembly GCF_002858925.1. GTDB lineage: Bacteria > Pseudomonadota > Alphaproteobacteria > Caulobacterales > Caulobacteraceae > Caulobacter > Caulobacter zeae. The sequence continues at coordinate 131,809 of NZ_PJRS01000023.1, forward strand.
GAGGTGTCCAGGTTGTTGCGGTCGCGGATGGCTTCCAGGACCTGGCTGGCCAGCGACAGGGCGGTGATCTCGTGCAGAGAGCCGTCCTTCTTGCCCTTGCCGCGCGGGGTGCGCACGGCGTCGAAGATGTAAGCGTCGGCCATTGAATGGCTCCTTCCTGCGATCTTTTAAGTGTGTTGTCCCTGACGGGATTCTTTGACCGCCGGCTCGACCCGGACGTCCGTCCGGACCGAGTTGGCGATGAAACAGGCGTGGTGGGCGGCCTCGTGCAGGGCCGCCAGCTTGGCTTCGTCGGGCGCGTCGCCCTCGAAGACGATGTCAGGGCGAAGGGCGACATGGCTGACCCAGTGAGCGCCGTGCTCGTTCTTGGTCATCACGCCCTCGGCCCTGTCACGATAGGCGCTGATGAAGAAGCCGGCGCGACGGGCCAGATCCAGGAAGGTCAGCATGTGGCAGGACGACAGCGCCGCCACGAACATCTCCTCGGGATCCACGCCCGCCGGGTCCGACCAGGGCAGCGGCACCACCGACGGCGACGCCGAGCCGAGCGCCGTCACCCCGCCGTCGAACGACAGGGTGTGGGCGCGGCTGTAGCGGCCCCGGGGAAAGTCCGCCCCGGGCTCCAGCTTCCAGTCGACGATGGCGACGTGGGTCGACATGCTACTTCTTCCAGGTCCCGATCGGCGACTTGTGGATCGGGGCGCAGGAGAGGCCGCGCGCGCTGGCCTTGGCCGAATAGACCACCCGCTGGCCAAACTCCGGCGCGGGCAGGCGGCAGGGCGTGAAGCCCGGCGTGTTCACCGTCAGGGTCCAGGTGGCGATCTTGGAGCGCAGCAGGTTGTTGCACTGCTCGACGCCGGGCTTCAGCGGCAGGTCGAAGGCGCCGGGCTGGGGGCGCTTGCCCTCCAGCTTGCCCGAGAACTGCAGCGGGCGGCGGCCCTCGGCCTTGACGCAGACCACGGCCGAGCGGGCCGCGTCATTGGCAAGAGAGGGGGGCGGCGGAGGCGGAGCGTCGGCGAAAAACATCAGAGCGTCCTCGCGATCAGCAGCTTCATGATCTCGTTGGTGCCGCCGTAGATGCGCTGGACGCGGCTGTCCTTGTACATCCGGGCGATCGGGTACTCGTTCATAAAGCCGTATCCGCCGAACAGCTGCAGGCAGCGGTCGACGATCTTGTTCTCCAGGTCCGTCACCCAGTACTTGGCCATCGAGGCCGTCGAGGCGTCGAGATCGCCCTTCAGGTGACGCTCGATGCAGTGGTTGACGAACACCTTGGCGACGGTCGCCTCGGTCTTGCATTCGGCCAGCACGAACTGGGTGTTCTGGAAGGCGATGATCGGCTTGCCGAACGCCTGGCGCTCCTTGACGTAGGCGATGGTCAGCTCCAGCGCCCGCTCGATGGTCGCCATGCCCTGCACGGCGATGTTCAGCCGCTCCTGCGGCAGCTGGGCCATCAGCTGGAAGAAGCCCTGCCCTTCTTCGGTCCCGAGCAGGTTCTCGGTCGGGATCTTCACGTCGTTGAAGAACAGCTCGGAGGTGTCCTGGGCCTCGTGCCCCAGCTTGTCGAGGTTGCGGCCGCGCTCGAAGCCCTCGGCGCCGTCGGTCTCGACGACCACCAGGCTGGTGCCACGCGCGCCGCCGGCCGGGTCGGTCTTGGCGACGACGATGATCAGGTTGGCCGTCTGGCCGTTGGTGATGAAGGTCTTGGAGCCGTTGACGACGTACTGGTTGCCGACCTTCTTGGCGCTGGTCTTCACACCTTGCAGGTCGGAGCCGGCGCCCGGCTCGGTCATGGCGATCGCGCCGACCAGCTCGCCGGTCGACAGGCGCGGCAGCCACCGCTGCTTCTGCTCCTCGGTGCCGTAGTGGAAGATGTACGGCATGACGATGGCGTTGTGCAGGCTGGCGCCGAAGCCGTCGACGCCCTTCTTGCCCAGCTGTTCCATCAGCACGACCTCGTGGCGATAGTCGCCGCCGGAGCCGCCGTATTCTTCCGGCGTGGAGAGGCCGAGCAGACCGGCCTCCCCCGCCTTGTTCCACATCGAGCGATCGACGCAGTGGTTCTTGCGCCAGGTCGCCACGACGTTTTCAGGCGCGTGCTCGTCGAAGAACTTGCCCACCGCATCCTCGAAGATCGCGATGTCTTCTTCGGCCATGAAGGCGGGTTTTGCGACGTCGAGCACGCTCATGATCAGAAGGCCTCCGCGGGCAGCGCCATCAGGGTCGCCGAACCGGTCTTCAGTTTGGCCAGATGCGCCCCTGCGTCAGGCAAGACCCGCTCGATGAAATAACGCGCGGTGGCGACCTTGGTCGTGAAGAACGGGTCGGTGGAGCCTTCAGCGATCTTGGCGTTGGCCGCCTTGACCATCAGGGCCCACATGTAGGCCAGGCCCGTCAGGCCGAAGAGGTGCATGTAGTCGGTCGAGGCGGCGCCGGCGTTGTCGGGGTTCTGCAGGCCGTTCTGCATCAGCCACATGGTGCCGTCCTGCAGTTGGGCCTTGGTCGCCGCCAGGGCGTCGACGAACGGCTTCAGCTCGGCGTCGCCGTCGTTCTCGCCGACGAACTGGTCGATCTCCTGGAAGAAGGTCATCACGCCGCGGCCGCCCTTGGCCGCCAGCTTGCGGCCGACGAGGTCGAGGGCCTGCACGCCGTTGGTGCCTTCGTAGATCAGGGCGATGCGGCAGTCGCGCAGGTACTGGCTGACCGGGAAGTGCTCGGTGAAGCCCGAGCCGCCGTGCACCTGCACCGCGTTGGAGCAGACCTGGAAGCCGCGGTCGGTCAGGTAGCCTTTGAGCACCGGCGTCAGCAGGCCCATGTAGTCCTCGGCCTTGGTGCGCACCGCTTCGTCGGGGTGGGCGTGGGCCAGGTCGCCGTGCAGGGCGGTCCAGAACAGGAAGGCGCGGCCGCCTTCGATGATGGCCTTGTTCTCCAGCAGCAGGCGACGCACGTCCGGGTGGACGATGATCGGGTCGGCCGGGCCGTCGGCGTTCTTCGGACCGGTCAGCGAGCGGCCTTGCAGGCGGTCCTTGGCGAAGGCGACGGCGGCCTGGTTGGCCGCTTCGGCCTGGGCCACGCCTTGCAGGCCGACGCCCAGGCGGGCCTCGTTCATCATCACGAACATCAGCTTCAGGCCGCTGTTCTCTTCACCGATCAGGTAGCCCTCGGCGTCGTCGTACTGCATGACGCAGGTGGCGTTGCCGTGGATGCCCATCTTCTCTTCGAGGCCCACGCACTTGGCGCCCTCGTTGCGCGCGCCGACCGAGCCGTCTTCCTTGGGGAAGAACTTCGGCACGATGAACAGGCTGATGCCCTTCACGCCGGCCGGGGCGCCCTCGATGCGGGCCAGCACTAGGTGGACGATGTTGTCTGACATGTCGTGCTCGCCGGCGCTGATCCAGATCTTCTGGCCAGTGATCTTGTAGCTGCCGTCGGCCTGCGGGACGGCCTTGGTGCGCAGGAGGCCCAGGTCCGTGCCGCAGTGCGGCTCGGTCAGGTTCATGGTGCCGGTCCACTCGCCCGTGATCATCTTGGGCAGGTAGGTCTGCTTCTGCTCGTCGGTGCCGCCGGTGTGGATGGCCGAATAGGCGCCGTGGGCCAGGCCCGGGTACATCGAGAAGGCCATGTTGGCGCTGCTCGACATTTCCGAGAACGACAGGTTCACGACGTGCGGCAGGCCCTGGCCGCCATAGGTCGGATCCGAGCCGAGGCCCGTCCAGCCGCCTTCGCACAGGGCCTTGTAGGCTTCCTTGAAGCCCGGCGGGGTGGTGACGGTGTTGGTGACCGGGTCCAGCTTGCAGCCGGTCTTGTCGCCGACGCTGTTGAGCGGGGCCAGGACTTCGCCGGTGAACTGGGCCGCGCCCTCGACGATCTGCTCGACGACGTCGATCGAGGCGTCGGCGAAGGCCGGCAGATTGCCGTACTGCTCGATGTTGAGCACGTCGCGCAGCAGGAACATGTGATCGCGAACGGGCGGCTGATAGGTCATTTAAAGCAGTCCTGATGGGTCGGATCGGGGAGGTGGAACCAAGGCCGCGCCGCCCCGCCGGTCTTGGCGGAAACGGGCGCGACCTGGGAATTTCGTGGCCTTACTTGCCCAGCGCCATTTCGGCGCCGTCGAGGCGGGCGCGCAGCAGCTGCTCGTAGTCGGCCGAGCGCGGCAAGAGGTCGGGGCGGATTTCGGCCAGGCGCTTCTCGAGGCGGTCGCAGGCCTCGCGCAGTTCAATCAGGGCGCCGTCGATGTCCTCGCGCTGCTGCTCCAGGGCGCTGGCGCGCTCGCGGAACTTCTTCAGCGACCGGGCCATCTGGGCCGCGCCGTCGTCGTTCTCGTCATAGAGGTCGAGCAGCTCGCGGATTTCCGACAGCGACAGGCCCACGCGCTTGCCGCGCAGGATCAGCTGCAGGCGGACGCGGTCCTTGTGGGAATAGACGCGGTTGAGGCCCTCGCGGGCCGGCGTCAGCAGGCCCTTGTCCTCGTAGAAGCGCAGCGCCCGGGGCGTGGCTTTGAATTCGTTGCACAGCTGACGGATCGAGAACGTGCGCTCGGGACGTCGAAGATCGGCTGCCATCGGTACCCTCCCAGGGTGCGGCCGGCCTTCCGGGCCGGGTCATTGGTTATCGCCGTTCACGCTAGACCGGACCCTGCGGAACGTCAACGCTTACGTAAACGTCAACCTTGACCTTGGGGCATAGGTTTACATTCCTATGGCGCGGGCTTAATTTCCTTTCGGTCCCGTCACTTGGACGTGTGGAGGACCCGATGCTCTCGCACGCCGAACTGTGGACCGCGATCGACGCCCTGGCCAAGCGGTTCGACATGAGCCCCTCGGCCATGGCCAAGCTGGCGGGCCTGGACCCCACCGCCTTCAACCGCTCCAAGCGCGGCGACGTCGAGACGCGCCCCCGCTGGCCCTCGACCGAGAGCCTGGCCAAGGTGCTGGAAGCCACGGGGGTGGGATTTTCCGAATTCGCGGCCCTGACCGAGAGCGTGCAGGGCAAGCGCGCCGGCATTCCGCTGATCGGCCAGGCGCGGGCCGCGCCGGGCCTGTTCGACGAGGCGGGCGCGCCGCGCGGGGCGGGCTGGGAGGAGATGGAGCTTCCGGGGCCGCGTGAGGACGGACTCTATGCCCTCGAGGTCGAGGGCGACGCCCTGGCGCCGGTCTATCGCGACGGCGACCGGCTTCTGGTCTCGGCGACGGCCGAGCCCCGGCGCGGCGACCGCGTGGTGGTGATGACCACGAACGGCGAGGTGCTGGTCAAGGAGCTGGGCCGGCTGACGGCCCGGACGATCGAGCTGACCTCGGTGCTGCGCGACGGCGACGACCGCACGCTCGACCGCATGACGGTGGCCTGGGTCGCCTGCGTGCAGTGGGTCAGCCAGTAAGCCGACCCGACCTGAACACTAGGTGCGCGGGCAGTCGGCGTGGTGGCCGTTGAGCCAGTCGCGCAGGGCCGCGGCGCGGGGGTCCTCGCAAGACACGTCGACCCGGTAGGAGGCCCAGGTGTCGTTGTGGGCGGCCTCGATGCGGGCGCCAGGGAACTGCGAGGCGATGCCGCCGATCAGGGAGTCGAATTCCGAACGGTCGTGCGGGCGAAGGGTGAAGGAAGCCATCGGACTATTCCTGGTTCTGATGGTTCCAAGCCTAGACTCCGAAGTTCGCACAAACCCTTAATTCGAAATTCAGAAAGCGTTCATGAAACGAGGCACGGTGTCGCAGGAAGCCGTAGATCCTCCCCCTCTGGGGGAGGTGGCCCGAAGGGCCGGAGGGGGTCGTTTTCAGCTTCCGTTGACTTAAGCTCCTCCCCCGAGAAACGGGGGAGGTGGCGCGGCGCGGATACGCGACGTGACGGAGGGGGCGACCGCGGGCACGGAGCCCAGTCTCGCCCCCTCCACCACTTCGTGGTCCCCCTCCCCCGCCTTGCGGGGGAGGAGTTAAGACCTCAGCCCAGCTTCTCTTCGATCAGGGCGATCGTGCGGTCGATCCCGAAGATCGCCGCGAACGAGCCGAAGCGCGGGCCCTGGCTCTGGCCCAGCAGCACTTCGTAGAGGGCCTGGAACCAGGCGCGCAAGGGATCGAAGCCGTGGGTCTTGCCGACCTCGAACACCTCGTTCTGGATCAGTTCGGCGTCCTGGGTCCCCGCCGGCATGGCCTTCAGCTTGGCCAGCAGGTCGAGGATCGCCGCGCGCTCGACGTCGGTGGGCGCGCGGAAGGTCTTCGTGGGCTTCACGAAGTCCTCGTAGTAGTTGATCGCATAGCCGGCCAGGCGGTCGAGCAGCGGCTGGCTCTCGGCCGAAGCGCCCGGGATGTAGCGCGACAGGAAGCCCCAGAGGATCTCCTTGGTCGAGGCGTCGGCGGCCGACACCAGGTTCAGCATCAGGCTGAACGACACCGGCGAGCCCTGCGTGGGCGGCTTGCCGGCGTGGATGTGCCAGACTGGGTTGTCGAGCTGCTTGGCGGGCTCTTGCCGACCGAAGGCGTCCAGTTGCTGCAGGTACTCGTCCGTCGCCTTGGGGATGACGTCGAAATAGAGCTTCTTGGCCGACTTGGGGCTCTGGAACATGTAGTACGACAGGCTTTCCGGCGCGCCGTAGCGCAGCCAGTCCTCCATCGACAGGCCGTTGCCCTTGGACTTCGAGATCTTCTGGTTGTTCTCGTCCAGGAAGAGCTCGTAGTTGAAGCCTTCCGGCGGAACCCCGCCCAGCGCCTTGCAGATGGCGCCCGAGGCCTTGACCGAGTCGATCAGGTCCTTGCCCGACATCTCGTAATCGACGCCCAGGGCGGTCCAGCGCATGGCCCAGTCGGGCTTCCACTGCATCTTCACGTGGCCGCCGGTGACCGGGACCTCGACCTTGGAGCCGTCCTCGTCCTCGAAGACGATCGTGCCCTTCTCGACGTTACGCTCCAGGGTCGGGACCTGCAGCACCTTGCCGGTGCTGGGGCTGACCGGCAGGAACGGCGAATAGGTGGCGCGGCGCTCTTCGCCCAGGGTCGGCAGCATCACCTTCTGGATGGCGTCGAAGCGGGCCAGGGCCGTCAGCAGGGTCTCGTCGAACAGGCCGCCCTTGTAGCATTCCGTCGAGCTGACGAACTCGTACTCGAAGCCGAAGCCGTCGAGGAAGGCGCGCAGGCGGGCGTTGTTGTGGGCGCCGAAGCTGTCGTGGGTGCCGAAGGGGTCGCGGACGACGGTCAGCGGCTTGCCCAGGTCCTCGATCAGCGGCTGCTTGTTCTCGATGTTGTCGGGAACCTTGCGCAGGCCGTCCATGTCGTCGCTGAAGGCGATCAGGCGCGTGGGGATGTGGTCGTCCACGAGAGCGCGGAAGGCCTGGCGCACCATGGTCGTGCGCGCGACTTCACCGAAGGTGCCCAGGTGGGGCAGGCCCGACGGACCATAGCCGGTCTCGAAGATCACGGCCTTGGACAGCGCCGGATAGGCTTTCACCGCCTCGTCGGTCTTGCCGGCGTCGATCAGGGCCTTAGCGGCCTCCTGGTCGGCGCGGTCGGGGAGGCGCACGCGCAGGACGCGGGCGATGGTGGCGCGCGCCTGCTCGAACGGCCAGGAGCGGGCTTCACGGGCGAGGGGGGAGAGGCCTTCAAACATGGCCGCGCGTATAAACCCTGGCGCGGGATGAGGCTAGGGCGTGGGTCAGAACAGGCGCGGATCGAACCGGAACGCCTCCTCGCGCTCGACCCGGACGGCGGCGAAGGCCGGATGGCGCGGATTGATCAGGGTGTTGATCTCCTGGGGCACCACCTGGCTGGGCACGCGCAGGCACAACGCCGCGCCGGCGCTCAGGAAAGCGTCGCCGGCCGCCACGCTGTCTCGCGGAACGGCTTCGAGCACCAGACTCGGCGCATCGTCGGGCACGTGGATCCACAGCAGGCGGTAGTCCAGCGGCAGCAGGTCGGGCGGCAGGTCGAGATGCACCAGCACCTCCAGCACGGCCAGGCTCGGGCTGGCGGCGGTGTAGAGCATCGGCCGACCGGGCGAGTTCCAGCGGCCGCCGTAGAGCCGCGCCCCCTCCCCGTCCAGGCCGACGTGCGCAGCCTTGGCGATGCGGTGGACGATCAAGCCGCCAGGCCATGCGCGATCTGGCCCAGCAGCCGCTCGACGCCCTGAGCGCCCAGGTCGGTGTCGGCCATCGAGATCGGGGTCTGGCCTTCCAGCGTGCGGTTGGGCCGCTCCAGCCAGCGCCAGGCCCGTTCCTGGTCGCCCAGCACGTCCTCGGCGGCCGCCACCATGCGCGCGATGCGCACCATGCGGTCGGACTCGGCCGGATCCAGCGGCTGTCCGGCGTCGCGGCGGCGATTGAAGGTCCGCCGCGGCATCACATAGGGCTCTATGGCCGAGAACGGCTGATGCGTGGCCGCCAGGAAGCCGTCGACCGCCGCCACTGACAGGCCTTTACGGACCAGCCGGACCACGTCGAACTCCGTGACGAGCGGGCCAGTCACGGCCTCGCCGCCGAGCAGTTCCTGGATTTTCACGACCGGGGCCATGCGATCCCAACCAAACGCCGCCACCTTGGCGGCGTTTTGAATATAGACCGATGGCGGGTTGTGGACAAGCTGGCGACCGCCAAGCGTGGTCCTCGTCCTTCGACAGGCTCAGGATGAGGACCACGGAACTGCCGTGCAGTAGAAAACCTCACCCTGAGCTCGTCGCAGGACGAGGTTTTCGCATCCCCTAAGCCGCCTTCGCGCCCGCCCGGTTGCGCACCAGGTCGTCCACCACCGACGGATCGGCCAGGGTCGAGGTGTCGCCCAGGGCGTCGACCGCGTTCTCGGCGATCTTGCGCAGGATGCGGCGCATGATCTTGCCCGAGCGGGTCTTGGGCAGGCCCGGAGCCCATTGCAGCACGTCGGGGGCGGCGAAGGGGCCGATCTCGTGGCGGACCCAGAGCACCAGCTGCTTGCGCAGTTCCTCGGTGGCGACCGCGTCGGCCTTCAGGGTGACGTAGGCGTAGACGCCCTGGCCCTTGATGTCGTGCGGATAGCCGACCACCGCGGCCTCGGCGACGGCCTCGTGGGCGACAAGCGCGCTCTCGATCTCGGCGGTGCCCAGGCGGTGGCCCGAGACGTTGATGACGTCGTCGACCCGGCCGGTGATCCAGTAGTAGCCGTCGGCGTCGCGCTTGCAGCCGTCGCCGGTGAAGTACTTGCCGGGATAGGTCGAGAAATAGGTCTCGAAGAAGCGCTGGTGATCGCCATAGACCGTGCGCATCTGGCCCGGCCAGCTGTCGGTGATCACGAGGTTGCCCTCGGTCGCCCCCTCCAGCACCGCGCCTTCGGCGTCGACGAGTTGCAGCTTCACGCCCGGCAGCGGCTTGGTGGCCGAGCCCGGCTTGAGGGCCGTGGCGCCCGGCAGCGGCGAGACGAGGATCCCGCCCGTCTCGGTCTGCCACCAGGTGTCGACGATCGGCAGGCGGTCCTTGCCGACCACCCGATGATACCAGAGCCAGGCTTCCGGATTGATCGGCTCGCCGACGCTGCCCAACAGGCGCAGCGACGACAGGTCGTTCTTCAGGACGTGCTCGTCGCCCTCGCGCATCAGGGCCCGCAGGGCCGTGGGCGCGGTGTAGAAGATCTCGACCTTGTGCTTGTCGACCACGTCCCAGAAGCGCGACGGGGTCGGATAGTTGGGCACCCCCTCGAAGATCAGGCTCGTCCCGCCATTGGCGAGTGGACCGTATACGACGTAGCTGTGGCCGGTGACCCAGCCGACGTCGGCCGTGCACCAGAACACTTCTCCTGGGCGGTAGTCGAACACGGATTCGAAGGTCCAGCTGGCCCAGGCCAGGTAGCCGCCGGTGGTGTGCAGCACGCCCTTGGGCTTACCCGTCGAGCCCGAGGTGTAGAGGATGAACAGCGGATCCTCGGCGTTCATCGGCTCGGGCTCGCAGACCGGCGAGGCCGCGTCCTTGACGTCGTTCCAGACCACGTCGCGGCCTTCGACCACCGGCACCTCGGCGCCGGTCCAGCGGACCATCAGCACCTTCTCGACCTGCGGGCAGTGGGTCAGGGCCTCGTCGATATTGGCCTTCAGCGGGACCGTCTTGCCGCCGCGACGGCCCTGGTCGGCGGTGATGACCAGGCGGGAGTCGCAGTCCTGGATGCGGCCGGCGATGCTGTCGGGCGAGAAGCCGCCGAACACGACGGAGTGGATGGCGCCGATGCGGGCGCAGGCCAGCATGGCAATCGCCGCCACCGGAACCATCGGCAGGTAGATGGTGATCCGGTCGCCCTTCCTGGCGCCCAGGTCCTTCAGCACATTGGCCATGCGGCAGACCTGGTCGTGCAGCTGGCCGTAGGTGATCTTGTCGGAGACGCCCGGCTCGTCGCCCTCGAAGATCAGGGCGACGTCGTCCTTGCGGCTGGCTAAGTGCCGGTCGATGCAGTTGGCGCTGACGTTCAGGACGCCGTCCTCGTACCAGCGGATGCGGAAGTCGTCCTTGGCGTAGGAGACGTCCTTGATCTTGGTGGGGGCCTTGATCCAGTCGAGGCGGGCGGCGAGATCGCGCCAGTAGCCCTCGGGATCGCTTTCGACCCGGGCGACCGCGGCCTCGTAGCCCTCGGCGTCGATATGGGCCTTGCCCGCCCAGTCTTCCGGCACCGGAAACAGCTGTCCGTCGCTCACCACGCGTCTCCCTAACGTCTCTTCAGTCGATCTTGTCGTCGCCAGCGATGTTGCCGCTGCGTCAGTCGTCGTCTTGCGAGCGGGAGTATGCGAAGCGCCGCCTCCCGCGCAAGAAGACCAATTCTGTTTCGTGCGGCAGAATTCTGGTCTTGTTCGATTTGTCGGTTTTGGGGCCGTCGGCGCCCACTCCATCAACCCGTCATTCCCGCCCTTGTGGCGAGAACCCCGGGTTCAACCCGCAAGGGCGGAGCAAGCGGCGCGCTCAGCGCGCCGCCCCTTCTGCATCTGCGGCGGATAGAGGGTTTCCCGCCACGAGGGCGGGAATGACGGGAGCTAGGTGGCGGCTCCCTAGAAGAAGCCCAGCGCCTTGGCGCTGTAGCTGACCAAGAGGTTCTTGGTCTGCTGGTAGTGGTCGAGCATCATCTTGTGGGTCTCGCGGCCCACGCCCGACTGCTTGTAGCCGCCGAAGGCCGCGTGGGCGGGATAGGCGTGGTAGCAGTTGGTCCACACCCGGCCGGCCTGGATGCCGCGCCCGAAGCGGTAGGCGCGCGAGCCGTCGCGGGTCCACACCCCGGCCCCGAGGCCGAAGGCGGTGTCGTTGGCGATCTCCAGCGCCTCTTCCTCGGTCTCGAAGGTGGTCACCGCCAGGACGGGTCCGAAGATCTCCTCCTGGAAGATCCGCATCTTGTTGTGGCCCTCGAACACGGTGGGCTCGACATAGAAGCCGTCGGCCAGCTGGCCCGGCAGCACGGTGCGCGATCCGCCGGTCAGCAGGCGCGCGCCCTCGTTGCGACCCACGTCCATATAGCCGAGGATCTTGTTCAACTGCTCCTCGGAGGCCTGGGCGCCGATCATGGTCGAGGGATCCAGCGGATTGCCCTGCACCACCGCCTGCACGCGCTTGAGCGCCTTCTCCATGAACCTGTCGTAGATAGACTTCTGCACCAGGGCCCGGCTGGGGCAGGTGCAGACCTCGCCCTGGTTCAGGGCGAACATCGCAAAGCCTTCCAGCGCCTTGTCGAGGAAGTCGTCGTCCTGCGCCGCCACGTCGGCGAAGAAGATGTTGGGCGACTTGCCGCCCAGCTCTAGCGTCACCGGGATCAGGTTCTGGCTGGCGTACTGCATGATCAGCCGCCCGGTGGACGTCTCGCCGGTGAAGGCGATCTTGGCGATGCGCGGGCTGGACGCCAGCGGCTTGCCGGCCTCCAGGCCGAAACCGTTGACGACATTGACCACGCCCGGCGGCAGGAGGTCGCCGATCAGCTCGAACAGCACCATGATCGAGGCCGGGGTCTGCTCGGCGGGCTTCAGCACCACGCAGTTGCCGGCGGCGATCGCCGGGGCCAGCTTCCAGCAGGCCATCAGCAGCGGGAAGTTCCACGGGATGATCTGGCCGACCACGCCCAGCGGCTCGTGGAAGTGATAGGCGATGGTGTCGTGGTCGATCTCGGAGATCGCGCCTTCCTGGCTGCGCAGGCAGCCGGCGAAATAGCGGAAGTGGTCGATGGCCAGCGGCAGGTCGGCGGCCGTGGTCTCGCGGATCGGCTTGCCGTTGTCCCAGGTCTCGGCGTTGGCCAGGACGGCGAGGTTCTCCTCCATACGGTCGGCGATCCTCAGCAGGATGCGCGAGCGCTTGGCGACGCTGGTCCTGCCCCAGGCGTCCTTGGCGGCATGGGCGGCGTCCAGGGCGCGCTCGACATCGATCGCCTGCGAGCGGGCGATCTCGCAGATCTTGCGGCCGGTGATCGGCGAGGCGTTGTCGAAATAGCGACCGTCGGCCGGCGCGACCCACTGGCCGCCGATGAAGTTGTCGTAGCGCGCCTTGAACGGCGGGCGGGACAGCGAGTCGATGAACTCGGGCTTGGTCATGGTTTCCTCCGTCGCGCCGTGTTCGGCGTCATGGGGAGGAGGTTGCGCCCGGATTTTTGATGTGGCGCGGCGGCGCGGCGGAGACGGGCGCGGGGTGTCTCAGGTTTGCGACAGATGGGGCGGCCTCTTAGGGACCCTCTCCCAGAGGGAGAGGGAGGGGCCCAGGCGAAGCCTCGGAGGGTGAGGGGTTTCAGCGTGTCAGGTTGAAGCGCTGGGCCGTGGTTTTTCCGGAAAGGGTGTAACCACTCACCCTCCCACCGCTTCGCGGCGGGCCCCTCCCTCTCTCAAAGAGAGAGGGTTCTAGGAGCGCCCCAGCCCCAGGCGGTTGATCTTCCGGTGCAGCGTCGCGCGGCTCACCCCCAGCGCGCCGGCCGCCGCAGACACGTTGCCCCCCGCCGCGCCCAACGCCCGACGGACGGCGGCGCGTTCGGCGTCTTCCAGGTCGGCGCCGCGATCGGGAGACGGCAAGCCGCGGCGCAGCTTGTCGTCGGTCAGCTCCAGGGCCTGGCGGGCGGCGCGGGTGGCGCCGATGACCACGTCGTCAGCGTCGACGGCCAGCATCGGGGTCGAGGCGCGGTCGGCGCGGCCGTCGGCCAGCAGCACGATGCGCGCGCCGGGGAAGGCCTCGCGGAAGGCCTTGGACTCGATACGACGCGCCGCGTCGTTGACCACCGCCTCCATCAGCCCGGTCATGCCGTCCAGCCCCGGCCGGCATGACGAAACGTCGAGCGCGCCGGCCAGCCTGCCTTGCGGATCGAACAGCGGCGCGACGGTGCAGCTAAGGCCGATGTTGCGGGTGTGGAAGTGCTGGTCGCGGTGGATGGTCAGGGTGCGCTGCTCGGCAAGGCAGGTGCCGATGCCGTTGGTGCCCTCGCGCGCCTCGCTCCACACCGCCCCGGTCCACAGACCCCAGCGGTGGAACACCGGATCGTCGGCCGACGCGCCCCGGCGGTCGACCGGCACGCCGGCGCTGTCGGTCAGCAGCACGCAGGATCCTTGCGCGCCCACGGCCTGGAACAGGGCGTCCAGCGTGTCGGACGCCGCCGCGCGCAGGGCGCCCATGCGCTCCTGGGCCTGCGAAAGCTCGCGTTCGGTGAGGGTGTCGGGGGCCTTGCGGTTCTCCGGATCCAGGCCGTGCAGCACCAGGCTGCGCCGCCACGAGGCCGCCACCGGCGACAGAGCGGGTCCCGCGCCGTCGAGCACGGCCAGCACGTCGCGGGCGTGGGCTTGAGCCATCAGCGGTCTCCTCCCCGGCTTTCTTCGGGCGACGCCAGGCCGGCACCTTGCGCGCGGTAGGCGGCCCGGGGCAAGCACGCACAGGTCGAGTTGACCGCCGCTCCGTCGCACGCCGTTCGGGCAGATTGGGGGTCGGCGAAGCCCGACTTCGGGCGTAAAGCGCTGGCAAGGCCGGTCGCAACCCCGGCCGCCGACGCCTTTCGGAGTACCCCGCCATGCTGCTCGCCCTCTCGACCTGGCCCGAGATCGAAGCCTACCTCCAGCGCTCGAAGACGGTGATCGTGCCGATCGGCTCCAACGAGCAGCACGGGCCGACGGGCCTGCTTGGCACCGACTGGCTGTGCCCCGAGATCATCGCCCACGAGGCCTCCAGGCGCTCGGACGAGGTGCTGGTGGCGCCGACCTTCAACGTCGGCATGGCCCAGCACCACCTGGCCTTCCCGGGCACCATCTTCCTGCGCCCGTCGACCTTCATGGCCGCAATCGGCGACTGGACCCGCTCGCTGGGCGCCCACGGGTTCGAGAAGATCTATTTCCTCAACGGCCACGGCGGCAACGTCGCCACCATCGAGGCGGCGTTCTCGGAGATCTACGCCGAGTACAGCTTCCGCAAGGAGCGCTGCCCCTTCGCCATGAAGCTGAAGAACTGGTGGGACCTCGAGGGCGTCAACGCCCTGGCCATGCGCCAATTCCCGGTCGGCCACGGCAGCCACGCCACCCCGTCGGAAATCGCGGTGACCCAGTGGGGCTATCCCGACAGCATCAAGACCGCCGACTACGAGCCAAAGATCGCCCCGACGGGCCCGATCCGCGAGGCGCTCGACTTCCGCGCCCGCTACGCCGACGGCCGCATGGGCTCCGACCCCGCCCTGGCCACGCCCGAAAAGGGCGGCGAACTGGTCGAGCAGGCGGTCGTGTCGCTGATAAAGGACTTGGCGGCTTTTGCGGGTGAGGCGCGGCCGTAGCGCCAAAGATGCTCCCCCTCTGGGGGAGCTGTCGCGAAGCGACTGAGGGGGTTGCTCGGCATCGGCCGCGCGCCCCCCTCCGGCCCTCTGGGCCACCTCCCCCAGAGGGGGAGGATCGATCTAAATCACCCCCGCGCGCAGCAGGTCGTGGACGTGCAGCACGCCCACGGGCCGGCCGGCCTCGACGACGAACAGCACGGTGATCCGGCGCTCGTTCATCACCTTGAGGGCCTCGGCGGCCAGGGCGTGGGGGCCGATCACCAGCGGCCCCTTGGTCATCACCTCGCCGGCGGCGTGGGTCATCAGGCCGTCCATGTGGCGGCGAAGGTCACCGTCGGTGATCAGGCCGACCAGGGCGCCGGCGGCGTCGATCACGCCGACCGCGCCGAAGCGCTTCTGGCTCATGACCAGCAGGGCCTCGCTCATCGGCGCGCCTTCCCCGATCAGCGGCAGCTCGCCCTGGCCATGCATCAGGTCGGCCACGGTGCGCAGCATCGCCCCCAGCTTGCCGCCCGGGTGGAAGACGCGGAAGTCGCTGGCGGTGAAGCCGCGGCTTTCCAGCAGCGCCACGGCCAGCGCGTCGCCCAGGGCGATCTGCAAGGTGGTCGAGGTGGTCGGCGCATTGACCTCCGCCGTCGCCTCCGGCGCGTCGGGCAGCAGCAGCAGCACGTCGCCAGCCTGGCCCAGCTGGCTGCCAGCGACGGCGGTGATGGCGATCAGCGGGATGGAGAAGCGCTTGCAATAGGCCATGGTGTCGGCCAGCTCGCGGGCCTCGCCCGACTTCGACAGGGCCAGCACCACGTCGTCGGGGCCGATCATGCCGAGGTCGCCGTGGCTGGCCTCGGCGGGGTGGACGAACATCGCCTGGCTGCCGGTCGAGGCCAGGGTGGCGGCGATCTTGCGCGCCACGTGGCCCGACTTGCCCATGCCGGTGCACACGATGCGGCCCTTGGCGTCGTGCAGCACCTGGACGGCGCGGGCGAAGGCCTCGCCCAGCTCGTCGGCCATCTGGGTCAGGGCCTGGGCCTCGATGCTCAGCACCCGGCGGCCCACGGCCACGGCGTCGGAAATCGTATCGGTCATGTGGTCAGAAACTCCGTGCGCAGCCCATATCAGGCCCCGCGCGGTTGATCGACCCCGGGGCTTGGCCCTAGCGCGGCCCGACATTCGGCGCTCGAGAAAAACCTCGTCCTTCGACAAGCTCAGGATGAGGTTTTTCTACTGCCGCGGCCTTCCAATGGTCCTCATCCTGAGCCTGTCGAAGGACGAGGGCCACGCACTACGACTGCCCCCCGATCCACGCCTAGCGCGGGATCTCGGCCGTCTTGACCAGGGCCACCTGGCGATAGACCGCGGCCACCTCGAAATAGCGGCCGAAGGCGGCGTGGAAGTGGTCGACCGCCTGCTTCACGCCCGGGCCGCCGATCTCGCTGATGTCGTGCCAGTAGTCGTCGAGCACCATCATGCCGCCCACCTCGAGCAGGCTGGCGCAGCAGCACAGGTCGATCATCACCGCCAGGGCGGTATGGCTGCCGTCGACATAGATCAGGTCGAACTTGTCGCCCACCTCCAGCATCTTGGGCAGCTCGTAGGTCGAAAAGCCCTTGTGGGTCGCCACCTTGCCGAAGGTGGTGCGGGCCATGTTGCGGTGGAAGCGCGGCTCGACCGCCAGGTACTTCTCTTCCGGGTTCAGGCCCTCGTCGAACCAGGGATCGATCACCGTCACGTCGAGGCGGTCGGGGAACATCCAGTCCATGAAGGCGAGATTCCGGCCCTCATAGGCGCCGATCTCCATGTAGCGCGTCTTGGGACCGCCGGCCGGGCGTTTGGCCATGAAGTCGCGCAGCAGCGGGGCCACGAAGGGAATGTTGTTGGCGGCCCAGGCCGAGGTGAACTCGAAGCCCTTGGTCTCGCAGTAGGCGGAAAAGGCGCCGGCGCTGTCGTTGTCGCGCGCCTTGCCCAGCATGGTGCGGGCCAGCTGCGGGGCCAGGCGCGGATTGATCTTGCCCAGCGAGCGCAGCTTGGCGCCCGCACCGCGCGCGTCGACGGCGTCGGTCAGTTCGGCGTCGAAAGCAGGGGTCGATCCGTCGGCCATGGCGGCGCGCTCCTCTCAAGGTCGAGGAACCCTAACCGACCATCGGTTAAGGAAGGGTCAGGCCGCGAGGACCTGGCCGTCCTCGACCGTGATCGGCCAGACGGTCAGCTGCTTGCCGGCGCAGGGGCCCGCCACGCAGGCGCCGTCGGCGATGCGGAACAGGGCCGCATGGCCGGCGCACAGGATCAGGTCGTTCTCGCGGGTGAGAAAGCGGCCATTGATCCCGGCGAGGGGCCAGCCGGCGTGGGGGCAGCTGTCGACATAGCCGAACACCCCGCCGTCCTTGCGGACGACGAAGCCGGCGAACATCGCCTGCCCCTCACGGTAACGGAAACCCGCCGCGCCCGGCTCGGGAATGTCGGCCAGGGCGCAGATCGCCTGGCCGGGCGCGGGGCGGGCGGGATTGTCGTCCATCAGGGGCGTCAGACCGAGCCGACGGCCAGGCGCCAGGGATTGATCTCGACGCTCTCGAAGATCCCGGCGGCGGTGTAGGGATCGTTGTCGGCCTGGGCCTGGGCGACGGCCTTGTCGTCGGCCTCGACCACCAGGATCGAGCCGATCGGATTGCCGGCGTCGTCCAGCAGAGCGCCGGCCAGCTTCAGATTGGCCGACTGGGCCAGGTATTCCAGGTGCTTGGGGCGCACGGCCAGGCGGGTTTCGAGCGCGCCGGGCTTGTCCTTGCAGACGATGGCGTAGAGCGGCATGGGCGTTCCTTCCAGAAGATGAGTGGATCCTCCCCCAGAGGGGGAGGATCTTGATCGACTACTCCGCCTTCAGCGGGCGGGACAGCAGGCCGAGGATGGCGCTGTCGACGTCGACCTCGCCGGCCAGGATGGCGGCGACGGCTTCGCAGATCGGGGTCTCGACGCTTAAGCTTCGGGCCAGGGCGCGCACGGCCGGGGCCGAGGCGACGCCTTCGGCGACGCTGACCTTGCCGGCCAGGGCCTGTTCCAGGGTCTGGCCAGCGCCCAGCGCCAGGCCGACGCTCATATTGCGCGACTGGCTGGACGAGCAGGTGAGCACCAGGTCGCCCAGGCCGCACAGGCCCGCCACTGTCTCGGCCTTACCGCCGGCGGCCACGGCCAGGCGGGTCAGTTCGGCGAAGCCGCGGGTGATCAGAGCGGCGTGGGCGTTGCGGCCCAGGCCCTTGCCCTCGGAGATGCCGCAGGCGATGGCCAGCACGTTCTTGACGGCCCCGCCGGCCTCGGCGCCGATCACGTCGGCGGCCCAGTAGGGTCGGAAGGTCGGGATGGCGATGGCCTCGACAATGGCCTTGCCCAAGGCCTCGTCCTCGCAGGCCAGGGTGGCGGCGGCGGGCAGGCCGCGGGCGACCTCGCCGGCGAAGCTGGGGCCCGACAGCACGGCGATGGCCACGCCCGGCAGGGCCTCGGCCGCCACCTCGGTCATCAGCTTCAGCGAGCCCTGCTCGACGCCCTTGGAGCACAGCACCACCGGAACGCCAGGCTTCAGATACGGCGCCAGCGCGGCCATGGCCGAGCGCAGGTGCTGGGCCGGCGGCACGGCCAGGATGAGGTCGCAGGTCGCCAGGCCCGCCATGTCGGAAACGGCGGTGACCGCCGGTTCCAGCGTCACGCCCGGCAGGAACATCGTGTTCTCGCGCTTGTCGGCGATCGAGGCGACGACCTCGGGCTCACGGGCCTGCAACGTCACCTCGAGGCCGGCGCGCGCGGCCACCTGAGCCAGGGCCGTGCCCCACGCCCCAGCGCCGACGACGCCTGCGTGCTTGAAGGTCATGCCTTGGCTCCCTTGCGACCGAAACTGTTGCTCGGATTGGATAACGCCGCGGCCTCGTCGAGGGGCCAGCGGGGACGCGCCACGGCGTCCAGATCGTCGGAAATGCCCGCCGCCAGGCGCTCGGCCCCGGCCAGGGCGATCATGGCGGCGTTGTCGGTGCAGTAGGCCAGCGGCGGGGCGTCGAACGTAAAGCCGTTGTCCTCACAGATCTTCAGCAGGGCCGCGCGGACGGCGCCGTTGGCCGCCACCCCGCCGGCGACCACGAAGCGGCGCTCGCCGGCCGCGTGGCCTTCGGCATAGAGCTTCATGGCCCGGTCGGTGCGCTCGGAAAGCTGGCGGGCGATGGCGAACTGCACGGCGGCGGCCAGGTCGGCGCGTTCCTGGTCCGTCGTCAGCGTCGCGGCGATGCGGGCGGCGGCCGTCTTCAGGCCCGAGAACGAGAAGTCGCAGTCCTTGCGGCCCAGCAGGGCGCGCGGCAGCTCGTACCTGGACGCGTCGCCCGCCTTGGCCAGCTTTTCCAGCGCCGGACCGCCCGGATAGGGCAGGCCCAGGCTCTTGGCGATCTTGTCGAAGGCCTCGCCGGCCGCGTCGTCGATGGTGGTGCCCAGGCGTTTGCAGGCGCCCACCCCGCCGACTTCCAGGAGTTGGCAGTGCCCGCCCGAGACCAGCAGCAGCAGGAAGGGATAGGCGATCTCGGCGCCCAGCCTGGCCGAGACCGCGTGGCCCTCCAAGTGGTTGACCGCCACCAGCGGCAGGTCGCGCGCCAGGGCGACCGCCTTGCCGAACGCCAGGCCGACCATCACCCCGCCGACCAGACCCGGGCCGGCCGTGGCCGCCACGCCGTCCAGCGCGTCGTAGCCGATCCCCGCCGCACGCATGGCCTGGGCGGCGACGCTGTCGATCACCTCGACATGGGCGCGGGCGGCGATCTCGGGCACCACGCCGCCGAACGGGGCGTGCTGTTCGAACTGGGTGCCGACGATCGACGACAGCACCTCGACGCGGCCGTCCGCGCTCCGGCGCACCACCGAGGCGGCGGTCTCGTCGCAGCTGGTCTCCAGTCCGAGGACCGTGAGGCCCGAGTTCGTAAGGGTTGTCATTCGGTTGCGGGGTTCCCGCCGCTCCTGTAGCAGCGAAGGCTTGTCTTTCGCATGCAGGTAACGTCCCGACCGTGTCCCGGCAACCCATCCGCATCGGCGCCCGCGGCTCGAAGCTCTCGCTCGCCCAGTCCGGCCACATGCAGGCGCGGATCGCCCACGCCCTCGGCGCGCCGCTGGACGCCGGTCCGGAAGAGATCGCCTCCTACGCCCAGCTGATCCCGATCGTCACCAGCGGCGACCGCATCCAGGACCGCCGGCTGATGGAGATCGGCGGCAAGGGCCTGTTCACCAAGGAGATCGAGGAGGCCCTGCTCGACGGCCGCATCGACTGCGCGGTGCATTCGCTGAAGGACATGCCGGCCGAGCTTCCGCCGGGGCTGGTCCTGGCCGCGACGCCGGAACGTGAAGACCCGCGCGACGCCTTCATCAGCAAGGTCGCCCAGCGGCTGGAAGACCTGCCCCGCGGCGCGCGCCTGGGCACCGCCAGCCTGCGTCGCCAGGCCCAGGCCCTGCACGTGCGCCCCGACCTCGACGTCGTCATGCTGCGCGGCAATGTCGACACGCGCCTGGCCAAGCTGGAGCGCGGCGAGGCCGACGCCATCCTCTTGGCCCAGTCGGGCCTAAACCGCCTGGGCATGGGCCACATCCCGCAAAGCTGGCTCGACCCGCTGGCCGCCCCGCCCGCCCCGGGCCAGGGCGCCCTGGCCATCGAGAGCCGGGCCGAAGACGTCGACGCCCCCTGGCTGGCCGCCATCCGCTGCCGCCCGACCACCATCGCCGTGGCCGCCGAACGCGGCGCGCTCTACGCGCTCGAAGGCTCGTGCCGCACGGCCGTCGGCGCCTATGGCCGCCTGGACGGTACGCGCCTCTGCCTGCTGGTCGAGGCCCTCAGCCCCGACGGCGTCATCCGCGTCCGCCACGAGGGCGAGGTGGTGCTGACCGGCGACGACGACGCCGGCCAGGCGCTCGCCCTGGGCCTGTCGCTGGGCGCGGCGGTCAAGGCCGAGGGCGGCGACGCCATCATCGCGCCGACGGAATGACGAAGGACGCCCACCGCGTCTGGATCACCCGCGCCCGCCCCGGCGCCGAGGCCACCGCCGCACGCCTTTCGGCGCTGGGCTTTTCGCCCCTGATCGACCCGCTGCTGGAGGTCCGCGACCTGCCGTGGACGGCCGACCTGGCCGGCGTCGGGGCCCTGGCCTTCACCAGCCGCAACGGCGTGGCCGCTTTCGCCCGGGCCAGCGCCCAGCGTGGCCTGCCGGTGTTCGCGGTCGGGGCCGCCACCGCCGACCTCGCCGCCGCGGCCGGCTTTTCCCGCATCGAATCGGCCCACGGCGACGTCGCCGCCCTGGCCGCCCTGATCGCCGCCCACCGCATGAGTTTCGAAGGCGCGGTGCTGCATCCGGCCGCCGCCGAGCCCGCCGGCGACCTCGTCTCGCCTCTGGTCCGCGCCGGGATCGCGGCTCGTACGGTCGCCATCTACGAAAGCGTCGTCCGCGCCCCGGCCGCCGAGACCCTGGCGGCGCTTTCCGATCTTCACGCCGTGCTGCTGCACTCGCCCAAGGCCGCCCGGGCGCTGGCCGCCTTGCTGACCGAGCATCCCGCGCCCGGCCTGAAGGCCTTCTGCCTGTCGCCGGCCGTGGCCGCGCCGCTTGTCGCTCTTTCCGTCGACGGACGTCTGGGGCCTGTGGCCGCCGCGCCGCGCCCCCGCGAAACAGCGTTGTTCGACCTCATCTCGCCTTAAGGCGAAGTTGCACCCAAATCGCGCGTGGGGCACGAATGGGGATCATGAGCGCCGCCCCCGACCCCGCCGAAATCGCCGCCCCCAGCGACCCGGCCCTCTACGCCAGGAAGCCCCTGCTGGGCCCGATGTTCTGGGTGATGATCGTGCTGTGCATCGCCTGCGTCGGCGCGGGCGTCGCCATCGCCCGCTTCGGCCCGACCTGGTTCACCAGGAAGGACGCCGCCCCGCAGGCCGCGCCGACGGCCCAGCAGCCCGTCGCCGCCGGCTTCGCCGCGCCCGCCCCCGACGCGCCCGTGGTGGCCGCTCCGCCCGCGCCGTCGCCCTCCGCCGAGGTCGACCGGCTGGAAGCCCGCATCGCCCTGCTCGAATCGGGCCAGCAGCGCACGTTGGACGCCGCCGGCGCGGCCCTGGCCGCCGCCAGCCTGGCGCAGGCGGCGCAAGGCGCAGAGCCCTTCGCCGACGCCGTCGCCGCCCTCGAACGCGTGCTGCCGCCGTCGTCGGAGGTGCGCGCCCTCGAACGCCTGGCTCGACAGGGCGCCCCCACGGTCGCGGGCCTGGCCGCCGGCTTCGAGGACCTGGCCGGCCGCGCTTCGGTCGCCGCCCACGAGCCGGGTCCCGACGCCGGGGCCCTGGCCAAGCTGCAACACGCCCTCTCGCGCGTCGTCACCATCCGCCAGGTCGGCTCGACGGTCGGAAGCGGCCCCGACGCCGCGCTGGCCCGCGCCGAGGCCCGGCTCGACGCCGGCGACCTGACCGGCGCCCTGCGCGCCCTCGACGCCCTGCCGCCCAGCGCTCGCCCGGTGCTGGCCGCCTGGCGGGCCGAGGCAGAGCGCCGGGCCGAGATCGACCGCCTGGTCGCCGCCGTCCGCGACGAGGCCCTGGCCGGCCTGATGCAGGTCTCGCGCGCCCAGCAGAACGCCCGCCTGGCCGGTGCGCCGCCCGCGAGCTCGCCCCCCGCGACCTCCGCCGGGGCCTCCCGATGATCCGCGCCCTCCTCGCCCTCGTCCTGATCGCGGTCATCGCCGTGATCGTGGTCTCGCTGACCGGCGAGCCGGGCGCGGCCAGCCTGGAATGGCTGGGCTGGCGGGTCGAGATGACGGCCGCCGCCGCCGCCCTTTCGACCCTGCTGCTGGCCCTGGTCGCCGCCGGCCTGTGGCGCGGCCTGCTGTGGATCATCGAGGCGCCCAAGCGCGCCGCCCGCGCCCGCGCCGAGGCCCGTCGCAAGCAGGCTGTCGAGGCCCTGTCGCGCGGCTTTCTCGCCGTGGCCGCCGGCGACGGCTCCGAAGCCCGCCGCCTGGCCCAGAAGGCCGCCGACCTCAATGACGACGCGCCGGCCCTGGTCCGCGTGCTGGCCGCCCAGGCCGCCGAGGCGGCCGGCGACACCACCGCCGCCCGCCAGGCCTGGAACGCCATGCTGGGCTTTCCCGAGATGCGCCTGGCCGGCCTGCGCGGCCTGATGCAGTTGGCCCTGGCCGAGGGCGACCGCGCCTTGGCGCTGCGGCACGCCGAAACCGCCTATGGCCTGGCCCGCTCGGCCCTGTGGGCGTGGCGCGCCCTGCTGGAAGCCCGGCTGGAGGCCGGCGACTGGGCCGCAGCCCTGCAACTCGTCCAGAGCGGCCAGGAGCGCAAGATCGTCTCGCCGCTGGTGGCCGAGCGCGCCCGCGCCGCGCTGCTGGCCGCCTCGGCGGCGAACCTGGAAGACAGCGACGATCCCAAGGCCCTGGACCAGGCCCTCGACTTCGCCCTGCAGTCGGTGAAGCTGAAGTCCGACTTCGCCCCCGGCGTGGTCATGGCCGCCCGCCTTCTGGCCGCCGACGGCAAGGCCGCCAAGGCCGCGACCCTGATCGAGGCCGCCTGGAAGGGCGCGCCCCACCCGGCCCTGTGGCTGGCCTATCGCGACCTCAAGACCAGCGAGACCCCCAAGGCCCGCGCCGCCCGCCTCTCTGCCCTGGCCCAGCTCAAGCCCGAGGCCCGCGAAAGCCGCATCCTCAAGGTCGAGAGCGCCCTGATCGCCGGCGACCCGGTCGCCGCCCGCGCCGCCGCCCGCCTGCTGCCCGAGGAAACCTCGCCCACGGCCCGCCTGGCCGGCCTGATGGCCCGCGTCGCCTTCGCCTGCGCCGAGCCCGACGAAGCCCGCGCCTGGGTCGCCCGGGGCGTGGCCGCACCGCAGGAGCCCGACTGGAGCGATCTTGACCCCGAGGGCCAGGCCTTCGCCTACGGCCGCGAGGACTGGGCCCGCCTGGCCGCCAGCTACGCCGAGACCGGGGAACTGATCCACCCGCGCTTCGAGCGCCGCGAACGCACGATGAGCGACCTGCCCCAGCTGCCCTCGGCCTACGCCCAGTCGACCCTGGCCGAATCCACCGCCTTCGTGCACGCGGCCGAGACCGGCGGGGCCCTGATCCCGTTTCCGGACGACCCCGGCGTGCTCGACGAACCGCCCTCGCCCGACGCTCCCGGCCCCGCTCCGGCGCCCCGTCGCAACACGGGCGCACGACGACGCTTGGCAAGCGGCCCGCGCCCCGCTAAATAGGCCGCTCCTCGCGCCCGGCGATTCTGCCGAAGCGCCGTGGGCCGCCTTAGCTCAGCCGGTAGAGCGGCGCATTCGTAATGCGTAGGTCAGGTGTTCGAGTCACCTAGGCGGCACCACCACTTCCCCCTTCCTAATATCGGCTCGCCCATTCGGGCCGCGTTCGCGCGCCCGCGAGGCGGGAGCGATGCGGCATGTGCGCGCCTCGCGCGCAACCCTCAATGGCCAAGCTTTGACTGCACAACCTTTCCACAGCTTGCGCGCCGGTCGAACAAGCAACGGTCACAAGCCGGCCCTATCCCCCTCGATCCAAGGTTGACGTTGACGCGCGGGGGCGGGACGCGCGCGATCGGCTGATCCGGATTTCGGGGATCGAGATGCAGTACCGCAAGGACATCGACGGCCTGCGCGCCGTGGCCGTGCTGCCGGTGGTGGCCTTCCACGCCGGCTTCAACCAGCTGCCCGGCGGCTTCGTTGGGGTTGACGTGTTCTTCGTCATCTCCGGCTACCTGATCACCGGCAACATCTTCGCCGAGCTCTCGCGGGGCGACTTCTCGCTGCTGCGGTTCTACGAGCGGCGGGTCCGGCGGATCGCGCCGGCCCTGCTGGCGGTGCTGGTCGCGGCCACGGCGCTGGCCTATTTCACCCTGTTGCCCGGCGAGATGCTGGAATACGCCCGCAGCCTGATCGCGGCGGTGTTCTCGGCCTCGAACGTCTTCTTCTGGACGCAGGCCGGCTATTTCGACTCCGACTCCTCGACCAAGCTCCTGCTGCACACCTGGTCGCTGTCGGTGGAGGAGCAGTTCTACATCGTCTTCCCGCTGTTGCTGTCGTTCCTGCTGCGGGCGTTCCCCACCCGGCTGAAGCCGATCATCTGGGGCCTGATGGCCGCCTCGTTCGCGAGCGCCGTGGCCAGCGTGGCCCTGGCGCCCAGCGCGGCCTTCTACCTGCCGCACAACCGCGCCTGGGAGCTGATGATCGGCTCGGTGCTGGCGCTGGGCATGGTTCCGAAGATCCGTGCCGCCTGGCTGCGGGAAGCCGCCGCCCTCTCGGGCCTGGCCATGATCGGCGCGGCGGTGCTCTTCTACCGCGAGCAGATGCCCTTCCCCGGCGCCGCCGCCATCCTGCCCTGCCTGGGCGCGGCCCTGGTCATCGCCGCCGGCGAGACGGGGCCGACGCTGATGGGCCGCCTGCTGTCGTGGCGGCCGGTGGTGTTCATCGGCCTGATCTCCTACTCGCTGTACCTGTGGCACTGGCCGGTGATGGTCGGCGCCCAGATGAACAGCTTCCTGTTCGGCGGCGCCCCGGCCATGGCGATCAAGCTCGGCACGGTGCTAGTCTCGCTGGTGCTGGCGACGATCTCGTGGTGGCTGATCGAGCGGCCGTTCCGGGTCGGACCACTGAAGCTGCCCCGCAAGGCGCTGTTCCAGGCCGCCGGCGCGGCCGCGGCCGTGCTGGTCGCCGTCGGCGCGGCCGGCCAGGTCGACCACGGCCTCTCCTACCGCTACTCGCCGCGCGTCCAGCAGATCGCCGACCTCTTGACCGACAAGAGCCACCGCCAGATGCGCGAGGGCACCTGCTTCCTGCCGTCGGGCTCGACCGTCGACGACTTCGACATGGCGTGCGTGCGCCAGGACCCCAAGCGCCGCGACTACCTGCTGATCGGCGACAGCCACGCCGCCCACCTGTGGTACGGCCTGGCCAAGGCCATGCCGGGCGTCAACGTGATGCAGGCCACCGCCTCGGGCTGCAAGCCGACCCTGACCCATCCCGGCTCGGCCGAGGAGCGCTGCGTGGCGCTGATGGACCGGATGTTCGACGACTACCTGCCGGCCCACAAGGTCGACACCGTGGTGCTGGCCGCCCGCTGGAAGCGCGAGGACCTGCCGCGCCTGGAGTCCACCCTGACCAGGCTGCGCGGCCAGGGCCTGGACGTCATCGTGTTCGGCCCGATCATCGAGTACCGCTCGCCCCTGCCCCGCCTGCTGGCCGTCTCCGACCGCCTGCACGACCCCGATTTCGTCGACGAGCAGCGCATCGACGTCAGCGGCGTCGATCGCGAGATCGGCAAGCTGGCGCGCAAGAAGGGCGCCCGCTACGTCTCGCTGGCCTCGGCCATGTGCCCCGCCGGCCATTGCCTGGAGATCGATCCCAAGGGCTATCCGGTGCAGTTCGACTATGGCCACCTGACCGGCAGCGGCTCGGAAATCCTGGCCCGGCGGGTGATCGCCCAGGATCCGACCCTGAGCCAGGGCCCGATCGCCGCCGCGCCCGTGGCGGCGAGCGCCAAGGGCGCCTGAGCCCTTCGGTTGCAAGCCGCGCCCTAGCGCGCGAAGGTCGCGCCCTAGATTAGAGGGGGCCTTCCATGCAGCTGATCAGCCTTCCGGCCTCGCCGTTCGCGACCCGGGTCAGGATCGCGCTCCGGGCCAAGGGCCTGGACGTCGAGATCGTCCCGCCGCCGTCGGGCTGGCCCCAAGACCGGCGGTTTCGCGACATCAGCCCGACGGGCCGCGTGCCGGTGCTGATCCTCGACGACGGCGAGGCGGTGTGGGAGTCGGCCGTCATCCTGGAGCTTCTGGAGGAGCTCTTCCCCCAGGCGCGCCCGCTGCTGCCCGCCGGCGTCCTGGAACGCGCGCGGGCGCGGCAGCTGGTGCGCGTGGCCGATCTCTACCTGATGCCGCCGATGGTCGCGCTGGCTGCGCCCCAGAGCCCGACCGAGAACCGTCGGCTGCTTGAGCAGCTGACCGACGCCCTGTCCATGCTCGACGACCTGCTGGAAGACGGCCCCTACGCCGTCGGCGGATCACTGTCTCACGCCGACTGCGCGATCGCGCCGGTGCTGCTGGCCGCCCGGATCACGGGCAGCCGCCTTGGGATCGATGTGATCGAGG
Source organism: Caulobacter zeae (assembly GCF_002858925.1). Classification (GTDB taxonomy): domain Bacteria; phylum Pseudomonadota; class Alphaproteobacteria; order Caulobacterales; family Caulobacteraceae; genus Caulobacter; species Caulobacter zeae. The sequence goes on from NZ_PJRS01000023.1 coordinate 158,626, forward strand.
CGCTGCCGCGCGTGGAGGCCTATACGCGCGCGATGATCCGCGACGAGCACATCCTGGAGGCGCTCCTGGAAATGCAAGAGGGGATCCGGCGCCTCGTCCCGAGCCGCTGAGATCCCCTCGCCTGCCCAGTGCTGGCAAGTATCAGTGCTGGCTTTCCGGCAGGCGCACGACCAGGCCGTCCAGGGCGTCGCTGACCTTGATCTGGCAGGACAGGCGGCTGTTGGGCTCGACGTTCTCGGCGAAATCGAGCATCGACTCTTCCATGGCCGACTTGTCGCCGGTCTTGTCGGTCCAGGCGTCGTCCACATAGACGTGGCAGGTCGCGCAGGCGCAGGCGCCGCCGCAGTCGGCGTCGATGCCCGGGACGTTGTTCTTCACCGCGCCTTCCATGACCGTCAGGCCCGGCTTGACGTCGAGGACGTGCTCGGTCCCGTCGAATTCGATGTAGGTGATCTTGACCATGGTTCCCCTGCACTATTCGGGCGGCTTCAGGCCGCCACTTCCTTCATGGATATCGCCGGATCGGACAGCTTTGTCTTAGACACGGGCGTCCGCTTGGCGATCAATTGTTTGCCGGCCATGAACTCGGGCGGCGCGTTGACGGCTTCCACGGCCTGGACGAGGTCGCCCTTGAGGTGGAAGACGGCGAATTTGGCGGCGGCCACGTCGCCGCGCACGATGGTGCTGTCGGCGTCGAACGGCAGGCCGGCGATCTGGAGCTTCAGGTCGTACTGGTCGGACCAGAACCACGGCACTTCCGGCGAAGGGCCCGCGCGGCCGACGATGGCGGCGGCGGCCTGCTTGGCCTGCTCCAGGGCGTTGGGCACGCTTTCGAGGCGGAACTGGCGCTCGTACAGCGGCAGCGGCCGGTGGGTCACGTCGCCGATGGCGAAGACGCGCGGGTCGCTGGTGCGGGCTTCCAGGTCGACGACGATGCCGCCCGTGCACTCCAGGCCCGCGTCCTGAGCCAGCTCGACATTGGGATGGGCGCCGACGCCGACCAGGGCGGCGTCGCAGGCCACGACCTCGCCGCCCTTCAGGCGCACGCCGGTGACGTGGCCGTTCTCGCCCTCGAAGGCCTCGACATTGGCGTTCAGCTCGAACGTCACGCCGTGGGCGCCGTGATAGTCCTGGAAGAAGGTCGACAGGGTCTCGCAGGCCACTCGGGCCAGCACGCGGCTCTCGCGCTCGATGACGGTGGCCTCGGCCCCCAGCGCACGGGCGGAAGCCGCCGCCTCCAGGCCGACATAGCCGCCGCCGACCACGGCCAGGCGCTTAGCCGGCCCCAGGGCGGCCTTCAGGCTTTCCGCGTCGGCCGCCGTGCGCAGGGCCAGCACGCCGGCCAGGTCCGCGCCAGGGATCGGCAGCTCGCGGGCGCGGGCGCCGGTGGCAAGGATCAGGAAATCGTAGGTAATGACCTCGCCCGAAGCGAGGCTCACGGTGCGGTCGCCGCGGTTGAGGCTGGTCGCCACGCCTTGCAGGCGCAGGGCGACATTGGCCTCGGCGTACCAGTCCTGCGGCTTCAGAGCGAGGCTCTCGGCGTCGGCCTCGCCCTTCAGCCAGGCCTTGGACAGCGGCGGGCGCTGGTAGGGCAGCAGCGGCTCTTCGCCGATCAGCACGATCGGGCCCTCGTGGCCGTACTGGCGCAGGAAGGCGGCGGCCGAGCCGCCGGCATGGCCGGCGCCGACGATCACCACCTTGGCCTTCGGATCGCTCACGACCGCTTCACTCAACGCGTTTGTCTCCCGCACGGAACAAAATTGACGACCCCGTCATCTTTTGCAAGCCGATCCGGCTAGCCCGGACGGGTCATCCAGAACCAGCCATAGAACAGCAACCAACCCGTCGTGAAGACGGCCAGCAGCGTCTTTGGCCCCACTCGCCTGCGCATCATGGCGCCGATCAGCGAAAACGCCGCCGCCACGAGCAGAAAGCGCGGCAGGCGAACAGGCAGGGCCGCGGGGGCGAAGGCCGGCAGGCTGGCGCCCGCCTGCGGGGCCAGGGCCGCATAGACCTTGTAGGGCGTCGAGGTCAGCGGTCCCTTCAGGCTGGCCAGGATCCAGCCCTCGCGGGCCATGTCGCCCCTAGCCTTGTCGATCATGGCGTCGGAGACCGACGGCACGGCCGCCACCGCCTTCAGCGCCTGACCGGGCGCATTGGCGCTCCACAGCCACATGGCCGCCCCGCCGACCATCGCCCCCAGGGCTGCGGCCAGGCTGGCCATGGCCCCCATGCGAAAGCCTCGCCGCAGAGCGACGAGGCTTATGAGCACGTCCGGAACGACGAAGAACAGGAAGCCCTCGGCCGCGCCCCACAGGAATGCGGCGAGACCGAAGGCCCGGGCAGTCGTCAGACCACCCGCTCCACCAGCATCTTCTTGATCGAGGCGATGGCCTTGGCCGGGTTCAGCCCCTTCGGGCAGACCTGGGCGCAGTTCATGATCGTGTGGCAGCGATAGAGCTTGAACGGGTCCTCGAGGTCGTCGAGGCGCTCGCCGGTGGCTTCATCGCGGCTGTCGATCAGCCAGCGGTAGGCGTGCAGCAGGGCCGCCGGGCCCAGGTACTTCTCGCCGTTCCACCAGTAGCTGGGGCACGAGGTCGAGCAGCAGGCGCACAGGATGCACTCGTAGAGACCGTCGAGCTTCTCGCGGTCTTCCGGAGCCTGGCGCCATTCCTTCTGCGGCTCGGGGGTCGTGGTGTGCAGCCACGGCTCGATCGAGGCGTATTGGGCGTAGAACAGCGTCAGGTCCGGGATCAGGTCCTTGACCACCGGCACGTGCGGCAGCGGGCTGATCTGCACGGCCTTGCCCGGGGTCTCCGAGTGACCGTGCGTGCAGGCCAGGGTGTTGCGGCCGCCGATGTTCATCGCGCACGAACCGCAGACACCCTCGCGGCACGACCGGCGGAAGGCCAGGGTCGGATCGATGGTGTTCTTGATGTAGAGCAGCGCGTCCAGGACCATGGGACCGCAGGCGTCGACGTCGACGTCATAGGTGTCCCACCGCGGGTTCATCCCGGTTTCGGGATCGTAGCGGTAGATCTTGAACGAGCGCACGTTCTTGGCGCCGGCCGGAGCGGGCCAGTGCTTGCCGCTCTGGACGCGGGAGTTCTTGGGAAGAGAGAGCTGGACCATCTGCGTTCCCCTAGTAAACCCGTTGCTTCGGCGGGATGTAATCGATGTCGGTCGACATCGTGTAGTTGTGCACCGGACGGAAATCGATGCTGACCTTGCCGGTCTCGTTGTCGAGCCAGGCCAGGGTGTGCTTCATCCACTCGGTGTCGTTGCGCTCGGAGAAGTCCTCGCGGGCGTGGGCGCCGCGGCTCTCGGTGCGGTTGGCCGCGCCGTTTACCGTCACGACCGCCTGGCCGATGAGGTTGTCGAACTCGAGGGTCTCCATGAGGTCGGTGTTCCACACCAGACCGCGGTCGGAGACCTTCACGTCGCCCTTCTTGTCCCAGACGGCCTGCAGGCGGGCCACGCCGCTGTCCAGGCTTTCGCCGGTGCGGAACACGGCGGCGTCTTCCTGCATCGCCTTCTGCATTTCGAGGCGCAGTTCGGCGGTCGGGGTCGAGCCGTTGGCGTTGCGCATGCGGTCGAAGCGCTCGATGTGCGCTTCGGTCTGGCTGGCCTTCAGTTCCGGCTGCTTGGCGCCCGGGACCAGGGTCTCGGCGCAGCGCAGGCCGGCCGCGCGGCCGAACACCACCAGATCGATCAGCGAGTTCGAACCCAGGCGGTTGGCGCCGTGCACCGACACGCAGGCGGCTTCACCCACGGCCATCAGGCCCGGGATCACCTGGTCGGGATTGTCGCCGGCCTTGGTCACCACTTCGCCGTGGTAGTTCGTCGGAATGCCGCCCATGTTGTAGTGGACGGTCGGCAGCACCGGGATCGGGGCCTTGGTCACGTCGACGCCGGCGAACACCTTCGCCGTCTCCGAGATGCCCGGCAGGCGCTCGGCCAGGATCTTCGGATCCAGGTGGTCGAGGTGCAGGAAGATGTGGTCCTTGTTGGGACCAACGCCGCGGCCTTCGCGGATCTCGATGGTCATCGCGCGGCTGACCATGTCGCGGGGCGCCAGGTCCTTAACCGACGGGGCGTAGCGCTCCATGAAGCGCTCGCCTTCCGAGTTGGTCAGGTAGCCGCCTTCGCCGCGGGCGCCTTCGGTGATCAGGCAGCCGGCGCCGTAGATGCCGGTGGGGTGGAACTGCACGAATTCCATGTCCTGCAGCGGCAGGCCGGCGCGCAGCGCCATGGCGTTGCCGTCGCCCGTGCAGGTGTGGGCCGAGGTGGCCGAGAAGTAGGCCCGGCCATAGCCGCCGGTAGCCAGGATCACGGTCTGGGCCTGGAAGCGGTGCAGGGTGCCGTCGTCGAGCTTCCACGCGGTCACGCCGCGGCAGGCGCCGTCTTCCATGATCAGGTCGAGGGCGAAGTACTCGATGAAGAACTCGGTGTCGTGGGCCAGCGACTGGCCGTACATCGTGTGCAGCATGGCGTGACCGGTGCGGTCGGCCGCGGCGCAGGTGCGCTGGATCGGGCCTTCGCCGAAGTTCTTGGTCATGCCGCCGAAGGCGCGCTGGTAGATCTTGCCCTCGGCCGTGCGCGAGAACGGCACGCCCCAGTGCTCGAGTTCATAGACCGCCGCCGGAGCGTTGCGGGTCAGGTACTCGATGGCGTCCTGGTCGCCCAGCCAGTCCGAACCCTTGACGGTGTCGAACATGTGCCAGCGCCAGTCGTCCTGGCCCATGTTGCCGAGCGAGGCCGAGATGCCGCCCTGGGCCGCCACGGTGTGGCTGCGGGTCGGGAACACCTTGGTGATGCAGGCGGTCTTGAGGCCGGCTTGCGCGGCGCCGAGCGCGGCGCGGAGGCCCGAGCCGCCGGCGCCCACGACGACGACGTCGAACTTGTGGTCGATGAACGTATAGGCCGACATCAAAGGGCTCCGGTGAAGGCGATCTTCAGGATCGAGACGATCCCGGCGGCGCCCGCGAGCATGCAGACGAAGAGGTTGCCGATGACGAGGGCGGCCTTCGGGGCGAACGCCTCGACATAGTCCTCGATGACCACCTGGATGGCGTTCTTCAGGTGAACCAGCAGCGCGATGAACAGCAGCGACAGCAGGACGGCGTTGATCGGGATCGCCACCCAGGCGGCGACGGTGTCGAAGTCCGAACCGGCCAGGCGGATGCCGGCGAAGGCGCCCCAGATGAACAGCGGCACGAGGGCGAGGCCCGAGACGCGCTCGGAGATGAAGTGGCCCACGCCATGGTGCGAGGCGCCCAGGCCGCGCGCGCGCGACAGCGGGGTGCGGAATTGGCTCTTGGAGGTGCTCATGGTCAGATCGCTCCGGTCGCGAGGGCGATGATCCAGGTGACGACGGCGGCGGCGACCGCGAACGCGATCACGACCACGCCGGTCAGGTTGGCCGTCTTCGGATCGAAGCCCTTGCCCAGGTCCCAGAAGCTCTGACGGACGATGTAGGCGACGTTGTAGAAGACCGCGACCGTGATGCCGAACAGCACCAGCTTGCCCAGCGGCGAGCCCAGCACGTCGGTGTAGCAGGCGTAGTGGTCGGGGCCCGAGGCCAGGGCCAGGGCCCAGCCGGCCAGCAGGAGGACGCCGACATAGAGGGCGAACAGGCTGGCGCGGTGCAGGATCGAGCACGCCATGGTGATGTGCCAGCGCCAGACCTGGAGGTGCGGCGACAGCGGACGCTCAGGGAGCCCCCGGCTCGTCTCGGTCATTTTTACGTCCAACCTGTGGATTTGTGCGTTGCGGGACGCTTTTAAGCGCGAGCGCCGGGGTGTCAACGAAACGGCCGTTACTTGAGATACGTTCGCATTTCACCCGACGGGAGAATGAAGGAACCTCTCTAGCAAAGCTTGCGTTATCGCTGGCTGTTGAGCGGGGGATGACCTTCAGGCGATGACATTCAGGCGATGACTGGGCCGATCGATTTCGCGACGGTGTTCGATCGTCTGCCGACGCCATACATGATGCTGGACCGCGACCTGCGGTACGTGGCCGCCAACCAGGCCTATCTGAGCGCCGTCGCCCGTCCGTGGGAAAGCATCGCCGGCGTCCACGTGTTCGAGGCCTTCCCCGCCGAGGGCGAGTCGCGCGCCCGTCTCGAGGAGTCGCTGCTGCGGGCCCGCGACAGCGGCAAGGTCGACCACCTGCCGCTGATCCCCTACGCCATCGAGCGCCCCGACCACCTGGGCGGCGGGTTCGAGGACCGCATCTGGAGCGCCACCCACACCCCGATTCCCGGTCCCGACGGCAGGACCGCCTACATCGTCCAGCACACCCAGGACGTCACCGCCATCCAGCGCCTGAAGGAGGTGGCGTTCGGCCGGGGCGAGATGGCCATGCTTCAGGACGACGTGCTGCTGCGGGCCGGGGCGGCCGGGGCCCAGAACGACGACCTGCGGCGCCTGTTCATGCAGGCCCCCAGCTTCATGGCCGTGCTCCGCGGGCCCGAGCACCGCTTCGACCTGGTCAACAACGCCTACACCCAGCTGATCGGCTGGCGCGACGTAGTCGGCCTGCCGCTGCGCGAGGCCCTGCCAGAGGTCGTGGAGCAAGGCTTCGTGACCCTGCTCGACCGGGTGACCGCCACGGCCGAGGCCTTCATCGGCCGCGAGATCAAGATCGCGTTGCAGCGCAAGCCTGACGGGCCGCTGGAGGACCGCTTCCTCGACTTCATCTACCAGCCGATCATAGAGCCGGACGGCTCGGTCTCCGGCGTGCTGGTCGAGGGTTCGGACGTTACGGACAAGGTGCTGGCCGGCGAGCAGCAGCGCCTGCTGCTCGACGAGCTGAACCATCGCGTCAAGAACACCCTGGCCACGGTGCAGGCCATCGCCCGCCAGACCCTGCGCGGCGCCCTGACGCCGGAGGCCTTCGCCCGCGCCTTCGAAGCCCGGCTGCTGGCGCTGTCGCAGACCCACAACGCCCTGACCGACAGCCAGTGGGCGGGCGCGGGCCTGCGCCAGATCCTCGGGCAGGAACTGGCGCCCTACGATCCGGCGCGCATCGTCATGGACGGCCCAGACCTCAACCTGCCCGCCCGCGTGGCCCTGTCGCTGGGCATGGTGTTCCACGAACTGGCCACCAACGCCGCCAAGTACGGCGCGCTGAGCACCGAGACCGGCCGCCTGCTGCTGACCTGGCGCGAGGAGCCGCCGGGCATGCTGAGCTTCGAATGGCGCGAGGCCGGCGGCCCGCCCGTGTCCGCCCCCAGCCGCCGGGGCTTCGGCTCGCGCCTGATCGAACGCAGCATCGGCGCTGAGCTGCGCGGGCAGGTGGCGATCGACTACGCGCTGGAAGGGCTGGCCTGCCGGTTCACGGTGTCGCTGGATAGGGTGTTCTGAAAAATCGGACCCTCTCCCTATGGAAGAGGGGTTTGGAGTCTAGTCCCGCACCCGCCCCACATAGTCCGCCGAACGCATCTCCTGCAGGCGCGAGACCGTGCGCTCGAACTCGAACGAGCCGTCGCCGGCCGGGTACAGCGCCTCGGGCTCGCCGGCGGCCAGGGCCACCAGCTTGGCGTCGGCCTCGTAGAGGGCGTCGATCAGGGTGTTGAAGCGCTTGGCCGCGTCGCGCTTCTCCGGGACGAGCAGCGGAATGTCTTCCAGGAAGATGGTGTGGAAGCGCTCGGCCAGGGCCAGGTAGTCCTGCGGCCCCAGCGCCTGCTGGCACAGGCTGGCGAACGAGCTGCGCACCAGGCCGCCGGCGGCGCGCGGCAGGCGCAGCTTGCGGCCCATCACCTCCAGGGTCGCGCCGGTCTCCTCGGCGCCGCCCAGCATGTCGAACCAGAGCTTGTCGAACTCGGCCTCGGCAGCCTTGTCGACCGGCGACAGCCAGGTGCGGCCGGCCCGCAGGCGGTCGAGGCGGAAGTCGACCGGCCCACGCACGGCCACCACCTCCATCTTCTCCTTCAGCATGGCGATGAAGGGGGTGAAGAGCTGGCGGTTGAGGCCGTCCTTGTAGAGGTCGTCGGGCGGGCGGTTGGAGGTGGCGACCAGCGTGACCCCCTCGGCGAACAGCGCCTCGAACAGCCGCCCCAGGATCATGGCGTCGGCGATGTCGGTGACCTGCAACTCGTCGAAGCAGAGCAGCCTCGCCTCGCCGGCGATGAACTCGGCGGTCGGCGCGATCGGGTCGTCGCCCTTGTGGCGGCCGAAGCGCGCTTTCCGCTCAGAAGCATCGCCCTTGCGCCAGGCGTCGATGTGGCCGTGCACCTCGGCCATGAAGACGTGGAAGTGGACGCGGCGCTTGCGGTGCACCGGTGCGCTGTCGAAGAACAGGTCCATGACCATCGACTTGCCGCGCCCGACCGGGCCCCAGATGTAGAGCCCGCGCTGGCTCTTGGGCTTGCGGCCGAAGAACGAGAAGCTGGGCTCGCCGGCGTTGTCGAGGTCGGACTCGAGACGGGCCAGGGCGTCGATGGCGGCGGCCTGGGCGACGTCGGGACGGATCTCGCCGGCGGCGAGACGCTCCCGATAGGCGGTGCGTACGGACTGGGGCATCGGGATGCGGGTTAGCGCGGGAAGCTGCGCGGGGGAACCCTCTCCCTGAAGGGAGAGATGGCGGCGAAGCCGACGGAGAGGGGTGTGGTGCGATGATCGACCGGTTCAGCGGCAGCTGAAAACGTTCCCCCTCCGGCCCTGCGGGCCACCTCCCCCAGAGGGGGAGGATCAAAGAAAAAGCCCCGGTCTTTGGGGCCGGGGCTCTTCTGAAACTCGATATGGCGGCGGTCAGGCCACCCGGGCGACCTTCTTGGCCTTGGCCATCGCCCGGTCGCGGCGCAGGCGAGACAGGTGGTCGATGAACAGCACGCCTTCCAGGTGATCCATCTCGTGCTGGATGCAGACGGCGAACAGGCCCTCGGCCTCTTCTTCGACCTTCTCGCCCTGATAGTTCAGGTAGCGCACCTTGATGCGGGCCGGGCGTTCGACGGCGTCGAAATATTCCGGCACCGACAGGCAGCCCTCTTCGTAGACGAACAGCTCTTCCGACGGATCGAACAGCTCGGGATTGATGAAGTAGCGCGGCGCCGGCTCCTCGTCCTCGCGGGCCAGGTCCATGACGATGATGCGCACGGGCTCGCCGATCTGCACGGCGGCCAGGCCGATGCCGGGCGCGTCGTACATGGTCTCCAGCATGTCATCCATCAGGGCGCGCACCTCGTCGGTGACGGCCTCGACGGGCGTGGAGATCTTCTTCAGCGTCGCCAGGTCGGCGGCGTTATCGATGGTGAGGATGCGACGGATAGCCATAACGGGACTCAGGTAGGCGTCCCGTTTCCAAGGGTCAAGGCGGGGTTTTGTCCCACCCCGTCGCCAGAACCGTTTGAGGCGTCTGAGATTTCCAGCTTGGTGACCGGCCGCACGGCGGTGTCGACGCCGGCCAGTTCCTCGATGCCCTTGCCGCCGTGCTCGACCTTCAGCTTCTCGAACTCGCGGGCCTTGGGCAGCACCCGGCTTTCCAGCGAGCCGACGAAGGCGTTGTACTTGTCGACGGCGGCCGACAGCGAGCGGCCCATGCCGGCCACGTGGCCGCCCATGTCGGCGACGCGCTTGTAGAGCTCGCGGCCCAGGGCGGCGACCTCGACGGCGTTCTTGGCCTGCTCCTCGACGCGCCAGCCGTAGGACACGGCCTTGCAGAGGGCGAACAGGGTCGAGGGCGTGGCGATGATCACCCGCTTTTCCATCGCCTCGGTCATCAACTCGGGCGCGCGCTCCAGGGCGGCGGCCAGGATGCCGTCGCCGGGCACGAACATCGCCACGAAGTCGGGCGAGACCTCCAGGGCGTCCCAATAGGCCTTGGCCGACAGCGACTGGATGTGGGCGCGCAAGCTTGCGGCGTGGCGCAGATAGGCGGCCTCGCGGGTGACGTCGTCAGGCGCGTCCTGGGCTTCCAGATAGGCGTTCAGAGAGCACTTGGCGTCGATGACGAAGGCGGCGTTGCGCGGCATGCGCACCACCACGTCGGGACGCACGCGGCCGCCGTCCAGCGACACCTGCTCGGTGAAGTCGACGCCGTGCTTGAGGCCGGCCATCTCCAACACGTTGCGCAGCATCTGCTCGCCCCAGCGACCCTGCACGCCTGCCCCGCGGCGCAGGGCGGCCGACAGCTTGCGGGCCTCGGCCTGGGTGGCGGTCGAGGCCTCCATCAGGGCGGCGATCTGGGCCTTGAGGCCGCCGGTCTCCTCGGCGCGCACCTTCTCGACGGCGGTGACCTGGGCCTCGAACTTGGCCAGGGTCTCGGCCACCGGCTTCAGTTGGGCCTCGAGGCGCGCGTGGGTCAGCTGGTCGCGGCTCTTGGCGTTCTCGTCGGCCCGCTTGATCAGCTGCTCGGCCACGGCCTGGGCGCTCTTTTCGGCCTGGGCGCGGATCAGTTCGATCTGGGTGGCCGACTGGTCTTCCAGCATGCGGTGGCGCTCCAGCGCCTGCTCCAGCTGGGCGCTCAGCCGCCAGGTCTCCTGCTGGGCGGCGGCCGCCTTGCGCTGCGCCACGATCGCCCACACCAACGCGCCAGCGGCGGCAAGCAAAAACACCAGGGCGAGGATCAGGTAGGGGTCGACGGCGTCGTTCATGCTCCGTTCTTAGACGGAATCGGGGGCGCAAGGAAGGCGGGCGTCAGCCGGCCATCCGCCAGCCCTCCAGAGGAACCACGGTGGCGCAGGCCGGGCCGCCGTCCTTGGCGCGGCCGGGCAGCAGGACCTCGAGCACCGCGCCCTCCAGGGCCCGCGCCAGCAGGTCGGCCGGGATGGTGTGGATGTCGATCTTGGCCCGCCGGCTCCAGGTCGAGGCGTGCTGGCCGGCCGAGGTTCCAATGGCGATATAGACGAACCGCCGGCTGGGCCCTTCGCTGCGGACGTACTCGCCCAGGAACCGCGGACCCGGCGCGACGCGCAACGGCACATCGAAGGCCAGCGGTCCGTCGCCGGCGATCACCGGTCCGACGGGGTGGTTCTTCTTGTCCTGCAGACTGTAGGCGACGCCAGGCACGGGGTCCTGGATGCGCAGCCTCAGCGTGATCGGCTGACCGGTCATGGCGTTCCTCCCGGGGCGCTAGAACGGATCGACATTCCGAACTTGAGACGAAAACCTCGTCCTTCGACAAGCTCAGAATGAGGTTTTTCTGCCGCTCGGGCCTTTGAAATGATCCTCATCCTGAGCTTGTCGGACGAGGATCATTCGCCAGGCGTGAATGCGATCCCTCTAGCCGACGCCGCGCCCGGGGCAAACGCCCCTTCCCTACTTCGCGTACCGCGCCGCCACCGGCTCGTAGCGGTCCCAGACCTGGCCGTCGGCCAGCGAGCGCAGCAGCTTCAGGTACTCGGCGTGCGACCAGGCCAGGGGCGTCGCCGAATCCGTGCCCTCACCGGTCACGTACGGGTGGCGGGTCTTGGCGCCGACGCCGTCCCACACCTGTTCGGGGATCAGCAGGCCGTCATTGGCGAAGAGTTCGATGCCCTTGACGTAGCGGGCGCGGATGGCGGCGATCTGGGCCTTGGAGGGCTTGCCCTTCTCGGCGGCCAGGGCCAGCTCGTAATGCCCGCGCTCGCCGGTGAAGATCGGCCACACCCGGCCGCGCTGGCCTGGGCTCATTTCCCCGCCCTCGCCATAGTTGCCGCCGGTCTTGGCGTCCTCGCCATAGCCGTCGACGTCATAGCGCCGCCAGCCAGGGAATTGCCCCTTCACGCCCGGGAAGCTGAAGTCGTAGCGCACGCGGTACATGTCCTCACGGGCCGTGTCGTCCAGCTCCGGCAGGCTGCCGACGATGTGGCTGTCGTCGGCCCGGCGGACGCCGTAGCGGACCAGTTCGAGGAACCCGCCGTCGACGACCTCGTCCTCAGGCGGGGCGATCTGGCCGTTGGCCGCGCCGATCGGGGCCTTGTCGTTGGGATCCTCGTTCTTGTTCAGGCGCATGAAGTAGCTGCCGTCGCCGAACTTGCCGCTGGTGGTGAACATCCGCGCCTCGACCTTGGCCGAATAGGCGTCGGCGGTTTCGCGATAGCGGTCGCCCGACTTGGCGTCGCCGGCCAGGTCCGCGATCTCGCCGGCGGTGACCAGGCCCGCGATCACCGCGGCCGTGGTCGAGGGCGAGTGGCCGTCCTGCTCCTCCCAGCGCTCCTGCTGGGTGTAGGGCGGGACGATCGTGGCCTTGTTCCAGCCGATGCCGACCTTGCCGCCGTCGACCAGGAAGTCGGCGGCCGGCTTGATCATGCGGGCGTAATAGGCCTTGAGGTCCGGCTCGGAGAGCCAGCCCAGCTTCCACAGCTTCCAGCCCAGCATGATCGGCATGGCCGTCTGGTCCAGCTGGACGCCGACCCACTCGGGCGTGCCGTCCACCTCCGACTTCTGCAGGAACCAGCCGCCCGCGCCCTTGTTGCCCGGGGTCTTCTCGCCGACCTGCACGGTGGGCAGATAGTGGAAGGCCGCCAGCGGCGTTTCCTTGTCGCCCAGGGCCGCCAGGGCCATGGCGCACTGGTAGAAGTCGCGCGGCCACACGGCCTTGTAGCCGGTCGAGGGCTTGGAAGCGTCGACCGTGTCGCCCCAGGGGTTCGACAGCGAGGCGATCAAGGCGCCGGCATAGGTGCGGTCTTCCTGCACCTTCAGCATCAGGGCGCTGGCATAGGCCAGCTTGCCGCCGTCGGCGCTTTCCTTGGCCACGCGCGGCAGCTGCGAGAGCGAGGCGATGTAGTCGGCCCAGCCGACGCGTTCACCCTCGCCGTTGTAGCGGGCCAGCACCTCGTCATAGCCGGTCTTCAGGCTGGCCATGGCCGTCTGGGCCGAAGCGCCCGGATCGGCGCCGAAGCCGATGGCGAAGTCGTAGGTGGCTGCGCCCGAGGCCTGGGTCGGCAGCTGGGCGGCCAGCACGATCGCGCCCTTGGCCTCCGAGCCGCCCGAGAGCACGCCGTCGTCGCCGAGGATTTTCAGAGCGTCATTGCCCTCCAGCTTGGCCGCGGTCGCCTTGGCGAACGGGCGGTCGCCGCGCAGGGTCAGGTACACCTTGCCCTCGCCGGCCGTCAGGGCCTGAGCGCCGGCCGAGCCGACGTCGTTTCCGCCAGTGTTGGCCATGTGCGGTTCCAGCACCAGGAACGGCGTCACCGAGCCCTTCAGCGGCTTGATGGTCACCCGCAGGAACAGGGCGTGACGGTCGGGATCGGTGAAGATCCGCTTCTCGATGACGAAGCGGCCGGCCTTGTCGGTGGTGGTGATCTTGTAGGCCGGCGACAGCGGCCGACCCTTTTTATCCGTATACAGATATTCAGTCCTGGCCGTCGTGTCGCGCCCCTCGACCACGAGACCGTCGGCGGTCTTCACGGCGATCCGCATCTGCTTGATCTGGGCCTCGTGGATCAGGCCGTACATGGTTTCGGTCAGCACGCCGTCGGCGACCGAGAACCACACCTTCGACACCGCGCCGGTCGGGCCGCCGTCCTTGTAGGCGCCGTCGACATAGGCCTCGTACGAGGCGCCGACGGCGGTCTTGGCCGAATAGGCCCAAGTGGTCGTCGGCTTCGTGACGGGCTCGGCCGCGTGGGCGGCCGAGGCTGCGGTCAGGGCCGAGGCGGCCAGGATCAGGGTCTTGAGGGTACGCATGAGGGGGCCTCACGAAGCAGACTTGGCCAGCCGCTTGGGCTCGCCGGGGTCGTTGACGGCGAAGACGGAAACCGCGGCGATTAGAAACGAGGCCGCGCCCAGAACGAGCGCATAGATCGCCTGGCCGCCGAAGAAGGTCTTGAGCAGCAGGCCCAGCACCGTGGCGGCCAGGAGCTGCGGGATGACGATGAAGAAATTGAAGATGCCCATGTAGACGCCCATCTTCCGCCCCGGCACCGAGCCCGACAGGATCGAATAGGGCGACGACAGGATCGAGCTCCAGGCGAAGCCCACGCCGACCATGCCGATGACCAGGAGCTTCGGGTCGCGGATCACGAGGAATGACAAGAGGCCAAGCCCGCCCAGCACCAGGCATAGGGCGTGGGCGACGCGGCGGCTCGCAGCGCGGGCGATGACCGGGATCAGCAGGGCCGCCAGGGCGGCCACGCCGTTATAGACGCCGAACAGCACCCCGACCCAGTCGGCCCCGGCGTTGTAGGCGGCCGAGGTCGCGTCGGTCGCGCCGTAGTGGAAGGCGGCGACGGCAGGGGTCGTGTAGATCCACATGGCGAAGAGGCCGAACCACGAGAAGAACTGCACCACCGCCAGTTGCTTCATCGTGGCGGGCATGGCGAAGAGGTCCTCGACCACCTCGGAAAAGCCGTTGCCCGTGCGCCCAGCCCGCTTCAGCTGGCCGGCGACCAGTTGCGCCAGGCCGAAACCGCCGATCAGGGCGGCCAGGACGTAGAGCTCTTTCTCCAGCTTGGCCGCGTAGACGCCCGCCGCGACGACGAGGCCGACGATCGTCCAGATCGCGCCGCCGGTCAGGTAGGCGGAAACGGCGCGGCCCGGGCCGGCTTCGGTCGTCACAGCCTCGCCCTTGGCCGCGGCGTCGGCGGCCTCGAAGGCGGCCATCTGCTCGGGCGAGTATTCGCGGGTGGAGAAGACCGTCCACAGCACCGAGGCCAGCAACGCCGCCCCGCCCACATAGAAGGCGATGCGCACCGAAGGCGGGATCTGGCCGGCCGGGGCGGTGTTGGCCACGTCCAGCCAGTTGGTCAGGATCCACGGCAGGCACGAGGCCAGCACCGCGCCGATGCCGATGAAGAAGCTCTGCATGGCGTAGCCGGTCGAGCGCTGCTCATCGGGCAGGTTGTCGCCGACGAAGGCCCGGAACGGCTCCATGGTGATGTTGATCGAGGCGTCCATGATCCACAGCGCCGAGGCGGCGATCCACAGGGTCGGCGAATTGGGCATCAGGACCAGGGCGGCCGTGGTCAGGATCGCGCCCCAGAAGAAGTAGGGCCGCCGGCGCCCGAGCTTGCCCCAGGTCTTGTCGGACAGGTGGCCGATGATCGGCTGAACCAGCAGGCCGGTGGCCGGGGCTGCGATCCACAGTATGGCCAGGTGGTCGATCTCGACGCCGAGGGTCTGGAAGATGCGGCTGGTGTTGGCGTTCTGCAGGCCAAAGCCGATCTGGATCCCGAAGAACCCGAAGCACATGTTCCAGATTTGGAAGAGGCTCAGCCTGGCCTTGGTCATCGCTTCCCCGCCTTGACGCCGCCGGTTGGCCCGGCCGTTTGCGCAAATATTTGCAATGCGCTTTTCGGCGCGTATTTGCGCATGGGGAGACGGGCGACGCAATGAGGAAGTGTAGGTTATTGGGAGTTTTCGGGTGTGTATAGCGCTGATGGCGACCGCTTTTCAGTCTCTCGCGAGACCTCTACGAGACAGAAAGTCACCCGCACTCAGCAATAATTCTCATAAATTTGCACCACCGCTCCCGTCATTCCCGCCTTGTGGCGCCCCTGGCTCCACTTGCACGTGAAGCGCCAGCGGCGTGCTGAGCACGCCGCCCCATCCGCCCTTGCGGCTGATCGAGAGGTTCCCGCCACAAGGGCGGGAATGACGGGAGGAAGAGAGGAGCCCCCTTGCGCCCTGCTCCGTCACGTAACATATATAATTACATGAAACGGAACAGCCGCCTCTCCGTCGCCCTGCACGTGCTGCTGCACATGGCCGAACAGGCCGACAAGGCCCTGACCTCGGAGGTCCTGGCCAGTTGGGCCGCGACCAATCCGGTGGTCATCCGCCGCACCTTTGCGGGGCTGCGCGACGCCGGCATCGTCGGCTCGACCAAGGGCCACGGCGGCGGCTGGACGCTGCTGAAGCCGCTCGACGCCGTCAGCCTGGCCGACATCCAGGCGGCGCTGGACGAGCCGCTGCTGGCGCTGGGCAAGGCGGAGGAAAGCCCGGGCTGCCTGGTCGAACAGGCCGTCAACGCCGCGCTGGACGACGCGGTGGCCCAGGCCCGCCGCCTGCTGGACGAGCGCCTTTCCAAGATCACCCTGGCGGACCTGGCCGCCCAGATCGGCCCGCGCCGCGTCGTGCTGGCGGCGGCGGGCTGCAAGGACCCCCATCATGAGTCATGACGTCATCGTCGTCGGCGGCAGCTTCGCCGGCCTGTCCGCCGCCATGCAGCTGGCCCGCGCCCGCCGCGACGTGCTGGTGGTCGACGCGGGCCTGCCCCGCAACCGCTTCGCCGACGCCTCGCACGGCTTTCTCGGCCAGGACGGCAAGGCGCCGTTCGAGATCCTGCGCGAGGCCCGCCAGCTTTCAGCCTATCCCACCGTATCGTTCGTCGAGGGCGAGGCCCGCGACGCAAGCCAAGAGGGCGAAGGCTTCGCCGTGGCGCTGGGCGATGGCCGCAGCCTGCGGAGCAAGCGCCTGGTGCTGGCCACCGGCGTCGCCGACCAGCTGCCCGACATCCCGGGCCTGAAGCCCCGCTGGGGCGCCACCGTGCTGCACTGCCCCTACTGCCACGGCTACGAGGCCCGCGACCGCCGGCTGGGCGTGCTGGCCAGCGGCCCGATGGACCTGCACAAGGCCCAGATGATCCCCGACTGGGGCCCCACCACCCTGTTCAGCCAGGGCCTGCCGATCGACGCGGCGACCCGCAAGCAGCTCATCACGCGGGGCGTCACGATCGAGGAGGTTCCGGTGATCGAGCTTCTGGGCGACGAGCCGGACCTGTCGGGCGCGCGCCTCGCCGACGGCCGCATCGTGGCCATCGAGGCGATCTTCGCCTCGCCCACCGTGCGCATGGCCAGCCCGCTGGCCGAGCGTCTGGGCTGCGCGCAGGAGGACGGCCCTCTGGGACCGCTGATCAGCGCCGACGACTGGAAGGCCACCAGCGTGGCGGGCGTCTTCGCCGCCGGCGACGCGGCGAGGGCCAACCACAACGCCACCCTGGCCTCGGCCGACGGCGTGCTGGCGGGGGTGGGCGCGCACCGGTCGCTGGTGTTCGGGTAGGGATGCGAAAACCCCGCCCTGCGACAGGCTCAGGGTGAGGTTTTCGACTGAGCGGCCTTTGCCCTGTTCCTCATCCTGAGCTCGTCGAGGGACGAGGAACACGCACCGCCCCCGAACCGGCAAGGAAGCGTTACCGCTTCAGCGCCACGAAGCGGATCGCCTGGCCGCCGCCGGGGGCCAGCTTCAGCTCCAGAACGTCGGCCGCCGTCACCTCGCGGGACTCGATGACGATATCCTGCGGGGCGGTCTTCCAGTCGGCTTTCTCGCCATCGCGATAGATCTCGGCGCGATACTTGCGGCCCGGATCCAGGAACGACAGCGGCGCCGAAAGCACCCGGCCCTGCTCGTCGCTGATCGCGCCCAGGTACCAGTCGTCGCTCTTGCGGTCCTTGCGGGCGATGGTGACGAAGTCGCCGATCTCGCCGTTGACCACGCGGGTGTCGGCCCAGTCGACCGGCACATCCTCGATGAACTTGAACGGCTTGGGGTTGGCCTCGTAGTTCTCGAGCAGGTCGGCGGCCATCTGGATCGGGCTGTAGATCACCACGTACAGCGCCAGTTGCTTGGCCCAGGTGGTGGCGACGCCGTCGGGGGCCTTGGTCTTCATGCCGAAGATGCCCGGCGTGTAGTCCATCGGCCCGGCCAGCAGGCGGGTGAAGACGAGGTTGGCCTCGTGCTCGGGCGGGTTGCCCGGCTGGCCCCAGGCGCTGAACTCCATGCCCCGCGCGCCCTCGCGGCTGATCCAGTTGGGATAGGTGCGGCGCAGGCCGGTGTCCTTGATCGGCTCGTGGGCGTTGATGGCGATCTGCCGCTTGGCGGCGGCTTCGAGCACCCGCAGGTGATGCTGCGCCATCGGCTGGCTTTCATGCCAGGCGAAGTGGGCCTTGCTGTCCGCCCCCGTCACCTGGGCGCCGCCGGCGTCGGCGACATAGCCGGTCTTCACGGCCGGCACGCCCACCGACTTGTAGAGGTCGAAGGCGGCGTCCATCTGGCGCTCGTAGACGACGGTGTTGCCGGCCGTCTCGTGGTGGCCGATCAGCACGACGCCCTTCTTCCTGGCGTAGTCGGTCAGCTTCTTCAGGTCGAAGTCGGGGTAGGATTCAGTGAAGCTGAAATCCGAGCCGTCGGCGAACCAGGCGCCGTCCCAGCCCTTGTTCCAGCCCTCGACCAGCACCCCGCCCAAGCCGTGCTTGGCGGCGAAGTCGATGTGGCGCATGACGTTGTCGTTGGTCGCGCCGTGCTTGGGCCCCGAGCCCCAGGTCTTGTGGTCGAGGTGCATCTCCCACCAGACGCCGACATATTTCATCGGCTTGATCCACGAGACGTCGCCCAGCTTGTTGGGGTCGTTGAGGTTCAGGATCAGGCTGGAGGTCACGAGGCCGCCGGCGCTGTCGGCGATCTGCAAGGTGCGCCAGGGGGTGGGGAACGGCGCCGTGCGCTCGACCTTGGCCTCGCCGATCCCCGGCGTCAGGCTGGCCTTGAAGCGACGATCCTGGGCGCGGGCCAGGTTCATGCCGGCATAGTCCACGAGCGAGGCCTCGTGGATCGAGACGTGCAGGCCGTCCTTGGTGCGTAGGGTCATCGGCGTCTGGGCGACCGACACCTCTTCGACCGGCGTGGTGTTGTAGAGATACTCCTCGCGGTTCCACTCATAGGCCGGGATCCACCAGGCGGTCGCCTCGTCGACCAGGCTGAACTCAGTCAGTTCCTCGCCGATGCGGGCGGTCTTCAGATTGGGTTGCTCGGGGAACTCGTAGCGAAAGCCCAGGCCGTCGTCATAGAGGCGGAACACCACGTCGAGCCTGCGGTGCAGGGGGGTCTTCTCGACCAGGGTGACGCGCAGCTCGTTGAAGCGATTGCGCACCGCCTTGCGCTCGCCCCAGGGCAGGTCCCAGGTCTCGTCGACGCTGCGGGTCTGCTGGTCGGTCACCTCGAAATTGCGTTGCAGCTTGGGAGCGTCGACCAGGATGAAGCCCAGCTTCGACGCGGCCACCACCGGCCGGCCCAGACGGCTGACGGCGTAGGTCGGCTGGCCATCGTTGTCGGTGGTCACCGTCAAGCTCAGCACCTTGTCGGGCGAGGTTGCGGTCGCCGTGACGGCCGCGAGCGCGGGCGAAGCCGCCAGGGCCAGGGCGGCCACGGCGAGAAGGCGCAGGATCATGCTTCTACTCCGGAAAACCTCGCCTCGCCGCACTTGCCAAGCACGACGGGCGATGCGTTAAACAGGTCAGTGAAAAATTTTGCGGCAAATTTTGCGCCCACCACTTCGGGCGTTACGGACGACAGGGGCGGGACACGGTGAGCAAGGGGGCGACGCGTCTGGAAGACCTGGCCAGGATGGCCGGCGTCTCGATCTCCACCGCCTCGCGGGCGCTCAACGACAGCCCCGCCGTCAACCAGCGCACCAAGCAGCTGATCTGGAAGCTGGCGCGCGAGATGGACTATCCGTTCCGCCGCTACATGCCCGCCGGCCCGATCGGCGCCGAGGGCACGATCGCCATTGTCGTGCCGCGCCCGCAGCACCGCGAGGGGCGGCTCTCGGACCCGTTCTTCCTCGAACTGTTCGCCGGCGTCGGCGAGGCGGCTCGAGAGCGGGGCTGCGATATCTTGGTCAGCCACGTGGCGCCGGGCAGCTTCGAAGACCTGTCGGCGGCCATGACCACCAGCCGCGCCGACGGGGTGATCTTCCTGGGCCAATCCTGGCTGCACACCGCCTTCAACCGCCTGGCCGAGACGGAAGCCCGCTTCGTGGTCTGGGGCGCCCAGCTGCCCGACCAGGCCTATTGCTCGGTGGGCTCGGACAATCCGCTGGGGGCCAAGCGCGCGACGCTGCACCTGGCGCGTCTCGGTAGAAAGCGCATCGTCTTCCTGGGCGACACCGAGGCGCCCGAAGCCATGCAGCGCCACCGCGGCTATCTCGACGCGGTCGAGCAGTTTGGCCTGGGCGTCGATCCCGACCTGATCGTGCCGGCCCACTTCGAGGTCGAGTCGGCCGAGGCCAGCATCGACAGCCTCATCCAGCGCGGGGTGAAGTTCGACGGCGTCGTGGCCGCCTCCGACCTGATCGCCCTGGGCGCCATCCGCGCCTTGCAGCACGCGGGCCTGTCGGTGCCCGGCGACGTCTCGGTGATCGGCTACGACGACGTGCCCTTCGCCCGCTATTCTCGTCCGGCCCTGTCGACGATCTCGCAGGACACCGCCAAGGCGGGACGGCTGATGGTGTCCAAGCTGCTGGACGCCAGCGGCCAGGGGGCGAGCCGCAGCGAGCGGGTGCCGACGGATCTGATCATCCGGGAAAGCTGCGGGGGGTAGAGCGCCCCTCGCCCCTTCCCTTTTCTTCCCGTCATTCCCGCCCTTGTGGCGGGACCCCCTGGTTCCGCTCGCAGCTGAGCAGCAAGCGAACCGCCAGCGGTTCGCCCCACTCGCACGTGCGGCTGACAGAGGGGTTCCCGCCACAAGGGCGGGAATGACGGGAGATGAAAGAAGACTCCCTTCCCCCTCGATGGGGGAAGGGTCGGGGATGGGGGTGACGCGGCGCTGGCCGGGCCAACCGGCTGGCGTGGGTTCACCCCCACCCAACCCTCCCCCATCGAGGGGGAGGGCTTTGAGGAGCGTCCTCACCCCCGCTTCGCCAGCAGGCCGCCTAGCGGCGGGACCGTTCCCGGCGCGCCGAGGTTGACGCTGTCGACCAGCGTCCAGCCCTGCGGCAGGTCCCAGGCCACGGCCTCGAAGCCGAGGTTGAACACGCACAGCATCGCCGCCTCGCCCTCGCCCCGCTCGAAGACGAGCAGCGGGGTGTTGGTGTCCACGAGGTGCATGCCGCCGGTCTTCAGGGCCGGCCATTGCGCGCGCAGGCCGATCAGGCGGCGGGCGACGTGCAGGGTGGCGGCGGGATCGGCCTCCTGGGCGTCCACCGCCAGGGGCAGGTGGGCCGGATCCACCGGCAGCCACGGCTCGACGGTGGAGAAGCCGGCGTTGAGCGCCCCGGCCGTCCACGGCATCGGCGTGCGGGCGCCATCGCGGCCCAGGGTCTGGGGCCAGTTGGCGATGGCCTCGGGATCGACCAGGCGCTCGAACGGCACCTCGGCCTGCGGCAGGCCCAGCTCCTCGCCCTGGTAGACGAAGACGTTGCCGCGCAGGGTCATCAGCAGCAGCAGGCCCATCTCGGCGAAGGCCTTGCGATCGCGGCCGCGGGCCCAGCGCGACACCGCTCGCGGGGCGTCGTGGTTGGAGAAGGTCCAGGACGGCCAGCCCTCGCCTTCGGCGCCCGGCCACGAGGTCGCGCCGAAGCGGACCAGCTCGTCCTTCAGCGCGTCGGCATAGAGGTAGAGGAAGCTGTAGGCGCTGTTGAGGCGGTCGTTCCCGGCCGTGAACAGCTTCATCTCCTCGTCGGCCCGGTCGCCGCCGATCTCGGCCACCGAGAAGCGGCCCTCGTACTGGTCGGTCAGGGCCCGCAGGCGCGACAGGAACTTCGGGATGTCCGCGTGGCCCTGGTTGAAGACCTTGTCCTGGAAGTCGAACGGCCGCGTGCGCTTGCCGCCCGGCGGCAGGGGCGGATTGTCCCGCAGGGCCGGGTCGTGCATCGAGAAGTTGATGGCGTCGAAGCGGAAGCCGTCGACCCCGCGCTCCAGCCAGAAGCGGGTGATGTCGAGCAGGGCTTCCTGGACCTTGGGATTGTGCAGGTTCAACTGCGGCTGCGAGGCCAGGAAGTTGTGCATGTAGTACTGGCCGCGCCGGGCGTCCCAGGTCCAGGCCGGGCCGCCAAACACCGACTGCCAGTTCGACGGCGGCGAGCCGTCCGGCTTGGCGTCGGCCCAGACATACCAATCCGCATACGGATTATCTCGGCTTTCACGGCCCTGGACGAACCAGGCATGTTCGTCGCTGGTGTGCGAGAAGACCAGATCGATGATGATCTTCACGCCCAGGCGATGGGCCTTGTCGATCAGGGCGTCGAAGTCGGCCAGGGTCCCGAAGATCGGGTCGACGTCGCGATAGTCGGCGACGTCATAGCCGAAGTCCTTCATCGGCGAGGCGAAGAACGGCGACAGCCAGATCGCGTCCACCCCGAGCGAAGCGATGTGCTCAAGACGCGCCGTGATCCCCGGCAGGTCGCCCACCCCGTCGTCGTTGGAGTCGGCGTAGCTGCGCGGATAGACCTGATAGATCACCGCCCCGCGCCACCATTCGGCGGGCGTGGCGAGGGAGGCGTCGGCGGGCTTGGTCAAGCTTTCGGTCGTCACTGGCGCGCGCCCTCCGAGACGCAGATCTTGTAGTCGAGCGGCGCGATGGTCACGCGATAGCTGCCGGGGGCCGCGGCCGCCGGGGCGCAGGCCCCGACCACCGAGCGCCAGGCGCCCGAGGTCGTTTCGACCTCGACATGGGCGTCCACCGGCGCCGCGCCGGTGTTGAACAGGACCAGGGCTTCACGGCCCTGGAGGATGCGGGAGACGGCCAGCAGGCCGGGCTTGTCGCCGGCGGCGCGGATGATCTGCCGGCCCGAGCGCAGGGCCGGCTCGGCGGCGCGTACCTTGGCCATGCCGGAAATGTCGCGATAGAGCGGCGCGGTCGCATCGTAGCGATCGGCGGATCCGGCCTTGCCGCCGATCAGGCGGTTGTCGTTGTAGACGGCCACCTGGCTGGCGAACATGTCCTCGCGGGCGTCCTTGTCGTCGCCGTCGCCGGTGAAGCCCTGCTCGTCGCCGTAATAGAGGGTGGGAGCGCCGCGCAGGAACATCAGCATGGCGTGGGCCAGCGCGTTGCGCTGGACCAGCTCGGCGTCCGGCGCGAGGGGATGGCCGACCAGCAGCCGGCGGCCGAAACGGCCCATGTCGTGGTTGCCCAGGAAGGTGGGGATCTGCGGCCCGGCCGCCTCGCCGCCGCGATAGAGCGCGTCGGCGACGTAGAGCCTGGCGAAGCGATCGGTCCCGGCCTTGCCCGCCACCGTCTCGGTCACCGCCTGCTGAAATGCGAAGTCCAGCGGCGCCGGAAAGCCGTCGACCACGGTCGAGCGGGCCAAGGCCACCGGATCGGGATCGGCGACCTCGGCGAAGATGTGGAAGTTGGGGATGCCGCGCCTGGCCGCCCGTTCCTGCATGGCCGGCACGAAGGCCTGCCAGAACTGCGGATTGACGTGGCGGGCGGTGTCGACACGGAAGCCGTCGATGCCGAACTCGTCGATCCACTGGCCGTAGATCTCGATGAAGCCGGCCACCACGCGCGGGTTCTCGGTGTAGAGGTCGTCGAGCCCGGCGAAGTCGCCATAGAGCGAGCTCTCGCCGACGAAATCGCTCTCGCCGCGGTTATGGTACCAGATCGGGTCGTTCAGCCAGTCGGGCTTCTTGACCCCGGCTTCGGCGGCCGGAACGTAGGGCGTATAGGCGAAGTCGGGCCGGGTCAGTTTCGCGAAGTTCTCGGCCGAGCCGTCGGCGTCGCCGGCGAAGCCGGCGTTGATCGCCGCCCCCGAGACCCCGCCGCGCCGGCTGACCGGATAGTCGGCCTTGCCGCGGTACTCGCAGCGGCGACCCTCGCATTCCTTCAACTTGATGACGTCGGCGGTGTGGTTGATGACGATGTCGAGATAGACCTTCATCCCCCGCGCATGGGCCGCGTCGACCAGGGCCTTGAAGTCGGCCTTGGTCCCCAGGTGGGGGTCGACGTCGGTGAAGTCGGTGATCCAGTAGCCGTGATAGGCGGCGCTTTCCTGGCCCTTGGGGCCCTGCACCGGCTTGTTGGCGAAGATCGGCGCCAGCCAGATCGCCGTGGCGCCCAGGCCCTGCACATAGTCGAGCTTGCCGGCCAGGCCCTTGAAGTCGCCGCCGTGGAAGAAGCCCTTGTCGGCGGGATCATAGCCGGTGGCCAGGCGATCGCCTTTCAGGCCGCCGCGATCATTGGACGGGTCGCCGTTGGCGAAGCGGTCGGCCAGGACGAAATAGATCACCTCGTCCTGCGGAGGCCTGGCGCGGAAGGCTTCAGAAGCCGGGGCCGACAGGGCCGGAACGGCGGTCAGGGCCATGCCGGCGCAGCCGAGCGCGGCCGCCAGCCGCCCCCACCGATTGCGGGTGTTCATCCCCTGCCCCTCCATCCCTAGCGTCGCGATCCTGAACGATGCGTCGCCCAGGTCAATTTTGCATAGATTTGCAAAGCCGTTTGCAGACTGTCAATCCATTCGCCTCGCGATCAGCCCATCAAGCCCTACCGCACTGTGGCCAAATAGCCGCAAAAATCCTTTGAAATGCGGACTTCACCAGGCCTGACGTCACGTAACATGACAATCCGTCCATTTTTCAGTTGCAAAAGTCGCAATGCGTTTGCAGTAATTTGCGCAACACGGCGCGGGAGAACCGCGCGGACCAACTTGCGGGAGGGAACACATGGACATCCGATTCAAGCTGCGCCGCGCGGCGCTGATGAGCGGGGCCGCCACCGGCCTGGCGCTGCTGCTCGCCGCCGGAACGGCCCAGGCGCAGACCCCGGCCGCCGGCCAGACCACCGAAGACAACGCCGTCGAGGAAATCACCGTCACCGGCATCCGGGCCTCGATCGAGAATTCGATCGCCCTGAAGAAGGCCTCCAGCTCGATCGTCGAGACGGTCTCGGCCGAAGACATCGGCAAGCTGCCCGACACCTCGATCGCCGAATCCCTGGCCCGCCTGCCGGGCCTGACCGCCCAGCGCCTGGACGGCCGCGCCCAGTCGATCTCGGTCCGGGGGCTGGGTCCCGACTTCAACACCGTGCTGCTGAACGGCCGCGAGCAGGTCTCGACCAGCGACAACCGCGGCGTCGAGTTCGACCAGTATCCGTCGGAAATCCTCAGCGGCGTGGTGGTCTACAAGACCCCGGACGCCGGCGTCGTCGGCCAGGGCCTGGCCGCCACCGTCGACCTGCGCACCATCCGCCCGCTCGACTACGGCAAGACCGTGATCTCGGCCAACGCCCGCTACGAGATGAACGGCGAGAAGAAGCTGAACCCCGACGCCAAGGACAAGGGCGGCCGCTTCAGCGCCACCTTCGTCGACCAGTTCGCCGACGACACCGTCGGCGTCGCCCTGTCGGTCTCGCACATCTCCTCGCCCACCCAGAGCCGCCGCTTCAACGCCTGGGGCTATCCGACCACGGGCACGGCCAACGACCTGGTGATCGGCGGCGCCAAGCCCTACAACCAGTCCAACAACCTCAAGCGCACCGGCGTGATCGGCGTGTTC
Source organism: Caulobacter zeae (assembly GCF_002858925.1). Taxonomy (GTDB): domain Bacteria; phylum Pseudomonadota; class Alphaproteobacteria; order Caulobacterales; family Caulobacteraceae; genus Caulobacter; species Caulobacter zeae. Next base: position 183,755 of record NZ_PJRS01000023.1, read on the forward strand.
GAGTACAAGCCGAACGACAAGTTCCACACCTCGCTCGACGCCTACTATTCCGACTTCAAGGAAAAGCAGATCCTGCGCGGCATCGAGCTGCCGCTCTACTGGAGCTCGGCCTCGCTGCAACCCGGCTACACCGTCACCGACGGCTTCGTGACCGCCGGGACCTACACCGGGGTCAAGGGCGTGATGCGCAACGACCTCAACACCCGCAACGCCAAGCTGGCCTCGCTGGGCTGGAACACCGCCTACACGTTCGACAACGGCTGGACCGCCGTGGCCGACCTTTCCTGGTCGCACGCCGAGCGCAAGGACGTGATCTTCGAGTCCTATTCGGGCACCGGCCCCAGCGGCAGCGGCGCGACCGACACCTTGAGCTTCCGCACCACGCCGGGCGCGGGCACGATGTTCAGCTCGACGCTGGACTACACCAACGCCGCCCAGATCGTGCTGACCGACCCGCAAGGCTGGGGCGCGGGCGCGGCCGGCGGGGCCCTGACCCAGGCCGGCTTCTACAACACCCCGGAAATCGAGGACGAGCTGAAGGCGGTCAAGCTGGCCGCCAAGCGCGACCTGTCCTGGGGCCCGATCAACAGCGTCGAGTTCGCCTACAACGGCAGCCTGCGCGAGAAGTCCAAGGAAGTGCACGAAAGCTTCCTGACCTTCGGCGGCCGCATCGCCGACGGCGCCCCGACCAGCCGCGCCATCCCGGCCGCGGCGATCCTGGGTACGGTCAGCCTCGACATGATCGGCATCAAGGGCATGCTGGCCTATGATCCGATGTACCTGCTGAAGAACGGCGTCTACACGCTGATCGCCGACCAGAACCCCGCCGTGCAGACCCGCAACTGGTCGGTGCGCGAAGAGGTCCACCTGGCCTACGCCAAGTTCGGCATCGACAGCACCGTCGGCTCCATCCCGGTGACCGGCAACGCCGGCGTCCAGGTGGTCTACACCGACCAGTTCTCGACCGGCGTGGCCGTCGATCCCAACAACGTCGCCAACCCGATGTCGACCGACGACGGCGACAAGTTCACCTACGTTCTGCCCAGCCTGAACCTGACCTTCGACCTCAGCAACGAGACCCTGCTGCGCGTCGGCCTGGCCCGCACCCTGGCCCGCGCCCGGATGGACGAACTGCGCGCCAGCCAGTCGTTCAACCAGAACCCGGCCTACCTGACCTCGACCAACCCCAGCCAGTCGTACTTCAGCGCCAACGGCGGCAACCCGCGCCTGCGTCCGTACATCGCCGACGGCGTGGACCTGTCGCTGGAGAAGTATTTCGGCCGCTCGGCCTATGTCTCGGTGGCCGCCTATTACAAGAAGCTGTCGAACTACGTGAACTCGAACTCCTCGAGCTACAAGGACTTCGCGGCCTTCACCTACCTGCTCACCCCGGCCCAGCAGGCCGCGCTGGGCACGACCGTCGGCCTGGTCACCGGTCCCGACAACGGCAAGGGCGGCTTCATCCGCGGCGTCGAGTTCTCGACCTCGCTGCAGGGCGACCTGCTGTGGGAGCCCCTGCGCCACTTCGGCCTGCAGTTCAGCGCCTCGCTGACCGACAGCGAAGTGAAGCTGGAAGACAACATGGACCCGATCGACATGCCCGGGCTGTCGAAGAAGGTCGTCAACACCACGTTCTACTACGAGAACAACGGCTTCAACGCCCGGATCAGCAACCGCTATCGCGGCAAGTTCCTAGGCGAGGTGGCCGGCCTGTCGGCCGCCCGCATCTACCGCACGGTGGACGCTGAATCGGTGCTCGACGCGCAGATCGGCTACGAGTTCCGCGAAGGCCGCTTCGAGGGCCTGTCGCTGATGCTGCAAGCCAACAACATCACCGACGAGCCGTTCAGGACCTACGAGAACGGCGATAAGCGCCGGACCATCGACTACCAGAAGTACGGCACCACCTACATGTTCGGCGTCGCCTACAAGTTCTAGGCCCGCTCTGAAGAGCCCCGCCGGTCCGCCGGCGGGGCTTTTTGCTTTTCACAGGGAGAGAAGGACTCAAAGGCCATGGCGGACAACCGCATCGGCAGGATCGTCATCGTCGGCGGCGGCACGGCCGGGTGGATGAGCGCGGCGATGCTGGCCCGCGCCCTGGGCCCGGCCGCGAAGATCAGCCTGGTGGAGTCCGAGGCGATCGGCACGGTCGGGGTCGGCGAGGCCTCGATCCCTCAGCTGCGCAACTTCAACGCCTTCCTGGGCCTGGACGAGGACGCCTTCCTTCGCGCCACCGAAGGCACGATCAAGCTGGGCATCGAGTTCGTCGACTGGCTGCATCCGGGCCATCGCTACATGCACGCCTTCGGACCCGTCGGCCGGCCGCTGGGGACCACGCCCTTCCATCACTACTGGCTGGACGCCCGCCGGCGCGGAACCGCCGGCGACGACTTCTGGGCCTGGTCGGCCAACGCCCTGGCCGCCCGCGCCGGACGCTTTGGCCGCACGCCGGGCGAGGCCGGCGCCGAACCCCTGACCTGGGCCTTCCACTTCGACGCCGCCCTCTATGCCCGCCACCTGCGCACCTATGCCCAGGCCCGGGGCGTCCAGCGGATCGAGGGCCGCATCATCGGCGTCGACCAGGACGGCGAGAGCGGCTTCCTGCGCGCCGTGGCCTTGGAGGGCGAGCGCCGGGTCGAGGGCGACCTCTTCATCGACTGCTCGGGCTTCCGCGGCCTGCTGATCGAGGAGACGCTGAAATCGGGCTACGAGGACTGGCGCAAGTGGCTGCCGATGGACAGCGCCTGGGCCGCGCCCAGCCGCGACGACGCCCCGCCGGTTCCCTACACCCGCGCCTGGGCCCGCGACGCCGGCTGGCAGTGGCGGATCCCGTTGCAGCACCGCACCGGCAACGGCCACGTCTTCTCCAGCGCCTGGACCGACAAGGACGCTGCCGCCCGCACCCTGATGGCCAACCTCGAAGGCGAGGCGCTCGCCGAGCCGCGCCTGCTGACCTTCGTCACCGGCCGCCGCAGGAAGAGCTGGAACCGCAACGTCGTGGCCCTGGGCCTGGCTTCGGGCTTCATGGAGCCGCTGGAATCGACCAGCATCCATCTGGTCCAGTCGGGCCTGGCGCGCCTGCTGGCGCTGTTTCCCGACCAGGGCTTCGACCCGCTGCTGGCCGACGAATTCAACCGCCAGACCGAGCAGGAATACGCCTGCATCCGCGACTTCCTGGTCCTGCACTACAAGGCCACGCAGCGCGAGGACACGCCGTTCTGGGCCAGCCGCAAGGCCATGGAGATCCCCCACAGCCTGGCCGAACGCATGGCGCTGTTCGCCGGCAGCGGCCGGGTGTTCAGCCGCGACGAGGACCTGTTCAAGGAAAGCAGCTGGGTGCAGGTGCTGCTGGGCCAGGGCGTGACGCCGGCCGCGGCCCATCCGATGACCGCCGTGGCCGCCGACGCTCAGGTCGACGGCTGGCTGGACGACCTGGCCCGCATCGCCGGCCGCACCGCCGCCTCGCTGCCGACCCACGCCGCCTTCCTGGCCGCCGCCGGCGGCCCGCGCCCGGCCCAGCGCCTGGCAGGCTGATCCCCTTCCCCTGACTGACCCTCGCCGGAACCTGCGCCGGCGGGGGTCGACTTTTCGGGGAAGATCAGCCGACCGGCTTCTTGGCCATCAGGTCGGTGACCTTGAGGATCGCCGGACCCAGGATGACGATGAACAGCACCGGTAGGAAGAACACGATCATCGGCACGGTCAGCTTGGGCGGCAGGCTGGCGGCCTTCTTCTCGGCGGCCGACAGGCGCAGTTCGCGGTTTTCCTTGGCCATCACCCGCAGGGCCGCGCCCAGCGGCGTGCCGTAGCGCTCGGCCTGGATCATGGCCGTGGCCACCGACTTGATGCCGGGATGGTTGGTCCGCCGCGCCAGGCCCTCGTAGGCCAGGCGCCGGTCGGGCAGGTAGGACAGCTCGGCGGTCAGCAGGGACAGTTCCTCGGCCAGCTCCATCGAGCTGCCGCCGACCTCGTTGCTGACCTTCTGGATCGCCGCCTCGATCGACATGCCGCTCTCGACGCAGATCAGCAGCAGGTCGAGGGCGTCGGGGAAGGCCGCGACGATCGACTCGCGGCGCTTCTGGGCGGCGTTCTGGATGTAGAGGTTGGGCGCGTAGTAGCCGACGGTCAGGGCGCCGATGCAGATCGCCAGCTTCTGGGTCATCTGCAGGGCGAAGCCGTTCATGCCGAACAGGTAGGTCGCCGCCAGCAGGGCGAAGGCGAACGGCATCACGAAGCGGAAGAAGTAGAAGGTCGACACCGGCTTGGGACCGCGGAAACCGGCCTGGGCCAGCTTGTCGACGACCTTGGGGTCCTCCAGCAGCTTCGACAATTGCAGCCGGTCGACGATGGTCTTGTAGACGCCCTCGTCGGTGTGGCGCAGGCTCGAGCTGGAGGCGCCCTTCTGGGCCAGGGCCGCGCGCGAACGGCGACGCAGCTCCTCGCGGCGGTTGGCCACCGACTTCAGCCGGCTTTCCAGCCCGCTGTTGCTCATCACCGGCGCGGCCAGGGTGATGATGGTGGCGAACACCACCAGCGCCACGAAGGCGGTCAGGAGGTTCGAGGGATCCGTCAGCATCTGGACCATGCGCGTCTCCCTAGAACTTGAAGTTGATCATGCGGCGCATGATGAAGATGCCCATGCTCATCCACACCGCCGCGACCAGCAGCATCAGGCGGCCGCGCAGGTCGGTGAACAGGGTGCTCATGTAGTCCGGGGCAATGATGGTGATCAGGATCATCACGCCTGGCGGCAAGCAGCCGATGATGAAGGCCGAGGCCACGGCTTCGGCCGACAGGGCCTTGATCTTCTCGGACATCAGCTTGCGCGAGCGCAGCACCGCCGACAGGTTGCCCAGCGCCTCGGCCAGGTTGCCGCCGGTCTTCTGCTGGATGTTGAGCACGATGGCGAAGAACCGCACCTCGGCGGTCGGCATCCGCTCGTAAAGCCGCTCCAGCGCCGCGTCGATCGGCATGCCCATGGCGATGTTCTCGGTCAGGGTGCGGAACTCGCCGGCCAGGGGCTCGGGGCTCTCCTTGCCGATGATCTTCAGGCAGTCATGCACCGGCAGGCCCGACTTGATGCCGCGGACGATGATGTCGATGGCGTCGGCGAAGGCGTCGATGAACTTCTTGGTGCGCTGCTTGCCGAGGAACCCGATCACCCAGCGCGGCAGGCCCAGCGCCGCGGCGAAACCGCCGGCCAGGGCCACCACCGGCATCTGCCGGACGGCCAGCAGGAGCACGGCGACCAGCACCCCGAGCACCGCGCTGATGATCCAGAACAGCTTGACGTTCTCACCCAGGCCCGCGGCCCGCAAGCGCGCGGCGATCGTCAGGGTGGCCTTCTTCTGCTTGCGGTCCTGTTCCTTGAGCGTCTTGAGGATCTGCTTGCGGCGGGCGTCGGGGGTGTTGGCCGCGACCTTGGCCCGCGCGGCGACCTGGCGCTCGCCGCCGCCGACGATCACCTGGGCGCGCTTGGCCGCCTTGGCGCCGGCGCTTTCGCCGCCGCCGGTCAGCACGAAGCCGAGGCCCGCGATGGTGATGAAGCCCAGGACCGCGATCAGGATGAACATGACCCCGCCCTACTCCGCCGCGTCCAGCGCCTCGGCCAGCTCGCGCTCGAGGCCGTAGTAGCGGGCGCGGTCCCAGAAGCGCGGCCGGGCGATGCCGGTCGAGCGGTGCTTGCCCAGCACCTTGCCGTGCTCGTCCTCGCCGGTGATCTCGTAGACGAACAGGTCCTGGGTGACGATGACGTCGCCTTCCAGGCCGACCACCTCGGTGACGTGGGTGATGCGACGGCTGCCGTCGCGCAGGCGGGCGGCCTGGATGATCACGTCGACCGAGCCGACGATCATCTCCTTGATGGTCTTGGAGGGCAGGCCGTAGCCGCCCATGGTGATCATGCTCTCGACGCGGCTGATGGCTTCGCGCGGGCTGTTGGCGTGCAGCGTGCCCATCGAGCCGTCGTGGCCGGTGTTCATGGCCTGCAACAGGTCGAACGCCTCGGGGCCGCGGACTTCGCCGACGATGATGCGTTCGGGACGCATCCGCAGGCAGTTCTTGACCAGGTCGCGCATGGTCACCGCGCCCTGGCCTTCCAGGTTGGGCGGACGGGTTTCCAGGCGCACCACGTGCGGCTGCTGCAGCTGCAGTTCGGCCGCGTCCTCGCAGGTCACGACCCGTTCGGTGGGGTCGATGAAGGCGGTCATGGTGTTGAGCAGGGTCGTCTTGCCCGAGCCCGTGCCGCCCGAGATGATGACGTTGCAGCGGCAGGCGCCGATGACGCCTAGGACGCGCGCGCCCTCGGGGCTGATGGAGAGGTACTCCACCAGGTTCTTCATCGTCAGCTTGTCCTTCTTGAACTTCCGGATGGTCAGGGTGGGACCATCCAGCGCCAAGGGGGGCGCGATGACGTTGACGCGGCTGCCGTCGGGCAGGCGGGCGTCGCAGATCGGCGAGCTTTCATCGACCCGGCGGCCGACCTGGCTGACGATCCGCTGGCAGATGTTCATCAGCTGGAGATTGTCGCGGAAGCGGACGTTGGTCAGCTGCACCTTGCCGGCGACTTCGATGAACACCCGGTGCGCGCCATTGACCATGATGTCGGCGATGTCGTCACGAGCCAGCAGCGGCTCCAGCGGGCCGTAGCCGAGGACGTCGTTGATGATGTCTTGGACCAGGTGCTCCTGCTCGGACACCGACATCGAGACGTTCTTGATCGCCACCAGCTCGGCGACGATGTCGCGGATCTCTTCGGCGGCGGCCTTCTGGTCCAGCTGGGCCAGCTGCGACAGGTCGATGGTGTTGAGCAGCGCGTTGAAGATCGTGGTCTTCGTGGCGTGATAATAATCGCTCTGCTCACGGACGATCGTGGCGGTCTGGGGCTGACCCTGGGCCGCGCGCAGCTGCTCCAGCCCTTGCGTGGCCTTGGGCGCGGCCGCCGGCTTGGCCGGCGCAGCCGCAGGGGGCGCGGCGGGGTCGACCCGCTGCGGACGCGTGGCGATGGCCGTCCCGCCGGTCGGGGCGGGCGGCGGCGCCTGGCGCTCGGTGACGGTGGCCTGATCGCGCTTGCCGAACATTCGCCCCTACTTCTTCTTGAACAGGCCCGACAGGATCGACGCCGACTTGGTCGCCGCCGGCGCCTCGCGGCGGCTGATCAGCCGCGCCAGGTGGTCGACGCCCTCGGCCGCCTTCGACTTGGGCGCCACCTCGGCCACCATCTGGCCGTTGTTGGCCGCCTGGCCGAACAGCTTGGGATCGAACGGCAGCACCAGCGACGGGGTCACGCCCAGCGCCTCGCCGAAGTCCTTGACGGGGATCTCGGGACGGCCCGGCACGCCCACCTGGTTGAGCACCAGACGCGGCGGGATGTCGTTCGGACGGGCCTGGCGCACCAGGTCGACGATGTTCTTGGCGTTGCGCAAGCTGGCCAGGTCCGGGGTCGCCACGATCACCAGGTCGTCGCTGTCGACCAGCACCTTGCGGGTCCACGGCGCCCAGGTGTGGGGCAGGTCCAGCACCACGAACGGGGCGGCGCCGCGCATCTTCTGCGTCACCTCCTCGTAGGCCTCGGCGCCGATGTCGTAGTCCTGCTCGAGCGTGGCCGGCGCGGCCAGCAGCGACAGGCGGTCGCCGCAGCGGACCATCATGCGGTCCATCAGCACCGGGTCCAGGCGCTCGGGCTGGCTCAGCGCGTCGAGCACGCCCTGCAGCGGGTCCTGGTTGAAGTCGAGGCCGGCGGTGCCGAACGGCAGGTCGAGGTCGACGATGACCGTGGCCGCCTCCATCCGCTCGGCCATCGACCAGGCGAAGTTGTGGGCCAGGGTCGACGAGCCCACCCCGCCCTTGGCGCCGACGAAGGCGACCTGGCGGCCGACGAACGGCGCCGACGGGTCAGAATAGAGCGCGGTGACCGCGCGGATCACCTGCAGCGGGCTCTTGGGCTGGGTCAGGTATTCGCTGACCCCGCGACGCATCAGCTCGCGATAGAGGGCGATGTCGTTGGTCTGGCCGATGACCACGACCTTGGTGCCGGGGTCGCAGACCTGGGCCAGGCCGTCCAGCAGGGCCAGCATGCGCTGGGCCGAGTCCATGGTCTCGACCAGCACCAGCGAGGGCGTCGGCTGGTTCTGGTAGAAGTCGACGGCCGCCTCCAGGCCGCCCGAACGGGCGACGATCGAGGCGCGCGCCATGCGGCGGTCGGCGGCGGCTGCCTCGATGACCGCCAGGGTCTCGGCGCGGACGCCGAAGGCGTGGATGGCGATGCGCGGCACGCTGGCCTCGCCGACGCCGGCGTCGACGCCCGGCAGGACGTCGTCATGAGCCGAGATGTTCCAGTCCATGGCCGGCGACGCGGACTCGGGCGCGGCGACCGGCGCCGGGCGCGGCGGCTCCGCGACCGGCGGGGCCAGGTCGGCGAACGGATTGGAGGCCAGGCTCGCCAGCCCCGGAGCGATAGCCGAGCGGGCTTCCGGCCGGCGGGCCGGCGGAAAATCGGCGAAGGGGTCGCTGGCCGCCGCCGCGGGAGCGGGCGCCGTGCGCCAGGGATCGCCCCCGGCGGGCGCGGCGAACTCGTCGTCGGCCTCGAAGCCCAGGTCGAACGGATCGGGATCAGTCGTCCGGAAGGTCGTCATTTCACCACCCGAGAAACGGCGCCGTCGGACTGCGAGTCCCTCTGCGAGGCGGTCACCTGGCCGGCGCGATACTTCTCCATCACCACCCCGCGGCGCATGGCGTCGGCCGGGTCCTCGCGACGCGGACCCTGCAGGTCGGCGGGATTGGCCACCTGGGCGGCCATGTTGGCGGTCACCGCGCAGCCGAAGTTGCCATAGGCCTCATTGTTGCGGGTGGCCGACAGGTTTTCCCAGGAGCCGCAGCGCGGGATCTCGGCGGTATGGCGCAGATAGCCGACGCGCAGCGGCGGATCCTTGTCGCCGTCGGCGGGATAGGAGTCGATGCGAACGGCGAAGCGCGGCGCGCCCGCGTCGATCAGGTAGGCCCGCGCCACGGCCGCCATGCGGCCGGCGGCCGGCGCCTGAGCTCCGCCGACCGGCGCCAGCACGACCAGCTCCTTGGCCTCGGCTTCGGTGAAACGGGCCAGCAGGGCGTCTAGCGCCTGGACCTGACGGGGCGAAAGCCCCTCGGCGTGAACCGCCAGCAGCACCTCGTCGGGCGCGGCGGTCACCTTGACCTTGTCGTCCCACTGCGTGGTCGCGGTGGCCGGGGCTGGGCCCTGCGCGCCCGTGGTGGCGCAGGCGGCCAGGCCCAGCAGGGCCGCGCCAGCGAGGATCGCGCGAAGAGTGTTGGCTCGCGTCATGGTCCGCGTCCTCATTCGATCACGTAGCCGACCGGACCCTGGTAGGTCCGCTCGGAGTTGGCGCCCGGCGGGGCCTTGACCACCTTGTTCAGGCGGCCCAGCAGCACGGTGCTCATGTCGCCGGCGATCTGCAGGCCGTCGGCGGGCGTCTGCTGGTCCTGCGGCCGGGTGGGGTCGACGATGTAGGGGGTGATGATCACCACCAGCTCGGTTTCGCCGTTCAGGTAGTCGCGCGACCGGAACAGCGAGCCCAGGATCGGCAGCGAGGTCATGCCCGGCAGCGAGTCGATGTTCTCCTTGGTCTGCTGGTGCAGCAGGCCGGCGATCATCAGGGCGCCGCCCGAGGGCAGCTCGACGGTCGTCTCGGCGCGGCGCACCGACAGGCCCGGGATCACCAGGGTCGAGGAGGTTCCCGAGCCGAGGGTGAAGGCGCCCAGGCTCGACAGCTCCGACACCTCGGTCGACAGCTTCAGCGAGATGCGGCCGCCCGACATCACCACGGGCGTATAGCCCAGGCCCACGCCGTAGGGCTTGAACTCGACGGTCACGCGGCCGTCGCTGTCGCTGCCGGTCGGAACCGGGAATTCGCCGCCGGCCAGGAACTTGCCGGCCTCGCCCGACACCACGGTCAGGTTGGGTTCAGCCAGGGTGCGGATCAGGCCCACGCGCTCGAAGGCCTGGAGGCAGGCGTTGAGGTTGTTGCCGGTCGCCATGCTGTAGGCGTTGCTGGCGGCGCTGGAGATGATGCCCGTCAGCGAATTGCTCGTGCCGGTCGACGACGTCGGGCCAGCGCTCGTGGTGGTCGTGGTGGTCACCGTGCCGGTCAGCGGGTCGGTGGATTGCACGGTCGTGGAGACCGAGCTGCCGTTGGACGTCGTGTTGCCGCTGGTCACGCTGCCCTGGTTGGTGACCGACGCGTTGTTGGTGTAGTTCGTCGTGCGGATGTTGTTGCGGCCGTAGCAGGCGTTCATGCCGCCGACCATGCCGCCATTGATGGCGAAGGTGTTCTCGCGACCCAGGCTGTAGGTCTTGAAGCCGTCGTTGAGCAGGTTGTTGGTCGAGACGCCTAGCTGCTTGATGATGCTGCGCTGGACCTCGACGATCCGCACCTTGAGCATCACCTGGTCCTTGCCCGCGATGCTGAGCATGTTCACGACCAGCTCGGGCTTGCCCACGAACTGCTGGGCGACCAGGGCGGCCTTGCTGGCGTCGCCGGCGTTGGCGACCGTGCCGGTCAGGATCACGCTGTCGCGGACCGGCTGCACCTCGATGCGCGAGTCCGGCAGCACCTTGCGCAGGGTGTCCTGCAGCAGGCCGGCGTCCTCGTCGACGCGGATGGCCAGCGTCAGCAGCTTGCGGCCGGCGGCGTCGAAGAACACCGCGTCGGTCGAGCCCTTGCCCACGCCCAGCACGTAGATGCGGCGCGGATTGCGCAGGACGGCGTCGGCCACCTGCGGGTTGGTCACCAGCATGTCGCGGACGTCGACCGGCAGTTCGATGATCGCCGACTTGCCGCGCGGCAGGTTCAGCACGCGGGCGTCGGGGCCGGCGGTCAGGTCGACCCGCAGCACCTGGTCGGCGACCGGCGGGGGCGCATAGGTGACGACCGGGGCCGGCGCGCGCGGCGCGGCCCGGGCCGGGCGGTAGACCCGGTCGCCGGCGTAGCCGTCGGCCATGGCCGACGCGGCGGGCGCCAGGGCCGTCAGGACGGCGAGCGAGGCCGAAAGCGAGAGGGAGGCGAACCGGCGGGTCATTGGCGCACCGCGATGCTGGAGGTCTGTCCGCCGCGATTGATGCGGATGACCGTGGAATCCTGGGTCGGGGCGGCGACGCCGGAGGGGCCGCCCAGGTCGGTGTAGGCGCGCAGCGCCAGGGTGACGGGACCAGCAGCCTTGGCGCGGGTCAGCGCCTCGGCCTCGGCCGGGCGCACCTCGAGGGTGGCCGTGGCGGCGACGATGGTCTTGGCGTCCTTCTCGGCGGTCGTGGCCTGGTCGAGGGCGAGGACGCGAATGTTCTGCAGGACGGTTTCGGCGATCACCTGCTTGCCGCCGCTGGCGCCGTCGCCATTGGGGGCGTCGCGGCTCATCAGCACGTCGACCCGGTCGCCGGGCAGGATGAAGCCGCCGGCGGCGGTCTCGGAGGTGACCGGAACGGCCATGGCGCGGGTGCCGGGCGAAAGCACGACCGACAGGTAGCCGCCCTCGCCGCCGCGGACGATCTTGCGCGGCACGATGGGCTCGCCGGCCAGCAGCGGGTCGCGGACGATCGCGCCCTCGACGGCGGCTTCCGGCGGAGCGCCGCCCAGCACGCCGGTGGCTTCCGCGGCGGTCTTGACCACCTTGGCCGCGCCCTGGGGTTCGACGGAAGCCGCGCCATTGGTGATGTAGACCGGGCTGACGGCGTCGGCCGGCCAGGCCTTCCAATCGACGTCGTCCTTGGTCAGGCGCGTGCCGATCGCCAGGTCGCGCTTGGCGACCAGGACCAGGGTCATGGGCTTGGCGTCGAGGGTCGGCGCGCCGGGAGCCGAGGCGACGACCTCGGATTTGGCGGATTTGCCGCCCATGGCTTTCTGCATCAGCATGGCCAGGCCGATCGCCGAAGCGGCCGCGACCAGGACGATGATGATTCTGACAGGGTTCATGCGCGGCGAGGCTCTGGCGTCGGCAGGACGGGTTCGGCGCGCCTGGAGAGCTTCACTCCGCCGGACGCAGGGATCGAACAGCCGTTCTGGCCGCATCGCAAACTGCGGCGCCCATGGTTAACAGCCGCTAAAGGAAGCCCCGTGGAATGCGGGTTCCTGCCGCGACAGCCTGACGCGGACTCCCGAAAGCCGGGAGCCGTCCGCAATCAGTTGAGCAAAGCTTGGCCAATGATGCTTTGCGGCAGCGCCGCCAGCGCCCCGGCGGCGATCGCCACCCCGTAGGGAATGTCGCCCTTCTGGTCGCCAAGGCGACGCACCCAGGCCGGTCCCCCGGCTATCATCGGCGCCAGCCACCCCGAGCGCAGGCTCATCAGGCCCAGGGTGAGGGCCCCTCCGGCCAGGGCGGTGGTCAGCAGGAACGGCGCGACGCCAGGAACGCCCATCCACAGGGCGCAGGCCGCCAGCAGCTTGGCGTCGCCGCCGCCGACCCAGCGCAGCGCGAACATGACCATGCCGACCAGCAGCAGGCCAAGGCCGACGACCAGCGACAGCCCCGCCTGCGCCCAGCCGACGCCGCCGACCAGGGCGGCGACGGGAAAGGCCGCGATCAGCGCCAGCGAGATCCAGTTGGGAATGGTGTAGCTGGTGACGTCCTTCAGGGCGGCGACGACGGCCAGCCCGGCGAAGACGATCAGCGGAAGGATTTGCAGGCTTTGCATGGCGGCTCTCGATCCTGGATCGCTCGCCAGTCTAGTCGCAGCCGATGAAGCAATGGTTTCCAGACTAGACCGTCGGAAACATGAGAAGACCCTGGCCGGCAGGCAAAGAAAAAGGCCGCGACATCGAAATGTCGCGGCCCTTGACTTAGCGGCCTCTCGGCTTTTCGCCCCTATTTACCGGCGCTTTCAAGACGGTTGCCCGCCCCTTCGAAAAGCGCCTCCAAGGGCGGCCCGAGCAGGGGAACGACGGCGACGACAACAACACTGATCAGCGCGGCGATGAGGCCGTACTCGATAGCAGTGGCGCCGCGATCGTCCTGAAGGAAGCGACCAATTAGCCGAGCCATTGGACGTCTCCCTTTCCGATCCGCGCCTTACGGGTTCGGGTTCGAGAGGGTGTCGGCGGTGCTCTGGAAAGCGCTTTCCAGGCCGCCCTTCAGGAAGCCGAAGACGGTGACGATGATGACCGAGATCAGAGCGATGATGAGGCCGTACTCGATGGCCGTGGCGCCCGACTCGTCCTTCAGGAAGCGCGTGACAAACTTCGACATGACTTGATCTCCTGCTGAGAAAACTTGGCTGGGCCGGCAAGCCATGGCGACTTGTTCACCCCCGAAAACACGATCAATTTCGCCCAGCTCGATTAATCGCCAGTAAACATCGAGATTTTCTCGTGATTTTTCTTTTGGTTTATTTGAGTTTACCATTACCAACGCTTAACTACGTGGCAATTTTGGAGCAAAAACCCGTTATTGCTCAAGGGATTCGAGAATGCGCAGCTTGTCGCACCCCGACCAATCTTAGTTCTTTATTGACCATTCTTCGTCAGGGTGAGGTCACAGATTTCGCTCCGACAGGACCGCCATGCGCCGCCTCTCGCTCGCCATCGTCGCCTTTTTCAGCCTCTGCGGCGCCGCCGTGGCCGCCCAGGCGGCCGCTCCGACCGCCCCCGCACAGCGCACCATGACCGTGGCCGCCGGCCAGGCGACCACCATTCCGCTGAACGGGTCGGCCCGCGAGATCGTCGTCGGCGATCCGCAGATCGCCGACGTCAGCGTCGTCAACGACCGCACCCTGGTGATCCTGGGCAAGCGCGTGGGCGTGACCACCCTGTTCGCCTTCGACGCCCAGGGCCGCTCGCTGGCCGGCGGCCAGGTGCTGGTGACCGACGTGTCGGCCGACGCCGTGACCGTCCAGCGCGGCGCGGCCGCCTCGGCCTACGCCTGCGAGAGCCGCTGCATCGCCCTGACCGCCAGCGAACCGACGACCGCCCCGTCGACGCCCGGCCAGCCCTGACACGATAGGCCGCACGCAGTTACGCCGCACGTGCGCGTGCGCGCGCGCGACCGGCGGTTAGGGCGCGGTTAGGGAGCGGCCGCTATGGTCCCCCAAGTCGCAAACTCGGACCGCCGCATGGGGAAGCCTCCCGTTTCGCTGAACGCCCGCCTGCAACTGGCCGCCCGCCGTCGGCTGGGCGGCTTCGCGCGCGCGCAGGACGGCGCGACCGCCGTCGAGTTCGCCCTGTTGCTGGCACCGTTCCTGGTGCTGCTGTTCGGCCTCATCGAGCTGGCGCTGATCTTCTTCGCATCCATGGTGCTCGAGAACGCGGTCATCGACTCCGGCCGCGAGATCCGCACCGGCCAGGTCCAGACCTCAGGCTCCAACTCCGCCAGCGCCTTCAAGGACAAGGTCTGCGCGCGGATGAGCTGGCTGCAGAGCGGCTGCGCCGGACGCCTGCGCGTCGACGTGCGCACGGTCTCGACCTTCACCTCGACCAGCAACCTGACCACGCCCAACACCCCGTGCTGGGATCCAGGCGGCCCAAGCTCGCTGGTGATCGTGCGCGCCTACTACGACTGGCCCCTGATCACGCCCCTGATGGCGTCGGTCCTGCAGAAGAGCAACGGCAAGGCGAACCTGGGCTTCACCACCGCCTTCGCCAACGAGCCCTACGACAGCAGTTCGGCCGCCAGCGTGAGCTGCCCCGCATGATCCCCCGCCGCCCCAGTCCCGCCCGGAAGCGTTTCGCCCGCGACACCCGCGGCGCCGTCGCCGTCGAGTTCGCCCTGCTGGCGCCGCTGTTGCTGCTGTTCTACATCGGCCTGGCCGAGATGACCCAGGCGATGATGGCCCAGCGACGCCTGTTCCACGCCACGTCGCTGATCGGCGACATGGCCGCCCAGAACGGCCAGATCAACCAGACGCGGGTCGACGACATCTACAACATCGGCCAGGCGGTGATGAAGCCGTTCCCGTCCTCGCCCATGCGCCTGTGCCTCTACAGCGTGGTCTCCGACGCCAACGGCAAGGACACGGTGGGCTGGAGCGCGCCCAAGAACAGCCCGACCGGCTGCCCGGCCCTCGGGGCCGTGGTGACCAACGTGCCCGACAGCGTGCTGCCCGCCAGCAGCAGCGTGATCATCAGCACGACCAGCTACAGCTACACGCCGACCCTCAGCCTAAACGACGCCTCGTTCACCTTCCGGCGCACCTACTATCTGCGCCCGCGCCGCACCGAAACCGTGGCCTGGGTGAAGTAGGGGCCTAGCCGGCGGCGACGGCCAGGGCCGCCAAGCGCGGATCCTCGCCCAGGTCCCGACCGTCCAACCGGACCAGGGGCCGCACCCCGGTCAGGCTGTTGGTCAGGAAGACCGCGCCCGCCAGCGCTTCGGGGCCGACGCGGACCTCGCGCGCCTCCAGTCCCAGGCCTTCGGCCGCCGCCAGGATCCGCCCCCGCGCCAGGCCGGCCAGCACGCCGCAATCCAGGGCCGGCGTCGACAGCGTCTCGCCCTCCAGCCAGAACAGATTGCCGGCCGAGGCGCAGGCCAGATGGCCCTGGTTGTTCAGCATCAGGGCCTCGTCGGCGCCGGCGGCGCGCGCTTCGCGCCGGGCCAGCACGTTGTCGAGATAGGACAGCGTCTTCAGCCGCGAGGCGGGCGAGCCCTCGTTGCGGCGAACCGAAGCCACCACCGCCCGAGCCGGCGCGCCGGCCGGCGGCGCGGGCGCGCACGAGGCCAGCAGCACGCAGGCGGGCGCCTCGGGCCGGTCCAGCCCCCGCCCGCCCGAGCCGGCGGTCAGGGTCAGCCGCACGGCGGCGCGGCCGGCGGTCAGGCCCGCCTCGCCCGGCGCGGCCAGAACCAGGCCCAGCGCCAGGTCGCGATCCAGCGCCGGCAGGCCCAGCGCGATGCAACCCGCCGCCATGCGGTCGAGATGCGCCTCGACGTGGCGGACCTGGCCGTCGAGCGCCAGCAGGGTCTCGAACAGGCCGTCGCCCAGCAGCAGGCCGCGATCATTGAGCGGGATCATGCGCCCTCCCCCGTCAGCGCCCGGCGCAGGGCGTCGATCTTGGCCTCGGTCTCCAGCCGCTCGGACAGCGGGTCGCTGTCGGCGACGATGCCCGCCCCGGCCTTGGATTCCAGCATCCAGCCGTTCTCGGTCTCGGCGAGAGCGACGGTGCGGATCAGGACGCTGGACTCGAAGGCCCCGTCGAAGCCGGCCCAGAACAGCGAGCCGCAATAAGGTCCGCGCGGGCCTTCGAGGCCGGCGATCACCTTCATGGCCTGCACCTTGGGCGCGCCGGTGATCGAGCCCGGCGGGAAGGTCGCCCGCAGCAGGTCGGAAACGCCAAGGCCCGGCTTCAACCGCCCCTCCACCGTCGAGACCAGGTGATGGACGTTGGCGAAGGTCTCGACCTTGAACAGATCGGGCGTGCGCACGCCGCCCGGCGGGCTGACCCTGGCCAGGTCGTTGCGCATCAGGTCGACGATCATCAGGTTCTCGGCCCGGTCCTTGGCGCTAGTCGACAGCTCGAAGGCCAGGGCGCGGTCGCTGGCGGGATCGGCGCCGCGCGGACGCGTGCCCTTGATCGGCCGGGTTTCGATCTCGCCGCCGCGCACCTTGAGGAACCGCTCGGGCGAGTTGGACACCATCGCCCGCCCGGGCAGCCGCAGCCAGGCGGCGAACGGCGCGGGGCTGGCGCCGCGCAGGCGGGTGAAAAGGTCGAAGGGATCGGCGCCCGGCGCCAGCCGGCCCCGCCAGGCGCGGGCGATATTGGCCTGGAAGATCTCGCCGCCCAAGATCCGCTCGACCACGTCGGCGACCGCAGCCTCATAAGCCTCGGGCGGCTCGGCCTCCAACGCCTCGCACAGCCGCCCCTCGAAGGGATCGCAGGCCGGCGCGTCCAGCCAAGCCAGGGCGGCGCGGGCGCGGCTTTCCGCCTGCGCGCGCCCCTCGCCGCGACCGACCGCGACGACCGTGCGCTGCATGTGGTCGAAGGCCAGAAGGGCCGGATAGCGCGCGCAGACCAGGTCGGGCCAGTCGCCGCGCGCCAGATCGAGCGCCTCGATGCGGTCGCCCAGCTCGTAGGCGGCCAGGCCCAGGACGCCGCCCTGGAACGGCGGGCCTTCGGGATCGCTGGGCAGGGCCGGACCGATCATGGCCGCCAGGGCCGCGAACGGGTCGCGCCGATCGGCCGCCTCCAGGGTCAGGGTCTGGTCGGGCGCGCGCAGCAGGTAGGACCACCGCTCGCCCGGGCCGCCTGACAGCAGGGCGCAGGCGAAGGGCTCGTCCCGGAAGGGGGCCGCGGCCCAGAGGGGGTCCCGCCACGGAGCGGCGATGAGGGCGACGTCGCGCATCGGCGGGTGATAGCGCCGCGCGTGGCCGACGGCTACAGCCTCAAGCCTCGCGCCCGCCGCCGCGCACGGCGAACAGGCCCAGCGCGCCCAGGGCCATGAGGGCGACGATCGGCACGAAGCCGGCCACCTGGCTGTGGAACAGGGTCGTGGCCGCCGCCACCAGGGCCGAGCCCAGCCACACCGTCGCCGTGCCCGACAGCGCGTAGAGCCCGAAGAACGCCGCCGTGCGGTCGGCCGGCGCCAGGCGCACCAGCAGGGTGCGGCTCGACGCATACTGGGCGGTGACGCAGATGGCGATGACCAGGCCCAGGCCCACATAGAACAGCTCGGGCAGGGTGCGATAGATCGGCCCGTCCCACGCCGCCGGCCCGGCCGGGTCGTAGGCGAAGACATAGAGAATGCGGTCGGGCCGCATGCCCAAGAGGCAGATCAGCGCCGCCAGGCAGCCGGCGATCTCGATCTGCACGGCGCGCTTGGGCCCCAGCACGCGGTCGAGCTTGGGGGCCAGGAAGCCGCCCAAGGCGCCGACCAGGCTCAGCGACACGCCATAGACCAGCATCTCCAGCGCGCCCCAGCCCATCACCCCGGCCGCAAACAGCCCGCCGAACACCAGAAGCGCGGTCATGCCGTCGCAATAGAGCATTCGCGTCGCCAGGAAGGTGGCGACGTCCCGGTGGCCCTTCAGGTTGGCGAAGGTGTCGCGCAGCAGGACCAGACCCGCCTTCAGCGCCGCGCCGACGCGCAGGCCGGTGCGCGGCGCATCGGGCGTCCACAGCAGGAACGGGATCGCACCCAGCGCCATGATCAGGGCCGACAGCGGCCCCGACAGGCGGCTGGGCTCATGATGGCCGGTCGACAGCCCCAGCAACGGCGTCTTGGGAATCCCCGGCCAGTCGACCTGGCCCGGCAGCACGAAGCCCCACAGCATCAGGATCAGCATCAGCACCGACAGGCCGTTGGAGAACACATAGCCCAGGCCCGACAGCAGCGAGGCCTGGCCGGGCTCGGCGGCTGCGCGCGGCAGCAGCGAGTTGGCGGCCACGTCGCCCCAGTTATAGGCCACGCCCAGCACGATCAGGGCCCCGGCCGTCGCCGCCAGCGGCAGCCCGCCGCCCGGCGTCGCCCACCACAGCACGATCAGCGCGGGCAGCATGATGGTCAGCAACGTGGCGGCCAGCGGCTTGCGCGGTCCGTACTTCTCGACCGCTGCGCCCAGGATCGGAGCGGTCAGGGCGACGATCAGGCCGTAGGTGGTGGCGATCTGGGCCATCAGGGCCTGGCCCCGCACCGGGTCGCCGACTAGCACGCCGGAAAAATAGGGGGCGAAGATGTAGATGGTGACCAGCACCACATAGACGTCGCGCGAGCCCTGGTGCAGCACCCAGGACCATCCGCCCCGGGTCAGCGGCTTTCGCGCAGCCGCCTGTTCGACGCCCAGGCGCGCGGGCGCGCCGTCCAAGACCTCGCTCATGGTATCCGCCCTGCTGCGGGTCGTCTGACGCGACCCTGAAGCGGAGCCTCGCCCGCGAACGCCGGTTTGTCACGCCTTCTTCATCAAGACGGGAAAATCGCCATGGAATGTGGATCTCAGCCGTCATCCCGGGCGAAGGACCGCGAAGCGGGCCGCAGACCCGGGACCCGGGGCGACCGCAATGCGACTGCCTTCCCCCGGCGGCCGATCCAAGCGCCGAGCCCAGTCGCCCGGGTCCCGGCTCTCCGCTCCGCGACGGCCGGGATGACGGCTGGAAGGCGTTGCGAAACCTCAGGCCAGGATGTGCGCCAGGATCGCCTCGCGGGCCTTGCCGTCGACGCCCAGCACCGTCTCCAGATAGGCGTCGATCGAGCCGTGGGCGGCCTCGATGGCTTCGACCGAGGCCAGGATATATTCGGCCTCGACCGCCAGGGCCGCGCGGATCGCCGCCTCGGGCGGGACCGAGCCGGTGTAGCCGGCGAGATAATGGCCGATCCGCTCGCCGATGCGGGCGTAGCGCTCGGGATCGTTGGTGGCCAGATAGTCCTCGACCAGGTCGTCGCGCGACACGCCGGCCAGG
The DNA here is from genome assembly GCF_002858925.1 of Caulobacter zeae. GTDB lineage: Bacteria > Pseudomonadota > Alphaproteobacteria > Caulobacterales > Caulobacteraceae > Caulobacter > Caulobacter zeae. The sequence goes on from NZ_PJRS01000023.1 coordinate 203,116, forward strand.
TGGTGGGTCAGGGCGGCCAGCAGGCCCGTGCGGTCCTTGCCGGCGGCGCAGTGGATCAGCACCGGCCCCTTCCCTTCCGCCAGCGCCGCGAAGTAGCGGGTGAACAGGTCGACATGGCGCGGGGTGAACGGCTTGCGGCGATAGGACTCGACCATGTAGCCGCGCAGGTCGGCCTCGGCGTAGTCCCAGCCGCGCAGGAAGGTCTGCCAGGGATCGTCGCCCTGCCCGCCCAGGTCGTTGTCGATCACCTGGGCCGAGAACCCGGTCCAGCGGCGCGACGGCTCGCGCTGGCGTTCGGGCGCGCGGCGCAAATCAACGATGGTGACGAGGCCGAGGCTCCCCATGGCCGCCAGGTCCTCGTCGGTGGCGTCGGCCTGGTGGGCGGCGCGGAACAACAGCCCCTTCCTGAGGCGTCCAGCCCCGGCGGCGTAGTCGCCGTAATCGCGGAAGTTCTCGACGCCTTGCAGAGGGATGTGACGGGTCATGGCGTCGATGTAGTCGCGTCCCGTGACGAAATCGAGAGTCTGGACGAACGGTGCGTCCGCGCAGATTGTGCGCCCATGCTTCCGGTCCAGCGATTCCAGAGCTTCGACGGCGTTTCCATCGCCTACCGCACCCTGGGCGAGGGCTGGCCGACCCTGCTGCTGCACGGCTTCCTGGCCAGCGCCGAGAGCAACTGGTTCCTGCCCGGCATCGCCCAGGCCCTGGTCAGCGCCGGCCGCAAGGTGATCGCCCCCGACCTGCGCGGTCACGGCCGCTCGGACGCGCCCAGCGATCCGACCGCCTGGCCCGCCGACGTCCTGGCCATGGACCAGCAGGCGCTGGTCACGCACCTGCATCTCACCGACTACGACCTCGTCGGCTATTCGCTGGGCGCGCGCACGGCGGTGCGGATGATGGTGCGCGGCGCGCGGCCCGAGCGGCTCGTTCTGGCCGGCATGGGCGCCTCGGGCCTGATGGGCGCGGGCGAGCGGGCGGCGATGTTCGAGGACGCCATCCGCCACGGCGATCAGGCCAAGGACCCCCGCGTCGGCCGCCGCGTGCGGGCGATGATGACCGCCGGCGACCTCAGACCCGAGGCCATGCTGGGCGTGCTCAACGCCTTCGTCCCGACCTCGGCGGAAGATATCGCCCGCATCGACGTCCCGACCCTGGTCATCGCCGGCCAGCGCGACGACGACAACGGCTCGGCCGAGGCCCTGGCCGGCATGCTCCCGAACGGCCGCGCCCAGCGCGTGCCCGGCGACCACATGAGCGCGGTGATGGAGCCGAGCCTGGCGACCGGGATCGTGGGGTTCCTGGACCGGATTTCGCGCTGAGGAAGCCCCCTCTCCCATAGGGAGAGGGCCGGGGTGAGGGGTTACGGCGTTTGACGGAGCGCCGGCACGCCGTCCGATCTCGTAACCCCTCACCCTCCCACTGCTACGCAGCGGGCCCCTCCCTCTCCCTCAAGGGGGCTCAAGCAAAACACCGGTTGACGACCACGATGACAACTGTCAACGTCGCCATCGTTGACAAGCGTCATCGATCGGGAGGGAGCGCCATGAAGATCAGTTCGGCCGAGAGCGTCATCATGGAGGCGCTGTGGCGGAAGCAGCCGCTGACCTCCGAGGCGATCATCGCCGAGGTCGGCGAGCCCAACGGCTGGACCGAGGGCACCGTCAAGCAGTTGATCAGCCGGCTGCTGAAGAAGAAGGCCATCGCAGCCCAGCCCGACGGCCGCCGCTATCTCTACAGCCCCCTGCTGGCCCGCCGCGACTACGTGCAGGCCGAGAGCCAGGGCCTGCTCGACCGGCTGTTCGACGGCCGTCTGGCGCCGCTGGTCACCCAGTTCTCGGAGGGCGGCAAGCTGTCGGACGAGGACGTCGCCGAGCTGAAGGCCCTGGTCGAGAGGATTTCCAGATGAGCGGCGACATCGTCGAGGCGCTGATCCGCGCCAACCTGGCCCTGGCCGCCGCCATCGTCGCGGTGATGCTGCTGCGCAAGCCGGTCCGCCGGCGGCTCGGCCCCCTGGCCGCCTACGCCCTGTGGCTGGCCGCGCCGCTGTGCGCCCTGGTCAGCCTGATCCCAGTCCGCGCGCCCACGGCCATGACCTTCTACCAGACGGTGGAACTGACGCCCAAGGCGGTGGCCGCCGCCGCCCGGGCCACCCAGCAGATGGCCAGCCTGACGGACATCGCCGTATGGGTCTGGGCGATCGGCGCAACGGCGGCCTTCGGCCTCCTGGCCCTGCGCCAGCTCCGCTTCGTGCGCGCCGCCGGCCGGCTGACGCCCCTGGACGGCGCCCCCGGCGTGCTGCGCGGCGAGCATGTGGACGCCGGACCTCTGGTGCTGGGCGCCCTGCGTCCCCGCATCGTCGTGCCGGCCGACTTCGCCCAGCGCTTCCAAGGCGAGGCCCGCACCTTGGTTCTGGCCCACGAGGACGTCCACCTGCGCCGGGGCGACGCGACCATCAACGGCCTGGTCGTGGCCCTGCAATGCCTGTGCTGGTTCAACCCGCTGGTCCACCTCGCCGCCAGGGCCCTGCGCGTCGACCAGGAGATCGCCTGCGACGCGGCGGTGATCGCGCGCCATCCGCACGCCCGCCGTCTCTATGCCGAAACGCTGCTCAGCACGGTGCTGACGGCCAAGACCGCCCCGCTCGGCTGCCATTGGCCGGCGGCGGGGCCCCATCCCCTGAAGGAGAGACTGACCATGCTGAACGCCGCCTCCCTCACCCCGCTGCGCCGCAAGGCCGGCCTGGCCCTCGTCGCCCTGCTGGCCTCCACGGCCGCCGGCGCGGTCTGGGCCGCCAATCCCGAGGTGACCCCCAAGCCGGTCGTCTCGCGACCGGTCTGGGTGCAGAAGCCCGACATCGCCGACCTCGACCGCTACTACCCGGCGCAGGCCAAGGCGGAGAAGCTCGCGGGCCGCGCGGTGATCGGCTGCGACGTGACGCCCCAAGGCGAGCTGCACCGCTGCAAGGTCGCAAGCGAGCTGCCGACGGGCGCGGGCTTCGGCGAAGCGGCCCTGCAACTGAGCCAGCATTTCCGAATGGACCCCACCCTGCCCGACGGCAAGCCGGCCGGGAACGGCTGGGTCAACATCCCCATCAGCTTCCAGCCGCCGCGCTAAGCCGGAACGGAGTCCAGGAAAAGGGGCGGTGGATGACCACCGCCCCTTCGTCGTTTTCAGACTGACGCCGCCCTTACCGGAACGGCGGCTCATCGAAGGCGCGCAGCTTGCGCGAGTGAAGGTTCGGGCCTTCCTCGTGCAGCAGCTTGCAGGTCAGGATGCCGATCTGCAGGTGCTGGCTGATCGCCCGCTCGTAGAAGGCGTTGGCCTGGCCCGGCAGCTTGATCTCGCCGTGCAGCGGCTTGTCCGACACGCACAGCAGGGTCCCGTACGGCACCCGGAAGCGATAGCCCTGGGCGGCGATGGTGGCGCTTTCCATGTCGATGGCGACCGCGCGGCTCTGGTTGAAGCGCAGGGCCGACAGGCTGTGGCGCAGTTCCCAGTTGCGGTCATCGGTGGTGACCACGGTGCCGGTGCGCAGGCGCTTCTTCAGCTCCTGGCCGGTGTCGCCGCTGATCGCCTTGGCCGCGTCGTAGAGGGCGCGCTGCACCTCGGCGATCGACGGCACCGGGATCTCCGGCGGCAGCACCACGTCCAGCACGTGGTCGTCGCGCAGATAGGCGTGGGCCAGCACGTAGTCGCCGATGGTCTGGGTGTCGCGCAGGCCGCCGCAGTGGCCGATCATCAGCCAGGCCTGCGGGCGCAGCACGGCCAGGTGGTCGCAGATGGTCTTGGCGTTGGACGGGCCGACGCCGATGTTGACCAGGCTGACGCCCTGACCGTTCGGGGCGATCAGGTGGTAGGCCGGCATCTGGTGCTTGCGCCAGGCGCCGTCGGCGATCGCCTGCTCGGCGTTCGGCGTATCGGCCGTCACCACCACGCCGCCCGAGCACGACAGCGCCGTATACGGACTATCGGGCTTCTTCAGCTGCTCCACGCCCCAGCGGACGAACTCGTCCACGTAGCGGTGGTAGTTGGTGAACAGGATGAACGGCTGCACGTGCTCGGCCGGAGCGCCGGTGTAGTGGCGCAGGCGGGCCAGCGAGAAGTCGGTGCGCAGGCCGTCGAACAGGGCCAGCGGCCGGGTCTCTTCCAGCACCGGGCTCCAGACGCCGTCGGCGATCTCGTCGCCGATGAAGGCCAGGTCCGTGGTCGGGAAGAAGCGGGCGATGTCCTCGCTGCGGACGTCGGCCTGGTTCAGGTCGATGCTGGCGTCCAGCACGTAGGGATAGGGGATCTCCTGCTCGGAGCGGGCGATCTCGATCTCGACCTCGAAATCGTCCATCAGCAGGGTCAGCTGCTCGACCAGATAGTCCTTGAACTGGGCCGGCTTGGTGACCGTGGTCGAGTAGACGCCCGGACGGCTGACCCGGGCGAACGAGCGCGCCAGCTTCGGCGGCAGGGCCTCGGGATCGTAGGTCAGGCGCAGCTCGGGATAGGTGAACGAGCCGTCGAACCGCATCTGCGGGTCGGGGCGGGTTCCATTTTCGAGATAGGCCCGGAGGGCGGTGCGCAGCGCCTCGACGGCGCGTTCGTATTCGGAGTTGAGCCGTTCGACGACGGCGATTGCTTTTTCTTGGTTAGACATGGCGTCCTATATCAGCCTTGCCGCAGCCTGACCAGAGCGGGGCGCGGCCAGGCGCTGGGGCGAGCATAGCGCCGCCAGCCTGCGCCTTTGTGACGCCGCAGGCATGGACGAAGCCGCCCTGCTCGGCCAAAAGGGGCGCCACATGCCCCCTCTCGGGGCGTCCACGAAACGAATGCGCCTGCTGGGAGGGCGCTTCAGCAGGCCCGGTCGCCACGCGGTCGAGGGGGAACGGAAGACCCTATGAACAAACGCTTCGCCTATCTGATCGTCGGCGCGATGGTGCTGGGGGTGCTCGTCGGCTGGGGGTGCAACCAGTTCCTGGACGCCGAGGGGGCCAAGTCGGCCGCTTCG